>NZ_JAMTCD010000004.1 GCF_025370255.1 Shewanella holmiensis
CTTGTTTCGGCACCGTTTGCAAGGAGATTCTGTGACATGGTTGTTGGCCAAATTTTAGTAATGCTACATAGTGACTGTAATTACGGTGGCGATTCATCTTCATAAAGCTTAAAGTGTTAACTTAACTATTATTTTATGCTTGCTAGCGAAGGGATTTGGCATGTCGGTTATTCGTCATATTGATATACAAAACTTTAGAACAATTAAAATCTTTCTTGGAATCCAAAGCTTGGGCTTAACTGTCTAATCGGGCCAGGGGATTCTGGTAGGTCAACAATTTTAGATGCCATTGATTTGGCTCTAGGTGCAGGATGCTCTTACTCATTCAACGATGCAGATTTTTACCAATTAGATACTTCATCTCCATTGACTATCACAGTGACAATTGGCCAGCTTCATGATGAGTTAAAAATGTTGAACGATATGGTTTTTTCTTCGAGGCTTTAATTTTGAGACCAAAGAAATCTTTGACGAGCCACCTAATCGAAAAATTTAGTTGAAAGCTCACTTTGGCTAGATAAAAGTCTAAGTGGCTAAATTCGCCCAAAGCTATACCCTGTAGTTTTTCTATACGTTGTTTTGATAGAGTTTTTCAGTCGCATTCTTAAGTTTAGCGTGCGGGATGAACTGATCTGCGATGGTTAAAATGGCGTGAATATTATTCGTCAATTTTTCGACTTCCAATTCGCCCGGTTTTATAGCGGTTTGCAGCAGATGAATTGCCATGTCAGCAAGCAGTATTCTTTGTTTTTCGAGCCACTGCTCATCGTCTTTTTTTGCTGTATTGCTCAAGTAACTACTTTCAACAATATTGTGCAGTTTGCCACTTTCTTCGATCAATTCTTTACGTTCAAAGTCGTTCATATAGTATTCTTCTTAAGTGTTATGGAGCCTATAAAATCGCGACAATTTTCTATACATTGCGTGCTATTCAAGCCTCTCGATTAAATAGTTAAATACCGCTTAACTGTTTTCTTACTTGTTCATACTTCGTTCTTCCGACAGGAACTTCCTCTCCTGAATTGAGCAATAGTGTGTACTTACTTCCTTCTTGGATTCTAACAGACTTAACTTTTCGCATATCGACCAGATATGAGCGGTGAACGCGCATAAAGCTTTCGGGAAGTAGTTGCTCAATTTTCTCAATGTTTTTACTGTGCAGCACTTTTGTTGGCATGACTTCATCCGAAGAGGAGAGATTAAGCCAAGTGTAGTGACCGTCTGCTTGAATATAATTAATGTCTTCGAGGGATATCAGCTGGAGCTCTCCGGCTTTTTTTACGCTTAAATATTTACAGCTATGGTATTCGCTTTTTCGGTTGTGTAACAGTCTCTCAAAAGCCTGGATAAGCCGTTCTTTGGTAAAGGGTTTGGCGATAAAATCTAAGACGCCATACTCAAAAGCTTCAATTGCTTTTTCTGCATAAGCCGAAATAATAATGGTATGAAATGCCGCTGCAAGTTTACTTTTTAATAGTGTGAAGCCATCACGGCCCATTAAATTCAAGTCAAGCAGTAAGACATCAATGGTATTTTCGCTAAGGAACGATTCGGCATTATCGATATCATCAAAGCAGATTATTTTGGGGGATTTTGCAATCAAGATCTCTGCAGTAAGACGTTGGATACGTTGCTGTATGAGTGGTTCATCTTCAACAATGACAATTACCATATCGTTCTCGTTATTAATTTGCTGTTGTGTTGATGTTTAAGTAGCTGATCTGTGATATCCAGTTGTCACCAGACTCATAGCTGGCAAACTCGGCTTCTTTTTGATTCAACTCGGCTAGTTTAGCATGAATAAAATGGTTTCCACTGCCTGTACCTTGGTGGTTGGTGTTGTTTTCGATCGGTGTTATCAAGGTCAAATTTACCTGTCTACCTGCTTGAGTTACCTTAAGTTCGAAGGTTCTATCACTGGATATTTTGTTATGGGTAAAACAGTTCTCTACCAAACTATGCAATATAGCAGAGGGGACCCAAATCCCTTCCACTTCGCCAACTACCGCTAATTGATAATCTTTCTGATAGCGGATTGACATGATTTGTATATGGTTTTTGCATAAGGCAATCTCGTCGAATAGCGGGACATAGTCTTGCTCGTTATGCTGAGTCAGTTGCCGGAATTCCTGACTTAAAGCAGAAATCAAGACAAGGGCATCCTGTGGTTTGGTTTCGATCAGTTCCATTAACTGAGTTAAACAATTCATCAAAAAGTGTGGCTGCATGTTACGTCTAAGCAGTTCAGTTTTGATGCGCTCCGCTTTTAATGAACGTGCTTTGTGCTGTCTCATTTCTTTGATTAGTGCCACCAACATGGTGATAACAATAGCGATAAAAAACATCGCAAAACCAAACTCTACAAAATATTCGGGGTAGAAAATAATGAAGCCGATACCAATGAGGATAAGCACAGAAACGGCTTTACCTTGTCCACTTTTTCTTATTTGCAGCAGGTTAATAACAAGCGACCAGAATAAAGCAGCAAAGAAAAGAACCACACTGGTGGTGTCATAACTAAGATCCAGTAAGGAAATAATGATCAAGCTTATTAGGCTGGATGTTACCCATATTTTGACCTGCTTAAGTCTAAAGTATGCGACGTAAAACATAGGTAGCAAGAAACTTGTAATGAAGGTAAGCACAAGGATGACAGACAGCCGCAGTGCATGCCAATTGTAGGGATAATCTAACCAGAACTTTGCTTGTTCTACGCTTAATAGAAGCGCGGCGAATAAGCATAGAACACTGAACATTTGATAGGATTTTTCTGCTTGATACAGCCAATTTACCAGTTGAAAGATAACAAACAGAATCACTAAGACACCGATGAAAAAAGCACTCAACATGCTCACCAATAAAACCATATTAGCTAACTTTTGTTCATCGACTATGGCCAATACATAGCCGATAGAATCGAGCTCTTTGCCAACCTTGAAAGTCGATATGGTTGCACTCAACATGTGCTCCCCATCGTTCAATAAGTCATCTGATAGTCTTACCAAGGTTTTTATTGTCCCTGGATCTTCATCAATAAACGACCGTGCAGGTAAGCCATTTGAAATCAGCGGTTTATTGTCCCATCTAAAATCTGTGGAACCTAACATACCAACTAATAACGAAGGGTTGCTCGATAGTGTTTCCCGCTGAATATTGATCTTTGCTCGCAGACAAAAAAACTGGTTTTGAGGCAGTTCACTGAAGCTAATATGTTGCCAGTCACTTTGGTCTACTCCGGAGGCGTGACATTGAATACTTGTGCTGGATTCATTGCTTTTTATGGGCCTTATTTGAATCTGAGTAAATACATTGTTCGGCATGCTTGGGCGATATTCAGTATCTGCCGAGTTGTTGTTTTGTGACCACGCCGGTAATGCAGAGAAAAAAATAAGCGCAACATGCAAAAGAAAGATGATTGGTTTGTATTTGCCCATGTTTCGATCCGGTTTTTATTTATACCGTGCATTCTACGTTAATTAACCCGAAGTGAAATGTCGTTGATGATGTTCACGAGCAGTTGAAGCATTTCTGTCACCAAACTAACCACCTGAAGCTTATTGTGATGACCAGTCAAAAATGAATATCGGTTTTTGTGAGCCGAACAACATAGCGAGACACTGTCATGATGAATTTTGTTAAATGGGTATCGGTCGTTCTGGGTGTGATGAGCCTCTGGGTTTTACTTAATGTTGTATCAACCACCCAAGGCTGGTTTAAAGAACCCATTGCTCCGACCAATGATAACGCCTCTTTTATGGCTGAAGCGGTTAAATCAATCAAAACTGAAGCCAAGGGAAACGGTATTTTTGTCTTAATCAATGAGGGAAAGGTATTCGATGAGTTTTCCTATTCTAAAGGCGAAACAGTGACAACAGACACAGTATTTGGTGTTGCTTCATTGGGCAAGTGGGTCGCGGCTTATGGTGTTATGAAACTTGTCGAGCAAGGTAAGCTTGATTTAGATGCGCCTGTAGCAAATTATCTCACGCGTTGGCAATTGCCGCCTAGTCAGTTTGATAACGAACAAGTCACCATACGCCGTTTGTTAAGCCATACCGCGGGGATAACCGATGGCTTAGGTCACAATGGTTTTTCAAGCGCAGAACAAGTACAAGCACTTGAACAGCATTTAACCCAAGCCTTAGACGCCGATGAGGGAGTTAACGGCCAAGTATTGGTAGGTATTGAGCCTGGTACTCAATTTAAGTATTCGGGTGGGAGTTACAATTTACTGCAACTGATTGTTGAAGAAGTTAGCGGTATGTCCTTTAGTGCTTACATGCATCGTGCAGTGTTTGAGCCACTGAATATGACAAAGACCAGTTATGACAAAGACCAGTTTGGTGGCAATTTAGCGCAATACTTCGACGATAAAGGCACCGTTAGGCAGTATCCTTATTACACTTCATTGGCTGCAACGGGCTTGTATACCAGCGCGAATGATCTGGTCAAATTCTTAAACCACAACATTACGCTTGCAGAAATGGAAAGTAACACTCCCGATTTACTTTCTGCATCGACGCTTAAACAGATGCGAACCCCAAACGCGACTAGCATGGGAATAGATATTTGGGGCTTAGGCGTCATGCTGTTTGCCAGTAATAATGCTGGCGATTTTATAATTGGGCATGGTGGGCAATCACCTTCTTTGAATGCAAGCTTGCGTGTAAATCCTAGCACAGGCAACGGCATCATTATGTTAACGACTGGTAACAGTGCGCTGGCCGCTGATACTGCTACACAATGGACGTTGTGGGAAACCGGTAACCCAGATATGTACATGCTGCGTCACATGATCCCTAAAATGTTAAAAACAGCAGCTATTGGATGTTTGGTCATTTTTGTTCTGAGCCTGCTGTATATATTTATGGCTCGACGCAAAGCAAAGAAGTTTGTGATGCAAATAAAATAAGAATTGCCAATCAACTTAACAATCTTTGATAAGGAAAAATAACATGAATAAGCTCTCAAAATTTGCAGCTATCGTGCTGGTGATTTTTTTAGCTGGATGCGCCGCTCCAGTAATTGTTTATGAAATCACCTCAGAAGTTCAAGAAGGAAAGCGGGTTGATAAGGAAAATAAACATACCAATGCTAATACACAAGAATTGAAATTTAAGTGACTAATTTAATGAAAGATAAATGTTTCATTGTGGGTGTAATTTAATTTGCATGTTTGTTAGCCATTTAGAGGAAGTTATTAGTGAGTACATTGAAGTTTTTTTGTTTTTTGATTTTAAAAAATAATTGAGACATCCAAGATTGTTGGCTGATTTTAAAAAATAATTGATACATCCAAGGCTAAATAATTGAGATACCCAAGATTGTTGGCTAAATATTAAGCGCTGAACTACGCTTTATTTACGCTTTTAAAATGGTAAATAAAGATGGCCAGACCAAGACAAACTATCGTTAGCCTAGATGATACGCCTTACTATCACTGTTGTTCGCGTGTGGTACGTAAGGCGTTTTTGTGCGGCTTTGATAAATCAACGGGTGAGAATTTTGAGCATCGGCGCGAGTGGGTTGATTCACGCATTCTAGAGTTAGCGACCGTCTTTGCTATTGATATCTGTGCTTATGCATTCTTGTTAATAAGCAGGGAGCAATCATTTACATGTCGTGGTTAAAGTCGATGCTGACAAAGCAAAAAAGTGGTCAGATAAAGAAGTGCTCATTCAATGGCACAAGGGCTTTAAAGGTACGTTACTCACGCACAAATACCTTAAAGAGGAAGACCTTAACCAGTTTGAACTTCAAACGGTTAACGAATGCATTACCGAATACCGTAATCGCTTAATTGATATCAGTTGGTTTATGCGCTCACTCAGTGAGCCTATAGCCAGAATGGCTAACAAAGAAGATAAATGTACCGGAAGATTCTGGGAAGGCAGATTTAAATCTCAGGCTTTGCTTGATGAAGCCGCAGTTTTAGCCTGTATGGCTTATGTCGATTTAAACCCAATTCGTGCTCAAATGGCCGCAACCCCTGAAAAATCAGATTACACCAGTATTCAGCGCCGTATCAATTCAGCAATGAAAGGCGAGCAACCACCAGAGCTATTACCGTTTGTGGGTAATGAGCGACTTAATATGCCTAACGGGCTTATGTTCAGCGTGAAAGACTACATCGTCTTAGTTGAAGATACCGGTCGGATAATTCGAGAAGATAAGCGTGGTGCCATTAGCTCAAGTAGCCAGGACATACTGAATAGACTCAACATCCCCGCAGAGAATTGGCTTAAAATCACTACTGAATTTGGTGCATTATTTAAAGGAGCTGTCGGAGCATTACCCGCATTAACTGAATATTGTGAGCATTTAGAGCGAAAGCGACGACAAGGCGCTGCAAATTGTCAGCGCTGGCTGTGCGCTTAAGTCATCATCCCCAATCAAATTACAATTCTTTTAACACTTGATGGTTAACAAGTTTTTCTGATGTGCTAAATTTCTTAGATGACCATAAATCACTCATTTAAGGATAATATTTTAGCCATATCGATAAAAATTGATGAGTTGAACACATCGATCGTAACCCTCGCCAAAGCCATGAAAACGAGTTATGTTCTTTGTTCAAAAAATGGGTGGCATTTTTGTGTTGTTTCTATTTGCCTAATGTTTGGCTCTACCGTAAAGCGACTAACAATGTATGGGTATACAGTCGTATTTAAAATTAGATGCTTTTGAGTGTTTTCAACCTCATTAGTTTGCGCGTTTTTCCAGCCAAAAACAAACAAAATCATTTTAAATCATTGATGTATAACTTTTCAAAATTAGATAATAGGTTTGGAAAACGCGCATGCGCGTTTTTACTGGTCTAATGAGGTAAACGCGCATGCGCACTAATAAAATGTTAGAGTGCAAGAGAGAAATGGTGCTAGATTTTAAAATTAAACACAGGGAAGGTAGTGAAGATAACGGAACGGTTGTGCACGAAAGTTATTCTTCTGACTTCACGATAGATGGAAAATCACTTTTGGCTGAACTAGTAAGTAAGGCTGGTGGTCACGGTGATTTCCTCGGCTGCTTCGCAAGAGGCTGGGATAATCTAAATAAGCACAGTTTAAAACAGCTTTTACTTCAAGAGCCGCCTGAAACTGAGTCTGGCAGAAGCCTAATTTATGTTTGTCCAGAGTGCGCTGATATAGGTTGTGGCGCTTATGGGTGTAAAATCACCAAAGTTGGCGAGGAGTATATCTGGAGTGAATTTGCATACGAGAATGGGTACGAGGATCCGGATCCAATCAAGGAAATAGGCCCCTTCAAGTTTAGCGTTACAGAATATGAAAACGTCGTCAACTGTGCTTTTGCACTCTAACAAGCCAAATCACGCGGATGTCAAAACCGCCGCTTCGCTCTGGTTTTGCCCCCGGTGTTTGGTAAAGATAATTCAGACACCCAAGATTGTTGGCTAAATATTGAGCGATAAACTGCGCTTTATTTACGCTTCTAAAATGGTAAATAAAGATGGCCAGACCAAGACAAACTATCGTTAGCCTAGAAGATACGCCTTACTATCACTGTTGTTCGCGTGTGGTACGTAAGGCGTTTTTGTGCGGCTTTGATAAATCAACGGGTGAGAATTTTGAGCATCGGCGCGAGTGGGTTGATTCACGCATTCTAGAGTTAGCGACCGTCTTTGCTATTGTTCAAAAAATGGGTGGCATTTTTGTGCCTGGCTGTTAAACCGAATTGTTCGGATTGAATTTGACTCCAAATAAACCGTCAACCCTTTACGAGACCCTAGCAGGGGATTATTTATGCTTGTGCTGATCTGGTTTATAGTATTAATTCCCTATCCAAGCAGTCGGTGAACGGCATGAACCATTGGCTACAACCCCCTCAATCCTCTCGCATTGCCAAATATGTTGAATGCTACTGGTTGATCGAAAAACTCCATGATTCAGAGTGCTTTCAGTATCCAAAGCTCAACCCTGATCCTTCGGCGCATTTGATTATTTCGCCTCATAGCCAAGCCTACCTTTATGATCTCAACCCCGGTACTGTTATGGGAGTTGGAAGTCATTGGCTTTATCCTCATCAACAAACCTTCGAGTTAGACCACTCTAAGGCCTTTGTTCATCTTGGGATAAAGTTCCACGTAGGCGCTCTATATTGCTTACCTGAATTTTCTGAAAACCCACTGGCACTTGATAAGGTTGAGCTAGCTAAAGACTCAATGCTGTTCAAGCAGTTGGGCGTGGATGAAAACGCTTTAATTGAATTAGCTCAAACCAATCCACAGCAATGTGTTGACCAGTTAGATACTGTACTCGGCCCTTGGCTAGAACAATGCGTTGAGGATCAGCACAGCAAGATCACCCGTAAGGCGCTGCAACATCTCGATCAAAGTACCATTTCCGGTTTGGGTGAGATGCTTTACTGCTCGCAGCGGACATTAGAAAGAAGCTTTCAGCGCACAACTGGGCTAACCCTCAAACAGTGCCAATCCATGAATCGCCTAGAGGCGATGCTAGCATACCTCTATCAACGGGATTCTACTGAGCTAGATTGGGTTGAGGTTGCGTTCATGTTTGGCTTTAGCGATCAACCTCATTTGATCCGCTACCTAAAAAAGACGTTAGGCTTTACCCCCAAAACCTATGAGAAACAGCGAGGGCTGACAATTGATGCTTATGGTGGCGTTAGCTCATAGTCAGATTAAGGTTGTCGGAAATATTCAATCATCACAGACAAGGACACTCTATGATGAGTGAAATCATTAAACGTGAGAGTACAACGCATGAGTAGTCAAATCCCAACATTTCAACAACTTGGGTGGAAACCTTTTTTTCAGCAGCAACTTAGTCTAGAAGATTTGACAGATTATAGTGTGGCTCGAGTGATTGAGCATCATCGTGACCGTGTTGTGGTTATCTCGGAACAAGGCCAGCAAAGCCTAACTTTTACAGTTAATGATGAAAAAATTTGTGTTGGTGATTGGCTGCTATTTGATGACCAACTAAGAGTACATCGAAGCCTAGAGCGTCAATCACTGTTTGAACGCAAAGCGCCGGGTTCAAAGGTCTCTACCCAGCTAATCGCCTCCAATATTGATACGGTGATGATCGTCTCTTCACTCAATCATGACTTTAGCCTGAGCAGAATTGAGCGCTACCTAACGCTAGCTCGTGAAGCGATGGTAGAGCCGGTGATCCTCTTAACTAAAGCAGATCTGTGTGAAGACGCTGACAGCAAGCGAGAGCAAGTGCAGGAGCTAGACTCCATGCTAGAAGTGCACACTCTTAATGCGCTAGATGAGCAGGATATTAAGTCACTTGAACCTTATTGTCGTAATGGAAAAACTATCGCCTTTATGGGCTCATCAGGCGTTGGCAAATCAACCCTCGTGAATAACTTGTTGGGCTTTGAATCTCAGCAGACGAGCGGTATTCGAGAAGATGACAGTAAGGGTCGCCACACCACCACTCACAGAGCGTTAAAAGTAATGTCAAACGGCGGCATTCTAATGGATACCCCCGGAATGCGTGAGTTACAGTTAGGTAGTAGTGAACAAGGGGTTAGCGAGACCTTTGCAGAGATAACAGAGCTCGCACAGCAATGTCGTTTTTCAGACTGCTCGCATGGCAGTGAACCGGGATGCGCTGTTCAACGAGCAATAAAAGCGGGTGAACTAGCAGAAAGGCGTCTGCATAGTTATCAAAAATTGCTCAAAGAGCAAGCGCTAAACGGAGCGACTCTGGCTGAAAAACGCTCTAAAGATAAAGCCCTCGGAAAGCTAATCAATAGCACTCAGAATGCCTCAAAGCAATTTAAGAAAGGTTATTGAACCGCGCTTACTTAAATGATTAATCCTGCATTTTTCCAATTGTTGTGTGTATGGAGGTATGGTTAATTAGGCATGCAGTTTATAGGTTTTGCCATACCTTAGATAATCCGTTAAATGCTGATTTAGCAAAATCGCTGACTCACAATTGTCCAAAAACGATTTAGCTTTTTATTGTCCGATTGATACCCGAAAGGTTAAATCGAAGAGATCAAATAACCAAGTGTAGATGCGGCTGAGGGTATCGAAAACAGGGATGTTTTCGTTAAGCGGTCAGGGATGACGCATAGCGTCCCGAAGCAGTATCTGCACATAAGCGAGCCGCAGGCTTTTAACAACAATGAAGATTCGACTTTAAACACAAATCCCAATTCCAACTCAGCTAAATGTTATAAGCTCAAAATGCCAACGCCTTCATTCGAAGGCCTACACACTTTTGTCTAGTTCCGAGTTATCTCTTGTGTTCCCACCGCCATCAATAAAGCTAAATCGAAGAGATAATAATGCGGTTGTAGATGAGCCAGCGAGTATCCAAAGCATGGATGCTGATTTTAAAACCAAGAGCCAGCGTCTCGCTGGCTTATTTGCACTTGAAGTCAAGCTGATGCCAATCTGATGTCAATTGTAGTCACTGTGACGTCTATGAAGATTTAATTGGATCTAATGGCTTTGGGTTCATCTATTAACCCGAGTTGAGGTTAGTTAATCTCAAATAACTCGACATCAAAAATCAACACAGACCCGCCCACAATTTTACCCGTTGAACGGTTGCCATAGGCAAGTTGACTTGGAATGTAAAAACGGAATTTGTCACCAACAGTCATTAATTGCACACCTTCGGTCCAGCCTTTAATCACTTGATTAAGTGGAAATGCAATCGTTTGGCCGCGTTCAACAGAGCTATCGAAAACCGTACCATCTATTAGCGTACCGTGGTAATGCACAGTAACATTACTTTTGGCTGTAGGGTGTTCGGTATTGTCACTTTTAGTGAGCACTTCATACTGCAAGCCAGACAAGGTTTGAATTACCCCATCACGCTTGGCGTTTTCCGCTAAAAAAGCGCTGCCTTTGGCAATGTTTTCTTTGGCGGCTTTTTGATTGTTCATCTGACTAAAAAAATAAAAAATAACTAAAGCGATTACCGCTACGGCAATGATCATGCGCATGAAAAATTCTCTTGGTTATTATCCGTTAAAATGATGCGTCAGTTTACCCTAGTTTATGCAATGGATACAGCCGCTCAGTGTTAAGGCATTTACGTTTTAAAGGGTATACAGCAGATACAAATAACTGATCCCCAGAGTAAGCACTATATTGATAACGATGGATAACCAAAACCGATATTTGAAGGCATTTTTTTGTGTTTTATGGCGAAAGTATTGTTGGGCAATAATGGCGGCTGGCCAGCCGCCGATTAAGGCGTAAAGGTATAAGGTTTTTTCACTAATACGATTGCGTTGAGTTTGGGCCGATGTTTGGTTTTGAGTCGCAATGCGCTTGTCATACCAAGTTATTATGAAACTCAACAGGTTAATGCCAATAAATAGGCTAATAACCCAGGGCGAAAGTGCATAGAATCCATAGCCGATCATTAAAAACACCAGCCAGATAACTAGCATGATTAAGGCAAATATCATCATTGTTTTAAAAACTCCGCGTAAATCTCTAGGGTTATTTCATCGCCCACGATGGGGATGTAACTGCTCATATCAAAATCAGACCGTTTAATGGTGCCTACCGCGCTAAAACCTAACGTATATTTACCTGTCATCCAGTTGTCAGTCCCGCCATGAAATGTCGCGCTGAAGGTAACGGGCTTAGTCACGCCATGTAACGTTAGCAAACCTTCAAAGGCAAATTGATTATCTGAGCTGGCAGAGTTAATCGGCGTCACTTTTTGGCTTTTAAAAAGTGCTTGAGGAAACTTTTTACTATCAAACCAAGTGCTATTTTGCAGGGTGGTTTCAAGTTTTTCATTGTTGACGTCAATTGAGCTGATTTGCACGCTGGCTTCTAGTGATGCTGCTTGCATGTTATTGGGATCAAAACGCAGTTGAGCATCAAATTGATTGAACCGACCCACATAGGTAGATAACCCTAAATGCGCTATTTTAAAAATCAATGCCGCATGATTGGGGTCTAAGGTAAATTCACCGGGTTGAAGCTGAGTGAGTTCTGGTGTCACAGACGGCGTGACCCAACTGATGCAACCTGACAGGCTAATGAGAATAAACAATATTCCGAATAAATGACGGTTTTGGCGGTTACTTTTATGAGTAGTTTGCAAGAATATTCCTTTAATCAGCTGATTGAGTGATTGCTAGCGCTAAACATTTTGTTTTTAGGTATTGATGCGTTTAGACAGCACTCGCATTAGGTATTCTAAGGGGCCTTGATTAAAAATGCGTACATATAGTGCTGCCAGACTCAGTTGTAACACACTTAATGCTATGGCAAGTAACATATAATCAATACGATCAAACGACATTTGCCATTGTGGCATCCAATGGCGTAATAACAGCACACCTAAAATAGATTGTAGAATATAAAAGCTTAATGATACTCGCCCTAGGTTTTGTAATAAGGTTAATTTTAGCGGGTTGTTTTGACAGAGTTTAACAATAATATGCCAATAAATCAGTGCGGTGGGTATAGCGCCAAGCATCATAAAAATACCTGATATTTCTTTTAACATTGCAGAGCTAGACAGGCTTAATACGCTGTCAAAACCAGAAAATATTATGCCTGTAACGGCAAATATTCCTAACTGTTTTGCGCTGAAGCCGCGGTGAAAATAGCCTTGTTTCATCAGGTATATGCCAATTAGCATTAACCCTGCGCCGTACCATAAAAGACTAATAGGGATGATTAACAGCATGTAGCCTACCATCATGCCTTGCATCATCACCTGGGTGGCGTAACTGCCGGTCCAAATATCTAACTGCTGCAAATAATAAGCTGAGCCGCGATAAAAGGGCTCGTCTTCAATGGTAATTGATAGTAATGCAATCACCACCATTGCAAGCAAGATAAATTTTATCGACTTGGCTAATAATGTTTTAGGGGCTAACGCGCAATATTTATAGGCCAGTAATCCGCATAAACCGTAGGTGAGTAAGATGTCTCCAGAGAAAATAAACACGCCATGAACCAGCCCAAATATCATAAGCCAATGTAGTCGTTTTTTGGCTGTGTGATGCGCAGTATCATCATTGCCGGCTTTACAAAATTGGAGCGATAAACCAGCACCAAACAACATCGAAAATAAACTGATAAAGCGGCCTTCAAATACAAAGTTACTGATAACTTCAATGACTATATCGGCCGTTTTTTCGGGGTGATGCGGTGCATAACCGTAGAAATTATTTGCCATGAAATAAATATTTAAAAACAAAATTCCCAGTAATGCAAAGCCTCGAATGGCATCTAGGTTAGCTAATCTTTCTGGGGGTGTTTTGATCACGGGTGTGGCAATGCTAACCAGATTGTCAGGCGTTTGGGGCTCGTTGGGAAGGGGATTGCTATTAATGATTGAATTCCTTTTTATCATTGATGTTAATCACGTCATAAATAAAAATAATTTGCCTAACAAATTGCTTTGAAAGGCAAAGTAAATCTTTTGACGCTTATTTACCTAATAAGCGATTTGCTATTTATTTTTTTGCACTTCTAAAAATGGAATTGTCCCTGTTGGCAACATAGTGGTTGGCAACTTCCCATCCCAGCGCTCGGCTTTAGTCAGTTCAACTAAATTTTGATTTTGAGCCAAGGCTTCTGCGCGGATTTTAATTGCTGATGCTTCAGCATCACCTTTAATACGAATACTCTCCGCTTCAGCAATGGCGCGGGCCAATTGTGAATCGGCTTCAGCTTGTGCCTGAGTGACAGCAATTTGCGCACTGACTCGTTCTTTTTCAAGATTTTGTAATTGGGTTTGCACTTCAACTTCGGCGCGCATTCTGTCTTCTACTGATTTTTCATAGGCGTTACTAAAATCAATATTTTCAATTTGCACCGAGCTAATCGTCACCGGCCCCTTTATTGACTTTGTAATAGCGTCAGTGACATCAATGCCAAACTTAACCCTTTCTTGCACCGCAGAAATCGCGGTGTATTTACCAAAGATATTTTCAACTTGGGTAGGCACCTGGCGGTCTAACAATCTTGACACCATAGAATCGATACCCTTGAAGTTCGCATAAACTTCTTCAACCCTGTCTGGCGGCACACTAAAAGTGACGGATGCTCGCAGTGTTGCAGGCTGTTGATCGCGGCTATAAGCTTGCAGCGCTTGATAACTGGCAGTATGAGTTTGAGTAGAGATTTTGACGACTGTATCGATTAACGGAATTTTAAACCCTAAGCCTGGTTCGGCTGTATCGATAATTTTACCATTGCGCAGTAATACTCCTCGTTCACCCTGATCGACCGTATACCAACTGCCATAAAGACCTGTTAATAAACTGACAAAGATAACCCCTGGAATGATTTTACTTAAATGATTGTCGCCTGTTGTTAGACCATTTTTTAACATTGTGCTTCCCTAGCAAAATTGAAGATGATTTATTTTTGTGGTTTTTCTGAAATCCATAGTTTGATATGGCCTTGAACCACCACAACACCATTGGTGTCATAAGCTTTTACGTCGACTAACATATCACCGACTTGCCATTGTTCTGGTTTTACCTCTGCGACACACAAAATATCGCTACCGGCTTTAGCGGTATAATCTACTGACATACCTTTAGGGATCCAACGAAGGTGCTTAGGAATAGAGGCCTCAGCCATAGTCCCCATTGCCATTTCAAGGCCGTTACAAATCGCAATAACATGTACAGTACCAATGTGGTTTTGCACAATTTTGCGCTTTTTGATTAAACATTCGCAGCGATTTTCTTGCAGCGAAGTGATATGAGGGTGAATAGTGCCGAAATACGGTGCCATACGGGATACCATTTTAGAAAAAATTTTATCGCCGAAAGGGTAGCGAGTAACCTTGTGGTATAACGCCATGACTTTATTAGGTTTGTTGTTATTCATAATCCATTACTGGTGATTATTTGTCTGGTCGGATGAGGTTAGCATTATTGTTAACACTCTGCTAGTGGTTTGCCCATCAGCAAGTGGGTATAATCGCCAGCTAGATTATCGTGTTCAAACTACTGATTAGGGTTAATTTTGAAGTTATTTACAACGTATTTGAAAGGCATGGCCATGGGCGCCGCTGATGTAGTGCCTGGCGTTTCAGGTGGGACCATTGCGTTTATTACCGGTATTTTAGACCCACTACTGGATGGTATTCGTAAAATCAATCCATCGCTATTTGGGGTGATTAAATCACAAGGTTTTAAAGCGGCATTTATGCACATAAATGGGCCGTTTTTAGTCTGTGTTTTTGGTGGTATTTTAACCAGTATTTTTACCTTAGCTAAATTAATCTCGTGGTTGTTAGCAACACATCCGATCCCCGTGTGGTCATTTTTCTTTGGGCTGATTTTATTCTCTGTGGTGCATATGCTTAAACAGGTCAGTCATTTTTCGTTGCTGAAAATCGCGTTATTTGTCTGTGGTGTGGCTTTTGCCTGGGGGATTACGATACTTAACCCTATTGCTATGGATGCCACTTATATCAACTTTTTCTTTGCGGGCATTATCGCTATTTGTGCGATGATTTTACCGGGTATTTCAGGTAGCTTTATTTTACTGCTATTGGGAATGTACCCTGCGGTATTGGCTGCGGCAAAGGAGTTTGATATTGCCTATTTACTTTGTTTTGCCGGCGGTTGTGCTGTGGGCTTATTAAGCTTTAGCCATGTATTATCGGCCTTATTACGTAAGTTTCATGATGCAACTTTGATGTTCTTAATCGGTTTAATGTTGGGCACCCTTGGCAAAATTTGGCCATGGAAACAGGTGCTAACCTGGCGTGAAAACTCTAAAGGCGAGCAAGTGCCTTTATTGGAGCAAAATCTTTCCCCGTTTGATTTTCAAACCATCACTGGCGAGTCGCATCAAATCGGTCTAGCCATTGCTTGCGCCATATTAGGTATCGCCTTAGTTTGGGGGCTTGAGTTAGTCGGAAATCAGCATACGGACAAATCCAGTTAGTTGATTGATGTCATCATGTAATCCAATCACAATGAAACAGAGCCTAGGCTCTGTTTTTTTACCTCAACTCATGTTAAGAGATGAATAATAAGTTTAAAATACAATATTCAATCGCTTACAGTAAATCTTGAGCCTTGTTAACGCTGCAAAGGGCTGTTTGATATGCATTTATTATCGCTTCCCACCGCCTCTAGCCAACATAGAATCGCCCCATTTTAACGAGATTAATTAAATGAACTCGTGGTAAATGGGGCGTTATACTCGATGTTATTACCCATAGAGCCTTGTTATTACTCAATTTAAATAAGCAGTAATAGACATGCTCTACTCAAAACACTACAAACCTAGTGCTTCACTGATCATACTCCAAGGTACCCATTTAAAGTTTTGATGTGCATCAGGTAGTCGGTTACGCCCATCTTGCACCACCAGCATACCTTGAGACCAAACACCTTGTCCTACAGGTCGAGCTGTTACTGCTAAACCATCGGTTTCACCACTACCATCATAGCCTTTGTCTCCATTCACACCGATCCGGAAGCGGCCAATATAAGCAAATGGCTTTTTAGCTTCGTAAAGCAAGTAACTGTCATTACCTTGGCTTGACACGACCAAATAAGTTTCGTCATTATTTTTATGGTACAAGTCAATCCCTTCTACATCAGCTACCAATGGTCCGCCAGCTTCAATAATCAGTTTTCCCTTGATTGGAGATTGGGTTAAATCAAACTGCCAGATCCCCACATCTTCTTCTCCTACAAATAATTGCTGTTTGTCATCATCAGCGACACAACCTTCAGGCTGACTCGGCACAGTGAAGTGTCCAACCTCTTTAGCAATTAAACCGCCATGCTGCCAAGACAGTCGATACTGAGCGATTATGCCCGATTTATCGTTGGCGAAAGCATATAGTTCATCAGGTTTAGGCTGATACATACATAAACCATAAATATCTTTAAGGCTGGTTGGTTGCTCTGCCAGTACAGTGATATCACCTTGTGAGTCGATTTCAAACAAACTCAAACTGTCACGATCACGATTACTTGCGGCTGCGATATCGCGATATTGGCCACCAAGCATGACCTTCTGTCTAACATCAACATTGTTAATTCGCCCCACTTCTAGCGCTTGAACTTGTTGGCCTTGCATATCAAAACTTAACAAGCCCCAGCGCTTATTGGTTCCTAATATACGGCTTTTCTCTGGAAATTTTGGATGTACCCAAATAGCAGGATCGTCCATGGTGTCACCTGCTCTATCGGCAGTGCCACTTTCTACTTGGGTGGGTATTTCGACAATAAGCTCATTATTAGCTTTAGCTTGAGCTTTTACGGCTTGCCATGGTAACTGGTAATATCGCCCATCAGCATCTGAGTACACAGTCATATTCGTGGCATCAACAGCAAAGCTTTCTAATTCATCTAGACCTTCAATTGCTTGACTATATAACTCTCCGTCAACACCAAAGATTTGGCCTGAATCATTAAAAATCAATATCTCGCCATTATATAAACCGATGTCAGTAAAGCTATTCTCTTTTTGATATAAAGCCAATTCGCCTTCAGCGGGAGCAAATGGCGCCGCGGGGTACCTCCAAATACCGGTAGCATTTTCAATCACATATAGCTGTTCATGTTGCGAATCTACCGCACAGTTTATTGCGCCCATTGTTACTGAAAGACTGCGTAATAGCTGTGGTTTCCACTCAGACTTACTCATTAATAGCCATTGTTCTGCTTGACCGGCCTCATTGCCTATCCATGCATACAAATTGTTATCAGCCTCTCTTGGTTGTAGACACAACCATTCAATTTCTATATCGCGCTTAGGCAGCAAGCCTAATGTGTGCATTTTAGGCTGTGCTAGACGAATAGCTTTAATCTGGTCTGCATTAATATCGTAAGTAAGCGCAATATCTTTAGCCACATCGAGATAGGTGAAGTTTCCGGCAACAACTTGCCTTACGGCTTGCTTGTCGCTCAAAAACAAACCTTGTTTTTCACTGGCATATAACCACTTATCATTCCATTTAGCTGACTGACTACCATCCATGGGGCCAATTGGTAAATGAGCTGAGGTTGCATTAACGGCAACAGGTAAATTCAAGCCAAACATACAGGTCAATAAGCCTGCTACTTTTATTTTTATGGTGAGCTTTTTCATTATTATTCCTTGATTTACATATTGATAAATTGGATGCCTAACTGAATCGTACGGCCATATTCTTCATACTGTGCGTTATAGTTAGATCGCCCTGTATAGGCATAGAGTGGCTCATCAGTCAGATTGATACCTTTCAAATAAATGGTCACTGTGTTTGTAAGGTATCCTTTTGCAACAAAGTCCCACTGAGTGTGAGCATCCTGATAAATATCAAAGTTGGCATCATCCAGTTCATTCACTTCAATCAAGTACTCTGATTTATAAGCTGCAGATAAATTAAAACTCACGTAAGCATTTTCATAACCAAGTGATGCATTTGCGGTGATATCAGATTGACTCGGCAGCGGAATATTTCGCGATTGCACCCCATCATCTAACCAAGCAATTTGAGCATTAGAATCACTCCAGGTTACATTGCCGGTAAAAATTAACCCTCGCCAAGCTTCAGGTAAAAACACAAAATCTTGAACATAGGCAAGTTCAACACCGGTAATATCTGCATCATCACCATTAATAAAGGTTTGTGCTGTATCAAAGTTGGCATATTTGTCATAGCCACCTAAATCGGTTTCATAAATAAAATGTTTGATCTCTTTATAAAATGCCCCAGCTGAGATCACGCCAACACCACCCATGTAATGCTCTATGCTCAGATCCCAATTTGTCGACTCAAGTGCCTTTAAATCAGGATTACCAAAACTTGCTTCTATTTCATCGTCATCAACTTCGATTAGAAATCCTGGAGCAAGTTGTGAAAACGTAGGTCGAACGATGGAGTTTCCCCATGAAGCGCGGAATACTGTATTTTCACTAAACTTATAATTTGCATGAATACTCGGTAGCCAATGCTCATAATCTCGTTCAGTATTGTTGGCAATAAAGTCATCCTCTTCTTCATTAAACCCTGTTCCAAAGGTTTGCAAACTAGTGTGTTCAAATCGCACGCCTGCTAATATACGTAACTTATCAATATCGACATGTCCCATCAGATAAGCAGCGGTTATATCCTCATCAATAGTAAAGTCGTTGATCGTTGACTCAATTTCATCCACGGCGTTATCTGGGTTTAGACTGTTCACTAAATTCCAAACTGGGGCGGCCATAATTGAAGGGCCTAATCGCCCAAGATTATAGTCAGATTCTGCACCAGAATAGGCGGTCATTAATAGCTGTTCTCCATTTACACCTTGGTCTTCAAAATCTTCATAAATCCATATGTTTTCGCTATTTTCTTTAGTTCTAGCGGTGTATTTAGCTCCAAACTTAACCGCAAATGGCATGTCTGTTATTAAACCATTTTTAGTTAAATCAAATTGCACTGAAGCTATAGTGTCTTCGGCACTTGACTCTGCAATTTCGATTTCTTTAAGTTCGTATTCTGATGCATTGTAAAACCTATCAGGAGCGATCAATTTCGGTATTTGAGAGTTTTCAAATAACACATCGTCAAATTCACTTTCAAACTCTGCACCAGCGATATTTCTTGGCTTATCTGCTGTTGCACGACTCCAACTTGCTTGATAATCAACAGTCCATTTATCTAACCTTGATTGGCCACCAAATACGAGAGAACCAATTTTCTGCGTCTCTTCTCGAGATTTGAGTGAGCGAGTCGCTTCTACTGTGCCTGTTACTCCTTCTGAAACCCCTTCATCCCATGACACTTCATTGCCATTTCGCGTTTCATTATCAACAAAGGCGCTGTATAAAGTGCGTAAATATAGGTCATTGTTTTCATTAGGGCGAAAGTCAAAATTAACTCCAATACCTAAGCGCTCACGATTAATTTCATAATCTCTTTGCTCTGCGACTTCCAATAATGAAGTGTCGTCAAATGCCCAGTCACCACCAGTTTCTACGTTATCCGAACCAAAATCACGGTTGTACCAACTTGCTGCGACAGTTACACCAAAAACGTCATTAAATATATCGCTGTAACTGGCCGCTAATTTTGGATTTATATTCTGAGTTAACTCATCATGTGACGCTTCAGCACTTATGTTGATATGGGTGTCATCACGATCAAAGGCTGATAAACTTTTAACTTCAATACTGCCACCTAATGAATCTGCATCCATGTCGGGAGTTAATGTTTTTGAGACTTCAACTGACTGTAATAAATCTGCGGGTAACACATCTAATGCTACGGCTCGACGGTCACTTTCTGGTGAAGGTAATCGTGCCCCATTCATTGATACCGCGTTATAATCTGGCGCGAGACCACGAACACGGATAAATCGACCTTCTCCTTGATCACGCTCAATCGATAATCCAGGTACACGCTGTAATGCTTCGCTAATATTGGTGTCAGGAAAATTTCCTAATGCATCAGCACTTAAGATACTCACGAGATTATCTGAGGCTCTTTGTCGGTTAAGAGAGTTGCTTAACGCACCATGTTGTCCAACAACCTGAATATGCTCAAGCCCATCTCCAGAAAGTTGGATTTGAGTATGAGTCACCCCATCTGTAGCTACCGCAACGCGTTCTTTATAAGTTGAACCACCTAAATAGTGAGCAACTAAGGTATATTCACCCGCTTCTATTTCTGGAAAGAAAAACCGCCCATCTCGATTAGACTGGAGTTGCAAGTTCAACTCTTCAATACTAATCAGTGCCCCTTGTAAGGGTTGCTGGCTTTTTTCATCCTTAATTATCCCTTGAATATGACCAGACCAAGCCTGTGGTACAACAGCTAAACTCGCTGCGGCTAGAGCCATATAAATGGGGGAAAGAGAACGCGACGTCTTCATAATGATATCCTTTAATGTTGTCATTAGTTTTCAGTTATTGAGCGCAAAATTAGGTGTATTAAATGACAACGGTGTGACACTTGTTTTGGTATGGGCATTAAACAGGTGGATTATGGTAACAAATAGCGACATCTGAGCTAGATTGACTGTCTTTAAGGTTTCAATCCATGCTTTCAAACTTTAGTAAACATCAGTAAAAACATGGAAAGTGTAAGTAAAGTAATCTAACAAGTTCAAAAATGTTGAATCATTTACTATGAAAAGGATAACAAACAATAAAAAATTCACTTTGGTTGAGCTAATTTGACTGCTTTTGTAATAAGTTTTCATTCACATATTTGTCATATAGATCACTTACAGTTAACGCACCTATTTAACAGATGAAAATTAGTTTAATGACTACAAATCATAAGGTTAAAATAAATCTTAGTATTGCAGTTTTGTTCTCCTTGATATTTAGTTTGTGTTTATTACAAGCACAATTAAAACTAACTAATAATATTGATTTACTAGATGTGGTTTCTGAAGGGGCGTTATTAGTGCTAGGTGCGAGTTGGCTAGTGCTTATATTATCTGCGCGTCCCGGTGGTCGGGTGACTTGGCTATTAACTATTGGCCTAACGGGATACTGTTTAGGTTGTTATATGGACTTATTAGATGAGTTTTTCTTAAGTGAAAGTTTACCTTCATGGTTTAAGTTCTTTGAAAAAATCCCTACCCCCTTAGGTCTTATCGTGCTTACTGTAGGCTTATGGTTATGGCGAGATGAGCAAGCTACTATCAATGAACAATTGAGAACGCGAGAGCAATTTTATCGTGAACATCAATTAGTCGATCAGTTAACTTTACTGTGTGATGCTCGCGCGATGCGTATTCAGCTCAATCACAATATGGCTAAATTCCAATCTACAGCACTAATCATGCTGGACTTAGATAATTTCAATCAAATCAATATAAAATATGGATTCTCCCAAGGAGATCAGCGTTTGATCAATATTGCTCAAATGCTTGCAGTTCAGTTGCGAACTCAGGATCTAGTCTGCCGATACGCAGGTGATAGATTTATCATTATGCTACCAAACTGTAGTGAAACATTTGCTGACGCCATGGCAATAGAGCTCATTAATGCCATTAAAAAGTTAGATTGCCAAGCGAGCTATGCTATTGAGTTTTTACCTATTGAAGGGAAAAAAAATATAAATAATGCAGAAGAGTTTATTGAGCAAGTAAACATTAAATTAGAACAGGTCAAACAACAATGTTGGCCAAAGGCAATATAATGCATGCTGTAGCTTATGCCGATACTAAGTGCATCAATATTCAATTGCTACCAGCAACCATTTTTTCACTTTTTCGTCAGCGCCAAGTGCCGATCCATTTATTATTGACCGGTACTCGTATTTTTGAAAAAGACTTCACCTTAGTTGATAGTCATATTAGCATCCTTCAGCTATCAACTCTGATACGCAATGCCATAAAATTATGGCCTAGCAATGATCTTGCCTTTATATTAGGCCAACAATGGCTTACAACTCAAAGTGGCATTTTGACCCAAGGGCTATTGTGTAGCAGAGACTTTTCGCAAGCTCAATTTTTTTGGCAACGTCACTATTGGTCTTTACAACCTTGGTTGCAAACATCACGTTGGCATACGCAAAACCAACAACATATACTGTTCCAACAAGATTTAAGTTTACCTGAGCTACAACAGTTTTTTACTGAATTAACTTTATCAAGCTTGGTCTCATGCTTTAAACAACTCACTCACTGTCGCTTTCAAGGACATTTTTCATTGCCTTATAGCTCTCCAAGTAATATTGACCAATACTACAAATACCTTGGAGACAAACTCACATTCAATCAACCTATTGGTGTTGTTAGCTTTGACTTATCACTAAACCAAACAGCCTTTTCACTCAGAAATAGTCAAAGCTTTTTGCAGGCTAAACGACTTGCTCGATATCAGTATTTCCAAAAGCCATTTAATATCGGCTTGCCTGCAGCTGTAAGACTGCATTTAAAAAAGTCTTACCAAACAAGCACCACACTTCCAGAAATAGCAGCACAATTATCACTCAGCCCAGCAACTCTTAAACGCCGTTTGAAAGACTTTAATACGACATTCCAGCAGCTACAGGACGAAGTAAAATTACAGCAAGCGATTTATTTACTCGTTATTAATGGCTGTTCAAACACTCTTATCGCAAAACAATTAAAATTTGCAGACAGCAATAATTTTAGACGCTCTTTTAAGCGTTGGACTGGCCAACTTCCTAGTTATTTTAAAGACTGGTTATCAACTTAAGACCATTGAAGCCAGTGAAGACATCTATTATTTTCAAAACCTGCACATCAGCAGGATTCTATAGTTATTGACTATCGTCTATAGCTAAAAAGGGGCTGGATGACTGATTAGGATTAAGGTTAAATTTCATGTGCACCTGCTTATGCTTCAAATGACTCACCACACAGCACTTTGATCAACAGTTTGTAAAATTAACTGTTGCGCTTTGGAGCCTAGGCTCTGTTTTTTATTTAGCTAAATTTAAGTTTTTCTCTTTAAATTGAACTATTTTCATTACTAACACGTATTTTTTTATTAGATGTTATTTACCGCCACAGGAGTGCGTAAAGATGAGTGAACCTCAAGAATTTGTTCCGCAAAAAATCCAAATCGGTATCAGTAGTTGCTTGTTAGGCAGTGAGGTTCGTTTTGATGGTGGCCATAAAAACTCTTACTACTGCGCGAAAGAAATTGCGCCGTTTTTTGAATACACCAGTATTTGCCCTGAAATGGCCATCGGTATGGGTGCGCCACGTAAAAGTATTCGTCAAATTAAAGATGGCGATGTTTTGCTAATTCAAAGTGCTGACGGCACGTTAGATGTTACCGCAAAGCTGCACGAATTTAGCCAAAATAAAGTGCAGGAACTCGGCAATCTAGGCGGTTATATTTTTTGTGCTAAATCACCAACCTGCGGTATGGAACGTGTTTTAGAGTATAAGAAGGGCACTAATAACAGCACGAAAACAGGTGTAGGGGTGTTTGCTAAAGCCTTGATGGATAAGTATCCCTACCTGCCTGTTGAAGAAGAAGGGCGCTTGAATGATATGGTCATTAAAGAGAACTTTTTTACTCGCGTTTATGCCTACCATGATTGGCGCAATATGATGGCATCAGGACTCACCAAGCACAAATTAATCCTGTTTCATTCACGTTATAAATATCTATTAATGGCACATAGTCCTAAGTGGTATCGCGAGCTTGGACCTGTTCTCGCTAACCTTGAAGATTTAGAGGCGTCGGCGCAAACCTATTTTGAAGGCTTAATGACGGCGTTAAAAGTCAAAGCAACCCGTAAAAATCACACCAGTACGTTACAACATATTCAGGGCTACTTTAAGAAACATTTAAATGCTCGCCAAAAAGAAGAGTTAACCGATGCCATTATGAAATACCGTCAAGGTCTGTTGCCGTTATTGGTGCCTATGACATTGATTAATCATTATTTGAAAGAGTTTCCAACTGAATATATTGAAAACCAAGTGTATCTAAACCCACACCCAGAAGAGCTTAAATTGCGTTATGCTTACTAAGTTGGAGTCGTATTGATGCAGCAAAATGTTAACTGTGCAGTATGGTTTAGGCAGGATTTTCGCATCAGCGATCATCCTGCGCTGGCGATGGCATGTACTTTTGCCAAGCAATACGGTAGCCAAGTGAAAGCGCTGTATTTTGTTACCCCACAGCAATGGGCTGAGCATGATGTTGCAGCAATCCAAATCGATTTTATTGAGCGGCACGTCAATTTATTAGCCCAGTCTTTGGCAAAAATTGGTATTGAACTAACCGTGGTGCAGTTAAATACTTTTGCTGACATAGCGCCATGGTTAAGCGAGTTTTGCGCCGTGCATGACATCGGGGTGATTTATGCCGCGAATGAACCTGAGTTTAACGAGCGCCAACGTGATGCAGCCTTAATAGACGCCAGCTTGCCGCTGCATTTGCTTGATCAAGACTGCTTGTTAGCACCTGGCAGTGTGCAAAATCAAGCCGGGCAAATGTATAAGGTGTTTACCCCGTTTGCAAAAGAATGGAAAAAGCAGGCTGCAAGCATTCTGATTAAACCGCTTAAAGCGGCTATATTTGAAGTGCCAATTGATGTGCCTGCTCCAATACATTTTAGTCTTGGTGATTATTATCCCAACCCCGTCAGTAGTGAAAGTTGGGATTGTGGTGAAGGTGTTGCCAGAGACATGTTAACTCGGTTTTTAAAACAAGATGTAGCCGATTATCAGTTACAACGTGATTTTCCGGCATTAGAGGGCACTAGTCGATTATCTCCTTATCTAGCGATAGGGGTAATCAGTGCTCGCCAATGTATTACCGCTATTTTGTACTATTACCCTGATGCATTAATTAATGAGGCAAGCCCAGCCAAAACTTGGTTGAACGAGTTAATTTGGCGCGAGTTTTATCGTCACTTGTTAGTGGCATTTCCGCGGCTGTCTCGTGGGCAAAACTTCAATCTATTGGGCAATAACATTCAGTGGCGTAATGATGCTGATGAATTTAGTGCATGGTGTAAAGGGCAAACAGGTTACCCGATTGTTGATGCTGCCATGCGTCAACTTAATCAAACGGGTTGGATGCACAATCGTTTACGCATGGTCGTGGCAAGTTTTTTAACTAAACATTTGCTGGTAGATTGGCGCTGGGGTGAACAATACTTTAGGCAACAGCTGATTGATGGCGACTTAGCCGCTAACAATGGTGGCTGGCAATGGTCAGCAGGCACAGGGTGTGATGCCCAACCTTACTTTAGGGTATTTAATCCTATGACTCAAAGCAGTAAGTTTGATCCTGATGCGAGCTTTATAAAACATTTTGTACCTGAAGTTGCCGATTGGAGCTTAAAGCATATCCACGAGCCACATCTAAAAGCACAGCATATTAATTCAATGGCCGATTTATTTTCTGAACGCGCCAAGCAAGAAAAGGCCTACCCTGCGCCCATCGTTGAGCATGGCTTTGCTAGAAAGCGCGCACTTGAGGTCTTAGGAGCACTAAAACGGGGTTAGCCTCATCATGGTGGCTAATAACTTTTTTCACTAGAACAAAAACAATCACAACAGCGTCGTTGGTCCTCGTTTCTGTCAAAATCCTTATTGCGCAAGTAACGCGTAGATCACAGTTTTAGGTAATTATTCATCATTGAGCGCTATTGTTATTGAACGAAAGCATTGATGAGCTTAAACTGCATTAAAGATTTATATTTAATGCATGTTTAAGGCGATAATAAATGTTAAACATTGATGACCCCCGTGACATTGAGCAAACACCTGCAATTTGGCGATTAGGCTTTAGACCGTTCTTCTTGGGAGGGGCCGTTGTTGCTGCTTTGTATATTCCGCTATGGTTAATGGGCTGGTTTACGCCACAATACAGTTTATTTAATGGTCAGTTTTGGGCCAATGTGCTGCCGCTATGGTGGCATCCTCATGAAATGTTGTTTGGTTTTGCACTGGCTATCGTGAGCGGATTTTTGCTTACGGCAGCACAAACCTGGACAAATCAACCGACAATGAAAGGGCCTTTGTTAGCGGTAACGTTCAGCTGTTGGTTAGTCGCTCGTTTGCTGTTATTAATGCCTTTTGATATTCCTATTTGGCTGCCAGCATTATTTGATACCTTATTTTTAGGTATTACAGCAGCCACTCTATGGCGTTGTATTTATAAAGTAAAACAGTGGCGAAACATTGGTTTTCCAATAATGATTATGCTGGCGCTGGTTGTTAACTTAGTCAGTTATTATGCCCTGTATGAACGTAATTTTTCGCTATCGACACAGTTATGGCAGGCAATGATTTGGTGGTTGGCAATGGTGATCACCGTCGTTGGTGGGCGAGTGATCCCCTTTTTCACTGCGATGAAGTTACAACATTCAAAGCCTGATCCCATACAAGCACTTGAATTAACGTTAATATTGGTTATGGGTGTTTTGTTTGTGCAGTCAGTATTTCATATATTTCCGCGTGAAATTGAACAAGGTATTTTGTTTAGCGCCGGACTATTACAATTGATTAGAGTATTGGGTTGGAAAGGGCACAAAACCTTTAAAGAACCTATGTTGTGGTCTTTACATGTTTCATATTGGGCGTTACCTGCAACCCTGCTTGCGATGGCTTGGAATATCAACAACGAGTTTGCATACCGTACGTTACTGCATTTATTTGCTGTTGGGGGGATTGCATCTTTGTGTTTGTCGATGATATCGCGCGTCTCTTTAGGTCATACTAGTCGTAATATTTATCAAGGCCCTAATATGATACTGGCCTTTTCTTGCTTGCCGCTAGCGGCAATATTACGCGCCGTAATGCCTTTACTTGCGCCGCAATATTCCTCCACTTGGTTATGGTTAGCTGGGGCGTGTTGGTTTATTAGTTTTGGTATGTTTGTGTGGTATTACGCCCCTATTTTAACTAAACCTCGATTAGATGGTCGTCCTGGGTAAAATATAAGAAGAGTGAGCTATGTTATTAAGTAAATACCATTTGTTAGTGTCAATCCTTGCTGGCGCAGGTGTGATATACGCTTTGCCTGCGATGGCAAATGTTGATGAGACTAACCAGACTAAGTTCCCTAATCAATATCAAACTTGGTTGGCGACATCAGAGCAAGCCGATAAAGAAGACATGCTAGCAGCATATCCAGCTAACATCATTTTATGGGCCGGTTCGTCTTTTGCAAAAGAGTACAACAGCCCTCGTGGGCATCAATTTGCGGTGGCTGATGTCACTCATATTTTACGTACTGGCGTGTCAGTCGAAGAAGGTAAAAAAGGGCTTTCAGCCAGTTGTTGGACCTGCAAAACACCTGATGCTCCAAGATTGATGAACGAAATGGGTATAGAAGGATTTTCTGGCGCCAATTTTACCGATTTAGGCACTGAAATTAAATCAGTGGTGTATTGCAGCGATTGTCATGAAGACGGCAGTGCTAAATTGGCGCTACCTCGTCCACATGCACAGGATGCTATGGCCAAAATAAAGCTGCCTTTCGACAAACAAAATACCAGCATGCAAGGTGCTCAAGTTTGCGGTCAGTGTCATGTGACGTATTATTTTCAGCCTGAGCGCAGTGATAAAGTCAATATTCCATGGATATTTGGCAGCACCGCCGATGATATTGAAAAGTATTATGACACCCGCCGTTTTTATGAATGGATCCATCCTATTTCAAAAACACCGATGTTAAAGGCGCGTCACCCAGAGTTTGAGCATTGGAGCCGCAGCAAACATGCTGAAGCTGGCGTTACCTGTATCACCTGCCATATGCCACCTGCAACCGATGATAAAGGTAATGAGTTTACCGATCATAAAGTCGGCAACGCACTAGAACATTTCGATAATACCTGTAAGGCTTGTCACTCTAGTCAGCAGGCGATTAGCAAAACATTAGCTAAAAAAAAACAACAAATTAATACTAAAGCTCGCCAAGTTGAAGACTTACTGGTTAAAGCACATTTTGAGGCAAAAGCAGCTTGGGATGCTGGAGCAACATGGCCATTAATGAATGACGCCATCATGGGCATTCGTCATGGGCAATGGCGCTGGGATTTTGCCATGGCCTCCCATGGTTTGTACGCTCATAACCCCGAAGAGGGGAACGCTTTATTGGATAAAGCGATTGAACAAGTGACCTTGTCGCGCACTTTGCTGGCAATGATATTGAAACAGCTTGATGTCGAAAAGGTGGATTACCCTGACATCAGTACCAAAGAGAAAGCACATGCTGTAATTGGTTTTGATAAAGATGCCGCAGAAGCCGCAAAAGTGATGTTTATTAAAGATGAAGTCGATAAACACTGGCACCCAGTTGCTCGCCAGGGTTATGAAAATTAACTGATATCACAATTGACATTCGATTTTATTGATAAAAAAGCGCTTAAAATATTAAGCGCTTTTTTTGATCTATTTGCTGCTGATTGCCGTATTTTTTGTAAGTGAAATAAATCACATATATTGTCCCCAAGACAATATATGTTGTTGTCATATAAGGCATTGTAATTTACTACATTGCGTTTTATGGTAAATATGCGAACGATACAAGAGAGCAGAATATGCAAAATACGTTAAATGTAACCGAATTCGCGTTACCTAACGACAACACACCTGAGATTGTTGGGTTGTTTATTGAGCTTTATCAAAAGCTTAATAAAGATAATTTACAAAAATTAACAGAAGTCTACAGTTCAGATGTGCATTTTCAAGACCCTTTGCATCAAGTAGATGGAATGGCAGCATTAACGGAATATTTTGCTAATTTATACCAAAACATTACTCATATTGAATTTGATATTCATCAAATAGTCTTGAGTGAATGTCAACATCAGGCTGCGCTATATTGGGTAATGAGCTATTCGCATCCTAAGTTAAATAAAGGCCAAACTATTCATGTAGATGGTTCAAGCTTGCTTAAATTCAACGACAAAATTTATTTTCATCGAGATTATTTCGATGCAGGTCAAATGCTGTACCAACATGTCCCGCTGTTAGGTGGGTTAATCAATTTGCTTAAAAAACGCATAGGTTGAACTTATGATTTCGCAGAGCGCAACATCATCTCAGGCTGTGCTGATTACCGGAGCAACATCCGGTATTGGCCTTGCCTGCGTCAATTATTATATCGCTCAGGGTTTTCATGTCATCGCATGTGGAAGAAATGAGTCGATACTTAATCAATTAAATACTCACCACTTTTTGACATTTGATATAACAGCGCCCGAGCAAGTCAACGCCGCAAGTGCAGCGTTAAGCCAATACCTGTTGCAAAAAAATGTGTCACTTACGCAAGTGATACTAAATGCTGGTACCTGTGAATACATAGAAAATGTTTTCGAATTTGATTCATCACTGTTTAGTCGGGTGATTACCACCAACTTAATTGCTATTGGTTATTGTATTGAAGCCTTTTTGCCGTTAATGGCAAAAGGGGGGCAACTGGGGTTGATGAGCTCAAGTGCAACCTATTTACCCTTTCCACGAGCTGAGGCTTATGGCGCATCTAAAGCTGCTATTAGTTATTTAGGCCGCAGTTTACGTTTGGATTTAGCAGCAAAACCGAATAAAGCTATCGGTGTGAGTGTGATTTGCCCAGGTTTTGTTAAAACGCCATTAACAGACAAAAATGATTTTGCTATGCCGATGAGAGTGAGCAGTGAGCAAGCTGCCAAGCGGATTTATGAAGGAATGGGAAAACGTCAGTTTGAAATCCACTTTCCTAAAAGGTTTACCTTTATATTGAAGTGCTTATCTTGGTTACCTGAGATGTTATTAATTAAAATACTTGCTGAAAAGCCAACAAAATAACAACGATCTAATTGGCTGAAAAATACGTATCAACAGTATTAGCGTGAATGTGGTTGTGGAGAAAAATAATAATGAAAAAAATTGCCGTAATAGGAACCGGAGTATCAGGGTTAACCTGCGCGCACTTACTGAGCAGTAAGCATCATGTTACTGTATTTGAAGCGAATGATTATATTGGTGGCCACACTGCGACAGTCGATGTTGAAGTCGATGGTGAAAGTTATGCGATAGACACAGGCTTTATTGTATTTAATGACAGAACTTACCCTCGTTTTGAAAAGTTAATGGCAAAGTTAGCCGTGGAATCGTTACCAACAGAAATGAGCTTCAGTGTTCACAACGCTCATACTGGCCTTGAATATAATGGCCATACTCTTTGGAGTTTATTTGCCCAAAAACGCAATATATTACGTCCGAGTTTTTATCGATTTCTGGCAGAAATCGTGCGTTTTAATAATAGCTGTAAAGCCATTTATGAATCAGACAACTACCCAGAAATTAGTTTAGGCGAGTACCTCGACAGACATCAGTTCAGTGACTTTTTCTGCGAGCATTACATTTTACCAATGGGTGCGGCAATCTGGTCTTCAAGCATCAATGACATGCGTGCTTTTGGGTTGCGCTTTTTTATCCGCTTCTTTCAACACCATGGTTTGCTGAATATTAGTGACCGTCCACAGTGGTCTGTATTAAAAGGCGGTTCGCGAAGTTACATACCAGCATTAATTGAGCCTTTCAAAAATAATATTTTATTGAATAGCCCTGTTACGGCAATTATGCGTACCGATGAGGGGGTTAAAGTGCAAATCGCCAATGGCGAATGGCAGCATTTTGATGATGTTATTTTAGCCTGTCATAGCGATCAAGCGCTGGCGATGTTGAGCGACCCTAGCACTGATGAGCAACACATTTTATCGGCTATGGCATATCAAAATAATGAAGTGGTGTTGCACACCGACATTGGTTTATTGCCTAAACGACGTTCCGCCTGGGCAAGTTGGAATTACCGTTTAGAAGGTGATGACGAAGTTGCCATTGCAGATAGACCTGCAAGCGTCACTTATAATATGAATATTTTACAGCGCTTACCCAAAAATGCGCCGACATTTTGCGTGACCTTAAATCAAACTGACTTAATTGATGAAAGCAAAATATTACGAAAATTCAATTATGCTCATCCTGTTTTTAATGAAGCGAGTATGCAAGCTCAAGTAAAACGCAGCTTAATATCTGGTAAACGTCATACTTATTTTGCTGGCGCATATTGGTATAACGGTTTTCATGAAGATGGTGTTAGAAGTGCTGTAGATGTGTGCAATCAATTTGGGATCAGTTTATGACCGATTCTTCGGCGCAAACGCGTGATTTTAAAAGTGGTATTTATTATGGCAAAGTCAGCCATAGAAGACATGCACCCAAACGCCACAGTTTTGGTTACGATATTGCCATGATGGCGTTAGATTTAGACGAATTACCCCAACTAGTCAGTTCATCTAAATTATTTGACCAGAGTAGGGCATTATTAACCTTTAAAGCCGAAGATTACCTCAACAGCATTGATAAGCAATTTGGTGAGGATTTTGCTTTGCAATTCAAAGCAAAACATTTGCCTTCGGTCGCTGCGTTAAAATTGCGTGCCCTAACCACCATAAAGCACTTAGGCGCCCAAACGGCGTGTAACCGTGTAGTGTTTTGTGGCCAAATTCGTCATTTCGGGTTTTATTTTAGTCCCGTTAACTTCTTTTTTTGTTATCAAGACGATGCTCCTTTATATATGTTGGCAGAAGTCAGTAATACTCCCTGGAACGAACGGCATTGCTATTTGGTTGATTTAGCAAATACCACGCATACAGATAAGGTATTCCATGTTTCTCCGTTTATGACCTTAGATATGCACTATTTATGGCGAATTGTGCCGCCGCAGGAGCATCTTAAAGTGACTATCGAGAATCGTAATGATCAAAACGCTAAGTTATTTGACGCCACTATTGCATTAAAACGCCAACCTTTTACACCCAAGAATATTCAACGCTTTGTATTGGGCTATCCTTTAATGACCGCAAAAATTGTTATGGGTATTTATTGGCAGGCCATGAAGTTGTTTATTAAGCGTATTCCTTTTGTTGGCAAACCCAAAGTTAAGCTGCCAACTTAAATGCTGATTTAGTTTCAAAAATGAATCCAAAATTCTTTCAGGTGCGTATTGCTAGTTGATATTAAAAATTAAAGAGTACCTTGTATTTAAATGGAGTCAGACATGGACAACATCGCAACCGAAAGCAGTATCGCTCAAGCCTCGTTATCAGACAGTTTGGCTAAAAAGATTTTACTGCGTGCTTTAGCAAATCTGGCTCAGGGACAATTGACGATAGTTGATGGTACTCAATCCCATGTATTTGGAGATCAACACAGTCCGTTACATGCCACCATGCAAGTTCAGCATCCTAGTTTTTATCGTCAGGTCGTATTTGGTGGTTCAATTGGTGCAGGTGAAGCTTATATTCAAAGACACTGGTGTAGCCCTGATTTGACAAAAGTTGTGCAAGTATTTGCCCGAAACTTAGCACTATTAGATAACATTGAACGTTATTTTTCCTGGTTGAGTAATGGTATCAATCGAGTTAAGCACGTGTTTAACCGAAATTCTCAATCGGGCTCAAAAAGAAATATTCTGGCTCATTATGATTTGGGCAATGATATGTACCAAACATTTTTAGACCCAGAAATGATGTACTCAAGTGCAATTTATCCCACTAATGATGCTTGTCTTGCAGAGGCGCAATTACACAAGTTAGACACCATTTGTCAGCGTTTAGATTTACAACCAGGACAAACTCTTTTAGAGGTGGGCACAGGGTGGGGCGCGTTAGCTATTTATGCTGCAAAGCATTACGGCGTCTCGGTTACCACTACCACTATTTCAGATGCACAGTATGACTATGCGGCTGCGCGTGTTAATAGCGAAGGTTTAGCGGATAAAATTACCCTGTTAAAGCAAGATTACCGCGAACTGACAGGTGAATATGATCGTGTGGTATCGATTGAAATGATTGAAGCGGTTGGGCATGAATATTTACCGGGATTTTTTGAAAAGCTACAACATCTGTTAAAGCCTGAAGGTAAATTGCTAATTCAAGCAATTACCATAGCCGATCAACGTTATGATAGTTATCGCAAAAGTGTCGACTTTATTCAGCGTTATATTTTTCCAGGTGGTTGCTTGCCTTCAATTAGTGAGATGTCGCGTCATATCGCTAACAAAACCGATATGGTGATATGGTCTATTGATGATATTGGCCTAGACTATGCTCGCACCTTGAAGCATTGGCATGATAATTTTGATCATGCTAAAGAAACGATCACAGAGTTAGGTTATGGCGATGATTTTATCCGCATGTGGAAGTTTTACTTAAGTTATTGTGAAGGTGGTTTCTTAGAGCGCACAACCAGCACAGTACACTTAACCGCCGTTAGACCAAGCTATCGATGCTAATAAACGAATGGGGTAATACAACTGATATTAAGGGGGGGAGATGAAGTCTACCTTATCCCCCTCGACCTTGTCTGTCGTGTTTAACGCCCTCAGTTTCCAATGTATTTGGTGGCTTGGGGTGTTGTACCAAAACCAATTTATTATCATTTCGATATTATTAGTCTTACTTCATTTTGTGGTATCAAAAAACAGAAAAAGGGATTTTTGGGTTGTGCTAGCCGTGAGTTCATTGGGTATTTTTGTTGATATCTGTCTGATTTACTTTGGCGTGTTTGAGTTTTCTATCTCACCTTGGTGGCTGGCATTATTATGGATTTTTTTTGCACTGACCTTGAACTCTAGTCTGGCTTTTGCACATAAATTACATCTACCTTTACAGGTGATACTCGGCGGTATATCGGGAAGCTTAAGCTATCTGGCTGGTGCTAATTTTGGCGCTGTGGTACTTCCGTTTGGCACCGTTTATTCAACCTGTATTCTTGTTGTGATCTGGTGTGTGTTATTTCCCGTATCAATGACTATAGCAGCACGATTGAAGTCATCATTAACGATAGCCAATCATGTTTAAGTTAGCGGAGCAATGAAATGCACATTGAAACTAAATGGCGACTAGGGCAGATAATATTACTCACATTATTAGTAGTTCCTCGGGTTGTATTGGCACAATATCAAAGTTCAATTGATGAGAAGCAGCTCAACCAAGATCCATTTGAGCCGCAGACTGCTGTAAATCAACAGTCGTTAGGTTCTTCAGTGCCCCATGATATGCCTTTGAAACTTATCCAAGTCGGCGAGGCCGATATGGATGTGCTTTGGTTTGATGTGTATCTGGCAAAGTTATACTCCTTGGATGGTGTTTATCAACCACAGCGCTTTCCATTAATGCTAGATATTGAATATCACCGTGATATTTCAGCGCAAGAGCTTATCGATGCCACCATTGAGCAATGGCAAAAAAATGGTATTGCTGCTGCCGAAATTAACCAAATTAAATCGCACTTAATCTCAGCCTGGCCGGATGTGAAACAAAATGATCGCTTAAGTTTTATCATTCACAATGATCAACAAGCTGAGTTTTTATTTAACGATAAACCATTTTATCAACTAGCAGACCAACGTTTTAGTGAAGCATTTATCGGGATTTGGTTGTCAGAAAAAACAACGCATCCTAAGCTACGTCAACAGTTAATTGGAGCAAATAAATAATGAGGATTTTGTTAAAATCAGCTTCATCAGCTACTCGATATTCTGCTTCTCGTTTATGGCATGTTAAGTGGCTAAAAAAACTCGCAGTGATTGCGGCTTGCATTAGCTTATTCTCTTGCTCATCGGCATCCATCGAAGATTATACTAATAGCAACCCTACATTGAATTTAGCCGCATTTTTTGATGGTGAATTAACCGCTTCTGGCATAGTGCAAGATTACTCTGGTAAGGTAACTCGCAAGTTTACCGTGACCATGACAGGTAGCTGGCAAGGTAATAAAGGTGAGTTAAAAGAATGGTTTATTTATGATGATGGCGAAAAGCAAACGCGCATATGGTATCTCACTGATTTAGGTAATGGTCAGTTTGAGGGGCGTGCTGATGACATATTAGGCATCGCTAAAGGTGAGGCTAACGGTAGTGCTCTTCGTTGGCGCTATGATATGAAATTACTGGTTGATGGCAGCGAGTATGAGGTTGAGTTTGATGATTGGATGTTTTTAGTTGATAACAAAACCATTATTAATAAAAGCGATATCAACAAATTTGGCATCAAAGTGGCTGAGGTCACACTCGTGATTCAAAGAAAATAACCTGAAATTGAAAATGATATCAAGCTCAGGTTATCTTTTGATAACTAGCCAGTAAAAGCTCAAGGCTTACTTTGAAAGCGTAAATAGCATTATCCTTTTAGCTTTGAATTGTCGATGTGCTTTTGATCATAATATTCAAAGGGGAATATATTTCTGATTTGTTGAGTTAAGTTATCACCTACATTAGCAGAGACATGCAACCTAACCTGATTATTTTTTTCTGCGCGAACAGTACATGTCAGTTTATGTTCTTTGGCAAAGGCGCGACATTCTCTCTCAAATTTTTCCGGAATTTTACCTTTGTGCTTATTTAAACGCCCCTGTTTGAAATGCATTTCAAATAGGGTTAGCCCACGTTTACCAGAAAAAATTAGTTTGTAAGCAAGAAAAAATAACACCGCGATAAATAAAATTTTGAATACAGTTTCTGTCATGTAAAGCGTCCTTTAAGCTTTGTTATTCTTATATTTAAGATACGCTTGATTATCCTTGGTGCAATCTTTTTTTACTAAAAAAGTGGCTTGTAGCAAAAATATTAATATCACTCATTGGCGCAAACATAAAAGCTGTGTTACATTTTTATTACATCAGGTTTTATGTTTTTATTGTTGTGACTCAATCAAACACGGTTGACCTTGATCAGGCGTTGTAAATGGATTTTAATCTCATTAAGGATAATGTTATGTCGATATCAAATGCTAAGCGTTGGAATGAATTGTGCGAATTACAAATTATGACAATGAACAATCTTGCTAACCAATTTCCTGAACGTCGTGAACACCTTTCTACTATTTCGAGCGGTTGGCGCAGCATGCAGCAGCAATTACTGCAAAATAAAGTGCCTTCATTGAAGTAATCACAACTAACGTTATCTCACTGCAGTTCAGTTGTACACGACTGTCAAAATGCCTTACTTTTCAAGTAGGGCATTAATTTTTGTGGGTTTTGTTATCTGAAGTACAGGAGTTTTAGACGATTCCTGCAACCAATGCTGCCTGAGATGTACTCTCTAAGGTGATGTAAATCCAAATGATTAAAAAGCAAAGCATCATCAGTAATGCGACAAGTCTGAATACTTGGGCGTATTCCATGACAGAAGTAAAGTAGCGCTTTTGGACGGCATTCGATAAGAATGTGCCGACTAAAGAAAATACACACAAATACATGGCTGCGTATTGGGTAGAGCTTGACCCATAGATTTTTTCATAAATCAAAATCAGCCCGACAATTGTCAGCACTGTGATTCGAAAAATACGTTCGGCTTTATTTGATAAGTTCCATCTAGGCAATCCCATTGCCGTCACCTCTCCATTACTGCTTACTTGTTTATATGTCGAGACAATTGATTGATGCTAAAGGTAGATAAAGGTATGTGTATTGATAGTTATAGTGACAACTGATTATTTTTTCAACTTTTTTGTGGTGATTATGTTAATTGTGATCCGGGTCTACACACAAAACGAGGAAGCAGTTTTTGCAGAGCAAGGGCCGACAAGATAAATCCAAGACCAAGATAGGTTGCTGCTGCAATATTTTCTTTTAATATCCAGGTGATAAAACCAACAGATAACACCGGTGTCAAAAAAACCATGGTGCTCATGTTCGCTGCTTTATCAGTCTTTTTTAATGCGATTAACCACAATACAAATGTCACGCCCATTTCAAACAGTCCAACATACATACCCGCAAATAGGGCTTCTGCAGTTAATGTCGGTAGTTTATCTGTTAATAAAAGCGTAATAACAATAAACGGCAATCCTAGCGTAAAACTAAGCAGTAAGCTGACAATGGCATTACCATTATCTTTCGTGTTGAAAATCCAATATAGACACCACAAAACAGTACTCAACAAGGCAAGTAAAATGCCTATTGGACTCTCAAAACTCATGGTGGTGAAATTGCCGCCTGTCGCAATAATGAACACTCCAACATAAGCAATCATCGCAGCAATCATGTCGGTTTTACTCAGCGAGTGCCCTAAAAAGGGAACTGACAATATAGGTAATAAAATCGCCCAAGTGTAATTCAAAGACAGAGCTTGTTGTGCGGGTAATAAATCATAAGCAGCAAAAAGAACATAATAGTAAAGAAATGGGTTTAACATCCCGCTGATGAGATAAAATGTCGGGCGCTGTAAAAACTGGCGACTCACTAAATTGAGCTTACCTTCCATCAACAAGATAATACTCAGTGTTGCGATAGACGTTAGCACGGCCACTAAAACAAGTTGTAAGGGAGTAAAGTAATCCAGCGCAACTTTAAATGCTGCGGCTACCGTAGACCATAATAACACGGCACCTAAACCATATAGGTAGGCTATTTGGGTTGAGTTCACGATGACATCCTCAAAGATTAATAGTAACAATACTGCACTGCTGAAAGCGGCAAATATCATCTCGGAAAATTGCATGCAATATCCAATTTGTATTTTTCCATAACTCATATTAGGAAAACAGCATAAATTTTTAAGTTTGCCCCTTGTAAATGAAATTCGCGCCCCTATATACATTGGTAAGAAGGATTTGGGCGGTAAAAAAGCCAAGATTTTAAAGTAAAAAAATGCTTGAAATCATCTCAGTGCCCCCCATATCAATATCAGACAACAAATTTATGACGAATATCGTCAATTTTCGGAGGACCTCATGGGCAAAATTATTGGTATCGACTTAGGCACAACAAATTCATGTGTGGCTGTCCTTGATGGCGGTAAAGCACGCGTGATTGAAAACGCAGAGGGTGATCGTACAACCCCTTCTATTGTTGCTTATACCGATGATGAAACAATTGTAGGCCAGCCTGCAAAACGCCAAGCAGTGACAAACCCTGCTAATACTTTCTTCGCAATCAAGCGTTTGATTGGTCGTCGTTTTAAAGATGACGAAGTTCAGCGCGACGTCGACATCATGCCTTTCAAAATTATCGCTGCAGATAATGGCGATGCATGGGTAGAGCAACGTGGTAACAAAATGGCTCCACCACAGGTTTCTGCTGAAATCTTGAAAAAGATGAAAAAAACCGCAGAAGACTTTTTAGGTGAAGAAGTTACCGAAGCGGTAATTACTGTTCCTGCATACTTTAACGACTCACAACGTCAAGCAACAAAAGATGCTGGCCGTATCGCGGGTCTTGAAGTTAAGCGTATTATCAACGAACCAACAGCAGCGGCATTAGCTTATGGTATTGATAAAAAACAAGGCGACAACATTGTTGCGGTATACGATTTAGGTGGTGGTACATTCGACATTTCAATCATCGAAATCGACAGCAATGACGGTGACCAAACATTTGAAGTATTAGCAACCAATGGTGACACTCACTTAGGTGGTGAAGACTTTGATAACCGTTTAATTAACTATTTAGCAGACGAGTTCAAAAAAGACCAAGGCTTAGATCTACGTAAAGATCCTTTAGCAATGCAACGTCTAAAAGAAGCGGCTGAAAAAGCGAAAATTGAATTATCAAGCACCAACTCAACTGAAGTTAACTTACCTTACATCACAGCTGATGCAACAGGTCCTAAGCATTTAGTGGTTAAAATCACTCGTGCTAAGTTAGAGTCATTAGTTGAAGACTTAATCCAGCGTTCTTTAGAGCCGTTAAAAGTCGCTTTAGCTGATGCCGATTTATCAGTATCAGACATCAACGAAGTTATCTTAGTTGGTGGTCAAACACGTATGCCTAAAGTACAAGAAGCGGTAACTAACTTCTTCGGCAAAGAGCCACGTAAAGATGTTAACCCAGATGAAGCAGTTGCCGTAGGTGCTGCGATTCAAGCTGGTGTTCTTTCTGGTGAGGTGAAAGACGTACTTCTACTTGACGTAACACCGTTATCATTTGGTATTGAAACCATGGGTAGCGTAATGACTAAGCTTATCGAGAAGAACACCACTATCCCGACTAAAGCGAGCCAAACATTCTCTACTGCTGATGACAACCAAAGTGCGGTGACCATTCACGTGCTACAAGGTGAGCGTAAGCAAGCTAGCTACAACAAATCTTTAGGTCAATTTAACCTAGAAGGCATTGAGCCAGCACCACGTGGTCAACCACAAATTGAAGTTGCTTTTGACATCGATGCTGACGGTATCTTAAAAGTGTCTGCTACTGACAAGAAAACCGGTAAAGCGCAAAACATCACCATCAAGGCTAACTCTGGTTTGTCTGATGAAGAAGTTGAGCAAATGGTACGTGATGCAGAAGCTAACGCGGATGAAGATGCCAAGTTTGAAGAGTTAGTTCAAGCGCGTAACCAAGCAGATGGTTTAGTACACTCAACTAAAAAACAAGTGACTGAAGCTGGTGATGATTTACCCGCTGAAGACAAAGAGAAAATCGAAGCTGCAATGGCTGAAGTTGATGCTGCTGTTAAAAGCAATGACAAAGAAGCCATTGATAAAGCGACACAAGCATTAATCGAAGCTTCTGCTAAGTTGATGGAAATTGCTCAAGCTAAAGCACAAGGCGGCGCAGAGCAAGCAACTGATGCTGGCAAGCAAGCTAACCCTGCTGACGATGTTGTTGACGCTGAGTTCGAAGAAGTGAAAGACGACAAAAAATAATTAGTTACTTTTGATAGCGAAAGCAACTAGTTAGTATAAAGCGGGCGTTGAGGCTTACCTCTAACGCCCGTTTGCACAATCATACTTAATCAATTTTAAGCAAACCTTCGAGAAGCAAAACACTATGTCAAAGCGTGATTTTTACGAAGTTCTTGGTGTCGGTCGTGATGCCAGTGAACGTGAAATTAAAAAAGCCTACAAGCGTTTAGCGATGAAATTTCACCCTGACCGCAATCCTGGTGATAAAGCGGCAGAAGCGAGCTTTAAAGAAGTTAAAGAAGCCTACGAAATTTTAACCGATAGCGATAAAAAAGCGGCTTATGATCAATTTGGTCATGCGGGTGTCGATCCTAATCGTGGCGGCGGTCATGGTGGACAAGGCGACTTCGGTGATATTTTTGGTGATGTTTTCGGTGATATCTTCGGCGGTGGACGTCGTGGTGGTCAGCGTCAAGCAGCACGTGGCAGTGATTTACGTTACAACTTAGAGTTATCTCTTGAAGAAGCCGTTCGCGGTTTAACCAAAGAATTACGCATCCCAACACTCGCTGCTTGTGATCTTTGTGATGGCAGCGGCGCGAAAAAAGGCACGCAAGCAACCACTTGTGGCACCTGTCATGGCCAGGGCCAGGTACAGATGCGTCAAGGTTTTTTTGCTGTTCAACAGGCTTGTCCAACGTGTCATGGCCGCGGCAAAATCATCAAAGATCCTTGTAACAAGTGTCATGGTGAAGGCCGAGTTGAAAAGAGCAAAACCTTGTCGGTTAAAATTCCAGCAGGTGTTGATACCGGCGACAGAATTCGTTTAACCGGAGAAGGTGAAGCAGGTGAATTTGGTGCGCCTCCAGGTGATTTATATGTTCAGGTTAGTGTACGTGAGCACAGTATTTTCACCCGTGATGCTAATAATCTTTATTGTGAAGTGCCAATTTCTTTCAGTAAAGCAGCCTTAGGCGGCGAGATTGAAGTGCCAACACTTGATGGTAAAGTCAGCCTTAAAATCCCAACAGAGACTCAAACGGGTCGTATGTTCCGCTTACGTGGTAAAGGGGTTAAGTCAGTACGTAGCCATGCAGTCGGCGATCTTCTGTGTAAAGTGGTTATGGAAACTCCGGTTAACCTAAATGAAAAGCAAAAAGAATTATTACGTGAATTTGAAGCCACGTTAACTGGCGAATCAAAAAAACATAGCCCAAAAGCAGAAGGTTTTTTTGATGGCGTGAAAAAATTCTTTCAAGATTTAAATAGCTAATGGCAATCAGCTAGGTTAAACGAAATATCAAAAGCAAGGCTGTTTACTTAAGTAAGCAGCCTTTTTTGTTTGAGTGAATGATATAATCGGGCCATTGTTGGAAAATTCTTTTCCTTGTAACTAGGCGCAATTCAATGACATTGACCTCATTTTCTCTTCATTCTGGTTTAATCGATGCATTACCAGCTAGTGTGTCAGTGGCAAGTCCCATTCAACAGCAAGCTATTCCCGCTGTTTTAACGGGTAAGGATGTATTGGCGTTAGCACAAACTGGTAGTGGTAAAACCTACGCATATGGTTTGCCTTTATTGCACCGCATAAATATACCGACGAATACTCACTGTTTGTCTGCGGTCATTATTGTGCCGACACGCGAGCTGGCCGCACAAGTGGGTCAAAGCTTAATGCCACTCAGTCAGGCCATCAATCTTACACTTGAGGTTATTTGTGGCGGTGAAGAAATCACTGCACAAGTTGAGCGCCTAACAAAAACAGTCAATATTATTGTTGCCACACCGGGGAGATTATTAGCGTTAGTGCAACAAGGTGTGCTTAATTTTGCAGATTTACAGGCCTTGGTGTTAGATGAAGCGGATCGTTTACTGGATATGGGGTTTATTAATGATTTAAATGCCTTACTGGCGTTAATGCCACCAAGGCAAACCCTGTTATTTTCTGCCACCATGCCAGAAACCTTAGCGGAATTAGCCAGCAATATTTTATCTAAGCCATTTACTCGGATAGAAGCAAGTACCGTTAATCGTCCAGTCGAAGATATTGCGCAAACCATTTATCATGTAAACAAAGGTAGTAAGGCTAAAGTCCTTATTGAGCTGATTAAGTCGCATCAATGGTCTCAAGTGTTGGTGTTTGTGAATGCCAAAGATGATGCTGATGCACTATGCAAAAAACTGTTAAAAGCAGGGATCAATGCTGCCGCTATGCACGGCGACAAAGAGCAACAACTTCGAGCGCAAACATTGGCTCAATTTCAGCAGCAACAACTGACAGTGTTGATAGCAACCGATGTGTTAGCCAGAGGTATTCATATCGAAGCCTTGCCAGTGGTGGTCAATTTCGAGTTGCCACCGCAAGCCACTGTTTATGTACATCGTATTGGTCGCACAGCACGAGCGGGTTTAAGCGGCATCGCGCTATCATTAGTCAGCCATGCTGAATTAGCTGGTTTAGAGGCTATTAGGCACTTAACAGATCACGCCTTACCCCTGCAAACTTTGGCTGATTTTCCGGTTACCGATAAGCCTATTAATCGTGATAGTAAGCGGCCACCGCGTGACAAACAAGCCAATCGCCGTACAGCAAATAAAAAGACCATGAGTGATTTTGCTAAACGCAATCGGTCTCGATAAAGTAAACCTCAGATCAACGAGTATTTTTAAAAGGATAGAAAAATGAATAAATTGGCATTATCGCTTTGTATTACCGCGTTATTATTCGGTTGTGTTAGCACTAAATCACCAACGGGTAGAAGCCAAACTTTATTATTCTCTGACGCGCAGATGCAACAAATGGGCGCGCAATCTTTTGCCGCGATGAAAAAAGATCAAAAGATTAGCCAAGATAAAATCAAAACCGCTTATGTGAACTGCATTGCTAAACGGATCACTGCGGTTTTACCAGATCAAAGTCAGCAATGGGAAGTGGTGTTATTTGAATCGGAACAGGTTAACGCCTTTGCATTACCCGGTGGGCATATTGGGGTGTATACCGGTTTATTAAACGTGGCCGTAAACCAAGACCAACTGGCGACGGTAATGGGCCATGAAGTTGCCCACGTATTAGCGCAACATGGCAATGAGCAAGTATCGCGTTCGCAGCTTACTGGTATCGGCATGCAGGTGGCTGATGCAGCACTGGGTGCTAGCGGTGTTGCCAATAAAGATTTATATATGGCAGGTTTAGGCTTAGGCACTCAAGTCGGTATTATTTTACCCTTTGGCAGGTATCAAGAAAGTGAAGCTGATATTGTTGGATTAGAGTTAATGGCAAAAGCTGGCTTTAATCCACAAGAGAGTGTCACACTTTGGCAGAATATGGCGAAAGCCGGTGGTAGTCAGGGGCCTGAATTACTGTCTACCCATCCATCACACAGCACTCGCATTGAGGATTTACAAGCGGCTCAAAACCAAGTTATGCCGCTTTATATTCAAGCTAGAAAACAGTCTTTGACAGAATGTAAAATCAACGGCCGAAAATAGCCATATTATTCGGCATTTTCGCAGCAAGCGCGGTTTAAATGTGATAAACTCCGTGAAATTTTTAATTGTTCAAATGAGAGAAAGAAATTATGTCAGATGTGTTCAGCACAATGGAGCAGCATGCAAGTTATGGTGTAGGTCGTCAAATGGGTGAGCAATTAGCCGCCAACCCTTTTGAAGGAATTGATATCCCTGCTGTTCAAGCTGGTTTAGCAGATGCATTTTCAGGTAAAGAAAGCCAAGTGTCTATGGAAGACCTACAAACGGCTTTCACTGAAATTAGCCGTCGTTTACAAGCTGCACAAGAAGCAGCTGCAGAAAATGCAACTGCAGAAGCTGATGCATTTTTAGCTGACAACGCTAAACGTGATGGCGTTATCGTAACTGAATCAGGTCTTCAATATGAAGTGCTTGTTCAAGGTGATGGCGAGAAGCCAACAATTGATTCTACAGTACGTACTCACTACCACGGTACTTTCTTAAACGGTGACGTATTCGACAGCTCTGTGACTCGCGGTCAACCTGCTGAGTTCCCTGTCTCTGGTGTTATTGCTGGTTGGACTGAAGCATTACAATTAATGCCAGTCGGTACCAAGCTTAAATTATTCGTTCCACATCACTTAGCCTATGGCGAACGTGGTGCAGGTGCATCTATACCTCCTTACACTGCATTAGTGTTTGAAGTTGAATTGTTAGACATTATCTAATCGTTAATTAACGCCTAAGACATCTTAGGCGTTTTTGTATATAGCCGATTTATCAAGTGTAAGATGCTTAGCAGACTTTCACTGGGAGGACATATGACAGCAAAAGTGAGAGTCGCCGTTGTGGGTGCCAGTGGCCGTATGGGTCGCACGTTAATTGAATCAGCTAAACATCAGGAAGTCATCCATCTTGGCGCAGCCATAGAGCGTTCTGGTTCCACCTTAATTGGTGTTGATGCTGGTGAGTTAGCAGGTGTTGGCTCGATGGATGTTGCCATCACTGATTCATTAGACAATGTGATCAATGATTTTGATGTGCTAATTGATTTTACTTCGCCCGAAGCGTCAATTATTCATCTTGACTGGTGTGCGCGTAATCGTAAAGCCATGGTCATAGGAACAACAGGCTTTAATCACGCTCAAAAAGAGCTGATTGGTGCATATGCAGAGCAAACGCCTGTGGTATTTGCTCCTAACATGTCTGTTGGCGTTAACTTGATGTGGAAGTTGCTAGAACTTGCCGCTGAAGTGATGGGTGATTACACCGATATCGAAATCATTGAAGGCCACCACCGTTTTAAGAAAGATGCGCCTTCAGGTACAGCACTTAAAATGGGTGAAGTGATTGCTAAAAAGCTAGGTAGAGATCTTGAAAAGTGTGCTGTTTACGGCCGCGAAGGGATCACTGGCGAGCGTGATCGTGAAACCATTGGCTTTGCGACGATACGTGCTGGCGATTTAGTGGGTGAACATACTGCAATGTTTGCCGATATTGGTGAACGATTAGAGATCACCCATAAAGCATCTAGTCGTATGACATTTGCAAATGGTGCAATGCGTGCAGCGTATTGGCTATATGATCAAAATCCGGGTCTGTATGATATGCAGCAGGTCCTTGGACTAAATGATTAAATTAAAAACCACCATTGATATGGTGGTTTTTTTTGAAAAACAGTTTTACCGCTATAGACGACTTTGGGGAATTCCTGTAAAATCGCCGAAATTTGTCAAAATTTCGTAAAACAGCGGAAATTGGTATCTTAGTGCAAAATAAAATAAAATAATTTCAATGGCTTGGCTCTTTTCTGGAGGTCGCGTTGACACAGTCTGCCTTACTCGTACTCGAAGATGGAACCGTATTTTCTGGCACTGCAATTGGTGCATCAGGTATTTCAGTTGGAGAGGTGGTTTTTAACACTTCAATGACCGGATACCAAGAGATATTAACGGATCCATCATATTCACGCCAAATAGTAACTTTAACCTATCCGCATATCGGTAATACCGGTACTAATGATGAAGACACAGAATCGGATTCGGTTCATGCTTGTGGTTTAATCATTCGCGATTTGCCGTTAATTGCTAGTAACTTCCGTAACCAACAATCTTTAAGTGATTATTTAAAAGCGCATAACGTGGTTGGTATAGCGGATATCGATACCCGAAAGTTAACCCGTATCCTGCGTGAAAAAGGTGCCCAAGCCGGTTGTATTATGGTGGGTGATCTAGACGAAGCAAAAGCCTTAGCGGAAGCAAAAGCATTCCCTGGCTTGAAAGGCATGGATTTAGCCAAAGAAGTGACTACCGATAAAGCTTATCAATGGCGTAACGGTAGCTGGAAGTTAGTCGGTGGTTTACCCTCTGACACGCCAGAATCGGCATTAAAATACAAAGTTGTTGCTTATGACTACGGCGTAAAACGTAATATTTTACGTATGTTAGTTGACCGTGGTTGTGATGTTACCGTTGTACCCGCTAAAACGCCTGCTGCAGATGTTTTAGCAATGAACCCAGATGGTGTGTTTTTATCAAATGGTCCTGGCGATCCAGAGCCATGTGATTATGCCATCACCGCGATTCAAGAAATCCTAAAAACAGACATCCCAGTATTTGGTATCTGTTTAGGTCACCAATTACTCGCACTCGCCTCAGGTGCAAAAACCTTAAAGATGAAATTTGGTCACCATGGTGCAAACCACCCTGTGAGCAATATCGAAAAAGGTACTGTGATGATCACCAGTCAAAACCATGGTTTTGCTGCAGATGAAACCACATTACCCGCCAATATCAAAGTGACACACAAGTCGCTGTTTGATGGCTCTTTACAAGGTATCCATTTAACCGACAAGCCTGCATTTAGTTTCCAGGGACACCCTGAAGCTAGCCCAGGGCCAACCGATGCCGCGCCACTGTTCGAACATTTTATCGAGCTTATTGAACAATATCGTCAGCACGCTAAGTAGTTATCTGGGAGAAGAGAGAAGCAATGCCAAAACGTACCGATATAAAAAGTATTCTTATCCTAGGTGCCGGTCCAATTGTAATTGGTCAGGCGTGTGAATTCGATTATTCAGGTGCTCAAGCCTGTAAAGCCCTTCGTGAAGAAGGCTACCGTGTGATCCTGGTTAACTCTAATCCAGCCACAATTATGACCGACCCTGAAATGGCCGATGCGACATATATCGAGCCAATTCACTGGGAAGTTGTACGCAACATTATTGCTAAAGAGCGTCCAGATGCCATTCTACCTACAATGGGTGGACAAACGGCACTGAACTGCGCACTTCAGCTTGAAGCGAAAGGCGTACTAAAAGAATTTAACGTTGAAATGATTGGTGCAACAGCTGACGCGATTGATAAAGCAGAAGACCGTAGCCGTTTTGACAAAGCCATGAAATCTATCGGATTAGATTGTCCACGTGCGGGTATTGCCCACAATATGGATGAAGCCTATGGCGTTCTCGATATGGTAGGTTTCCCGTGTATTATTCGTCCATCATTCACCATGGGTGGCAGCGGTGGCGGTATTGCATACAACAAAGAAGAGTTTGAAGAGATTTGTTCTCAAGGCTTAGATTTGTCGCCAACTAACGAGTTATTGATTGATGAATCATTAATTGGTTGGAAAGAATACGAGATGGAAGTGGTTCGTGACCGCAACGATAACTGTATTATCGTGTGTGCGATTGAAAACTTCGACCCAATGGGTGTTCACACTGGTGACTCAATCACAGTCGCTCCAGCGCAAACCTTAACCGATAAAGAATATCAATTAATGCGTAATGCTTCTTTAGCAGTACTGCGCGAGATTGGTGTTGAAACCGGTGGTTCAAACGTACAGTTTGGTATTTGTCCTAAAACCGGTCGTATGGTGATTATTGAGATGAACCCGCGTGTGTCGCGCTCATCTGCACTAGCCTCAAAAGCGACAGGTTTCCCGATTGCTAAAATCGCCGCTAAGTTAGCGGTTGGTTTTACCCTTGATGAGCTAAGTAACGATATTACTGGTGGTAAAACACCAGCATCGTTTGAGCCTGCAATCGATTACGTTGTGACTAAAATTCCACGCTTTAACTTTGAAAAGTTTGCCGGTGCCAATGACCGTCTAACAACGCAAATGAAATCTGTGGGTGAAGTGATGGCTATTGGCCGTACTTTCCAAGAGTCATTGCAAAAAGCATTACGTGGTCTTGAAGTAGGCCGTAGTGGTTTCGACCCGATTGTCGATTTACAATCACCTGAAGCCATGCAAACAATCCGTCATGAATTAAAAGAGCCAGGTTGCGACCGTATTTGGTACATAGCTGATGCGTTTCGTGCAGGTTTAAGCCGTGATGACATTTTCACGTTAACTAACATTGATCACTGGTTCTTGATTCAAATCGAAGATTTGATTGCCCAAGAAGCAAAAGTGGCTGAGTTAGGCATGTCAGGTTTAGAGCAACACTTTTTACGCCAATTAAAGCGTAAAGGTTTCTCTGATGCGCGTTTAGCTGACGTACTTGGCGTGAATGAAAGCGAAATTCGTAAATTACGTCAACGTCACGAAATTCACCCTGTTTATAAGCGTGTAGATACCTGTGCGGCGGAATTCTCAACCGATACCGCTTACATGTACTCCACGTATGAAGAAGAGTGTGAAGCGAACCCATCAAATCGTGAAAAAATCATGGTATTAGGTGGTGGTCCTAACCGTATCGGTCAAGGTATTGAGTTCGATTACTGTTGTGTTCATGCGGCGTTAGCTTTGCGTGAAGACGGCTATGAAACCATCATGGTTAACTGTAACCCAGAAACGGTTTCAACCGACTACGATACTTCAGATCGCCTCTATTTCGAACCAGTAACTCTTGAAGACGTATTAGAAATTGTTCGTATCGAAAAGCCAAAGGGCGTTATCGTTCAATATGGTGGCCAAACGCCACTTAAACTTGCGCGTGAACTAGAAGCCGCCGGTGTGCCAATTATTGGTACTAGTCCTGATGCGATTGACCGTGCAGAAGACCGTGAGCGCTTCCAGCAAGCGATTCAACGTCTTGGTATGAAGCAGCCTGAAAACGCAACGGTAACAACGGTTGAAAGTGCGGTTATCGAAGCTGAAAAAATTGGTTACCCGCTAGTGGTTCGTCCATCGTATGTATTAGGTGGCCGTGCGATGGAAATCGTATACGACAAGCAAGATTTACTGCGCTACTTTAAAGAAGCCGTTAAAGTCTCTAACGCATCACCCGTATTACTTGATCACTTCTTAGATGATGCGATTGAAGTGGATATTGATGCAGTATGTGATGGCGAGACCGTGGTTGTTGGCGCGATTATGGAGCACATTGAACAAGCAGGCGTTCACTCTGGTGACTCTGCTTGCTCATTACCTCCATACAGCTTAAGCGCAGATATTCAGGCACAAATGCGTGAGCAAGTCTCTAAGTTAGCATTCGAGTTAGGTGTTATTGGCTTAATGAACGTCCAGTTTGCGGTGAAAGATAACGAAATCTATATGATTGAAGTTAATCCACGAGCAGCGCGTACTGTTCCATTTGTGTCTAAAGCGACTGGCGTTCCGTTAGCTAAAATTGCTGCACGAGTGATGGCTGGCCAAAGCTTAAAATCGCAAAACTTCACTAAAGAAGTTATCCCGCCATTCTTCTCGGTAAAAGAAGTGGTGTTACCTTTCAATAAATTCCCTGGCGTTGACCCTTTATTAGGGCCTGAAATGCGTTCAACAGGTGAAGTGATGGGTGTGGGTGAAACCTTCGCTGAAGCGTATGCTAAAGCGCAGTTAGGTGCGACGTCTGAAGTGCCTAAATCTGGGCGTGCTTTATTATCTGTTCGTAACAGTGATAAAAAGCGTGTTGCTGCACTTGCCGCTAAGTTAATTGAGCTTGGTTACGAGATTGATGCAACCCATGGTACCGCAGTTGTGTTAGGTGAAGCGGGTATTAACCCTCGTTTGGTGAACAAAGTTCATGAAGGTCGTCCACATATTCTTGACCGTATCAAGAACGATGAGTACACCTACATTGTTAACACTACTGAAGGTCGTCAGGCGATTGAAGACTCACGTCAAATCCGTCGCGGTGCATTACGTTATAAAGTGAATTACACCACAACATTGAATGCGGCTTTTGCTACATGTCTTGCACATGCGGCAGATGACCGTACCAATGTAAACTCGGTGCAAGAGTTGCATAAACGTATCACTGGCTAGTTTTTAGCGAGCATACATTGTAAAGAGCCTTCATTTTGAAGGCTTTTTTTATGAGCGCTATTTAACCTAAGTTACAAATCTTAGTTATAATGATAATGGTTATCAATACTATGTATATGAATTTAAAGGAAAATTTGCATTTTGTAGCGTGTTGCACTATCCTGTTCGATATTGATCCAGATCAAGTTTTGCTATCAAGGACATCATTATGAAAGGTCACCCAAAAGTCATCAGTCAGTTAAATCGCGTATTAACCTTTGAACTGACAGCGATTAACCAATACTTCCTACATGCGCGTATGTTTAAGCATTGGGGTTTAGAGAAGCTAAACGAAAAAGAATACAAAAAATCGATTCAGGATATGAAGCACGCTGACAAACTCATTGAGCGTGTACTGTTTCTTGAAGGTCTACCCAATTTACAGCAACTTGATAAGCTGCGTATTGGTGAAGAAGCTGAAGAAATGTTGAGCTGCGATAAAGAAGCGGTAACAGAGCAAATTGCGGTACTCCGCGACGTGATCAAATTGTGTGAAACAGAACAAGACTACGTAACCCGTGATTTACTTGAAGACTTGCTTGAAGATGAAGAAGAGCATTTAGATTGGATTGAGTCTCAGCAAGAGCTTATCGGCCAGACTGGCATCCAAAACTATCTTCAATCACAAATTAAAGATTAATAGCACAATATTATGTCACCTCGATTAGCGTTAAAAGCTACTTAAAGGTGGAGATGAAGCTGGGTATATAGTTTGGATTGAGATATAGGCATTGATTGCTCAACCTCATATTAAGCACCTGCTTCAATCACAAATTTAAGACGAATAGGACAAGATTATGAAAGGCAATCCAGAAGTCATTGACGCACTAAACAGCTTATTAACAGGCGAACTATCAGCAATGGATCAATATTTTGTCCATGCTCATATGTACGAAGATTGGGGATTTGATGAGTTATATACTCGTATTCTTCATGAGTCTGACGACGAGAAAGTCCATGCTGCTAAATTAGTGCAGCGCATTCTGTTTTTAGAAGGCACGCCAGATGTTGCTAGCCGTGAAGCGCTAAACATCGGTAAAGATGTGCAAGAAATGCTGAAAAATGACTTACAGTACGAATACAAAGTTGCTGACGATTTACGTAAAGTTATTAAGCTATGTGAAGAAAAAGGCGATTACCAAACCCGTGAAATCTTAGAGGTTTTACTTGATGATACTGAGTCTGATCACATGTACTGGTTAGAAAAGCAATTACGTTTAATTGAACGTGTTGGTTTACAAAACTATCTACAAACTAAAATGTAATTTATTGGTTTAACCCTACATTTTAATTTAAAGCCCAATGTCGCAAGACATTGGGCTTTTTATTTATGTCAGTCACTTTATAAAATATCAGCCGATACCGATATTATTGGCTTGCATATAGCTCAGTAAGTGTTGAGCCTCTAAATCTGCTGATTTTGCTAACCCTGTCGCCACGCCTTGTTGATCCGCTAAAGAGCGATGTTGGCCTAGTTTCTGTTTTGCCTGTAATTCGCTAATCACAATTTTAAACCCGACAATTCCTTTGATGAGCTTGTCTTGAAATGCTTGGGGAATAAAGCCCTCATTCGTGCCTGAGGATGACTCGAGTAAACTGGGTTCATATTTACCAATAGTGGCATTGAGCATCGCTAAGGTTGTCTTATCATCGGTTAGCTCAAGCACCCCTTTGGCATGAACAGTAATGTAGTTCCAAGTTGGCACTGCCGGATAAGCGTCATACCAGGTTGGTGAAATATACGCGTGCGGACCATTGAAAACACACAGAACCGAGCGGCCGACGATGTTTTTCCAGTGTGGGTTTGTTCTGGCAAAGTGGCCATACAACACGCCATATTCTGTCGTTGATGGCTCAAGCAATAGCGGTAGATGTGATGCTTCTAAATCGCTTGAAACAATCATGGCAAAACCATGTTGTTGAATAAATTTTTGAATATCGCTGGTTGCTGTCATTTTCCATTTTTCAGGCACATGCATCGGTTTACGTCCATTGTAATAAGTTGATTGAGCATCATAGAGACTTAGGCATAACATGCAATGGGTTCACTCTTCTTAAATATTAAATCCGTTACCTTGAGTTATTTGATAACTTGTTAGCCGCCCTCATATTGAATACTGTTTTTATATACAGTATTATCAATCATCCTGATCATTTTTGATAACACTATGCGTAAAATTATTCATATCGACATGGATTGTTACTTTGCCGCTGTTGAAATGCGTGATTTTCCTGAATTGCGTGATAAACCCATTGCAGTAGGTGGACGCAGTGATCGTCGTGGAGTGATCAGTACCTGCAATTATGCGGCTCGTCAATTTGGTGTTCGCTCAGCAATGTCTAGCTATCATGCATTAAAGCTGTGTCCTAACTTGGTATTAGTGCCCGGCCGGATGCAGGTTTATAAAGAGGTATCGCAGCAGATAAGAGAGATATTTAATCGATATAGTGATGTGATTGAACCTTTATCTTTAGATGAGGCATTTCTTGATGTGTCTGATTGCCAGTTACATCACGGTAGTGCCACTTTAATTGCTAAAGCTATTCGAGCAGACATTGAATCTGAAACAGGATTAACGGCATCGGCGGGCGTCGCGCCAATTAAGTTTTTAGCCAAAATAGCATCCGACTTAAACAAACCTAATGGTCAGTATGTGATAACCCCTGATGAAATTCCTGAATTTGTCCGTACCTTGCCTTTAAAGAAAATTCCTGGAGTGGGTAAAGTGACGGCGCAAAAGCTGTCGTTATTAGGGCTAGAAACCTGTGCCGATGTGCAGCAGTATCCTAAAAATAAATTGCTTGAAGCTTTTGGAAAGTTTGGTGCAGTACTTATTGAACGATCCAATGGTATCGATTGTAGGCCGATTACCAGTAATCGAGTAAGAAAGTCAGTTGGGGTAGAAACCACCCTCGCAAAAGACATTTTTACCCTCGCGCAATGTCATCAGGTCATGCCGCAATTAATCCAAGAGTTAGCTGCCAGAGTCAGTCGCAGCGCCAAAGACCGGCTGATTAACAAGCAAGTGGTAAAGATTAAATTTAATGATTTTAAGCAAACCACCATAGAACATCGCAGTGCTGAAATGTCAGTTAATCTGTTTTATGACTTATTAGCACAAGCATTAGCGCGCAGTAATGGTAGAGGCATAAGATTGTTAGGGGTCAGTGTTGGCTTGGCAGATATGAATGCGTCGAATGAAAAAAAACTGCAAACTAAGTCAGTTACCCAACTCGATTTGCAGTTTTAAATTCCGCTCACTCAACTGCTGAAATTAAAGCTGAGCTAGCGGTACCAGCGGTTTAAGCTTTTTCAGGAATGCGCTCTAATACTGCTAACAATAATTGCCAGTATTGGCCTACGGTTTCAATGTTCACCATTTCATCTGGACTATGTGGGTAGCGAATGGTTGGGCCAATCGATACCATGTCCATGGTGGGGTAGGGTTCTTTAAATAAGCCACATTCAAGACCAGCATGGATCACCATAATGGTTGGGTCTTTCTTGTAAATGTCGTTATAGGTGTCGCGCACAATCGCCATAACCGGCGAGCTGTTATCCGGCTTCCAGCCAGGGTAAGCACCACTGAACTCAATGCTGGCACCCGCTAAATTAGCCAACGCATTTAACATGCCTTGCACTTCATCACGACCCGAATCAATTAATGAACGAATTAAGCATAATATTTCAACGCTTTCCTGTTCAGTATTTATCACGCCCACATTTAACGATGTTTCTGTAACGCCTGCAACTTCATCGCTCATGCGCATCACGCCATTGGGGCAAGCATGTAAGAAATCGATTAAACAGTTTTGCGCATCTTCACCCATCACTTTCGCTGGCGCGTCAATTGATGCAAGGGTCAGTAGCATGCTTGGATCAGCAATCGCTAACTCTGCACGCACTACGGCTTGAAAGTCGCTGATAGCTTGTTTTAAGGCATCAACATTTTCAGCAGGTAACATAAAGCTAATGCTGGCTTCACGAGGGATGGCATTACGCAGTGAGCCACCGGTGAAATCGACTAATTCTAGGGCTAATTCATCGCTATATTTAAATAAGAATCGCGCCAGTAATTTATTCGCATTACCACGACCAAGGTGAATGTTTACCCCAGAGTGGCCGCCTTTAATACCCGACAATGTGAGTTTAAATGATTGGTTGCTTAATTCAGGTGCTTGCCATGACAAGGGCACAGATATCTGCGCATCCACACCGCCAGCACAACCCATGTAGATCTCACCTTCCTGTTCAGAGTCGGTGTTGATCAAAATCTCTGCGTCTAAATAACCCGCTTCTAATCCAAAAGCGCCCGTCATGCCGGCTTCTTCATCAATGGTTAATAACACTTCTAGTGGGCCGTGTTTAATGTCATCGCTGGCAAGCACAGCTAAAGCAGATGCCATACCAATACCATTATCTGAACCTAAGGTAGTGCCTTTAGCTTTTACCCATTCGCCATCAACATAGGCTTCAATGGGATCTTTTTCAAAGTCATGCACTTTGTCGGCATTCTTTTGTGGCACCATATCAATGTGTGCCTGAAGCACAACAATTTTGCGGTTTTCCATGCCTGGTGTGGCAGGCTTGCGGATAATAAGATTACCGACTTTGTCTTCAACAACGCTAAGACCTTTACCTTTTGCCCATTGCTGAATGTGATTTGATAATGCTTGTTCATGCTTAGATGGGTGGGGAATAGCACAAATTTGTTCGAACCATTGCCATAGAGGTTGTGGGTATAATTGGTTTAATGCGGTCACGGAACGTCCTCAATCTGAATAAATATGGCATTATTCTACCATAGGCTGTTTAAATGCCATTGTGACACAGCGGGTTTTTCTTCGACGTATAAACGCTATTATGTAAATATTAATTAACTTTAAAAGCTGATGTAATCTTAAAAAAGTTTACTCGCTTCCATCGCCATAGTGACAACAAGAATAAGGAAAAATCATGTTTCAGGTACCTGTTATTGATGTAAATAACGATCAAGCGATTTTTGATGGAGAGGGTTTTGATGCCGTTGTGGTCGTTACCCCTAATCTTAATGACGTTGCCCAACAAGAAATTACTTTGTTGGCCGACCATGCCAAGCAAATTGATCATCGGGTTGGTAAACAAGCCACCTTATTATTTGCTCCAGGATTGGCTGGTGGGCGCTTGATTATCGCGCCAGTCAACGGAGATGATGACTACGCCGACGTGCGTATTTATGCTAAAGCCGCCAAAGAAGGTATTACGATTGCTAAAGATGCTGGGGCCAAAAAACCTTTATTAATTGTGGCTGTATCAAAAGATCATCGGTTCAGTTTTGCAACTGAAGTCGCCGCGCTGGCATGTGGACAAGCGTTATGGCAACCCCTTGAAACCCGCGAAGCCCAATCATTATCACCGGCTTTTAATGCGATAGGTGTTATGAGCAGTCTACCCAAAAGTGATGTGTTAAATGCCCTAGAAGCGGGCAGAGTGTTAGCGCGTGATTTATGTGGCACTGAGCCAGAGCGCATGAGTGCGATTCATTTTGCCGATTACTGTGTTGAGTCTTTTAAAGACAGTGGTCTTGATGTTGCCGTTGTTGAGGACAAAAACACTTTACTCAAAGATTACCCTTTGTTGAGTGCGGTTGGCCGCAGTTCTTTTGATGTTGCAAGGCATCATCCTCGGGTGGTGAAACTGGCATATACCGGTGAGGGGCAGATAACAAAAACCTTGTTATTTGCAGGTAAAGGCGTGGTATACGATACCGGCGGGGCGGATATTAAAATAGCCGGCGGCATGGCAGGCATGAGCCGCGATAAAGGTGGCGCAGCTGCGGTTGCGGGGTTAATGAAAACATTATCACTGCTTAAACCTAAGGGGATTAAGGTCATTGCAGAGTTAGGTTTGGTGCGCAATAGCATTGGCAGCGAAGCGTTTGTTACCGATGAAATTATAACAAGTCATGCTGGCGTGCGTGTGCGTATCGGTAATACCGATGCAGAAGGGCGCTTAGTACTGGCCGACTTATTATCACATCTACGTATTCAAGCAAGCCAATCTACAGCCCCAAGCTTGTTCTCGGTGGCCACATTAACGGGGCACGTTGTTCGCGCTTACGGCGGTTATAGTGCCTTAGTTGAAAATGCCGTGGCCAAACAGCAAGGCGTTGCTGCAAAGCTGCAACAGATTGGTCAACAATGGGCTGAACCTTTTGAGGTGTCTTATTTACGCCCTGAGGATTTCGATAAAGTCGCAGATAAAAATGGCTCAGCCGATGTGATCTCATCTAATAATGGACCTTCATCTGTTACCGCACGTGGTCATCAATATCCTGCTGCCTTTTTATTAAAAGCATCAGGGTTAGATTTACATGGTTTGCAAAGTGATTTACCGCTGAGTTATACCCATATCGACATCGCAGGCAGTGCGACAGAAGGTGACCCTTTATACGGTAAACCGACAGCACAACCTTTGGTTGCTTTATTACATTTTACCAATGATTGATTCGTTGGTGTTTTTTGATTAAATAACAACAACTTGAGGAAATGTTAATGTTTTGATCTGTAATTGTTAAAACCTTTATTTTGTAATGATATTACCTAATAAAGGTTTTTTATGATTAAGATCAAAAAATACTTGTAATTTAATTACAGTTTCGTATAATGTTTCTCGTTGGCTGGCGTGATGCCGTCAATACTAGTAAATCCAGGATGGATGTTATCTCCAAGGAAAAGAGTGAAAGAAAGTTGTCTCAATGGATTGAGAAAAAGTAAGTTCCACGGACCAGAGCCACTACTAGGTTTAACAACTTTAATTTGGAGAATGTATTATGTCTTATTTAGGCAATGGCAAAATTTATTGGCAGAGCACTTGGATTAACCCAGAGGTTTTGCGTGGCGGTCTATTCGCCATGAAGTTTTAAATCGCTTTACTTATTTCCGTTTGACTATTCACCACCTTTTTTTCGTCGTTTTGACGTTTTGACTCGGGTAATTGATCAACTTGATTGATTCCCTTATCACTCCCCCAAGTGATACTAGCTTTCCTTTTCCCCAATTGGATGCTTGATACATGTCAGCCTACTCTTATGAGTAGGCTTTTTTTTGTCTGTTGTTTATGTCCCCAAAGTTTGTTGTCCTTCGAATGAAGGTTTGGCATTTTTTATTTAGCTGAGTAGCGTTGGGCAGCATTGGTAATGTTTGGTTTCGTGTCTATCTGCGTTGGAGTTGGTTGTGTCTGTTTGTGCTTTTACCTTTATGGTAATCAATTGCCTGCAGCATGCTTATGTGCAGATACTGCTTCGGGACGCGGTACGCCATCCATGGCCGCTTAACGAAAACGTCCCTGTTTTCGATACCCTCAGCCGTATCTACACTGGGTCATTTTATCTCTTCGATTTAGCTTCATTTGTTATAAGTTTTGATTTGAAAGATAGCTTGGTTTTACCCCAAGGTTTGTTTGGAATATGGCCTACGGCCATTATGAGCATGAAACTTCGCTCATAGTAAAGAATGTGTCATGCAGTTTATCTATATAGTTTCAGTATGGCATTTACTCACCGACACGCAGCAAGTACGTCCTTGTAGCTCAGCCGACCCATCCATGGGTCGGATGGTCGGCTCGCAAATCACCATAATGAACCTTTCGAGTATTTACTTAATCGGAAAGTTTTAAATAGTGAGTGGTATAAGATTATTTCAAAAATGCTAACATGTTTTTGCCCCAAAGTTTGTTTGGAAATATGGCCTGCGGCCACTAACGTCGTGGCGCTTCGCCCACACCAGACCAAAGGGGCAAAACGCTTGCGCCCCTTTGGAAACCCTCAGCGCCCCAGACGAAAAATGCTGAAAAGCGCATAATTTTCGATGGGGATCGATCCAGCTTTAAACCTCATCTGTTTCCTGCTTCGTTCATTGTCAAAAAGCCCTAACGCTTCCGATGGGCCATCCCTGGCCCAACGAAAGCTAGCTTGGCATCCATGCCAAGCTCACGGCCTTTTTTCGATGACCTCAATTCAAACCGAACATCCAAGCTTTTCTTATGGAATTGTTACGAATGAAGTTAAATCGAAGATGTGAAAATTTCGGGTGCAGATGAGCCAGCGAGTATCCAAAACATGGATGTTTTGGTTAAGCCCACATGGATGTGCTTGCGGCGTCTCGCTGGATTATCTGCACATAAGGTCGCTCTTTCACATCCATGTGACCGCGACATTCCGTTCATCCTGAACATCCCAGCGGCAGGCAATGGGTTAGATTGAAGTTATGGTCTTCCATAATTGAGCAGAGATAAATGAATTAGACTGTGGGTGTCTGTAACTCACTTTTGCCCCATAACCTGTTGGGGAAGGAAAGAAGCTGTAGAAGTAACGAACGAAGAAAGGTAAGCAGCTATATCTGTTAAGTTGAGATATAACTGCTTCTTGAAGTGAGAGGTTAAAGTTATTTCACTTCGTACCTCAGTAGGACTTCATTATCCAAAACAACGTTTGTTGACCAAATAAAACTTGCCCCAGCACCACTAAATTTCTCAATGAAGTTCATGTAAGATTTTTTGTTGTTCACACCAATTTCATCTTCTGAATATTCAGTCGCTTGAGGCCATGAAACGGCATCGAAGTCTTTTGCCATCCAGTTACTTGGGGTCTCCCAGTGAGCTGCATAAGCATTTGCACCGTTATCTGTGCCTTTTGTTGTGCAGTTCTCCGATAAGCGTTTACCATCAACCTCACTCAGGCAGCTTAAATCATAGACTGGTGCAGTATAAAATGTCTGTGCTTGCCAGTCGGAACTCGTCACAGTGCCATCACTAAAGCTTGCGATAAAGCCACCATCACCTGGGTGGAATGCCTTGCCACGGTTATCTTCTGTACCTAAACCTAAGTTTTCTTCCCAATCAATTACTTTTACAGCAATAGTGTATGGCTTATTTACTTTGAACTTTACGATACTAGAGTTAAACGGCGTAAAGGGTACGGTGTCTACCGCAACAAGCTGACCATTGATATATAACTCGAAGTAGTTGTCAGCAAAGATGTAACCAGTGATCTCTTCACCATTTGCATCAACTATGGTCACAGGGACTGAGTCTTCGTCCACATCGGCAATGCTTTCAGGAGTGATGTTGGCGCACTCTTCATAAAGATCGACCGCTTTTGGCGCAGTTGTAAAATGGTTTTGAGCAGGAACTGTCCATACCTTTCCGCTAGCATCAGCAATTTCACCAATGCCTGCAACACGGCTTCGACCATTCGCACACTCAAAAAGGTTTTCTTCTACTGTTTTTGCGAGACCTTGAGTAATGCTAGCTGAACCTTTGTAATCACTGACACTTCCGCTAACAGTTAGGTCGGAGGATGGAGAACAACCAGCCAACAACACGGCGATAGACGAAAGAGCTAATACTCTATTATTTGTAATAATCATCAATAAAAATTCTGTCGTTAGCATGGAGCTTAAGTGTAGATAATTAATCTCAACAGATCAATATGTTGGACTGGTGAGATAGCTGGCGCTGGCGCGTAGATTAGACTATATAATGCAAATCAACGTAAACGATGTGCAATTCTCGGTAAATGAACTTCTGTTCCGAGCTTTCACAGACTGCACTTCGTAACTCACAAATGTCCAAAAACGATTTAGCTTTTATTATCCGATTGATACCCGAAAGGTTAAATCGAAGAGATCAAATAACCAAGTGTAGATGCGGCTGAGGGTATCGAAAACAGGGATGTTTTCGTTAAGCGGTCAGGGATGACGCATAGCGTCCCGAAGCAGTATCTGCACATAAGCGAGCCGCAGGCTTTTAACAACAATGAAGATTCGACTTTAAACACAAATCCCAATTCCAACTCAGCCAAATGTTATAAGCCCAAAATGCCAACGCCTTCATTCGAAGGCCTACACACTTTTATCCAGAAACCAGTTAACTCATGCTCTGCTGTTTGTATCAACCACTATGATTAACCTTTTAGCAAAAGTCTGTTTTCAGGCTTTATAAGGTGTTTTTGCGACCAAAGTATGATTTTATGACATGTTACAGGATATAATTTCGCGGCTTTGAGCATTCGGGGTCAAATTATCGAAATCGCTCAAAATAATAACAATATTAATTAACCTCACCCAAGGAACATGGTTCCATGTTAGAAAAACTATTTAAACTGAAACAAAACAATACCTCGTTAAAACAAGAAGTGGTTGCCGGACTGACTACCTTTTTAACTATGGCTTATATTATCTTTGTAAACCCAATGATGCTTGCTGATGCAGGGATGGATCATGGTGCAGTATTCGTAGCAACGTGTTTAGCTGCGGCGATTGGCTGTTTAATCATGGGATTATTAGCAAATTACCCTATTGCGTTAGCACCAGGAATGGGACTGAATGCGTTTTTCACTTACACAGTCGTCGGTGAAATGGGTTACAGCTGGGAAACCGCATTAGGCGCTGTGTTCATGTCTGGTGTCTGCTTTTTAGTGCTGTCCCTGGTTAAAATTCGGGAGTGGATTGTTAACAGTATTCCTATGTCATTGCGATTAGGTATCGCTGCCGGTATCGGTCTGTTTTTAGCCTTAATCGGTCTTAAAAGTGCGGGTATTGTGGTGGCAAGTCCTGCCACGTTAGTCACTATGGGCGATATCACCTCGTTTCCGGCTGTGATGGCATCTCTTGGATTTTTCCTGATTATTGCTATGGTGCAGCGTGGCTGGAAAGCTGCGGTAATCTTAAGCATCATGATAGTGACGGTTTTAGGCTTGCTATTTGGTGATGTGCAATACAACGGTTTAATGTCATTACCACCTTCTATTGCGCCAACATTCATGAAAATGGATTTATCTAGCGTATTAGAAATCAGTATGATTTCAGTGATTTTTGCCTTCTTGTTTGTCGATCTATTCGATACATCAGGAACCTTAGTTGCTGTGGCTCAACGTGGTGGTTTTTTAGATGATAAAGGGCGTTTACCAAGAGTAAAACGCGCATTAACCGCGGACAGTGTTGCCACCATTACCGGTGCTGCATTAGGCACCTCAACCACAACGAGTTATATCGAAAGTACTGCAGGTGTTAGTGCTGGTGGTCGTACAGGGTTAACCGCCGTTGTGGTTGGTTTACTCTTTTTAGCCGCATTGTTTCTCTCACCTTTGGCTGGAATGGTCCCAGCTTATGCGACTTCAGGGGCATTATTTTATGTCGCCATTTTAATGATGTCTGGTCTTATCAATGTTGATTGGGATGACTTAACTGAAGCCGCGCCAGTGGTGGTAACCTGTTTATTGATGCCGTTAACATTCTCGATTGCAAATGCTATCGGTTTCGGCTTTATTTCTTATTTAGTGATAAAGCTGTTAACGGGCCGCATTAAAGATTTAAATGCAGGTGTGGTATTTATTGCCTTGTTGTTTTTGGTGAAGTTTATTTACGGCTAACTTCACTAGATTAGCGCTATTTAATTAAGGGTTATGCAATGCATAACCCTTTTTTATGGCAGATCACAAATAATACTCACTAAAACCCATTTGATTGCAGCTTTATCTAGGAATTCAATGTTGAATTGGGTATAAAAATAGTTCGGAACTTTATCAATCAAATTAGAGAGAAGGCTAAATGGGTTATCGCCGTGTGGTAGTGAAGTTAGGTACCAGTGTACTGACTTCTGGCAGCAAGAAATTAGACAAGGCACATATGGTTGAATTAGCCAGACAAATGGCTAATTTAATGAAGTCTGGTGTCGAAGTAGTGTTATGCACTTCTGGTGCAATTGCCGCAGGACGTGAACATCTGCAATACCCCATTTTGCCCGATACCATGGCGCATAAACAATTGCTTGCAGCTGTGGGGCAAAGTCAATTAATTCTGGCTTGGTCGCAACTGTTCAGTTTATATGGTTTGCATGTAGGGCAGCTATTGCTAACCCGTGCAGACTTGCAAGACCGAGAGCGCTACCTCAATGCGCGCGATACATTAAATGCCTTATTAGATAACAATATTATCCCCATTATTAATGAAAATGATGCGGTAGCAACCAATGAAATCAAAGTTGGCGATAACGATAATTTATCGGCTCGTGCGGCTTTGTTGTGTGATGCAGACCTATTGATTTTACTTACCGATCAAAAAGGTTTGTTTGATGCTGACCCTCGCACAAATCCCAATGCTCAGTTGATAAAACAAGTGGTGAATATTGATGACAGCTTGCGTTTATTAGCGGGTGGCTCGGTTTCAGGTTTAGGCACTGGCGGTATGGCGACTAAACTTGAGGCGGCGGATATTGCTAGACGTGCAGGAATAGAAGTGGTGATAGCTTCAGGGCATCATCCCGATGTGATCAATAAAGTGGCTCTGCGAGAGTCTGTAGGTACTCATTTTAGTGCGATAGATTCGCCGTTAGAAAGCCGCAAACAGTGGATTTTAGCCGGTCCTGCTAGCCAAGGTAAGCTGGTTGTGGATGACGGTGCTGCCCGTGCGGTTGTAGAAAGTGGCCGCAGTTTATTGTCAAAAGGGATCACCCGCATTGAAGGGGAATTTGAACGAGGCGCCACCATATTAATCGTGAATACTGATACGCGTGTGTTGGCTAAGGGCATCAGTCGTTATTGCGCGGCAGATTTACGTAAAATCAGCGGTAAACATTCCAACGAAATCGAAGATATTTTAGGTTATGACTATGGTGATGCTGCAGTGCACCGCAATGACATGGTTGTATTAGAAAACAAGGAGAAAGCTCATGTCAGCTAGCCAGGATGACGCCAGCCAAGCACAAATCAATGCATATTTGATTGGTTTAGGTCAACGCGCCAAGGCGGCAAGTTTTACGCTTGCCAGCTTATCGTCTGCCCAGAAAAATAATTTACTCAGTACCATCAGTGAGCGTTTAGCTGACAATGCTAGTGCTATATTGGCCGCCAATGCTAAAGATGTTGCTGCGGCTAAAGCTAATGGCTTAACAGATGCCATGATTGACCGTTTATTGCTTGATGAAGCAAGATTAGCGGGCATTATCGGTGATATTGATAATGTGATAGCGCTGGCAGACCCTATAGGTAAAGAAGCCGCTAGCCAGTTACTTGATAATGGCTTAAGACTCACCCAACGTAGTGTGCCTCTTGGGGTGGTAGGGGTGATTTATGAAGCTCGCCCGAATGTGACCGTTGATATTGCGGTATTAGCACTGAAAACCGGTAATGCGGTTATCTTACGTGGTGGCAAAGAAACCATTGAGTCGAATAAGGTACTCAGTAGCGTTATCCGTGACGCGCTCAATAGTTTGAATTTACCAGAAGATGCGGTGCAATTAATTGCATCGCCAGAGCGGGCAATTGTGAGCGGGTTACTGCGCTTAGATAAATATGTCGATATGATTATTCCGCGTGGAGGCCATAATCTACAACGCTTATGCGCCGAACAATCAAGTATTCCTGTAATTCTGGGCGGAATTGGTATTTGCCATTTATTGGTAGATAAAAAAGCCGATTTGAACCGTGCCGTTGAGGTCATTGCCAATGCTAAAGTGCAACGACCTACCGTGTGTAATGCCCTAGATACTTTGCTAATTGATCAGCAGGTTGCAGAAGTATTTGTACCTCAGGTGGCTGCGCATTTACATAGCCTTGGGGTGAAGTTTTATGTGTGTGAGCAATCTCAGGCGTATTTAAGTGGATTAGGCTTTGATATCACACCCGCCGACGATGAGTCGTTTTCGACAGAGTGGTTATCATTAACCTTAGGCATAAAAGTGGTTGCAGATATTGATGCGGCAATTGCTCATATTCGTCAGCATTCAAGTGGCCACTCTGAAGCGATATTAACCGATGACATTCACGCGGCAAGTTACTTTATGAATCAAGTGGATTCAGCTGCGGTATATGTCAACGCTAGCACCCGATTTACTGATGGCGCTCAATTTGGTTTAGGCGCAGAGGTGGCGGTAAGTACCCAAAAACTGCATGCTAGAGGACCAATGGCTCTGGATGCCTTAACCACTTATAAATGGCTTGCGTGGGGGGATTACACCAGCCGAAAATAACCATGGTGTAACGTAGAGATGAAAAAAAGCTTACTCAATAGAGTAAGCTTTTTTGTAAAGGATTAACGCTGTTTTAGAATGCGTAGCTTACAGAGGCAAGTACCGTGTCTTTGGTTTTGTAAACACCGTCATCTACTGCATAATCGCCATCTAAATCGGTCATGAGATAAGCGAGTGATAGACCAAAGCCTGAAAAATCAGCTGAGACACCTACTGAGTAATCAGAGTAGCTATCAAATCCTTCACCGTCGTCGAGTGCATCACCGAAGTTATAGCCGTAATGGAAATCTAAACTCCAGTTTTCAGCAAATTCCCAACCATAATTTAAGTCTATATAGTGTAAGTCTAAATCACTTCCACCGTAATCATTGGTATACCAGTAAGCGGCTCTAGCACCAAAAAAGTCAAATCCCACAGTGGCTTCTAGGTAATCTAAATCACTTTCTCCTAGATAGTTATAACGATATAAGGTGACATCCCAGCTGGCATCGTCGTTAATTTCACCCCAGTAACCGGCATAGATATCTAACTCGATATCTGGGCCATTGTAATCTTCTTCATCAAAATCGATGTTACTTGCCCAAGCGCCTACGAAGAAGCCGTTTTCAGCACTCCAATCTACGCCTGCTTGTAATGCTGGATCACCAGCCGTTTGAGATACACCGCGAAAGCGATAGTCGTTTGTTACTGAAACTTCACCCGAAAATTCAGCCATTGCAGAGCTTGAAAGCACTGAAGCTGAAAGGGTTAGGCCGGCCAATAGCGCTAGTCTTGTTTTTGTGAATGTTTTAGACACGATATCTTCTCCAATTATAGTTATATTCTCAGTTTTGTAGGGTAAAACTGATGGTGCCAACTTTTCCAAAAATATGCGTTTTGGTTTTATACTCCGTGGCGGGTATCACAGGTACATCATTATCTATAACTTGTACTATTTTTGAACCGTTTTGGTGCAATTTGCAAGTTATTATTTACTTTATAAAAACTAAACTTGTACGGTAAGTGCTTATTGAGCTTCAAAAATGACATAAACCTTTTTGCATGGTGCAACGACTTCCCATGTGCCTTTAAAGCCAGCAGGAATGACAAACTTGTCACCCACATTGACAGTCAGCTTGGTGCCATTAACATCGGTTATGATGCTAGTGCCTTCCAAAATGTCGCAATATTCATGCTCAGTATAGGTGATATTCCAGCAGCCAATGTCACTTTGCCAAATACCTACATTAAATTGTGCGCATGGGCTAGCATAATGATTTTGCACGCTTTGCAATGGGTTGCCTTTAAGTCTTTTTTCATCAGGTAAATGGTATTGATCTATTTCAGCTGATGATGTTGCAAAGCTCTCTATATCACTGATCAGTTTGGTCATGTTTAGGTACTCGAATTTAGTTCATTGTCGGCATAATAAACGCCGATCCTTCAGTGGTTACCGATGCTTTTGGCCATCTTGCAGTAATGGCTTTGCGTTTGGTATAAAAGCGCACGCCATCAGGTCCATGCATATGCAGTGGGCCAAACAGTGAACGTTTCCAACCGCCAAAGCTATGGAATGCCATTGGCACAGGAATGGGCACGTTAACTCCAACCATACCAACCTCAACATGGTGGCAAAAATGTCTTGCAGCTTCACCGTTTTGAGTGAAGATCGCGGTGCCATTACCAAACTCGTGTTTGTTGATTAGGTTAAGCGCCTCGGCGTAATCTTTTACGCGAACAATCGCTAATACAGGACCAAAAATTTCTTCTTGGTAAATGGTCATCTCAGGGGTGACGTTATCGAACAGGCATGCACCTAAAAAATAACCCTGTTGCTGATCTTTTACCGATAAACTTCTGCCATCGGCAATCAGTTTAGCTCCTTCTGCCACGCCTTTTTCCACATAGTCGCGGACTTTTTGTAGGTGTTGAGCTGAAATTAAAGGACCCATATCCATTTCTGGCGTTAAACCGTTACCGACTTTAAGGTTTTCAATTTGAGGTAACAGCGCTTCTACTAATTTATCGCCGCTATTTCCAACCGCTAATACCACTGAAATGGCCATACAGCGTTCGCCAGCACTGCCATAGGCTGCGCCCATAAGCGCTTTTACCGCTTGGTCTAGATCAGCATCAGGCATTAATAGCATATGGTTTTTAGCACCACCTAATGCCTGTACCCGTTTACCGTGCGCGGATGCCGTACTGTAAATATATTCGGCGATAGGAGTCGAGCCGACAAAGCTTACGGCTTGAACATCTGGATGAGTTAGTAGGGTATCAACGGCTTCTTTGTCGCCATTAACGACATTAAATACCCCATCAGGTAAACCTGCTTCAGTGAGTAATTCAGCCATGCGCATCACTGAACTAGGATCTTTTTCTGAAGGTTTCATAATAAAAGTATTACCGCAGGCAATGGCAATAGGGAACATCCACATAGGTACCATCACTGGGAAGTTAAACGGCGCGATCCCCGCGACAACCCCCAAAGATTGATTCACTGACCATGAATCTACACCGCCGCCAACCTGTTGAGTATGCTCGCCTTTGAGTAAGTGTGGAATCCCACAAGCAAACTCTACCACTTCTAAACCACGGACTAATTCACCTTTGGCATCTTCTAATACTTTACCGTGCTCACGCGTGATTAGCTCCGCTAGCTCATCAATATTTTGTTCCATCAACGCTTTGAACTTGAATAACACACGCGCGCGATTGAGCGGGGTAACCTGTGACCATGTTTGATAAGCTTGTTTTGCTATTTCAACGGCATGACTGACTTCTTGTTTACATGCTAACGACACATGCCCGCGAAGCTCACCACTAGCGGGTTCATAAATAGGTTGTTGGCGTTGACTTGATTCAGTGTGCTTGCCATTGACGTAATGAGATAAAGTGAGCATAAAAAACCTTTCTATTAATAGTGTAAATGTATTTGTGTTTGTGCTGTTCAGTAATCAGGTTCGTCGGCGTTAACCTACGGCAAGGATCGCATCAGACAGGCTATTTACCATGTCATCAATTTGCGACTTTTCGACAATTAGCGGTGGTGACAGGGCTAAAATGTCGCCGGTAGCTCTGACCAAGGTGCCATTTCTAAAGCAGTGGTCGAATATCTCATAACCTCTTTTACCAGCGCCTTTATCACTAGGGGCAAACTGGATGCCGGCAACTAAACCAATATTGCGAATGTCGATAATGTTCGGTAAGCCTTTCAAGCTGTGAACGGCATCTTCAAAGTATTGGCTTAGATTTTTAGCGCGTTCAAAAAGTTGCTCTTCTTGATAGATAGCTAAAGTGGCTAATGCCGAAGCGGCTGCTACCGGATGACCTGAGTAAGTGTAACCATGGAAAAACTCGATCATGCTTTCAGGGCCTTGCATACAGGTTGCATGAATCGTGTTACTGACAAATACAGCACCCATTGGAATTGCACCATTGTTAATAGCTTTGGCTGTGGTGATGATATCTGGCGTAACCTGCCAAAACTCACTGGCAAACGCCGCGCCTAATCGGCCAAATCCGGTAATGACTTCATCAAATATCAATAAAATTCCGTGCTTTTGGGTGATTTCACGTAATCGTTTTAAATAACCATCAGGGGGTAAAATGACACCCGCTGAACCAGACATGGGTTCAACAATCACCGCGGCAATGTTTTCTGCGCCATGCAGGGTAATGAGTTGCTCTAATACTTCTGCTTTTTCAATACCATTTTTAGGTAAGCCTTTCGAGAAAGCATTGTTAGCAATATCTAAGGTGTGTGGTAAATGATCGACACCTTGCAATAACTGACCGCTAAAGGTTTTGCGGTTATTGCCAATGCCTCCAACAGAAATTCCGCCAAAACCCACGCCGTGATAACCCAGCTCTCTACCAATAAAGCGAGTACGAGAAGGTTGACCATTTGCGCGGTGATAGCACAGTGCCATTTTTAATGCGGTATCAACAGATTCAGAACCTGAATTAGTGAAAAATACTTTATCTAAACCATCAGGACTCAGTTGGGTGAGTTTGTTGGCTAATTCAAATGCCAATGGATGCCCCAACTGAAATGAAGGGGCGTAATCCATTTGATTAATTTGTTTGCTAACTGCCTCAGAAATCTTTTTGCGGCCATGACCCGCATTACAACACCATAAACCTGCAGTGGCATCTAGCACTGCTTGACCACGATCATCGGTATAGTACATACCTTCAGCTTGGGTCAGTAATCTTGGATTTTCCTTAAACTGCCGATTGGCAGTAAATGGCATCCAATAACTCGCCATGTCTGGCGTTGCAATCGACGAATTGTTTGATTGAGGCGGTTGTTGTTGCATTGATAATTCCTTGTTCTTAATCGCACTGAAAATAGTGTTACTCAGTACACTTATTTTGTAGCCAATACATCTATTGATGGTCAATATTTGCTACGCTATATCAAATATAATGAACATGGAAGAGGTTTTAGTAAAAAATTAAAGTAAATTGGACATTTTTGTAAAATATATTGAAATTTTTATCAGTTCAGCATAATTTGAAGCATCAATTACACTCTGTAATTTAAGTCAGGTTGTTTGGCGTATTAATGTTGATTAAGGCCAAACATGCACATATAGGATGTCGAGGTGGCAATGAGCTCTCCAACAAATCGTAGCGAATGGGAACAACTCGCAAAAAGTCTCACTATTAATGGCAATGCCATGATTAATGGTGTGTATAAATCTGCACAATCGGGTGAAACATTCGATTGTATTAGCCCAGTTGATGGCCGCATGCTAGCTAAAGTCGCCAGTTGTGATTATCAAGATGCAAACATGGCTGTGGCAAATGCTAAGGCCGTGTTCGAAGCGGGTACTTGGTCGCTACTTCCTCCTGTAAAACGTAAAGCCGTAATGATCCGTTTTGCCGAGCTTTTAGAGCAAAATGCAGATGAACTGGCGTTACTTGAAACCCTCGACATGGGTAAACCTATTCAGTTTGCTAAAGCGGTTGACGTAGCGGGGGCTGCTCGTGCAATCAGATGGTGTGGCGAAGCCATCGACAAAATTTATGATGAAATAGCCCCTACTGCACACAACGAAATAGGCATGATCACCCGTGAGCCTGTTGGTGTTGTTGCTGCCATTGTGCCCTGGAACTTCCCAATGATCATGGCATGTTGGAAGTTAGGCCCTGCGCTAGCTACGGGTAATAGTGTGGTATTAAAACCCTCTGAAAAGTCACCTTTAACTGCGATTAAAATGGCGCAGCTTGCATTGGATGCGGGTATTCCTAAAGGTGTGTTAAACGTATTACCTGGTTTTGGTCATACAGTTGGTAAAGCATTAGCGTTACATATGGATGTTGATACTTTGGTATTTACTGGCTCAACAAAAATTGCCAAGCAGCTGATGATTTATGCTGGGCAATCCAATATGAAGCGTGTTTGGTTAGAGGCTGGCGGAAAAAGCCCTAATATCGTTTTCAACGATGCTCCTGATTTAAAAGCGGCAGCACAAGCTGCAGCATCTGCGATTGCATTCAACCAGGGCGAGGTCTGCACTGCAGGTTCGCGTTTACTGGTTGAATCAGGTATCAAAGATGAGTTGATTCAACTTATTGCTGAAGAATTAACATCTTGGCAGCCAGGTCATCCATTAGATCCAAATACCGTTACTGGTGCGATGGTCGATACCCAGCAAATGGAAAACGTTTTAGGTTATATCAAAGCGGGTGAAGATGAAGGTGCAACCTTAGTGCAAGGCGGCAAACAAGTCATGGCGGATACCGGTGGTGTGTATGTACAACCAACGATATTCTCTGAAGTGAATAACAAAATGACCATTGCTAGCGAAGAGATTTTTGGGCCAGTGTTATCTGTGATTGAATTTGATGGTATGGATGAAGCGATTCAAATTGCTAATGACACCATTTACGGTTTAGCTGCAGGTGTGTGGACATCAAACCTTTCTAAAGCGCATAAGACAGCCAAAGCATTACGCAGTGGAATGGTATGGATTAACCATTATGATGGAGGCGATATGACAGCACCATTTGGTGGTTATAAGCAATCAGGCAACGGTCGAGATAAATCGTTACATGCATTCGACAAGTACACAGAAATCAAAGCAACCTGGATTGCCTTGTAATTTATTAACCGCGTCATTAATCTGATGTAAAATAAGCCCTGTGATCATTTATCATAGGGCTTTTTGTTGCTAGATTCGTTGCAAGTAATTGTAATGTAGCTATTTTTGTTGTTAATGGCACTTGGGGCTCTGAAAAATACTGCTTAGTGTCAAGGTAAAAGATATTCAACGGACACGATTAGTTGGTATTTATCCAAGTTGAGGTTATTACTTGAGATTCATACACATTTTTGCTGTCTATATACTAGGATAGACATCATCTTATGACACAGGATGCTCTTAGAATGTTTTCATCACGGTTTTATATGTTATCAGCATTAATAGCTGGGGCTTTTCTAGGCTTTATTATTTGGATTATTTATCTTGCCAATACGGGAGGATCAAGTATCTTTTTTGAGTTAATCAAACATATTCCCTATGGTGACAAGGTGGGCCATTGTTTATTATTTGGCACATTAACCTTCTTAGCTAATATCACGTTAAAGTTCGAAACCATCAAATTGGGTCGCTTTAGTGTATATATTGGGTCATGCTTAGTTGCAGTGTTTGTTCTCGGTGAAGAGATTAGCCAAGGCTTTATCCCAAGCCGCACTTTAGATATCGCAGACTTAATGGCTGACGGGGTTGGTATTGGGTTATTTAGCTATTTAACCTGGTTAACCCATCGATTTATACCGTCCTATTATCAAGGAAAAAATCATGAATAACATTACGGTTTCAACAGCCTGGTTAGTCGAGCATCTAGACGACACCAACTTTATTTTACTGGATGCCAGTATGGAAGTGGTGCTAGGTAAAGAGCCCCTGGTTTATGAACAGTTTAGGTGTATTCCAAATGCTATAAATATGCAGCTGGAACAGGATTTTTTTGATCACCACTCATCCATGTCGCATGCCATGCCAACAGTAGAACAGTTTACTCAGTCGGCGCAACAACTGGGGATTAATCAGGATAGTGTTGTGGTGATTTATGATAATCAGGGGATGTACTCTGCGCCCAGAGCCTGGTGGACCTTCAAAACCATGGGATTTGATAAAGTGTATATTCTTGATGGTGGTTTGCCCCAATGGATGGCTGAAAATTTACCCACTGCAGATCAATATATCACGCCAATCAAGTTAGGTAATGTTACAGCTACACCGCAAAATGGGGGCGTTTGTAATAGTCACATGGTGTTATGCACTTTTGACAAACAAGGTGTCACAATAATTGATGCCAGAGCCGAGGGAAGATTTAATGGGTTAGCGCCAGAACCCAGAGCTGGAGTGAGAAGTGGCCATATTCCTGGGTCGGTAAATTTACCGTTTGCCAACGTGCTTGATGGTTATCGATTAAAGTCCCCAATGGCATTAACCACATTTTTCAAACACACGATTAATGATGATGCAGAGCAACTCATTTTTAGCTGCGGCTCAGGGATTACAGCGTGCATTTTACTGGTTGCGGCTAAAGTGTCAGGCGCACAAAATGTGATGTTATATGATGGTTCTTGGGCGGAATGGGGAGCCAGTGAAACACTGCCTATTACTCGATTGAAACCTTGAACATAGTGCTTACCTAATGCGAATGCATTCGCTCCGACTTCACTCGTGCTTACGTAAGCACGAGTACAGCCGGAGCGGTTGATAGCGTCGTTAATATTAAAAGATATCTTTAAATCTATGGTAAAGCATGCCGGCAGCGAGCATTGGTGAGCGAAAATGCGGCCCCCCTGGAAAGGTCATGTGTTTTATTTTATCAAAAATATCGAAGCGCTCAGCTTGCTCTGTAATCGCCTCAGCAATGAGTTTAGCTGCCATATGTGTGGCATTCACCCCATGCCCTGAATATGCCTGAGCATAAAAGATATTTTTAGCATCGGGTAATCGGCCAATTTGTGGCATTCGGTTTGCGCCTATACCAATCATGCCTCCCCATTGATAATCAATTTTAACGCCTTTTAATTGTGGGAAAACATGCTCTAAATTCGGTCTAAGCGCCGCTTCAATGTTACGTGGATCTTTGCCTGAGTAGGTACATAACCCCCCAAATAATAGGCGGTTATCTGCCGATAAGTGGAAGTAATCTAATGCTACCCGCATGTCAGCAAATGCCATGTTTTGTGGAATGATAGCTTGGCATTCTTCAGGTGTAAGCGGCTCAGTGGCTAATAAATAGCTACCCGCAGGTAATACTTTACCACCTACATAATCATTGAGTTTGTGACCAATGTAAGCATTACCGGCAAGCACTAGAAATCGGCAATTTACTTCGCCTTTAGCCGTTTTTACGACGGGTTTAGCGCCTTTGAAAATATGCTCAGCGGGACTATTTTCAAAAATATGTACGCCCATTTCACGTGCTACACGTGCTTCACCTAATACTAAATTTAGCGGATGCAAGTGGCCGCTTCCCATGTCGACAAGTGCTCCCTGATAAAAATCTGATTGGATCACTTCACTGGTTCGGGCTTTATCAAGTAGCTGAATTTCATGTTGATAGCCCGCTTGCTTTAAATCGTCAAACTCTTGTTCTAACTCGCGCAGATGTCGCGGTTTAACGGCAAGATCGCAGTAGCCCATTTGTAAATCACATTGAATATTGTGTTGTTTAATGCGCTGCTTAACAATTTCTACCGCCTCAAATCCCATTTGGGTAATGGCGTTGACGCCTTCGGTACCGATAACATTTTTAAATTGGCTGGCATCATGGCCGATACCACGGATCAGTTCACCACCATTACGACCCGAAGCTCCCCAGCCAATGCGTTTCGATTCTAAAACCGCGACACTAAATCCTTTCTGTGCGAGTTCAATCGCGGTATTAATACCACTAAAACCACCACCGACAACACAGACATCAACGTGAATCGATTCTGTTAATTGTGGATGTTCAAATAATTCTTTCGCACTATGAAAGTAAAAGGAATCTGGATAGTTATCGCTATGGATAGGTGAAGGTTTTGGCATAGCGTCTCCGACGGTATTTTTGTTAAAAGTAAAAAAACTGCTAACAGGTAAGTTTTAATCGACATGTTGTGCATTTTATTTAACACTGAATTAAGCTAGAATACAATTCCTTTCATCAGTTGATGAAACGATGTTAAATTGCAGATACAAAACAGGTGTTTTGAGCAGGATGTTTTTTCAGGAGAAATAAATTGGATATTGGAGCAAGCTTAAAAGCTGTTCGAAAAATGCGCGGTCTTTCTCAACGCGAATTAGCTAAACGTGCAGGTGTTACTAATAGCACTATTTCTATGATTGAAAAAAACAGTGTCAGCCCTTCGATCAGTTCTTTAAAAAAGGTGCTGGCAGGCATCCCTATGTCATTGGTAGAGTTTTTCTCTATCGAAGAAGGCACTGTCGGTGAGCAAAAAGTGGTTTATCGCTCTGAAGAACTCCTCGATATTGGGACCGGTGATTTAGTGTATAAACTGATTGGCCGAGATTATCCTAACCGAACCATGTCGCTAATGCTTGAAACCTATCCACCAGGAACCAGTACTGGTGATGATATGTTGCAACATCGTGGTGAAGAAGGGGCATATATTCTGGAGGGGAAAATAGAGCTCACCGTTGCTAATGAAACATTTGTTTTAGAAAAAGGTGATAGTTATTACTTCAGTAGTGAATTACCGCATCATTTTTCAAACCCATTCACAGAACCCTGTAAATTGGTTAGCGCCACCACCCCTGGCGATTTTTAGTCCTCCCGCACCACGGAGCAAGTGTTCATGCTCCGTGCTATTTCGGTTAATCCCCTTTTAAGTTCTTTCACTTAAAGACATTTATCTGCTCCGGTTAATGTAAATAATATTAAGCACAGGATTGTTCGATATTCTGGATGCTTGTTATGTTTAGAGTCTTGTTTAGTGCCCGAATATATATTTTTAATTTCCATTTTATTGCCTTTTAATAACCATTTACTCTTAACTTTAGTGCGTTTGAAGGGTTTTTTTTGGTTAGAATAATAAAAGTGAATTCAGTTGTATTATTGCTATTGCCTAGTTTCAAAATTAGGTGTAGTGTGTGAAAAAACGAACACAAAATATTAGTTTATTAAGTCAGTCATCGGTTGTAGATGTATCGCAAAGTTGACAATTTAATAGGTAATAAACTTCCAAACAGAATGAAAGGTACACTGCGTTCTCGCAGTTCAAGTAGGTGTGATATGTCTTTGTCAAATGTCCCAATGATTGGGGTCGTGGCATGTAATCAACAAATAGGGTTACACCCATTTAATATCGTGGGTGAAAAATACCTGCTTAGCGTAGTGAACGGCGCAAAGGGTTTTCCCTTAGTGATCCCTTCATTAGGTATAGATTTACCCATCCAAGCGTTACTTTCTCGTTTAGACGGTATCTTATTTACAGGATCACCATCTAACGTTGAACCACATCATTATCAAGGTCCAAGCAGTGCTGCAGGCACTCACCATGATCCGAAACGTGACGCGACGACTTTACCGTTAATTCAAGCTGCTATTGATGCCGGCATACCTGTGTTAGGTATTTGCCGCGGTTTTCAAGAAATGAATGTGGTGTTTGGTGGTAGTTTGCATCAAAAGTTACATGAAGTTGGCCAATATATTGAACATCGTGAAGATAAAAATGCTCCACTGGATGTGCAGTACGGCTTGTCACATAAAATCGATATTGTTCCAGGTGGATTGCTCCACGATGCATGGGGCTGTGACTTTGCAGAAGTGAATTCTGTTCATACTCAAGGTGTAGATCGTTTGGGTAAAGGGTTACAGCCAGAAGCACACGCTCTGGATGGATTAGTAGAAGCGTTCTCTGTTAAAGAGGCTCAAGCTTTCGCACTAGCGGTACAGTGGCATCCTGAGTGGAAAGTACAAGATAACCGGTTTTATTCATCAATTTTTGATGCCTTCGGCAATGCCTGCCGTTTGCATGCTGCTAAACGAGAGAAATAATAAATGGACAAGTTAATAGCGTTTTTAAAAGACAAAAAAATCACCGAAGTAGAGTGTGTTATTAGTGATATGACGGGTATTGCCCGCGGTAAAATTGCACCAGTAGATAAGTTTATCGACGAAAAAGGCATGCGTCTTCCTGAAAGTGTTTTACTGCAAACTGTGACTGGCGATTTTATCGATGACAGTATTTTTTACTCGTTACTTGATGATGCAGACATCGATTTTGTCTGTGTGCCAGATGAAAATGCGGTATTTATGTTGCCTTGGACCGTTGAAGCTACCGCACAAGTTATTCATGATTGTTATGACCGTATGGGTAACCCAATTGAGCTTTCTCCACGTAACGTGCTTAAAAAAGTGCTTAAACTTTATGAAGATAAAGGTTGGGAGCCGGTCATTGCCCCTGAAATGGAGTTTTATCTAACTCAGCGTAGCGACGATCATGACTTACCCCTTAAGCCTCCAGTTGGTCGCTCAGGTCGCCCTGAAGCCGGTCGTCAGTCTTTCTCTATAGATGCCGCTAACGAATACGATCCACTATTTGAAGACATGTATGATTGGTGTGAAGCCCAAGGCTTAGATATTGATACCTTGATCCATGAAGATGGCCCAGCGCAAATGGAGATTAACTTCAGCCACGGTAATCCGTTAGCATTAGCTGACCAAGTGTTCGTCTTTAAACGCACCCTAAAAGAAGCCGCATTAAAGCACAATGTTTGTGCCACGTTTATGGCTAAGCCTGTAACCGACGAGCCCGGCAGTGCGATGCATATTCACCAAAGTGTGATTGATAAGAAAACCGGCAAAAACATTTTTACTAAAGAAGATGGTACCCAAAGTCAGTTATTCTTGAATTACATTGCAGGCTTACAAACATATATTCCTGAGCTGTTACCTTTAATGGCGCCAAGTGCAAACTCTTTCCGCCGCTTTTTACCAGGTACATCAGCGCCTGTAAACCTTGAGTGGGGCGTAGAAAACCGCACTTGTGGTTTACGTATTCCAGAGTCGTCACCACAAAATCGTCGTATTGAAAACCGTATTCCAGGCGCCGATGCGAACTGTTATTTAACTATCGCAGCCAGTTTATTATGTGGCTTTATTGGGATGGAAAAAGGTTTACGTCCATCAACACCTGTTACTGGTCGTGCAAACGAAAGTCGCACCAATAATGAATATTGTTTACCACTAACGTTAGAAGAAGCGTTAATGGCAATGCAAGACAGTGAAGCGTGTATTGAATACCTAGGCCAATCATTTACCACAGGTTTTGTGGCGGTGAAGCAAGCTGAATTAGAGAACTTCCGCCGCGTGGTAAGTTCTTGGGAACGTGAGTTCTTATTGTTAACGGTTTAAGCCTAATCGTAATATTTTCAGTGATTCTGCATTTTGATTGACGCGCTGGCAATAGTGGTTTATTGCCAGCGATAAAGGAACGGGTATGACAGACTTAACAAGATTACAGCAAGCCGATAAAGCACATTTTATCCATCCATTTACAGACTCTAAAAGCCTTGGTGAAAAAGGCACCCGCGTGATTGAACGTGCTGAAGGCGTTTACATTTGGGATGTGCAAGGTAAAAAGTTGCTTGATGGTATGGCTGGGCTTTGGTGTGTCAATGTGGGTTATGGCAGACAATCGATTGTTGATGCGGTAAGTAAGCAAATGCAGCAACTGCCTTATTACAACAGCTTCTTTCAATGCACCCATCCACCGGCAATTGAACTGGCAAAAACGATTGCTGAATTAGCCCCTAAACACATGAACACTGTGTTTTTTACGGGTTCAGGTTCAGAGTCAAATGATACTAATTTGCGTATGGTGCGCCGATACTGGGATTTAAAAGGGCAACCTAACAAGAAAACCATTATTAGTCGCCATAATGCTTATCATGGTTCTACCGTTGCGGGTGCAAGTTTGGGCGGCATGTCTGGCATGCACGAACAAGGTGATTTACCTATCCCAAAAATAGTGCACATCGCGCAGCCCTATTGGTATCAAGAGGGCGGAGATTTAACGCCAGAAGCATTTGGCCTACAAGCTGCACAAGCATTAGAAACTGAAATTTTAGCCTTGGGCGAAGACAATGTTGCCGCATTTATTGCTGAGCCTTTCCAGGGCGCGGGTGGTGTCATTATTCCTCCATCGACCTATTGGCCTGAAATTAAACGTATTTTAGCTAAATATGACATTTTACTTATTCTTGATGAAGTGATCAGTGGTTTTGGCCGAACAGGTCACTGGTTCGCCGCAGAGTATTTTGATTTGCAACCGGATCTTATTTCGATTGCTAAGGGGATGACTTCAGGATATGTGCCAATGGGTGGCGTAATAATTGCAGACAGAGTTGCAGATGTTATTAAGCAACAATGTGGCGAGTTCACCCATGGTTACACTTATTCGGGGCACCCTGTAGCGGCAGCGGCAGCATTAGAAAATATCAATATCATCAAGCAAGAAAAGCTGGTTGAAAAAGTGGGCGCTGAAATCGCACCATATTTCCAACAGGCTTTACAGCAACTCGCTGAGCATCCATTAGTGGGTGAAGTGCGCGGTTTAGGTTTGGTGGGTGCAATTGAGCTAGTGCAAAATAAAGCTAAGCGTCAACGTTATCCGTCAAACATCGGTGTGGGCACTTGGTGCCGAGACGCCTGTATTGCACATGGTTTGGTGATGCGTTCGGTCGGCGACACCATGATTATTTCGCCGCCCTTAGTCATTACTAAAGCACAAATAGATGAGTTAATTGAAAAAGCATTACTTGCGTTAAATGATACGTATACGCAATGCTTAGCGCTTAAATAGCGCGAATAAACAGACTTTACGCCTTGGCATTCAATGGCTATCAATTGCATGCTTATGGTGTAGTAGTGATTTTTTAATCAATTAGATTGTCACTATCTAGTAATTGAAAAGGTTTTTGATAGAATCCAAAAAGTTATAGCATTTTCATTTTGCTGTGATGTTACCGATGCAGAAATACGATGTAGCATTGGATAATTTCCTTTTTATAAGGGAATGATAATAACGCTTTAAAAGCGAAAAACTGTCAGCCCAGATCTGACCATTATCCAAGTAAGGGAGAACATATGAAGCTACTGAACAAACTGTCTACCATCGCGCTTATCTCAGCGTCGGTATTTGCTAGCACCTCGCTGCATGCTGAAGAAGTGGTAAAGATGTATAACTGGTCTGATTATATTGCTGAAGATACCTTAGCAAACTTCGAAAAAGAGACTGGTATTCGCGTTATTTATGACGTTTTCGATAGTAACGAAGTGCTTGAAGCTAAATTGCTTTCAGGACGCAGCGGTTATGACATCGTTGTGCCTTCAAATCACTTTTTGGCAAAACAAATTAAGGCTGGCGCGTTCCAAAAGCTTGATCGTGCTAAGTTGACTAATTATGCCAATTTAAAGCCTGATTTAATGAAGCAACTAGAAAAAGCTGATCCAGCTAATGAACATTCAGTGCCTTATTTATGGGGAACAAATGGTATCGGTTACAACATCGATAAAGTTAAAGCTGTGTTAGGTGAAGATGCGCCATTTGATTCATTAGAACTTATCTTTAATCCTAAGTATGCTGAGAAAATTGCATCATGTGGTTTCTCAATGCTAGATTCTGCGGACGATATGTTGCCACAAGCGCTGATTTACTTAGGTTTAGATCCAAACAGCAAAAATGCAGCTGACTATGAAAAAGCGGCTGAAGTACTTGCTAAAGTGCGCCCATATATCACTTATTTCCACTCTTCACGTTACATTTCTGATTTAGCCAATGGCGATATTTGTGTCGCCTATGGTTTCTCAGGTGATGTTTTCCAAGCAGCAGCTCGTGCTGATGAAGCTGGAAACGGTAACAAGATTGGTTATTCAATTCCAAAAGAAGGCGCAAACCTGTGGTTTGATATGTTAGCTATTCCACAAGATGCAACTAACGTTGAAAACGCACACAAGTTTATTAACTACTTATTGCGTCCAGAGGTTATCGCACCAATCACTAACTATGTTGCTTATGCTAATCCAAATGCACCAGCACAGGAATTAGTCGATGAGGCAATTAAAAACGACCCAGCAATTTATCCGTCACAAGCGGTCATTGATAAGCTTTACATTGGTGATGTTCGCCCAATGAAAATTCAACGTGTTGTGACGCGCGCGTGGACTAAAGTGAAATCTGGTCAGTAATCAGGTTTTTAATAGGGCGAGGAAACTCGCCCTATTAAGTTTAGTCTTTCATCAATCAGATTTTAATGTTTCATGTAACCCAAAATAATAATCAACGTTACAGAACACATACTCCAAATAGGCGGAGCAGTATTATGGTAAACACCTCGGGCGTCACTAATAAACCAACCACAAAGACGCAAGATAAAGTACTTCTCAAAATTGATCGTGTTAGTAAACTTTTTGATGATGTCCGTGCGGTCGATAACGTCTCATTGACCATCAATCAGGGTGAAATTTTCGCATTATTAGGTGGTTCAGGATCGGGTAAATCGACTTTGCTGCGTATGCTAGCGGGGTTTGAGAGACCAACTGAAGGCCGTATTTTTCTGGACGGCGTAGACATCACCGACATGCCTCCTTACGAACGTCCAATTAATATGATGTTCCAGTCTTATGCATTATTTCCACACATGACAGTTGAACAGAATATCGCTTTTGGTCTTAAACAAGACAAAATGCCTAAAGCTGAGATTGCTCAGCGTGTTGAAGAGATGCTCAAGCTGGTGCATATGGAAAAATACGCTAAGCGTAAGCCACATCAGTTATCGGGCGGCCAACGTCAACGTGTTGCCTTAGCTCGTTCATTAGCTAAACGTCCTAAATTACTATTACTTGATGAGCCTATGGGCGCATTAGATAAAAAGCTTCGTACACAAATGCAGCTTGAAGTGGTCGATATTCTTGAAGCGGTTGGCGTAACGTGTGTGATGGTAACCCATGACCAAGAAGAAGCCATGACCATGGCGGGTAGAATTTCTATTATGAATGAAGGTTGGATTGCACAAACGGGTAGCCCAATGGACATTTATGAAGCGCCAAATAGCCGTATGGTGGCTGAGTTTATCGGTACTGTTAACTTATTCGAAGGCGATATTATTGAAGATGAAGCCGACCACGCTATCATCAAATCACCTACCTTAAAACAGCCTTTTTATATTGGCCATGGTATTTCCACCAGCCTAGATAATAAAACAGTGTTACTTGCCGTACGACCTGAGAAAACCATTATTACCCGCGAGCAACCTGAGGGTGAATATAACTGGGCGAGAGGCGTTGTACATGACATTGCTTATTTAGGCGGTATTTCAGTGTTTTATATCAAACTGAGAAACAACCAAATTGTCCAATGTTCAATGGCAAACCGTGAACGTCGTGCTGATAACCCAACTTGGGAAGATGAAGTATACATCAGCTGGGAAGACACTAGTGGGGTGGTATTAAATTCATGATAAATCCATTTAAGCGCCTAAGAGGCCGACATCTCACAATAGGCATGCCCTATTTGTGGCTACTGATGTTTTTTGCTTTGCCGTTTGCAATCGTCCTTAAGTTGAGTTTTTCAACTGCGGCAATTGCAATTCCTCCGTATGAAGCAACATTTAGTTATATTGACGAGTCATTATCGATATTTTTAAATTTAGGTAATTATTTATTGTTGTTACAAGACTCCATGTATTACATGGCGTATTTAACATCACTCAAAATGGCATTAATTGCCACAATCGGCTGTTTAGTACTGGGTTTCCCGATGGCGTACGCCATAGCCAGAGCGCCTGCAAGATTTCAGCCGGTATTATTGTTACTGGTGATGTTACCTTCTTGGACTTCATTCTTAATTCGAGTGTATGCCTGGATGGGGATTTTAAGTAACACAGGATTAATCAATAACTTCTTAATGTGGTTAGGGGTTATTTCTGAACCTATCCAAATGTTGAACACAAATTTTGCGGTTTATATCGGCATTGTTTATGCCTATCTACCGTTTATGATTTTGCCGCTATATGCCACTTTGGTGAAGATGGACATGAGCTTAATTGAGGCTGCATCAGATTTAGGTTCAAGTAGCTTTAATACTTTCTGGAAAATCACTTTGCCTTTAGCTATGGGCGGTGTGGTAGCGGGCTCAATGTTGGTGTTTATTCCTGCTGTGGGCGAGTTCGTAATTCCTGAATTGCTAGGTGGTCCTGACTCATTAATGATTGGTAAGGTACTGTGGCAAGAGTTCTTTAATAACCGCGATTGGCCTGTTGCGTCATCACTTGCCATTGTGATGTTAGCTCTGCTTATTGTGCCAATAACCTTGTTCCATAGATATCAGTCACGCAACATGGAGAACGATGCATGAAGAAGTTAAGTTTCTCTAAAGTGATGCTGTGGTTTGGCTTGCTATTTCTGTATGCGCCAATGTTTATTTTGGTTATTTATTCATTCAACGAGTCTAAGCTTGTTACCGTGTGGAGTGGTTTTTCACCTAAATGGTACGGTGAGTTATTTCGTGATGAGCAAATCTTAGATGCGGTATGGGTGAGTTTACGTATTGCATTTTACAGCGCAACGATGGCGGTTATTATTGGCACTATGGCGGCATTCGTCATGACACGATTCCGTCGCTCATGGGCTAAGTTAACCTTATCAAATATGATCACCGCACCGCTGGTTATGCCTGAAGTAATCACTGGTTTGTCATTACTTCTGCTTTTTGTACAAATGGCAGATACTTTTGGCTGGCCTGCAGAGCGCGGTATGTTAACCGTATGGATAGCACATTCAACATTCTGTGCGGCCTATGTTGCGGTCGTTGTGTCGTCACGGTTACGTGAGTTAGACCAGTCAATTGAAGAAGCTGCAATGGATTTAGGGGCAACCCCACTAAAAACCTTCTTCTTGATTACTGTGCCAATGATCGCACCAGCATTAATTGCTGGCTGGTTGTTGTCGTTCAGTTTATCGTTAGATGACTTGGTTATTGCCAGCTTTGCATCAGGTCCTGGGTCAACAACCTTGCCTATGGTGGTCTTTTCATCGGTGCGTTTAGGTGTTTCACCTAAGATTAACGCGTTAGCGACGATTATTATTCTAGCGGTATCTTTGGTTGCTTTCTTGTCATGGTATTTGACCAGACGCGCAGAGAAAAAAGCCAAAGAAGCGATGGGATCTTAATTTCATCATATTTAAAAAAAGCGCGTGATGATTCAAATTATTGGATAATCTACGCGCTTTTTTATTGCTTACTTCCACTCGGGTTCGTTAGCAAACTGACAGATATCAAGTCAGCGAAACACATTAATAGCAAACATTTTGGCGATAAACCTGAGCCATTCACACCCATGCTAAAACAATTCTTATTAAACAAAGATTGTCTTATATTTTGTGTTTAATATTTTAAACGAACTGTAAATAATTATGTGTTTTTTGCTAGTTTTTATTTTAGCCTAGGTGTAGGATTAGACAGTTGTATTTTGCAATGTACATATAAGGGAAATGCTATGTCCGCGACACCTCATGCTAGTTCATATTACGCCGCATCGGCCAACGATAAAGTGGAGCGTCCTAGACTTGAGTCATCAATAGAAACAGATGTTTGTATTGTTGGTGCAGGTTACACAGGTTTGTCTTCTGCGCTGCATCTTTTAGAGAGCGGTATGAAGGTTGTGGTACTTGAAGCCGCCCGTATCGGTTGGGGAGCTTCTGGCCGAAATGGTGGCCAAATAGTTAACTCTTTTAGTCGTGATATCGACAGTATTGAAAAAGTGGTTGGTAAAGAACAGGCAAAACTTTTTGGCCAAATGGCATTTGAAGGCGGGCGCATTATTCGCGAACGTATTGCCAAATATAATATTGACTGTGACCTAAAAGATGGTGGCGTTTTTGCTGCTATGAATAAAAAACAAATGGGCCATTTACAGTCTCAAAAAAATCTATGGGAAGCCCATGGACACAATCAACAACTTGAAATATTAGATCAAGATGCCATTCGCAAAGTGGTTGACACAGATTTGTACGTTGGTGGCTTATTGGATAAAAGTGGTGGTCATATTCACCCACTGAATTTAGCCTTAGGTGAGGCGCGTGCTGTTGAGTCGTTAGGCGGATTGATTTTTGAGGACTCTGCAGTCATTGATATAGACGATGGGGCATCACCCGTTGTGCGCACAGCTCATGGCCAGGTGAAATGTAAATTTGTGATTGTTGCGGGTAACGCCTACCTCGGCAAGTTGTTACCAGAGTTGCATGCTAAATCAATGCCTTGTGGCACCCAAGTGGTGACCACAGAGCCGCTTTCTGATGAGCTTGCCGCCAGTATTTTACCGCAAGATTACTGTGTAGAAGATTGTAACTACTTGCTTGATTATTATCGTTTAAGCGGTGATAAGCGGTTAATTTTTGGCGGTGGTGTGGTATATGGCGCTCGTGATCCTGCCAATATTAAAGCGCTAATTGAACCGAAATTATTGAAAACTTTCCCGCAATTAAAAGACGTAAAAATCGATTATGCCTGGACAGGTAACTTTTTAATGACCTTATCGCGTTTACCGCAAGTAGGGCGTATTGGCCATAATATTTATTACTCACAAGGTTGTAGCGGTCATGGTGTTACCTACACTCATTTAGCCGGTAAATTACTGGCTGAAATGCTAAACGGTCAGGCGACCCGATTTGACGCGTTTGCGGCATTACCGCACTATCCATTCCCAGGTGGACACGCTTTAAGAGTGCCGTTTAGTGCACTAGGTGCCTGGTATTACACAATGCGCGATAAGTTCGGCATTTAACTTCGGATTATTGAGATAAAGGAGCTCGTCATGGTGTTGAATGATCCAAGCTTATTACACGAACAATGCTACATCGACGGCCAATGGGTCGCTGCCAACTCTGGTGAAACCATTGCGATTGCCAATCCTGCCAATCATGAGATTATCGGCCACGTACCAGTTATGGGGGCGGCTGAGACATCGGTGGCCATCGATGCGGCCAATAAAGCATTGCCTGCCTGGCGTGCACTGACCGCTAAAGAGCGCAGTAGTAAGTTACGACGTTGGTTTGAGCTATTAATTGAAAACGCAGATGATCTTGCGCTGCTAATGACAACCGAACAGGGCAAACCTTTAGCTGAAGCAAAGGGCGAAGTTGCCTATGCCGCTTCATTTATTGAATGGTTTGCTGAAGAAGCTAAGCGCGTTTATGGCGATACTATTCCTGGGCATCAAGCCGATAAAAGACTGACTGTTATCAAGCAACCTGTTGGTGTGACTGCGGCGATTACCCCATGGAACTTTCCAGCGGCAATGATCACTCGTAAAGCCGCGCCAGCATTAGCCGCAGGTTGTACTATGGTGGTTAAACCTGCGCCACAAACACCGTTTACGGCTTTGGCGTTAGCTGAGTTGGCTCATCGTGCAGGTATTCCTGCAGGCGTATTTAGTGTGGTCACCGGTGATGCCATAGCTATTGGTAACACCCTTTGTGATAGTCCTATTGTGCGGAAGTTATCGTTTACTGGTTCAACCGCTGTTGGTATTAAGCTGATGCAGCAATGTGCGCCTACGCTTAAAAAGATGTCTTTGGAATTGGGCGGCAATGCGCCGTTTATCGTATTTGATGATGCTGATTTAGATGCCGCCGTTGATGGCGCTATGATTGCTAAATACCGTAATGCCGGACAAACCTGTGTTTGTGCTAATCGGATATACGTGCAAGCTGGCGTTTATGATGCTTTCATTCAAAAATTTGCCGATGCAGTCAGCAAGTTAAAAGTGGGTGCAGGTACCGAACAAGGCGTCACAACTGGACCATTAATTAATGCTGATGCGGTGGCTAAAGTACAATGTCATTTAGATGATGCGATAAGTAAAGGCGCTAGCATTGTCGCTGGCGGAAAGGCCCATGACTTAGGTGGGTACTTCTTTCAACCAACCATCATACGCGATGTAGACAAAAGCATGTTAGTGGCTCGCGAAGAAACCTTTGGTCCATTAGCGCCAGTGTTTAAATTTGAATGTGTTGATGATGTTATCAAACAAGCTAATGATACTGAGTTTGGTTTAGCGGCCTATTTTTATGGTCGAGATATCTCATTGGTATACAAAGTGGCAGAAGCACTTGAATATGGCATGGTCGGCGTTAACACAGGGTTAATCTCTAATGAAGTCGCACCATTTGGTGGTATTAAGTCTTCCGGTTTAGGTCGCGAAGGTTCTAAATTTGGCATCGAGGAATACCTCGAAATGAAATATATCTGCATGTCGGTTTAGTCCGCATCAAGGGGAGAAGGCAATGAGTAAAACAAACGAAGGATTAATGGCCCGTCGCCAAGCAGCGGTAGCTCAAGGTGTAGGGCAAATTCACCCTATTTTTACCCAGCGTGCTGAAAATGCCACGGTATGGGATGTAGAAGGTCGTGAATATATCGATTTTGCTGGTGGCATTGCGGTGTTAAACACGGGGCATTTGCACCCAAAAGTGAAGGCGGCTGTTCAAGCGCAATTAAACGATTTTTCGCACACTTGTTTTATGGTGCTTGGCTATGAAAACTACATTGAAGTGTGCGAAAAACTCAATCATTTAGTGCCAGGTGATTTTGCTAAGAAAACCGCTTTATTTACCAGCGGTTCAGAAGCGGTTGAGAATGCCGTTAAAGTCGCTCGAGCTTATACCAAGCGCGCGGGAGTGATTGCATTTACTTCTGGTTATCACGGTCGCACAATCGCGGCATTAGCCTTAACCGGTAAAGTCGCACCATACAGTAAAGGTATGGGGTTAATGTCAGCGAACGTATTTAGGGCTGAATTTCCTTGTGAGCTACATGGTGTATCTGAAGATGCTGCAATGGCTTCAATTGAGCGAATTTTCAAAAATGATGCTGAGCCAAGCGATATCGCCGCGATAATACTTGAGCCAGTTCAAGGTGAGGGCGGGTTCTATGCCGCATCGCCAAGTTTTATGCAACGATTACGTCAATTGTGTGATACCCATGGCATCATGTTAATTGCAGATGAAGTGCAAACTGGTGCGGGTCGTACGGGCACCTTCTTTGCGATGGAGCAAATGGGTGTTGCACCTGACATTACTACTTTTGCTAAATCAATTGCTGGTGGTTTCCCGTTATCTGGGATAACCGGGCGTGCAGAGGTGATGGATGCGATAGGCCCTGGAGGCTTAGGCGGTACTTACGGCGGCAGTCCGTTGGCATGTGCTGCGGCTTTAGCGGTAATTGAGGTTTTTGAGCAGGAACAATTACTTGAGCGCGCCAATAGCTTAGGTGGCCGCATTAAAGCATCTATTACGGCAATGCAAAGCAAATATAGCCAAATTGCTGAGGTACGTGGTTTAGGTGCAATGATTGCCATTGAACTGATGGAAAATGGCCAACCAGCACCGCAATATTGTCCAAAAGTGTTAGCGGAAGCCCGCGAGCGTGGATTGATTTTATTGTCTTGCGGCACCTACGGAAACGTTCTACGCGTGTTAGTGCCTTTAACCGCGCCAGATGCACAAGTTGATGCTGGTTTGGCGATTATGGATGAAGTCTTTGGCGTTGTTTTTAAAGGGTAAATTCTATTAGGTTTGCATGATATTTAAGCCCTATTTACTAATAGGGCTTTTTTTGTCCCTAAGCCTCACGTTTTCAAGAATCTAGACTAGACTAAAGTGTGTATTTGCAATTTTAGCAAAACAATAATAATGATAATAAAAGCGGAGTTAAAATATGAAGGCATTGCCTGTCAAAACAAAATTACTTTGGATTACTTCAGGATTGTTCTTGCTGATCGTATTAACGTTATCATTAAGTTTATGGTGGGGATTAAGCGATAAAAATAAAATATTGTCTGCACAAGTGGATGACACCTTACATCAAGAAATTAGTCAAAAATTATCCGCAAAGGCTGCCGAGTATGGTCAACAAATTGCTGGGTTTATTAATGAGGCTTACCGTATCCCTTTTTCGTTTTCTGGAATGGCAGAATACACCGCCCAAAATGAACCGCTTGACCGTTCAAAACTAGAAGCTCTGCTCGTTGCTAACTTACGCAAGAATGCGCAAATATCTTCCATGTATGCCCAATTTGAGGCAAACGGCTACGACGGTAGAGACAGTGATTATCTGCAAAATTTTAGTCACAGTGTGCCTGATAATGGTGGGTTAGAGATTTATTACACCCGTAATGATGACGGTACAACAGAACATCAACAAGTGGATGATGCTGAAGAAAAGTATGTTGAAACTCTTAATGAATTTGGCATACGGGAGGCTGAATGGTATTTATGCGTCAAAGACACCAAAAAACCTTGTTTGATGGAACCATACTTGTATGAGATCACCCCGGGTAATAATGCATTAATGACCTCACTTACCGTGCCAGTTTTGGTTAATCAACAATTTAAAGGTATGGTTGGGGTTGATGTTAATTTACCTATTTTTCAAAAGTTAATCGTTCAATTATCACAAAGTTTGTATCAGGGAAAAGCGAAAGTTACTTTGTTAAGCCAACGTGGCCTTGTGGTTGCTGCCAGCCATTATGACAAGTTAGCTAGGCCGCTTGCTGAGTCTATCCCTCCTCAAAAAGCATCTGAATTAATGAAGCTGCATAACAGTAATCAAATCTACAGTGATGATGACATTATAGCTGTGGCTTTTCCTATTCAAATTCCACTAGCTCAGGCTACCTGGTCATTGGTTATTGAGGTGCCGAAAGAGCAAGCATTTGCGGCAATTACTAAAATGGACGATGCCATGGATGAGATGGCGGCATCATTGGGGAGTTTGTTGTTAATGCTTGGGGCTATTGTGTCAGTGATTGCTATTGGCCTAATTAGCATAGTGATCCGCAGCATTATTTCACCGCTGAATATGATCCAACAAAGGGTAGAAAATTTAGGCAGCGCAGAAGGGGATTTAACCCAGTCTATTCATGTGGATTCACATGCCGAACTCATTGCGTTAGCAAAAGGATTTAATCTCTTTATCACTAAACTGAGAGACCTGATTATTGGCCTTAAAGGTTTGGCCGATCGTTCACAATCTGAAAGTCAAAAGTCTGCCAAAATTGCGCAATTAACCCGTGAAAGTGTTAATCGTCAATATGCTGAAATTGACAGTGTCGTTACCGCGGTGAATCAAATGAGTGCCGCAGCGTTAGAAGTGGCTAAAGCCTCAGAGCAAACCGCCCACGAAACAGAGTCTATGACTAAGAATGTTAAAGAGGGCGAGCAGCGACTTACCAAAGCAATGAGCTACGTGAATGAGATGTCTGTTGAGTCTGCTCAAGCGCAAAAAGCGGTTGAATTGGTTTCTCAAAGTAGTGGCAATATCAGCGGTATTCTAGAAGTCATTAGTTCAATTGCGGGGCAAACTAACCTGTTAGCATTGAATGCGGCGATTGAGGCGGCAAGAGCTGGTGAGCAAGGGCGTGGTTTTGCTGTGGTGGCAGATGAGGTTCGAGCGTTAGCGTCAAAAACACAAAACTCTACTGATCAAATCACTAAACTGATTGATTCGTTGCAATCAGAAGTTCGTAATGCATCCAGCATTATTGATAAAGGTGCTCAAGGTGCGCAGCTTGCCGTTGAGCAAACAGAAATGGCTTTATCATCTCTCAATGCGATTGTGGTGCAGATTAATGAAGTGTCATCGCAGGTGACTCATATCGCTACGGCGGCGGAAGAGCAAAGTATGGTTACTGAAGAGGTCAGTCGAAATATTACCGGTATTTCAGATTCAGCCGCTGAGTTGTCACAGCTTGCAGATGAAGCTCAACAAAGTAGCCAATCGTTAGCTGAGTTAGTACAACAACAGCATAGCGAATTAGGTAAACTAAGAACCTAATTGTCTTAGCTATTACAGTTAAAAGGTGGCCCAATGGCCACCTTTTGTTTATGCTGCATTTTTATTTTTAGATGGTTATCTAATGACAGAGTTTATTGCGCCCCCTTGTCTTGGTCATATTGATATCTTGTTTCAAGATGAGCACTTATTGATCATTAACAAACCCTCTGGTCTGTTAAGTTTATCGGGAAAAAATCCACTTAATTTAGATTCTGTACATCATCGCCTCACAAAGGACTTTCCATGTTGTACGCTAATACATAGGTTAGATTTTGGTACCTCTGGCATTATGCTGGTGGCATTAAATAAAGGCATTAATGGCCTACTGACGAAACAGTTTCAAAATGGCGAAGTCGATAAAACCTATACTGCGATATTACAAGGCGAGTTATCTGCCTTAGAAGGCGACATCACAGCCCCTATAGCTAAAGGTGATTTTCCTTTAATGAAGGTGTGTGACACGGGCAAAACGGCTCACAGCCATTACCGCGTGTTGGAAACCAACCTATTAGGCCAAGGTCAGCCCGTGACGAAAGTGCTATATAGTCCAATTACAGGGAGAACCCATCAACTAAGGCTGCATAGCCAGTATATTGGTCACCCTATTATAGGGTGCGATCTGTATACCTTGGGTAACTCACAGAAACTCGCGCCACGATTAATGCTTCATGCCAGTAGTTTGTCATTTGTTCATCCCATTACCAGCGTGAGAATGAAAATAGAGAGTCAGAGTGAGTTTTAAATAATCATTCATGACGTCATAAAACTGGTGCATAATATAACCAAAAGATATTAATTATTAAGTTTATAGGGAATCTGCATGATAGGGACAGCGTTAGATTATTTAGCTTTGGTGACCTTTCTTACCTGTTGGTTGGGCTATACCCAGTTTTCAAAGCGCAAAGCTAAAACCACTAACTGTATTGCCAGAGTTATGCATCAACAACGAATTCATTGGATGTCGCAAATCATTGCCAAAGAGGTTCGAGTCGGCGAGGCGGCATTGTTGGCCAATCTTGAGCGCAACATTGCCTTTTTTGCTTCTACAACATTACTTATTTTAGCGGGTGTGCTGACCTTGTTCTCACAGGTTGAAAAACTTGAAATGGTTATTGGCTCTATTCCATTTTCTGTATCGCCAGATCACGCTTTGGTACAAGTGAAACTGGCGTTATTGGCTTGTATTTTTGTATTAGCCTTCTTCCAGTTTACTTGGTCAATGCGTCAGTATGGTTTCGTCAATGTGATGATAGGAGCTGCGCCCCTGGATAAATCTGGCACAGATAAAAATTTGCTGGCGTATGCAAGGCAGATGGCCGTGGTACAAGATCAAGCCGCACATTCATACAACTATGGCCTGCGGTCATACTACTTTGCGATGGCGGCCTTGTGCTGGTTTTTACATCCATCGGCGTTCATTTTTGCTAGTCTTTTTGTTGTTTATACCCTGTATCAACGTGAGTTTAATTCTCGCGCGGTACAAGCTATTACCTTAGCCCAGTCGCATTTAGAAAAAGATCCCGCTTATAAAGTGAATGAATAGTCGACTGATTGATAAATTAGAGACACAAAAAAGCCCATTTATAAAATGGGCTTTTTTGTTTTAAATTGGTGGCCCCTCCCAGACTTGAACTGGGGACCTGACGATTATGAGTCGTATGCTCTAACCAACTGAGCTAAGGGGCCGACTTAAGATAGTCGTCACTATCGAAAGCGGGGGGAATTATACGAAGTTTATCTCTGCTTGTCACCCGTGATTTTCATTGAATTTTAGTATCTTGATTCAATTGGTTATCTGTTAATCAAAAAGCGTGCTATGGGACATAAAAAAAGCATAAAAAAACCTGCCGAAGCAGGTTTTTGATGAATCAAGATTAAAAACATATTGATTCAATAAGTATCACTAGTGATTAGTCATCTAAGAATGATTTTAAAATCTCAGAGCGTGAAGGGTGGCGTAACTTACGCAACGCTTTTGCTTCAATTTGACGAATACGTTCACGGGTTACGTCAAACTGCTTGCCCACTTCTTCTAGCGTGTGGTCTGTATTCATGTCGATACCAAAACGCATACGCAATACTTTTGCCTCACGGGCTGTTAAGCCTGCTAGCACTTCATGCGTTGCATTTTTTAGACTTTCGCTAGTCGCTGAGTCTAAAGGTAGCTCGAGGGTAGTATCCTCGATAAAATCACCTAAATGCGAATCTTCGTCGTCACCAATAGGGGTTTCCATTGAGATTGGCTCTTTAGCGATTTTCAGTACTTTGCGGATTTTATCTTCAGGCATCATCATACGTTCTGCCAATTCTTCAGGAGATGGTTCACGGCCCATTTCTTGAAGCATTTGACGAGAAATACGGTTTAGCTTGTTGATCGTTTCTATCATGTGTACTGGAATACGGATTGTGCGTGCTTGGTCAGCAATCGAGCGTGTAATCGCCTGACGGATCCACCAAGTTGCATAAGTTGAGAACTTATAACCACGACGGTATTCAAATTTATCAACCGCTTTCATCAGACCGATGTTACCTTCCTGAATTAAGTCCAGGAATTGTAAACCACGGTTGGTGTATTTTTTAGCAATCGAGATAACCAGACGTAAGTTAGCTTCAACCATTTCTTTCTTAGCACGGCGCGCTTTCGCTTCACCGATTGACATACGACGGTTAATGTCTTTGATGCCAGCGATGGTTAAATCGGTTTCTTTTTCAACGGCATCAAGCTTGTTTACACAACGAATAACGTCATCTTCAACCATACGTAAACCTTCTGCGTATGGTTTAGTGCTGTTCATTTCAGTGGTAAACCACTCAAGGCTGGTTTCTTTACCTGTGAATGCTTTAACGAAGTTTTTCTTCGGCATTTTTGCTTGTTCAACAACAAGCTTAAGGATAAGACGCTCTTGAACACGCACGCGATCCATCATGGTACGCATGCTTTTTACTAAACGGTCGAATTGCTTAGGGACTAAGCGGAATTCTTTGAATAGCTCACCGATAACAAATAACGAGCCGATTGCTTCAGGATGGTCGCGACCTTTCTCTGCAATGATCGCTAAGCTTTTCTCGTAAGCTTCACGTAATTGAGTGAATTTCTCTTTAGCTTCTTCAGGATCTGGACCTTTTGGACCTTCTTCCTCTTCTTCGCCATCGTCATCATCATCGTCATCATCGTCTTCATCATCTAATTCATCATCAGATAGTTCAGAACCTATGTGTGTTGCCGTTGGGGCAACGTCTTCTTCGTCAGGGTTTACAAATCCAGAGATAATATCAGACAAGCGTATTTCGTCAGCTTCATACTGGTCGAATTGCTCTAAGATCATTGCAATGGCTTGTGGGTATTCACTCACTGAGCATTGAACGGTATTGATACCTTCTTCAATACGCTTTGCAATAACAATTTCGCCTTCGCGGGTTAAAAGCTCGACCGTACCCATTTCACGCATGTACATACGCACAGGGTCAGTTGTACGACCTAATTCACTTTCAACGGTAGCAAGAGCGGCAGCAGCTTCTTCTGCTGCATCTTCGTCTGTGTTGTCTTCCGACATCATCATGTCATCGGCATCCGGTGCTTCTTCAAACACACGAATACCCATGTCATTTATCATCTGGATAATATCTTCAATCTGATCAGAATCGACCATGTCTGCAGGTAAGTGGTCGTTCACTTCTGCATAGGTTAAATAACCTTGCTCTTTACCTTTAGCGAGCAACAGTTTAAGTTGCGACTGCGGAGTGTGATCCATAGATATCATCCAAGTTTGGGGAACTGAAATAACGATAGGACACTGAGCCTAGCTTAGTGTCACGCAAATCGTCAATTATAGCTGTGTGGACTCATCTTAGCTAGTCCATGGCGTTGTTTTAACCGCGAAAGTTTTGTCATTTTCGGGTTACTTCGCAACACCTTTCATTATTGAAATCAGCTTAGTAAGCTGCATTTTCTCAGCTTTCGTCAAAGTCTGTTTAAGACTAAGTTCCTGATAGCGTTGTTCTATATATTGGTTAGTCAACCATATCAGGGTTTGTTTAAACTCGGTCAACACATTTTCATCCGCCACTTGATGGTCCCATTGGGCTAACTTTATTAGAGTGCTCTTCTGTTCGTGCTCTCTATGTATCTCAAGTAGTTGTGCGCTATTAAATTGTTGAGTTCGAGTTATTTCAAGCAAATGATTCAGCAAGTCAATGCCAGCCATTTGAATTTTGTTTAATGCTGGTTGCGGGGCAAGTCCAAAGCCTAAGCTTGGTTTTTGCACTAACAATGCAATCGCTAATCTTAACGGTGTGCCTCGCCCTTGTAATCCTTTGGCATTAAGTGGCTGCGGCTTTTTGACCGCAAAACCTAATTTTTTCTTTAAATCATCACTGCTGTTCATGCCCAATTTGTGGGACAAACTTTCTAACAACAGGTTTTGTAATACGCTGTCTTGTACTTTTTCGATTAAAGTTATGGCCTGTTTTGCAAGGGCACCTTTATCGGTTCCATGGGTATTACTTAAGGTTTCAAACAGAAATTCAGGTAACTGCATTGCCTGTTGTATAAGCTCCTCAAAAGCAGCTTTGCCTATTTTTCTGACCATGGTGTCAGGATCTTCACCCTGGGGTAAAAACATGAATCTTACCATGTCCCCAGGTTTTAAAAGCGGCAAGGCCGTTTCAAGTGCTCGCCATGCAGCTTCACGTCCAGCTCTATCACCGTCATAACAACAGATGACTTCTTTGGCACTACGAACTAACAATTGAAATTGTTCAGCTGTCGTTGATGTGCCCAATGAGGCAACGGCATAATCAACACCAAATTGTGCTAGTGCGACGACATCCATATAGCCTTCGACAATCAACACATGTTGTGGATCGCGATGAAGCTGTTTTAATTCGTATAAGCCGTAAAGCTCGTTGCCTTTATGAAATATGGGCGTTTCTGGGGAATTCAAGTATTTAGGGGTGCCTTCACCTAAAACTCTTCCGCCAAAGCCGATAACTCTGCCGCGTCTGTCGCGGATTGGAAACATCAATCGGTCACGAAAACGGTCATAACGCTTACCGCTGTCGTTTTCTATCAACATGCCGGCGGTAAGTAATTTGTCTTGTGCTGATTGGTTTTGACGGTAGCGGCCTAATAATCCGTCCCAGCCGTCAGGCGCAAAACCTATGCCGAAATGTTTAATAACATCATCTGATAAGCCTCTGAAATCAAGGTAATCTAGTACTTTTTGCTTATCTTGATGCTGTCTTAACTGGCTTTGATAGAATAAATTGGCTTCTTCCATCAATTGATATAAATCACGACTTAATCCGTGATCCTGGCGTTTTGCGTTGCCATTTTCTTGTGGTACATCTAAACCAAGTTGACTGGCGAGTTCTTCGATCGCATCGACAAATTCTAATCGATCGTATTCCATAACAAAGTCAATAGCATTGCCATGTGCACCACAGCCGAAGCAATGATAAAACTGTTTATCTCTGCTGACAGTAAAAGAGGGCGATTTCTCGCTATGAAAAGGGCAGCATGCCGAATGATTTTTGCCAGCTTTTTTCAATGGCACTTTTCGATCGATAAGATCGACAATGTCAGTACGAGCAATTAGCTCATTGATAAAATCACGAGGGATCGCCATTGATTGCTATAAATTCTCGAAGTCACTTTATCAACTAATTAAAACAAACAAGCCGTGCAGGTGCACGGCTTATTCAACATTAACGCCTGATTATTTCAATTTTGCGCGGATTAAAGCACCTATGGCACTCATGTCTGCACGGCCTTGAACTTCAGATTTTAATGCTCCCATAACTTTGCCCATATCCGCCATGGATGCAGCACCGACTTTAACAATAGTTGCATCGATAATCGCTGCGACTTCTGCTTCAGTTAATGGTGTTGGCAAGAAGGTTTCAATGACTTGAATTTCTTCTGCTTCAGCTGCTGCAAGCTCTGGGCGATTCGCTGCTTCATATTGAGCAATTGAATCACGACGTTGCTTGACCATCTTGGTTAAGATAGCTATTACCTGTTCGTCATTCAAAGTCTCGCGGGTATCCACTTCAACTTGTTTAACGGCGGCAAGTGCCATACGAATAGTGCCTAAGCGTACCTTTTCTTTGGCACGCATAGCGTCTTTCATTTGGTCTTTTAGCTTATCGACTAGGCTCATAATGAGATTAGTATAAACGTACGCGACGTGCGTTTTCGCGAGAAAGCTTCTTAGCTAGACGTTTAACTGCAGCTGCTTTTGCGCGCTTACGTGCAGTAGTTGGCTTCTCGTAGAATTCACGAGCACGTACATCAGCTAAGATACCAGCTTTTTCACAAGAGCGCTTGAAACGACGAAGAGCTACGTCGAATGGTTCGTTTTCACGTACTTTAATAATTGGCATACGCCATCACCCCTTAGGTGTAGTTGAGTTGGTTATGTTAAGTGTTTTAAGTTCGAAACTTAAACCCTTAAATAGCCAAAAGGCTAATTAAAATGGTGCGGAATTTTACACCGAGCTAAGGGTCTTTGTAAACCCTTTGTTCAGATTGTCTGCTTAAGGCCAGTTAAAAAACAATAAATAGCTGATTTTAAACTTATATAAGCGATCAAAAACGATCGTTACATTTGTCTGTTGATTTTATCTGGAGAAAACTTGCACCAAAGGCTAGAATTAGCCGCTTAATTTTACAGGAACAAGACATTATGCGCATTATTGGTATTGAAACATCATGTGATGAAACTGGCATCGCCGTTTATGATGATCAGCAAGGCCTGCTTTCACATGTATTATATAGCCAAGTAAAGTTGCACGCTGACTATGGTGGCGTGGTGCCAGAGTTGGCCTCCCGTGATCATGTACGTAAAATTATTCCGTTAATTAAACAAGCACTGACTAAAGCAAACTCTTCTATTGATGATATTGATGGCGTGGCATTTACCAAGGGTCCTGGCTTAATTGGTGCATTATTAGTGGGGGCCTGTGTTGGCCGTTCATTGGCGTATGCCTGGGGGAAACCTGCGGTAGGCGTGCATCACATGGAAGGACACTTATTAGCCCCGATGCTTGAAGATGATGCGCCTGAGTTTCCGTTTGTTGCCTTGTTGGTATCTGGTGGTCACTCAATGTTGGTGCAAGTGGATGGAATTGGTCAATACCTTGTATTGGGCGAGTCTGTTGACGATGCCGCGGGTGAGGCTTTTGATAAAACCGCGAAATTGATGGGATTAGATTATCCAGGCGGTCCGCGCTTAGCTAAATTGGCTGCGCAAGGTTTAGAAGTGGGGTACAAATTTCCGCGTCCAATGACGGATAGACCGGGCCTTGATTTTAGCTTTTCAGGTTTAAAAACCTTTGCAGCTAACACTATTGCCGCGGAGCCGGATGATCAGCAAACCCGTGCCAATATCGCTAGGGCATTTGAAGAGGCTGTGGTTGATACACTCGCCATCAAGTGTAAACGTGCCCTAAAGCAAACTGGGTATAAGCGTTTGGTTATTGCCGGTGGCGTGAGCGCGAATACGCGTTTGCGTGAGTCTTTGGCCAAAATGATGCAAGACATGGGTGGGAAAGTGTATTACCCAAGGGGTGAGTTTTGTACTGATAATGGCGCCATGATTGCGTATGCGGGAATGCAGCGACTGAAAGCAGGACAAGTAGAAGACTTAGCCGTTAAAGGTGTTCCTCGTTGGCCTTTAGATTCATTACCTGCGGTTTAAAACGTTAGCGCCTGATATGCAAGATTAGATAAGATGAGTCATTAAAGCTTAACGTGTTAAATACCGTTAAGCTTTTTTATTACTTCTTTTTCGGCTCACTTTTGTTTCTTCGCCAATCCGCAGCCTTTCAATATTATCTTTATGCCTAATTAAAATCAGTGTCGATAACATGGCTACTGGCAGCACGAAGCGCTCATCCAACCACCATGTGTACATGGGGGCAAGTACTGCTGTTGCCATGGCTGAAACGGAGGAGTAGCGGGTAATAAAGACTAATACAACCCAAGTTGCCACTAAGCAAAGTGCTAAATCATGACCAATAGGGGCCATAGCACCGAAAGCGGTTGCAACGCCTTTACCGCCTTTAAATTGAAAAAATACTGGGTAAATGTGACCTAAACAGGCTGCAACAGCAATAAAACCAAGGGATGCAGCATCTAAACCTAGTAAATAACTAAGGTAAGACGGTATAGCACCTTTTAGCATGTCAAAAAACAACACCAGCAATGCAGAACTGGCACCACCAATCCTTAATACATTTGTTGCACCAGGGTTGCCAGAACCGTTTTCTCTTGGATCTGGTAAACCTCTCATTTTGCAAACTAATATCGCACTTGAGATCGAACCTGCCAAATATGCAACAATTATCATCAAAACGGTTATGACTATGGTGTTCAAATTGGTTTCCTTACTCGTCTTAGGGTATTATCGCGCATGTTTTTTAAATGCGCTGTTGCAAATCATTCTGCAAGAATCAAAAACAAGTTCCGTGGCATGAATTAAATTCGTTACCTTTGTTTTGGTATTGGCTTATCCTACTGCTTTACGCTTGCAGGCAAAAGGCCAGACGGTGAGAATATCACTGTTTATCTGCAATTAATTTTGAACAGTCTAACAATATAGGTTTTTCTGGAGGTTCACATGGATAAAGTGCTTATCAGGCAGTTGAAAATTGAAACTGTGATTGGAATTTATGAGTGGGAAAAGAAAATCCATCAAACCTTGTTAATTGATTTAGACATGGCTTGGGATAATCGATTCGCCGCTGCTAGTGATGATTATGCCCATGCATTATGCTACGAAACCGTCTCGAACCGTTTAACGGCCTTGATTACCGAAAAACCATTGGAATTGATAGAAACTGTCGCTGAAATGGTTGCCCAGTGTTTGCTGAATGAATTCAATGTGCCATGGGTGAAAGTAGTGGTAATGAAACCTGGTGCCGTGCCTCATGCCGCATCAGTTGGGGTTGAAATTGAACGTGGCAATGTTTAAAACGACTTTTGATACGCTATCTTATTAATAACCCGGGTTAACACATTTAATGGCAAAAATTTATATCAGTTTAGGCACGAATATTGAACCTGAACTACACCTCCAAGCTGGATTGTTGGATTTGCAGCAACATTTTGGACATTTGTCTTTGTCTCGGGTATTTGAGAGTGAATCGGTTGGCTTTAAAGGCACTAACTTTTTGAATATGGTTGCCTGTGCAGATACCGACATGTCGATTGAAGACGTTGTAGCAACGTTTAAGATGATCGAACAAGCCAATGGCCGAATTAGAGGCGAGAAAAAATTTAGCCCCCGTAGCTTAGACATTGATTTATTACTTTATAATGACGAAATAACCCGCCAGCCTGTTGAACTTCCTCGTGGTGAAATTCTATTTAATGCTTTTGTACTTTGGCCATTGGCAGAGTTAGCCCCTGATGTATTGCATCCCGTTGTTGGATTGTCATATCAAACACTTTGGCAGCAATACGACAAGCAACAGCAACATTTATGGCCAGTGCCTTTTACTTTCTCACCCCAGTTACGTTGTACCAGTGTTTGATGATTTAAATCTGCATGCATCACGTTATTTAAACAAGGACAAATATGGAATCGCTACAAGTTATATTTTTGGCTCTTATTCAAGGTTTAACTGAGTTTTTACCTATTTCAAGTTCAGGACATTTAATTTTACCTGCGCAATTATTAGGGTGGGAAGACCAGGGCTTATCATTTGATGTGGCGGTAAATACGGGGTCATTATTTGCGGTGATTATTTATTTTCGCACAGAGATAGTGACCTTAACTCAGGCTTGGATTAAAAGTTTTGCTACTGGTACTCAAACGCAGGAAAGTAAATTGTCATGGTGGATTTTATTGGCCACCATTCCTGCAGTTATCGTTGGTTTTATGGCCAAAGATTTTATTGAAACCCATTTACGTAATACTTTAGTTATCGCAATTACAACTATCTTTTTTGGATTATTGTTGTGGGTTGCAGACCGAATGTCAAAAGCCCAGCTGAATGAGTTTCAGATGGGCTGGAAAAAAGCTCTACTAATTGGTGTAGCACAAGCTATGGCATTAATTCCTGGTACTTCTCGTTCAGGTGCGACAATGACCGCTGCATTAATGTTGGGACTTACCCGAGAGGCCGCAGCGCGTTTTTCGTTTTTAATGTCTATTCCAGTAAGTTGTGGCGCTGCGTTATTAGTGACTAAAGACTTGATAGAAAGCCCGTTACCGATTGACTATCAAGCATTAGGTTTAGGTTTGGTGGTATCATTTGTGGCTGCTTATATCTGTATTCATTACTTCTTGAAGTTTATTAGTCAAATAGGCATGACCCCATTTGTCATTTACCGACTAATATTAGGTAGCATCTTGCTCGGTTTATTGTATTTATAATATTCCGAGTCAGTATCAAATGAATTAAACGGGTATTTTTACCCGTTTTTTATTTTTAGTTTTTTTTCTTATTAAAAGTTTATTTATGATGATTTCTCCATTAATTTGCCCGACCTGTGCCCAGCCATTGCATCAACACGATGCTTCAAAAGGTTTATACTGCGATGCAAAGCATCATTTTGACCGTTTAGCACAAGGCTATTACCCTTTGGTGAAAGTAAAAGCAAAAACACCGCAATCATCGGTAAGTCGACAACAAATGCGCGCACGACAGTTTTTACTGCAAAGCGGTGTTTTTCAGCCTCTGGTTGATACGTTAAAGCAATTAATGCTGTCGCTGACAACTGATAAAAAACAGGTTAACTGGTTAGATTATCAATGTGGTGATGGCTATTATTTAGCACAAATTCATGCTTTTTTGGTCTCACAGCAACAAGCTGATAATGTGTCTACTTGGGGGGTATCAGATGCCGAAAATGCCTTATTTGCGGCATCAAAATTACAGTCACCCGCATGTTTGATTTTTAGTGCACTGAAGGCGTTACCTTTTGCCGATAACAGCATTGATATTGTGACTTTGTTCGATGCGCCAATAAAAGGTCAGGAATGTATTCGAATATTAAAAGATGATGGTCGGATAGTATTAGTGCAGCCAAGTCATCAGCATTTGTGGCAAATCAAACAACAGGTTTACCCCGATTTGGTGGAGAAACCATTTCAAATCAATATTCCTAAGCGTTTAAGTATTGACACCCAAGAGTGCGTGTCATTTGATATCAATGTCAGTGGCGATCAGGCGTTAGGATTGCTAGACAGTTCTTTGTTTGCGTGGCGCGCTAATGATGAGCTTCGTCATCAAATTAAAGCTAAGTCAATTGATGGATTGAAATGTGAGTTTGATGTATTGGTACTAAAGCAGATTTAGAGTGTGCTTAAAGGCAGGATCTGAGCGGGTTATTGATTGCTTATGCTGTTGCAACGAATATCAAATTTAACGATAAAATAGGATGGTATTGGGGTAATACAACAACAAGGGCTGGATAAGGAAACTTATACAGTTTTTTTTGAGCATTAAAAATATCTAACAAACACAAATAATTAAGGCTTGAAGTTGATTCAAACTGCATAGCAGCTAATCCACATTCAAGCCCTAATAATCAACCTATGAAAATAAGCTAATTCTTTATAGCTATGTCTTACTTCTTGTAAGAAGAAGCCATGTTGTCTAAACGGTCGTTAGCACGTTTAGCTTCAGCTTGTGCGTCCATAGAAGCAGCTTTAGCGCCTTTAACATCAGCAGATAATTTGCTTTGCTCAGACTTTAAAGAACCAACTTCTGCAGATAGTTGATCAACTTTGTTACCTAAGTTAGCAACGCTTTCTTCTAGAGCAGTAGTGTTAGCACAGCCACCTAGTAAAGCAGTCATAGCAACACCAGCAATCATCAGTACTTTTTTGTTCATGGGTAAATCCCTTAAATATAGGTTGTAGTTTTAGCGCAAAAGCCTATGCCTTTGCAGCGGCGTAATTATGTCACACATTTTGTTATTTGCTATAGGTAAACAACAAAATGTTTATCTAAAGTAGTTAAATAAATGAAAATTGCAAGCATTTCAATGCGTATTGGGGGGATTCGTGCCCAATTTTAGCTGAAAGAGTGATTTATCCTAAAATAGTTGATAAAAAAGCAGCTTTCCCCCCCCATAGCTGTTTACGCTATAAGTTCATTTATTTTTGATTTGTTGTTTTAAAGCTTGCACGGCTTCGATTCTTTTTTGGTGCAATTGCTGTTTAATTTCTGCGCCTTGAAATCCACCCAATATGATTTGCTTAACATCGACGTCACTTGCTGCGCTGAAGCAGGATTCAAGATACGTTTGTTGCGGATATTCAGCGTATTCAAACCCGGTGCGACCACGCATATCGGCATGGCAACAAATTAACATTTGCTTCAATCGCTGTGGTTTACGCCAAAAATCTGCTTTATCGAATATTTTGATAATGGTTTCAGCTTTTAGTTCAAAAGCATTATGAATATTTTGATGTTGGTCGCTGACTAAAATCGCTAAATCACGATATTCATTTGGCACACGTAACCGTTGGCATAAACGTTTTATCAACGGTACACCTTTTTGACCGTGCCCATGATGCTTAGGTAAGGTTTCTTTGGGGCTAAGGGCTTTGCCTAAATCATGGGTTAAACTTGCAAATCTAATCGCTTTATCTGTCGATAATATACTTGCTTGTGCCAGTACTAATAAGGTGTGTATCCCAGAGTCAATTTCAGGGTGCCATTTCTCGGGTTGAGGAATGCCAAATAGCACGTCAACTTCAGGTAATATCACTTTCAATGCGCCGCAGTTACGTAGCGCTTGAAAAAACACTTCAGGGTTATTACCGCTTAATACTTTGTCTAGTTCTTGCCATACTCGTTCGGGAGTAAGATGTGCCAGTTCACCCGACTGTGCTATTTGCTGCATAAGCGATTGAGTTTCAGGGGCAATAGTAAAGCCTATATGATGAAAGCGCGCCGCAAAGCGAGCTACGCGTAATACCCTTAGCGGATCTTCAATAAACGCGTCTGATACATGTCTAAGAATTTTTTGTTCAATATCCTGTCGACCACCATAAGGGTCAACCAAGTTACCTGATTCATCTTCAGCAATTGCATTAACCGTTAAGTCTCGGCGTAATAGGTCTTGCTCTAAGCTGACATCTTTGGCGGCATAGCAGTCGAAACCCTGATATCCCATACCCGTTTTGCGCTCAGTTCTGGCAAGTGCATATTCTTGTTGTGTTTTAGGATGTAAAAACACAGGAAAATCTTTGCCTACCTGCTGATAGCCTTTTGCCTGCATTTCTTCAACATTACTGCCTACCACAACAAAATCTTTGTCTTTTATTGGAAGGCCAAGAAGTTTGTCTCGCACAGCACCACCGACTAAATAGATCTTCATTTGGGGTCACTTTTGGTCAATATAGTGAATAAATCTTACCAGAGTTCGATTTTTGCGGCTAACTTTTGACAAGCAACCTCGCAGGGATTAACTTGAGCCGTCAGTTTTAGTTAAGGATGCTAAGTCGTATGTATAAAGCTTTTTATGGATTAAACGATAATCCATTCTCTATTGCTCCTAATCCACATTACATGTTTTTAAGTGACCGTCACCGTGAAGCTCTGGTGCATTTGACTTATGGTTTAGGTGAAACCGGCGGTTTTGTGTTGCTTACTGGTGAAGTGGGAACCGGTAAGACAACCGTATCGCGTTGTTTATTACAGCAGTTACCTGAAAATACCGATACCGCATTTATTCTCAATCCTTCATTAACTGAGCAAGAGTTACTGGCTACCCTGTGTGATGAACTTGGCATTGTCTATGGCGAAAACCCCAGTATTAAGCAACTTACCGATTTATTGAGCCAATATTTACTCAATAGTCATAAAAATGGCCGTAATACGGTGCTTATTATTGATGAAGCACAGCATTTACGTTCTGAGGTGTTAGAGCAGTTAAGGCTATTAACTAACCTTGAAACCGATACTAAAAAGCTATTACAGGTTATTTTAATTGGCCAGCCAGAATTACAACAACTGCTAAAACGCCAAGACCTGCGCCAACTTGCACAGCGTATTACTGCTCGATATCATCTTTTACCGCTTAATGCTGATGAGTTAGCATTATATGTGCAGCATCGTTTACAAGTCGGTGGACGGCACGAGCCCTTATTTACTGCAAAATCGATTCGCAGGTTGCACCATTACAGTGGTGGGATCCCTCGATTGACAAATCTTTTATGTGAAAGAGCATTGATGGCAGGGTATGGCCAATCTAAGGTGCCGATAGATCATAAAATGGTTGATCAGGCCGCTATGGAGGTGTTGGGTGAATCCCTGCCTAACAATGATAAACGTTGGTATGGCGCAATTGCTGTTGCAACATTATTTACTTTTTCTGCGGCATTTTATGTTTTCAATCAAAGTGGTGAATCTAATTTATCTGCAGAGTTATCCAATAATCAACCCACTCCAACGGCGGCTGCTGTAACACAAGCTGTGGCAAATCCACTGCCTGCAGAGACTTCATTGCAGGTTAATTCGAGTGCGATGAATGCCAACCAAAGGGTGATGCAGAATGCTATGGCACAAAGCCAGAATATTGATGTGGCTTTTGCTGCGTTATTTGGTTTATGGCAATTGCAACCAATTAGCGAGCTAACCCCTTGTCAGGCTGCACAACAACAAGGATTAACCTGTTACCAACAGCAAGGTAATTGGAATAGCATTATGCGCCTTAATTATCCTGCGGTGGTGTATTTACAAGATGCAAAAATCAACCCATTTTATGGGGTGATTGTTGAGCGTCAGTATGAGCAAATATTATTGCAATTAGGTGAACAACAATTTTGGGTGGGTAAGGATTGGTTTGATCGCCACTTCAGTGGCACCTTTGAAATTTTATGGCAGTCGGATCAAGCCATGCCAAGAGAAATTGGCCAAAGTGCGCCTTTAGCGCAGGTGCAGTGGTTAGAGAATAGTTTAGCCATGATTGATCAACGTCCTGCGCGTTTAGTGAGCCAGTTTGATGGTCAATTAGAACAGCATCTCATGTCGTTTCAGCGTTTGCATGGATTAAAAGCCGATGGCATAGCAGGCAGTCAAACTCTGGTGCAAATTAACTTATATCTGAGCCAAACTGGTCCTAGATTGAGTTTGACGGAGCGTCAATAATGTCAATTTTATTGGATGCGGTAAGTAAACAAAAACAACAATCGGCCGGAGTATATGATCCGGTTTTGACGCCACGCCCTGCATCACCTCTGATCCAGCGTAAACGTGGTTTGGCAACCAAAGTAACTTTACTCGCGCTTGCTATGTCTGTCGCTATTACCGGTGCGTGGGGATTAAATACCTTGCTCAATACTGCTCATCAAGACGTGGCTAATCTTGATGTGCCGTCGGCAAAGTCTGTTTCGCCAGAGACCAATATTATGCCAGTGGTATCTAAGCAGGTTTTAGAAGAAGAGACACAAACTACGGCAGATTTCAGTTTAGCTGGCAAAGTGGCATTGCCTCGGCCTAAACCACTGTCATCTTCAGCAATGACTGAGCCGCAACTTCGCCTGCAACAGCCTATTAGCAACCAAAATCACCAGCAAGCTTTGTTACAACAACCAAACGCGGCCACTGTTAACTCATCTGATGCATTGACCATAGAGCAATTACAGCAATTAAGTCAGCAATACGATCAACAACTACAGAATGCGTATCAACAATCAAATGATACTCTTGATGCTGAACCGATTATTTTAGGTGCGAATGCAAATCAGCGCGGCTTGCAAGAGTTAGAAGCCTTAAAACTTCAAGTCAATATGGCTGCAAATGAAGTTGATTTTCGGTCGGTTCGCCAGGAGCGTGTCAATCAAGATAACAATCTTGCCGATGCATTTGCTGCGGCTTTAAAAGATGTCGAGTACGAGCAGTCAGCTAATCGCGATGTGACAGAGGCTAAATTAGATCCTATTCCAAAATCTAAGCCACAGGGGATCCCCAAATACGGTGATTTACCGGCCAGCCTTCAGCTGCGTATTCCCGAGTTTAATATTGTTGCGCATGTGTATTCAACAGAGCCCAGTAATCGCTGGTTAAATGTTGATGGCCAAGAGTTACAACAGGGCGATATGATCCAAGATAAATTAACCATTATTGAAATTCGTCCTCGGGATATCATTTTAGATATTGATGGTCAAGAGTTTAAAGTGCCTGCAATTTAATCATTTAATCTTGTATATGATGAACGAGTAATAAAAAAGGCGCCTAAGCGCCTTTTTTGTGTGTGGTAAATAAAGATTAACCGTGTAAGTGATTCGCTAAAAATAATGTTAATGAATAGCCTAAGCAATAACATAGTAAGAGTGCTGGCACATATTTTAAGTAACTGACGAAGGTTAACTCGGGCACTTTACTCATAGCGATGATACCCGACGCGGAACCAATGACGAGTAATGATCCGCCCACCCCCACAGAGTATGTTAAGCCTAACCATTGTGCTGTTGTTAGCACTGGATCCGCTTTTAATAACGCCGCAGTTAATGGTACGTTATCCAGTACCGCAGAACCCACACCTGTGAAAAAGTTAGAAATACTGGGGTCGTACATAGAGTAGACTTCAGTTAATAAATGCAGTGTACCTATTTCTTTTAGCATACCGACAAGTAATAAAATACCTAAGAAGAACAATAAGGTATCGTACTCAACCTGACGGATATATTCTAAAATTTGTACTTCTTCATCTTTACTTTTATTGCTACGTCCCACTAAAAACATCACCGATAAACCGGCTAAAAATGTCAGTACAGGGGGAATTGCGAATAGCACGTTAAGTAGCATAGTCAAAATGATAGTGATCAGGAAAATTACCCCAATAACGATATCGACAGTGTTGTAAGACTGCGCCATAGGCGTGGTGCTGACAGACCCTTCAGCTTTTAAAGAAAACAACACAGCTAATAACAATACGCTAATAGACGCAGGTATAAACAATACTAACAATTCAGAGATATGCACCTTGCCTGCAAGGAAAATCATCAAGGTGGTAACATCGCCGGTGATCAGTGCAACACCACCAGAGTTGACGGCAAAAATAATCAAAACCGCCATGCGTCGACGCATTTGGCTATCTAAATTAAACGTTGTCAGTAACCCTAGTGATACTAAGGTAGCCGTTACGTTGTCACAAAATGTCGATAATACTAAGGAAAACATCCCCACTTGCAGCATCAGCATTCTGACTGAAACCTGTTGTGGGAAGATTTTTTGCACCATGACCTGGATCATGCCCTTCGCGTTAAGGTAGGCCACAAAGGTCATTGTCGACATTAAAAATAGCCATAATGTGGCAATTTCTAATAAGTTCTCGTTCAATTCCTCTGAAATCAAGGCTGATTTCTCAGGCGTTTGAGCGGCAATAAATAAGGTAATCCAAGACACACAGCCTAAAAATAAGGTGGTCTTAGCTTTGTTTATGTGGGTAACTTCTTCAAAAATGATACTAAGTAGTGCGAGTACAGCAAGAGTGAGCAGAAAGGTTTCTAGCATAACGGCAATTCCAACGGCTTGTTAATGACATAGCTGCTATGTCATGAATTTAAGCTAGCTTAATTAAGTTTCAATTAAGCTTTCTTCAGGCGGTGCGGATCACATCACACTATGGCTATTTCTGCAACAGGCTTCTCATTGTTTTAGGCAAATAAATGCAACTCAGAACAATAATCGTTATCAAGCGAAATATTCAACATATGTTATTGAATAATTATCAATTTTGGCAGTGAATTTTTATCATTATCCAATTCCACTTAACTTGGAACGTTCGATGGATTTTAATAGACTCAAATTGAGGTTATTGGCTTCATTGTCAGGAAAAAAAACAGATCAACATATCAATAACGGCTTCAATGGACATAAATCTGATGCAGTCACAAAGATAAAAGCGGTTTGATATTCGGATGTTGGTAAGCGTGGCTGTAAGCGTTAATGGCAGGAATCAAACCAATAAAAAGACCAATCTGAATCGATTGGCCTTAGCATTGTACCAGACTAAAACAGGTGTTATTTCATTGCTGCAAAAATACGGTCAACAGCGGCTAAAGTATAACTAATCTCTTCTTCACCATGCGCCATAGATAAGAATCCAGCTTCATAGGCTGAAGGCGCTAGGTAAATGCCCTCATCTAGCATTGCATGGTAGAAATGACGGAAGTGTTCCATATTACATTTGGTCACCTGGCTGAATGAGGTCATTGGTGCTTTATCTTCTGTGAAGAAGAAACCAAACATACCGCCAACATAAGTGATGCTTAATGGAATGCCGTGTTTATCTGCAGCAGCTTTAAAGCCTTCTGCAATACGCTTGGTTTTAGCGGCAAGTGCTTCATATAAACCAGGTTCGTTTAAGGCTTCCATTTGCGCTAAACCTGCGGTCATTGCAATAGGGTTACCCGATAATGTACCTGCTTGATAAACAGGGCCTGTCGGTGCGATAAACTGCATAACATCTTTACGGCCACCAAATGCGCCTACTGGCATACCGCCGCCAATCACTTTACCTAAAGTGGTTAAGTCAGGTTTAACGCCATAATGCCCCTGTGCACCGCTCATAGATACGCGGAAACCTGTCATGACTTCATCAATAATCAGTAATGCACCAAATTCATCACAAATTGTCCGCAGACCTTGTAAGAAGCCTTCAACAGGAGGAATACAGTTCATGTTGCCAGCAACTGGCTCAAGAATGATGCAAGAAATTTCTGTTGGGTGTTGTTCAAACAATGCACGTACCGACGCTAAATCATTGTAGGTTGCAGTGAGTGTGTGCTTGGCAAAGTCTTCAGGAATACCCGGTGAGCTAGGTTGGCCTAAAGTTAATGCACCTGAACCTGCTTTTACCAGTAAGCAGTCTGCATGACCATGATAACAGCCTTCAAATTTCAAGATTTTGTCACGGTTAGTGAACCCACGCGCTAAACGAATAGCGCTCATGGTGGCTTCAGTGCCTGAGCTCACCATACGTACTTGTTCCATTGATGGCACCATAGAAATCACTTTTTCAGCCATTTTGACTTCAAGTTCTGTGGGGGCACCAAAAGATAAACCATTTTCAACCGCTGCTAATACCGCTTCACGGATTTTAGGATGGTTATGCCCTAAAATCATCGGTCCCCATGATCCGACATAATCGATATATTTTTTACCATCAGCATCATAGATGTAAGCACCATCAGCTTTTTCGATAAATAATGGTGAGCCACCTACGCCGTTAAATGCGCGCACAGGTGAGTTTACGCCGCCAGGAATGGTTTTTTTAGCCTGTTCAAATAGTGTTTCGGAACGGGTCATGTGTAATCCTTAATTTATTGCCGCTGATTAACGATCAGCTTTACGTGAATACCAGTTAACAGGACATTCATATTTTTCGAGTTGGTTCTCAACACCTAACGTTAATGCAAACAGTGCCATACGAATTAATAATCCGTTATCCGCTTGACGGAAAATAGCCAAACTTGGGTGGCTGTTTAGGTCGTTATCAAGCTCGTTTGCCTGTTCACGTGAATCACGTGGTAAAGGGTGCATGATCACAGTGTTCGATTTACAGTGTTGAGTATAAATATTATGATTTAATCGGAATTTACCCCGATATTTATTCGCCTCTTCCTGTGAAGGAAAACGCTCTTCTTGAATACGGGTTAAATAAAGAATATCAGCTTGATGCAGATTTCCTTCTAGTTGTTCGGTTATTTTGATCTTATGGCCAGCATTTTCAATGTCGGCGATCACATAGTCAGGCATTGCCAGTTCAGTAGGTGAAATTAATGTGAACTGGATATCTTTATACATGCATAACAAGCGTGATAGCGAATGCACAGTACGGCCATATTTCAAATCACCCACCATTGCGATGTGCATACCATTAATGCCCATACCTGCGTGGCTGAGTTCTTTTTGAATGGTAAATAAATCAAGCAAGGCTTGAGTTGGGTGCTCATTAGGACCATCGCCGCCGTTAATCACTGGCACACGACTGCCTTCAGCAAACTCTTTTACCGAGTATGCATCAGGGTGGCGCATAGCGATAACATCTGAGTAGGTCGACAGCACGCGTGCTGTGTCATACAAAGATTCCCCTTTTGACAGCGAAGACGATGCCATTCCAGTGGTTTCTCGTACATGTCCACCGAGTAGGTTAAATGCACAACCAAAACTAACACGGGTACGGGTGCTGGGTTCAAAAAATAAATTACCAAGAATCGCACCTTCTAATACCTTAGTACGCTTTTCTCGCAGCGCATAAGGGGTCATTTTGTTGGCGACATCAAAAATGGTAGTAATTGAATCCAGATTTAACTGGTTTACGGAAAGGATATGTGAACCTTCGAACTGAGTCATCAGCCTGATTTCCAATATTTGGGGGGTAAATCTTGCTTGAAATTCAGCGCGAGATTTACCCAAGTTGTGTAGGGTGGCTGAGGCGAAATTGTAGCAGACAATCTTGCACAGTTAAACTAGATTACTGTGAACCTGTTATCAAATGAATCGGATTAGCATCAGATAGATAAGCTTCATCAACTTGATCTAAACCATTATAGCGGATCATCGCGCGTAAACTGTCTATGTAAGCTTGGCCGCGTTCAGAATACTTATCTAATGTCCCCGCTAATTCCAGTCCACTTATTGGGGCATTGTTTTTCCTCAACTTGGCACGTAAATCACGTAGCTTTTGATAAGCTTGGTTGGTGTTGATATTAATGAGATATCCAATGACCGACGCCAGTGGTGAGTCAAATTTTGCAATACCATAATTACCGAGTTCGGTACGTTGTTGCTTTGGTACCATGCCATTACCACTAAAATCCCATTGGCCAAAAAAAGCATTACCTTCAATCGTAAATCGAGATGTTGCCCAACCGCTTTCTTCGGCAGCTTGTGCTAACACCAAAGAGGGCGGCACAATATCAACGCGATTAAGCAAAGTGGCTCGTTGTTCATCTGAAAGGCTTTCGATGCTTTGTCGTGTTTCTTCATCAATTACTTTGTATTTTAAGGCAAGCTTGATCACTTTTTCATCGCTGTTGGCCTTAGACTCAATATATCTGCGTTCCAGCAACATTTTTTCATTACTGAGTAAAATCAGTGGCGCCATCAAGCGGAAGAAAATCATTTTCTTCTCATCTACAGGAATATTTTTTGCATTTCGCTGCCATTTTTCGGTGACGGTACTGAAGGTCAGTCTTGGTACTTCACGATTGCCTTGCTGCCAGCTTTGGGAATTATAATTAAGTGAATCGAAGAGGTCTTTAATACTGTCTAACGAATAAATCGGCACCTTTGCAGGCTTTTGGGTTGGACGATTATCAGATATTAACGAAAAACTCCTTTGTAATTGGTCTGGTTCATTGTCAGTAAAGGCGTTTAATGGGGCTAGTTTTATGTCTGTTTTAGCATCTGTGGTATTTTTAACATCGGCTAAATTGATATCAAGGGACTCATCATTGTCTGTAGATAGGCTAAATATGCTATAAGTCAATGCTGAACATATGCCAATAACTAGCAGCGCCCAAAATGGTTTTGTGATCATTTTCATTATTTTAGTCCTATAGTTGGCCAGATCGAATTTCTTGTAATAAATTAGCCCAGCTGATCACGCCTATAACATTATTTGGGGTGTTACGATAAATATAGACCTCTCCCGACCGTTTTGCTGCAAGCGCCTCATAAGCTTCATTCAGTGTCGCTGAATCCGGCAACCCGACCATCAAATGCCGTGATAAGGTGGTTTCATCTTCAAATGATTGGATTTCTAATCGGAGCATTTCTATCTGATGGTCTGCATTACGAACTAACACTGGTCGACCTTCTGCACGTTTTAACACTTCAAGTAATAATTCATCATCGTCATTTACCACCACAAAGCGTCTATTCATTAATACTCTGACGCCTTTTTTCTGTAGGCCTTGATTCATCGGCGCGACTTTATATTCCAAGCCCATAATCTCTAGTTGCTTGATAAAAATAGAGCTGGTGTTAAATCCCTGATAAGCAACTAAAAAAGCAGGAATGGTGACAAACATCGCCGGTAAAATAATGGATGCATCGTTGGTTAATTCAAGTAAAGCCACTAACGCCGCAAGTGGGGCACTTAAACACACGCCCATCATGGCTGTCATGCCTATAACGGTATAAAGTCCAACGTAAGGCGCAATAGATGGGAATAGCGCACTGCTGATCAGCGCCAGTATTGCACCGACTAAAGCGCCAATACCGTATAACGGACCAATCAATCCACCAGGCACACCAAAGCCAATAGCGGCGATGGTTGCCAGCATTTTTCCCAGCAATAGCGCAATTAAAAACCACAGGTTGGGTGACTCGCTAATGGCTTCATGGATCGCTAAATCACCAGAACCGAGAGCTTGAGGTAATACCAAACCAATTAAAGTGGTGATTGAACCAGCGATGAGCAACCGGTAGAACAATGGCCAATGTTGGCCTTTAGCGGTGACTTTTAATAATGAGTGATTAAATAACGCTGCCGTGCAACCTAAGCCTAAACCACCCAGCAATAATATAGGATAATGATCGAGCGGAATGCGGATCACGTTTATAAGATCGTATTCATGGACATTACCAAACACTATCTGGCTTGAAACTGCGCCACAAATGGCAGATAACATGATGGGGAAAAAGTAATGAATTTTATATTCTCTAACAATTACTTCAAACACAAACAGTACTGCAGCTAAAGGTGCGTTAAAGGTTGCAGCGATACCAGCAGCAATACCACTGGCACACATGATCCTGACACTGTTATCGGGTAATTTAAACTTCTCAGCCATGACACTGGCGCTCACGGCACCTAAATGAATTGCTGGACCTTCTCGTCCTACCGAAAAATTTGTTACCAGTGCGATAAGGGCTTGAAAAAATTGGCCCGCAGCAGATTGAAGAGGGACTTTTCCGTAATGGATTTTAAAGCGATGTAAAACATAGGCTATGCCCATACGGCGATAACGTCTCGAACCCAATAATGATAATAACCAAATTAACAATGCGCCGATCAGGGGTAAATAAGAACGCCAATCGGTTAGGACATTATTGAAGCTAGTTGCATCACTATGGGTATACTGCTCAGCCCATACCAACATGAGTCGGAATAGAATAATCACGCTGGACGCGATAACCGCAAACAGCAATGCTAGGGCACAGAGTTGAACACTTATTTTCGCTTGTGATAATTTATCGCGAAATTCGTTGTTCAGATATTTGCGTGTGGCCCTTTTGGCGTGAATAATAGCAGCTTTATTAAGTTTGAGTTGCACTGTTACGCTCTTGCTTCCCTGTAGTTACTTTTATATTGTATTTTATTAAGGGCTTGTTACCTAATGCTAAATTATCATCGCATGCTGGACACTCTCAAATCAATCGAACGAAAAAAGCGTTCATCAAGTTCCTATCTTATCGCTTTGGTATTAGTCGCTTTCGTCACTGGGGCCTTATCACATCAAATTTGGTTATCCTTGGCACCAGAGGCCGCGCCAAATAGCGTTAGCGGTAAACGTAAATTATTATCTGAGCTTGACTCACAGGCCAAGGTATTAGCCAGTCGTAATTTAGCGTTAACTATAGAACAAGAAGCCAATAAAAATTTGCAGGAAATGTTCAGTGAGCAATTAGTTCGTCAAAAAGCACTAGAAAAAGAGTTGGCATTTTATCGAAGCGTAATGGTGGCCGATGCTGAAGTTGAAGGGGTGATGATCCACAATGTTGAAATAAATGCTGGAATATTGCCTGAACAACAACAGCTTAGAGTTATCTTAACTCAGCAACAAAAGCGTAAGGCTAATTTAAAAGTGGTTGTTGATGCTGTATTCATTGGGATTATGGATGATAAAGTGACTGAACTAACTTTGAGTAAGTTGTTGGGTAAAAAGAATAGTATCGACTTTAAGTATTTTCATATAATGGATAGCGATTTTATCTTGCCTGATGGATTTGAGTTGCAAAGAGTGAAGGTTAAGGTGCTAGTGAAATCAGCGCGAGGCGTGAAAGGCGGCGAGATTGAACAGGTATTTAATATTGCCGATATTGCTTCATTAACCACCGAAGTCACAGACAATCAAAAAGAACCTCGGGTAATACTTGAACAAAACAGTCAGGTATCGGATAATTCACCGCAGAAAACTGAAGTAAGAGGTAGTAATGACTGAACAAACTGATGCAGCAATGCCGATCCAATTTACCGATGCTGCGGCGACCAAGGTAAAAGGGCTGTTAGAAGAAGAACAGAACCCTGAATTAAAACTGCGAGTTTATGTTACCGGCGGTGGTTGTTCAGGTTTTCAGTATGGCTTTACTTTTGATGAAAAAGTCAATGAAGGTGACTTCACTATTGAAAAGCAAGGCGTACAATTAGTGGTAGATCCAATGAGCCTACAGTACCTTGTTGGTGGTGAAGTGGATTACACCTCTGGCTTAGAAGGTTCTCGCTTCTTTGTTAAAAATCCCAATGCAACAACAACCTGTGGTTGTGGTGCTAGCTTCTCTGTGTAATTAATTTAACTCTGAAGCACAAAAGCCGTCTTATGACGGCTTTTTTGTTGTTCAAAGGGATTAACTCATAATGTTCATGCTTTGCCTTGGTTTAAACCAAGCTTTTACTTTGCTATCAAAGCTTATCCAAACTTGAAGGGCACCCATAAATATTAAAACACTAAAAATTATCCAATCAGACACCACGGCCTGAAACAAACCCAAATCAACCGTTGTTGGACCGGCGACGAGGTTTTCTGGATCGTACATGATAGCAGGCAAGCAACTGTAAAACGCTAGTTGCAATACGCTGTAACCTCTTAGCATGTATAACGCTGCTTTTTGGCGTCCAAATACCGCAATTACCATCAATAAAGTCAACATGCATAACATTGAGCTTAAATCGGATACCGAACCTGCGGACATCAACCCGCTGAATGACGCTGCAGCATATATAAGCATCAGCGCAGTTAAACGCTTGGGCAACGTTGGTTTTGCAGGTTGCATGGACGAAGTGGCAGATAAAGCATCGGCATCTGGCAAAGTATTAGTTTGCACTGGCGTCACAACTTTAGGTTTAGCATCCATTGGATTAATCATAAATTAGTGTTTCTTGTCGCTTTTAGGCGTTAAACGCTGGTCAACTTCAAAAGGAGCGACGACAACACCTAAGTCTTCCTGAACAGGGAAAACGGCAATAAACAAGTCATCATCTTCCATGCCACTCACCCAGCGCTGTTGAAACTCATCAAGGGGAATCGCTAAAGGTTCACAATCTTTCCAATCATCAACTGCCCAAAGTGCTGCCGTTTCTTCAGATGGCCACATAGGGATGCAATCTTCATCTTCGGTGGTTAGCATCACGCAGCCATCGCTATCTTGTAAAGACCAAATGACTTTATTGGCTTTTACTTGCTCAATCATATAGTCATAACGGCCTTCAGGCGTTAGGTTCATTAGTTCAGCGATGGTTTTTTCTTTAGTGCTCATGTGGTTCTCATATGGCTGCAATCAGCAATAGCTATGCTGATCAGGGACAATTATGTGCGCATGATACCATTGACAAGAATAATTGAAAAAGAAAAGTCCGAACACTGTCGGACTTTTCTTAAATAGCGGATGTAAAAATTATTTGGTCGAGGGATTAAAACTGCGATAAATTATCCCAGCTAAAATAGCGCCAACAATTGGTGCAACCCAGAATAACCACAGTTGAGACAGCGCCCAATCACCCACAAACAGTGCTGGCCCAGTACTTCGTGCGGGATTCACTGAAGTGTTAGATACCGGAATACTAATCAGGTGAATAAGGGTTAAACCAAAACCAATCGCAATAGGTGCAAAGCCTTTGGGCGCGCGATCATCGGTTGCACCTAATATAATCAGCAAGAAAAACAACGTCATGACAATTTCACAAATCAATACTGCAATTAAGTCATAGCCGCCTGGTGAGTGTTCACCAAAACCATTTGATGCAAAACCAGCACTTAATGAAAATCCATCCTGTCCTGATGCAATTAAATACAAAATACCCGCACCCATTGTTGCACCTGAAACTTGTGCAATGATATAGGGAAGTAGTTCACTGGCGTCGAAACGCCCACCTGCCCATAATCCAAATGACACCGCAGGATTTAGATGGCACCCCGAAATGTGCCCAATGGCGTAAGCCATGGTGAGTACCGTCAAACCAAAAGCAAATGATACTCCAAGCAGTCCTATCCCTACATCAGGAAAGGCCGCAGCAAGTACAGCGCTGCCACAACCACCTAATACTAGCCAGAGAGTACCTAAAAACTCTGCTAACATCTTTTGTTTTATATCCATAACTTAATTCCTTGTTAATGAGCCAACTTGTCAAGTAAAGTCTATAAAACAGTAAGTTGTCAATATAAAAAATTATTTTGCTGAGAACTTTCCACCGAGCACGGCTTCTCTACTTGCACCCGTTACAGCAGGCAAATTTGCAGGTAATTGATGTTCATAGCGCATGGCTAACCACGCAAAAGCGATTCCTTCTACCCATTTAGGATCAACGCCAATCTCAGTCGTTGTCGCCAGTTTATATCCTGGTAAAAGTAGGCTAAGTCTTCGCATTAAGGCTTTGTTGAGTGCGCCACCACCACAAACGTAAATCTCCCCTTCTGGGTTTAGTTTATTCACATCATTGGCAATGCTGTGGCAGGTTAGGTCGAGCAATGTTGATTGAATATCTTCTTCATCTAAATGACTAAACTCAGAAAGCTGCTGCTCTAACCAAGCTTGATTGAATAGCTCGCGTCCAGTGCTTTTAGGGTAATGTAATGAAAAATAAGCATGGGATAATAGCTGCTTTAATAAGTCAGGGTTGGATGTGCCAGACTCCGCCCACTCACCATCTTTATCAAAGGGCTGTTGTTGGACTTGTTGGATAAAAGCATCAATCAAATTGTTTCCTGGGCCGGTATCAAACCCTAACACCTGATTTGAATCACCAGGAAGGTAAGTAATATTGGCAATACCACCAATGTTTAATATCACTCTGGAAGTGTCTGATTTGGCAAATACTTGCTGGTGGAAAGCGGGCACAAGCGGTGCACCTTGACCACCTAAGGCTATGTCTTTACGGCGAAAATCGGCAATAACATCTATACCCGTTTCAACTGCAATAGTATTAGGATCACCAATTTGTAAGGTGAAGCCCATTTCTAAATTTGGCATGTGTCTGACGGTTTGACCGTGAGACCCAATCGCTATCACTTCACTTGGGCTGACACCAGCCTGAGTTAATAATTGATTTACCGCTTTGGCAAATAATAGCCCGACGCTGCGATCAATACGGCCTAAACGATTTATTTCGTCCGTTGATGGCTGGCAAAGACGTTGAAGACCCTTTAATAAGTGTTCAGGAATGGCTTCTGTATGGGCGAAGGCAAGCAAAGGGTAACCGCTGCTAAAATCAACCAATACGGCATCAACGCCGTCCATACTGGTACCAGACATAAGGCCAATATAATATTCAGGCTGCGACATTAATGACATTCCTTGTGATCAGGGTAATAACTCAATGACTTGTATGGGTAAAAGTATATTCACCCATACAATATAGGTAAGGGATTAATTGCTGGCGACTTGTTGCGCTTGGTTTGATTTAAGTTGTGCCATCAGTTGTTTACTTAACCCATCAAATTTTGCTTTTTCACTGCGGTTAATCGGTAAGGATTTTGGCAGATCAATAGTGCGCGGATTACGGTGTACGCCATTGACAATAAACTCGTAATGTAAATGTGCGCCAGTCACTCGGCCAGTGCGTCCAAGAGTGCCAATAATCTGACCTTGTTTTACAGTATCACCACGTTTAACGCTGCGCTTAGTTAAATGCAAATATTTAGTGGTATAGGTATCGTTGTGTTTGATAAATACGTAATTACCATTGTACTGGTTGTAGCTTGACTCAATGACTTTACCACCACCCGCCGCCTTGATTGGTGTGCCAATGGCCGCCACATAATCCACCCCTCTGTGGGCTTTTACTTGACCTGTCACAGGATGCAGTCGACGTGGGTTAAAGTTAGAACTTACGTATTTAAAATCAACAGGCGAACGTAAAAAAGCTTTACGCATACTGTTACCTGTTTCTGAGTAGTACTGGCCATCTTTGTAACGAATTGCGGTATAACGCTCGCCTTGGTTAACAAACTCGGCGGCTAAAATATTGCCTGTACGAATAAATTGTCCATCTGCATATTCTTGTTCAAAAATCAGAGAAAAGTGATCGTTTTTACGAATATCTAACGCAAAGTCGATATCCCAACCGAAAATGTTAGCCAATTGCATAATGTGGTTAGCGGATAAACCGGCATCGGCAGCTGCACTCCAAAAATTACTTTTTATTTTGGCAGTAATAAAAGACTGTCGAGTTTCGAGTGATTTTTTGTTGACGGTTTCTTTATACTTATCATTTGCTTTGGTGATAACTAAAGTGGAAATTTTATCCATTCGATAGCTTAACTCGGTTAATTCACCTTGCGCATTTTTACTGATTGCAATCTCTTCGCCAGGAATGATTTTAAGTAAATTCTTTTTCGCTAGCGGGAGGCGGGTAATGTCATAAACATCTTTTGCGGTAAGTCCTGCACGATTGAATAAGCCGCCTAACGTGTCGCCTTTGGTAACTTCATAATACTCAACTTGATTTTCAAGTTCAGCTGCCTCTTTTAATGCTTTTTGCTGTGCTTTTAACTCACCATCAATACGATCTATGATCTGATCAGTTTTAGAGCCAGAAGATAAAGAGGAGAGGTGAGCGCTGAAGGCTTCATCATCGGCTGTGGGTAATGTTGTTTGGTCTTCGCTGTTATCGCTTTTAGCGGATGTTTCGGGTGCGCTAGGGCTTCTAAAAGCTAAAGGCACTTGGTAGCGAGTGTGGCTTTCGAGTTTAGCTGAAGGCTCCATTGATGTTTGTTTAGAAGCCTGTGCATCTTCTGAGGGAAACATCAAAATTAAAGATGTGAATATAGCCAATATTGCTAAGGCTATTTGATGTGCTTTAGGCAGCAACTTAAATAATGTAATCAGCTTTGCCATTGACTCTAGTACCAATTTCCCACTCTTGTTGTTATCCAGTAAGTGTACACTCTTTCATTTGCTGTGGCTAACAAGTAACATAGTCCTCTTTATTTTTATTTATCAGGGTCTGTTGATCTTTCAAGGTTGTTTTTACAGCAAAGATAAACAGGCCTTTATGATTATGCTCTAGGAGTTGCAGTAGAGATGGCTGATTTAGATCAAGTGTTGGCAGAGATCAAACGTGGTACAGACGAAATTTTACTTGAGACAGATCTCATTGAAAAACTCAAAGAAGGTCGCCCACTTAAGATTAAGCTTGGTGCTGATCCTACCGCACCCGATATCCATTTAGGACACACGGTCATTTTGAACAAAATGCGTACTTTTCAAGAGTTAGGTCACGAAGTGATTTTCTTGATTGGTGATTTTACCGGTATGGTCGGTGATCCAAGTGGTAAAAATAGTACACGTCCACCGTTAACTCGTGAGCAAGTACTTGCTAACGCAGAAACTTATAAAGAGCAGGTGTATAAAATTTTAGACCCCGCTAAAACGCGTATCGAATTTAACTCAAGCTGGTTAGAGCCGCTAGGCGCCGCAGGTATGATCCGTCTAGCCTCTCAGCAAACGGTTGCGCGTATGATGGAACGTGACGATTTTAAAAAGCGTTATGCATCAGGTCAGTCAATTGCGATTCATGAGTTTATGTATCCATTACTACAAGGTTACGACTCGGTTGCACTGCAAGCTGATGTGGAGCTTGGCGGCACAGACCAAAAGTTTAACTTACTGATGGGACGTGAATTACAAAAAGCCGAAGGGCAGAAACCACAAACGGTTATTATGATGCCATTGCTTGAAGGTTTGGACGGCGTGAAAAAAATGTCTAAATCGGCCCATAACTACATTGGCGTGAGTGAACCTGCCAATGAAATGTTTGGCAAAATTATGTCGATTTCTGATGATTTAATGTGGCGCTACTTTGAGCTGTTGTCTTTCCGTCCATTAGAAGAGATCGCTGGCTTTAAAGATGCGGTGCAAAATGGCACTAATCCTCGTGATATAAAGATTACTTTAGCCAAAGAAATTATTGCGCGTTTTCATGATGAAGCTGCCGCTGAAGCTGCGCATCAAGAGTTTATCAATCGTTTCCAAAAAGGTGCGATACCTGATGATATTGAAACGGTTACCCTTGAAGCGGGTGAAGGGTTAGCTATTGCTAACTTGCTTAAAGATGCTGGTTTAGTGGGTTCGACCTCTGATGGGATGCGAATGATTAAACAAGGCGCAGTGAAGATTGATGGCGAAAAAGCCGAAGACAATCGTCAAGTATTTAACGCAGGGTTTGAGGCGGTAGTGCAAGTCGGTAAGCGTAAATTTGCTAAAGTAGTGTTAAACTAGTTAGTACGAATTAAGCATTAAAAAAGGCTCTTAAGAGCCTTTTTTATTGTCTGTTTATCGATGAATGCATTGGCGGATTGATAATCACTATAAATCATAATGGCGTATTACTGAGATTCTAATTGGTCAGCCATGGTTTGGTAATCCATTAAATCCATGTGCTCAATTAAACGCTGGGTATTTTTATCAAACTTCAACGTAGTGACACCTGGAACAGCAATATCAATGATTCTGCCTGGCTTACCGTATTGATCGCCAGGGCCTCGTAATCGATAACTGCCGATAATCACAACAATCGATCCATTATTAAACATATGCTCGATATTAAGCCGATATTCCAACACGCCCTCGTGGGCTCGTGTTAAAAAATCAATAATATGCCGTTCACCCTTATATTCAACTCCCGCTGTTTTATCAAAAAATATGCTTTCACGGGTGTAGAATTGCCTCAAGGTTTTAAAGTCATGTTCAGTGTAGGCTTTAATATATTGCATCGCTAATTGCTGCTCGACAGGCATATCACCGATATTTGCTTGTGCAGGAAAGCTGAAAATGATGCAAAATAGTAGGCTAATTAAACGCACATCAATGTCTCTTCGTTTTTAAATCAAATGCGGGTAATGACAGATGCCAGCGAATAGCGCTTAATCTAATAATTAAGGTGCTTAACATGGCCAAAAACATCGATGTCATACTATCCATTCCAGAGAGTAAGCTCAAGGTATAACATATCCCACCTATAATTGAAGCCGTCGCGTATATTTCAGTTCGTAAAACCATAGGCACTTGGCGACAGAGTAGATCTCGAATAATCCCTCCACCAACGCCCGTAATCAGGCCCATTACTACAGCAATCATGCCAGAGTGCCCCAGTAATAAGGCTTTCTCAGCGCCAATAACGGTAAATAATGCCAAGCCAAAAGCATCGGCTACCGGCAGTGTCATTGGCGGTAATTTGTGTGGTTTACGCACTAACACTAAACAAGCCATAACGGTTGCTAATATGACAATGATGTAGTTGTGATTAGTAATCCAAAATACAGGCGTGGTACCTAATAATGCATCACGGATACTGCCGCCGCCAATTGCGGTGACAGATGCCAACACGATCACACCAAAGGGATCCATTCGGTGTTTCCCGGCCGCTAATGCCCCTGATAAGGCAAATACCGCTGTGCCGCAAAGGTCAAAAAAATAGATCCATTGACTCATTTACTTAACTCTTTCAGGTGAATGTTGAGGGCATCTACTGAGATACGGATTTCGATGACTGACAAAATTAAAGAATACAGCAATAACAATAGACTGATACCAAAAATGATTGAGCCTGTTTGATTAAAACCAGTATAGAGAAAAATCATGCATAACACGCACAGGGCAAAGCTGCTAACACCGGCTTCTTGCATCTTGCGAATGAGGTTAATGCGTTGTTTGAGGTTTCTGATTTGGTTATCGTTTACTGGCTTTCCTGCTTGGCTAAGCTGACGAATTAATGCCGCTAATGCAAAAAATCGATTGGTATACGCCAGTAATAACAATGAAATTGCTGGAAAAAGTAATGCTGGAGTGGTCAGTGATACATGTAAATTATTGAACAATTGGCTTTCCTATTGAAAAAGCATTCATGAAAAAAACAGCCGCGAATAATACCGTTTTTGATTGCTGATTTACAACGTTTGTAACGCTGCCCAAAGTAAAGGCAACAAAATTACCAAGCTTAGGAAGAAAAACTTACCATTTTGACTGGCTTTTATCGCTAGCTGAATATGTTGATATTGTGGCAATGGTCCTGCAATGACTTTTGCGAGGGTCACTTTTTCAACATTCGCGTCTGAAGCAGGATCTTGTTTATAAGCTAACGTTTGAGTTGTTGAAGTGGATAAAAACTGTTGCGGTCCGCCCAGTTCAACTTTGAGTAATGTGGCCCCAAGATGAAGAGTGCGGTAATCGTTATTGAGTCCCTGACTTTGTGTGTCACTCACCCACATGCTTTTTAAACCTAACTGACCAAATTGAATCGCTAAGGAGCAATGCCAAATCCATTGTGGTACAAAAAATAACACTCGATTAAATTGACTGATGAAGCTAGCAAAGTTGATATATTTTTTCTGATAGGGTGGCCATGATAACTCTAATTGCTTTAATAAATGAACAGCAATGACCGTTGATGCGCCGCCGACAGTGAAAAAAACAATACTTGAAATACTGCCATAAATGGGCGAAGTGAGGGTCTTCTCTATTGTTGTTTTACATAAACCAATACTCGACAACCTTTGTGTGCTTTGGCTAACCCAGGGAGCTAACAATTCCTTGGCTTGTTGATTGTTATTTTGTTCAAGCGCAATTTGAATGCGTTTTGCTTGGTGGGTAAATTGATAATCACTGATGCAGCAGTACAACACAATAAAATCGAAAAACCAGGGGAATGCGGCAAATTCCAATAAAAAACTAGCGATCAAAGTGATTGGGGTAACCAATAACAAGGTTGCTAAGATTCCAGCGGTCATTTGTTGCGACACAGGACGATTACTATGATTTACTTTTGATGCCAGTTCAATTGCTAGCATTCTAAAGCCATTAAATGGCTGCCATCGCTTAGGAAGAGGCGCGACTTGCGCCACAGTAATAGCAGCCAATAGCACTAGGCATTGTTGGATGAGCTCGTTTTGCAGTAGTAGACTTTCCATATTGATTTGCATATCCGTCGCAAGCTCACACAGGGCGTTATGTTACAGCTGTTGCAATAACGCGATGACCATCATCGCTGAATGATGTCCAGCCTTGATTATATATGAATCAAAATCGACAGGTGAATCATTATTCGCATTATCTGACAGCGAACGGATAACCACAAATGGCGTGTTAAATTGATGACAAACCTGTGCGATAGCTGCGCCTTCCATTTCGCATGCCGCCATCGTTGGAAAGTTTGTAAGCATTACTTTAGTGCGCTGTGGATCGCAAATGAAACTATCACCAGTGCAAATTAATCCTTCAATCGCTTTCACTTCACCTAATGATGTTACGGCTTGTTGGGCAGCTTTTACGAGTGTGGCATCAGGGATAAATGCTGCAGGTTGTTGCGCCATTTGACCAATTTCATAGCCAAATGCAGTGACATCAACATCGTGATGACGTACTTCTGATGAAATAACAATATCGCCAATGGCGAGATCATCAACAAATCCACCTGCAGAGCCAGTGTTAACCACATGACTGACAGCAAATTTCTCAATCAGTAAGGTTGTAGCGATACTTGCGGCAACTTTGCCAATGCCAGAGCGGGTAACCACCACATCTTTGTCAGCAATTTTGCCGCTAATAAACTCAATACCGGCAATGGTGGTATGAACTGGAGAATGAATAGCTTGAACAAGATGAACGACTTCGGGCTCCATAGCGCCGATAATACCGATTTTCATTGGGTAACCTTAAACGAGTTTTAAACAAATTGATTTGGTGAATAATATATCACGCCAGAATAGGCTTTGTGAAAACTCTATTCATTCTGTTGCTGCATAGTTTGGGATAAGTCTATTTTACTGATTTAATGTTGAGTTTAGTCTAAGATTTTTTGGGAAAGTTATGGGCAATCGACTTTGTAACATAAGTTGTCAGCAACTTAGTTAAACGCGAGGCAAAAAAATGCACACCCTAAGGTGTGCGAATTCACAAGCAAACTGGGTTAACAGCTTTAGTCGATAAAGTTTAAAATACCTAATGCGGCATCACGGCCTTCAGCTATCGCGGTAACAACAAGATCTGATCCTCGTACCATATCCCCACCAGCAAATACTTTAGGGTTAGTCGTTTGGAACGGGTTAGCATCTGTCTTGGTTGCTTTAACAAGTCCCCATTCATTGGTTTCAATGCCAAAATCTTCAAACCAAGCGGCAGGGCTGGCCTGAAAACCGAAGGCGACGATAACCGCATCGGCTTCTAGCACTTGTTCGCTACCGGCAATGACTTCAGCACGGCGACGTCCTGTCGCATCGGCTTCACCCATTTGGGTTTCAACGCACTCAATGCCCACCACAACACCATTGTCCGCTTTAACGGCAACAGGCTGACGATTAAATAAGAACTTAACGCCTTCTTCGCGAGCATTTTGTACTTCACGCACCGATCCTGGCATGTTTGCCTCGTCACGACGATAAGCACAAGTGACGCTTTTTGCGCCTTGGCGTACTGCGGTGCGAACACAATCCATTGCAGTGTCACCACCACCTAGCACCACAACATTTTTACCTTCTAGGTTGATGTAAGGTGTTGCAGCGTCAGATGTCCCCATAACTTTGTGCGTGTTACCAATCAAATAGGGTAAGGCTTGTAAAACACCTTGAGCATCTTCGTTAGGTAATTTTGCAGGCATGGCGGTGTAAGTTCCCATCCCTAAGAAAACAGCATCGTATTCATCTAACAAACTTTGGAAGCTAATATCTTGACCTATGGTGGTATTCAATTTGAACTGAATACCCATACCTTCCATCACTGAGCGGCGAGTCGCCATGACGGTTTTATCCAACTTAAATGATGGAATACCGTATGTGAGCAGACCGCCAATTTGAGGGTACTTGTCATATACCACAGCTTGCACCCCGTTTCGGGCAAGTATGTCTGCACAGCCTAAACCTGCAGGCCCAGCACCAATTATGGCAACGCGTTCTTTACGCGGAGTCACATTGCTTAAATCTGGACGCCAGCCTTGAGAGATTGCGGTGTCAGTGATGTATTTCTCTACATTACCGATAGTCACAGCGCCAAAGTCTTCATTGAGAGTACAGGCGCCTTCACATAATCTGTCTTGAGGACACACTCGGCCACAAATTTCTGGCAGGGTGTTGGTTTCATGGACTAAGTCCGCAGCTTCCATAATACGCCCCTGTTTGGCTAAATTTAACCAATTAGGGATGTAGTTGTGTAATGGACACTTCCATTCACAATATGGGTTGCCACAATCTAAACAACGATCGGCTTGACTGCTTACTTGTGGTTGAGTAAACGGCTGATAAATCTCAATAAACTGAGTAGCACGTTTTTCTGCGGCGTGCTTGGTTGGATCAACACGGCCAACTTCGATAAATTGAAAATCATTACTCATGTTTATTATCCCGCCTTAACAACTAATTCAGGGCTTTTCTGTTCTATTTTTAACAGATCAGCAACGGCAATATTTTTAGGTTTAACCAGTACGAAACAGTCAATCCAATTGTCAAAATCACTTAAAATCATATTGGCATGCTCACTGCCTGTTTCAGCAACATGGGCTTCAATCAAGCCTTTTAAGTGTTGACGATGGATGGTTGATTCGACTTTTAAGGTATCGACTAATTCGGTATTCACACGGCGATTAAAGCGGCTGAATTGATCAAATACATACGCAAATCCTCCCGTCATACCAGCACCGAAGTTAACGCCTGTTTTACCGAGTACAACAATGATCCCGCTGGTCATGTATTCACAGCCGTTATCACCTAAACCTTCCACCACAGCAATTGCGCCAGAGTTACGCACCGCAAACCGTTCTCCAGCTTGACCTGCAGCAAATAACTTACCGCCAGTAGCGCCGTATAAACAGGTGTTTCCTAAAATGGCACTGCGTTCAGATTGGAATGGGCTCCCAATTGGAGGGTGGATAACAATCTTACCGCCTGACATACCTTTTCCGACGTAATCGTTGGCATCACCACATAATTTGAGGTTTAACCCTGGGCTATTCCATACCCCAAAGCTTTGGCCTGCACTGCCACTAAAACCTAGCGAAATAGGTTCTTTGGTTCCAGCAACACCCTGTACTTTGGCAATATAGCCTGATAGCGTCGCGCCCACTGAGCGGTCGGTATTATTGATAGCATATTGGTATGCATGTGGCTCACCAGCATCAACAGCATGCTTACAATCGGCTAGTAAGGTTTGGTTTAGCTGGCCGACATCAGATGGTGGGTTAATTTCTTTCCAAGTGAGCGATGATGAGCTTGGCACCACTGGTTTGTACAAAATGGGGGCAAGATCTAAGCCTTGTTGCTTAGCTGTTTGACCTTCAAGTGCATGTAACCATTCGCTACGGCCGACTAAATCTTCGAATTGGCTTACGCCTAATGCCGCCATCCACTCACGGACTTCTTGTGCCACAAACTCAAAGTAAGTCATTACCCGTTCAGGTAGTCCGTGGTAATGGTTATCACGTAAGTTCTTATCCTGAGTAGCAACACCGGTGGCACAGTTATTTAAATGGCAAATACGCAGATATTTACACCCTAATGCGATCATTGGCACGGTACCAAAACCGAAGCTTTCAGCACCTAATAGCGCCGCTTTAATCACATCTGTTCCGGTTTTTAAGCCACCATCGACCTGTAAGCGGATCTTATGGCGCAAGCCGTTTTCGACCAATGATTGTTGAACTTCAGCTAGACCAAGCTCCCAGGGGGAACCTGCATATTTTACAGAAGTAATTGGGCTTGCCCCTGTGCCGCCATCATAGCCTGAAATGGTGATCATATCGGCGTATGCTTTGGCTACACCCGTGGCAATGGTTCCCACACCAGGCTCAGACACTAACTTCACAGAAACCAGTGCCGTTGGGTTAATTTGCTTTAAATCGAAAATCAGCTGAGCTAAATCTTCAATTGAATAAATATCATGATGTGGTGGCGGTGAAATTAGGGTTACACCAGGACGAGCATGACGTAATCCAGCAATTTCAACACTGACTTTGTGACCCGGTAATTGACCACCTTCACCTGGTTTTGCGCCTTGTGCGACCTTGATTTGCAATACATCAGCATTAACAAGGTAGTGGGCTGTGACACCAAAACGACCAGAAGCAATTTGCTTAATGGCTGAGTTACGTTCGGTGTTAAAACGACGCGCATCTTCTCCACCTTCACCTGAGTTAGAACGGCCACCTAAGCGGTTCATGGCAACCGCTAATGCCTCATGTGCTTCAGGGCTTAATGCTCCAATACTCATCGCGGCGCTATCGAAGCGAGTGTATAAATGGCTGGCATCTTCCACTTTGTCTAAGTCGATTGCTGCTTGACTGCCTTTGATACCAATTAAGTCTCGTAGAGTCGCAATGGGGCGTTCATCCACTAACTTGGCAAACTGTTTGTATGCTGGATAATCTTTATTTTTTAATGATGCTTGAAGCGTGTTAACCACATCTGGGTTAAAGCTATGGTATTCACCACCTTCAACATATTTGAGTAATCCACCTTGAGGCAGTGGCACATGTGCACGATAAGCTGCGGTGTGCAGTATTTTTTGATCGTCAGCAATATGGCTGAAACTAGCACCTTCAATTCGGCTGATCACGCCCTTAAAGCATAATTCAATCACATCACTGGCTAAGCCGACGGCTTCAAATTGTTGGCTACAACGATAAGAACCGACGGTACTGATACCCATTTTTGACATGATTTTACGCAGGCCTTTTTCTATGCCATAACGGAAGTTAAGCATCAAGCTGGTAATATCTTCGACAGCATGTTGTTTGGCCATAGCCGCAATCGATTCATAGGCAAGGTAAGGGTAAATTGCCGTCGCACCAAAGCCGAGTAATACTGCAAAATGATGTGGATCACGAGCTGAAGCTGTTTCAACAATGATGTTGGTATCACAACGTAAACTTTTATCAACTAAGCGTCTTTGAACCGCTCCCACAGCCATAGCCGCAGGAATAACCTGCGCATTTTTGTCGACGGCACGATCAGATAGAATGAGTAGTGTTGTTCCACTTCTTGCTAAACGCTCTGCTTCATCGGTAATTCGATGAATGGCTTGCTCCAGTGTTTCGTGACCATCGTAGTTTAAATCTACAGTATTCGCGCGATAGTTAGTGCTATCTAGGCCCAGTAACTGGTTAAAATCACTAAATAATAAAATGGGTGAATTAAACATAACGCGATAAGCGTTGCCTGTGGTTTCACTAAATAAGTTTTGCTCGCGTCCAATACAGGTCGTCAGTGACATGACGTGTTTTTCACGCAATGGGTCAATGGGAGGATTAGTTACCTGGGCAAATTTCTGACGGAAATAGTCATACAGAGAACGTGATTTTTTTGACAATACCGCCATTGGCGTATCATCACCCATTGAACCAATCGCTTCTTCACCTTGGCTGGCCAGTACCCAAATCACTTGCTCTAACTCTTCACGAGTAAAGCCAAATTGCTTTTGATACTGCAATAAGGTTTTTGCATCAAAACGGCTTGAGCCTTGTTTGCTTGGTTCAATTTGTTCCGCAGGGATTAATGTTTGGCTGTTTTTAGCCATCCATTCTTTGTATGGGTGACGACGCTTCAAGTCATTATCAATTTCAAATGATTGGTGTAAACGACCATTTAAGGTATCGAGTACTAATAGCTCACCAGGACCTACACGGCCTTTTTCAATCACTTCATCCGCAGCGTAATCCCAAATACCGACCTCAGAAGCTAAAGTAAGAATGCGATCTTTGGTGATAACGTAACGAGATGGACGCAAACCATTGCGATCAACCGCGCAGGCAGCAAAACGACCATTGGTCATGACTATCCCAGCCGGACCATCCCATGGTTCCATGTGCATAGAGTTAAAGTCGTAGAATGCTTTTAACTCGTCATCCATTTCAGGGTTTGACTGCCACGCAGGTGGAATAAGCAAACGCATGGCGCGGTATAAGTCCATACCACCAGATAACAACATTTCTAGCATGTTATCCAAAGAGGAAGAGTCTGAGCCGGTTTCATTCACAAACGGAGCAGCTTGTTGCAAATCAGGCAGCAAAGGCGAATTAAATTTATAAGCGCGCGCACGCGCCCATTGGCGATTACCCGTAATGGTGTTGATTTCACCATTGTGCGCTAAGTAGCGAAAGGGTTGAGCTAAAGGCCATTTAGGCGACGTATTGGTTGAAAAGCGCTGGTGAAATAAGCAAATCGCACTTTTTAAACGAATGTCGGCGAGGTCTAAATAAAATGATGGCAAGTCTGCAGGCATCATTAGGCCTTTATAGACAATTACCTGACCAGATAAGCTGGCGACATAGAAGTCATTATCATCGATTATTTGTTGTTCAAGACGACGACGAGCCATATACAAGCGACGTTCTAAGTCTTTTTCACGCCAACCTACAGGTGCATTAATAAGTACCTGATAAATTTGTGGCAAGCTATTACGGCCAATCTCACCTAATACGTCCGGATTGATTGGAACCTTACGCCAACCTGCAACACTGAGTGTTTCTCTTTGTAATTCTTTTTCTAAAATAAATTTAGCTTCGTCAGCTTTTTGCTGATCTTGACTGAGAAATAGCATGCCTACAGCGAACTTGCGGCTTAAGTGCCAGTCATTCTCTGCAGCAATGGCTTCAAAAAATTGGGTCGGCATTTGCATTAATAAACCACAGCCATCACCTGTGCGTCCATCAGATGCAATACCACCACGGTGTTTCATGCGATCGAGCCCATGAATTGCAGTGCGCACGATTCTATGGCTGGCATCACCATCCATTTGTGCTATCAATCCAAACCCGCAATTGTCCCGTTCGAAACTGGGATGATATAAGCTCATACAAAAACCCCCTAAAACCTTTACTGATACGACTCGGGGTAAATGTGAAGAAATTCCATAGATATGCACCCGAACCTCTCAAATTAAACTGAGTTAGTACAAAGGTCAAACGCATTTATTGCATTATTCTGAAATATTATTACTAACTAACTGTAATTATTTGTCATGTTTACGTTAACGTAAACTGTGGTTTTTGGTGTATAACGTTATGAATAAAAACAATTTTAATCTTGGCTCATTTTGTTTGTAACTTTTTGGTAACAACGGATAGGAATTGTTTTTGAAATAAAAATAGTGAATTTTATTCCGAACACAGTGGAAGTGGCCATAAATGAGTTTTTTGACTAAATATTCACTTTTAGTAATTTAAAATGTGTTGATATTGTTTTAAACAATTATGACCTGTATGCAACCTTTGCATTGGGCCTGAGTTAAACTCGCTTTCTTTGATTTAAATCTAAGTTTGCTGTTTGATTTTATCCTAAATTAAGCGCCGTTTTGCAATAAGGTAGAGATTAAATATGGGCTTAGATGATTTCGTCAATACATATGGCGCTGTTTGTAAGAGGCGTTATGGTAAAAGACTAAAAAAGCTCACTATAGATGCTAAATTTACCTGCCCCAATAGGGATGGCTCATTAGGTGTTGGAGGCTGTAGCTTTTGCAATGTGGCTTCTTTTAATGAACAGCAGGGGGATTTGCAGTCAATTGCTGTACAACTTGATTCGGCTAAAGTGAACTTGAAACACAATCAACGTGCAAGCAACAGTCATAGCGACAGTCAATATATTGCTTATTTTCAAGCGTACACATCAACGTATGAAGAATATCAACAGTTAAAAATTAAATACGATGAAGCCATACAGGATTCACAAATTGTGGCTTTACACATTGGAACTCGACCCGATTGTGTCCCAGATGATGTATTAGACTTACTGGCATACTATCAAAAATCTGGTGTCGACGTTTGGCTCGAATTAGGTTTGCAAACCGCAAACAATCATACTTTAAAACGCATTAACAGAGGGCATGATTTTGCAGCATACCAGGATGCCGTAACTCGTGCTCGGTTGCGTGGGCTTAAAGTGTGTTGTCATCTTATTTTAGGTTTGCCTAATGAAACGTTAACCGATTATATGGCTAGCCTCAAACGCGTTTTGGCTGTAGGAGTTGATGGAATAAAACTGCACCCTTTGCATATTGTTGAAGGCAGTACCATGGCAAAGCAATGGCGCTATAAACCTTTTTCATTGTTAAGCATTCAAGACTATGCCGACGCGGCAACTGCGCTGATCCGCAACACCCCAAAGAGCATTATTTATCATAGAGTGACAGCATATGCTAAAAAACCATTATTAATCGCTCCAGATTGGTGCGGCTTTAGATGGGATGGATTGGTGGCTATTGTCGATTCATTAGCAGTTAAAGGCGGACAGGGAAGCGGACTCAGTGACAACAGTAACAATTGAGCGCTGCAATCAAGCAGATGATTAATCGTTATATATTACATTTATATAGCTGAATATATTAGGTTGTGAGTGTAATTGTTAAGATGTTTTTTTTACCTTGATGAATAGTTGTTTATACAATTGTTACCAAGTTGTTGGTTGGTGCGAGGTTTAGCACACATACGTTGCGCAAAGCTTGCATAGGGCAAAAGACGGGGTATTATAAAGTTAATTTAATAGATTTCGATTTAGAATTTTAATTTAATAGAGGTGCCCTACATGTCCGTAACGCAGTTAGATGCTATTTTAGATCTTAATACTCTTGAGCAATATATCAGTGCAATCGGAGCTGGCACATTATTGAAAAGTGTCGTGTTATTTGAACAATTAATGCCTGAATATGTTGGCAGTTTAGTCAAAGCAAATGACGCTGGCGATAAAGAGACATTGTGTTCAGAAGCCCACAAGTTTAAAGGTGCAGCAGGTTCAGTTGGTTTAAAGCGTATTCAACAGTTTGCTCAGTTACTTCAACATGGCGAAGAAGTTCAATGGGATGCTGAGCACAAAGTGTGGTTAGCGGGTATTGTTGAACATGCTGAACGTGATTTACAGCAGTTGAAGTTATTCTTAGAAGCTAAAGCTTAATTTCTCAATACCGATCGTCGCTTAAAAGCAAACTCATCATGCTCCTTAATACAAGGAGCATTTTTTTACTTATTTTTACTGATTTTGTGTAATTGCTCATTAAACTGACCTTGTCATTCTTGCATTGTTAATTCATTATTTGAATTACCTTGGTCTTATATAATCGATTACATGAAAAACCTCCCTAGTCTTAAGAACCTATATTATTTGGTTAACTTATATCAAGAGCAGAATTTTAATCGTGCTGCCAAAATTTGTTTTGTCAGTCAATCAACGCTATCTAGTGGTATTCAAAATTTAGAAGAGCAATTGGGCTACCAGCTTATAGAGCGTGATCATAAATCATTTATGTTTACAGCAATTGGTGAAGAAGTGGTTGAACGTGCTCGTGACATTTTAACTAACGTCGATGATTTGGTGGAGTTAGTTAAAAACCAGGGGGCACCAATGACAGGCGAAATTCGTCTAGGTTGCATTCCCACCATCGCGCCTTTTTTGCTCAGTAGAGTGGTAAAGCTCTGCCAACAAGAATATCCCCAATTGTCTCTATTATTGAAAGAAGACACCACAGAGCGTTTGCTTGATGCGTTGGCAAAAGGCGAGTTAGATTTATTGATTTTAGCTTTACCGGTCGACACCAGCGGTTTTCACAGTATGAAAGTGGGTATTGACCCTTTCAAAATGGTGATGCATCAAGAAATGTCCGATGATGTGGTACAGCCAATTGATTATCAATCTATGCCTGATGAAAGTATATTTTTGTTGCAGGCCGAGCATTGTATAACGGGCCATGCGATTACGGCTTGTCAGTTAGGTGATAGTGCTAAAATCAATCCTTTTGCAGCCACAAGCTTGCACACGTTAGTGCAGATGGTTAACAGTAAACTGGGAACAACCTTCTTACCGCAAATGGCGATTGATGCCGGCATCTTGAATGACACTGAACTGAAAGTGATGGACCCACCGGGTGAGGCGCCTTATCGCGATATTGGTTTGGTTTGGCGACAAACCACTAGCAGGATTAGCACATTTAGAACCTTAGGCTTAGCGATTCAACAAAAGTTGATGCCGCAAGTGCTGGCTAAAAAATAGCGATTAACGACTACAGCTTGATATCGTGTCTTTTAGGGGAAACAGCATAAACCTCGATAGGATGCTGTTTTCCTTTTAGTGGTATTAAACCAAGATCTTGCAATTGATAATTGCTGCCTTGTTGTTCCAAACGATGTGCTAAATCACCAGATAAAAGCATTCGTTGGCCGAGAGGATTACATTGGTCTTGCAAACGAGCAAGGGTATTTAATACATCACTAAAGAAGCTGATTTCTTGTTTGTGTACGCCAACAACGGCAGCAACAACCTGGCCACAATGAGCTGCAGCTTTAAATTTAGGCACGAATCCATATTGTTCTTCAAAGTATTTTCTTTGCCATTGAAGTTCATTACAAAATTCATAATAGATATTCATACAGCGATCTTGCTGAATACCTTCTTCTAACGGCCAATGGATCAGCACAGCATCACCCATGTAACGATAAATTTCGGCATCGTTTCTGATCACCGTATCAGCCAGTAGACTAAAACTGTCTTGAATTAATCTTGAAAAACGGTAGTCACCTAATGACTCAGCATGTGAAGTTGAAGATGCCATATCCAAAAATAAGAACAAGCGTTGTTCATATCTGGGTTTGTGATATTTACCCAGTCCAATGTTGAGTAATACTCTGGGTCCAACCAATAACCCCATTTGTTCAATGAACGCGAGGCCCACTCTAACAACGACAAGATACACAACCAATGCTTGAAATGACGGGCTATAAAGTACATGTGCAGTTAGCATTTGGCGTAAGGTCACCATATGGTTTTCAATGGCCCACATGTTTAAAAACTGTGTGACATAAGCCAATGTTGTTGCGCCAAGGAGTAAAAATAGGCCTTTGAATATCACTGAAAAAAGGTAGGGCAGGCGGCTGATTGCGCTGAAATCGGCAATCAGATTAGACATCCAATGCAAGCAACCAAATACAAAGCCCATAAAAATGGCCAATGTTGCAAGATCGCCTTGCCCAACAGCCCATTGTGGCAGCTCTGGCATTTGTGCGTATCGGAAAAAAACAAATGCGGCCATAGCAAAGCACCAAGCTATTATGGCAAACGCGAGTTTTCTCAATTGCTTCTTGGCTTTCACGAGTAAAAATTTAATCCGAAGTGGACTGCAAAGGAGGCGGCATTTTAACGAAAAAACCCTACTTGTGTTAGTGGTAATTGTGATTTAGATCAAGAGATGCCGAGAAAACGATACTTTTAACGAAACTTCCTAGCTTATTAACGCTCAAATGCGAGTTTTATTTAATGTTATGATGCTGTGTTTGGCAAAAAAGCATTACTCAGAATTTTTTGAGTAAAGGGTATTTTTAAATAAAAACCACGTGGATTGGATAATTGTATGTTGCCGTCAGGGCCAATGCTTTCTGTTAATGTATGACTGTTTGCAGCTTTGGGGCGCAATTGTAATACTTCACCATGACGAGCCGTTATGTTATCCACATTGCCTAGCGCAATTTTTTCCATTATTTCTTCCCAATCTTGTTTGAGTAAGGCCATTTCTTTTACTGATGGCGACCAAAGCAAAGGGGTTCCAATACGCCTTTGTCCCACAGGTATGTGTCGCTCACCTTCAATTGGTACCCATAAAACACATTGAAGCTTATGAAACACGACACTTTGCTCCCATGTCAGTCCATGAATATCTGTTAATGGTGCAACAGTCACATAGGTGGTTTCTAATGGCTTCCCGAGCTTGTCTATCGGGATGGTTTTTAATTCAACCCCCAAGTGAATGAAATCGGGTTCGGGTTTTGATCCCGCTAACGCACCAAGCTCTAATTCAATTAGTTGACCGACCCAACCTTTATCTCGCCGAAGATCTTTGGGAACCGGAATATGATGTTCAGCAGCAATATCTGCTAAAGATACGCCTGCCATCGCGTTGGCTCGCAGCATCAATTCATGAATAGTTTTAGGTGATGGCTTTGGCATAACGGTAAGTTTATTGAGTGCAAATATGCAGGTTAGGTTATCAATATCAGCATCAAGTGCAACTGTTTGTAGTCATATTGTTTTCATAGCCCTAAAAAACATAGCCAGTTGATCGCGATTAATTTGAGGTCATTAAACCTGTTCGGTCAAAAAACAACCATCAAAATAAGATCAAGTTATTCATTCTGAAAATGATCTTTTAAGTTTATGAAAATAAGGCATTTAAATGCTTTTTGTTTTTTGTATAAATGCCTTTTAAAAAAGTTACACGCTTTTATCCCTAGTATTTCACACATAGTTATCCACAGTTTTGTTGAATAACACAGTAAAGTTATTGTCTTAACCGATGTAAAAGCTATCGTCAATGACTTTTTTAACGAAAAAATCGCTTTTTTTATAAATATTCGGTTGTTATTTGTGAATAAGTTTTATTGTGTCGATGATGTTTGTAGAATAACTTTAAGTGCGGTTAAAAAGTGAGCTTTAATTGGTTTTGATGCGTTTTAATTGCGAGGTTAATATTTAAAAGTCTGTTTTTATTGGTTTAATTTTATTTTGTGTTTTTTTTGAATCAATAGTCTATGACTGTTTTTTTAATCAAATAACCCAGTTTACGGAAGTTTCAAACAGAGATATCCACAGATTTTGTGGATAACACATCATTACAACGATTCGTGCTGTTGATAAAATACCTTAAAATCCATATTTATCCCAAATTATGTTGAAAATAGGGGTTTGCCGATAGCCAAGCTTTGTGAAACAATCACATTAATGAAATTTTTGTGAAATTGGAGTCCATGTGATTGATAGCGACGGCTTTCGCGCAAATGTGGGCATCATTATCTGTAACAAGTTCGGTCAAGTAATGTGGGCAAGACGTTTTGGTCAGCATTCTTGGCAATTCCCACAGGGGGGGCTTGATGAAGGCGAAACTGCTGAGCAAGCTATGTATCGTGAGTTATATGAAGAAGTCGGTCTTTTACCTGAACATGTTCAAATTCTGACAACTTCTCGTGCTTGGTTACGTTATCGTTTACCAAAGCGGTTAATTCGACAAGACAGCAAACCTGTGTGTATCGGACAAAAACAGAAATGGTTTTTGCTACAACTGAAAGGGCATGACAATACCATCAACTTGAATTCATCGGGTCATCCAGAGTTTGATGATTGGCGTTGGGTCAGTTATTGGTATCCTGTTAGGCAGGTAGTGTCTTTTAAACGAGATGTTTATCGTAAGGTGATGAAAGAGTTTGCTGTGACGACTCTAGCACTGCAAGCCAGAGAAGTTCATCAAAATAGACGAAGAGGTCGCAACCGAAATTAACTGCCATAATTAAAGGACGGGAAGAAAGTGTTAAATACACTTAGGGACATTACACAGGCAGTCGCTGCGGCTAATACGTTAGACGTTGCGCTTGAGTTATTGGTTGTTCAAACCAAGCAAGCTATGGCAACCCAGTGTTGTTCGGTTTATCTTCTTGAGCAGCAACAGCTTGTACTTTCTGCGACTGAAGGACTGCAGCGTTCTGCTATTGGCAATGTGAAAATGCCCTTGTCACAAGGGTTGGTCGGATTAGCCGCTGAGCGTGAAGAAGCGGTTAATCTGGCTGATGCAAGAGTGCATCCCCGCTTTAAATTATTCCCCGAAGTAGAAGAAGAAGAATATCGCGCCTTTCTGGCTGTACCGATCATTTACCAAAAGATGGTTGTTGGCGTCATCGTGGTGCAACAACCCGAACCTAGACAGTTTAGTGAGGGGGAAGAAGCCTTTTTAATGACGCTAGCTGCGCAGTTAGCTGTGGTTATTCGCAGTCTAAAAAATAGAGCGGCTATCTCGAATGTCCAAGACAAAGTGGTATTTAGTGGCACCACAGCATCAAGTGGCATTGCAATTGCCAAAGGATTTGTGCTTGGTGGTGCGATATCTTTAGAGCAAGCTGATTTAGCGTGTGAAGACATTGCACACGAAACCCATCGTATTAAGTTGGCAATTAACCGCAGCAGAGATAGGTTAAACGCCCTATCGCAACGATTTGAAAATGATCAAGCCGAAGACGTCGCCTCTATATTTTCTGCTTTTAAACTGTTACTTGATGACAACAGCCTTGGTGGTGAATACGTTCGTGAAGTGGCTGGCGGATGGCGAGCAGAATCCGCTGTTAGCCGAGTTTCCATCCGTTATATCGAACAGTTCTTGGCGATGGACGATCCCTATTTAAAAGAACGTGCCAGTGATATTCGTGAGTTAGGCCAAAAAGTATTACGTCAGCTTATTGAGCCCGATCGATTAGAATTAGAACCTGATACTCCAGTCATACTGGTTGCCAAAGAAGTTGATGCCACAATGTTGGCTGAATTCCCTCGGCATAAATTAGCCGGTATTGTCACTAAATTAGGCGGGGTGAATGCGCATGCTGCCATACTTGCGCGCGCACTAGGGGTCCCCGCTTTAATTGGTGTTGAACAGGTTTTAGATACCAATATTGATAATAAATTATTGGTGCTAAATGCCACTCGTGGCCAATTGTTAGTTTCACCTTCTCCAACTGTGGTTGATGAGTATCGTGTGCTGATAAATGCTGATGTTGAAAAGCAAAAGCGTTTTTCTGCAGAGCTAACCCTTCCTGCTGAAACATTAGATGGCCGTCGTATTCATCTATATCTCAATGCGGGCTTACTAAGTGGTATGGAATCACCCATTGCTGATGGAGCGGATGGGATTGGTTTATATCGAACTGAAATTCCGTTTATGTTGCACCAGCGCTTCCCGAGTGAAGCCGAACAAATTAAGGTTTACCAACAAGTGCTGAGCGCCGCAGGAACAAGACCGGTTGTTATGCGCACTCTTGATGTTGGCGGTGATAAGCCATTACCGTACTTGCCGATCAAAGAAGATAATCCTTTTCTTGGTTGGCGTGGAATTCGATTATCTTTAGATCATCCTGAACTCTTTTTAGTGCAATTAAGAGCAATGTTGCAAGCGGGCGGGTCAGGTCAGCAATTGCAAATCCTGTTGCCTATGGTCAGTAATCTAGATGAAATTGATCAAACCTTAGAATATTTAGAGCAAGCTTATGAAGAGCTAAATGTTGAACTCGCTAGTGTCTTGACTCGTCCTAAAATTGGCGTGATGTTAGAAGTGCCTGCATTGTTGTATCAATTGGCCGATGTTGCAAAAAGAGTTGATTTTGTTTCCGTGGGCAGTAACGATTTAACGCAATATTTATTGGCAGTTGATCGCAATAATCCCAGTGTTAGCTCTTTGTTTGATAGTTATCATCCCGGTATTTTACGGGCATTAAAGCGCGCATTAGATGAGTGTCAACAGTACAAATTAGATGTCAGTGTTTGTGGTGAGCTTGCCGGCGAGCCTTATGGGGCTTTGCTTTTGGTCGCTATGGGTTACACAAAACTTAGTATGAACCAAGCAAGCTTAGCGCGGATTAATTATTTGCTTAGGCGTGTGTCATGCAATCAACTTAATTTGTTATTAGAGCGATGTTTAGCCGTGTCAAATGCCACGCAAGTGAAGCAACTTCTGCAAACCTTTACTGAACAACATCACTTAGAAGATATATTGCATTAAACCGCAGGGCGTATTTTAGGGGACAACCTTGGACAATTTTCTACTTATTTTTGCTATTTGTTTAGCATTAGGTTCTTTAGTGGGTTTTTTAGCCGGATTACTGGGTATTGGTGGCGGTCTTATTATTGTTCCAGCGTTGCTGTACATTTTGCCTTGGGTAGGCATAACCTCTTCACAATTAACTCACGTGGCGATCGCAACGTCGCTTAGCACGATTATTTTAACTTCTTTGTCTTCTGCTACCGCGCATCACAAACGCGGCAATATCCCCTGGCCATTATTTAAACCAATTTTACCGGGGATTATTATTGGTGCACTTTCTGCGGGTTTTGTCTCTGAGTTGATCCCATCAGATCAATTGCAGCAAGCTTTTGCGGTTTTTGTGGTGTTAATGGCTCTGCAAATGGCATTCCCGTTTAAATCTAAGGGTGAGGGGAAAATGCCTGGCGATGGCGTTTTGTTCTTGATCTCTGTGATTATTGCATTAGTCGCAGGAATGATGGGCATTGGTGGTGGCGTATTATTAGTGCCTTTCTTAAGCTTCTGTGGATTACAGATGAAACAGGCCGTTGGTTTTTCATCCGCGACGGGTTTTTTGATTGCGATTGCAGGCACCACAGGATACGTGGTTGCAGGCTTTGATGCGCCAGATTTACCTTCTGGTACCCTAGGGTATATTTATCTTCCTGCGCTATTTGGCATCATTATTAGTTCAATGATCTTTGCACCACTTGGCGTTAAAGCGGCTAGCACACTACCTACGCCAAAACTAAAAAAGGCCTTTGCAGGCCTATTATTTATTGTGGGTTTAAAAATGATATTCAGTTAACTCATGGTTTAGTTAACTGAATATCAATATACATGTTAAACCGCAAAAGGATATTGAATCGCATCGTGGTGCTGATAACCTTCAACTTCAAAATCATCTAATGTGACCCAAGTTTCAATATCTTTAAGGCTCTTAATATCTGGATTGATGATTAACTGAGGTGAGGCAAAAGGTTCACGCTTGAGTTGAATATCGCGCATTGGTGCTAGTTGATCTTCATAAATATGGGCGTTAACAATTTTGTGATAGGCCTGACCTGGTTTTTTACCCGTTATTTGCGCCATTAATGCCAATAATACGTAAACCTGAACCATATTGAAATTTAACCCAAGCGGAACATCACAGCTGCGTTGTGTACTGTTCAGATATAAGGTGTCACCTAATAATGAAAAGTGATGCTCATACATGCATGGGCGTAAGCAGCCTAAGTCAAATGCGCCTGGGTGTAAAAATGTCAGGATCTCGCCACGATTATCAATCCCTTTAGAAAGGTCATCAACAATACCTTGCAGTAAGTCAACATGACCTCCATTAGGTTTTGGAAACGCTCGTCCTAAGGCACCATATATTAACCCTAAATCATCTTCGCCTTTACGATTTGGGTTCTTTAACCATGCTTCATTTAAGTTCGCATTAGCGTCCCAGGTTTTGGTGCCAAGAGCGCGAAACTCTGCCGCACTTTGGTAACCGCGCATATAACCGATAATTTCAGCAATTGCTGATTTCCAGAAGCTTTTTCGAGTTGTTACCAGTGGAAATTGATTATTGGCAACATCGTATGTCAGGTCGGCATTAATGACGGTTAAACAACGCTTGTTTGTCCGTTCATTATTAACCCAAGTGCCTTCATTAACGATACGTTGGCAAAGATCCAAATACTGTTTCATGGTGTCCCTGATTTTATTGTGCGTTATCGGCTGAGTATACCTTTGTGTCGTTTAGGCATAAACCCATTATTTATCGATATTTATTTATACTTAAAGTAATTTGCACTTTGGAGATAGACTTTTGCCGCATATAAGGCGTTAGATCAAATTCAGTAGGTTATCGTTTTTTTTTGATTAATCCAAATTAAGATGTGTAAGCTGCAAATGCCTTTACTTGTTAAATTAAGACGCTATATGTTGGCTATTATTTAGCTTTTTAGCAGACTAAAAAGTGTTTTTTCTTGATTAATGGCATCAGGGGAGCTGAGTGCTCGTGAGTGCATTTTGTGCGGTGTTAAATTATGGGATTATCATCAGCCTAATAAATATAAAGCTATGCTTATTTCTGAAAGTGAATTTACCCTAATAAAATCAACTGTTGTTTACATTGCAATCAATTTTAATACTGGTTGATAAATGTTTTTTAACATTTATGTTGCATTTATCATCAAATTGATAAGTTATTGATGATTAGTGGAAAGAGCTGACTAATGGAATAACAGTGATTTTATGGCCTTTAAGTAAGTAAAAACGAATAAATGTGCACTCAACTCGGTTTTTTCGATGTATAAGCTCGAAACATTCGATTATATTTGTTTTAATGTTCTGGTATAGACTCAAAGCATCGATTTTTAGGAGTTACAAATGGAAAAAGCACTTAGAAACTTCCTGAGCCAAGAGTCCGCTGGCGGGATCATCTTAATGATTTCTGTCGCCTTGGCCATGATTTTAGCAAATTCACCATTAGCTGGTTTGTACGAAGGTTTTTTAAATACTGAAGTACAAGTTCGTGTCGGTGCATTAGATATTGATAAGCCACTGTTGTTGTGGATTAATGATGGTTTAATGGCACTATTTTTCTTGTTGATAGGCTTAGAAGTTAAGCGTGAACTATTAGAAGGGGCATTATCTACAGTCGCAAAAGCCTCTTTACCTACTTTTGGCGCTATTGGCGGTATGCTATTTCCTGCGCTATTTTATTTGATGTTTAACTACTCAGATCCTGCAACTCAAGTGGGTTGGGCTATTCCTGCTGCTACGGATATTGCTTTTGCTTTGGGTATTATGGCGTTACTCGGAAATCGCGTTCCTGTCGCGTTAAAAGTATTCTTATTAGCGCTGGCGATCATTGATGATCTGGGTGTTATTGTCATCATTGCACTCTTTTACAGTACAGATTTATCGATGCTGAGTTTGATTATTGCAGCTATTGCGATTGCACTAATGGTTGTCTTAAATCGAAAAGGGGTGACATCATTAACACCGTATGGATTACTTGGATTCATTCTTTGGGTTGCAGTATTGAAGTCGGGCGTACATGCTACATTGGCAGGTGTGATTATCGCTTTCTGTATTCCATTAAGGGCTAAAGATGGCACATCGCCTTCAGAGCACCTAGAGCATAGCTTACATCCTTGGAGTACGTTCTTAATTTTACCTGTGTTTGCATTTGCTAATGCTGGTTTATCATTGGCTAATATGACTTTTGCCTCTTTTGCTGAACCCATTACCATTGGTATTATTTTAGGGTTAGTGTTGGGTAAACCTATTGGTGTTTTACTGTTTAGCTTTATTGCGGTTAAGCTTAAATGGGCAGAATTACCACCAGGTATAGGTTGGAAACATATTGCTCCTGTGGCGGCTATGTGTGGTGTTGGTTTTACCATGTCAGTTTTCATTGCTTCACTTGCATTTGAAAACTCACCAGCAGCGTTTGGTGATTTTGCAAGATTAGGCATTTTGACAGGTTCATTACTTGCGGCTTTATTGGGGTACTTCTGGTTAGACAAGGTGTTACCGAAAAAAGGAGCCAAATAATGAAAACGTTATCTGTTGTCGCTATAGTGGCAAGCCTCGGGGTGTTTACTTTCCCAGTGTCTGCAAACTCATTTGACGTGTGCTTAAAAGATTCAACGAGTCCAAGTTGCACAAGCTATCTTGAGGGGGTGGTTGATGGTGCGTTAATGTACCGTAAAGATGTACCTGCAAAGAAAGTGGAAGCCAATAGTTATGAGTCTAGGGCATTAAAATATCGAGCTGGAAAACGCTATCAAAAAGCGAACAGTAAATATTGCGCCAGCCAAGTACCGATTAAAAGTGACATTGTAGATGCTTTATCTGAACAGGTAGCAATGGATAACGTTTCAAACAGTGATGAACTTGAGTCAGTCATTAATTCGCTGATGGATTGTCGTAAGCAGTAATGTATTTTTTACTTGTCTAAAATCGCTCACGCTTGTGGGCGATTTTTTTTATAAGTCAGAGGGATTTCATTGCTTTGTAAATGCTCCTCTCAATATAGCTAATTACAGTTAGCCTGTTAATTAAAGCGTATTCTTTAAAAGGCGTATGTTATGCAACATCTAAATTATAATCACCTTTACTATTTTTGGATGGTTAAGCGCAAAGGGTCCGTTGCCAAAGCCGCTGAAGCCTTATGTTTAACGCCGCAAACAATAACGGGACAGATGCGCTTATTAGAAAATCGTTTAAAGGGGTCATTATTTAAACGTGTTGGACGTAATTTAGAAGCAACCGAATTAGGTGAGGTTGTTTTTCGCTATACCGATAAAATGTTTAATTTGAGTTATGAAATGCTTGATTTGCTCAACTACCAAAAAGATACATCGGTTCTTTTTGAGGTTGGCATTGCTGATGCGCTCTCAAAAGCGCTTGCAAGCCGGGTATTGTTAACGGTTATTCCACATGACGGCTCTATACATTTAGCATGTTATGAATCAACCCATGAGAGCTTGATAGCTCGTTTACGTGAGCACAAATTAGATATAATTTTATCGGATTGTGCGGGTGAATCGTTAAAATATAGCGATATTTTATCTAAAAAGTTGGGTGAATGTGGGGTAAGTTTTTTTTGCGCTCACTCAATCGATGCGCCATTTCCTACTTGTTTAGAACAAGAGAAATTATTGATCCCCGGGATCCGTACTTCTCTTGGGCAACAACTGCATAGTTGGTTCGCTGAAAAAAATCTTAACGTGAGTATTTTAGGTGAGTTTGATGATGCAGCCATGATGAAAGCTTTTGGGTATTTCAAACGTGGTATTTTTGTTGCACCGTCTATTTATCGACATGATATACTTTCGCAAGGAATGGTTTTATTAGGTGAAACCTCCGATATTAAAGAAGAATATCATGTCATGTTTGCTGAGCGAATGATTCAACATCCCGCAGTAAAAAGTTTACTTGAAACTGATTTTACCGATTTATTTTTAGGGTTAGATCAACAAGTACAAGATTTTGATAATCGTTTAGGTTTCGCTGATTAACCCTAGTGGTTAGTCCTTATTATTGCAGGAGTATGTGTTGGAATTAATGAATATAGCTAGAGTTCGCTGGGCTTGTCGTCGCGGAATGCTAGAACTTGATGTATTGTTTCAACCCTTTGTTGAGACACATTATCAACAATTGCCTGATAACGATAAGCAAACGTTTATTCGCTTATTAGAGTGTGAAGATCCTGAGTTATTTGCTTGGTTTATGGGACATGAACAATGCCCTGATGTCGATTTAGCTGCGATGGTAATAAAAGTTCGTGGACGCCCAGCACCATAAGCAAACAGTAAAGGTCCCTCGCACAAGTCTCTTTGTGTTGAGGGCGTCGTTTCATCAATACCTTTGTTACTGGCTAATATTTGCTGTCGTGATGACGAGTTTCATCGCCTGGCCAAGCCTAGAATCAACTTTATTAACGCTCATTTTTTACGGGTGTATTGTTGTCGTCATCATCGTGTTCATTAGACAACTTTGTCGATTAAGGCATTGGCAATGCCAGATAGTATTAGATGGGGTTTCAGGTGGCCGATTAGCGACAGAAGACTTGTTTAAATTTGGTAAACCGGCTTTTATTTGTCCTTTATTTTGTATGCTTTATCTTGAGTTTGAAGATCACTCTCGACAAATATGTTGTGTATGGGCTGATATGCTAGACGACACTCAGTATAGAACCTTATGTCGTCTTGCACAGCAGTCTAGTTAATTACATTTTATTTAACGAAACATATTTAGTTTGGTTGTAAAATTGTTGGTCCTGAATTTTCAAGAAGTTCAGGGTAATCAATATTATAATGCAATCCTCGGCTTTCCTTACGCTCCATCGCACAGCGAATAATTAGTTCAGCCACTTGCACCAGGTTTCGTAATTCCAGCAGGTTATTACTCACACGGAAATTAGAATAATATTCTTGGATTTCTTGTTGTAACATCATACAACGTCGCAGTGCACGCTCTAATCGTTTATCCGTTCGTACAATGCCAACATAATCCCACATAAACAGTCTTAGCTCATGCCAGTTGTGGGCAATGACAACTTCTTCATCTGAGTTGCTCACCTTACTTTCGTCCCAGTTAGGCACATTAATTGGCATTTTAATTTTTTGAAGCTGGCTTTCAATATCTTGAGATGCAGCTCTGGCGAACACGAGGCATTCTAATAAAGAGTTGCTTGCCAGACGATTCGCGCCGTGCAGTCCGGTATAGGCCACTTCGCCAATAGCATATAGGCCATTTAAATCAGTTTGGCCATGTAAATCAGTCATTACGCCGCCGCACGTATAATGTGCCGCAGGCACCGCTGGAATAGGAGATTTGGTGATATCAATTCCTAACTCTAAACAACGCTGATAAATAGTCGGGAAATGTTTAATAATAAAGTCAGCAGGCTTATGGCTAATATCTAAATAGACACAATCGGAACCTAAACGTTTCATTTCATAGTCAATAGCCCTTGCGACAATATCTCGAGGGGCGAGTTCAGCTCGTTCATCAAATTCAGGCATAAAACGACTGCCATCAGGACGACGAAGGTAAGCGCCTTCACCTCTTAATGCTTCTGATAGTAAGAAGTTTTTGGCTTCAGCATGGTATAAACACGTTGGATGGAATTGGTTAAACTCCATATTGGCTACACGGCAACCTGCGCGCCACGCCATTGCAATACCATCACCGCTGGCAATGTCTGGGTTGGAAGTATATTGATAAACCTTTGAACATCCACCCGTTGCCAGTGCAACAAATTTAGCGGTAATGGTTTCTACGTGCTCTTTATCTCGATTCCAAACATAAGCACCAAGAACACGGTTACCTGGGCGGTTAAGCTTACGAGATGTAATGAGGTCAATTGCATTATAGCGTTCTAACACGCGAATATTGGGATGGGTAAGGGCGCGTTCTTGCAGTGTGGTTTGTACTGCTTTGCCTGTTGCATCAGCAGCATGCAAAATACGACGATGACTGTGACCGCCTTCTCGGGTGAGGTGATAAGGCGCATCTTTTTGATTATCTGATGTTTCTTCTTTATCAAAAGCCACACCACAATCTATCAGCCACTGCATAGACGCTTTGGCATTTTCAGCGGTAAAAGTCACTACGGTTTTATCGCATAATCCGGCACCCGCTATAAGGGTGTCATTTACATGAGATTCTATCGTGTCACCTTCATCAAATACGGAAGCAATGCCACCTTGGGCATAAAGGGTTGAACCTTCAGCTAAAGGGCCTTTAGAGAGAAGAATCACAGAAGATGTTTCTGCCAAATGGAGTGCTAAAGTGAGCCCTGCCGCACCGCTACCTATAACCAAAATGTCAGATTGGTATTCAACTGCTTGTGTCATCGGGTATCATGGGTAAAGAAATGGTTCAGTAATGGTAAATCAAAACACCATACTTGGGTACATTAAGCCGATATTTTGTTCGTGCTATTTCGTGTTTATTTGGCAAAAAGCCAGCAAAATGAATTTTTTTTTATATTTTATCGAACTTTTATCGAAATGCTCAGTCTACTTATATGAACAGGATTCGAGCGACTGAATATCAGTGATACAGATTTAGGAGTAGTCGGCTCGGATGAGTGGACAATATAGTGATCAACAATTAGTTGAGCGTGTACAGCAAGGCGATAAAAACGCTTTTAACCTGTTGGTAATGAAATACCAAAACAAAGTCATGAGCCTGATTGGACGATATGTTCGAAATCAAGCGGATGTAGCTGATGTAACACAAGAAGCTTTTATTAAAGCTTACCGTGCACTTGCTAACTTTCGTGGTGATAGTGCTTTTTATACCTGGTTGTACCGAATAGCCGTTAATACGGCAAAGAATTTTCTTACTTCTCAAGGGCGAAAAGCGCCTGCGAATGATGTAGATATAGAAGAAGCTGAATACTATGAAGGCAGTGATGCTTTAAAAGAATTTGCTTCACCAGAGCGTTTATTGATGAAAGATCAAATGAGTAAAGTGATTTTTGATACTCTCGATAAATTGCCTGAAGAATTAAAAATGGCGATATCTTTACGTGAATTAGATGGTATGAGTTACGAAGATATTGCCAATATAATGGATTGTCCCGTTGGTACGGTAAGATCGCGAATATTTCGCGCTCGAGAAGCAATCGATAAACAGCTCCAGCCTCTACTGGAAAAGTAATAGCCTTATTATTTAAGATAGGTGAAAAATGGTTAAATCAAGTCAAGAATGGGTATCTGCAGCAGTTGATGGCGAAGTTGATGTGCAAACATTAACTCAACTTGCATCTGATGTTGATTCTCATCAAGAGTGGCAACGTTATCACATGATTGGTGATGCGATGCGTGGTGAACTTCCCACGGCCATCGACTTAGATATTACAGCAAGTATTGCAGCTGCTATTGAGTTAGAGCCTACGATCATGGCCCCTAAAAATAGCATCGTGATAGAAGAACAAAGCGTTGCGGCCAACACGCCAAATACATCGAATGTGGTATCACTGTTTAAGCAGTTTGGTCAATATGCTATTGCTGCTAGTGTCGCGTTAGTTGCCATTGTTGGTGTGCAGTCTTACGATCAATCTCAAGACGTAGAGTCGCCATTACCCGTGTTTAACACCCGTCCGCTAGTGGGAACTATGTCTCCTGTGAGTTTACAAACAGGGCCGGTAGCGAATCAGCAAGGTTATACAAACGAGCAAGTGCTTGAACAGCGCAAACGTATTAACGCTTACATTCAAGATCACATGCTTCAACAACGCTTAAATCCAGGTGTTCAAGTTGAGCAAGCTAACCAAGCTGAAATCAACCAATAACTTTTATTCTCCATTCAGCAATGGTTTAATAGGCCATTGCTGTTTTACTTTCTAGGAGTTAGCTTGCGCCTTTTCCTGCTAGCACTGTTAATCATCTCCCCTTTTAGCCATAGTGAAGAATTGTCAGCAAAAGATTGGCTTGTCAACATGAGCCAAGCACTTAGCGAAACACAGTTCAAGGCCTCTGTTGTGCAAATTCAAGCTGATCATGTACGTCCTTTGGTATTTTTACAAGGTACGGTAGATGATAAGCGAATAGCCTATTTAGAATACCTAAATGGTCCGCCCAAAAATGCGGTCAAAGTAAATAATACCGTTACCTTTTTAGAGCATGACCAACCGCCATACAGTGTTAATGCCAGCCTTATTCAGGGGGTTTGGCCTGTATCTTTATATGGTGACATAAGTAAGCTAGAGCAGGGCTATCAATTCGTGCTTGGCGGCCGCAGTCGCATTGCAGGTAGGGCTGGTCAGATGATCCGATTTATTGCCAAAGACGAATATCGTTATGATGCTCAAATCTGGCTAGATTTAGAAACCTATTTACCCTTGCGATATGACACGCTTAATCGTGAAAAACAATTACTTGAACAGACAATGGTTATTGAACTCATTGAATTCAAAGAGTCTCCCAGTATTTTAGTTGAAGCCAGCAAACATGATTGGCCTGATGTAATCAAACAAGCCGATCGTAAAGATGCACAAGATTGGCAGTTTACCTGGTTACCGCAGGGGTTTGATATGGTGGTCAGTGATAATCATCGTTTAATCGGTATTCACGAGCCCGTTGAATATATTGCCTTGACTGATGGCTTAGCCAATATTTCGGTTTATGTTGCTAGAGCGCCTGAAGGCCCAATGCCCGAAGAATTAGTTACCAGAAATGGCTTGTCTATGGTGGTTGAAAAAGTGGGTAACGCCGAAGTGGTCGCTTTAGGTAAAGTACCAAGTCAAACTTTAGAGCGCATTGCCCGAAGTTTAGCGTTAAAGTAGCGCGATAATTACCCATCAACCATAAGTAATTTGATTATGTCTAATCGACCCAAATTTGCCGAACGCCAACCTGAGCCAAGTTCTTTATTAGAGGAGTTGGCTAAAGTGGTTGATTATCAACACGGTTGGGTAATGGTAGAGGTTGAGTTAAAAAGTGCTTGTAATCACTGTGCTAATAATGAAAATTGTGGCACATCTGCAGTGGCTAAAGCCTTTTCTGTTAAAACACAGAGATTTTCTATTGCAAGTGAACAGCCTTACGCAAAGAACGATATGTTGAAGTTGGGTCTTCCTGAAAGTGTGATTATTCAAGCTGCGGCATTGGTCTATTTGCTTCCTCTGTTAGGGCTGTTTTTATTCGCTGGCATAGGGCATTTATTAGCGTTTGGCCTTGAGCTTGATACTAATCTTAGTGCAATGATTCTAGCCTTATTTGGGGCCGCGTTAAGTTGGCGAATAGGCAAATACTTTGCACATAAGATTGAAGCCAACGCACAACCCGTTATCATCAGTAATTTAGGCCAGCAGGTCGATTTATTCCGCAAAATTTAGTTCATTCAATGAAATTCAGCCTTTGTTTTTAGACAATTTTAGGCTTGATTTAGATATGGATGATGAATCTGATTGGTATTAGCACCCTTATCAGGTACAATTTCACACCATATTTTTCACCCTTTTTAGTAGTAGTCATTGCCTCATAATGAAACACATTAGAAACTTTTCAATTATTGCCCATATCGACCACGGCAAATCCACCTTATCGGATCGTCTTATCCAGTTTTGTGGCGGCTTAAGTGACCGCGAGATGGCTGCTCAGGTTCTCGATTCAATGGACATTGAACGTGAGCGTGGCATTACCATTAAAGCCCAAAGCGTGACTTTGGACTATAAAGCTAAAGATGGAAACATTTATCAATTAAACTTCATTGACACTCCAGGACACGTAGACTTTTCATACGAAGTGTCTCGCTCACTAGCCGCCTGTGAAGGTGCATTGTTAGTGGTAGATGCTGGTCAAGGTGTTGAAGCGCAAACGTTAGCGAACTGTTATACCGCGTTAGATATGAACCTTGATGTGGTTCCTGTGCTAAACAAAATCGATTTACCTCAAGCTGAGCCAGATAGGGTTGCTGCCGAGATTGAAGATATTGTTGGTATTGATGCTATGGATGCTGTGCGTTGCTCAGCTAAAACGGGCGTTGGTATTGAAGATGTACTTGAAGAAATTGTGGCTAAAATCCCTCCCCCAGAAGGCGATGAAAATGCACCTTTACAAGCGCTGATCATTGACTCTTGGTTTGATGCATATTTAGGCGTGGTGTCTTTAGTACGTATTAAACATGGTGTGCTAAAGAAAGGCGACAAGTTTAAAGTGATGTCTACCGGACAAAACTATAACGCGGATCGCGTCGGTATTTTTACGCCTAAAGAACAGGACGAGCCTGAGCTACGAGCGGGTGAAGTAGGCTATGTGATTTCTGGTATCAAAGAGATCCATGGCGCACCAGTAGGTGATACTTTAACTCATGCCAAACATGGTGCAGAGATACCGCTTCCAGGGTTTAAAAAAGTAAAACCTCAGGTTTATGCGGGTGTTTTCCCTATTTCGACAGACGAATATGAAAACTTCCGTGAAGCATTGAACAAATTATCACTAAACGATGCATCACTGTTTTTCGAGCCAGAAACATCGGGTGCACTTGGCTTTGGTTTCCGTATTGGTTACCTTGGTTTACTGCACATGGAGATCGTTCAAGAGCGTTTAGAGCGCGAATATAATCTTGAATTGATCACCACTGCGCCAACTGTAGTTTATGAAGTGCAAATGACCAATGGTGATATTATTTATGTTGATAATCCATCAGATTTGCCACCATTAAATAACATTGAAGAAGTGCGTGAGCCAATTGTTGAAGCGAATATTCTAGTGCCAAAAGAATACTTGGGTAACGTGATTACCTTATGTATTGATAAGCGCGGAATGCAAACCAATATGGTTTACCACGGTAACCAAGTAGCGGTTACTTACCATATCCCAATGGCAGAAGTGGTCATGGACTTCTTTGACCGTTTGAAGTCAACAAGTCGTGGTTATGCGTCATTGGAGTATAACTTCATTCGTTTTGATCCTGCTGATATGGTGCGTTTAGATATCCTGATCAATGGCGATCGCGTTGATGCACTTGCGATGATCATTCACCGCACTAATATTCGTCATCGTGGTTTAGCCCTTGTTGAAAAAATGAAAGAGCTTATTCCAAGACAGATGTTTGATATCGCAATTCAAGCCGCGATTGGCAGTCAAATTGTTGCGCGTTCAACGATTAAAGCCCTGCGTAAAGACGTAACCGCTAAGTGTTATGGTGGTGACGTTTCACGTAAGAAGAAACTGCTTAATAAGCAGAAAGAAGGTAAGAAACGTATGAAGCAGGTGGGTAACGTTGAGGTGCCTCAAGAGGCATTCTTAGCAGTATTGAAGTTAAATGATTAATCATAATTAACTCAATTGCTTCTAAGATAACGCCGCATTTAGCGGCGTTATCGTTATAATAAATCTAATTTATCTGCAAAAGTTTGTCAGTAATGAGTCGTCGACAATGGCTTACACTGTTTTTTTAGATAATAACCTTTAAAGTGTAAGACTTATAATTAGGAGTTCTATCAGTAATGGCAGCTCACTTTTCTACCATTCTTGTACTTGTCACCCTTATCAGCGGTCTGATTTGGCTGATTGATGTGGTATTTTTTGCCCCTAAACGCAAAGAGAAATTGGCTTTAGCTCAATCTGGTTCAAAACAACTCAGTGACGAAGCAATTGATAAAATTATTCGCGAGCCAGTGTTAGTCGAAACCGCGCACTCTATTTTTCCTGTGATTGCATTTGTAATGATTCTGCGTTCATTTATTTACGAACCATTTCAAATACCATCAGGGTCAATGATGCCCACCTTGCTAGTGGGTGATTTTATCTTGGTTGAAAAATTCAGTTATGGCTTACGAGATCCTGTATGGCGCACCAAATTAGTCGAAACTGGTGAGCCAGAGCGGGGCGATGTATTTGTATTTAAATACCCTGAAAACCCATCAATTGATTACATTAAACGTGTTGTAGGCTTACCGGGTGATACAGTGGTATACCGTAATAAGCAATTGAGTATCCAGCCTAAATGTAGCACAGATAATGTTTGTCCAGAGCCATTGGTTATTGAACATGTTGAACTTAACCAAGGTGAGTTTACTCAAGAAAATGTCCCTTTGACTCGCTACACTGAAATAACATCTGGCTTTGCGCATGATATTTTAATCAATCCATCTCGCCCTGATTTTAGACAGCATTTTTATCAGCAAGCGGGGACACAAACCGGTGAGTTTGTTGTACCAGAAGGGCAGTACTTTGCCATGGGTGATAACCGCGATAACAGTACAGATAGTCGTTTTTGGGGCTTCGTGCCAGAAGCTAATCTTGTTGGTAAAGCGGTCGCTATTTGGGTAAGTTTTGAGTTTGACCGCGAAGCAAGCGATTTTTTACCTACGTGGGTACCAAGTGGAGTTCGTTTTGAGCGCACGGGTGGAATTAAGTAATGGAACCGATTAAAAACTTACCTAGACTTTGTCGTACCTTAGGTTATGAATTTAACGACATTAACTTATTGATCCAAGCCTTGACTCACCGCAGTGCAGCAAATAAACATAACGAGCGTTTAGAGTTTTTAGGTGATTCGATCTTATCTATTGTGATATCGGACGCTTTATATCACCAGTTTCCCAAAGCTACGGAAGGTGATTTAAGTCGTATGCGTGCAACATTGGTGAAAGGCGATACGCTTACCTTGATTGCTAAAGAGTTTAAGTTAGGCGATTACCTATTTTTAGGTCCAGGTGAACTTAAAAGTGGTGGCTTTAGACGTGAATCTATTTTGGCTGACGCGGTTGAGGCCATCATTGGTGCAGTCTATCTAGATGCGAACATTGATGCTTGCCGTGCTTTATTATTGAGCTGGTATGAGCAACGTTTAGCTAAAATTAAGCCAGGCATCAATCAAAAAGATCCTAAGACTATTTTACAAGAGCACCTTCAAGGTTTTAAAAAGCCGTTACCTGACTATCAGGTGGTTAAAGTTGAAGGTGAAGCACACGATCAAACCTTTACGGTTGAGTGTCGTATTACGGATTTGGCTGATGTCGTTATTGGCGTAGCAAGTTCAAGAAGAAAAGCTGAGCAGCTAGCGGCCGCTCAGGTGTTGGAGTTACTGAACAAATGACCAAGAAAAACGACTTGCCAGATCAACAAGCACAGGCTGAAAATGAGCCAAGCTTAAATGAGTTATTGTCAAGAATGAACCTTGCAGCACCCGAGGCCACAGCTCAATATGATGTGACTTATTGCGGTATGGTTGCCATTGTTGGCCGTCCTAATGTGGGCAAGTCGACTTTACTGAATAAATTACTTGGCCAAAAAGTCAGCATTACGTCTAAAAAGCCACAAACAACGCGCCATCGTATTATGGGTATTCATAGCGATGGCCCTAAACAAATCGTATTTATTGATACGCCAGGTTTACACATTGAAGAAAAGCGCGCCATTAACCGTTTAATGAACCGTGCCGCTGCCAGTTCATTGGCTGATGTGTCTATGGTGATTTTTGTTGTTGATGGCATGACCTGGACTGCTGACGATGAAATGGTTTTACAAAAAATCAAGCATCGTAACGACGATCGTAAAATTGTGTTAGCCATTAATAAGGTTGATAACATCAAAGATAAAGAGGCCTTATTCCCTTATTTAAGTGAATTGGGCAAGAAATTTGACTTTGATGATATTTTGCCTATTTCAGCGAATAAAGGCACTAACGTGCAGCGTATTTTAGAGTTAGCGCAAACGTCACTTCCTAAAGCACCGTTTTACTTTCCTGAAGATTATGTCACCGATCGCTCACAACGTTTCATGGCATCGGAAATTGTCCGTGAAAAACTAATGCGCTTTTTAGGTGATGAATTACCTTATGATTGCACCGTTGAAATTGAGCAATTTAAAATGATGGACAATGGTGTCTATCAAATCAATGCACTGATTTTAGTTGAACGTGATGGCCAGAAACGCATGGTTATTGGCAATAAAGGCGAACGTATACGCACCATTGCTACCCAAGCCAGATTAGATATGGAAACCCTATTTGATAATAAAGTGTTTCTTGAGATTTGGGTCAAAGTTAAATCGGGTTGGGCTGATGATGAACGTGCGCTTCGTAGCTTAGGTTATGGTGAAGACTAACCACTTTGGCGGTAACACTCATCAGGTGACATTAACATGGCCACAATGAAACGTGGCTATGTTTTACATCACCGTGCTTATCGTGAGTCTAGCGTGATAGTTAACTTACTCATTGATGGTGTCGGGCGAGTTGATGCCATCGTTCGCACTGGCAGCGGTAAACGTTCCATTAAGTCCATTTTACAACCTTTTCAACCCCTCATTATTCAATTTAGTGCCCAGTCTGAAGCCAAGAATTTATCGTTAAAAACTATTACCCATATTGAAGCTGCCGCCCCAGCCATTCCATTAACAGGCAATAGCTTGTATTCAGGGTTTTATTTAAACGAACTTACCGTACGGTTATTAACGGTTGAGCACCAAACCGAAGCGTTATTTTTAGCTTATCATCGAAGTGTTTTAGCTTTGGCTAAGGCCTTTTGCTCAAGCCACTTACGCTTTTTTGAGAAAGCATTGTTACTCGAGCTAGGTGCATTACCATCCTTGCAATATGATGTTGAGGGGAATGCGATTGATGCCCAGAGTTTCTATCGTTTAGAAGCCGATTGTGGCTTTATTCCTGTATTACAGCATGCTGTAGGCGTATTTAACCACGGTAAAAGTGTAGTGCCAGGTGCAATGTTGATTGCTCTTCAGCTTGAAAATTTGCCCGCTGAGCACCTTAACTCGGCTAAAGGCTTAATGCGTTTCTTGCTAGCGCCTTTGCTAGGCACTAAGCCATTATTAAGCCGTCAACTATTCATTAAATAATCTCGAATTCAACCACAGTTGTCAGTACAATAACATTCACACTATTTTGTCATCACGTTAAGGAACCTTCCGTGAGCGCTATTCTTTTAGGTATTAATATCGATCATATTGCGACCCTTCGTCAGGCTCGTGGCACTAATTATCCAGATCCAATTCATGCGGCTGCTGTTGCCGAGCATGCTGGCGCGGATGGTATTACCATTCATTTACGTGAAGATCGTCGCCATATTCAAGACAGAGATGTGTATTTATTAGCAAAAACCCTTAAGACGCGAATGAATTTTGAATTTGCTGTAACTGAAGAAATGATCGCGATTGCGTGTGAAGTTAAGCCGGCTTACGCTTGCTTAGTGCCTGAAAAGCGTGAAGAGCTAACCACAGAAGGTGGCTTAGATGTCGCTGGTCAGTTAGATAAAATCACTTCAGCAGTAACCCGCTTGGCAGCAAATGGCATTAAAGTGTCTTTATTTATCGACGCAGACAAACTGCAAATCGATGCAGCTGTTGCATCTGGTGCACCTTACATTGAAATACATACAGGTTGTTATGCTGATGCACACACAGATGCAGAACAGGCGTCAGAGCTAAAACGTATTGCAGAAATGGCTGCTTATGCCCACAGTAAAGGCTTAGTGGTTAATGCTGGACACGGGCTGCATTATCATAATGTGAAGCCAATTGCGGCGATCCCGGAATTATATGAGTTAAATATTGGCCATGCCGTCGTTGCGCGCGCTGCAATTGATGGGCTTGAAAAGGCCGTACGCGATATGAAGCAGTTGATGCTTGAAGGTCGCAGAGGCGAATAATGGCAATTATTGGCATAGGTACTGACATTGTTGAAATTGCACGAATACGTGAACAACGTGAACGCATTGGCGACAAGTTAGCTAAGCGTATTTTAACCGATGCTGAGTTTACTGTGTATTTACAATCCAAATTACCAGAACGTTTTCTCGCAAAACGTTTTGCCGCTAAAGAAGCTGCTGCTAAAGCCCTAGGCACGGGTATTGGCCGTGGGGTATCTTTTCAGCATATTCATATTGATAATGATGAAAACGGTGCGCCAATTCTGACTTTTAGTGATGGTGCTAAAGCTCGGCTTGAGTTATTGAATGGTCGTCATGGATTTATCAGCATCGCAGATGAACTACATTATGCGGTGGCGACAGTGATCCTAGAAAGTTAGTCGCTGAGTTATTGTTATGGATTTTAATCAGGCGCATTAGCGCCTTTTTTAATGAGCTTTTAAAATGAACACAGATGCGCTAAATTAACATCATTATAACAATATACTTTGAGAGCCATTATGAAATCCGCCGTAGAACAACTAGCCACTTACAAAAGTGTCCATTTGAATCCCAAAAACATCAGAACGCACTTTTTTGGGGTGCCAATGATTATTTGGTCGGCCTTTTTGATGTTAGGCACGATCCGTTTCGAACTTGCAGGGGTGGAATTAAGTGCGGCTATGGTATTGATGTTGTTTGTATTGGCTTATTACTACAAGCTTCATGTCAAATTGGCTTTAGGGTTAACCTTGTTTATTATTCCTGTATTGATTACCTCGGAGATGGCGGTTCATACGGCACAGCCATTCATGCTGGCTATCTCAATATTTATCATTGGCTGGATAATTCAATTTGTTGGCCATAAATATGAAAAAGCCAAGCCTGCATTCATGGATGATTTGAACCAATTGCTGATTGGTCCATTCTTCTTAATGGCAGAATTGTATTTTATATTGGGTTGGGAAAAGCAGCTAAATGCTGAAATTACACCAATCGCCAGAGATAAGCGTAGAGCTATTGAAGCGGCTAAACGAGGATTGTAGTCATTGATTTTTCTGAATAAAAAAGGCGCTAAGCGCCTTTTTTATTATCTAATGAAAATACTAACTTATTTCATCGTCATCGCTTTTATCAACAATGGGTGAGTTTGGCATAATACGGACCAGTTTGATCATATTGTCGGCAACTTCTATGACTTCAATGTGGTAATCCGCTAAACGAAGGCTTGTTTTAGCTGCAGGTATATCTTCAAGATACTCCACAATTAAGCCATTTAAGGTTTTAGGACCATCGATGGGGAAGTCCCATTTCATTTCTTTGTTTAAATCACGAATGTTAATGGTTGCATCAATCAAGAAACTACCATCTTGTTGAATATTAATGTCTTCACTCGGGGTGGTCATCATAGATGTGGTGAAATCACCGACGATTTCTTCCAATATATCTTCAAGTGTCACGAGTCCTTGGATATCACCATATTCATCAACCACAAGGCCAATACGTTCTTTATTCTGTTGGAAATTGGCTAGCTGTACGTTCAGCGGTGTGCCTTCTGGAATGAAGTACAGCTCTTTTACGGCACGTAACAATGATGACTTGCTGAATTGCTCTTTCGATTGTAGGCGAAGAGCATCACGTAAGTGAATAAAGCCAACAGCATCATCAATGGTGTCCCGATATACCAATACCCGAGTATGTGGACTTTGAGTGACTAGTTTATTAATCAGTTTAAAGTCATCGTTCATGTTAATGGCGTATATGTCTGAACGCGCAATCATAATATCTTCAACGGTAACTTTTTCTAAGTCTAATATCGATAGCAACATTTCTTGGTGACGTTGCGGGATCAAAGCGCCGGCTTCATGCACTACGGTTCGAAGTTCTTCCTGGCTTAATGCATCATCCGTTTGTACGGTTTTTATGCCCATCAAGCGTAAAAATCCAGTGGTGATAATGTTGAGTGATTTGACCAAAGGAAGTAAAAGAATGAGTAACCATTTCAGAAGTATGCTTGAAGGGAAAGCAATTCTTTCAGGGTGCAAGGCAGCGTAGGTTTTAGGAGTGACTTCTGCAAAAATTAATACCACTACGGTTAAAACACCAGTGGCAATAGCAACGCCCACATCACCAAACAAACGCATACCAACAATTGTCGCGATAGCGGATGCTAGGATATTGACTAAGTTGTTACCAATAAGAATAAGACCGATTAAGCGATCTGGTCTATCGAGCATTTTTAACGCTCTTTGGGCGCCTTTGTGTCCACTACCTGCTAGATGACGAAGCCGGTAGCGGTTTAAAGTCATCATGGCGGTTTCTGAACCAGAAAAATAAGCTGAGATCAGTAATAAAACCAAAAGAAAAATCAGGAGTGCGCTGGTAGATATAGCGTCCAAGAAGGGGGCTCCGTAAAAGCATACAAGCTGTATTTACAGCTAAAATGGATGAGTTAAGTTGGACATTATTAATGACTGACAAAAAGAGTCAAGAGATATGCTGGGATATTATCCCTAAACTGCAAAAGAAAGTGGTTGTTATCGCAATAAACTTGCAAAAAAGTAGTGGGCTTTGATAAGGCTATCTAGCTAGATAGCCGTTATATTCAAACACAAATAAAGGTAATTAATTGAGGATAAGTTCTTTGACAATACGGGCACCAAAGTAGGCTAGTGACAATAAACCTGCTCCCGATAAGCTATAAAGCACCGCCGTTCGGATACGACAACCTATAGTGTAATGTTGCCAAAGCATTGCGCCATAAACCAACCAAGCGACGATAGATAATATCGCTTTGTGGCCTTTTCCTTCGACAAACATGTCTTCAAGAAAGACAAATCCAGTAATCAGTGACAGGCTGAGTAACACAAACCCGATGACTACTAAGTGATATAGCTGACGCTCAACTGTCATGAGCGGTGGCATTGAAGGGCTCATGATCATTTTTTTGGTTTTGAGCTTATTTTGAATCATCCATAACTGGAGTGCGTAAAGTGCTGCAATCATCAAGGCACTATAAGCCATCAGTGATAGCACTACATGGGCCAAAATTTCTGGATGTAGTTCAAAATGAGTAATAAATTGAGGTGGTAACAACCACAGTAAAGCAACAGATATGATAGAACAGGCATAAATTACCGGTAATACAACAATGACTTTTAGTCGTGGTAATGTCACGGTAAAGGTAAAGGCGATGATCCAGTTAACCATTGATATTACATTGGTTAAACTGAAGTTTTGCCCATCAAGGGTAAAAATGGAATTCGATAAGGCAAAACCATGCATCACCACACCCAGAGCAGATATGATCATAATGAGTTTGCGATTAGGGCCATCAGCATGAAATAGCCGGCTAGTAGCAAGGATCAATGCAATACAATAAAACAACATAGCCGAAGCAGAAAAAATAACCATCCGATTTGAACCTATCAAGTTATACAGACATGTTGACTGGATAAAATATCAAGCCATAAAAAGTACACGGGCATTATAGGGTTAGACTAACATGAAGTTACCCTATAAGGGCAGTGACCTAATACGCAAAATTTAACAGTATCCTACTCTTAGCTGCAAATAATTTACGTTGTGTCATAAATGATGCTCTAAACACAGGAAAAATCGATTGAGTTTGTGTTAAAGCCAATGCTTTTATACCAAGGTTATCCGGTCGTTTGGACTAAAAATGAATAAATTGTCACACAAGCGCGCATCTTAAAAAATTTTGAGTATAATAGTGCGCATTATCGAGAAGCGTATTAAGAGCAGTTAAATGTTTGAGAATCTATCTGACAGACTATCAAGAACACTAAAAAATATCAGTGGTCGTGGTCGATTAACGGAAGACAACATTAAAGACACCTTACGTGAAGTCCGCATGGCTTTGCTCGAGGCTGATGTTGCGTTACCTGTGGTAAGAGAATTTGTTAACAGCGTCAAAGAGCGCGCAGTTGGTCAAGAGGTCTCAAAAAGTTTAAGTCCAGGACAGGCTTTTATTAAGATTGTTCAAAGTGAACTTGAACGCGCAATGGGCGAGGCGAATGAAGCATTAGATTTAGCTGCACAACCACCTGCCGTAATTATGATGGCTGGTTTACAAGGTGCGGGTAAAACCACTTCTGTCGCTAAGCTTAGTAAGTTGTTACGCACTCGCCATAAAAAATCAGTATTAGTGGTCAGTGCTGACGTTTATCGTCCCGCGGCTATTAAGCAGCTTGAAACACTAGCCGCAGAAGTTGAGGTTGAATTTTTCCCCTCAGATGTGAGCCAAAAGCCTTTAGATATAGCTAAAGCGGCTATTGCTCATGCCAAATTAAAGTTTATTGATGTTGTTATTGTTGATACTGCAGGTCGTTTGCATGTTGACGAAGCCATGATGGACGAAATTAAAGAACTTCATGCGGTGATAAAACCGATTGAAACCTTATTTGTTGTTGATGCTATGACAGGTCAAGACGCGGCAAATACGGCTAAGGCCTTTAATGAAGCATTACCACTTACTGGGGTTATCTTAACCAAAGTTGATGGTGATGCTCGTGGTGGTGCAGCGTTATCAATTCGTAGTATTACCGGTAAACCGATTAAATTTTTAGGTGTTGGTGAAAAAACTGACGCCCTTGAACCTTTCCACCCAGATCGTATCGCGTCGCGTATTCTTGGTATGGGTGATGTGCTGTCTCTCATTGAAGAAGTGGAACGTGGTGTCGATAAAGACAAAGCCATGAAGCTTGCTTCAAAAGTGAAAGCTGGTGGTAGCTTTGATTTAGAAGACTTTCGTGAACAATTGCAGCAAATGAAAAACATGGGCGGCATGATGAACATGATTGAAAAGCTGCCTGGTGTTGGTCAACTGCCTCCAGAAGCCTTAGCGCAAGTTCAAGATGGAAAAATGACCGGGCAAATGGAAGCGATTATTAACTCCATGACAGCCAAAGAGCGTAAAAACCCAGATGTTATCAAAGGGTCACGCAAGCGTCGTATCGCGTTAGGTTCAGGTACACAAATTCAAGATGTAAATCGTTTATTGAAACAATTTACTCAAATGCAAAAGATGATGAAAAAAATGTCATCCAAAGGCGGCATGAAAAAAATGATGCGAGGAATGAGCGGTATGCTTCCACCTGGCATGAAAATGCCTGGCCGTTAATTTATATTTCAATCTCCGTAAGAGAACACTTGCTTTGCAACTATAATCCAGTTTTGCTGTAAAAAACGGCACATTGGGTTGCAATAGTTTCAAAGTCAGGTAAAATCTTCCGGCTTTCTTTCTGGGACCTTCGCGAACACGGGTTCCAGTTTTTATTTTTGCTTCTAGCAAATCATTAGAGGAATAAAACGCATGGTTACCATTCGTTTAGCTCGTGGCGGCGCAAAAAAGCGTCCATTTTACAATATCGTTGTTGCTGATAGCCGCAATGCTCGTGACGGTCGTTTCATCGAACGTGTAGGCTTCTTCAACCCACTAGCTCGTGGTCAAGAAGAAACTTTACGTTTAGATTTAGACCGTGTTGAGCACTGGGTTGCTACTGGCGCGGCAACATCTGAGCGTGTTGCTAAGTTAATTAAAGACGCACGTAAAGCAGCTGCTTAATTGCGTTTAGGTATAGATTGATGAGTAGTAACCAACAGCCGATTGTGCTGGGAAAATTAGGCGCAAGTCACGGCATTAAAGGTTGGCTAAAAATCACTGCCTATACCGATTCTGTTGAAGGCATTTTTGATTATTCTCCATGGCTCATTTATGACCAAGGGGAATGGCGTGAAGTTAAAGTCAGCCAGTGGCGCTCACAAGGTAAAGCGATTATCGCAGAACTTGAAGGAGTATCGTCACGGGAACAGGCGCAAATGCTCACAAATTGTGAAATTGCAATTATGCCTGAACAAATGAAAGAACTCAGTGATGATGAATTTTATCACCGAGATCTTATCGGATGTGAAGTGACAAATAGTAACGGCTATAACATGGGTATTGTTGACCAGATCGTGGAAACAGGATCAAACGACGTATTACTTGTTAAAGCTAATGCCAAAGATGCTTTTGGCAAAGTGGAACGTATGATCCCCTTTGTCCCTGAACAATTCATTTTAAAAGTGGATTTGCAAGGTAAACAGATAACAGTGGATTGGGATCCTGACTTCTAAGTCGAGGTACAACACATGTGGTTAGGGGTTATAACCCTGTTTCCAGAGATGTTTCGTGCCGTTACAGACTTTGGGGTGACGGGTCGAGCCGTAAAAAACGGCCTGCTTGAGGTGCAAACGTGGAATCCTCGTGATTTCACCCATGATAGACACAACACGGTTGATGATCGCCCTTACGGTGGTGGACCTGGAATGTTAATGATGGTGCAACCTTTACGAGATGCCATTCATGCAGCAAAAGCTGCAGCGGGTGACAGAGCGAAAGTGATTTATCTATCCCCTCAGGGACGCAAGCTGGATCAGCAAGGCGTAACTGAGTTAGCTAAATCAGACAGTTTGATTTTAGTGTGTGGTCGCTACGAAGGTATCGATGAGCGCATCATTCAAACTGAAGTGGATGAAGAGTGGTCAATTGGTGATTACGTGCTTTCGGGCGGTGAGATACCAGCAATGACTTTAATCGATTCAGTGGCGCGTTTAGTACCAGGTGTACTAGGTAAGCAAGCTTCAGCAGAGCAAGATTCTTTCTCTGATGGGTTACTGGATTGTCCTCATTACACGCGCCCTGAAAACTTAGATGGCATGGATGTACCAGCAGTGTTGCTAAGCGGCGACCACGAAAAAATTAGACTCTGGCGGTTGCAACAAAGTATCGGAAGAACTTTTTTACGACGACCAGAAATATTTGAAAATCTAGCTCTGACTGACGAACAAACAGCACTATTAGTGCAGTTTATTAACGAAACGGACACGTCCGAATAGTCATCGCTTCAGTTATTCTAGAACGGAGTAAGTTATGAACAACATCATTAAAATGCTCAACGATGAGCAAATGAAAACAGACGTACCTGAATTTGGTGCTGGTGATACAGTAGTAGTTCAAGTTCGCGTAAAAGAAGGTGATAAAGAGCGTCTTCAGGCTTTTGAAGGTATCGTTATCGCAAAACGTAACCGTGGTTTGCACTCTGCATTCACAGTTCGTAAAATCTCTAATGGTGAAGGTGTTGAGCGTGCTTTCCAAACGCACAGCCCATTAATTGCTAGCATCGAAGTTAAGCGTCGCGGCCGTGTTCGTCGTGCTAAACTTTACTACTTACGTGAGCGTTCAGGTAAATCTGCACGTATCCGTGAAAAATTGGCAACTAAGTAATAGTTATCAATTTAGTTTAAAAGATGCAGTGTTCGCACAACTAACCGCCGATAGGCGGTTTTTTGTTTTTATACTTGAGGCTAGAGGTGCGATGATTTTTAGGTTTTATCGGTATATCAACAATATCGTTCAAAAAAGCACAAAAGCAAAAAAGCAAAAAAGCAAAAAAGCAAAAAAGCAAATTATTCAATCAAAAGTGGATAAGCCACTATCTTGCTACTCTTTCATTTAGTTTTATTAACTTCTTTTTTAATTTAGCCATACCAGCTGAAATTGTTAAGTTAAAGAAATCTATTTATATGTTACATCTACTAAAAATGGGCGCGTCATTTGGGTCAATACAACATTTTCACATTTTGATTGAAATAACCCTTGATATCATTCTGACTCGCAGGCATAGTTAGCGCTAAGATGTAATGGTGTATCATTACAAAATTACATGTAAGGTGTTAATTACTGTTAGCAAGCTTTACATTGTTGCCTTTTAAAAGATAAAAAGTGAGTTGATATCATGCAGCAAGATACCATTAACAACGTTCATATTAGTTCTGAGCAAGTGCTCTCTACACCGACTCAACTTAAGCAAGAGTTACCTCTTTCTGCACATGCATATCGCTATATTTTAGATGCACGTAAAACGGTTGCGGATATTGTACACAAGCGAGATAGCCGTGTACTTGTGGTAACAGGACCTTGTTCTATACATGATATCGATGCAGCTAAAGAATACGCATTGAAGCTCAAAAAATTACATGATGAACTCAGTGATGAATTTTATATTTTAATGCGAGTGTATTTTGAAAAGCCTCGTACAACTGTTGGTTGGAAAGGCTTAATCAATGATCCGAATATGGATGAGTCTTTTGATGTTGAAAAAGGCTTAAGAATGGCGCGTGAGTTGATGATTTGGCTAGCAGAGCTGGAATTACCGGTAGCGACAGAAGCGCTCGATCCGATTAGTCCGCAATATATCTCAGAACTGGTTACCTGGTCGGCAATTGGTGCACGTACAACTGAGTCACAAACTCACCGTGAAATGGCATCGGGGCTATCAATGCCTGTTGGCTTCAAAAATGGTACCGAAGGTAAGTTAGATGTTGCTATTAATGCATTAAAATCGGCTGCAAGCAGTCACCGTTTTATGGGGATCAACCAAGAAGGGCAGGTCAGTTTATTACAAACGGCAGGTAACCCTGATGGGCATATTATTCTACGTGGTGGAATTTCACCAAACTATGACGCACAAAGTGTTGCAGAATGTGAAACACAAATTCACAACGCCAAACTAAATGCACGGCTTGTGGTTGATTGTAGCCATGGAAATTCCTCTAAGGATCACAATCGTCAAAAACAAGTATGTGAAGACGTATTTAATCAAATTGTTGAGGGCAATAAATCCATTATTGGTGTTATGCTAGAAAGTCATTTAAATGCGGGTAATCAAAGCACGAATAAACCTTTAAATGAACTCGAATATGGTGTGTCTGTTACAGATGCTTGTATCGATTGGACCACCACAGAAACGATATTACGACAAGGCGCTAACCAATTATCTGCAGTGCTTCCGACTCGATTCGATATGCTGCAAGTTGTTAATGGTTAATGAAAAGTATGATGAACGAAAAAACCACCGCTGATTTAGAAAAACTACGCGATTTAATTGATGGGGTTGATCAACAACTTCTTCATTTATTACGTAAACGTTTAGATTTAGTCGCCCAAGTTGGTGCGGTAAAGCATGCTGCCGGAGTGCCAATTTACGCTCCGCAACGTGAAGCTTCTATGTTAGCAAAACGTCGTGATGAAGCGCAAAAAATGAATGTGTCACCACAGCTGATTGAGGATATTCTACGTCGATTAATGCGTGAATCTTATTTGAATGAAAAAGATGTTGGTTTTAAACAGGTCAAGCATGATTTAGGTCATATAGTGGTTGTGGGCGGCGAAGGTCAGCTTGGGCAGTTATTTACCCAAATGCTAACATTATCTGGTTATCAAGTGAAAAGCTTAGATAAAGATGATTGGCACCGTGCCAATAGCTTATTTGATGGTGCTGGATTAGTGATTGTCACTGTTCCCATCAAAGTCACTTGTAATGTGATACGAGAACATCTCACCAATCTACCTGAAACATGTATTTTAGCGGATTTAACTTCAATCAAAGAGCAACCGGTTGAAGCCATGCTTAGTGCACATACAGGACCTGTCGTTGGTTTACATCCTATGTTCGGTCCAGATGTTGGCAGTCTCGCCAAACAAGTCATTGTGGTTTGTCATGGACGTCATGCTGAAGCTTATCAATGGCTGCTAGATCAAATAGTTATTTGGGGGGCGAGAATTGTTGAAGCTGAACCGGTCAAACATGATAAAGCGATGCAACTGGTTCAGGCAATGCGTCACTTTTCTAGCTTTGTGTATGGCATGAATTTATGTGAAGAGCAGGCCGACATTGATACTTTATTACAGTTTAGTTCACCAATTTACCGATTAGAGCTGGCTATGGTAGGGCGATTGTTTGCTCAAGATCCTGAGCTTTATGCCGATATTATTTTTGCCCAACAAGGAAGCCAAGACGCGATTAGTGACTATTTAGACAACTATCGAAATGCGCTTGCATTGTTAAAGTCTGGCGACAGAAGCACATTTGTAGAAGAGTTTAAGCGTGTGGCAAAATGGTTCGGTGATTTTGCACCACAGTTTCAACATGAAAGCAGAGCGATGTTGCAATCAGTTAATGATATGAAAGCAGGTTAAGCATTTTTCATCGTTTGTTGATTGCGTAAATTTAGTCTAGGGCTTATGTTTATAGTGTTGTGAAAAGATTATTGTGTTGTCATGATGCAATTTGTGTAGTTTTTATCATTCACCATGGAGATGAGCCCATGACAACATCCAATATGCTGTCTACATCGACACCGCAAGATAAAACAGTCGGTCATTTTCTATATGCCATGATGAGTGCTTTTCCGTTATTTTTAATTCCCGTATTAGTTAGCTTTTGGCTTAATCTTATTCAGAAGAACATTCAACCTAATTCATTGCTTGGTTCTCACCTTCGCTGGCAGAGGCTAAGCATTATCGGTTTATGCCCTTTCTTTATTGCCGGTTATTGCTTCAACCCTACATGGTTAAGTATCACCATGTACTTGCTTGGTATCAGTTGGTTTAGTTATCGCATATTTAAAGGTTGGGTAAGCTTAAATGAAGGTTTGATGGTTTAAGTTATCACTTAGCAATAAAAAAATGCCGGTATTTACCGGCATTTTTGTTTTTACCTATTGATAGAGATCGTGGAGTAAACGGCTACTGGCTGTCGTGTTAGGGTAGGACAATACAATCCCGTTTGATTGTAACTGTTTTGCTGCTTTAGCTTGGCTGTAACCTAAGGTTTCGTCTTCATTGCTAATGTTACAAATAATCGGCAAGTGGCATGTTTGCTTAACCGCAACTAATGAAGACAAGTCTAAGTTTATAGTATCGGGTTTTGCAAAACTTCTTATACCAGAATCACACAGAATCACCTGTTGATTGCCTTTGGTTAGCACTGTTTGCGCTGAGGACAGCCAATCTTCTAAACTGGCAATGTGATTACGCTCAATTATTATTGGCAGATTCAAACATCCTAGCTGATCTAATAAATCCTGATTATACATATTCTGGCCGCTTAACATTACCATATCAGCTAAGTGGCTGCAGGTGATGTCGGCTTCGTGTTCAACATAGATAACACTGACAAGACCAGCTTGTTCGATAATTTGAAAATATTTTTTAAGCTTGCTATCACCAATAAAAGTTGAAGACTGATGAAGAATAATGGCTTGAAAACCCATTTCCTTACTTTGTTTTGCAAGACTGGCTAATTCAGTTTCATTTTGAGGATTACTAACAAATTGAAATGCGCCAAAGTGAGTGCCACCAACTTGCAAATGCTTGCAATGCACTTCGCTGTCTTGTGATTTATATTTTCGACTGTACTTTGCTTCTAACATGTTGGTATTGGTTGTAGTTAATTCAGTTTTTTTGGAGCTATCGGGTTCAATTAACAGCTGAGCTTGTGATAGTTGAGTTGGTTTTACCGACTCGCAAGGGTAACAGCCAAGCACTTTAATAAAGCGAGTTAAACGTTCCAATTCCTTAATGGCTTGCTGAACATCTTGATGTGCAAGATTGCCATCGATGTCGATATAAAACATTTCTTCCCATGGTGTACCAGGTATTGGCCTTGACTCAAGCTTCGACATGTTTAAGTTATGGGCTTTTAACACTAACAGGGCTTCAACTAACGCTCCTGGTTTTTGACCTGTTGCCATAATTAAGGTGGTTTTTGCCGGTAGCTGTGTCGGTACACCGACAGCTTTTCTGGCGACCACGATAAAACGGCTTTGATTTATTTTTTGATTGGCAAGGCCATCTTCAATTGCGGTTAGTTTGTATAAAGCACCGCCTTCTGCACTGCCAATAGCTGCAACGTTTGCATTATCCGCTTCAATCACTTTCGCCATCGCCTCAGCACTACTGGAACAGTACTCTAGTTTAAACTCAGGATGTTGGCTTAAATAGCGACTGCACTGACTAATGGGTTGTGGATGGGCATAAACTGTTCTAATTTCAGCCGTGTTTGCCCCAGGTTTAGCCAGTAAACAATGTCCGACTTCAATGGTGGTTTCACCAACAATCGATAAACTGGTGTGTTGCAATACGTCATAAACTTCATTGATTGATCCTGAAGAGGTATTTTCTATGGGTAAAAAACCGTAATCAGCATGGCCAGATTCTACTGCGTTGACAATGTCATCAAAGCTTTGACAACCAAAATCAACCATAGTGACCTGGCGTCGATCACAATAACGTGTTGCAGCTAAGTAAGAGTATGATCCTCTTGCCCCTAAAAACGCTACAGTGTATTGCTGTTTTTGGGTGTCAGGGTTTGCTCTACTATGCAAAAAAGCTTGTTGGTTAAGTACAGAGTCCTCAATAATGCTTTGATATAGCGAAATAACAAAATGCGCATCAAGGCCTTTTTCGCGTCCTTGCTGTACTAGACGCTCTAACAGCTCTTTCTCTCTTTGGGTGTCTCGGATAGGTCTGACATCGACTTCTTTGCTACGGGCTACTTCAAGGCTTAATTCTCGACGTTTTGAGAGTAAGGTCAGTAATTCGTTATCCAACGATGTAATTTGTTCTCGAGTTAGATTTAACCCTTGTGGTTTATTCATACTCACCTCTTAATATAATTTAACTGATTTACTTCATTTACGAGTAAAAACTAAAAAGCCTCCCGTTGGGAGGCTTTGGTATTTTCATTTTCTTTTTGATACAGAAAAACCGCCTCCCTATTTGGGCTGCATAAAAAAGAAAATAAAAACGCGACGTAATATTTGATTCATGGCTTAAAACTAAAACGTAGCTTGATAAGTGTCAATGTAAAATTACTCACTTTGCAGAAAGAGCAATAAAAAGCGCATCCGAGGATGCGCTCTGTGTGTTTAATAATAAAATCAAGCTGCTGTTTCCTCCTTATATACATATTCAAAGTCATCTTCTGCATTTTCAAATGTAGCATGACGTTGAGCTTGGGGTTTATCGGTCAGGCGATTTAGCTGTTTCTCCAGCTTTTTACCCATTGCAGTGATTGCTGCGTAAAGGTTTTCATTTTTCGCCTGGGCAAATAATTCTCCACTTGGCAAGCCTATAGAGGCTTCTATCTTAAAGAGCTGCTTTTCCTGCGTGATGATGATATGTGGATTAATTAATTGAACATCGTGTCTTGTTAATTTTTCAATTTGTCCTTCGATGCGTTCAAGAATAGGGGCAGTGACTTCAAGTTGCTTGCTAGTGATTTTCAGCATATTTTGAACCTTCTGTTGTATTGCTTAATTTCAGATTACCAAGTTATTACATATAAAATGTGATCTTCATCACATAATTTGATAGGGGTTTTACTGAAAGAAGCAAATTTGATCGCTTAGACATTTTCATTAAAAAGATACTGAAAACCGCTTGTAAAGCCACTTTTTAAGGCGCATATTTGAATGGATAACAACCCAGCGTGTTTTCTTTTTTTGACTTTATTTCTCGTTAAAATCTCCTGTCTACATCAATCGTAATATTTCTTACATTTCTTTACGTTTCGAATTCACCTAATTGATATAAAAAATTTTATAATGCCTAAGGGGTTCGCAATGGCGAATGATTAAACATTTATTCAAGTCGAGTTATTAGATGCATTCTCAGTCGAAAAAAATCAAAGTGTGGGACTTACCTGTAAGAGTATTTCATTGGAGCATGCTTGCTCTCCTTATTGGTTTATGGTGGAGTGCTGATGCTGGTGAAATGAGCCTTCATCAAGTATTTGCTTACCTTCTAATGGCGATTTTATCTTTTCGTCTGATTTGGGGGATTATGGGGAGTGATACTGCTAGATTTAGTCACTTTGTTCGTTCCCCTAAAAAAGTCATTCAATATGCCTCTAGTCCACAAAAGCCAGAATCCATAGGTCATAATCCTATGGGAGGTTATATGGTACTTTTGTTGCTCAGTTTGCTGACAATTCAGTTAGTCAGCGGTTTATTTGCAACTGATGATATTTTCACCGAAGGCCCACTTTATAGTTATGTTTCATCTGCAACCGCAAGCACAATGACTTGGCTGCATAAACAAAATTTCAATCTAATTTTGGGATTTTCTGCGATGCACGTTTTGGCTGTGGTGATTTATCTGTTGAAAGGCGAGAATCTTATTAAGGCGATGTTCACTGGCTATAAACATCTCAAAGTAGAAGGGCTACAACCTAAAATGCGTCAAGCTTGGATTGGATTGGTTCTTTTTGCGATTATCTTTGCTTGTGTTTGGTTTAGTGTGTTAGCCAATGCTGTAAAATATATGTAAATACAGTAAGATGTTGTTAGGTTTGATATGAAAAACCCCATATTTCTGAATAAGAGTATGGGGTTTGATGTTTTAGAGTTTGGTATTTAGCTTAGTCTTTCTTATAGACATCATGACAGCCTTTACAGCTTTGTCCTGTATTACCGAATGCATCTTTAATTTGACCTAAGTCGCTACCCTGTGCAGCAATTGCTAACTTAGCAGCATTTTCTTGGAACTGAGTCATCTTACTATCAAAATCAGCTTTATCAGCCCAAATTTTAGCGAGTGCATCGGTATCACCTTTATCCGAACCAGTGATAAATCCTTCATGTGGAATTTTAGAAAGCGCAGCAACATTGGTTGCACGACTAGCAAATACAGCGGCATCGAAGTCTTTTTTACCCTTAAGCATCGCACCCATGTCGCCAAAATTATAAGCGATTAGGCCAAACGCCGATTTACGGTAGTCAATTGCATGCTCAGTGTCTTTAAAGTTATTTGCATAAACACTTGGTACAAGCAATACAGTAGCAGTCATTGCAATCAATAGTTTTTTCATCATATTCTCTATAATTATTAGGTGGGTAATGACATTATTTTACAGATTTTCAAACGGATATCACGTTTAGATTGTTTCCGAATGTGAGCGAAATTTACAAAAGCTTAATTTTAGTGTTCAGCTTGCCATTTAGATTAATGATTTACCTCGATTTTAAGTTGGATGTTAAACCATGCTTTACAAAAGATTTGGCATTAATTCTATGATTTTATGTTATTTAATTTTTATGGTCATATTAGTTTATTTTGATATTCTGTACAAATAATCATCCACGATAAATGTAAGGCCTATTACTTTACGGCTAGCTTTTGCTTTCAGCGGGTTACTTGTTATTATCTATATGACTTTATTAAAGAGAGCAACTATGAGAGCGAACTGGAGTTTAGTAGTCGAGAAAATTTTGACTCATTCGAATCATGATGATTTAGCCGTTTTATTTCGATTATTACTAACAGAAGAAGAACGTAGCGCGATAGCTGGACGACTAAAGGTGTTTCAAACCTTATTGGCTGGAGAGTTAAGTCAAAGACAAATTGCTGCGGAGTATCAGGTGAGTATTGCGACTATTACCCGTTGTTCAAATTACCTTAAAAATATGTCAGCAGAGCAGCGTGAACAAGTACAAAAGTTGATTTTATAAGTTATTGACAATAAATATAAACTTAGCACAACTGAACAAAATGAAAAACCGCTTGGTAATATCAAGCGGTTTTGTTGTTTATATCATTCTTACTGTGAATGCTTAGACCCTTAAGGCGGGAATTTTGTGCCTCCTGTAGGTCGATCTTCTAAGTAATAAATATGTACCGAAGGTCAATAAACAGATGGCCAATAGCGCACTAGAGTCTTTAGGGTAAAAACGATAAAGCAATGCGGCTGACAATATGTACAAAAATGGCATGTAGGCATACAACCAGTCAGGCATGACACCTTCCCTACGCTTGCGTTTTATATCCGTTCGTCGATTCTCAGAGCGAAGGTTATAAATTCGGGCTCCTGATAAATAAAGCAAAATGGCGGCGGCTATCGCATACTGTTGTTGCAGTATTAGCACGCTTACACCACCAATTACGATGTAAGTGTAAGGTAAAAGCTCGTATACAGGTTTAATTAACATAAGCACTCCGTCGCTGCTCATTAATTATTATTACGATTAAAAGTCTCGTTCACTACCCAAAGTTCAAAAATCTTCCGTAATCAAAAAGATGGGGAAACGTGTACGTAACACGGTTTAAGACGCGCCCGTTTTACCGACCGCACTTGTATTAATTATAGTCCATAAAAAAAGTCGCAGGCTATTTTTTAGCCTGCGACTTCTATAGATTTCAACCTTTTTACTGATCCTAGTGTGATGATTATCACCTACTAGTCTTAATCAGTTTTGAAGCTTATATCGTGTTAGTGGCAACCGCAGCCGCCATTACCATCACATCCAGGTTTTTGAGTGTCACATGGTTCATGGTCGTGATCATGACCACCGCCACAACTGCCGCCGTGGGCATGAATATGACCGTGAGCAATTTCTTCTGCTGTAGCTTCGCGAACATCAACAACTTCAACATTGAAGGTTAAAGCTTGACCAGCAAGAGGGTGATTACCATCAACAACAACGGTATCATCTTTGATTTCGGTAACTTGCACTGGACGTTGGCCCATTTCTGTTTCTGCAATAAAGCGCATACCCGGTACGATATCTTCGATATCACCAAAAGCGGCTAAAGGGACTTCTTGCTTTAAACCCTCGTGATATTCGCCATAGGCTTGTTCTGCTGGAATAGTTGCTTCAAATTTATCACCAGCAACTTTACCTTCTAATTCTGCTTCTAGACCAGGAATAAGGTTTTCAGTGCCTTGTAAATAAATCATTGGCTCAGCATCAAAAGAGCTTTCCAACAATTGACCTTGAGCATCGCTTAGGCGGTAATGAATAGTTACTGCTGCATGTTTTGAGATTTTCATAAAGACTCCAATAGCTGATATCGGCGCATAATACATTTTTTTTATTTTTGCTGCGATGATTTACATCAGGTTTTGCTAAATTTCTAGTGATTAAATGCTTTAAATTCTAATTATTTTGATCTTGGACGTTGATTTACCAAAATGAAAAGGGTTTAAGCTTTCTTGTTAACATATTAAGTATCATTAAGCGGTAGATAAATAGGCTTTTAGCCCAACTCTTACTTTATGCTATGAAAAATATACAGTTTTTAAATCTACCATTCTTCGCGTTTACGTTAGCGTAAATGAAGTGTTTGCTTGGTTTCATTGCTAATTGTATTGATGTTTCAGATTGTGAAATATGTAATCTTAAATAAATCAACTTAAATGTTAGTTAATATGTAAATAAATCGACAAGCGGGGTTGACAATATAGTGCTAAAAAAGCAATTCTGTAAGCATTAGTCAATAAGGCGCTACGTAAACGAGTAAGATTACGTATACAGCTTCGAACCTGAATTTAGTAAGTGAGCAAGATGTCAGCATATAAGCACGTTGTTATTACAACAATTATTACAACCACCACTATTACCATAGTGGGGGCGGGCTGATACATCCTAAAAAGAATTCAATAAATAGCCCGCTTCCCCACAAAGGAAGCGGGCTTTTTTATTATAAATTTTTGCATTGATGTCATGTATTTGACTGGAGAAGACGAAATGAAAGTAATGAAATTTGGTGGTACATCTTTAGCAAATTGGCCGCGTTTTTTAATGGCGGCAGATATTATTGCTGAGTCTTCTAAGTTAGAACCTGTAGCAACCGTACTTTCAGCGCCAGCAACGATTACTAATGCGCTGTTAGAGATGGTTGATTTAGCGGTAAAGGGGGAATCATATCAGGCTGTTGTTCAGCATATCGATACCGTATTTAATACTTTATATGCACAAGCAAGCGAACAGTTGTTATCGTCAGCGCAGCAGGCTGTGCTGCAAGTGAAGTTAAATGACCAAATGCTGCAATGGAAACATAAGCTAGAAGGGATTTGCTTATTGGGTGAATGCCCTGATTCAGTAAGAGCTGCAATCGTGGTGTCTGGTGAGCGCTTATCTGCGGCATTAATGGAACAAGTTATGCTCGCGAAGGGGATTACATCAGCACAATTAGATCCTGTGTCGTTATTCCTTGCACATGGGCAGCCTTTAGAGTCTGTTGTGGATATTAATGTAAGTAAGCCACGTTTTTCTGTGCTGCCTTTAAATGATTACAGAGTCTGGGTGATGCCGGGTTTCACTGCTGCGGACGCCCATGGAAAAATTGTCACCTTAGGTCGTAATGGTTCTGATTATTCTGCAGCAGTACTGGCGGCATGTTTAGATGCCTCAAGTTGTGAGATTTGGACTGATGTTGACGGCGTTTACAATACAGACCCTAGAGTGGTGACAGACGCGAAGTTATTGTCACAGCTCAGCTATCAAGAAGCCATGGAACTTTCTTATTTTGGGGCAAAAGTCTTGCACCCTAAAACAATTGCTCCTATTGCTCAATATCATATTCCTTGTTACATCAAAAACAGTTTTAACCCATCTGCACCAGGCACATTAGTGTCTAACGATGCCGATAAAACGGGACTGCAAGTTAAGGCCATTTCGAATCTTGACGATCAAACAATGTTTAACGTATCAGGCCCTGGTATGAAAGGCATGGTTGGGATGGCCAGCCGAACATTGGCGGCTATTTCACGTAGTGGTATTTCGGTATCGCTTATTACGCAAAGTTCTTCTGAATACAGCATTAGTTTTTGTGTGGCAACCAGCGAAGCAGCTAAAGCTAAATGGTCATTAGAACAAGAGTTTGAATTAGAAATAAAGTCTGAACTGTTAGAACCTATCGAGTTACGTCAAGGTTTAGCGATTGTGTCCTTGATTGGCGATGGGATGAAAACTCATAAAGGCGTTGCGGCTAAGTTTTTCAGTGCGCTGGCCAAAGCGAGCGTTAATATCATAGCGATTGCCCAGGGGTCTTCTGAGCGTTCAATATCGACGGTCATTCAGCAAGGTAAAACTAAGCATGCCATAGGGGCTTGTCATCAAGCTTTCTTTGATGTGCAGCAATATGTTGATGTGTTTTTAGTTGGCGCGGGGAATGTTGGAGCAGGGCTGCTTGAGCAAATAAAACAACAGAATGAAATGCTCAAAGAGCAACATATCAGTATTCGCGTTTGCGGAATTGCTAATTCACGTCAAATGCTACTCGATAGTAATGGCGTTGATTTATCCAATTGGCAAGGATTAATAAGTGATAATGCTCAAGCATATGATTTAAATGCCTTACTAGCGTTTGGGCAAGAGCAGCAATTACTCAATCCAGTGTTAGTAGATTGTACCTCAAGCGCCGCAGTTTCCGACCGCTATTTAGATGTGATGAATGCAGGTTTTCATGTGGTTACTCCTAATAAAAAGGCCAACACTCGTGATTATGCGTTTTATCAATCATTACGCAAAGTTAGTTTAGAGCAACGTCGTCAATTTTTATATGAAACAACCGTGGGTGCAGGCCTACCCGTGATTGATAATTTGAAAAAGCTTTTATGTGCGGGTGATAAACTGCATAAGTTTAATGGTATTTTATCAGGTTCATTATCGTATATTTTCGGTATGCTGGATGAGGGCATGAGTTTGTCGCAAGCTACATCAATTGCTCGTGATAAATGCTTTACAGAGCCCGATCCTCGTGATGATTTAAGCGGAATGGACGTTGCTCGCAAAGTGCTGATATTAGCCCGGGAGGTCGGCTTAGCGTTAGAGTTAAGCGATATCAACATTGAATCGGTTTTACCAAATGATTTTGATGATAGCGGTGATGTGGACGCATTTATGGCTAAATTGCCTAGCTTAGATGCTCAAGTTTCAGAGCGTGTACTCAAAGCGCAAGCCGAAGGTAAAGTGTTGCGCTATGTTGGCCAAATCGACGAAGGCAAGTGTCATGTTCGCATAATAGAAGTTGATGCAAACGATCCATTATACAGCGTAAAAGGTGGCGAGAATGCCCTTGCATTTTATAGCCGTTATTATCAACCTATTCCCTTTGTATTACGTGGATACGGCGCCGGTACTGACGTGACTGCTGCAGGTGTCTTTGCCGATGTATTAAGAACACTTAATTGGACACGTGAGGTAGGGCTGTAATGGATAAAAGTAATCAAGCAGCAATCACTGTCTATGCACCAGCCTCTATGGGAAATGTCGGCGTAGGCTTTGATTTGTTAGGGGCGGCGTTAGCCCCAATCGATGGCAGTTTGTTAGGTGACCGTGTCACAATTAGCAATATCGATACAGGTGTTGAATTTGAGCAAGTCGGGGCTTGGGCACATAAACTGCCAACCAATTTGACTGAAAATATCGTCTATCAATGTGCAGTATTTTTTCTTGAGAAATTACAGCGAACCGACGGGGTAAAATTAGTATTAGAGAAAAATTTACCCGTAGGCAGTGGCTTAGGTTCTAGTGCTAGCTCGGTTGTTGCTGCACTTTATGCCTTGAATGAACATTTTAAACAGCCATTTGACCAACAAGCGCTATTGCTATTAATGGGCGAATTTGAAGGGCAAATATCAGGTAGTATTCATTATGATAACGTGGCGCCATGTTACTTAGGCGGTATGCAACTGATGCTTAACACCGCTAAAAAAGTGTGCGCGCCTATTCCAAGCTTTAAGCAATGGTATTGGGTGGTGGCATATCCTGGTATTTCATTATCCACTGCAAAAATGCGCGCCTTATTGCCAGCACAATACGATAAAGCTGTGGCGATAGAGTTTGGTCGTTACTTGAGTGCATTTGTGCATGCCAGTTACCAGCAAGATGCAGACATGGCGATTGAAGTGCTTAAAGATGTATTAGCAGAGCCTTATCGCGCAGCAGCGATCCCAGGTTACCTTGATGCTAGAGAAGCACTGCAACAGCAAGGAATGCTAACAACTGGGATATCCGGCAGCGGACCAACCTTATTTAGCGTAACCGACTCATTAGAAAAAGCACAACAGGCGAAAGCGTGGTTAGAGCAACATTATGTGACAGAACAAGGTGGTTTTGCCCATGTATGTCAATTAGATGAACAGGGTACTCGCCTCGTTTAACTGACAAACCGTATTCAATTTTATAGGTAATGGTAATGCAATTATATAATTTAAAACATCCTTCTCAGGAAGTGAACTTCAGTCAAGCAGTACAGTTGGGATTAGGTAAAGATAGAGGGCTATTTTTTCCTAAATCAATTCCAGTGTTAAACAATATTGATGACTTGTTGGCAATGCCTTTTGCTGAGCGCAGTAAGAAGGTACTCGGCGCATGGCTTGCGAATGAGTTAGGTCAGGATAATGTCGATGGTTTAGTGGATAACGCATTTACCTTTGAAGCGCCACTTGCCGAGGTTGATTACCATCGTAGTTGTTTAGAGTTGTTCCATGGCCCTACTTTAGCATTTAAAGACTTTGGAGCCCGCTTTATGGCTCAATGCGTTAATTTATTGTCAGCAGATAAAGGATTAACCATTTTAACTGCCACTTCAGGCGATACTGGCGCAGCAGTAGCAGATGCTTTTTATGGGCTAGACAAAGTGCAAGTTGTGGTGATGTATCCTAAGGGAAAAATCAGTGAACTGCAGGAAAAGATGTTCACCACTTTAGGTAAAAACATCCATACAGTGGCGGTGAATTCTGATTTTGATGCCTGCCAACATCTCGTTAAGCAAGCATTTGATGATGCGGAAGTGCGCGAAGGGCTGGCATTAAACTCGGCAAATTCAATCAATATTAGCCGCTTGTTAGCGCAGATATGTTATTACTTTGAAGCGATTGCCCAAGCCAAAAAAGCAGGTCATGAAAACTTTGTGGTATCGGTGCCTAGCGGAAACTTTGGTAATTTAACCGCAGGCTTGTTTGCCAAAGCTATGGGCTTGCCAATCAAACGTTTTATTGCTGCAACCAATAGCAACGATACAGTGCCGCGCTATCTTGAAAATGGGGATTGGGCTCCGCACGATACAGTGGCAACTATGTCTAATGCAATGGATGTGTCCGAGCCAAGTAATTGGCCTCGAGTAGAAGCGATTTGTCAGCAAATGGGCTGGCCGTTATCTGATATTACAGGCTTAGCGTTGAATGAATTACAAACCTCAGAAGCACTAAAAAATCTTTATCAATTAGGTTATCAATCAGAGCCGCATGCTGCAATTGCCGCTCAGGGTTTACGTCAATTGCTGGCTAAAGATGAATACGGTATCTTTTTAGGCACGGCTCACCCTGCGAAATTCAAAGATGTTGTTGATCGTGAGTTACAAGTTGACTTACCGCTTCCTCCTGAACTAGAAGCCGTAGCGAATAAGCCAATTCTATCAGTTGAATTGGATGCTGATTTCAGTCAGTTAAAATCTCATTTATTTGCTACGCTTCGTTAAATCTTGCGAGTTAGACTCGATTAATAATTGATTTGCTATTTAAAAAACACTCAACTTTTTGAGTGTTTTTTTGTTTTAGGGGATTGAGATATTTTTCTAGAACATGATCTTGGTCATAACTAATATTTATCAATAGAGTAGATTGGGAAATACTATGAGTTTTGACTAAAATATAGACTAGTGAGGTTTACATGACGGAGAAGACTATGCTTAAGCGATTAAAGCGAGATCACCAACATATAGCCATATTATTGGACATACTCAGCAATAAAAATAACCGATTAATTGAAGGTGAAGCAGTTAACTTCAACCTTGTTAGAGACATTGTTGAGTATATGCAAGGTTATGCTGAACACAGCCACCACCCATTAGAAGATATTACCTATCAATATTACGTAAAAAAAATGTCAGTGCCAAACAGTGAGCAGCTTCATGATGAACATGACAAGCTGGCCCAGGTATCAGGTTCTTTAATGTACAGTTTAAATATGATCCTTTCTGATATCGTGATTTCAAGAGAGAAGTTAATTAATGATTTAGCCAATTATATTAAGCTCCAAGTTGCACATATGCAGTTTGAGGAACAAGAAATATTTCCTCATTTTGCTAAATCATTGGATGGGGAAGATTGGCAGAAAATTGAACATTTATGCCAGAAAAAACTAGTTGATGATCCACTATTTAGTGAAAATGATAATGCAATTTTTGATGATCTTCGCACGTATATTGCCAATGTCGATAAAAAGATGAAGTTATAGCGCATTTGTCGTAATTCCCTATTAGATTAAGTCTGATAGAGTACAAGTAGATAGATCAAAAAGAGCACCCTAGGGTGCTCTTTTATATTCATGCATAATTGAATAAATATTCACTTGAGCTAATATTTATAATACTAAAGTATTTGCATCAAATTCGAAAGAGTCATCAATATCTTGTAACTCTTTCAGTAAGCGCTGCTTATCTTTAATTGCTTCAATCTCGCGCCATTTACGTTTTTTGTTTGAACTTTTTGTACGGCTTGGTCTTTCAACAACTTCATCTAACGCACAACCATAATCTAAACGATCCATGGTAACCTCCCTTGTTATTATGATGTCTCTATGCAGATAAATAACATATTTCCATCATAGGGTGCAATAGTTATGTTTCATTAATGTTAACCTGAGGTTAAGCTTTGATGAATAAATAAATCACTCGCTAGGATTCTATGCTGAAATTGCTAAATTCAAACTCATAAAAAGCCAGCTTTCGCTGGCTTTTTTAGTGATTAAATCTGTCCTTGACGATACAAATTGATTAAAGAATTGCTGGAACAATCTAACGCTTGAGCGTCATTTTCGGCCCCGATTCGGTCTAGTACATCATTGCCTAGTACTTTTCCTAATTCCACACCCCATTGATCAAATGAATTGATTTGCCAAATTATCCCTTGAACAAACGTTCTGTGTTCATACAGTGCAATTAATGCACCTAAGGTCGGTGGCGTTAACTTATCCATCAATAAAGTATTGCTAGGTTTATTGCCAGTCATCACTTTATGTTTAGCAATAAGCTGCTTTTGAGCATCATCAAGCTTACTTGAGCTCATTTCGGCTAATGCTTCTTCGTAGGTACGACCTTGCATTAACGCTTGGGTTTGGCCGAAGCAATTTGATGCTAGCTGATTATGATGCTCACCGAGCGGATTATGACTTTGTAGCGGCAAAATAAAATCAGCAGGGATCAGTGCAGTACCTTGGTGTAACAGCTGATGATAAGCATGTTGACCATTTGTACCTTCGCCTCCCCATATAACTGGGCCAGTACTGTAATCTACCGCTGTGCCATTCAAGGTAACGGACTTGCCATTGCTTTCCATATCCAGTTGTTGGAAATAAGCAGGTAAACCACGTAAATAGTGATCGTAAGTTAAAATCACATGAGATTGGGCACCATGAAAGTTGCTATACAACACAGATAGCATCCCCATGATCACAGGCATGTTGTGTTCTAGAGGAGCTTGCTGAAAATGTTGGTCCATGTCAAAGGCACCAGATAACAGTTCTTTAAAGTTATCCATACCAATAACAAGTGCAATAGGTAATCCAATGGCTGACCATAATGAATAACGTCCACCAACCCAATCCCACATAGGGAAGATGTTGTTAGCATCCATTCCAAATTCAGTAGCTTTGGCCACATTAGATGTGACGGCAACAAAGTGCTGTGCTACGTCTTGCTGCGATGCGCCTTGAGCTAAAAACCACTCTTTGGCACTTAATGTATTTGTGAGTGTTTCTTGGGTACCAAAGGACTTTGACGACATAACAAACAGAGTGGTTTCTGCGTTTAATCCTTTTAACTTCTCGCAAATCGAAGTGGCGTCAACATTGGCCACAAAGTGACAATTTAAGCCTTTCCAATAAGGTCGCAAAGCTTGGGTGACAATTTTAGGCCCAAGAAAAGATCCACCAATACCAATACTGACGATGTCAGTGATGGCTTTACCTGTATAGCCAGTCCATTGTCCGCTTTGAACTTGCTCTACAAACTCTGCCATTTTAGCCAAGGTCTGTTGCACTTCAGGCACAATATTTTGTCCCTCAGCGTTGATGGTTTGCGAAGCTTTACTGCGAAGAGCGGTATGCAATACCGCGCGTTGCTCGGTGTTATTTATGATGTCACCTGAGAACATGCCAGCAATTTTATCTGTTAACTGTGCTTCATTGGCAAGTTTGAACAATAATGCCAATGTCTCTTCATTTACACGGTTTTTTGAATAATCCAGTAATAGCCCACAACTCTTTAAGTGCATTGCATTAAAGCGTTGGTCATTCTTCTCAAATAACTCACGCATGTGCGGTAATGCCGCAGTATGAGTGGCTAATTGTTGCCATGTGGCTGATTGTGTTAATTGAGTCATTAATTTACAGTCCTTGTTTAGCTTAATTTCTCTTTTAGCATGACCTCAAGTTTACCTTGGTCGACTGCAAAGTTTCTGATCCCTTCGGCTAATTTATCCACTGCCATAGCATCTTCGTTGAATGCCCAACGGAACTCTGCTTCTGTTAGCGCAGTCGGCGCAGTTGATGATGCCGAGACCACTTTAAGTTTTTCAGTCACAATGACATCAGTATTGGCTAACTCTTCTAATAGAGCAGGTCCAATGGTTAAGCGATCGCAACCTGCTAATTCAATAATCTCACCGATATTACGGAAGCTCGCTCCCATCACTACGGTGCTATAGCCATGTTGTTTGTAATAATCATAGATTTCAGTAACAGAAATCACACCAGGATCCGTTTCTGCGGTGTAGTCTTTGCCGGTATCTTTTTTGTACCAATCAAGAATACGGCCTACGAAAGGAGAAATAAGATAAACACCAGCTTCAGCACAGGCTCTTGCTTGAGCAAAACTAAATAATAAGGTGAGGTTACAGTTAATGCCTTCCTGTTCTAGCTCTTTCGCTGCGCAGATACCTTCCCAGGTTGAAGCTAGTTTGATTAGGATGCGGGATTTATCAATTCCAGCTTCTTTATAAAGCTTGATAAGCTTATGCGCCTTATTAATAGAACCTTGCTTGTCGAAAGAAAGGCGCGCATCTACTTCAGTTGAAATACGACCAGGGACAAGTTTTAGGATCTCAACGCCAATGTTAACGGCAAGTTTATCACCAGCATCTTCAATTTGTTGAGCTTGATCGTTACTTTGGCTTTTTGCCCAAGCAACAGCATTATCGATTAAAGAGGCATACTCAGGAATTTGTGCGGCTTTCAAAATCAATGATGGATTGGTGGTCGCATCTTCTGGTTGATAACGTTTGATTGCCTCAATGTCACCTGTATCTGCAACAATTGTGGTAAATGATTTGAGTTGAGTGAGTGCGTTGGCCATGTAACGTTTCCTCTCGATAAGCAAAATGAATGTTTCAATCCCTTTATTAGAAGCGATTTTACCCTTTATTCCAACTTTTTTTGTAAAAAAATTACGAAAAATTACAGCTTTTTACTTAAATTCGGTTTTTTATTGTAGCTTAATTCCGTATTTGATTACGGATGAAATAACTTAGCTTAAATATCTAGTATGCTAATTAGGTTTAAAGCAACAATTTATGGTGTTTTAGATTGTTCATAAAACAAAAAAGCCGCTGAAATCAGCGGCTTTTCATTTTAGCGTTATAGACTAAATTATTTTAGTACTGCGCGCTTTTCAGTACCGGTAACGATAGCTTCGATACGACGGTTTTGCTTATTCGCTTCAGGTGTGTTGCCTTCAACGATAGGCTTAGTGATACCATAACCAACAGACTTGATGCGGTTGCTGCTGATACCATATTTGCTTTCTAAAGCTTGTGCAACAGAGTTAGCACGACGCTCAGAAAGTGTCATGTTGTATGACGCTTTACCAACATTTGAAGCATGACCTTCAATGATCACTGTGTGCTCTGGATTTTTCTTCATGTAGTTTGCTAACTTTTCGATATCAGCATATGAAGATTGATTGATCACAGAAGAGTTGTTAGCGAATAAAATGCCACCTAAGTCATGCTTAGTTGTTGCCATTTCATATACTGTACAACCTGTAGCATCTACTTTATGGTCGCTTGGTGTGTTAGGGCATTTGTCTAAACGATCAACAACACCATCATTGTCTGAATCAACATCAGCAGCTACAGCTGCAACAACTGGAGCGGCAACAGCAGCAGGGGCGGCAGAGCCAAAGCGGTAGCTTAGTTCAAGACCCCAGTAGTTGCTTTCCATAGAAAGTGTGTTCCACTTTTCTTCGTCTAAGTTTTCATAACGACGGTACTTAGCTGCTAACTTTAGGTTTTCAGTGAAGTTGTAACCGATACCAGCGCCAACATATGGTGCAATACCACTGTCGCTATAGTATTCAGTGTTCCACTGCTTTTTGTTAGAAATTAGGTAGTTCATTGCACCAGCTTCTGCTGATAAAGACCATTTGTCAGCAAATGGGTAAAACGCAACTAAACCTAAAGTCATACCACGAGCACCAACATCATTTAATTTGTTGCTGTAGTCAACCCATTCAGCACGGCCTAGGTCACGGTAACCTAATTCCACACCGAAATAATCATTGAATAAGTATCCGCCGAATACATCCCATGCATACGGGTCGTCTTCGCCACATACTTTCATGGTTTTTTGGTCACAGTTTGGCTCGTAGTTGTTTACGCCTAAACCGCCACCTACATACCAAGGAGACATTCCTTCTGCTGCAGATGCAGCAAAAGGTAACATAGAGGTGAGTAATACTACTTTTAATGTGTTCTTCATCATTTATAAGTCCTTTGTTATTTTACTTCACCAATACACATGCTTCTAGTTTGTTATAAACATGTGAAGCTGACACTTGATAGGTGAATCCATTATGTTTTAGTCAGCGGCGTAATTATCGTTGCTAATTGAGTGATTTGCCATAGTAAAAATGATTAATTTATGTTTAACGTTAAAATAAAGGAAGAGTTAGGGGATTGACATCTTCAGTTTATTTTACATTTTTTTGGGGGGGGTGTGCTGGGTGTTAGAATTATGTTGCTGATAGAGGGGGCGTTTTAATAAAGTGTCCTCAAATAATAAATGCGCCCATGGGACGCATTTATTTGATTAAGTATTATTTGTATGGCGTTTAATTAATACTGAATAAATGCTTATCTTGTCCATACCCAGTTTTCAATTTCTTCAGGGTCAACACCATTTGCTTTGATGTAGTTCTTATGGTCAACCAAACGCTGAAGCATGTCTGTTGTTATGCGAACATGTTGTGTTTCGTCAATCACGCCTTGTTGGAACAACTTATAGGCCATATCTATCACTAAGTGATAACGAGAAGTCCCGTTACGTACACCCATATCGAATGGTGTGGTGGTTGAACCTTCTTCTTCATAACCTTTAATACGGAAACGGCGGTTACCTTTATAATCAAATACGAGTTTTTTGATAGTATTTGGATAACCATGGTAGTTGAATACCACGCCTTTATCTTCAGTGAAGACTTCATCCATCATCCAAGGCTTGCTTTGGAATTTAAGGCTGCCAAGGCCACTGCTGTGGAGTTCAGATACACTCACAAAACGGATGCGCACTCTAGGTAAAATCTCACGGATGAGTACGAGTGAAGCCATACATTCTTGAGTGGCATAATCACCACAACCAGCTAGTACTACATCTGGATTTTCATCCGATGCGAAATCCCACACCATGATGCCATCTTTAGCCTGCTTACGCGCTTCTTCTAATGATAACCATTGTGGTAGTGATTTTTTACCCGCTACGATAATGTTTAATTTATCTCGGTCTGCATATGCGCGTTCAGTATAAACCAGAGTGCTGTTAGCATCTGCTGGTAAATAAGCAGAGATAATGTTTGGATGTTTCTCTAACATTGCGCCCAAGAATGACGGATTCTGGTGAGAATAACCATTGTGATCCTGGCGTTCTAATAGTGAAGACAACACAACGTTACACGCAGGGATTGGCTTACGGAAGTGAATGTCTTGGCTAGCATGCACATACTTACAGTATTGGTCAGCCATTGATGACACAACTTGAGAGAAAGCCTCATACGTTGGGAACATGCCGTGACGACCGGTTACAGTGTAACCGTGAAGCATACCGAAAAGTAAGTTTTCAGATAACAACTCAATCACTCGGCCATCACGAGACATATCTTCGTCCCAGCTTTCAATAGGCCATTGCCATGCGCGATCTGTTTCTTCAAACACAGCTTGTAATTGGTTTGAATAGGTTTCATCAGGGCTAAAAATACGCAGGTTACGTTGATCGCGGTTCAGTTTGAAGGCATCACGCATCCATTGGCCCATTTTCAACATAGAGTATCCACGTTGACCGCGAGGTGTTTCAGGACCATAACCTAGTTTAGCCAGATCAGGATTGGCTAATGCGCGTACCACTTCACCACCGTAGCTTAGGCGTTGACGGCCACAACACAAATCTTTTGGTGGCACGAGTGATAAAATGTCTTTATCAAAGACCAGTTCGCCAGATTCTGTAGTTTGGACTAACTCATCAAATTTATAGCTGGCTAACCATTGATCAAGCGCCTCTAAATGGCCTTTATCGGTAGCACAGTTGTTGACAATAACTTGGTGCGATTCACAGTTACCTTCAAGTTTCTTGCCTGCGTATTCTGACGTACCAGTCCAGCCTTTTGCTGTTCTCATTAAAATGACAGGCCAGCGTGGCTTAACGACATCTTCACCTGAACGAGCTCGGCGTTGAATATCTGTGATCATGTCATAAGATAAATCCATTGCTGCTGTCATCTGTTCATAGATGTCAGTATCAAGTTCATCATCAACAATGATTGGATGGTAACCAAGGCCACGGAATTCTAAATCAAGTTCTTCATGGCTCATTCGGCCCATACGAGTTGGACCTGAAATTTTATAACCATTGATATGCACTATAGGTAATACCGCACCGTTATTAGCAGGAGACACTAATCGGTTAGCATACCAAGATGCAGCTAGTGGACCTGTTTCTGCTTCACCGTCACCGATTAAACAGGTTGCAATAAGATTGGGGTTATCAAGAACAGAGCCCCAAGCAACGGATAATGAGTAACCTAGCTCACCACCTTCTAAAATTTGTCCCGGTGCTTCAGGGTTAGCATGTGATGGGTAACCGTAAGCTGCTGAGAATTTCTTACAGATATCTTCGATACCCGTTTCTGTGAAAGGAATTGTTTCTGGGTAGAAATGGCTTAATGAACCTTCCATAAACAAGTTAGCTTGTACTGCAGGGAAACCATGTCCTGGGCCAACAAGATAAATGAATTCACGGTTATGTTTAACGATAAGACGGTTTACGTTGGCATAAACAAAGTTGATACCAGGACATGTTCCCCAGTGGCCTAATAATCTTGGCTTAATATCCGTGTGCTCAAGCTTGCGTTTGTACAATACATTTTGCTTAAGATAAATTTGTGAAGTAGCAAGAAAATTGGTAGCTCTAACATATTTTTTCAGAGCAATAATTTCATTAGCAGTTGTCATAGTGGCCTCGTACATAGTGAAATATAAAATACTTAGTCTTAATTTAAGAACACTGTATTCTTATTTTGTGGTTAATAATGTGTGATGGTTCAAACTTTTGCTAACCAGATGGGATAAAAAAACAGCAGTATTGTTTTTGAAGTGTTAACGGGTTTAATTTTGAGCAGTTTATAAGGTTGTCGATTTGTTATTCTGGCGGGGGAGGAATGTTTTTTTGCGATCAGCTTATCAAGATCAGTTTGACAGCTCGTGTTAATTTGCTCTTGTTAAAAAAATACAATTAACACTGAAATTTCAGTTTAGTTGGGCAAACTAAATTAGAGATAGTTTGTTGAATGAGTATAATGAAGCCAGTTAAATAACGGGTTATTACTCAGTTATTACATTAAATCTATAATAATCAAATAACTAAGATATTTTTATTTTGTCGTGCTTATACTTAGGTTGCACAAAATAAAGCTATCCCAAAGGAATAGACAAGCATTATGGCAATGTTAGAGACGATCGTTAATTTTTTAAATGACCTCCTATGGGGCAAATTATTAGTCTACGGACTAGTGGGTGCAGGGTTATATTTCACCATTAGACTGGGATTTATTCAGTTTAGCCAGTTTGGTCATGGTCTTAAGTTACTTTCTATAAGTCGCCGACCAGGAAAGAATGGCTTGTCATCTTTTCAAGTATTTTGTACCAGTATGGCAGCGCGTGTCGGTGCAGGTAATATGGCTGGTGTAGCATTTGCAATAGGTGTTGCAGGGCCAGGGGCTGTTTTTTGGATGTGGGCTATTGCGGTTTTAGGCATGGCCACAGCAATGATCGAATCCACACTTGCTCAAGTTTACAAAGTTAAAGATGTGGATGGACAATATCGCGGCGGCCCTTCTTATTATATGGAGAAAGGTTTAGGGCAGCGTTGGATGGGGATTTTATTCTCCATTCTACTCATTATCTGTTTTGGTCTAGTCTTTAATGCTGTTCAAGCTAATACCATTGCTGGCGCAATGACGACGGTATTTGATTTTAATCCGCTTTATGTGGGGATTGGGATCACAGCCTTTAGCGGCGTCGTTATTATGGGTGGTTTAAAGAAAGTGGCTAAGGTTTCTGAATTTATTGTACCTGTGATGGCGCTGGCTTATATCTTGATGGCATTTGTAGTTGTAATGATGAATGTAACCGAGCTGCCTAGAGTGTTTATGCTTGTTATCAATAGTGCGTTTGGTTGGCAAGAAGCGGCTGGTGGTGCCATTGCTTATAGTGTTGCGCAAGCCATGCAAGCTGGTATCGCACGTGGTTTGTTTTCAAATGAAGCCGGTATGGGCAGTGCGGCAAATATTGCCGCCAGCGCATCTCCTAATCCGAATCACCCAGCATCACAGGGTTACATTCAAATGATGGGGGTATTTTTCGATACCATCGTGATTTGTACCGCGACAGCAGCAATTATTTTATTATCAGGTGAGGCCGCAGGCTCTGGTGAAGGTATTGGTATGACAATCAATGCCCTATCTTCACATGTTGGCAGTTGGGGTGGTGGATTTATTGCAGCTGCCATTTTGCTATTTTGTTTTACTTCGATTATTGCAAACTACTCTTATGCTGAAACCAATGTGATGTTTTTATCAGGTAATAGTAAAAAGGCGTTACCCATTTTTAGATTGATTGTATTAGGCATGGTCATGTTTGGTGCTATGGCTAAAATTGGTTTGGTGTGGGATTTAGCCGACGTTTCAATGGGCTTAATGGCCTTGGTGAATATTGTCGCCATTTCATTACTATCAGGTTTAGCTATTCGAGTCATTAATGACTATCGCGAGCAAGTTAAGGCTGGCAAAGATCCCGTATTTGATACCAGTAAATTTCCGGAGTTAGCTGATCAATTAGAAGAAAAGATTTGGCCTGACGGCTCCGCAAAACATAAGTCATAGATAGTAGAAAGATATAATGCATTGAAAATGTGCGTTAGCTTAATCGAAAAAACCATGCTGATTTAGCATGGTTTTTTTATATTAGTCACGTATCATAAACCTAATTAAGAAAGAGGAGCAAACTATGCTGGTTTTAGTATCACCTGCCAAAACATTAGATTTTGAAAATCCCCCTGCGACGAAAACATTCACTCAGCCAACATTATTATCCTACAGTGAATCACTTATTAAGGTTTGTCGTGAGCTTTCGCCAGTTGATATAGCCAGCTTGATGAAGGTCAGTGATAAAATTGCAGGGTTAAATGCAGCCCGATTTGCACAGTGGCAGCCCAACTTTACTCCCGATAACGCCAAGCAAGCCATTTTTGCTTTTAGAGGTGATGTCTATACAGGCTTTGATGCGGATAGTTTATCTGAAGCACAAATTCAATCAGCACAGCAACATTTACGCATACTATCTGGTTTATATGGATTACTTAAGCCGTTAGATTTAATGCAACCATATCGCCTTGAAATGGGAACAAAGCTTGCTAATCCTCATGGAAGTAACCTATATGCTTTTTGGGGCGATACCATTACCAAAGAGGTAAATAATGCATTACTAGAACAAGGTGATGACATCATTATTAATTTAGCTTCTAATGAGTATTTTAAGTCGGTAAAAGTAAAACAACTTAATGGTCAGTTAATTACGCCAGTGTTCAAAGATTGCAAAAATGGACAATACAAAGTCATCAGCTTTTATGCCAAAAAAGCCCGTGGTTTGATGGCAAGATACTTGATAGATAAGCAACCTAAGACATTATCAGCATTACTCGAATTTGATCTTGAAGGCTATTTTTATAGTCCCGCGCAATCCACCCCGAATAGCCCTGTGTTTTTACGAGAAGAGCAAGTTTAGAGCTTGTAAGGCTTTAAAGATTGTAAGCTAAGGGATTGTTGGTCATGAGTGCAATGAAGGTTACCTATTAAACCAGACCTCAGCTTAAATAGCGCTTTATCAGTTAATGCAAAAAAGCCCTTAATAAGGGCTTTTTTATCAATATGACATTGAAATTATTTAGACGAAGCTAACGGTCTTAAATCAATTTCAGATTGCGCCATCATATAAGCAAATTGAACATAAGCAGCCACATTTTGGGCTAATGCCTTGGGATCAATTTTATCTAAGGTGTCATTAGGCGTGTGGTGGTAATCAAAGTAATCGGTACCATCTTGTTTTAATGATGCAACAGGAACGCCTAAACCCGGCATCATAGATACATCTGGGCCACCAGACGCATCGTTTGTGCCTAACGCGACGCCAAATAGCGTCATTGCAGAGACTTGATGTTGTGCCTGACTAAAGCTGCTAGGTGCGACATTGAAGTCTATTTGATAAATTGGTCCTGCGCCAAAATCAGATTCTGCCGCAATATAGTGCTTATCTAATTCATCCGCATGTTGAGCAGCGTATGCTTTACCGCCGACCAAGCCCACTTCTTCAGCAGCATATAAGACAACCCTTACAGTGCGAGCTGGCTTTTGCGGCAGATCTTGAATTAACTTTGCCGCAGCGGTCACAATTGCCACACCTGCGCCATCATCTATTGCACCTGTGCCTTCATCCCATGAGTCTAAATGTGCTCCGATTAGCACTATTTCGTCAGGCTTACTGCTGCCAGTCACTTCGGCGATGACATTATATGATGTTGCAATACCAAGGTTTTCTGAGGTCATATTTAATGACATCACAATATTAGGGTCGCGTTTAAGCATGTCGTTAATCAGTTCTGCATCAGGAATAGACATTGCCGCTGCAGGAATTTTAGGTACATCTTCTTCATATCGCATCATGCCAGTGTGTGCCATACGGTCGTGATTTGTGCCTATTGAACGAATGACAATAGCAACCGCTCCCTTTTTAGCGGCTTCAACGGCACCTTTTGAACGACCACCCACAGTCACACCATAACCATTACCATCTTTATGACGCTCAGTTTTATGGTCGATGAATACTATTTTACCTTCTATGCGACCAGGAGAGGCTAATGTAAGTTCTTCTAATGACTCAAATCGTACAATCGGAGCTTGAATTCCTTTAATTGGGGTCGCAACACTTCCACCTAGTGCGGTAATCACTAGAGGCTGATCATATGGCGCTATGATACTGGCACTTGCATGGCCGCGAGACCAAGCGGGTACTTGAACAGATTCTTTATAAACTTTATCAAATCCCATCAACCATAACTTTTCCATGGCCCAATCAACCGCCATGATATCTTTGTCTGTTCCAGCTAACCTTGGACCCACTTCTACCGTCAGTGATTCAACGATGTCATAAGCGACATTTGAATTTAAGGCTTTTTGGGCAAGTTGCTGACTAATGATTGCGTCTTGTGAATTATTTATGACCAATTCAGGTTTTTTTTGAACCGAGGAGGAGGTCGGTTGACAGCCTAATAATGCCATTGTAAATAAGGCGGTTAAGCTGACGTGCGTATAGTTTTTCATGAGTTTCCTTCAAATATTCTAACTATGTCTCACTTTTTTAAACAATCTACCAAAAAGTGTGCTTCATGTCCCGACTCTATTTTTAAGGTGACGCTATATTAGGCTAAGGTTAGATGAGGAGAGTATTTCGGGTGATGAATATAGAAAAAATGCAACAACAAGCCGATCATGCTGTTGTGTTACTGAAGGCACTAGCAAACGAACGTAGATTGTTTATTTTATGCCACCTTTTAAATGATGGTGAAATGTGCGTTGGCGATATGAATAAAAAGCTAGGTTTGAGTCAGTCTGCGTTATCACAGCACCTCGCATGGTTAAGAAAGGATGACTTAGTGTGTACACGTAAAGAAGCACAAACTGTTTATTACTCGTTAAAAAGTGATGAAGTGAAAGCGTTAATTCAAGTGCTAAATAATATGTATTGCCACTAGTTTTCAATTTTGTATTGAGCCTTAATCATTAACCTGATTAAGGCTTTTTTATTGCAACAAAAAACATAAATAAGATAGGGTTAAATTTTAGGCATAAAAAAACCGGCCTAAGCCGGTTTTTTAAATTGATTACTAAAATTAAGCAGCTAGTGCTTTGATTCTAGCATTCAAACGTGCCTTTTGACGACCAGCTTTATTCTTGTGAATAAGGCCTTTTGTCGCCATACGGTCAACGATTGGTTGTGCAACTGCGAACGCTTCTGTAGCCGCTTTGTGGTCACCGCTCTTGATAGCAGCGATAACTTTTTTAACGTATGTACGTAACATAGAGCGACGGCTTGCATTATGCTGACGACGCTTTTCAGACTGAAGCGCGCGCTTCTTTGCAGACTTGCTATTAGCCAAGGTGCAACTCCTAAAAACTGGATTTGATACTTTTAAAGGCCGAGGAATATGCCTGCTTTTTGTCGCTTTGTCAACGACAATGATTGAAATGCCATCATAAAGATAAAAATTTCAATCGAGCGTGCTTATCTTCAACCCACTCGTGTAATATGTGGCGGCAATTCTAACAGCTCTTTCGCCTATGTGACAGGGCTTGGTTAGAATATTTGTGACAAATCCCATTAAATTTTGTGGGCAGGATGTGCTTCAGGGGGCCAATTGAGTAAAAAGTTAATAAGATCAGGTGTGATTGTTAGTGCTATGACATTGATTTCACGCGTATTGGGTTTGGTGCGGGATGTTGTCATTGCAAACCTAATGGGTGCGGGAAGTAGTGCCGATGTGTTTTTTTTCGCGAATAAAATACCAAACTTTTTACGTCGACTGTTTGCAGAAGGTGCTTTTGCACAAGCTTTTGTACCTGTTTTAACTGAATACCAAGAAAAGCATACTCCAGAAGAAACAAGGGAGTTAATCGGTAAAGTTGCCGGTACCTTGGGGGGATTAGTTACATTGGTGACACTTTTTGGGGTATTAGGCTCACCTATATTAGCGGCATTGTTTGGCGGAGGCTGGTTTTTAGATTGGTTAAATGATGGCCCGAATGCCGAAAAATTTGAACTTGCATCATTAATGCTGAAAATCACCTTCCCCTATTTGTGGTTTATCACCTTTACCGCCTTAGCAGGATCAATTTTAAATACCAGAGGTCGCTTTGCTGTTTCAGCGTTTACGCCTGTTTTTCTTAATATTTCGATCATTGCATTTGCTTTATATGTCTCGCCTACCATGGAAAGCCCTGAAATTGGATTAGCATGGGGTGTTTTTGTTGGTGGCCTAGTACAATTTATATTTCAAATTCCTTTTTTAATCCAAGATCGTGCTTTAGTTAAACCTTCATGGGGGTGGCATCATCCTGGTGTGGTTAAAATTCGCACTTTAATGATCCCTGCGCTTTTCGGCGTTTCGGTTTCGCAAATCAACTTACTGTTCGATACTTTTATAGCCAGCTTTTTAATGACGGGATCGATTAGCTGGCTATATTACGCCGATCGATTGCTTGAGTTTCCGCTCGGATTATTTGGTATTGCCATCGCCACGGTGATTTTACCTGCGCTCTCAAAAAAGCATATTAATGCTGAAGGAGAAGGGTTTCGTCACACAATGGATTGGGGAGTTAAAGCTATTTTGCTTTTGGGTATGCCCGCGATGTTCGGCTTGATTTTACTCGCTCAACCAATGTTAATGGTGCTATTCATGCGTGGAGCATTTAGCATCACAGATGTTGAAATGGCTTCATACAGTCTAGTGGCTTATGGTGCCGGCCTGCTGAGCTTTATGATGATTAAGGTGTTAGCCCCAGGCTACTACTCAAGGCAGGATACTAAAACACCGGTTAAATTTGGCATAATTGCTATGGTAACCAATATGTTTTTTAACCTTATTTTTGCTATTCCTTTTGGTTATGTAGGCTTAGCGATAGCAACATCAATGTCCGCACTGCTAAATGCTGGGTTACTGTATCGAGGTCTGCATAAAGCTGGGGTGTATCAAGTCAGCCGTTCTACTTTGATTTTTACCTTTAAAATTATTGTTGCTACAGCTGTGATGTCTGGTTTGCTATTTTATTTCTCCCCAGATCAATCTCAGTGGCTGAGTTGGAATATTGGTCATCGAATGCTGATGCTTATCACCTTAATTATTGCTGGTGCAATCAGTTATTTAATGACGTTGCTTTTACTTGGCGTGAGGCCATGGAAAATTAAAAAAGCCCCTGTTTCACGATAAAGATAGAATTAAACGGGCTTAATAGAGTTAGTGGGTTTAAGTGAATAGGGCTTTGGGTATATAATCTGCCGATTTACTATCATCAAATTACTTGGGCAAGCATTGGCGTAATGGAATTAATCCGCGGTATACACAATATATTACCTTCTCATCATGGGTGCGTGCTCTCCATTGGTAACTTTGATGGTGTGCATCGTGGCCATGCTGAAGTGATAAAACGTTTGGTAGATAAAGCGCATCATTTTCAGTTACCTGCAACGATAATGACCTTTGAGCCTCAGCCACAAGAATTGTTTCGTGGCGACAAAGCGCCTGCAAGGTTAAGCTTGCTGCGTGATAAAGTCCGTTTACTTGATGAGCTAGAAGTCGACCGTTTATTGTGTATTAACTTTACACCTTCTTTTGCCAGTCAACCCGCACAAGCTTTTATTGAAGATTTACTTGTTAATAAGCTTGGGGTGAAATACCTCGTAGTTGGTGACGATTTTTGTTTTGGCAAAGGCCGTGAAGGCACCTTTGATATGTTGGTCGCTGCAGGAAAAGAATTTGGTTTTACCGTGGTGAGTACGCAAAGTTTTATTGTTGGCTCGCAACGTGTGAGTTCAACCTTAGTACGCGAGCAACTGCAGCTTGGTAACTTAGAGCAAGCAAGGCGGTTGCTGGGACACCCCTTTATCTTAAGTGGTAGAGTGGCCCACGGACAAAAAATTGGCAGAACCATAGGTTTTCCAACGGCAAATATTGCTTTAAAAAGGAAAGTTGTTCCAGTACGCGGTGTATTTGCAGTGCGTTTGTTTTGGGATGACAGTGATATATATGAGGGTGTTGCTAATATTGGTTTTAGACCAACGGTGCAAGGCCAAGTTTGCCAATTAGAAGTGCACTTATTCGATTTTGATGGTGACTTGTATGGCAAGCGAGTAGAAGTAGAATTAGTGGCAAAAATTCGTGATGAACAACCTTTTGAATCACTCGATGCACTAAAAAAACAAATTTTGAATGATGCGAATGAAGCCAAGGCTTTGTTCAGCTTTGATGCAAGCTGATGTATTCAGCTTAAACAACGGTATGGGATCAATGAGCGACTATAAACTGACTTTGAATTTGCCGGAAACTGAATTTCCGATGCGTGGTAACTTAGCTAATCGCGAGCCAGAAATGTTAAATCGCTGGACGCAAGATGGGCTGTATCAACACATTCGTGAAAATAGAACGGGTCGTAAACCGTTTATTTTGCACGATGGCCCTCCATATGCGAATGGCAGTATTCATATTGGTCACTCAGTTAATAAAATCCTAAAAGACATTATTATCAAGTCTAAAACCATGTCAGGTTTTGACGCGCCTTATATCCCTGGTTGGGATTGTCACGGTTTACCTATTGAGCTGAAAGTTGAGCAAAAAGTGGGTAAGCCTGGGCAGAAAATTTCTGCTGCAGAGTTTCGTGAAGAATGTCGTAAATATGCGGCTATTCAGGTTGAAGGTCAACGTGATGACTTCATCCGTTTAGGCGTGTTAGGTGATTGGCACAACCCATACCTGACCATGGACTTCAGCACTGAAGCGAATATTGTTCGCTCACTGGCGAAAGTGATTGACAGTGGCCACTTGCATAAAGGTGTTAAACCTGTGCACTGGTGTACCGATTGTGGTTCAGCGTTAGCTGAAGCCGAAGTTGAATACGAAGATAAAACGTCACCCGCAATCGATGTGGCTTTTGAAGCGACTGATAGCGCAGCCATTGCGGCTAAGTTCGGCGTTGAAAATTACGCTTATCCCGTTTCTATGGTCATCTGGACAACCACTCCTTGGACATTACCGGCTAACCGCGCATTGTCACTCAGTCCTGAATTAGATTACAGCTTAGTGGAATACACCAAAGAGGGTGTAACCGCAGCGGTGATTTTAGGTCGGGTGTTAGTTGAGTCATGTGTTGAACGTTTTGCATTTGATTCACATACTATTATTGGTGAAATCAAAGGTGCAGAACTTGAATTAACGCGCTTTAAACATCCTTTTTTAAGTTTTGATGTCCCCGCAATTTTAGGTGACCATGTTACCACCGACGCTGGTACGGGTATTGTTCATACAGCACCTGGTCATGGTCAAGACGACTTTGTTGTTGGTCAAAAATATGATTTAGAAGTTGCAAACCCTGTGGGTGATAATGGCGTATTTAAGCCTGATACTGAATTCTTTGCTGGTCAACATGTGTTTAAAGCCAATGATAACGTGGTAGCACTTTTAAAAGAAAAAGGCGCATTACTGAATCATGTAGCTTATCGTCATAGTTATCCGCATTGCTGGCGCCACAAAACCCCGATTATTTTCCGTGCAACGCCACAGTGGTTCATTTCGATGGATAACAAAGGCCTACGTACTCAAGCATTAGCTGAAATTGAAAAAACACAGTGGGTACCTGATTGGGGTCAAAGCCGTATCGAGAAAATGGTTGAGAACCGTCCAGACTGGTGTATTTCACGTCAACGCACATGGGGAGTGCCAATCACCTTATTTGTACACCGTGAAACCGAAGAGTTACACCCTGATAGTGTTTCGTTGATGGAGCGTATCGCGCACCGTATCGAGCAACAGGGTATTCAAGCTTGGTGGGATTTAGATGAGTCTGAACTACTTGGTGAAGAAGCTTCACAATATCGCAAAGTGACAGACACACTCGACGTGTGGTACGACTCTGGTTCAACCTTCTCATCGGTTGTAGCATCACGTCCTGAGTTCCAAGGCCATGAAGTTGATTTGTATCTTGAAGGTAGCGATCAACATCGTGGTTGGTTTATGTCATCACTGATGATTTCAACGGCTATGAATGGCAAAGCGCCATACAAGCAAGTGCTGACACATGGATTTACCGTTGATGGTAAAGGCCGCAAAATGTCTAAGTCTGTCGGTAACGTGATAGCGCCATTACAAGTTACCAACAAACTCGGTGCTGATATTCTACGTTTGTGGGTTGCCGCAACTGATTATAGCGGTGAAATGACGGTTTCAGATGAAATTCTAAACCGCAGTGCTGATGCTTATCGACGTATACGCAATACCGCGCGTTTCTTATTGGCTAACTTGAATGGCTTCAATCCAGAAACCGATATGGTAGCCCCAGAAGATATGGTGGCATTAGATCGCTGGGTTATGCGCCGTGCAGATGCGTTGCAAAATGAAATTATTGCCGCATACGATCAATATAACTTCCATCTCGTCACTCAAAAGTTAATGCAGTTCTGTTCAGTTGAACTGGGTGCATTCTACTTAGATATTATTAAAGACCGCCAATATACCGCTAAACAAGATGGTAATGCGCGTCGTAGTTGTCAGTCGGCTTTATTCCACATTGCTGAAGCTATGGTACGTTGGATCACACCAATCTTAAGCTTCACCGCGGATGAAGTGTGGCAGTTACTACCGGGTAAACGTGAAAAGTATGTGTTTACTGAAGAATGGTATCAAGGATTACAATCTGTAACGCTTGACTCTGACTTAAGCGATGAATATTGGCAGAAGCTGCTTACGGTTAGAAATGAAGTTAACAAAGTGATTGAACAAGCCCGTCGTGATAAGCGTATTGGTGGTTCATTAGAAGCTGAAGTGACGCTATTTGCTGATACCGAGCTTATGGCGCAGTTGGCTAAGTTAGATGATGAACTACGCTTTGTATTGCTAACTTCTAAAGCCGTTGTTGCACCTTTAGCCGATGCACCAGCAGATGCAGTGGTTACAGAGCTCGAAAGCCTTAAATTAGTGGTGACCAAAAGTAATGCGCAAAAGTGTGAACGTTGCTGGCATCACCGTGAAGAAGTTAGCACCATTGAAGCTCACCCAACATTGTGTCAACGCTGTGTGACCAATATTGAAGGTGAAGGCGAAAAACGCGAGTTTGCATAAGGGTATGATTTTATGAGTACTGCTCCATTAAATTGGAAGGACAGTGGCTTGCGTTGGTATTGGGTAGCTGTATTTGTGTTTATTGCAGATCAGCTATCTAAACAATGGGTGCTGAATACGTTTGAATTATATGACTCAATTCAGTTGTTGCCATTTTTTAATTTTACTTATGTACGCAATTACGGTGCAGCCTTTAGCTTTCTAAGTGATGCAGGTGGTTGGCAGAGATGGTTTTTTGCTGTAGTAGCCATAGGATTTAGTACAATACTGACTATATGGTTAAGAAAGCAATCACATCAAATGCTGCGTACAAACCTTGCATACACCTTAGTCATAGGTGGCGCATTAGGTAATCTAGTTGATCGTTTAATGCATGGTTTTGTTGTCGATTTTATCGATTTCTACTGGAACACCAGCCATTACCCTGCATTTAATATTGCCGACTCAGCTATTTTTATTGGTGCAGTACTGATTATTTGGGAAGCATTTAAACCTGATGTAGTAAATGCTGAACAGGAGCAACCAAAGTGACCGATTTAAATAAGCCAGATATTCACGCGATTGTTTGTCATATGAATATCATTCTTGAAGATGGCTCTACTGCTGATAGCACTAAAGCATCTGGCAAACCTGCACGATTAAATATCGGTGATCAAAGTTTAAGTCCTGCTTTGGAAGCACAGATTATTAATTTAACTGCTGGTGATAAGCATACTTTTACCCTAGAGGCTAAAGATGCTTTTGGTGAGTCGAATCCAGATGCGATTCACCATATGGATCGGAGTCGTTTTCCGGCGGACATGAAATTAGAGCCTGGTGTCATTGTCAGTTTTGCAGGCCCCGGTGGCAGTGAAATTCCTGGTATCGTGCGTGAAACATTGGGTGATTCAATCACTGTAGACTTAAATCATCCTTTAGCTGGGCGTAAAGTCACTTTTGAATTGGACGTTGTCAAAGTCATCACGGAGTAAACATTAGCAATGTTAAAAGTTGATCCTACCTCTGCCAAATTGAATATTTTATTAGCGAATCCTCGAGGTTTTTGTGCGGGGGTTGATCGGGCTATTAGTATCGTTGAGCGCGCATTAGAGCTATTTGAACCGCCGATTTATGTTCGTCATGAAGTGGTGCACAATCGTTATGTGGTGCAAAACTTAAAAGATCGCGGTGCCATTTTTGTTGAAGAGCTGCATCAAGTACCTGACAATTCAATTGTTATTTTTAGTGCTCACGGTGTTTCACAAGCAGTAAGAAAAGAGGCTAAAACTCGTGGCTTAAAAGTATTTGATGCGACGTGCCCATTAGTGACTAAAGTGCATCTACAAGTGACCCGAGCTAGCCGCAAAGGTATTGAGTGCATTTTGATTGGTCATGAAGGCCATCCTGAAGTTGAAGGCACAATGGGGCAATATGATAATGATGACGGCGGGGTTTATTTAATTGAATCGCCAGAAGATGTTAATGCCCTAACGGTAAAAAATCCTGATAATTTATGCTTTGTTACTCAAACAACATTATCTGTTGATGACACACTAGATATTATTGCTGCATTACAAGCACGCTTCCCTTCTATTGAAGGTCCGCGTAAAGATGATATTTGTTATGCGACTCAAAACCGTCAAGATGCGGTAAGACAACTTTCTGAACAAGTTGATTTACTCATTGTTGTAGGCTCTAAAAACAGCTCAAATTCAAATAGATTACGTGAACTAGCTGAAAAAACTGGAACCCAGGCTTATTTAGTAGATACTGCCGCTGATGTTGAACCTTCATGGTTTGAAGGCGTCACCAAAGTCGCTGTTACTGCTGGAGCTTCGGCCCCAGAAGTGTTAGTTCAGCAGGTTGTAAATGCGATTGCTGAACATGCGCCTAGCGTGATCACTGAGGTGGAAGGGCGCAAAGAAGATATCGTTTTTGCAGTGCCTGCCGAGTTAAGGTAGCGTAAGCGCTTTTTCTCAGTCATACTGTATTAAATAAACCCGTAGCTTTTTAGTTACGGGTTTTTTTGTGCTTAAATTTTAATCGGAGTATAGTTGTTAGTTATAGTCGCTTTACGCAAACGTAAACAGATTAAACTAGATTGTTACCAACTTGTAAGTTAGAATTATTTGTCTACACATACGGTATAAGTTATAGATTTTTAAGCTTAAAACGATATTTTTGAGGTCAAAATTATGGCGATTGTCGAAGGCTTGACACATGCAAGCTAAAGTCAAAGGATTTTCTCTCATTGAGGTGATGGTCTCACTGGTTATTCTAGTGATAGGCCTAATTGGCATTTTCAATCTACACATTGTCGCCAAAAGAGGTAGCTTTGAATCCTTCCAGCAAACTCAAGCTTCTTATTATGCCAATGATATTGTTAATCGCATGCGCATGAATCGTCCTGAGATAGTCAATTATGCTGGTACTTACACAGGAGCGTCTGCTGCACCAAGTAAAGCTTGTGATGTTGCTATTGGTGGAAATAGTATTTGCAGTCGCATTGAAACCCGTTTATGGGATCTATACCAATGGCAACAACTGTTTCTTGGCGACAATGAAAAAGTCGCCGGAGACCGTGTTGGTGGATTAGATTCAGCGACGGCATGTATAAATGTTAGCGGAATGAATGTGACTGTTGTATTAACATGGCGAGGAATTAGCGCTTCTTCCGATGGACTAAGTGATGCCAGTAGCTTTGCTAAAGGCTGCGGTACTTCAAGTGATAGACGACGCGCACTCATTATAAATACGGCCATCATGTAAGGTAAAATGATGACAAAATTGTTTAAATATCAAGTAGGATTATCACTTGTAGAACTAATGGTCGCAATGGTGATCAGTTTGTTTTTAACAGCTGGCCTTTTCGCGATGTTCAGTATGTCATCAACTAATGTCACTACAACTAGTCATTTTAATCAATTACAAGAAAATGGCCGTATTGCATTAGCCATAATGGAAAGAGATTTAAGTCAGCTAGGGTTTACAGGGGATATTACAGGTACTGATTTTGTGGTTGGGGTTAATACCACTATTTCGGCAACAGCTGTGCCAAATGATTGTGTTGGTGCTGGTGCTAATAATGCTAGCTTTCCAAATAATCAACCTTCGCACTTTAGACGGCTTTGGGGATATGAAGCGGGCGTTAGTGGTGAAAGCTTTACCTGTATAACACCTAAAAACGGTACAGATGTTATTCAGGTAAAACGTTTAATCGGACCGTCAGTTTTAGCCGCTAACATGAATAATACTCGCTATTATGCTGCTTCGACTTCAAGCCAGATTGAGATTTTCAATGGCAGTGCTGTTCCGCCTGCATTATCTAATAGTCGTATCTGGGAATACCAACATCACATTTATTATATTGAGAGAGATGGCGATATCCCAGTGTTAAAACGCAGAACACTCTCAATTGGTAATGGCATGAAAAATGATGAACAGCTAGTTGAAGGTATTGAAAATATGCGAATACTCTATGGTTTTGATAACAATGGAGATGATACTGCTGATAGTTATATGCCTGTGCAAAATGTCACACCTTTGATGTGGGATAATGAGTTATTTCAACGATTAGTGTCATTAAGACTGTTTCTGCTTGTTCGTACAGCTGACAAAGACAATAGCTATAATAATGATGTTACCTACAAATTGGGCGATAAAACCATAGGACCGCTGAATGATCATTATCGAAGGAAAGTGGTATCAACGACAGTTGTGTTAGAAAATCCTGTATTAATAAGAAATTAGTATCAATGATACTAAGGTGATAAAAATGAAAATTTCAATACAAAAACAGCAAGGGATAGTGTTGTTTTTTTCACTGATAATTTTGGTGATTATGACAGTGATTGGTGTTGCTTTAGCTGTTAATGCTACTCAATCTTTACGCATGGCTGGTGCAGGCTCAGAAAGAGTTGAAGCGATGATGTCGGCACAAGGGGCTCAAGATAAAGTTATTGTAGCAAATCAAGGAACTACAATGGCAAATATGGCTGCGGTGACTGTAGCTAATGATGCCGCACTAGGGGTAACAAATACCATGACTCCAATGACAAATGGGGACGTAAGTTGTCAGCGTAGTACTAAAGCCAATTCAGCTAATTTAATCAGTTGTCGACGTGTTGAAATATCAAGTGCAGCAGCATTTGGCCGTAGTCAATTAGGGCGAGTTACCGTGGTATCCGGTATCGAGCAAGAAGTGTTAACTGGGAGCTAATCATGTTTAGATATTTACTAATATCAGCCCTTTTCGCCGTTGTGGGATTTTCGGCTTCTAGTTTCGCTGATGATACAGAATTATATGTATTCGAATCGACAGCCCGAACGGGTTCTAGGCCGCAAGTACTGATTATTTTTGATAATTCAGGTTCAATGAGAACTATCGAAAATAGTGCTGAAGCTGGTTATGACCCATCTGTCACCTACCCAGCCGTTGGCAGTGATAATTCATTGCAAGAAAGAATGGTCTATTTTACAAAAGGCGGCATTGATAATACCTCGCTTCCCGTCCCAGACAGTCCTTCAGAAAGTCGTCGCTTTTTAGGCGATATTAATGGTTGTGAAACATCATGGGAATATTTAAATGACTATGGCGTATTTACCGGATTCTTTCGTGAGTATTCGTTTTCTGGTCAAAATGGTACTTGGAAAGAAGTGCCTGACAACAATGGTGCTAACATTGAGGTCATAGATTGCTTTGATGATATAGATAATAAAAAGTGGCGTAATGCGAAAGATCAACCGAGTGGTTTTCCCATAGACAGTGCGGGTACAAAAAAGACTCCTCAAAGGTATACCGAAGTAGGCAGTGGTTCGAGTCAAAGTGAAATTGATGCGGCATTAGTTAAAGCCAAACAAACGGGTTTTGGTACCGGACAAGCAATCACCTTATATTCAGATAATTATTTACGTTGGTACCATGGTCCAAAAGTGATCGAACCCAAAAGCCGTATCGATATCGCTAAAGAAGTGATTAAAAACACTATTGTTACCACGCCTAGTGTCGATTTTGGCTTAGCCATTTTTAATATTAATGCTTTTGATGAAGGTGATGCTGACGGTGGTCGAATTATTTCAGGCATTAAAACCATGTCAGAAGCCAATAAAATTACTTTATTGAATACAATTACAGATTTAAACCCACAAACTAATACTCCTCTATGTGAAACGCTTTATGAGTCTTATCGCTATTTCTCCGGCAAGTCGGTAACTTTTGGTGATAAAGACAAAAAACCGTCTGGTTACAGTTATACCCCAAATAAACCGCCAAGAGATACCACAATCGAGAGTGGCTCCAACTACAAATCACCCTTTAAAGAATGTCAAAACAGAGCCTATGTGGTTTATATAACCGATGGTGTGCCAACGTTAGATAATAATGCCGACAGCATGATTAAAGCATTACCTAGAGTGGATACGGTTGGATTTAAGAATATAAAACCAGCGTTTACCAGTTTTTTACCTAATTTAGCTGGCTGGATGAACAATAATGATGTGAATCCTGATTTAGCGGAAGATCAAAATGTCAGTACCTTTACTATTGGTTTTAGTGATGGCGCTGATGATGCGGCTCTGTTATTGACTAAAACGGCTGAATTAGGTGGTGGGCAATATTTTGCAGCCAAGAGTGCTACTGAATTAAGCTCAGCATTGCAGAAAGTGTTCACTAAAATTTTAGAGGTGAATGCCAGTTTTACATCACCTTCAATTGCCAGTAACAACTTTGATAGAACTCAAACATTCGATTCAGTCTACTATGCCATGTTTGTACCCAACCAAGGTCCACGGTGGATGGGCAACATGAAAAAGTTCAAAGTGACAGGTAGTGGCGATATTGTTGATAAAACAGGATCCAATGCCATTGGTGCTGATGGGAATCTAAAGTCATCAGCCTGTTCATTCTGGACACCAAGCAGCGTGTGCCAAGCTTCAAGTGATGGTGGTGACGGTAACGATGTAACAATTGGTGGAGTTGCTCATATGCTGAGCAATACTAGTACTCGAACCTTATACGGTAATTTTGCAAGCGGTGGTGGTCTGACAGCGTTTTCAAAGAATAACGCGTCAATATATGCCGGTGGAGACACACAACTTGCGTCATATATGGGCGTCGATACTAGCCAGTTAGAAAGTTACTTTACTTGGGCGACAGGTAAGGATGTTGACTCTGATACTGGTGGACCTACGACTATGCGTAAAGATGTAATGGGAGACCCTTTACATTCAAAACCGTTAGCGATCAATTTTGGTACAAAATCAACTCCAGACTTACGTGTCCTCGTTGGGACTAATGCTGGATTTTTACATATGTTTAAAGATGCTGGTGATAGCGTGACAGAGTCATGGGCCTTTATGCCCTATGAGTTATTACCAAATATTCGAGAGCTTCGCGCTAATGTCCCTAGCGGCGTACATTCAGTATACGGGCTCGATAGTTCCCCCGTTGCACATGTTAAGACCGGGGCGTCGGGCATTGAAAAAGCTTGGTTGTTTATGGGGATGCGACGTGGCGGTAAATCTTACTATGCATTAGATATTACCGTTCCTGACGCGCCCAAATTTATGTGGAGAAAAAGTGCAGATGATCTTGGTATGTCTGAAATGGGCCAGACTTGGTCTGAGCCTGTAGTCACTTATATCCCAAATTGGCCAGTAGGTTCTACCAATAAAGATAATGCGAAGCCTGTGATTATTGTTGGTGCAGGTTATGCTCCTGCAACAAAAGATGGTGCTGAGGTCGGTACTGATGATAGCAATGGGCGTGGCGTGTATATTCTTGATGCTGAAACTGGAAACTTATTACACTCATTCCAACCATCATCAGGCACAGCTGTCACGGCCTTGCCTGGAATTGTTGACAGTATTCCCAATAGCGTCGCTATACTAGATAGTAATGGTGATAAGTTAACCGACAGAATTTATGCAACCGATACAGGGGCGAATGTTTGGCGTATTGATCTGCCAAGTGACAAAACATCTGAATGGTCAGCTTTTAAGTTTGCCAGCTTAGGCGGTAACTCTAAAGCGACAGACCGTCGATTTTTCGCTGAGGCTGCAGTTGCACAAACTGTGTTCACTAATATTTCTGAAGTTCAAGTGACTGATGGTAGCGGCACGAAAACGATTAAAACATATCAGAATGTGCCTTATGATGCTGTCGTTATTGGGTCTGGAAATCGACCACATCCTTCCGATAAGAACCGTTCGGATATGTTTTTTACTCTTCAGGATCGTAATGTTGCTAGCAAGTCATTCGCATCTTCTAGTGGAAATACAATTCCAGAAGTACTGACTATCGATAAGTTGTACGACATCACGTCTTCACCGCCTAAAACTGAGGCCGAAAACTTAGTTTTTGGCACTAAACGAGGTTGGTACTATCGCTTTACTGATACGGGTGAAAAGTCTCTAGCAGCAGCATCAATTGTACAAGGAAGGGTTTTCTTTACGTCCTATGTACCTGGAGATTTATCATCATCAAATCAATGTTTGGTTTCTGGTAAAGGACGTCTTTATGGTTTTGACTTACACAAAGGCACCTACTCTTATGCTGAAAAATATTATGAAATGGGTGAAAGAGTACCCGATACTCCTCAATTGGTTATCCCACCTAACGGTGAAGGTGACAGTTACATGTATTTAATTGGGATTGGTGCAGCAGGTGATGAAATGAAAAAAATTCAGCCTGTTGAAGATGGATGTCCTCCTGGTGATAATAAATGTATTGGCGGTGGGCTAGGCGTAAATAAAATTTATTATCATATAGACGAGTAGTGAATGAAAAATAATAACGGTTTTACCTTAATTGAAATAATGATTACAGTTGTTATTGTTGGTATTTTAGCATCAATTGCTTATCCAAGTTATATTGATTTCGTTACTAAGGGAGCAAGGGCAGATGGATTAGCTGGCCTCATGAATGTTGCCAACAAGCAAGAACAGTATTATTTAGATCATAAAAGTTACACTACCGATATGACTAAGTTAGGGTTCAGTGCTGATCCTTGGGTTGTGGATAATACTTTTTATGAAGTTGATGCTACCGTCGCAGGGGGGATTTTCACTGCTACCGCTAAGGCGAAAGGCGCTCAGGCAACACGAGACAGCGCCTGTTTAACTATTTCATTGGATGCTGCGGGCGTAAAATCACCTAAGGAGTGTTGGTAATGAACTTAATGAAAACCAAAGTAATGTTAATTATATTGCTTGGAATATTCGTTTCTGCTGCGAATGTTCAGGCTGATGAAATGGTAGATTATAAATGTTACATCGAAACAACTAACGGCTTTGACATTACATTTTATAAATGGAAAACGTCTACAACTCAACTGATGCAAGCAAAGTTGCCGGCAACCAAATATAAAGATGCAAACTCTAAAGATGTTTATATTAAAGATGTTGTCGAATGTGCCATATTAGATGAAAAATTTAAATCTAAAAGCGCAAAAGATTTGGATAGTAAAACAGTTCGATAATGTCATAAATCATAACAGTAAACTGTAACTTACTTAGTTACAGTTTACTGCGGTTTCTATAGCTGAAATTCTTCCTGATACACCAATGATAATACCCCGAGAGTCAGGATTATTCTTGTCACCTGCACAGTATACTAAAGTGCCTCCACTCGCTAAATGTACTAACCCATCGGCATTAAAGGTATAACGAGATTGAGTTGATTTGATAAAATCCTTATTGTTGACCGCATCTACTGTTCTTAATACAGTATCCTGTATGCCGTTGGTATTGTCTAAAGTACCTAAAGTGCCATTATCTATAAACACACTAAATCCATTAGTCCAGTCAGCATCACAGCTCGATCCATTAAATGGGCACACAGAAACACGGCTCCCATAACTCACTGCTTGGCTACGAGCAAATAGCATAGTTGATTCTATATTGCTGATAGCACTTCTGGCTCGGTTTCCTTCATACATAGAGACCAAAGAAGGGACACCTACTGTCAATAATATCCCCGCAACTACTACAGTGACCATTAACTCAACTAGTGTGAACCCTTTAAATTGAATTTTCATTTTTATTATCCTTGGGCATATTAATTTTAGTATAACCAAGTGACAGTATAAATTCAGCGATTTATTTGTTTCATTCAAGCAAACTTATCCTGTATTCGCAATACTGTTAAAGAGCGTTGTGTCTAAGTGGAAGACAAACAATGTAAAATTTATTTTCATGTTAAACTTTTATCTCTTTTAAGAGGCGCTTCATTAATATTTGGTAATTACAAAGCAAATATAAAATCATAATTATTAATAGTTTAGCTAATGTATCTTGCTGATAAGTAAGTGTACTTAATCGTGATAGAAGATTAAGGCTTGCAGGCGATATTCTTCTTAGTCGATAACCTCACTCGCCCAGCTTGGTTAATGATAAGTGCTTTAGAATAAGGACTATCAAAAGTTTCTGGACAATAAGTGAATGTGCCATTTGTGCCAGATGCTAGACCATCAGGCTGAAACCGAAGAGCTGGTCGATTATATTGAATAATATCCAGACGATGAAAAGGACCCACTTCTCTTAAAATAACATCTTGTGCATCTAATTGATTTGTTGGCATAGCATCTGAAAAAATAGAAAAACCAGCCTGCCAGTTGTTACTACACTTTCCTTGCACTAGAGGACAGACAGTCACTCTTGTGCCATAGCTGATGGCCATGTTTCTAGCGAATTGCATCGAGTGTTGAATGGTTCTTATATTGCTATCCACTCTTGATTGCAGCTGAATAGCATTAAAAGATGGGAATGCTACTACAGAGAGCAAGCTAGTAATGGTTATGGTGGTCATCAGCTCAACCAAATTAAACCCAGTATTACGGTGAAGTAAGTGCATAGTTGATTCATCCTTGATAACAATAAAGCCGCATCCCGCAGCAGTTGGTTAAATTATAGTCGATGATTAGGTTTTTAACTGAAAATACGGTTTTAAAATAAGTTCAAAATGCTGCAGAAAAATAAGTTGCTTTCAAGTAAGATATCGAACAGTTGCATTTTGTTACGATAAACTTTAAAAGTTACATCATCTTAGGCAAGTTAATTCGCCTGTTTAGCCCTTTTAGGAGTGATTAAATGAAAAAAGTAGAAGCCATTATTAAGCCATTTAAGTTAGATGATGTGCGTGAATCACTCGCAGAGATTGGTATTACTGGCATGACAGTATCTGAAGTAAAGGGATTTGGTCGCCAAAAAGGTCATACAGAACTTTATCGCGGTGCTGAATATATGGTTGATTTTCTACCTAAAGTGAAAATTGAGTTAGTGATCCAAGATGATCTTTTAGAGCAAGCTATCGATGTTATTGTCGATACCGCACGAACAGGAAAAATAGGTGACGGCAAAATATTTGTGACTGAAGTTGAGCGCGTAATACGGATACGTACCGGTGAGGAAAACGAAGAAGCGGTATGACCTAAGGCCTTTATGGCCTTTTTTATTAGCTTAATTTTGTTAAAACGTTGTCTGTTTAAGTTATGTAATTCATAGGATTGTTGTCATGGCTCAAAAGATTGTCATTGTTGGTGGTGGCGCTGCAGGTTTAGCGTTAGCGTCTCGACTCGGACGCAAGTTTGGACTCAGTAAACAAATGGATGTTTGTTTAATTGATAAAAACACCATTCATATTTGGAAACCTAAACTGCATGAAGTGGCTGTCGGCGTCATTGATCAGTCGATTGAAGGTTTACAATATCGAGATCATGGTTTAAAAAATGGCTATCAATATGTGCGCGGCTGTATTGAGCAATGTGATCCACAAACTAAGTCTATTCAACTCGCTGCTGTTATCAACGATGAAAATGAAGTCATCATTCCACAAAGAAAAATAGAATATGATTATTTAGTGCTTGCTTTGGGTGGCGTTTCTAATAGTTTTAACACCTTAGGGGCAGAACAGAATTGCATCTTTTTAGACAGTTTGAATAGCGCTAACCGTTTTCATGACAAACTGTTAGATGCCTTGTTGCAATTAAATGAAACACAAGACAAATTGAGTATTGGCATTGTCGGTGCTGGCGCAACCGGCGTTGAGCTGGCTGCTGAGTTGCATCATGTAATCGAGTCGGTTGCTGAATATGGCTATAGTCATATTTCAAAACAACATTTAGAAATACACCTTATCGAAGCCGCAGAAAAAGTATTGCCTCAGTTACCTGAACAGGTGAGTTTACGCGCACAGGCAGTGTTATCAAAATTAGGTATTAAATTACATTTAGCCGTTCAAGTAAAAGAAGTTACAAAACATGGGTTTATAACCTCTAGCGGTGAAACGATTAATGCTAATATTAAAGTTTGGGCTGCCGGAGTGAAAGGCCCTAAGGTGTTAGAGAGTTTTTCTGCATTACCTATCACGCCTCGTAATCAAATTGATGTTGATCAATATATGCAAGTGAAGGGCATCGACAATATTTATGCGCTTGGTGATTGTGCTCAACTGATCCAAGATAATGGCAAGCCTGTGCCGCCAAGAGCGCAAGCAGCTGCGCAGATGGCTGAAACATTATTTAAAAACATATGTTTAAAAATGAAGCATCAACCTGAAAAACCTTTTATTTATAAAGATTATGGTTCATTAGTTTCTTTAAGCCGTTTTTCTGCAGTAGGGAATCTAATGGGGAACTTACGTACTGGAACCTTTTTTGTTGAAGGCCATCTTGCTCGTATTATGTATATTTCTTTGTATCAACGTCACCTTATTAGTCTTTATGGTTGGATGTCTGCGTTCGTTTACCGTCTTGCACAAAAATTGCTTCGTTGGAAAAGACCAAAACTGAAATTGCATTAATAATGGCAAATACTGAAAAGAAAAAACGTCTCTATATGGAGACGTTTTTTATGAAGTACAGAGTATTAATTGATATGAGGTGATGCAGATGAATCACGTATAACCGGATTAGGTGTAAAGATTTTGAATTTTTCACCACCTTGATCTTTATGTTTATTGATCAACAGTTGCGTTGCTATCTGTGCAATTTCAACATTGGGTTGGTGAACAGTGGTTAATTTTGGCCATGTTTGGCGCGAGAATGGGCTATCTTCGAATCCCACAATCGATAAATCTTTCGGAATATCAAGCCCCGCTAAACGGGCTGCAAACAATGCTCCCGCTGCAATTTCATCGTTACAAGCCACAATGGCCGAGGGGCGGTTTTTCATCGCGATCAGCTTATTTGCACCTTCTACACCCGATTCAAATGAATATTTTCCATCAAGAACCCAGTTTTCATTAACTGTTAACTGGTTACTTTCAATAGCCTTTCTAAATCCAAGTAAACGCTCTTTTGTCGATTCATGTTGATGGTCACCACTTAAAAAACCGATATGCTGGTGGCCAAGACTGATTAAGTGCTGAGTGATTTCAACTGCGCCATGCTTATCGTTTACCAATACCGTTAGCCCTTTATGTTCGTCAGTGTTTTCACCGGCGATGATCCTAACGTAATTGGCGTTTATCTTATCTAAGGCCGCCAATATATTTGGGTCTTCAGACATAGGTGGCGTCAGCACTAACCCAGCAAGTCTTGAATGCTTCACCATAGAAGTAAGCTCATCGCAGATGGATTCAGATTTCGCATTGCAAGGATGAATCAATAGCTCAAACCCGCGATCATTACACGCCGATAAAATGCCATTTTGCATATCAATCACATAATAGGCATTTGGGTTATCGTAAATAAAACCAATAACATAAGAGCTAGTGCTGGCAAGATTTCGTGCTGCAAGGTTGGGCTGGTAATTCAGCGCTGCTATGGCTTGATTCACTTTATCAATTGTTGCTTGTTTCACTGAGGGTTCTTTATTGGTGACCCTAGATACTGTTTTTATCGACACGCCGGCATATTTGGCAACGTCATTTATGGTTACTTTCATGTAAAAGTTAGCTCTTCTTCAGGCGAAACCCACTAAATTGATCCCCCGTAATCGATCGCTTTCATGGGTTATTTATCGGGTAATAGTGCGAGTTTTTAAAAAAATAGGCAATCATCAATTTTTTAACAGGTAGGATCAGCTTGCTTTTTGAGGCGATAATAGCAGTGTTTACATCGTGTTTACATTATTTACATCCATGTTTTATAAAGTTTTATCATCATTTATAATGATAAATTGCATAATAAAGTAGTAAAAAAAAACAGCGAATAGTTATTTTGTTGTGGCGTGGCTGTTAATTTTTGTGTAATGTTTGCTCTAGACATGACAGCGTTGTCATTCCGTCGGAATGGTTATGAACTCAAAAACGATAATAAGTTATGGAAGGGGAACAAAGATGCGACCATCAACCTTTAAGAAAAATGTACTAGCGACTAACATCGCAATCCTACTTGGCAGTGTTGTATCTGTTGGCGCTTATGCCGCAGATGAAGCCACTGCTGCTGATGAAAATATTGAAAAAATTGAAGTGCGCGGTATGCGTGCATCTTTAAAAGCTTCTGTAAACGAGAAGCGTTTTTCAAATGCCGTTGTTGATGCAGTGACTGCAGAAGACATTGGTAAGTTCCCTGACGGTGATGTTGGTGAATCTTTAGCACGTATTCCTGGTGTAGCTGTTAATCGTCAATTTGGCCAAGGCCAAGGTGTATCGATTCGTGGTGCATCAAGCAGTTTAACTCGCACTTTGTTGAACGGTCACTCTGTGGCATCTACAGGTTGGTTCGACCAACAGGGTATTGACCGTAGCTTCAACTATTCTTTATTGCCACCTGAAATGGTCGGTGGTATTGAAATTTACAAATCATCTCAAGCTGACTTACCGGAAGGTGGTGTCGGTGGTACTGTAATTGTTAAAACTCGTAAGCCATTAGACTTAGACGCTAGTTCATTATTTTTAAGCGTTAAAGGTGACTACGGTACAATTTCAGAAGAAACAGATCCTGAATTATCTGGCCTTTACAGCTGGAAAAATGATGACGAAAACTTCGGTTTCCTAATCTCTGCTGCGGGTTCAGAAACAAATTATCAACGTAACGGTATCGAATCTTTATTAGGTTGGGGTGATATTGTTCCGACTACATTCGAACAAGAGCGTAAGCGTACTGCGATTAATGGTGCATTCCAATACAGCCCAATGGATAACTTAAACTTCGGTTTAAACATCATGAGTTTAGATATGAAAGCGAACAACGCTAACACGTCTTTATTTGTAATGTTCCCTGATGATAAAGATGCAGCATGTGAAGAGCGTAACGCTTCTGGTACTTGTACTTTCTATCGTCGTGACGGTAAAGGCGCTAATCCAGGTTGGGCGCAAACTTGGGCCCGTCAAGCAAACATGGATTCAAATACCTATGACTTAAACTTCGACTATGAAGCCGAAAACTTTAAAGTAGAAGGCCGTGTAGGTAATACTAAATCTGAAGGTGGTACTGATTTAACGTCTAACTACGGTTTCTGGTTAGGTACTGCTGCTGATTACGCTGGTACATATGATGCCAGAGGCGAAGTAATTGACATTAATATCGCTAACAAAAACTTCACAGCTGAAGATTTCGGTGGTCAATTATCGCCAGCGGGTTGGGCTCTGAGAAGCCAACCAAACTCTGATGAAGAAACTTATGCACAGTTTGATTTCACAGTTCCTGTTGATTTAGGTGTAATTACTTCATTCAAAACCGGTTTACGTTATGCAGACCATGATGTTACTCAGTTGACTTTACCAGCAAATGTTAAAGCTTCTATTACTGAAAAAGATGCTTCAGCGTATTACAACGGTCAAGTTTCATCAGGCGCTGGTTTCACACTGCCTAAACCTAATATGGATGCAATGCTAGCTGATGCGTGGGCAGCAATTGACGGCTTCTCAACTGACGGTACTGTTTATAAGTCAGGTTACGGCACAATTAACGAGAAAAACCTGTCAGTATATGCAATGGCTAACTTCGATGCTGAAGGTATGCGTGGTAACTTTGGTTTACGTTATATTTCTACAGACGCTGAATCAGATTTTTATAAGCTTCAAGCAGACGGCACTTATGCTGATGAGTTAAGCACTAATAAAGCAAGCTACAACGATGTATTACCAAGCATTAACATCGCATTTGATGTTGCATCTGACGTAATTATTCGTACTTCTGCTTCACAAGTTATCTCTCGTGCTACCTACGGTGATATGTTCTCAGCTTCGTCTTTAGCTGGTTACAATGACGGCACAGCAGGCAATGAAGTATTAAATACTGGTAATGTAGGTTTAGAGCCGTTTAAAGCAACTCAAGCTGATTTAGGTGTTGAATGGTACTTCAGTCCAGACGGGTTATTTGGTGCCTCTTACTTTATTAAAGATATCAGCTCATTTATTACCTCTGCACAGGTTTTAGGTCAAAGCATTGGTATCGTCGACCCTAACTCTGGTGTTGATGAGTGGACTGTATCAACGAAGAAAAATGGTACTGGTGGTCAAATCCAAGGTATCGAACTTCAATTACAAGATGCATTTGATAACGGCCTAGGCTATTCAGCTAACTATACTTTCGCTGATTCAGATGCTGATGCTGAAAACTATCCAGACCAAGTGAGCGTGTTTTCTGATTCATCTAAGCACACTGTTAACTTAGTGGGTTTCTATGAAATGGATGATTTCTCTGCCCGTGTTGCATATAACTGGCGTAGTGAATATATGATCCGCGAATTACCAGGTTTCTATGGTAACCGTGAGCATCAAGCATTTGGTACTGTTGATTTAAGTGCTAACTACCAGATCACTGATTATTTAGGTGTGTCGTTTGAAGTGGTTAACTTACTTGAAGAAGACAGCGTACAGTTAGGTGTTGCACCAGATGGCGCCGACGTTAAGCCTGAGCTAAAAAATAGTTACCCAGCATGGAGCTTTGAAGGTGAAGCGCGTTACAAGCTTGGTTTAAACCTACGCTTCTAATTTGAATCAATTTTTTAATTGATATGCCTTAAAGCCCAGCCTATGCTGGGCTTTTTATTATATTCAAAGGTCGTCGTATGAATATTCAAAAAGTTGCTGTCATTGGTGGTGGTACGGCGGGTTGGCTAGCCGCTAATCATCTTGGAAAAGCGTTACTTAGCAAGAATGTGTCAATTACCTTAATTGAGTCACCTGACATTCCGACCATTGGTGTGGGGGAGGGCACTGTACCGACTATCCGCAAGACATTACACAGTTTTGGTATTAGTGAAACAGAGTTCATCAAGCGCTGTGACGTGACATTCAAGCAATCAATTAAGTTTCAAAACTGGCTTGATAAGCGGTTACATGGACCCACTAATTTTTATCATCATCTGTTTGACCCACCAAGTCCAATGGGAGATGATTTATCAGCGCTATGGCTTCAAACACCAATGCAAGAGTACAGCAAACTGGTGTCAAGTCAGCATGCTGTTTGTGAGGCTAACCTCGCACCTAAGCTGATTACAACGCCAGAATATCAAGCTATTCAGGGGTATGCTTACCATTTAAATGCAGCAAAATTTGCATTATTATTGGCCGATAATGCGCAACAAAAATTTGGTGTAACGCATATTAAAGCCAATGTGGTTGACACTAAGTTGCACCTCGATGGCAGTATAGATGCTTTGATACTGGATACCTGTGGTGAGCAAAAGTTTGATTTTTATATCGACTGCAGTGGGTTTGAGTCTATTTTGTTAGCTAAAGCATTAAAGGTGCCTTTCGTCGATAAATCTCAGCAGTTATTTGTTAATAAAGCCGTTGTTGTTCAAGTGCCAACCGAATCAGATGCCATTATTCCGCCGTACACAAAAGCAACGGCTCATCAGGCCGGTTGGATTTGGGATATAGCCTTATCCTCCCGTCGAGGTGTTGGGTTGGTGTATTCAAATGCCCATCTTGAAGATGAGCAAGCGCAGCAAAAACTCAATCGATATTTACAAGGACGCTTAGATCAATACTCTTATCGCACGATCCCGATGAATGTAGGCTATCGAAAACAATTTTGGGCTAAAAATTGTGTCGCTTTAGGTTTGGCTCAAGGCTTTTTAGAGCCGATTGAAGCCACATCTATTATGCTAACTGATTTTGCTGCTGGATATTTAGCTAATCGCTTTCCGACGAGTACAGCACAAATGGCTGCATTATCAGAACGATTTAATCAAACCATGACCTATGCGTGGGAGCGGGTTGTTGAGTTTGCTAAGATGCATTATTGTCTTTCGGACCGCACCGATTCTGACTTTTGGATTGAAAATAGAGATCCACAAACCATTCCAGAGGGATTGCAAAACAAACTTGCCTTGTGGAACGAATATGTCCCAATGAGTGAAGATTTATTTTCAAAGTTTGAAGTGTTTAATGTTGAGAATTATCTCTATGTGCTTTACGGCATGAAGTATGCGACTAAAACGCCTCAAATTGGCGAACTATCGCTAATAGAAGCCAAAAAGCATGCAGATAGGATACAGCAGCGTGCAAATTTATTATGTCAGCAGCTGCCTTCCCATAGAGACTTGCTACAAAAAATCCATCAGTTCGGTTTTCAAAAAGTATGATTTCAACCATTTTTGATGGTTATTTAAGCTATTGATGTTCAGTATCTTGAATAAGCCACGTTGCCACTTGAAAAAGCTGGATAACTTGGTAGTTTCAAGTACTAATTTTATTTTAAACACACATAACGTTTGCCAAGCGCCGTTATTACAGTGTTCACATTGAATGAGAAGCGCCTCAAGGAGCCAAGATGTCTAACCCAATTACTCTACTAGAACAAGCAAAGCATGGTGAACTTAAAATCACTGCAAGTGATTTTAACCATGTTGCAGAACAGCACATTGTGCCTGTAACTCTGCATGAAATTGCTCGTGCTGCGACTGAGTACCCAATTGTATTCGTAAAAAACAGTGAGACTGGTGAGTTTCAATCAGTGGCTATGTTAGGTTTAAAGCCTGGACAAAATTTAAGTGTTAAAGATGGTAAGTGGTTAGGTTTATATATCCCAGCCGTGATCCGAGATTACCCATTAGGATTAGTGTTAAATCCTGAAGTAAAAGATAAAGTGTGGATTGGGATACGTGAAGAGGCTAAAGAAGTCAGTAAGACTGAAGGCCAAGCGTTATTTAATGGCGAGCAAGAAACCCCCTTTTTAGAAGCTCGTAAAAAAGCCCTGATCACTCATTTCGAACAAGATCAAGCAACTCGCGGTATTCTTGGATTTTTAGCTGAAAAAGAGTTATTGATTAGTCAAACATTAACCGTTGATGTTGCTGGTGAGAAGCGCAATATCAATGGTCTATACCTAATTGATGAGCAAAAGTTGAATTCATTGTCTGATGAGGACTTCTTAGAGTTGAAAAAGCGTGGTTTACTTGGTCCTATATATGGTCACTTAAGCTCAATCAACCAAGTTAATCGTTTAGCACGTATGGAAGTATTAGGACGTTAATCGTTTTATACCCAAGTGATAAAAATGGCGCGATTAATGCGCCATTTTTATGCCTGTATATTTTGTTCTCATTGATAACGACAGTGCTAAGCCACCGCTATCATGACTAGGCCTGTAAGCATAATCCAAAGTGCAAAAAATATTTTTAGCTTGATCACCGAAAAAAATAATGCAATCCGTTTGGCAATTAATCCGCCTAATAATGCTCCAGGGCCCGCAAAAAGTAATACTTCAAAGTTAGCAACAGAATCAGCACTTAGCGTAATCGGTGTCGCAGACCACACAGTCATTGCGCTAACGACCACGCCTGTAGCAATGGCCAGTTTGGTGCAATATCCTCTTAGCATAAGATAGATAACGATTATCTCGCCAACGCCTACCGACAACCAGGCTGTAATTATTCCGCCCAAAAAACTGAGCCCACTAAGCATAATACAATCATTTACAGGTGAAGTTTTAAATGTGGTCAAAGAATGCGAACTGATGTTTTTAAGGCTATTTACAATAATAATTGCGCCTAGGGCGATAGAAAATACACTAAAACTGACATGTAAAGACACTGGCGCGCTAAGTGCTGCGTATTGGCTTATCCATAGGCCTGAAATAGAGAAAAGGGCGCAGCAGGCCACCAAAATGGGAAAGCCTTGCCATGAATCATCTTGATGATGTTGTTTAAGGTAATAATGGCACCAAGTCATGGCCCCTGCCGTCATACCAAAGCATTGGATTAGAAATGAGGTGGTGATCGCTTCTGCAGGACTAAAACCTAAAGCAGAAAACGCTGGGATAAAAATAACGCCGCCGCCAGCGCCTGTCGCGTTAGCAAATATGGCTCCGCAGACACCTAAAAACAAAAAGCCGCTATGACTTAAAAACAGTTGATCTATATTTGGGGTCGTCACTGCCCACTGCAGCCATAAACCAATCAAGCTTATTGCGGTGATAAAAATAATGGGATGTATTTTAGGTAAACGACGTTTTAGCTGCATATAACCTGAAAAAGCCAGAAGGTGAAGTTGAATTTATCCTATCAGTGCATTCACCACTTGTCATTGACGATGTTAATTCACTGTGACTTTTTATTGGGTGTTGATAATACTTGTAAGACGATGATATTTAACAACTTTGTTTAAAATTAAGCTTGCGTTAATAAAATTATGTCAAAAAGATGTAGATCTCATTAAATAAATTAGGTAACTTAATAAATGACAGCGTTGTCATTGCTTGTGGGTAACGCTGTTATTTAAGGTCAACATGAAGAGGAAGAGGTCTCTGATTCATGCTTGATAATGTTAGCTCGGTCGGGCGAGCGACATTATCTCTTTAATATACTTTTAGTCTCTCCCCAGAAACGAGTATAGGCTGGGTACATGTCTTAACAGATTTATGTCCCAGCTTTTTTTTTCCTTAAATTTAAAATTGAACATTTATCGAGCACTCATTTTATAAAGTGGCGTAATGAATAAACCAACAATGTAAAATTCTAAGGGTTGGACTCTAGATGAAGTATTAATTGGTTATCATATCAACAGACCACACTCAATAAGCCCTAATAAAAACAAGATATATAACGAGGACGCTATGAAAACGACTTGGGCGCTCAGTGCCATAATGATGTCATTAAGTTTGACAGCTTGCTCTCCATCACAATCTACAGTTTCAACTACCACTTCAGCCACAGCCAGCTGGCAGCAGAGTCATCTCGCCGAATTTGCAGATCAACTTATCGTTAAATATCGCTTAGTTTCAAATTTACCTGAAGAAGCATGTCCAGCTGATGCTAAAGCGGATGAGCGTTGTTTTATTGCTGAGATTGATTTCACTAGCCCAAAAGATATGTTGCATGGTGATTGGGAAATCTATTTTAGCCAGATGCGCCCAATTCAAACGGTACTGAATGACGAGTTTGTTATTGAGCGTGTTAAAGGCGATCTTCACCGTTTAACGCCAACGGATAAATTTGGTGGTTTTAAAGCGGGGCAGGTAAAAACAGTGCGTTTTCGTGGCGAATTATGGCAATTGTCTGAAACCGACTTTATGCCTAATTACTATATCGTTGCTAAAGATGCTAATGGAATTGAATTAGCACCACAGATCATCAGTAGCACGCGCGTTGAAATTGATGCTGACACGGGCATGGAAGTAAGGCCATATGTCGAAGCATTTGTTGATGCTAAAAGGCAGTATCAGCGCACTGATAAAGATAAATTAGTCTGGGCAAAATCGGGTGTTTTATTTGAACAAAATAAAGCTGTATCAGTTGCACCCGCATTAATCGAAAATTCTTTATTACCGACACCTCAAACTCAAGTTTTGTTAGAGAACGTCAAAGCGGTTTCTTTATCACAAGGCATCACCTTAGACACTCAAAGCTTTACTGATGCAAAGTTAAATGCTGATGACATTCAAGCGGCTTTAGCCCGTCTTGAACGCATCGGTGTGCCACAATCCGAAAATGGTGTGAAAGTCTCATTTGCAGCGTTATCGCCAGTTGATAACCTAAAAGCGGGATCATATCAGTTAACTGTTGCTGATTCGGGCATTGTGATAAAGGCAAGTGAACCCAGTGGTTTTAGCTACGCAATTGCCTCTATTACTTCGCTAGTTGATGTCAACGATTTAACCATTAATGCCATGAAAATTGATGACAGTCCACGTTATCAATACCGTGGTATGCATGTCGATGTGTCACGTAATTTCCATAGTAAACAGTTTTTGTTAGATCTGCTTGATCAAATGGCAGCCTACAAACTTAACAAATTACATTTACATATGGGTGATGACGAAGGCTGGCGTTTAGAGATAAATGGCTTACCTGAGTTGACCGATATTGGCAGCAATCGATGCCATGATATAACCGAATCAAGCTGTATTTTACCCCAGCTAGGCAGTGGCCCTTTTGTTGATACTAAAGTGAATGGTTACTATACCAAAGCTGATTATATTGACATTATTCAGTATGCGGATGCGCGCCAAATTCAGGTGATTCCGTCAATGGATATGCCTGGTCATTCACGTGCTGCAATCAAATCAATGGATGCACGTTACCGCAATCTTATGGCCAAGGGCGATGAGCAAGCAGCAAAAGAGTTCCTACTTACTGACCCTAATGATACTACCCAATATTCATCGGTTCAGTATTATGACGACAACACGCTTAACGTGTGTATGGAATCGACTTATCATTTTGTCGATAAAGTCATTACTGAAATTGCAGCCCTGCACACTCAAGCCGGACAGCCTTTAACGACGTACCATATTGGCGCTGACGAAACAGCGGGGGCATGGTTAGAGTCGCCTATTTGTCATGACTTTATTGCTAATAACCAATACGGCGTAACAGATATCAAGCTAGTTGGTCCTTACTTTATTGAACGCGTAGCTAATATGTTAGCTGAAAAAGGCATTCAACCGGCAGGTTGGAGCGACGGTATGAGCCATACTAATCCAGACAATATGCCGTCAAATTCGCAAAGTAATGTGTGGGATGTTGTGTCGCATAAAGGCTATCAACGTGCTCATCAGCAAGTTAACAATGGCTGGACAACGATTTTATCAAATCCAGAAGTGCTTTATTTTGATTTCCCTTATGAAGCCGATCCTAAAGAACACGGTTATTATTGGGCATCAAGGGGGTTAAATAGCAAACACATATTCAGCTTTATGCCAGGTAATTTACCAGCCAATGCTGAACAATGGCTAGATATTGAAGGCAATCCATTTGAAGCTGATGATCGTCCTCAAGTTGATGAAAATGGTAAACAAACCAGTGGGCCAATCGTTGCGGGTAAAACCTTTGATGGCATTCAGGGACAGCTGTGGAGCGAAACATTACGCAGCGATCAAACAGTTGAATACATGATTTATCCAAGGTTATTAATGCTAGCAGAAAGAGCATGGAACAAACCTGAATGGGAAGTTCCGTATCAATATGATGGCGCGGTATATAACCAATCAACTCAACACTTTAGTGTTCAAATGAGACAGCAGCAGGCTACTGATTGGCAAAAAATGGCTAACCATTTAGGCCATAAAGAGTTAGCTAAACTTGATAAAGCAGGTATTGAATATCGAGTGCCGACAGTGGGGGCCATTATTGATGATAAAGGCGTGTTAACCGCAAATATTGCTTTCCCTGGACTGCAAATTGAATACAAAGAGCAAGGTAAAGCGTGGCAGACTTACCTTAACCCTGTTGCAGTTGAAGGTCAGGTTGAAGTCCGTGCGATTACACCTGATGGTAAGCGAAAAGGGCGCACACTAGTTGTAAACTAGTTGTTGCCTTGAACACCTTAAAAGCCGTCAATAACTTAGTTATTGACGGCTTTTTTGTTTTACTGAGACAAGTTTTTAGAACGTAAATATGCCTCTAGGATGTTGTTTTTCAATGGTTAAGTTTTCATTTTAATTTTATGCGTTATTTTTGGATAAAAAATAAATGACAACGCTGTCATTTTGGGTGTAACATAGCCTTAACTTATTCATAGGCGCAAATACAATCAAAAAAATAGCGACCTTAAACTGAATACCGAGAGGAAAGTCATGGGTGAGAATCAGCTTAGCAATTCGCAGCTTTACATTGGCATCGATGGCGGTGGCAGTAAATGCCGTGCAACCATTTATACTCAAGACCATAAGCAAATAGGCACAGGTGTTTCAGGCCGAGCAAATCCATTACATGGTTTAGAACAAACTTTTCAATCAATTACTGAATCCACTCAGCTTGCTTTAGCCGACGCGGGTCTACCTCCTGAAGCATGTAGCCAACTTGTCGCCGGTTTGGGTCTTGCTGGTGTCAATGTTGGTCATTTTTACGATCAAATTTCAAATTGGCAGCACCCTTTCAAATCGATGTATTTAACAACCGATCTGCATACGGCTTGTATTGGGGCGCATAATGGTGCAGATGGTGCCGTCATTATTACCGGAACTGGTTCATGTGGATATGCACATGTTGGCCATCAAAGCATTAGTCTAGGTGGTCATGGTTTTGCATTAGGGGATAAAGGCAGTGGCGCATGGTTAGGGCTTAAAGCCGCTGAACATGCGTTGTTAGCACTTGACGGTTTCGCCTGTGAAACCGCGTTAACCGATAAATTGCTTGCCTACTTTGAAGTTGATGATGCAATTGGTATCGTCGAAAACCTTGCAGGTAAATCATCGAGTGTTTATGCAAAACTTGCTCGCATTGTGTTAGCTACTGCGCACGAAGGCGATGAAGTAGCCATTGCTATCGTCAAAGAAGGTGCTGCTTATATCAGTGAGCTGGCAAGAAGATTATTTACCATTAACCCTAGTCGTTTTTCTATGATTGGTGGTCTAGCTGAGCCATTATTAACTTGGTTAGATGATGACGTTGCTATAAAAGTTTCCCCTTCACTATCGCCACCAGAGTTTGGTGCATGTTTGTTTGCTCAGCAGCAATATTCAGCAGAGTCAGTCGCATAATTACATTAATGGTAAGTTTTCTAACTTACCATTTTTCGATTAACTTATTAGGCACTGCATACTTATAGTGTAGTAAGGGTGACAATGACAATGAAGACCATCATGGAATAAGCAGCTCACATTGCAGCAGATGAAATTGCTCAGCTATTAAATACTTGTGTTAGCTGAAGTAATTGGAGCTCTTCCACAAGTATTGTGCCAAGCAGTCAAGCTTTTATATCAATGCAGCAGCAGTCGCTATCGCCCTAGGCATAAACCCTGACCCGCCAACAGGCTTGAAAAAAGTGACTCAAACACTGTAACGTCAAAGAAAAATTAAGAATTAAAACGAGAGTATTATGAAACAAATCCTGATTGTTGAGCGACTATTTGATGGTGAAGCATTTCATCAAAACATGGCAGTAACCATTGAAGCTGGCAAGATTACAGCGGTTACCGCAGCTGCAAACGTAGTTGATACCGACCCTAACATTGTTAATCATCTTGCTGGAACACTTGTGCCAGGATTTGTCGATGTGCAAGTTAATGGCGGTGGTGGCGCATTGTTTAACGACCTACCTAGCGTTGAATGTATTGAAACCATTGGTCGCGCCCACGCCCGCTTTGGAACAACGGGTTTTTTACCTACGTTAATTACCGACGATGTTTCAGTAATGGCTAAGGCTGCAGACGCTGTAGCTGAAGCGATTAAACATAATAAAGCCGGGGTATTAGGTGTACATTTTGAAGGCCCGCATTTAAGCGTTCCTAAAAAAGGTGTTCATCCACAGCAGTTTATTCGCAAAATCAGTGATGAAGAATTAGCTATCTTCAGTCGTCAAGATTTGGGGATTAAAGTGGTCACTTTAGCGCCAGAGAATGTCTCTACTCAGGTGATTAAGTCATTAGTAAAAGCTGGCGTGCGTGTATGCCTTGGTCATTCTAATGCCGACTATGACACTGTGGTAGCCGCATTAGATGCAGGCGCTAGCGGGTTCACTCATTTATTCAATGCTATGTCACCTCTGGGCTCTCGTGAACCGGGTATGGTCGGCGCAGCACTTGAAAATCAGGATTCATGGTGTGGTTTGATTGTTGATGGACACCATGTACACAGCGCAGCCGCAAAAGTGGCAATTAATGCTAAACCGCGCGGAAAAATGATGTTAGTGACCGATGCCATGCCTCCCGTCGGTATGAGTGAAGACGCAAGTTTTGAATTATTTGGCATTAAAGTTGTGCGTCAGGGGGATCGTCTTAATGCCTCTACGGGTGAGTTAGCGGGTTGTGTGCTTGATATGGTTGGCGCGGTAAATAATAGCGTTACAATGTTAGGACTATCCCATGATGAGGCGCTGCGTATGGCATCAATGTATCCGGCGCAATTCCTTGGTTTAGAAAAATCCTTAGGGGTAGTGAAACCAGGATTTAAAGCTGATTTGGTACTGTTAAATAGCGCAAATCAAGTTAGCAGAACCTACATAGGTGGCAAAATAGTATTTGCAAAATAGGCTGCCAATTTAAGCCAGCAAATGTTCCAAAATATAATAACAATAGGGGCCGTAATGTCTGCCGAAGCCGCTGCAAACAGAGAAGTAAAGCAAGATAAACCCAGTAAGCCAAGATTAATGTCACTCGATGCTTTACGTGGCTTTGACATGTTTTGGATTATTGGTGGGGAAGGGTTGTTTGCAGCTATGTTTGCTTTGACGGGGTGGGCTGGTTGGCAAATAGCCGCCGGACAAATGCTTCATAGTCAGTGGCATGGGTTCACATTGTATGATCTTATTTTTCCACTATTTATATTTCTTTCTGGTGTCGCATTAGGTTTATCTCCTAAACGATTAGATAAACTGCCATTACAACAACGAATGCCTTTGTATCGTCATGCGTTTAAGCGTTTAGCATTATTGATTGGCTTGGGTGTGCTTTATAACCATGGTTGGGGGACGGGCGTTCCTGTTGATCCTGAACAAGTACGTTTTTCGAGTGTATTAGCGCGCATTGGATTTGCATGGTTCTTTGCAGCATTTTTGGTATGGCACACTTCATTACGCACTCAGATAATAACAACCATCGGGTTATTAGTCGGTTATTCGTTGTTACTATGCTTTATGCCGTTTCCTGGCGGACAAGCAGGAATATTTACTATGGATGGCAGTATTAATGCTTACATTGATGGATTATTACGTCCAGGCATAGCCTATCAAAACAGACCATTAGATCCTGAAGGTGTGCTCTCAACTATTCCTGCAGTGGTCAATGCATTAATTGGTGTGTTTGTCGGTCAGTTTATTGTTAAACAACACCCCAAAGGGGATTGGGCAAAAGTATTGATTATGACGCTGAGTGGCCTTGTGTTATTGGCACTTGGCTGGTTATTAAATCCTATTATCCCTGTTAATAAAGACCTTTGGAGCAGTAGCTTTGTGTTGGTCACGTCTGGGTGGAGTTTACTCTTTTTAGCCTTATTTTATGCAGTGATTGATGTGCTTAAATGGCAAAAATGGGCTTTTGTATTCGTTGTCATTGGCACAAACGCCATCATCGTTTACTTAGGTTCGAGTTTAATCGACTGGCATTATATTACTCGCAGTATGTTTGGCGGCGTAATCCAAGCTTTTCCTGATTCAGCTCAACAACTTGTTAGTGTGATAGGTTTTATCACAGTGCAATGGCTAATATTATTATGGATGTATCGCCGTAAAATATTTATTCGAATTTAAATTAAAGACAGAGTTTTTTATGCTTTAGTTGTAAATGACAGCGTTGTCTTAGTGGTTGAATTGTTCTACTATCGAATAAGTTGGTCAATGTGACTCAATTCACATCATGGCCAAACAAACCGCAAAGACCCTATAAATAAAATAATGAGCAGGTTTATGGAAATGACAGCAACGAAAGAACAATCTAAAAGTAGCTTAGTACCGATGGCAATTGTCGCGGTTCTGTTTTTTATTCTCGGCTTTGCAACATGGCTGAATGGCTCTTTGATGCCATATCTTAAACAAATTCTTCAACTTACTCCTTTCCAAGCTTCACTCATCCTGTTTTCATTTTACATTGCAGTAACCTTTACCGCGTTACCATCCGCTTGGGTTATCCGCAAAGTTGGCTATAAAAATGGTATGGCGCTAGGCATGGGTATCATGATGATCGCAGGCCTACTATTTATACCTGCTGCGCAAACCCAAATCTTTGTGTTGTTTTTATTGGCACAGCTAGTTATGGGTACAGGGCAAACGCTACTGCAAACCGCAGTAAATCCATATGTGGTTCGCTTAGGGCCTGAAGAGTCTGCCGCAGCCCGTGTTAGCGTGATGGGAATTTTGAATAAAGGTGCAGGTGTTATCGCGCCAATGGTGTTTACGGCATTGATTCTTGATAGCTTCAAAGACCGCGTAGGTACCGAGCTAACTCAAATTCAAATTGATGAAATGGCCAATAGCCTTATTTATCCATATCTTGGTATGGCTATCTTTATCGGTATCTTAGCTTTTGCAGTTAAAAAGTCTCCGTTACCAGAATTAGAAAAAGAGCAAGAAGAGCAGGGTTCTGAAAAGGGTCAAATTAAACAAGCTTTATCGCATCCTAATCTTGCACTAGGCGTAGTGGCGTTATTTGTATACGTTGCAGTTGAAGTGATTGCCGGTGACACCATTGGTACTTTTGCACTGACCTTAGGCGTTGAAAACTATGGTGTGATGACATCATACACCATGCTTTGTATGGTGCTTGGTTATACTCTCGGCATTATCTGCATTCCTCGCTTTATCTCACAACCAAATGCATTAATGGTGAGTGCGGTTTTAGGCTTATTATTAACTGCAGGTATTGTGTTTGGTGATAGCCAATCATACGTCATCGCTGACTTATTATTAGTTCCATTTGGTGGCGCACAGTTACCTGATACGCTATTAATGATTGCTTTCTTGGGTTTAGCGAATGCTATCGTATGGCCTGCTGTATGGCCTCTAGCCTTGTCTGGTATGGGCAAGTTAACCAGTACAGGCTCAGCGTTATTGATTATGGGGATTGCTGGCGGGGCGTTTGGCCCACTATTTTGGGGCTTAACTAGTTCAGCCACCTCGCTTGGTATGCAAGGCGGCTACATGGTGATGTTCCCATGTTATCTGTTTATATTATTTTATGCCGTAAAAGGGCATAAAATGAAAAGTTGGAAGTAAGCAATAAATTGAGCCTTGTGCTTTAGCTTAATCAGCATCAATTATTTTATGAAAGCCGCTCACTGATCGTGAGCGGCTTTTTTTGTTCTGAATAGCGTAATGTCTAGGAGGTTATATGGCTTATCGTATTAAGCGCACCTCATAGGTGTTTATTTGTAGGTGTTAATTTGGCTGTGAATGGTGGTAGCCATTACCTCAACCTCGGTATGGGATATTAAATACATATCAACCTGTTTCTTGCGCCACTAACCGTGTTGAATTTACTTGCAGCAGTTAAGACCTTGATGAGGTAATTCTGCTCGTTATCAGTACACCACTCATGTTTTGCTTTAAAAGATTGAATATCAATAAAATACTGTTTGCTTATCCCTAAGCCTAAGCCTAAGCCTGAGTCGAGGCTAACTTCATTACCACTGAAATTATTGAACATCCTCAAACTTGTGCACGATTTATTGGTATTGGTATTGGTATTGGTGCTGATAGTGATCTTTTAATCGTAAGGGTGAGTTATCCCATTCGAGCAGTTTATTAACGGTTAAAACTGAGCTGTTTAATGTGGGGAATATTAGAAATATAGACAAATTGCAGATACAAAAAAGCCACTCATTGAGTGGCTTTTTTGTTTTTTATGGTGCCGGCACCAAGAGTCGAACTCGGGACCTACTGATTACAAGTCAGTTGCTCTACCAACTGAGCTATGCCGGCTAAATTGTGGTGCCCGAACCCGGAATCGAACCAGGGACACGAGGATTTTCAATCCTCTGCTCTACCGACTGAGCTATTCGGGCAACTAAACTAAGTGTTAGTTATCTACTTCAGATTCAATTGGCTTACAGTGTAATGCCTGTCTCGTCTGGAGTGCGCACATAATATAGGGATGGTTTTTATCGTGCAAGTAGTTTTTAAAAACTTTTTACTCGTTCGCTCACATTCTAGCCACGATGACGTTTTTTTAGCTGAGTAGATGGTTTTTAGAACAATAAAGTGTATTTTTTAAACCAAAGGAGTCTTTAAAGTCCCGTATGAAGCTGTAGTAAGAGTATAAATACTCAATACTTCTATTTTTTAGAAAGATATTGGCTATTTTTACTGATTTATCTTTACTAAATAGTAAGTAAACTGTTTCACATGGTGTTAACGCATCAAAAGTCACATTAAAGGGGTAGTCATGTTTAACAATAGTCCTGCTGGATATGGGTTAATCACCATTTTCATTCATTGGATATCAGCAGTAACCGTTATAGGTTTGTTTGCGCTTGGTTTTTGGATGGTTGATTTAACCTATTACAGCAGCTGGTATAAAACAGCACCCGATATTCATAAAAGTGTCGGGATCCTATTGTTACTTATCACCATACTCAGAGTGTTATGGCGGTTTATTGCAATAAAGCCGGCAGCAGTTGCAACGCACAAGCAGTGGGAGCAACAAAGTGCTCATTGGGCTCATCGCATTATTTATCTTTTGATGCTGTCCATTATGGTTTCTGGCATTTTAATTTCTACTGCAGATGGTCGAGCAATTTGGGTATTTAATTGGTTTCAATTTCCTGCAGTGGGTGAATTGTTTGATGATCAAGCCGACCTTGCGGGTTTATTTCATCAATATGCAGCATATAGTTTGATAGGTTTGGTGATCATCCATGCCGCAGGTGCGTTAAAGCATCATTTTATAGACAAAGATTCAACCTTAATCCGTATGTTACGTATTAAGCGTTAATTGGCAGAGACGTTTAATCTGTTAACAAGCAAATATTAATCTGCTTGATTATATCGGTTACGCTCAGTCACACATAAACAGTTATCTCAATACATAAAGTCATTAACCTATAGGAAGGATTAACAATGAAAAAACACTTAATAGCAGCCGTAATGAGCTCTGCCATGTTAGCGCCAATGTTTGTTGCCAATACCGTAAACGCAGCAGACTATGTTATCGACACCCAAGGTGCTCATGCGTTTATCCAATTTAAAGTAAGCCATTTAGGCTATAGCTTTGTTATGGGACGCTTTAATGACTTTAGCGGTGACTTTAGCTTTGATGCCAGCAAAGTTGAACAGGCGAGTATCAATGTTGATATCAACACCGACAGCGTTGATTCTAACCATGCTGAACGTGACAAGCATTTACGTAGCCCTGATTTTTTAAATACGGCAAAATTTCCAAAAGCGAGCTTTAAATCAACTTCGGTACAAGATAAAGGTGATGGTAAGTTTGTTGTTAATGGCGATTTTACTTTTAACGGAGTCACTAAACCGTTGGCGATTGATGCTGTAATGATAGGTGAAGGCGATGATCCTTGGGGCGGATACCGCGCAGGCTTTACCGGTACAACCACTTTTAAAATGAAAGACTACGGGATGAAAATGGATTTAGGCCCTGCTTCAGCGAATGTTGAGCTTGAGTTGGTTGTTGAAGGGATTAAAAAATAGCTCGCGATTGATTTAACTCGGGAATAAGTCATTCGCATTATTTAACCTGAACTCTGGATAAGAGATTAGCTAAATGTATGAAATTAAATAACATATATCTAACCCATGTATTTTAGAGAGATATTTTTTCTTAGAACAAGGCAAATTTGTGCGTCAATAGCTGGCCTATTGCAAACAAAGTTAACACAGTTTTCAGTAAAAAATAGCCTCTAGAAAGCAAGTTGTTATCCAGAGTTCAGGTTATTTAGCTTATTAACCGATGATATTAACAAAAAACCGCCATTATCATTAATGGCGGTTTTTGTTATGGGTATTTTGAGTGGATAAGGCCATAAACTTTCGTGTTAACTCAACATCGTTTGAGCTCAATCTAAGTCTGCCTTATCATCCCAAGCTGAGGTTATTTAATCAGTTTAATTTTACCGAAAACATCAGCTGTTTTATAACCTAAATTTTTGTCACCATTGATTGGGGTGATGCTATGCGAACCGACAAAACTTTCACGTTCGGCTGAACCATCGTTATCACAATAGGCCAGCATAAATCCGATAATATCACCAAGCTGCAAGGTGACGGCTAATGCCTGTAACTTATCATCTGCCGCGAGTTTGTCATTGTAAGAGTCAGGAAAAACATTAATGGCAAGCTCCCAATAGATAACCTCAGGATGGTCCGTATCTCGCTGCCAGCGGCTATAAACGTGTTGGTTAAAGGTTTGCGCCTGTTGAGATGAATTGAAGTCGGCAACTTGATTGTCTAGTGCAACATGATAAGCAAATGCATTGTGATTAAATTGATGCTCGCCGCCAGACGCATCCTGGTCAATAAATAACTCAAGACAATCATCATCCCAATATAACTTGGTCGGATCGGCAGTTTTATCGAACAAAACATCGTCAACAATTTCAGCCAGTAGATACAGTTTATCTTCACGCCACAATAATTTATAACGTCCACTAAAGTCACCCAATACTGGTTTTACACCAAGAATAAGCTGATCGATTGCTAACCAAGGGGCGTTGTCCCACAAACTCTCTGGTTTGCCATCGATATTAACTGGTGTATCAGCATATTTTACTTCGATAGGATGATTTTTTGTGGCAGAGGGCGTTTCGGCAAATGTCTGAAAACTGCATAAGGTCATTGTTAAATAACCCAGCTTGAATAGAGTCTTATTTAAATTAGGTAGGCTAAACATGCGGTTCCTTATACTAGTGAGTTACTTAAGGCGGGTTCAAGTCTAAGCGACTAAAATTGAATGATCTTAACCCGAGTTTTTAAGCTTGCCTTGTCTATCACCACTATGAAGGATAAAAAAGGATAAGCGAAACACTTATCCTTTAATTGTCACTTAGGCTTTTATGCTAAATGAGATGATTAATCTTCTGAAGGAGGAACATAGCCTTCAATTTCTACATCTTTGCCTTCAAATAAAAAGTTAGTCATTTGTTCTTCAAGAAATTGACGATCTTCAACATTCATCATGTTAAGTTTTTTCTCGTTGATAAGCATGGTTTGCTTTTTTTGCCACAACCCCCATGCTTCTTTGCTGATATTGTCAAAAATACGTTTACCTAAGGCACCTGGGTAAAGTTGGAAGTCTAAGCCGTCAGCTGATTTATTTAAATGAACGCATTCTACAGTGCGAGACATGTTTACTCCTTAACGTGTATTGGGGCAGCGACATTATCGGGGTGTTTAGCTAATTCAGCAGCAAGATTGGCTAAAATCTTTTCAGTTGCTGCGGCTAAACCGACTTTGGCTGGATGGATGATGTTATACCAGAGTGGTGGCGTTTGTTCCATCACCCCATTAATATCCGCTGTTGAAAAGCATAATTCTTGATGTTCGACGACGACTAAAATAGGGGTAATATCTAAGTGAAAATGACTAAAAGTATGCCTAAATCCGACTAAGTCGATAGCAGATTTAATTAACTGGTGCTTTTGGGCATAGTGTTCAATAGATGCTTGATCATCAAATTGTGGGAAACACCATAATCCCCCCCATATTCCTGCGGGTGGACGTTGAATTAATTGCACTTGTCCTTGATGCAGCATCACAAGCATCCAGGCTTGCTTTGTTGGGATGGTTTTTTTCGGCTTTTTACCTGGATACAGATGTTGGTTACCGCTTAGCTGGGCTTGGCAATCAATTGCCACAGGACAGTTTGAACATTGTGGTTTACTACGACTGCAAATACTGGCACCTAAATCCATCATGGCTTGATTGTATTTTTGTACCTCTTTTATAGGGGTTAACTTATCGGTTAAATCCCATAAAGTTTGCTCAACGTTTTTTTGTCCTGGCCAGCCATCAATGGCACCATGGCGGGCAAGCACTCGCTTTACGTTACCATCTAAAATTGGGTGGTGTTGCCCAAGAGATAAAGATAACACCGCACCAGCCGTTGATCGCCCAATGCCTGATAAAGCTAATACCTGTTCAAACTTGGTTGGAAAAACACCGGCAAATTCATCTCGGATATGAATTGCTGCTTTATGAAGGTTACGTGCTCTGGCGTAATAACCTAGCCCAGTCCAAAGATGCAGTACTTCATCTTGGTCAGCATTAGCCAAATCAACAACCGTTGGAAACCGTGCCATAAATTTTTGGTAATAAGGGATAACAGTTGCAACTTGGGTTTGTTGCAACATGATCTCAGAAACCCATACGCTATATGGGGTTTTATCTATTTGCCACGGCAGCTTTTTACGCCCGTGAATGTCATACCAAGCGATGATTCGCTCAGCGAAAGAGGATACTTTTTTCATCCTCGCAGTGTAGCGATAGGCAATAAATCAAACAAGGTTTATATAAACAATTGTTAGCAGATTAGGTATACTACGGGGCTGAAATAAAATTTTAAGATTAACTATTACAAATAGAGTCGTTTTTTAAACGCATAATTGTAATAAAGAGGCGAAAATGAGCGACGTTACCACAGCTGAATTTAATGAAGAAGGTAAGTACCTTCGTAAAATCAGAAGCTTTGTATTACGTGAAGGCCGTTTAACGAAAGGGCAATCACAAGCTATTGAATCACACTGGCCAACAATGGGACTTGATTATAGTCCTGAAGCTTTAGATTTAACTCAGGTATTTGGCCGCGAAGCCGACACGGTTTTAGAGATCGGTTTCGGTATGGGCGCATCTTTAGTGCAAATGGCGAAAGCGGCTCCTGAGCTAAACTACATTGGCATTGAAGTGCATAAGCCTGGAGTAGGAGCGTGTTTGGCTGATGCTGGTGAAGCCCAAGTCACTAACTTGCGTGTTTATCACCATGATGCAATGGAAGTGTTAGAGCACAGTATTGCCGACGGCTCTTTGGCTCGTGTGCAGTTGTTCTTCCCAGATCCTTGGCATAAAAAACGTCACCACAAGCGTCGTATTGTTCAGCCAGAATTTGTCCAGCTTATTCGCCGTAAACTGAAAGTAGGTGGCGTATTCCATATGGCGACAGACTGGGAAAATTACAGCGAACATATGCTAGAAGTGATGCAAGCTGCCCCTGGTTATAAAAACCAATCAGCAACAGGCACAGTGGTAGAAAGACCCGATCACCGTCCTTTGACAAAATTTGAAGCCCGTGGCCATCGCTTAGGCCATGGTGTTTGGGATATAATGTTCGAACGTATTGATTAATAACGTCTATTAGGAGAAAAATCATGGCAAAGAATCGTAGCCGTCGTTTACGTAAAAAGTTACGTGTTGATGAGTTCCAAGAGTTCGGTTTTGACATCCAGTGGACGTTTGAAGAGTCTGTGTCAGAACAGGATATTGATAGTTTAGTCGATCAGTTTATCGATGAAGTGATTGAACCTCGTCAATTAGGTTTTCATGGCGGTGGTCATAAAGAATGGCAAGGTATTATCGCCACTCAGCACATTGGTAAATGTACCGATGAAGATATCGCAGCTGTTACCGGTTTTTGGCAAGGCAAACCAGTTAAAGAAGTGGAAGCGTCTACTTTATATGATATCTGGTGGGGCTAATTGCTAAACCAAGCGTTACTACAACAAGCGGTCGACAGTGTCAGGCCGCTTTTAGGTAAAGGTAAAGTTGCCGACTACATCCCAGCTTTAGCGAATGTTGATAACACTAAGCTTGCCATTGCTGTTACAACCGTTGACGGGCAAACAATCGGTGCTGGTGATTATCTTGAGCCTTTCTCTATTCAATCTATTTCTAAAGTCTTTAGCCTTACACTGGCACTGAATCTTTATCGTGAAGATGAAATTTGGAGTCGCGTAGGTAAAGAACCTTCAGGTCATTCATTTAACTCTCTGGTACAAGTTGAGTTAGAACGCGGTAAGCCTAGAAACCCTTTTATAAATGCAGGTGCCTTGGTGATCGCTGATTTATTGCAAGCCCGAAGCGGTGCGCCAAAACAGCGCATGTTAGAGGTAGTGCGTAAACTCAGTATGAACCCGACGATTGCATACGACAAAGTGGTTGCTGATTCTGAGTTTGCTTTTAGTGCGCGTAATGCTGCAATCGCCTATTTAATGAAGTCATTTGGCAATTTTGATGGCGTCGTTGAAACGGTACTGAAAAATTATTTTCATTATTGCGCCTTACGAATGAACTGTGCTGATTTATCTAAGTCGATGCTGTATCTGGCAAACCGTGGTAAAACCTTAACCGGCGAGCAACTAGTCACTCCTGTCCAAACTCGTCAGTTAAACGCGTTATTGGCAACATCAGGTTTGTATGATGGTGCGGGTGAATTTGCTTATCGAGTGGGTATGCCGGGCAAAAGTGGTGTTGGCGGCGGTATTATTGCGGTGATCCCTGGCGATATGTCAGTGTGTGTCTGGTCGCCAGAATTAGATACTAATGGGAATTCATTGGCAGGCACCGCTATGTTAGAGCATCTTTGCCAGCAATTAGGACGTTCAATTTTCTAACGTTTTTATCCAGATAATCCTCTTACGTCGTTAACTTAATTAACCATTGATTAAAATGCCTAATAAGTAGTTTATTTGGCAATTTCAGCGTGGGAGTTTTTTGGTTTTAATATATCGTTTTATTGTTAAGTTAATGAATTTTAATTTATTTTAGTTGTTGGCATGTTTGGTGCATTATTTAATGCAGTGTTTAGTGCAAATAGTATATTTAATATTAACGCTCTGTGTTCAAAATGACAAAACCAGGGGTTAAGTTACAGAGTAAATAGTTGGTTTGTTTGTTTTAAAACCACTATTTTGCGGTTATCTGTTAAACGTGATTATCATTTTAAAAAGGATTTACCTAATGGCTAACAACAATAAAGCAACCACATCACATTCAACTAGTACAATTCAATCACCATTACTTGGGCAAAAGTTACTTACGGGGATAGCCTTATCAGGTTTGATTTTTACAGCCAGTGCATTTACTCCGGCCATGGCAAAAATGTCTTTGAATGATCAAAACTGCAATGTCACCTTAAACTACGATGTTACTGTCGAGCCAAAATCTTTAAAGGTAAGTGAAAAGGGCGCTGAAAAATACCGTGTTGAAGTGGGGCAGCTATTCGTTGAGGGTAAAGCCGTTAATTTAAACGCTAAACAGCAAAAACTACTGACTCAATATTCTGATGAAGTTTCTCGCCAAGTGCCTGAGGTTATAGATTTAGTCGGTGAGGTTGTCAACGTGGCAACACAAGCCGTCAGTATGGCGCTTACGCCGTTGTTAGGTGACGCAGCAGGTAGCCAAATTGATAAGTTAATGGCAGGCATTGAAAAGCGTGTAGACACCATGGCATATCAACATGGCGATAAATTTTTTATTGGTTCAACCGATGCTTCATTAGAAGAAACCTTTAATGATGAGTTTGAACAGGAAATGGAAAATATTATTTCAAATTCAATTGGCAGCTTGATGATGAGCATGGGTAGTCAGATTATGTCTGCGGAAGGCGGGTCATTTGAAGAAAAAATGAATACATTTGCCACTAAAATGGAGAATGTAGGTAAAGACATTGAAACCCAGATGGAATCACAATCTCAGGCGCTAGAAGCGAGAGCGAATAAAGTGTGTGGTGATTTTGAACAGTTAATGGTGTTAGAAAACCAGCTTAGAAAAGAAATCCCTCAATTAGCGCCATATCCGCTTGCTGTTATGCAAGATCAACCTTTGGCTGAATAAGTTAACCATAGGCTTATTTAACCATAGGCTTATATTGTTAACAGCGGTTTAGCGACACATTTTTATCCTAGTATTGTTCGTTTTATGCTTGTCACCTGACCTTCCCCTGCATGTTTAATCGTGCAGGGGCTTTTTGTTTTTAACATCCCCAGCTGTTCACCTCGCGTTGTTTAATGCCAAGTTTGTTCTGATAAAAAAATTGACAATTATAATTATAGAGCAATAGGATAGTTTTTTGTTATACTCATAAAAATTATAAGAAAAATGCACGTTATCTCAAATTTTGTTAGTTTTTCGGATAATTGGCGTAACTTTACCGCTCAACCTAGCTGTTTTTTAGTAAAAATAAAGAACTAGCCAGTTGATTACCCTGTGATATGACATTCACAGGCAATATGGTCAGTAAAGAAATTGCCGAAAATCGTTTTCAATGTCGTAAACAGCTTAAGGCGACTTTCATGTTAGAACTTTTAGAACCTATTGCAATTTTTACCCATGTCGCACGCGCAGGAAGTTTCAGTGCCGCGGCTAGACGTCTTGGTATTTCCAAGTCGAAAGTGAGTACTCAGGTTGCTGATTTAGAGCATAAACTGGGTGTTCAACTTATTCAGCGAACGACACGTAGCTTAAGTTTGACTGAAGCAGGAAACTTACTTTATTTGCAGGGTGAGGAGTTACTGCGTGATGCTGAACAAGCCGTAGCCAGTGTACATAATTTAAATGATGCCACCCGTGGAGTATTGAAGGTTGGTATTTCACAATCGTTTGGTACCATGCATATCATTCCTGCTCTACCTGAGTTTATGGCAAAACATCCAGAGCTAGAGTTACAGGTTAGTTTACTTGATCACAAAGTCGATGTTGTCAGTGAAGGGTTAGACCTTCTGTTAACCATGTCAGAGCAACTGCCATTAGGGATGGTTGCTCGTCCGCTGATGAAGTGTCAGTTCTTGCTAGCGGCATCGCCGAAATACATTGCCAAGCATGGCAATATTTCACGCCCAGAACAACTTGTTGATCACAACTGTTTGGTCTATCAGGGTGAATGGCATGAACACAGCATGTGGCAGTTCAAAAAAGGCGAAGATTACTGTGAGATTGGTGTATCAGGTAATTTCCGTGTAGATAATGCGCCAGCGTTAAAGTCTGCAGCAGTAAGTGGTCTAGGTATTGCTTATCTTGCCAGCTACTTGATGGAAGATGAAATTGAAAATGGCACATTAGTACCATTGTTACCCGATTGGCAGTTAACCAATAACTTGCCATTACAGGCTGTTTACCCTCGTCGTAAACATCTTGCTCCCAAGGTAAGTGCCTTTATTGACTTCATTAAAGGTCACATTGGTACATCGCCATACTGGGATACAAAATTCGAACACTTGTATAAATTGCGTAAGTAATTTTAAAAACATTGTTTTACAAATAAAACAAAACCGCAACCTAGTGTGCGGTTTTTTGTTTTTTATTTTGAATCAATTGCTTACCCTTGTTGTTTAGTAGGTTTCTCTAAAGTAGTTATCAATGACTTAGGCTAGCTTGAAATTACACGTGTTGCAGTTCGTTCTTATTTGAATACAATAGGTATCAGTTGATTCGAGATGATTTGACCAAAGCATGTTACTGAGAAATGACCCCTTTTCAATAATGTGTACAAATCCGCTAACAAGCAAATTTTGAGTCACGGCTGGTATTGAATTGCAAACTAAAACAATGTCAGCTTTGAAACCATCATCCTAGTTTAATTGGTTTACCCCGGACTTTGTCTGGGGTTATTTTTTTCTACCGACTACCGACTACCGACTACCGACTACCGACTACCGACTACCGACTCCCGACTCCCGACTCCCGACTCCCGACTACCGACTACC
>NZ_JAMTCD010000005.1 GCF_025370255.1 Shewanella holmiensis
GGGGAGTAACCACTGACGCTGGCGTTGGGTCAATGTCTTTCGTAACAGATTTTTCGGCTTCATCTAATGCATTAATTTCTGCATCGGTGCGATTTAGTGGTGCTGAAGATTCATTCTCAGACGTCTCTTGCTGCGCGGTCTCTTTGGCGCGATAAAATAAATAGACCCCTATCGCAACTAGAATAATAACTATAATCACTTTCATTCAATATACCTTGTCATAACGCGATTTACCGCGTAGTAGTTATTTTGCTCGTTTGCATGTCTCTAGTTATAGCATAAATTTAACGCTGTTTTTTTGAGCACACAAGGTTATTAGTAATCTAATCACCATCAACAAATCAAGTATTTAAAGGATTTAACTGTAACAAAGCATTCAGTTTGTGCTCAGGAGCCCATTTTATGTGATTGATAATGTAAATTTGATATTTTTTTGCAGCCCATCACGCGCTTCATAACTCAACTTGTTTAGCTTGATGTGGCGACTTACACTCTTAATAGTTGAGTAAAATACTAAGGTATCATATGGCGGTTTCTGAATTACTGTCGGGAAAGTTACTGTATGAGTTTCGCACCATTGGCGCTATGGTCGAAATATATTGTCGTGCCCATCACCCGTTAAAACCCAGCAAAGGTGTGTGTGTTTCTTGTCAGGAGTTTCTCACCTATGCAGAAACCCGCCTTGATCGCTGCCCCTATGGCCAAGGTAAGCCCACTTGCAACAAGTGCCCAGTGCACTGTTACAAACCCCATATGAAACAAAAAGCTCGCGAAATAATGCTTTATTCTGGCCCTAGAATGCTACTGCCGCACCCCATTATGGCGATCAAACATTTACTAGCAGAGCGCCAACCCGCTCCTGGAAAACCACCTGAAGGTGTGAGTAACCGACATCTACGCAAATTAAGCTAATAATCTAAAATGCTATCTTCAAGAGTTTATTAGCTTCGATTATGCATTTTAGGGTAAGATTCGCTTTCAACATTGAGAGTGAAAATGACAGAATACAAAGATATTTTTATTCAAGCCTACTGGTGGCTATCTTTACTCGGCGGAGTCCATTGCTTTGGCGTGGCGTTGTATATTCGTGTTTTGCATCAAAGTCCCAATGCCAACCATAAGTCACTTGCTGGAGTATTTGCGTTAATTGGTTTTTACTTTTTAACGGGGATCTTCACTAAAGAGTCCTCTCCAATTCCCGTTCACCTCATGTTAACCCTGTTCTACCCTATCTATTTTTTGCTGATGCCTTTGTTATACATCTATAGTAAACAAAGTTTGTATACTGAGCGATATCAGGCAAACTACTTAAAACACTTTATTCCTGCGTTGTTAATCGCAATGATTACCAGCTCGGCGATATTATTTCGCATCGGCATTAAGCCTAATACCAGTGATGATGCCATCACCACGCTAGCAGATTTGAGCCACATTAATATTTTCGCCCTAGTCTTACCGTGTTTTATTTTGCTGCAAACCATCATTTATTTTGTGTTAATTTACAAACTACTCATTAATACACACAAGCAAAATAAACTCACAAATCCCCCTGCAGTTCTCGATATTAATTTTCGCTGGATTTGTATTCTTTGTAGCGCACTCTTATTAAATTGGATACTCAGACTGGCACTTATCTATTTACCCTTTTATTTTGGTGATTCGACATTTTTACTTCAACAACAAGCTATTACTCGCTTAAGTTTACTGGTCACCATTTATGCTTTGGCCTTTTATGGCTTACACCAGGTGACTCGCACAGCCTATTTAAAAGGGCTAGCGACACAAGCAAATATTAATACCCAGAAATCAACCAAAACACCTATTTTAGATGCAGATGAAATGAGTTATCTGCAAGATGTCATTGCTAACGAATCCCCTGATAAACATAAAGATTAAAACGATAAATACCAAGGAACCCCATGCGCATTCACTCTTATATCGGCATGCTCGCCATCATGCTTTCAAGTCCACTGGCTCACCATGTACAAGCGGCAAGCCCTAAACCGCCTCGCTCACATGCGATTACCATTGATGATTTTTTCGATATTGGTCAAATGCAAAATGTCGCTATCAGCCCAGATGGTAAACATGCGGTATGGCTAGAAAGTCGTTGGGATAAAGCTCTTGATAAAGCACAGTCTGATTTATGGCTAATCAACACTCAAGATAAGCAAACCCAGCGATTAACCTTCAGCCACGAAAATGAATCAAGCCCCGCGTGGAGCCACGATAGCCGCTTTATTTACTTTTTGTCGTCTCAACAAAAGGAAGAGGCTAAAGCCCCGTTTAATGGCAAAAATCAGGTATTTCGAATTGCATTAAACAACTTCGCCATTCAGCCAATAACAGCTGAAGACTTAGGTGTGAATGCATTCCAATTAAGCGCAGACAGTAAATCACTGTATTTTTTGGGTAACAAACAGTCTGTCGACACCGATATTTGGGCCGATATGCGCGCTAGCCATGCTACGCCACAGTATGCCCATGGCAAACGTGACACTAATCCCTTAAAAGTACTCAGTTTAAGTAGCTTTAAACAACGCACACTCATTGATGATGACAAAGTGGTGTGGGAATTTAACGTTAATGGCAGCGGCAGCAAAATCGCTCGTATCACCACCAGCGATAACGAACTGATATTTTTAGAAGGTTGGTCTGACATTGAAGTTTATGATGTTAACACTGCCAGCAATACCGTGCTTGATGATCAACTTTGGCGCCAGAATGCCCCATCGCCTTACGGCTGGTTGTTAGGCTTAGATTGGCATCAAGATAACCAACAACTGGCCTTTCGGATTGATTTTGATGGTTATCCTGGCAAATTATTTATCGCTAACACTCAATTATCAACGCCTATATTAGAAGTAAAACCTGTGGGTAATACCACTTTTCAGGGTGGTGACATTCAATGGCGTCCTAAAAGTAATGAAATATGTTATCTGGGCGCACAAGTCGCGCGCACTAAACTGCTGTGCAGCCAAATCAATAAAGGCACGGTAGGTAATACCCGCAATGTCTTAGCGGGTGATACCGTTGTGGGCAGTTACAGCTTTAATGCCTCAGGTAAGCAAGTCGCTTTTAGCCATAATGGCTTAAACCATTTTCATGACTTATTTATTGCCGATGCAGACCATAGGCGCAGCCAATTTAAGCGGTTAAGTAACATTAATCCTCAGGTCGATAGCTGGCAATTACCGCAAATATCATTAGTAAGCTGGCAAGCCCCTGACGGCACAACCGTTGAGGGCATTTTAGAACTGCCTTATGGTTATAAAGCGGGCAATGGTAAATTACCTTTAGTGGTACAAATTCATGGCGGCCCAACGTCAGCCACCCCTTATTCATTACAGCACCGCTCATATGGACGCACCACATTTGCGGCCAACGGTTGGGCGTTATTATCGCCAAACTATAGAGGTTCAACCGGCTATGGCGATAAATTTTTAACTGACCTTATCGGTAATGAACATCAAATTGAAGTTGCCGATATTATGGCTGGAGTCGATAAGCTGATTGCTGATGGCATAGTAGATGGCGACAAAATGGCCGTAATGGGATGGAGTAACGGCGGCTATCTTACTAATGCGCTGATCAGCACCACAGATCGCTTTAAAGCAGCGAGTTCAGGTGCGGGGGTGTTCGATCAACGTCTTCAGTGGATGCTTGAAGATACGCCAGGCCATGTGCTGAACTTTATGCAAGGTTTACCGTGGGAGCAACCTCAAGCCTATGACAAAGCTTCATCACTGACCTATGCCAACAAAATTACAACTCCTACCTTGATTCATATTGGTGAGAAGGATCATCGTGTGCCTGTCGGTCACGCTCAAGGACTTTATCGCAGCTTAAAGCACTATTTAAATGTGCCTGTGGAGCTGATTGTTTATCCTGGTGAAGGACACGGTTTAAGCCATTATCAACACCGCAAGGCTAAGATGGAATGGGATAAAAAATGGTTTGAACACTATGTGCTGAAGCAAGAGCCAATCTAGCAAAACAGAGTATGCAAAATAATGCAGCAATATTGTTAAATTAATCTTCATCTTTAGCGGTACGAAACAACCACAATATGCTAACTTAACTTCAACTCGGGTTAATAGATGGGCTCAATAAGCTGAATTCAACAGATTTAGCTAATTTTGTAGCCAACTTGTCATTTGTTTTGCAAACAAGGCACATAAACACGTCAATAGCAGGCCTATTGCACGTTAATAAAACGCAGTTAGCAAGACAAATGATTGTTTGGTAAGCGTTTATTACCCCAAGTTGAGGTTAACTAAAACGCATTATTACTAATGCTACACATTGAGGTGTTTATGAACCGTTTTCTTGCATTATGCAGCGCAGCTATTGTTAGCTTATCTGTGTTGTTTAGCCCAATAAGTTTTGCTGATGACTCCAGTTACAGCAACGCGATCACTAATTTTCAAAAAGCGCCAGAAACCCAAGCATTTTTCAATACCGCCTATGGCTATGCACTCTTTCCCACTGTCGGTAAAGGCGGCATGCTCATCGGCGGTGCTTACGGTAAAGGTAGGGTTTACAAAGGTGGCATGCACACTGGAGACTCAAGCTTAACTCAGGTTTCGATTGGTTTTCAATTAGGTGGACAGGCATATAGCGAGATCATTTTCTTCAAAAATGCCGAAGCATACAACGACTTTACCAGCGGCAGTTTTGAGTTCAGTGCTCAAGCATCAGCTGTTGCAATTAATTTGGGGGCCAGCGCTCAAGTCGGCACTACAGGTAACTCAGCAGGAGCCGGACAAGCAGGCAGCAATCATGCTGCTAAAGCAGTATATATGAATGGCATGGCGATCTTTACCGCAGCCAAAGGCGGATTAATGTATGAAGCGGCTTTAGCGGGTCAATCATTTACCTTTGATGCCAAGTAACCCTAATGACCTAGCGTTTATTTAGCTTCAATCTATTTTAAAATCTTGCTCTGACCGCACGATATTAAGAGACTAAAAAAGGCCGCTTATGCGGCCTTTTTAGTCGTGCTCATTGACTCAACTGGCTTAGAAAGCTTGGGTGTATGACATCCAATATGAACGACCGATAATGTCATAAATACTGCCGTTATAACTACCGTAAGCATCAAAGCTTGGCTCTTCATCAGTCAGGTTGTTGATACCCGCTGAAACTGTACTATTCCATGGCGTCGCATAAGAATAGCTCAAGGTATGATAAATCAAAGAGTCAATTTCGTAGCTGCCACCATCATCATTGATATCGGTTGTTGACTGATTATCTACATAGTCAGCTTGATAATAGACACTATGATCGCCGACCAAGTAATTGGCCGAAAAGTTAATCCGGTCATCAGGGTAGTCTTGTGTACCGCTCCAGTTGCGTGAAATCGTTTGTACTCCGCCTTCAGGGCTAGAATCGGTGTATTTTAAGTAATGAGACCAAGCAAGACCTAGCTTGAATTCACCAATTTCAGAGTCAAATGTCGCAGCAAACTTAGTATCAATACCCTCACGCGTACTCAAGCCAATATTTTGCAATACGTTGGTCATCGAAGTGAGCTTACCGGCACCATTTTGCGATATTGAAGTACCAGGATAAATCGCGCTGACATCGGGGCGCGGTTGACCTGCCTCGTCGGCAGCCTTCCACAATACAGCTTGCGTTCGAGTTATTTCGCTGTTGTTCACTGAGCCGATTAGCCCTGTCGTTTCAAGTGACCAGTAATCCATGGTCATATTGAAATTATCAGCGATATCCCACACCATACCAAAGTTATAACTTTCTGACTCTTCAGGCCCCAAATTCTCATTACGTTCAGTAGACACAGGAACGTTATCGATAATACTGCACCCATCGATACCTAAACCGTCTTCATAACATTTGAGGTAGTTGGTCACATTGAGATAGCCAACGCTGGTTGACTGATTAAGGTCTTCTAATGTTGGCGCTCTAAAGCCTGTTCCGTAGGATGCACGTAACAACAAGGGTTCGAACACATTATATCGAATCGAGAATTGTGGATTGAAAGTCCCACCGAAATCTGAGTAATCATCGTAACGTGCTGCAAGGTTAAGCTCTAGATTATCAAGAATAGGGAAAGCCATCTCCATAAATACCGCTGTCACATCACGATCACCACTACCACCAGCACCACCACTACCTCCGGCTATCAGCCCTGCGGCATCTAGCGCATCAACTTGAGAATCTAACTTCTCTTCACGGTAAGAGGCACCGACATATAAACCTGTTGAACCGCCCGCAAGATCAAATAGTTCAAAACTCAAACCACCATCAATCTCTAAAGCGCTACTTGTTAAACGCGCATCTGAGTTAGCCGTGGCACCGCTTGGCATGTCTGAATTAGGATCTCGTGGATCCCAACCGTCGAAGGTATTAGTGGTATCATTCCACGCACCGACAAGATCGGTTGTTGCACCTTTTAACTGATAACCCGTTCCCCATTTAAAGACATCATATTTGTTATATGACACAGAGGCATTCCAATCAAAGCTGTCGGTCGTACCGTCTAGCCCGACAAGGAAGTCATAAATGTTGTCTGTACTTTCACGAACGCGATTACCCGCTGTGTCGAAACGGTAAAGCATTGCACCGCCTTCTGGAACAGCTCGTAAATCTAACCCCTCTGCAGTCGTGTACGCAGGCATCGCTTGTGGAAATTGAATATATCCTGGAATAGGTGCTGAAACATCTGTTGTCGTATTTGATGCCCAGTAAGCTCGAGCCGTTAACTGAATATCATCGCTTAGATCATAATTGTAATTAATCAGTGTTGAGGTGCGTTCTTGATCGACATCATTGTAAGCTGCTTTAGTGTAGTCGTAAGCACAGGATTTCTCTCCGGCATAGTTACTATCATTTAGCGGACCTTTAAAGTTGTCACCATAAACATCTTTACAGTCTAAATCCGCATTAGTAAATGGCGTTTGATATTCCCAACCACCATTTGGCCCCATATCAATAGTACGCCCAGTTTGACTTAAACCAATCCAGCTTCTGAAATCACGCGGATCTTCACCATCTTTAACATGCGCTGCGGTATAAGGGCGCTCAGAAAATAAAATACCTGACTTTTTGAAATGCTCGATAGTGAACATCAAGTGACCCTTGTCAGAGCTTAACCCACCCGTAAATGAGGCTGAATGATTGTCGCCACCACCCTCGGCATCAGGTTCTTCGGCGCGTAATTTCACTTCAACACCTTCAAAGTCTTTCTTCAAAATAATGTTAATTACGCCCGCTATCGCATCAGTACCGTAAATGGCTGAGGCCCCATCCGATAAAATCTCGATACGCTCAACTGCGGCTGTTGGAATGGTATTAATATTTGTCGCACCACCACCTAAAACAGGTGACTTAGCCATACGCTTACCGTTAAGCAAGGTGAGAGTGTGACTTGCATCTGCACCTTTTAGCTGAATCGTAGCCTGTGATGACCAGCTATTGTTCGACGTACCGCCATAAGAACCAAACGAGTTTAATGTCGATGCCCTTAGTGCATCACCCACGGTAGAAAAACCAGCGGTAGCCATATCGTCAGCAGTAATGGTTGTAACAGGAGTTGCCCCTTCCATATCGACACGCTTTAGACGTGAGCCTGTTACTTCGATGCGTTCCACATTGTTGTCAGTATCAGCCTCTACCGCATATGCAGGCATAGATAATGCGACGATACCACCACAAGCCAAACTCACCAGTTTAGCTATTTTATTAAACTTCATGCTTCCGTTCTCCCAAGTCTCTTTTTATAGGTTTTATATGTTCATTGCTTCTATATCGCAGCCGTATTAATCGTAACGCTACAAAGCAGCAACACATTTAACATATATTATATATTGTATGCAATATACAAAGATTTGAGTGTGCGAATACAATTGCAATTAAATTGCTTTATTAGTCAAAATATGTTCGCACTTGGATATGAGGTAGAATTACTACTCTGTTTTTTAAACACAAAGTGATTAACCAAAACAACGACCGATGATTAAATAATCATTTAAATAAAATTACGTTTATGTGTAAATTTTATTACATAGGGTCAGAGTTCGAAGGGAAACGTGCTTGAATCTAATCTATCGCCTTGTGCAAGTGTGTAGCACGACGGTGACACGCTACAAGTTCATCCCTGAAAGCCCGGCCATGACATCCATGTCATGGTCAAATTTGTTCCTGACAAATTTTGACATTCCCACCATCCATGACGGTCAGTAGTCACCGCCGCGCTTACACCCGCCATTTTCGCCTCTTCGATTGAATATTTTATATAGCTAAAAGTAAAAGCATTAAAGGCCGACAAAGTACAATTTAAAACTTGCAGACTCAATTTGAATTGAGGCCATAGAAAAAAGGCTGTGAGCTTGGCATGGATGCCACGCTAGCTTTCGTTGGGCCATGGGCGGCCCATCGGAAGTGTTAGGGCTTTTTGACAATGGCCGAAGCCGATTACAGATGAAGTTTAAAGCTGGATCGTTCCCCATCGAAAATTATGCGTTTTTCTGCATTTTTCGTCTGGGGCGCTGAGGGTTTCCAAAGGGGCGCAAGCATTTTGCCCCTTTGGTCTGGTGTGGGCGAAGCACCACGACGTTTAGGGCCAAAGGCCATAATCCAAACTAACCTTGGGGCAAAATCAAACTAGCTTTCAAATCATAAATTATAAAAAATGAAGTTAAATCGAAGAGATAAAATGACCCAGTATAGTTACGGCTGTGCGTATCGAAAACAAGGCCGAAAATGATCAGTCTCTAAACAGGGGCAAATTCATCGCATCACTGCATATATAAGCTTGTGCTGTTAGCTTTTTTAAACAAGTCATCGACTTCTACGAGCTAAAAAGACCATCTAACCTCTATTACCCCCAAAAAACTGCTTATTCACACTTCAATAAAAACACTAATGAACTGAATTTAAACATTTTATACAAAAAAACTAATGACTTTAAGAAAATCCCCCCCAGAAAGGTTGTAAAAATGTAAAGAATAAGTGTGTATTTTGGGTAATTTATATTGCCGAGCCAATACTGGTATGATAGGTTAACTGCATAACACAAAAACAAGCATTATAACCCGATCAATAGAAAGATTCGTTACACCAAAAACAGTTGAACATGACATTAAAACTATAAAACTCAAAGAGGGAAGCTATGAACACCAATCAAAGAAAATTTAGCCGTACTGCGTTGTCATTATGTATTGCAGCTTTATTCAGCCCAACAGTGTTAGCCGCTGATGCAAATACTGAAACTGAACAAGCCCCCAAAAGTGTTGAACGTATCGCTGTCACTGGCTCAAACATTTTTAAAGGCAGTGCTAACGTTTCATCATCTGCACCTATCACCGAAATAGGTAAAGAGATGATAGAGGGCGTTGCGGCAATCTCTATTGGGGATGTGTTAAACAATATACCTTCTGTCACCTCTGCGATTAATGGTTCAAGTGACAACGTATCTCTTGGTGGTGCAGGCAGTAACGTTGGAGTCTCCACAACATCACTTCGTAATTTGGGTTCTGCGCGTACTTTAGTTTTAGTTAATGGTCGTCGTTATGTCTCAGGTGTTTCTGCTAATACTGGATACGGTGTTGACTTAAACTCAATCCCGACCGCGATTATTGAACGTGTTGATGTATTAACAGGTGGTCAATCAGCAATTTACGGTTCAGATGCCATTGCAGGTGTGATTAACATTATCACCAAAAGAAATTTTGATGGTGCTGAAATCAATGCTTTCGCTGCGGATTCATCCGAAGGTGGTGCAGAGCGACAAAATATTGATTTTACCTACGGTAAAAACTTTGATTCAGGCAATGCTTGGGTTTCAGCTGGATATGCTAATCAAGAAGTGTTGAATTCTTCAGCAAGAGACTTCTCTCGATATGAAATGCGCTTTGTTGATACTAATGGTGATGGCATTAGAGATACGATCGCAAGACGAGATGGACCAGGGCACGTTGATGGCGCTTTACTTGGTTATGGCGATTTAAAAATTTTTGGAAATGGCGATCCATTTAACACCAATCAACCATTATTAGATAGTAATTACCAACCTACCAGTGATTCAGACTGGGACAATCAGCACTCAAATCGGACATTAGTGTTACCATATCAACGATTCAACATAGCTTCAGGGATCTCTTTCGACTTATCTGACAAATCATCATTAGAAGTTGAATTAAACTACGCACAAACACAAGCTAGTGTGAACTTAGAAGAAGCACCAATAGATGTTGTTAATAATGTATTCAGAAAAGGCAATGGCGGCACAACCGGAATAGATGTTGCCAATAGTCCATATTTTGTAGGTAGTAGTGCCGGCCAACAACTTCTAGCTGCGATGGGGTCTAATACATCTCTAGATGGCGTCACAACAAATAGACGTACCTTTGAATTTGGTAATCGTCTAACTGATAACCAGCGCGATACTTTTCGCGTAGCCAGTAACTATACTTACTTTTTAGATAATGGTATGGATTGGCAAACGGGCGTAACTTACGGCATAACCTCACAGACACAGCAAAACAGTGGTGATTTTAGTATCCCTAATATGCAGCAAGCATTGACTATTGAAGAAGATGGTAACGGCGGGTACCAATGTGCTGATGTAATTGCTAGAACGTATGGCTGTGTACCAGTAAACCCATTTGGAACAACTGATAGCTTAGCTGGTCAAGCGGGTATCACTGGTTTTTCAGAAGAAGCGCTTAAATACCTTGCTGTAAACACAGGACAAACAGGAAAGGTTGAACAGTTTGTCGTTAACAGTGTTGTTTCTGGCGAATTAGATTTTACGTTAGGGCATGACAACTTAGGTTTCGCCGCAGGTGTTGAATACCGCAAAGAGTCTGCCGTTGAAAACCCAGATAGTTTCCGCCAATTAGGCATTACCCGTGAAGGCCCTGTCCAACCAATCGATGGCAGTTTTGATGTCGCTGAAGTATTTGGTGAGCTCTATGTCCCTGTTGCTGATTGGCTTAATCTTAGTTTGGCTGCTCGATTTGGTGATTATTCAACCATAGGCACAACCTCAACTTACCGTTTAGGTATTGATGCGCCTATCCATGATATGTTCCGTATCCGTGCAAGCCAGTCAAGCTCAGTACGCGCCCCAAATATCAATGATATTTTCTCAACGGGTACTACCAGCGTCGCCAACCCAACAATCGATGTCTGTAATGGAACTTCAAATAGTGGCACCTCTAATACTGATATAAATTGTACTTCTATTTCGGCTATTTCTGATCGCATGGATACCGATGCAAACGGCCAATACATCTTAGTCGGTTCTGAGACAAATAATACCTTAGTGTCTCAAAGTGGCTCTCCTGATTTAAAAGCAGAAACTGCAGATTCATTTACTCTCGGATTTGTGTTAACTCCGCTAGATAACTTATCCGTTTCAGTCGATTATTATGGTATCGAAATTGAAGATGGCATTACAACTATCACTCCGGATACTATGGTGAAACGTTGTTACGATGTTGATCCATCACAATTTGATCCAACCTGTGGAGGTCGAGTACTCAGAGATGTGCAAGATGGTCCGATCCTAAATATTTATTCAACTTCAATTAATGCCAATACTATTTCAACGAGCGGTGTTGATTTAGAAGTGGCATATTATCTCGACAACCTGACCGTAAACCTTATTGCTAACTATCTAGCTGAATATGAAATTGATACGCTTTCAGGCCCAATCGATAACTTAGGAACTACATTATTTCCCGAATATCGATATACAATAAATGCTTCATATGACATTACTGAAGACTTTAACTTATTTGCACAAATGACATATCGTGCTGAAACAAAAGGAGTACTAGGTGAAACGACTTTGTCTGATGATCTGAACAGTATGGATGCCGTTTACTATGCAGATGTGAGAGCAAGTTACCAAATTAATGACGCCGTAAATGTGTATATTGGTTCAAATAACTTATTCGATCAGCAACCAGATATTCAGGCAACCAGTGCTGCGGTGGGAACCAATACCACACCTCAAGCTTATGATGTTATTGGTCGCCAACTCTTTGCTGGTGTTAAGATGAAATTCTAATCACTAGCAACATGCTCGTTATTAGCCGAAACATGCTTGGCACGTCAATTTGAGTGCCGTAAAACCTAATCAAAACTGATTAGGTTTTCTTTTTAATGACCACCTAGGAGAGTATCTTGAAACTGACTAAGTTGCTGCTTTTATTAATCTCATCGGTATTGTTAGCCTTTAATACCTATGCTACTGATACCAATGCTACTGATCACGTGGATTATATTCTTCAACATGATTCATCATTAGGAAAAATTTCAGCCATATCATGGATAAAGGTAGGCCAACTCCCAAATCCAGATAGCTTTGTTACATCGATTGGTATTTCAGCCGCATATAGTGGTTTTATAGGTAATTATCTCATCGTGGCAGGTGGTGCAAACTTTCCTAATGGACACCCATTTTTTGAACAGGGAAAAAAACAATTTTATAGTGATATTTTTGTCTTCGATACCCAAAATGATAGCGTTAATTTAGTGGCACACGGACATTTGCCGATTAAAGCAGGACATGGGGCAACCTTGGTTGTTGATAACAGCCTGTACTTGATCGGAGGTAAAAATAATGATCAAGCATTTGATTCAATTATAAAGTTAACTTTAGATATAAATAATAATCCCACCACTGACGTAGTCGATCATTTACCCTTTACGTGGCATTCAGGAGCCGCGGCTTGGCAAAACGGCAACATCTATATCTTTGCCGGAGAGCAAGATGGCATGGTGAATAACCAAGTCTGTCAGTATTCGCTAGCCAGTAAATCGTGCGTCAATAGTGAAATAATACCTGCCGTACCTGGTGCTAACCGTACGGATTTTCCAGCTATTCATCATCAGGGTAAATTTTACATTTTTGGCGGTTTAAATTTGTTAGCTGATAAAGATAATTATGTGCACACCGATGCCTATGCGTTTGATTTTAATAACCAGGATTGGACAACTCTGGCACCGATCACTTTTAACAAGCAACCTTTTTCTGTCAGCGGTGGCGGTGCCGCTGTGATGAATAACGATCAATTAGTGTTACTAGGCGGAGTCAATCGCACTATTTTTAATGAGGCAGTCTTTCAATTAAGCACGAAAACAAATGGTGCTTTAGCTGCATTTAAACAGCAATATTTTAGCCTAAGCGAACAAGACATTAATTTTAGTCGTCAACAGATGATTTATCATATCAACCAAAATAAGTGGTCTGCGCTAAATAATAAAGTGCCATTTTCTGGCGGAGCGGGCCCACTCACAATCACTCAGCGAGAAAATAAAATCTATTGGATTTCAGGTGAAATTAAACCCGTTATCAGAACCCCCAACATCTATCAAGGTACGGTAATGTTAAGTAATTAACATAACCTGAGGTGACTATCGATCATAGATGGATGGCAATCTAATTATAACAGTGGGGGACAGTCTGGTTCCCACTGAAGCCCCCTCTGCTATCTAAACTCAAAAGGTTATGAACTGCCGACCTGCCCTTGATCAAATCAACCTTAAAACAAATTATGTATTTATACTGTTATACCACAAATAACTTGTGAATTACTTGTTAACATGCTCTTATTGAGTGGTGTAACAGGCGAATGCATGACAGCTTGATAGGATCAGGAAGGTTTTTATAAGCTATACGAGCAACCACAACAACACGCTAAATACAAGGTGTCAGGGATGTCGGTAACGTGGATCATTCTCTATCCGGAAGAGAGCAGTTAATTAACGTATGTAAACAACACCTTTTATTTAAAATAACATTGTTGATTTTGGAACAAAGAACATTAATTCTAAAAAATGGTGAGATTTATTATGCAAAGAATCAGTCAACTATTCTTCTTGTTTGTTACTTCATGCACCTTAGCATTCAGTAGCGGATATGAAAACTATGCAGAGGCAAATACCCTTGTGGCTAGCTTCGACGCAAGTAATTCTAGCAGTCCAAGTGCACAAGGTTGGAACAACTTTACCAACGGACAAGCTACCGGTTCCATAGTACAAGACCTAGGCACACCTAGCTGGAAAACTAGCGGAATTTCAGGTCGAGCTCAGTGGAACGTCATACCAACCGCAGCGATTAATAGTCAAGCGAATACCTATGGCTGGACAATGACATGGCGAAGTCGTATAGAGTCAGGGGCTTATGTCACTGATTACTATTCAAATGGCGAGAAACGTTTTCTGCCCATATTAAGTATTAACGAGAGCGGTGATTTAGTAGTATCTCTTGCCGGTGCTGGTACATATACACTTATTACAGCTTCAGGCTCTGACTCATATCACGACTATGCGATTGAATTTAATGCTAACACACAGTTAGCAACCTTTAGCTTTGATGGTGTTGTTATTGAATCAGATTGGATTGGTGAAAGTAGCAATCAAAATATGATTGCGTGGGGTAATGGTTCATCAAATATTAATGGCGTAGCCTATTATAAAAATGTGGCATTTTCTGCCTTAGGTTTAAACTCTCCAGCCGAAGCTCAACTGGTTGCTCAATGGAATACAGCTGAAGTAGTGTTTGATGGTTCTAGCCAATATTTAACAATTGATAACGATTTAGCTGCTGTGCAACACTTATCTCAAGGTAGTATTTTCACTCAATTTAAAGCAACTGACACGACTGCAACACTTTTTAGCGCATCAAGCTCTGTAGATGGTTCTAGTGAGTTTGCTGTACTCATCAATACTGATGGCACATTACGAGTCCATGCCAGAGAAAATGGCAGCTTCATTAATGATTCAAAAACTACGATCACATATAACAATAATCAAGAGCATAAAGCCTTGATTATGGTCAACAATGAGGGGACTAAAATTTATGTAGATGGTCATTTAGCATACACAGGGAATGCAACTCATTTTTTGAGTGCAGTCACACAACTAGACAGTATGAATATAGGACGAAACTACGATAGCAGCGGTGGACAATGGTATTTCAAAGGCAGCATCTATGACACCCGCATTTATGACAACGTAATGACGGCAAAACAAGCTGAAGAGCTAACAAGGCTATCGACGATTGTCGCTAGGTTTGATAACAAACAGCATACAGATCCGGTAAATGCTGGCTGGATAAATGATAGTGCAGGATCTGCCAGCGGCAGCTTAATCACAGAACAAGATCAACCAGTTTGGCAGGCAAACGGTACTAGCGGACGTGCCGAATGGGAAGTCCGACCGAGCGCTCAAATTAATCATGACGCTAATTCCCTAGGCTGGAAAATGACTACCATAAGCCGTGTGGTATCAGGAGGAGCGATCTCAGACTACTATGCCAATGGGACTAAACGTTTTTTAGCTTTATTAAGTATTAATGCTAACGGCGATTTAGTCGCAAACCTAGAGGGTGGTGGCAGTCATACCTTAGTTATGTCTACGGGGGCCCAGCAATACCATACTTATGAAATGATTTACGATGCGCAATCAGGCTTAGCCACATTCAGTTTTGATGGAACCGCAATTGAAACATGGGCTGGTAAGGCTAGTAGTCAAAATGTAATAGTGTGGGGAAATGGCTCATCTGGGACTAATGGCATTGCCAATTATCGCCACGTTAGCTTTGAGACCTTCGGGAGTACACCGCCTATCTTTGAAAGTATTGTGTTTCAGGGCGGCCAAGAAGGTGTTGATGGTATGAGTAACTACCGGATCCCTTCCATAGTGCAGTCTGCAAATAATACCTTACTCGCATTTATAGAAGGTCGCCCAAATGGTGCCGACCCTGGCCAAGCAGGACAAATTAATATTTCATTAAAACGTTCTATTGATATGGGCCGTACTTGGTTACCCGTACAAATTATTCATCAAAATCCCTTATATGACTATTCAGACCCTCGTCCATTTGTTGATAAAGCAACAAATACTGTATACGTATTTTATGTTCAATGGCCTGATTTATGCGCCCAAAATGGTAACTGCGTGGGTCCAAACGATGCGAACTACCTACTTTATCGTAAGAGTACAGACAATGGTTTAACATGGTCGGATGCAGTAGATGTTACATCTCAAGTCAAAGACCCAACTTGGCGATCAATTAATCCAGGACCAGGGCAAGGTATTCAGTTGCAATGGCAAACCCAAGCGCAAGGAAACCACAACGGCAGAATGATCTTTCCAGCCATTATCCGTGCAGGAAATAGTAATTTCTATGTGGCAACTGTATTCAGTGATGATGGTGGTATAAGCTGGCAAAAAGGACAATTTACACCCATATCAGGCCCAACTGAAGCTGATATGGTGGAGCTTACTGATGGTACACTCTTGTTATCAGCTCGAAATGATGGCACTGCTGCAGGAACTCGATATCACTTTTTAAGCAGCGACGCAGGTATTACATGGACTCAAATCAGTCACGACTTAGTGATATCAAAGGTTGATATTGGTTTAACTCGCTATTCAGCTGTTCGTTCTGGCGATACAGAAGACCGAATAATTGTGTCGGCACCAATAGGCACATCATCTGGCCCGAGCCGCAATAACTTAGGGATCTGGTCCAGTATCGACGAAGGACATACGTTTGGCACTCCCTACCAGCTAGTGTATGGCATAAGCGCCTACTCAGATATTTTAAGGCTGCATGATGGTTCAATCGGAATTATCTACGAAGCTACAGGGAGTACTTTATTGAAGTATATAAATTTCGAACTGGCTGTCACTCAGCCGAAATAGCACTATTTTTAATCTAATAAAAAGACTTATTGGTAATGACACAGCCAATAAGTCTTATATCGATGATGTAATAAAATGAAACCTATCGCATTAAATAGTCTTATTTTGTTCCCTAAGATCCTCTTCTAGCCTAAAGCTTTTATTTCCTCTGCAATTAATTGCTGCATTTGCAGCCAGAGTTCGTCAGACCATTTACCATCATGAGGTAGCATTGAAAAATGATCGCAAGAAGGCAAAATAATTTTCCTTACTTTAGCTTGGCTTTGTTCGCAAAACAGCCTCGTCTGTGAAACGTTAACACAAGTATCTAGCTCACCATGCACCAAAGTTAAAACCATTTGGGAGTGATATAGAATACTTGGATTACACGCATGGTAGCGCTCAGGATGAGTGTCTCGCTCCCCGCCCATCAGTCGATATATTTGTTCTGGTTGGTCAACATCATTCACCGATGCAAGATCTAGAATCCCCGCAATGGATAATGCTCTGTGTATTTTCAATGGCACATGAGGATAAAGTTCACTATCAACAGCAATGCTTTCTCTTGAAGCAACCCAAGTAGCCAAGTGGCCTCCAGCTGAATGGCCGATGATCAAAATTCGATCTAAATCTAAGCTTTCACTATGTTGAATACAACCCAGATGATCAATGGCAGCAGCAACATCCTTAAAGATGGTTGGCCAGGGTGCATTTATATTTTCACCTTCCGCGTTCATACGCCGATATTCTATATTCCATATCGCAACATCAAATGATTGTAAATAATCAACAATAGCGAAAGTGGCGTAAGTTTCAAGGCTATGATTATCTTTCCAGTAGCCACCATGAACTACGATAACCACTGGCCTAATTGATGAGTTGCAAGGAGTATAAAGATGTCCGAACTGCTGACTTTCGATACCATAATAAATCTTTTTTTTCTGATGATATTTCATATGCACATAAAATTAATAGATTACCTTTCACAAAGGTATAATAGGTACACCATTAACTCAACATTTTTAGGGTTAAACATAGGCTAGCTATTATGGCTAAACGTTAATCAATACTGATAATTTCGTATACTTTCTGTCACGCATTGGTACAATAGCTCAATAGGTGATACATAACCAATCGCATACTAAAGGAATTCATTATGCCAATTACGATTAAACGTCCTGTTGAACGCAAAAAGCTATCAGAAACAGTTGAAGAAGAATTGGAACTGATGATACGTCAAGGAGAAATAGCCGAAGGTGATGCCCTGCCCTCAGAAAGAGAGCTCATGGCTGCGTTTGGTGTAGGTAGACCTTCTATTCGCGATGCATTATCTGCATTAGCGCGTAAAGGTTTAGTCAAAATTAGTAGTGGTGAAAGAACCCGCGTTACCAGACCTTCTCCTGAAGCTATAATTTCTGAATTATCGGGGATGTCAAAAGACTTTTTGTCTCAGCCTAATGGTTTGCAATACTTTGATCAATTAAGAAGTTTTTTTGAATCAAGCTTAGTACGTCACGCCGCTGAATTCGCAACACCTGAACAAATTAAAGAGTTAGAAAAGGCGGTTGAGCTAAACGGCAAGGCTATCAATAATGAAAACCAATTTAAAAAGACAGATATTTATTTTCATCGAGTAATAGCATCAATCCCTGGTAACCCAATTTTTTTAGCCATACATCAGGCTCTGGTTGATTGGGTAATTGATGCTCGCCCTGCAAAAACGAATATCCAAGAACTCAACACTAGAAGCCACCAAGATCATTTAGAAATTTTGGCTTGTATTAAAAATCATGATGTTGAGGGCGCAGATAAAAAACTAACCCAGCATATCCAATATGTTTTCGACAAGTACTACGCACAAAAATAACACCTATTAAATGCGTCATTTGAAACAAAGGCTACCTATCGATAGGTAGCCTTTTTTACAAAACACCACACAGTAGCTGCTATCTCAGCATTCAATTCGATATAACCAGACTAACAATTCTCAAATCGACCTGATATTTTCATAGCATTACCGCAACACAGGTGGTATAACAGGTATACAGTGAGATAACATTATTTGGTTACATATGATTAACAAGATATTAAAGTCAGCATTTATTTTGACGTTGATGACACCATTTCTCATCCATGCTCAAACATCAATCCAATGGCAAGAGATAAATGTAACATCAGCTGACAAAATTAATATTGGTTACGGTTCCTTCATAAGCCATCAAAGTAATAGCTTACTTATATCTCCTGGTATCAGGGATTTAGCCGCAAAACAAGATCCTGTTATTGCAGAACAGATCCGCGATAGCAACGTTCAGTCTGAAGTCATTTACATTGTAGATGATAGCAATGTAACTGCCACAAGCTTGTCAGCAGAGCAAGGAAACCGAGCCTTTGCTGCTGTAACTAGCTTTCAAGGTGCAACCCTTGTTACTGGTGGCCTTGCAAAGCACAAAGCAACAAATTTAGTTAACCTTCTTATGTGGGATGGCAGGTCAAAGACACTTCATAGCTATCCACTTCCTGCTTTACCTAACACTGCTACCTCGCCTTCTTCTGTAGTCTTTGATAATGTACTCTATGTTTTGACAAGTACGGATGCTAATAACCAATTCTATGCATTGGATCTCAATGGTCTAATCAACACAGAGGGGCAACTGTTCGGCAGTGAAAATGCTGTCAACAAATACACCCGTATAAATTCATGGAAAACGCTAGCTTCACTGCCCTTAGCCAGCTCAAATATGCCTTACCAAAATGGGATTAAACTCGCGGTACAGAACGATGGTGCCGGGGAAAAAATATTTGCCATTGGAGGTTATCAACTACCCATTAATAAAATTGATTCAACAAAGACTTTTTTGGGGTTAACCAGCCAATGGAAGTTTGATCCCAAAGGCAATATTAACGCAAATCAATGGCAAAGTATCGGTACTGTCACATTACCTAATAAGAAAGCTAATCAAACTACTGACCAAGCTGCTAATGAACGCATAAGCAGCCTGATCTCATTTGGTCAATCGCATATATTAGCATTTACAGATCAAGGTAATACCCTGTCATTTAATGCTATTACTAGCACATGGACAAAGTACTTAGCGGACAAATCTGGTGATATCCTGATACGTGAAAACACAAAAAAAATTCAATACGTTAGTGAAAATATCATCTCAGATAATGGCGTTATCTACGCACTAAATCACAGTACCGATAACACTCGTTCATTGCGCCTCTGGCAAGTATCACTCATTCAACCAGAAAAGAATTTTGGTTGGGTCAATATGACAGTTTTAGTGACATATTTAATTTGTGTAGTATTGCTTGGGCTATTTTTTGTATTCAAAAACAGAAATACCGATGATTATTTTCGTGGTGGACAATCTATCCCATGGTGGGCTGCTGCCTGCTCCATATATGCCACCATGTTAAGTTCATTGACTTATGTCGCTCTGCCAGCTGTGGTTTACCAAAGTAACTGGGTGTTACTGATTGGTATTTGGATGATTGTTGCCGTAGCGCCGCTCGCCATTTATGTAGCTATGCCATTTTTTCGCCAAATTGATGCCACTAGCGCTTACGAGTACTTATCAAAACGTTTCAATATGAGTGTAAGACTATTTGCCAGTGGCCTATTTACACTATTTCACCTTGGTCGAATGGGTATCGTCATGGCACTAACAGCATTATCTTTATCTGCTGTAACGCCACTATCGGCGAGCGATAGTGTATTGATTATGGGCGGCTTATGTTTGATTTATTGCACCATGGGTGGCATCGAGGCCGTCATTTGGACAGACACCTTACAAACCTTTGTACTCATTCTTGGCGCAATAGCCTGTTTTGTCATCATTGTGGCAGGTTTAGATGGCGGATTTGCTGAATTTATTAGCATTGGATTACGCGATGATAAATTTACTATGGTAAATGTTGATTTCAGCTTAGATAGCATGACTACACTATCAATTTGGGTGATTGTGATTGGGGGGATTGGTCAAAATTTATCAAGCTACACTGCAGATCAGGCTGTAGTGCAGAGATATATGGTGACCAAAAATCCAAGCGACGCAAGAAAATCTATCTGGGCAAACGCTATAATTGCAGCACCAAGCGCGTTGCTATTCTTCTGCATTGGTACTGCACTCTATGCCTTTTATCAAACACATCCTGAAAAGTTAGACCCTAGCATTCAAATCGATCAAATCTTTCCAACTTTTATTGCTACCGAACTGCCAATAGGTATCGCGGGTCTAATTGTCGCAGGAATTTTTGCTGCAGCGCAATCAACGGTATCTACCAGCATGAACTCGATCGCTACGACAGTAGTAACTGACTTTATTCGCCCATTTAACATAGTCAAAACCGAAAAAGGGTATATGAATGCTGCTCGCTGGCTCACCTTTATTATGGGTATCCTCGGAACCCTTGCTGGACTGATCTTTATCGACCCTGAAATCCGCTCTTTGATGGAAGCGTATTTTAAAGTCATAGGTATGTTTATGGGTGCTCTAGGTGGCCTGTTTGTATTAGGCGCATTAACCAAAAAGGCCAACTCTTTTGGCGCTATATCAGGTATTTTGGCAGGTGTAACCACTATGGTATCGGCATGGCAACTTGGCTGGGCCGATGGTTACCTTTACGCCACTATCGGAATCATATCGTGTTTAGTGGTGGGGTATATTGCCAGCCTTTTAACGCAAACAGCCAATAGCTCGAACAAAGATCTAACTGGGTTGACTTTATATACCATGCGCTCAGCCTAGAAAAATCAACCCAAGTATCAATATAGTTCTTAGGAAACATGTATGACACCCGTAAATAAAGAAAAAGAAGAACAACTACTAGCATCATTAAAGCATTCATTAATTGTTTCTTGCCAACCGGTTGATCATGGACCTATGGATAAAGTCGAGCATATATTGGCCATGGCGTTGGCTGCCGTGGATGGTGGTGCTAAAGGACTAAGAATAGAAGGCGTAAAAAATGTTAACGCAGTAGCTAAGGCAACGAACATGCCAATCGTAGGCATTGTTAAAAGGGACTTAATCGATAGTCCAATACGCATAACTCCATTTATTGATGATGTAATAGACTTAGCTAAAGCTGGAGCGAGTATTATAGCGTTTGACGGTACACAAAGAAAAAGACCGGTGGCTATGTTAGCGTTACTTGAAGCTATTCATAGCTCAGGCTGTATTGCGATGGCTGATTGCGCTGATTATGAAACAGGCCTAATGTTGGCACAACACGGCTGTACTTTTATTGGCAGTACAATGTCTGGTTATACCGATATGTACCCCACCCCCGATGGTCCTGATTATGACCTAGTCACTCGTTGGGTTAGCCAAGGAATACATGTGATTGCAGAAGGTCGTTATCACTCCCCTGAAAGAGCCGCTAAAGCAATTGAACTTGGGGCTTTCTCGGTCACAGTTGGATCGGCAATCACCCGCGTTGAACATATCACCCAATGGTTCGCGGCGAGTATCGCAAATGTAGTGCTTTCAAAGGAAGTATCAATATGATAATTGCAATCGATATTGGTGGCACAAAAATATCTGCCGCACTGATGAATGATAATAAAATCATAGAATCAAGAAAGACCGATTCGATTATTCATCATGATCTTAATAATTTGGCCAACTATGTAATTCAGTTATGTCAGGGCTGGATTGACAAAGCACATTTAGTTGCTGTCGCTTGTACCGGCCAAGTAGGAACAAACCACGTGCACTTTTTATCTGCCAAGCAAACCTTACCCTTAAAGCAACAACTCAAAACCGGATTTAATTTACCTGTGGTGATGTTAAATGATGCTGCGGCGGCCGCATGGGCAGAATATTGTCTGGGACCCAAAAGACAAGACAATACCTTAGTTTATATTACAGTTTCGACGGGAATTGGCGGTGGCATTATCCAAAATGGCCAGTTGATCACTGCAAATGATGGCTTTTGTGCACATATTGGCCATATGTCAGTAAGTCGACCAAGCCTCCCACATATTCAATGTCACTGCGGTAGAATCAATTGTGTAGAAGCTATTTCCTCGGGCACATCAATTGCAAAACAAGCCTCTCAAATGTTGAACTATCAAGTAAACTGTAAAACAGTCTTCGAACAACATCTTTCTCACCCAGAAATAGCCACTCTGCTAGAGCAGTCCACCGATGCATTAGTCGATTTAATTGCAAATATTAAAGCGCTGACAGGTACAGCAGTAGTTGTCTTAGGAGGAAGCGTTGGTTCGGCATCACCTTTTAGAGAAAGAGTTATAGAAAAAATAACCAAATTACCCAAAATTTATCAGGTTAATTTAGTTTCACCAATAACTGGAGAGCACGCAGACCTTATCGGCGCAGCCTTGTTTGCTCAAACGATTCATGGTTTTACATAGAAAAAAATGAATATATTAACTGTAATGAATCAATCTCGAGCTTATCTATTAGAACAAGAATTAAACTCTAAACTAACAGCAATTAAAAACTAACCAAGTCTGAGGAATATTTATCTAGCAACTCACTAAGGCTAACTGATATTGAATCTGTTAAATATTCATTAATCAATGCAGAAGTGACATTAGTAAGTTCTAGCTTAAATACATCTACCCCCTTATGAATTAAATACCTGTAAGCTAAGCAAAGCATTTGAACCCATTTTTCAACGATTAGTCTCATATTTTGGACATAAAAAAACCACCAACAAATTGTTGATGGTTGGATATATGGTGAATTAACAGCGACCTAACTGTAACAGCACTAAGAATATCAACAATACTTTAGCGCTTTAGTTCATTTTCCTATATTCCTAAGCTCTCATGTCAAACAATGAATATGATCCTCTAACACTATAAAAAAATATTGATAAATTACTAATCAACAAATAAATCGTCATTGCTTACACTAAAGGTGTGTTGCATAAAACCTGCCGCAGTCATTTTAGCAAGCACATCTGTTTTCTCTTCGTTCGACAAGGCTCTAATTGGCAAACGAGGATCACCGACGTCAATACCATGTAGCAACATTGCGGCTTTACCGGCAGCAACTCCCCCGTATTGTACAAGTGGGCGAATAAGTGCAATAACCTTATCCATCAAGGCCCACACTGTCTGTTGGTCCCCATTATTAAACGCTGCTATAATATCTAAATAGAGTGGTGCTGCGTAATTATACGTACTCCCCACAGCGCCTATCGCACCAACGGCAAGACCTGCAGGCAGAAACTCATCCACCCCAAATGGAATATCAAATTTTCCATCACAAACACGTGTGCAACGTTGATATTCATATAGGTCTACATGGTTAAATTTAATACCTGCTAGGTTGGGAATGACCTTGTCCGCTTTGATAAGGAACTGCTCCATGTCAAACATCACTCCTGTCATACCTGAGTGATAATAATAAAACCTTTTTGTTGGTGCTTCAGCTGCAATGGTGGCACAGTAATTAACAAGACAATCGACTGAACTTGGTTTAAAAAAACAAGGCGCAATTATCGAAGTAGCAAAAATATCGAGAGTTTCAGCATGTCTTGTTAACTCCAGCGTATCAACAATCGATAAAGCACCTGTATGTACTGTAATACTGAGCTTTCCCTGCGCGGCTAAAACCCAACGTTCGGCTACCGCTTTTCTTTCTGCTACAGAACAATTAAGGCCTTCGCCAGTGGTGCCACATATATAAACCCCTTTTACGCCCTGACGAATAAGCAGTTCAGCAATGCTATCGATGACAGGCAGATTGACTTCACCGTCACGATTAAATGGGGTATGAGGGGCTGAAATTAATCCAGTCAATTTTTGCATTCTTTATCTCCATAATTTTAAAATATTTTTTTGCCGCCAATCCATGTATGACTGACAGACAAAGCTGAATTTTTAGCGCATTCAAGAACGATAAAATCAGCATTAGCACCTATGGTAAGTTGGGGTGAATTGTTATTTATTCCAAGAAAATTTGCTGGGTATAAACTCGCCATTCTTAGCGCCTCCTCAAGTGAGACACCTAGCATGGATTGAGCATTATTCACTGCGGTGATCATGTCTAAAGCAGAACCCGCTAACTGCCCTGTTTGGCTCATCAACCTATCGTCTTCGAGTACGATGTAATGTTCATCAAATTCAAAAGCGGTTTGACTGCTACTAATGGTTGACATAGCGTCGGTAACTAACATCATTTTTCCTGTAGGTTTGACCTTAGTAGCCAACATCGCCGTTGCAGGATGAACATGGTGACCATCAAGTATTAATCCACACCAACTGTGTTCATCGAGTAGGGCTTTACCCACCATATTCGGCTCACGAGATGTCAGCGGGGACATCGCATTGAATAAATGCGTAAAACCTGACGCCCCTGCTGTCAATGCTGTTTGAGTCAACTCAAAACTGGCATTGGAGTGGCCCAAACACACTTTTACATTGTGCTGAGTTAACTGCTGGATCTGGTCAATGGTCACATGCTCTGGGGCCAAAGTGACCACTTTTATCCCCAAATCATCACGACAATAAATTGCCATCTCCTGCTTGCTTAACGGTCTGATATATTGACTGCTATGTATGCCTTTCTTCGGTTCACTGATATGAGGCCCTTCAAAATGAACACCAATAACTCCCGGCAGCTTTTGTTTAATTGCAAGAGCAACTGTATCGGCAGCAGCACTAAGCGTTGCTAAATCGCTGGTGATCAATGTCGGTAGCAATCCCGTTGTTCCATATTTACTGTGTGCTTCCACCATTGCTCTAAGTGCCGATAAACTCACATCCTGGTTAAATAAATAGCCGCCACCGCCATTAACCTGTACGTCAATAAATCCCGGCGCCAGCAGCCCTGGTACTTTTATTACCTGTGAGTTTTCAACGAAATCAAAAGCGACAATTTTGCCATCCTCAAAACTGATAGCTTGGGAATGAAAGATGTTTTTCCCATCAAATACTTGATCTGCTATTACGGTTGTAATCATGACTTCTCGACTTTACGTTGCTTCATAAAAATGCTTGGCTTACCCTACAAGGATCTAATCCAAAGTGTTCCAAATACCAACAATTAAAAACAGGTACACTATCAGCCTGTCATACCAATATACCTGTTGATATTTTTTTGTCAAAATAAAAAATATGACAACAAGGACCATTTCAATTATTTAACTAATTGAAATTAAATTTTCATCAAAAATTTTAGAACCATCATTTAGTAACTTGATAATCACACAGCAACTTTGAAACTTAAAAATTCGCTAATACTCCACCTATTAACTAGCAATATGTCGCCATCACATTCATCTTGCCTAACAATAATCAACAAGCTAGATTGCAATAACAATCCCTTGGTGGTGTAATAGGTATACCTAAATAACGTTAACCAATTACCAAGGCTGATACTTAATGGAATATATGATTGGCGCTTATGCTACGGCACCTTCTACCCAATATTGGGATCAAGAATTAGAGCATAACTACTACCAAGAACTAAAGTCACTGAGTAATATCATAGGCTTAGAACATCCTTTCGTTGGACAACTGCACCCTTATGACGATGAATGGTTTCTTAAGAATATCGATTGTAATTGGCAATTTATTTTCACTTCAATTCCCGGCGTGATGGGGCAGCTTGCACGCGACCCACATTTTGGCATAGCCTCCACCAATGAAGCAGGCAGGCAGGCAGCCTTGGTTTTTTACCAAAAAGCACAACAAGCTATATTAAAATTAAACAGTTACTTAAAAAAAGAGGCTGTTAGTCACGTAAAAATACACACAGCACCAAAGATAACCACACACACTCAGTCATCAATTCAAGCTTTAATAACATCGCTTGAAACCATGCAATCTTGGAACTGGTATGGTGCAAAACTTGTCATCGAACATTGCGATGCATATATTCCGGGGCAAGAGGCTGAAAAAGGTTTTATGCGCTTAGAAGATGAGATAGCGGCGGTTAAACAGGTTAACGCTAAACTGAATAGTGATATTGGGATCAGTATAAATTGGGGGCGTTCAGCCATTGAAGCTCGTGACACTGATGGCCCCTTACAACATATCAAGCAAGCTTATCTTAACGGGTTGTTAAAAGGGATTATCTTTTCTGGCGCCTCGGACAAAATCGGCCCTTATGGGCAATGGAAGGATACCCATATGCCACCAGCACAAGCTCTATTTCTTCCCTGCTATGCAGAAAACTCACTATTAACGATGGAACAAATAAAGAAATCTATTCAACAGTGTAATTACCAGCAACTAGACTACATTGGTGCAAAAATCTCCTTAAGCCCAAATGAGGCAAGTGTTGCTCAACGAATTGCTTATATTAAAAGCATAACAGCATTGCTCGATCACGTATTTGAAGTTCAATAATAATCAAACGGTCATAAACAAGACTAATGACATAAGACATTTTCAAAATCCTCACTCGATAATGGCTTTTTTTTAGTAGTCCGTAAAAAATAGCCCGCGTGATTGAAGTTATATAGATAAAATAACACATTGCTGATTTCATGAAAGATATGCACTTTAATGTTTATTAAAGTGCATTTTTAGCGCTTAACCTAAAGTCATCTATGAGGCAATAATATTACCTCTATTTAGATGGCCAAAATAACTATGCCACTACAGGTTTCACTGCCTTTTCGGCAGATATGTCTAAATCAACTCGAAAAACACAAGATTCGCGTTTTATAGCTGCCTATTCGGCAGGTCACCCGTGTAAAATAAATATGACTTTGCTTGGTTACTCATGCCCCCACGGCGTTGGCGGTAATGCGACGGGTTTAGTTAAGTCAAAGTCGACTCTGAAATCGCGTGATTCGCGCGTCAGGCGATAGGTAAACGTATTCGGCTCAATATACATGTGCCATACATTGGTGACTGACTGGTCTAAGCCATTCTCTTTGAAGTTAGCAATCGACTCAGCATCAACCGGAAACGACTGTTGGGTAACAGTACCGGAATCTGCAGTATCACCACCGTACATAGTGACTTTATCTTCTGTGCCATCTTGATGGCGATGATCATGCTTTAAACGTAAACCGTTATCCGTTTTGGTGATCACCCAAGTACGCGAGTGATCATCGCCCACATGAAAAGGCACTTTTAATTCGGTGTCACTACACTCACGAACGTGCATCACCAATTTTTTGCCGCTAAAACCATCATCAGCACTGCTACCTGCGGTAACAACGCCTTCATATGCTTTGCCACAGTGGGCGGATAAAGCATCAAAATATTGATTTTGAATATCATCTGCCGCAAGGCTTGAAAAAGACAACAATGAGCTGGCGAGTATTGATACTGATATGGCGGTGTTGATAGGAGTTATTGTCATTATTATGCCTATTAATATGGATAAGAATGGCAACCATAGCAGTTTTTTTTGAATTGAACCTGAATAAGTGCTGCCAAACAAAGCTGCTTCATTAGGATGAGGCCAACATACAAGTAATAAAAAGCCGTGCACTTAACGGCACGGCTTTAATGGTCCAAACACTTAACGTGATAGCTTAGCGCTTATGCTTTGACGGTGTCGCCCAGCCATTTGTTTTGCCTGAACCACTTTTATTGCTTGCCGGTTTACGAGACGGCTTGCTCTGATTCTGACTTGCGTTAGCCTGAGACGTCGCTTTTGGCTTAGAAGACGCTTTGGCGTTGGTTTTTCCCGCTGCGTTATCGTCACCACCTTTACGGTCATCAAATTGATTTGACGAAAATCGTGTCATCGCTTTTTGACCTGTTTGCTTATTCGCTGCAGCCTTTGGTTTTTGTCCCCATTTAGGGCGATTTTGTTCATTACGCGTTTCTGGCGGCACTAAACAATGCGGACTATTGCCGATGAGTGACTCTTTACCCATTGCAATTAACGCCTCACGGATCATCGGCCAACCTGCTGGATCGTGATAACGTAACAAGAATTTATGCAATTTACGTTGGCGACCTTTTTTAGGCACACTGACTTGCTCACTGGTGTGTTTCACGTTTTTAAGTGAATTCAGCTCAGTGTGATAAATCGTGGTCGCGTTTGCCATGGGTGATGGATAAAAGTTTTGCACCTGATCTAATTTGAATTTTTGCCCTTTAAGCCATAATGCCAAATTGACCATATCTTCGTCGGTGGTACCTGGATGCGCCGAGATAAAATACGGAATTAAAAATTGCTCTTTACCGGCTTCTTTAGAGAACTTATCAAACAACTCTTTAAACTTGTCGTAAGTGCCCATTCCCGGCTTCATCATTTTACTTAATGGGCCTTCTTCTGTATGTTCTGGGGCAATTTTTAAATAGCCACCCACGTGATGCTTGGCCAATTCTCTGATGTAGTCTGGGTCTTCAATGGCTAAGTCATAACGCACACCCGAAGCGATAAGCACTTTTTTAATGCCCGGCACATCACGCGCGGCGCGATATAAATCAATGGTGTGTTTATGATCTGTGCCTAAATGGCCACAAATAGAAGGATACACACAAGATAAACGTCGGCAGGTTGTTTCTGCTTTTACGCTGGTACAGCCTAAACGGTACATGTTGGCTGTTGGGCCACCAAGATCAGAGATCACCCCAGTAAATCCAGGGACTTTGTCTTGAATGTCTTTAATTTCTTTAATAATTGATTCTTGTGAACGACTTTGAATAATCCGCCCTTCGTGCTCTGTAATCGAACAGAACGAACAACCACCAAAACAGCCTCGCATGATGTTAATCGAAGTTTTGATCATGTCATACGCGGGGATTTTTTCTTTGCCATAGACCGGATGCGGCACTCGCTGATACGGCAAGTCAAAAACGGCGTCCATTTCGTCGGTATTTAATGGCCATGCCGGCGGATTAACCCACACCCCGCGGTTAGCGTCATGGGGCTGAAATAATGCTCTGGCACAACCTGGGTTTTGCTCTTGATGCAAAATACGTGAGGCATGGGCATATAGATATTTATCACCGGCGACTTTGTCGTAAGCAGGTAATAACACGTAGGTTTTTTCCCACGGCTTAGGGCGTGGTGGCTGAATGCTGATTGCTTTGGGCGCATCGTTATCAAAAATTTTCTTGTCGCTTGGGCCAGATAATTTTTCACAACCAACATCATCTGCGCCATAGGGATTAGGAATGGGGTCAATTTTATGCAGCTGATCTATTTTACGCGAGTCCATACCACGCCAACCTGGCATAGCCTCTTTGCGCATGACGGCGGTACCGCGAACATCGTCAATGTCACTAATGGCTTCACCACTTGCGATGCGGCGAGCAACTTCCATTAACGGACGCTCAGCGTTGCCGTAAACTAAAATATCGGCTTTGGCATCAAAAATAACACTGCGACGGACTTTATCTGACCAGTAATCATAGTGGGCAATACGGCGTAAGCTGGCTTCAATACCACCAATAACAACAGGCACATCTTTGAATGCTTCTTTACAGCGTTGAGTGTACACAGTGACCGCTCTGTCTGGGCGCTTACCGCCAATATCACCAGCAGTGTATGCATCATCATGGCGTAATTTACGGTCAGCGGTATAACGATTGATCATCGAATCCATGTTGCCAGCTGTCACACCGAAAAAGAGATTGGGCCTACCCAATTGCATAAAATCTTCTTTGCTTGACCAATCTGGCTGAGAAATAATCCCAACACGATAACCCTGAGCTTCTAACATGCGCCCAATAACGGCCATACCAAAACTGGGGTGATCCACATATGCATCACCCGTTACAATAATAATGTCGCAACTATCCCATCCCAGCTTGTTCATTTCTTTACGAGACATAGGCAGAAATGGTGCCGTGCCAAAGCTTTCGGCCCAAAACTTGGGATAACTAAATAATGTCGACTCAACTTGCATGTGTATGACCTAAAAAATTGAAAAATACGCCAATATAAGCGGACGCGGAGTATATCAGTTGGTAAGGGGTAAGTGTGACTAAAAAAGCAGCAGATGTGAAATATTTTTGCGTCTTTAGTATCGATAAAACCCTTATAAAATAAGTGGAAATAACAAAGTTCCACTTTTTTATGTAGTTAGAGCTTATTGGAGGTGGCTAAGCTTTGCAGGTTGAATTTCAATTGAGTTAAAACATGTTAATTGAGGAAAATGAATTAATACCAAGTCCTCTAAACTAAAGCCATTCAACAAGAATACAGCATGAGCCGAACGCTTAGGATAGCTATTTTCTGCTATGCGCAACTACCACATGTTGTGATGTTACATAAATTCGCGCTAACACAGTGACGAGAGTGCCGTAACAAAAGGTCAACTAAGCCATTTGGGCTGGTTTCAGAATCAGCTTTTAAAATAGTAAACCACCCTATCTTGCTTATGCTGCAGGCTTATATCAACAAAAAACGCTTACCTACAGCACATGTTGACCACGAAAATCGGCGATACAGCCACTATTTATGCTAAAAACCTAAAAAGAAACCTATATTGCTTACTGCTAGGCTTAATAGAATAATCCAGGTTAATAACACCCCCCAAAAACGTCCCCAGTGATATCCACCTTTACCTTGAGTTAACCCAATAGCATGAATTAGCCGTGCGAACACCCAAAGAGAGCCAAAACAATGCAACAGATATTCGGGCATATTATGGGTTTCAGCTACGGCAAGTAGGATTAATACAATAGGCGCATTTTCAACTAAATTACCGTGCACTCTGACCGCTAGAGCTAAATCTTTATTATCGCCATTGCCAATCCCGACCGCATTTAAGCGTCGAAACTTAACGACTCTGTAGGCAAGTGCAATGATCAATAATGCTGTTAAGCTGGCGTATAAACCTGTGATGAATAATGTCATGTGTGATCCTTAATATTATTGTCACATCATGATAACGATATATGCATACACTATTCTAGTGGAATAAATCTGATGTTAACCGACTCTTGCACTGACTATATTTATTTACTACCACGACGGCTGTCTGTTTTAACGTTCAGCAAAGCTGAGACTGAAATAAAGTCGTTAACCATACAGCCGGAACTAAAAATGAAAGCGCTCACAAATAAGCAACTAGCCAAGCAAAAGGTAAATACTTTATCGATTAATCGTTAAGGATCAGTTACTATTCGCTGCATTATTAACCCACCCAAAATTAAGAGTGACTGACGACCAGTGGATAATCAAGACTTTATCGAAAAGCGTAGATTTATCATAAAATTAGGTAAAGCTTTACATAAGTTTGGTACGCCAGCTTATCGCCTTGAATCGCATTTACAAACTGTGTCTCACACCTTAGGTATCGAGGGTTACTTCCTGATATCGCCCACCTCGATGACGTTTGTTTTACAACATGACACCGAACAAGAATATAACCATGTGGCAAGGGTTAAACCCGGCGATTTAGATTTAGGCTCATTAGCGCGCACTTTTGAGCTCGTCGAAGAGCTCAGCTCAGGCCAGCGGACCCTACAGGAAGCGCTCGATAGATTAGAAGAAATTGCCAACAAACCTAACCCTTACGGTCATAAATTAACTTTATTAGCTTTTGGAAGTAGTGCAGGTGCTTTCGCAATGTTAATGGGCACGGGTTGGCATGATGTTTTTTGGTCTGCCATGTTAGGCTTAATTGTTTATGGTTTGGTGTTTTGGGCTGAACATTCAAAACGAGTCGCAGAAATGCTAGAACCCTTGGCCGCTGTCGTTGTGGCTATTTTAGCTTGTGCTATTGCCCAATTTGATGCCAGCATCAATCTGCCTGTCACCATTTTATCAGGCATTATTATCTTCATTCCCGGTCTGGCACTGACACTCGGGCTAGCAGAATTAGCCGCGCGGGACTTGATATCAGGTACAGCTAGAATTATGGATGCGGTAATGCAGTTATTTAAACTGTATTTTGGCGCTGTACTTGGCATGACCATAGGTAAAGCCATTTTTGGTGACGCGATTTATATCGAGCCCGAACCGTTACCTAGATGGGCGATTTGGTCTGCTGTCCCCATGTTGTCTATGTCATTAGTGATCATCTTCAAAGCACGATTAAAAGATTCGCCATGGGGAGTATTTGCCGGTATTGTGGCGTTTTTCTCAGCTATGTTAGGTGGCATTTATTTAGGCGAATCTATCGGTATTTTTGTGGGAGCACTGGCTGTAGGAATTTACTCCAATTTATATGCCCGCTGGATGAAAGCACCCGTATCTATTGCTTTGTTGCAAGGGATTGTCATTTTAGTACCCGGCAGCAAAACCTATATAGGGCTTAATGCTCTGATATCGGGAGAGACCATGTTGAATCAAGCTCATCTAGGCTCGCAAATATTTTTAATATTCATGTCACTGATTGCAGGATTAATTTTTGCCAACGTAGTGGTACCGCCTCGACGTTCGTTATAATGTTGTCTAAATACCTCATGTTTAAGGCAGCAGACAATGCTGCCTTAATCCTTTACCGCAAGATAAAATCAGCTAAAACTGATCTCCAGCAACACATCAAAAAGCAATACAGATAAAAACGTTTAAACACTTGACTATAAAACGATTCAGGTGTGTTATTACTTCTACGAATTAACAGAAATATTACAACATTTTTTTATTTCTATCGTACCCAAATAATAAGAATGATAAGGATCACCTATGACCAAAGTTTGTTGTACAGCACTTAGTGTCGCCTTATTATTAATCCCATTATCGGTATCAGCTACTGTTTCAAACACTGTCGATTCATCACAAATTAAAGACGATACAGACACCACAAAAGCTGCGGGTTCAGATGCCCCTTCAAGGGTAAAAGTCAGTAAAATTGTCATTCAAAGTCACCCTATTTTCGATGAGTCGGACCCTGAATCATTCTTTATTCATCGCTGGGCAAACTACCTGCACATTAATACTACCGATGCCACTATTATAGATAATTTAAGCTTTGAGGTGGGTGAGGAGGTTTCTCAACGAGATTTAGAAGAAGCCCAGCGTTTATTGCGTTCAGAATCCTATATCCGTGATGCAAAAATTACTGTCGCACAAAAAGCTCCAGATGCCGATGCCGAAACAGACCAAACTATTTTAGTAGAAACATGGGACAACTGGTCGCTGTTACCTACTGTCAGCTTGAGTTCAAGTGGCGGTAACACTAAGTACTCGTTTGGTGTAAAAGAGGATAACTTACTGGGCTTGGGGATCAACACCCGTATAAAATACCAATCCGATGAAGATAGAACCGGCTATAAATTTGCTTTTAGCGCACCAGTTAAAGTGATCAAACATGCTTATGTTGCCGCAGATTTTTATGATAATAGTGATGGGCAAGCCACTTCATTGGCTTTTTATAAACCCTTTTATGCCCTAAACACCCAAAATATGTATGTGGCGGCATGGTCAAATGATAAACGTATTGATACTTTAAGACAAAATGGTATCGACGTTAATGAGTTTGAGCATAACTTAAATTACGCCACATTAGGTTATGGCTGGTTATTGAGTAAAGAGGCCGATGAATTAACACGCTTTACTTTTGGTATTACTCAAGATAAGCATCAATTTGAAAATATTGAAACTTACCCGCAAACTGACTTACCTTTTGACCGTGACTTTATCTATCCTTGGGCAGGATTTGAATATTTACAAGAAGATTTTACCGTTTTGAATAACATTCATTTAATCGGTAATAATGAAGACTTTAATTTAGGTTGGCACCATACAATTAAGCTTGGCTTAGAAACTAACGATATTGCTGATGGTTCAAACCTAGGTTACCACCTTAATGTGTTAAGTAGCCGTGGATGGCAGTCCGATGCACATCTTTTTTTACTTAAGCTAACCGGTGAAGCGGATATCGCTACCAGCCAAGCTGATTTTTATAATGTTTCGCTAGCCTCTGAATACTTTTATAACATCACTGACAAATGGACTGCTTTTGCGAAGGCAAGCATTGCTTCGTCAAATAATAACTATCTTGATCGCACCTTCGCCTTAGGTGATGAAACAGGTATTCGTGGTTATCCAAATGACTATCAACATGGCGATAATCAATGGACATTTACCGCAGAATTAAGAAACTATCCCAATATCAATTTATATCAATTAGCTGATTTAGGCTGGGCACTTTTTTCCGATGTCGGCCAAGCATTTGGTGGCACAGATGAGTTTAATGAAACTAACAATCCTATAGGTAGCATAGGCATTGGTGCGCGAATTTACTCATCTAAATCTAGCTACGGCAATATAGCTCATATTGATATCGCCAAGCCCTTCACCTCAGGCCAAGATGTTAATGACTGGGAATTTAGATTCCAGATTAAAGACCACTTCTAACCCTTTGCCTTTGCCTTTGCAAAGGTACATGTGATGCTGCATTTTTCGCTTGATAGTCATCAACATCCGTACGCAACTGGTGCTTGTTAAACGATTCATTCCATAATATTAACCGCCCAAGCAGGAACTTTCCCTCTCCCATGCAAGCACACCACTGCTATGACAGCTATTTATTTATGCTAAGCAAAGGCTATCGAATATTGTTAAATTCTCGGAACCGGCAGTGACTCAATTGTCGCGGTAAGCGTTATAAAGGAAGGTTAATTAGCATCACTCAAAGAATGTTGAGCCGTAGAAGTAAGTTAAGGTTATAGGTTGCTAATGAATGTAAACTTCAATGCTAGTCAAAAAAAGACCTTGCATAAGCAAGGCCTTTTATTGCCAGAACAGACTTATGCTGCGACAGGCTTACGCTTTTGGTGCGCAATGATTAACGCAATCAATGACACCACACCGACAGCAATACCCACGGGCTGACTTAACTCCATAGGTAGACCTAAACCAATACCTGCCGTCATGATATAAGACACGGTAATGCTTGTGCCGATAATCGCTGGAATGCTCACAATCCAATGGAATGTACCGCGATCAAATAGGTACTTAGTCGCTAACCACAACACGCTGGTTGATAACAACATGTTAGAGAATGCGAAATAACGCCAGATTAAGGTGAAATCAATCTTAGTCATAAAATAAGCGATGGTTAAAATAGGCACTGCCAGTAATAAACGATTGCGCATACTTTGCGGAATGTTAAAGGCGTCAATAATGGTTAAACGTAATGAACGGAATGCCGTATCACCAGACGTGATGGGGAAAATCGCCACAGCAATAATCGCCATAATGCCACCCATTACCCCTAAGTAGCTGGTTGCTACCTGGTTCACCACTAATCCTGGACCACCTTGATCAAGGATCTCTTTAAGTTCAACATATCCACCTGGGAACGCTGCAATACCGGCTGTAGCCCATACACACGCAACAATACCCTCAGACATCATCGCACCAAAGTAAACCGGACGAACATACTTCTCGTTGGTTAAACAACGCGCCATAATCGGTGCTTGAGTCGAATGGAAACCACTGATTGCACCGCAGGTAATGGTAACAAACAGTAATGGCCACACAGGCAAGCCATTTGGGTTTGGCTCAAGTAAATCATTGTTGTAGTGGCTATGATCAAAATACGCTAAAAAGTCATCAGCCATCGGTAAATGTGGCGCGTTCATTAATAATGCCACCGCTAATGAAAGGGTCATGACTATCATTAACAAGCCAAATACTGGATATAATTTAGTGATGATTTTATCAATCGGTAGCATGGTAGCTAGAAAGTAATATCCTAAAATCACCAACACCCAAAAGGTATTGCCGCTTAAGAATGTCCCTTCAAAATAGCTTAAATTACTTAATAAACCAGCTGGGCTCATAATGAATACAACACCCACAAAAAACAGTAGCATTGCAGTAAATACCAGCATCACGCCTTTAAAGAACACGTTAAAGTAATGCCCTGCAATTTCAGGCAAACTTTTACCGTCTTCTTTAATGCTTAATACACCTGAGAAGTAATCATGAACCGCGCCGCCTAAGATGTTGCCAATCACAATCCACACTAGCGCGATTGGACCATATAAGGCCCCCAAAATAGGACCGAAAATTGGACCGACGCCGGCCACGTTTAAAAATTGAATTAAGTAAGCTTTAACAGGATGCACTTCAACATAATCAACGCCGTCGCTAAAACGAGTTTGTGGTGTTTTGGCTGTTGGGTCGATTCCGGCTTGGCGTTCTACAAAGGGGCTATAGAATTTATATGCAAGCACGAGCAATGCAATACATATGAAAAAGATCAGCATAGAGATTGTCCATTTAGGTAGGCAGTTATAGTACTGTGCAGTGTCAACGACTTACCCTGCTAGGTCAAGGTAGATAACCTTATACTAAGGTCTAATATAGGGGTGCTAGGTTCACATTTCCCCACTTAACCTTGCCGATTTATTGACCAGGCATATTGTTTCCTCATTGCAAGTGACTGTTAGTACCATTGTCCTAAAAATGAAGTGCCACAGCCCTAAAAATGGCGGCCCCGGCCAATCATCTCATAGCAGCGTTGGAGTGTGGTGCAACAAAAATGGCCCATTTACAATGAGGTGCCTTTCACTTGATTTCTACCGTCCTTTTTAGCCAAATAAAGCTGTTTATCGGCCTCATTCAACACATGTTCCCATGAAGAATCAAGCTTAGGAAAAATGGTCGACACCCCTGCACTAATGGTCACTGAATCTGAGATAGTTGATTCTGCATGCTCTATCGCTAAGTCCTGCACCGCAGATATCATTTTTTGGGCTATCGATAACGCTCCATCAAGGTTAGTATCAGGTAAAATACACACAAATTCTTCGCCACCATATCGCGCAACAAGATCATATGGACGCCCCGCTACACCACGAATAGCTTGAGCCACCGAGCGCAGGCAATCATCACCTTGTTGATGGCCATATTTATCGTTATAGCGCTTAAAAAAGTCGACATCCAACATAACCAAAGACATTGGCTGATGGTGACGAATGCAATGACGCCAAGAATCAGGCAAAGAGCGTTCAAACTGACGTCGATTAGCCACTCCGGTCAAACTATCCTGTAGCGCTATGGCCCTAAGTAAATCAGAGTGTCGCTTTAACAAAAACTGATTTTGCACTCTTGCGGTGGTAATGATGCTGTTAATTGGTTTATGAATAAAATCTACCGCGCCTAATTGAAATCCTTTGACCTCTTGCTCTTCATCAAAATGAGCCGTGATAAAAATAATCGCAGTATTTGCGGTCCTTGGATCCGACTTTAGTGCTTCACATACCTCAAAACCATTCATGCCTGGCATTTCAATATCCAGTAAAACCACATCAGGATGTACGTTATTACACACTTCAAGCGCCTGTTTTCCTGTTGTTGCCATGTACATATCGAATTCTTTATTAAACAATTGATGTAGAATTTTAATGTTGGTGGGTTGATCATCCACCAGCAAAATCTTCCCTTTTACATCATCGGCTAAATCCAATAATTGAGTTTGCAACATTAACTCACCTCCGTTTCAATCATAGTGAGTACCTCTAACGCTTTATCAAACTCTAGCGCTTGAACATGTGAATATAATTCTGGCCATCGTCGGTGGTGAGATAAGACACATGCTGTATCTTCAATAATCGTCATCGCTTCAAGATTACTCTGCTGCAACATCTGTTTTAATAACATGATGGTGTCATGCTCTCCCGCACCAATTGAACTGTTAGCGTTGGTTTGAAGCACTACATTAGTCTCATTAGGGGACGATTCAGCAAGGTAATCGTTAAGGTGCTGCACGCTTTCTTGCGCTAAATCGCATAACCTATCAGTCCACTCATTCAATTGCTGTGCATTCGGCTCGCCTTGTTTGCATTGTGCTTCTATATAGGCGGTAAAGTTAGCTAAGGCCTTAGCACCAAAGTTACTTGAAAACCCTTTTAACCCATGACTTATTGCGGCTACCTGAGCCTTATTTTCTTTGGCAACGGCATCATGAAGTTGTTGTAATTGTTTATTCAATTCGATTTCAAACTCATGAGCCATCTTGTTGAAAAAGGCTTCGTTGCCACCAAAACGGCTGAGGGTTTGTTCTAGGCTGTCAAATAACGACTCATTTTCTGCGGGCGTTTCAACAACTGAGCTACCTAATTCAACTACGGAATTGTCGTACACAGAATGATTAAACTCACGCCCCACCAAGGCTAGTATGCTCGGGATAAGTTTTGGCATATCAATTGGCTTACCAATATGATCATTCATCCCTGCAGCGATACAATCAAGCCTATCGGACTGAGATGCGTTCGCTGTCATGGCAAGAATAGGTAATAACTCAAAACGGTTATCAGATCGAATAAGTCGTGTTGCTTCAAGCCCATCCATATCAGGCATCTGCACATCCATAATCACAATATCAAATGTCTGTTGGCTCTGGGTGACAAACGCAACGCCCTCTATGCCACCTTTTGCCAATACCACTTTAGCCCCCTCAAGGGTCAACAGCTCGTCAACAACTTGTCTATTTAGCTGATTATCTTCCACCACTAAGATGGTTAATCCTTGTAAGCGCTTTTGTGACAGCATTTGCACTGGGGACGACGCGACCTTGCCTGTTAGTACCAGATTAATGGACTCTGCGAGTAATTGCGATGTAACAGGTTTTGTTAAAAAATGCACAAAAGGTGAAAGCGCTTCAGAAGAGGGACTGCTTAATACCTCTTCACTGTAAGCAGTTAACATAATCACTGCGGGAGTAGCGATTTGTTGTGCTAAAGCAAGCTGTTGTAATTGCTGCGCCGTTTCAACGCCATTGAGAACTGGCATATTCCAATCCATCAGTACAATATCAAACGGTGTTTGCATGCCACTGGCTTGCTCATATTGTGCTATCGCCTCTACACCACTATAAACACATTGAACTTCACAACCAAAATCCAGCAAAATTTTGGCCAGAATATCTGTAGTTGTGTGATTATCATCCACCACTAAAATACGTTTACCTTGAATATCAATGTTCACTTCTGTTGCGGTCGGTAATGCAGGCAGAACCAAATCAAACCAGAAACAACTACCTTGCCCTAGCTCACTGGTAACAAGAAGATCGCCCCCCATTAACTCCACTAAACGCTTACTAATAGCAAGCCCTAACCCTGTACCGCCAAAACGTCTTGAGGTAGAAGATTCTGCTTGCTCAAAACCGGTAAAAATACGCCCCATTTGTTCTTCACTGATACCTATACCAGTATCTGTGATAGAAAAACGCAACGTTCTGTTGTGTTCTGTTGCTTCTAAACATTCAATGCCAACAATCACCTGTCCACTGTGGGTAAATTTAAGCGCATTACCCGCAAGGTTTATTAATACTTGTTGCAGCCTTAGTTTATCGATAAGTAGCCAAGATGGAATGTTAGGATCAAGATTAAAGATCACTTCCACATCTTGGTTACCTAAATTGCCCGACAATACTACCGCAAGATCGCGCATTAGCATTTCAATTTCGCAAGGTTGTGGATCTAACAGTAACTTACCCGCTTCAATTTTAGAAAAATCGAGAATGTCGTTTAACAAACCTAATAAGGATTTAGCCGCGGTTTGGGTTTTGGTAATATAGTCCTGTTGTTGGGCAGACATCGTCGTGTGTAGCATCAATTGCAACATACCCAGTACCGCATTCATCGGGGTGCGAATTTCATGGCTCATATTAGCTAAAAATGCCGATTTTGCCGCATTCGCTTCATCGGCCTGCTGTTTAGCTTCACGTAAGGTGACTTCAATTTCACGCTGCTCAGTCACATCAAGGTTAATACCTATCACTCTTACCGCATTACCATGTTTATCCCGCTCAATTTGCGCAGCGGCCTGCACATAGCGAACTCCACCATTTGACTTCAATACTCTAAATACCAGATCATAGGTGCCATGCCCCGCTATGGCATCTTGCAGTTTGCGCTCTGCCATCTCAGTATCATCCGGATGAACTTTTGCCAACCAGTGTTGATACTCCAACCCTTCATCACGCAATGTTAACGGCTGATCGTAAATAGCAAACATACGATCATTCCACTCTAAACTATTATCTTGTATGTTAAAGGTCCAAATACCCAGTTTGGCCACATCGGAGGCCTTGCTCAAATGGTTGCTGGCAGTTAATAGGGCTTCTTGTTGTAGTAACGTTTGGGTAATGTCTACCCCGATACCTAAGTAACCTAATATGTTCCCTGCACTATCGCGCATAGCCGTGACCGATAACGATACCTGACACTGTGAGCCATCTTTACGAACATAAGTCCAATTACGAGTTTCAGGCCCTTCTGTTTTCGCTTTATAAACAAATGTATCAAACCCTTCAATGCTAAAGCCATATTCGGCTGATAGCGCTATTGATCTGGCCTGTACTTCTTCATGTAAATGCAAACACGCTGGGCTAGTAATACCGACTAACTCACTGGCTTCATAACCTAATAACAACTCTGCACCGCGATTAAATATGGTGATTAGGCCATTTTCATCCGTGGCAATAATCGATATTTCCGACGCTGCATCCAACACACTAGAGAGCAACGAACTCAGTTGCGCTTTCTCAATTTGAGTAAATTTACGCTCAGTAATATCAGTACTTAAGGCAATAAAACGTTCGATATTGCCATTTTCATCCATCACTGGACCAATGACTGTGTCAAACCAATGAATATTGCCCTGTTTATCGCAATTACAAATTTCACCATGCCATGACTCACCTGATTTAATTTGAGCCCACATCGTTTGCCAGAAGACATCATCATGCTCACCCGACTTTAAAATAGAATGATTTTTACCTATTAGCTCTTCACGAGAGTAACCACTCATGCGGCAAAAATAGTCATTAACCTCTAGAATAATCCCATCTGTATCGGTGACAGTTGACACTAGTTGATTGTTTATCGATTTCAGCAACGCTTTGTTTTCTGAAACAGCTTGTAGTAATTCAGTGGTTCGCTCGGCAACCTTTAACTCTAAACTTTCATTTGATTTAATAATGCGTAGTTCCGCATCTTGTTGAGCGGTGATATCGCGAAGTGTTTGGCTTATACCTACAATATCCCCTTGCCCATCTATAATGGGTAAAGCTGTCATTGAGGTAGAGACTAATTTACCATCTTTACATTGATGCTTAGACACCTGATTTAAAACCGTTTCACCGATTAACACTTTACGAAATGCCGCTTTCTCATGGTGTACTTTTTCTTTAGGCACAATAAGCGTTGCGCTGTCGGACCCCATCGCTTCTGATTCACTATAACCAAATAGCAACTCAGCCCCTTTATTCCAACTCGTCACCCTGCCATCAAGATCATAACTAATAATGCCATCAAGCGAATGCTCCAGCATGTTAGCCCGTCGAGCCTGCTCAGCTAGCATCTGTTGTTTACGTTGTATTCCTAACGACCATAAAGAGGCCAATGCGGCCAATAAAAGACTGAATACCGCAGTATAGGAAAAAATTAAACTTGGACGATTAAGGTGTAATGCATGAATAAATTCAGGATAAGCGGTAATTTTAAATTGCCATTTACGGCCAAACACTTCTTTATTAATGGTGTACTGGTACGGGGAATGAATATGGGTATCTTCTGCGTCGGTTTTATAAAATGGGATCGGATTATTCAGCTGGGTGATATCACTTAACTGCAACTTAGTCGTTTTTTGATATAAATCTAATCCGATCAAAACCTCATTCGTGACCAGAGGAGCATAGCTCCAGCCGAATGCCTCTGCTTCGCGCGCTTCAGTGGTCGTTGGTGTGGTTCCATTGCGATAAATTGGCATGAGAATCAAAAAAGATTGCAATGGTTTTCCGGTAGCTTGCACTAAGGTGATTGGTCCAGATAAGGTCACCTCACCCGACAACATCGCAGCCTCGGCAGCATCACGGCGCTGTTTTTCTGAGCCTATATCCAAACCAACAGCAGAATAGTTACGCTCTACAGGTTCAATGTATTGAATAACATATCGCTCATCATCATGGGGAGCAAGCTGACGAATGCCAAAAACAGGCCAACCATCTTGCTGAGCTTTTTCAATAAACTCGGCTTCTTGCTCAGGCAAGACTCTGCGGATAAAACCAAATCCACGCGCACCAGGAAACTCTTTATCTACTTCACGGGTTAAGCTATAACGAATAAACCCTTCACGCGACACATGATGTTCACCTGCCGTGGTAATCATGCCTCTTGCACCTCGTAAGCCATATTGATACAAGGTAATACGTTCTAAAACATTTCGGCTAATGTGTTCTGACGTTGACTGAAGTGCCTTTTTTATAGCCAAATCATTGGCTTCATTGATCCACCACGTTAGCCCTACGCTGATGACTAAGCCAATAATCAACACACCTGAGCCTAATTTAGCTGCTTTTTTAAAGCCAAAAGACAAATTCATAATCGCCAAATTTCTTAAAATCATAGAGTTATGATTTTGGACTAGTCAGCAAGATTTCGCCAGCCGAATAACTAACAATAAATAAAACATCGTCATACAAAAGTAAAAAGCGATAAGACACAAAACAACAAGTGGTTGGATGAAATGATACTGACTAGGCTTAATCATGCTAAAAAGTGAGTTCGAGGCGGAAACATAAAAGGCCTCACATCGCTGTGAGGCCTTCTAATAGAAAGGTTTGAGTTGGCCGATAAGCCGGGTCCTGTCGTGGACAGTTATTCATCTAGGCCTGCAATCGCTCACAGGCTCAAGCGACCTACCCGGTCCCAACGCGAGCAGCGCCATACGGGACCCTATTTGGTCTTGCTTCGGGTAGAGTTTACCTTGCTACGGACTATTGCTAGCCGCACGGTGCGCTCTTACCGCACCCTTTCACCCTTACCAATCCGAAGATTGGCGGTCTTCTCTCTGTTGCACTTGTCGTCGGTTCACACCGCCCAGGCGTTACCTGGTACCCCGCTCTTTGAAGCCCGGACTTTCCTCCCCGTACTTACGTACGCGGCAACTGTCTGGCCAACTCGGCGCGGATTATAGCGTAAGCTACTGCAACAAACCATCTAAAATATGACTTTAGCGCAAACCGATGAAATTGAATCTATAGACCAATTTCCAAGCCGTATTTATAAAGTGCATTCTTTTTAATACCGTGAATTTCACCCGCCAATGCTGATGCTTTTTTCAAGGGTAGCTCTTGGCATAACAGTTTTAATGTATTGACCACGACAGCAGGAATGTCTGACTCGCTATCAGTTCTGTGGCCATGGCACATCAACACAATTTCACCTTTTTGTTGATTCAAGTCGTCTTTTACCTGTTGCAACACATCTGCCGCTGCGCCAGATAAAAACGTTTCAAAGGTTTTGGTCACTTCACGGGCCATGACGATTTCACGGTCAGCACCTAAAGTCGCAACAATAGATTCTAAGCTGTGCACGATACGATGTGGTGATTCATAAAAAATTAACGTTCTTGGATCTTCTTTTAAAGCTAACAATTTATCGATGCGGCCTTTTTCTTTTGAAGGTAAAAAACCTTCGAACGAAAATCGATCTGATGGCAAACCTGAAGCGCTTAATGCGGTTATTGCAGCGCATGGTCCCGGTAATGGCACCACATTGAAACCTGCTTCACGCACCTGTTTAACCAGATGATAGCCTGGGTCTGAAATCAGCGGCGTGCCAGCATCAGATATCAAGGCTACGGCCTCACCGTTACTCAGTTTTTGAATAATCCACTGTGCTCTATCACGTTCGTTATGGTCATGAAGTGCCGTTTTACGGGTTTCAATGCCAAAGTGGCTTAACAACTTGCCGCTGTGGCGAGTATCTTCACAGGCAATTAAGCTGACTTGATTTAACACTTCAATTGCACGGCTACTGATATCCGCTAAATTGCCAATGGGTGTGGGCACAATATACAGTGCTGCGGCTTGATCCATAACTACCTCAATAATCTCTTTGTGCAAGACTTTCGCCCAGCGTAAGAGCAGGTTAAACTAAAGCCAATATCTTACCAGAGTGAAGCCCTGTGTTAAAAAGACTGATTTCAATTAAATTTCTATCGGCACTGACACTTTCAACATTATTGATTGGTTGTGCTGCGACTAAAACCACTGATCCTGACTCAATTGTCAACACGTCTTTAGTGTCGGTTGAGCAACCGGCCAGCACTTATTTGTCTGAAGCCAGCAAAAGCAGCCTGCCAGAAAAACGTGATCGCTACCTTTTGCTCGCTGCGCACGCGTACATAAATGACGGTAATTATAGCTCTGCTAGCAACATACTTGTGTCAATGCAAAAAAGTATGGTGAAGGTGCCGACTATTCAGGCTGAGCATATTTATTTAAATGCCCGCATTGCTGAAAAAGTGCAAGATAAGCAAGCCGCGCTGACTAAATTGCAATATCCACCGCATTGGCAATTACCTCGTTGGCAGATGGCCACTTATCATCAATACAAAGCGCGCCTGTATAAGTCACTGCAACAACCTATTGACCAAATTAGGCAACTCAGCTTATTGAGTAACTACTTGCCTAAAACTGAATCAACTCAGGTAAATGATGTTATTTGGCAGGTATTACAGCCGCTTCAAGAAGAAACCATTCAAACCTTTATGCGCGAGCCTGCTAATCCAGTATTTTCAGGTTGGTTGCAGTTGGCTTATATTGCCAAGCATTACGCCATTGAGCCAACTCAGTTAGTACGTTATTTAGGGGAATGGCAACGAAATAACCCACATCACCCAGGTGCGATGAAATTACCTTCTGATTTAGAAAAAGCCCTTAACGCTAAACCGTTTAGACCGCAAAATATTGCAGTATTATTACCTTTGAGTGGGCCAAGAGCCGCGGTTGCTGAACCGATCAAAATGGGCATTTTAGCCAGTTATATGGCTGAGTTTGATAATGATGTGACGATTCACTTTATCGACAGTCAAATAGGCGTACAACCGGCCTATCAACAAGCTACTGATATGGGTGCTGATTTTATTATTGGGCCTTTGCTACCAAATGAAGTTGAAGAGTTACAGCGCGCCAATCAAGCCAAAGAGCAGCTGATCCCTCAACTATATTTGAACCAATTAGAGCAGTTTGAACCTAAGCCAAATCAATTTTATTTTTCATTATCCCCCGCTCAAGAAGCGAGTGATGCCGCCAGAAAAATGTTTGCCGATGGCATTAAGTTACCCTTATTGTTAACCAGTAACGATGCTATTGGGAAACGGATGGCCGAAAGCTTTAACCAAACATGGCTGACTTTGACCGAAAGTAACGCTGAAATCCATTATTTCGACCGTGGCGATCAGATGAAATTAACCGTGCAAGAAGCCTTAGGCGTAAAAGACAGCCAGGCTAGAATTGCCCGTATGAAAGAAATTTTAGGCAGCAAGCTGGAAGCGGATTTTCGTTCACGTCAGGATATCGATGCCATTTATATGATATCTGCATCGCAAGACTTATCATTACTCAAAGCGTTTTTAGATGTCAATTTCAGTGTCTTTGCTGAACCTGTAGCGCTTTATACCTCTAGCCGTGGCCGATTAGAAAAAGAATCCAATCAATCCGCACAAGAGCTGAACAAAGTGATGATTAGCGATATCCCTTGGTTAATGCAATCCAGCAATGAAACTCGGATGGTTGAATCATTATGGGGCACCTGGAATAACAGCCAAAAGCGTTTATATGTGATGGGCTATGATGCACTTGAATTAGTTAATCGTTTAGCACAAATGCAGGCATTTCCTGGATATCAACTCAATGGCCGCAGCGGTGCATTATCAGTGCAGCCAAATGGTTTGATCGATCGCCAGTTAACGTGGGGTAAGTACCAACAAGGCCAATTAACCCCATTATGATAGATGGCAAACTTGCCGAACAGCAGGCCCGAGAATATTTACAGCAACAAGGGCTCAACTTTGTTGCTGCAAATGTGCGTTATAAGTTCGGCGAGATTGACCTCATCATGGAAGACCAGCACACGCTAGTTTTCATTGAAGTAAAATATCGTCAGTCGCAAGCCTTTGGCGGTGCTATTAATGCTTTGGGCGCTAAACAAATTCAGCGCATCCGACGCTGTGCTGAAGCCTATTTACAGCAACAAGGCATCAACCCTCCCTGCCGATTTGACGTTATTGCCAATAATAACGCACAAATAACTTGGATTCAGGGATGTTTTTGAGCTTCAATAGTTACCACAGCATTGATTTATGGCATTATATCGACACACACTTGACGGTGATCACATCCTATATGTGTACCGTCAGTAAAAATTCTATATCGTAAGGATTGTTGCATGTTAGAACGTATTAAAGACAGTTTCACTGAGTCGATTCAAACTAAGATTGATGCGGCTGAAGCATTACCTGAGTCAATCGAAAAAGCTGCTGAAATGATGGTGCAATGTCTACTTGGCGGTAACAAAATTCTTTCGTGTGGTAATGGTGGCAGCGCCGGCGATGCACAACACTTTTCTGCTGAGCTATTGAACCGCTATGAAATCGAGCGCCCACCACTTCCAGCCATCGCGCTAAGCTGTGACACCTCAACCATCACAGCGATTGCAAATGACTATAGCTATGATGAAATTTTCTCAAAACAGATTTTAGCACTGGGTCAACCTGGCGATATTTTATTAGCCATTTCAACCAGTGGTAACTCTGGTAACGTGATTAAAGCAATGGAAGCCGCGCTTAGCCGTGACATGACTATTGTGGCGTTAACCGGCAAAGACGGTGGCGCAATGGCAGGCTTAATGAGCGCAGGGGATGTTGAAATTCGCGTACCATCAAATGTCACTGCACGTATTCAAGAAGTCCACTTACTGGTCATTCATTGCTTATGCGACAACATTGATCGCACCTTATTCCCACAGGATGAGCAAGCATGATAAAGCTTGTAGCCATCATTTCTGCCCTTGTTTTACTTCAAGGTTGTGCAGGGGCGGTAATGATTGGCGCCGTAGGTGGTGCCAAAATGGCCAATGATGAGCGTAGTATGTCTACTCAAATAAGCGATACTAACGCCGACTTTGAAATCTCCAGTGCACTGTCAAAGCATGAAGACATTAACAATCAAACCAACATCACCGGTGTGGTCATGAATAGCAATGTACTCATGATTGGCCAAGCACCTAACTCTATGTTGCGCGATAAAGCCATCAAAGCGGTGCAAGAGTTAAACATTGGTGGCAAGATCCACAATCAGATACGTATTGGTAATCCAACCTCATTTACCACCCGCAGCAATGACACTTGGGTCACGACCAAAGTAAAAGGGCGGATGCTAAATGAAAAAGATTTAGACATCACGCGAGTAAAAGTAATTACTGAGAATGGTGAAGTCTTTTTACTTGGATTAATCGAACGCAATCAAGCCGAACTGGCTGTGGACATCGCCCGCAACACTGCAGGTGTTCGTAAGGTCATTAAAGTCTTCGAATATGTTGAGCCTAAAGAAGAAGATTAATCATCACCTCAACAGCGAATAACAATATTAAAGCCTCTATTTTTAGAGGCTTTTTCTTTTCTATTACCCGCTAATTATTGGGTGTGATTTTTTAGCTAATGCCAATTTATGGCCTTGCAACTTGCGCCACTGGTGTGTGATATAAGGCAGCACTAACGAAGGTAAAATAATCAATCCCGCACCTAACCAGCTTAATCCATCAAGCCATTCGTCAAACCACAACCAGCCAAAGAACACACAAAATAGTAGTCCGGTATATTCGGCAATTGCAATATCACTAGCTTGTGTCTTTCGATAAGCACAAAAGCAAAACCACTGGTATATCAGCAAAAAGATATTACTCATTAAAGCCACCAAAATGATGTCGACAGATATTGTCAGCTCACCAAAAAAAACCACCATCAAACACACAAGCGGTAAACTGAATAAATTATTCAACATCAGGGTTAATGCAGGGTTTTCAGTCGATGGCAGTTTTTTGAGTGTCAGTTGGCTGACTGCAAAAGTTAGCGCACTGACTAACACTATGACAGCAAACCAATTTATTTGCGTTGGTCTTAAAAGAATGACAATACCTATAAACCCTAAAAAGACCGCTATCCACTGCAATGAAGTCACTTTTTCTTTAAGTAATAACGCCCCCAGTACCATAATCATAATAGGGCCTGAGAAAAACAAAGCACCCGCGGTGGCGAGAGGCAAAGACATCAAACCGATAATAAAACACAAGCCACCAATGGCACCGATATTGGCGCGAAAAAAATGCATTTTATAATGGCTTGTTTGTGAGCGACCGCTATATAACCATAGCGGTAACATCATCAACACTGACAATACTTGCCTGATCAGTAAAAAACTGGCGGCATCAGCATTCGATGGTAACCATTTAACTGACACATCATAAAGGGCACTAAAAACATTACCGATAATCAATAATCCTATACCCAACAAGACTGATGGCTGCATGTTTTTGCTCACTACGATTTAATAAGGCGCCATCATAGCGATCACCTAACATGAATAATAATGATGTTTTTTACTCATGTATGAGATAAATTAATAGTTAATATTGAATAGATTAAAATACGCAATTAAGTCCTCCTTGGCACTGTTGCAAATTAGCTATCCACTGTGCTCATAACCTATTCAGTGGCTAATAAACGCTTACAACCAACGATAAGGCCCTACCCAGTAATGCGAAAACTTCCTCCACTAAGAAGCTTACATGTATTCGAAGCTGCTGCCAGACACCTCAATTTTTCGCTTGCTGCAACAGAGCTATGTATCACCCAAAGCGCGGTATCGCATCAGGTAAAACAGCTTGAAAACTACTTTGGTGAAACACTGTTTCATCGCTCAGGAAAGCAATTCCAGTTAACTGAAAAAGGCCACATTCTATTTGATGAACTTGAGCAAATTTTTAATCAATTAAATGATCTAAGTTTGCGGATCACTGGAGAGCAAAATCAACATTTACAATTGGCCGTGTTCAGTTCATTTGCAATTAAATGGCTTATTCCGCGCTTAGGTGATTTTAAACGCCAATATCCTCAATACAATATTCGCCTTAATATGATCACGGATGAGCCAATGCTAAGTGATTCTGTTGCTGACATGTTTATTTGCGGTCGACATGAGCAAACTGGATTTTGGCAAACAACGCTTCATAACGAACGGTTGATCCCTGTTTGTAGCCCTGAATTATTTCAACAACAGGAGATGTTCAACGCCGATTGGTTTGAAAAGCAATCATTGCTAGCAGTGGATGAACCTGGCTTGGGTCTTGATTGGGATTTTTGGGGACAGCACAATCAATGGCATTTTAATCGAGCTCAGCAAAGGCATGTTTTTAGTCACGTATTACTGGCGATTGAAGCGGCTAACGCCGGACAAGGCATTGCACTGGCATCTGACTTTATGGTCGAGTCTGATATTAAATCAGGCCGTTTGGTGGCGCTTGATTTACCTCCAGTATTTACCGATTTTAGGTTTAATTTCTTGTGTAAACACCGAAAGAAAAAACAACCAGGTATTGCCGCATTTATTCGATGGCTGCTGCAGCAAACCAACGAGGATAAAAAAACCAGTATCTAGTGATACTGGTTTTTAAGCTGAAAGCCATTGGGTATTAAACGATCATACCAATCTTTTTATACACTAAATCAATGGTTTCTTGGGCACGAGCTTTGGCTTTGTCAGCCCCTTGCTTCATCACTTGTTCAAGATAAGCCTCATCAGCACGATACTGCTTAAAACGCTCCTGTAATGGCTCAAGCATAGCCACAACCGCTTCGCCAGTAGCCACTTTCAAATGGCCATACATTTTGCCTTCAAATTCCGCTTCTAAACTAGCAATAGATTTACCCGTCGCACCAGACATTAAGCTTAATAAATTAGACACGCCCGGTTTGTTATCAAAATCGAAACGAACCACTGGTGGCTCGTCGCTGTCAGTCATGGCTTTTTTCACTTTCTTTAGAATAGCTTTAGGCTCTTCTAACAAACCAATGACGTTATTGCGGTTGTCGTCTGACTTTGACATTTTCTTCAAAGGGTCCTGCAACGACATGACTTTAGCACCGTGTTCTGGAATAAATGCTTGGGGCACTGTAAATGTGTCACCATAGGCATTATTAAAACGTGTTGCGATGTCACGGGTCAGCTCAAGATGCTGCATTTGGTCTTGACCAACAGGCACGGATTGCGCTTGATATAACAAAATATCAGCTGCCATTAAGACGGGATAACCAAATAGTCCAACGTTAATATTATTAGCGTGCTTTTGTGATTTATCTTTAAACTGAGTCATACGATTCAGCTCACCCATTTGGGTATAACAATTTAACGCCCAGCTTAATTGGGTGTGCTGTGGTACATGTGATTGCACAAACACCGTGCTTTTATCTGGGTCAACACCACATGCTAAATACAGCGCTAGGGTATCAAGACACGCTTCACGCAGTTTTGCTGGGTCTTGGCGAACAGTAATTGCATGTAAATCTACCACACAATAAATACAATCATGCGTGTCTTGCATTGCCACCCACTGGCGTAGCGCGCCCATATAATTACCTATGGTTAATTCGCCAGATGGCTGTGCTCCGCTGAAAACAATGGGTTTAGTCATGGGTTTTGTTGCTCCAATTACTGTATTTTAAAATTATTTAGAAAGTAAAAACTGACCGATTTGGTCAAAGTTGTCACACACTTCATTCGGTTCACTTAAACTAATATGCTCACCGTAGTTATAACCATAGGTTAAGCCGATAACCGTCACATTGGCAGATTTAGCCGCTAAGATATCATTCTTAGAGTCACCTATCATCAATAACTGTTGTGGCTCTATTTGCCATTGCTGTAATAGATGATTTAACGGTAAAGGATCTGGCTTCATTTTGGCTAATGAATCACCGCCGAGAACATGATCAAATAAATCCGATAAGCCAAAAGCCTCTAATAACGGTATGGTAAAACGATAAGGTTTATTGGTAACCACAGCTAAACGGTAACCAGCCTGCTTTAAAGCCGTTAAGGTCGATAAGACATTAGGATATAAACAGCTATGTTTTTCTAAAAACAAACCATAGTGGTGCATAAACTTAGGCATAGTATCTATTAATAGCGTTTCATCAACCTCATTTGCTAGTGCAAAGCTAAGTGCTCGTCGCATCAGCATTTTAGCGCCATTACCCACCCAGCCTCTTACCTGCTCTTCACTTGCTTGCGGTAAATCTAACTCAAGTAATGTTGCATTGGTTGCGGCAGCCAAATCCGGCACGCTGTCAACTAAAGTGCCATCTAAATCAAAGGCTATGGCACGTATTTGGTCAAAATTAGTCATGGTTTAGCTACTTTCTATTACTAATGAAGTTGGCGTATTGATTATACTTTTGCTAACTCACTGCGCATTTCGTCGATCACAGTTTTATAATCAGGTTGACTAAAAATAGCTGAACCCGCCACAAACATGTCAGCCCCTGCTGCGGCAATTTCAGCAATATTATCAACCTTTACACCACCGTCTACTTCAAGACGAATATCATAACCACTGGCGTCGATGCGTTCACGTACCTGACGCAATTTATCTAAGGTTGAAGGAATAAATGACTGACCACCAAATCCTGGGTTCACCGACATCAATAAAATGACATCCAGTTTATCCATTACGTGATCTAAATAATGCAGAGGTGTGGCTGGATTAAATACCAAGCCAGCTTTACAACCCGACTCTTTAATTAATTGCAATGTGCGGTCAACATGCTCAGAAGCTTCTGGGTGAAAAGTAATAATTGATGCCCCCGCCTTAGCGAAATCGGGAATAATTCTATCTACCGGTTTTACCATCAAATGCACATCAATATCTGCAGTGATCCCATAATTACGCAGTGCCGTACAAACCATTGGCCCAATAGTCAGGTTAGGCACGTAATGATTGTCCATTACATCAAAATGAACAACATCTGCACCGGCATCGAGTACAGCTTTAACGTCGTCCCCTAAACGGGCAAAATCAGCAGATAAGATTGATGGAGCAATTAAATAAGGTTGCATCATGGTCTCGCAGCAAAATGGGTGTGGCTGTAGTTTACCCTTTGGAACAGCTTGGCTCTAGTCAAACCATGAAAAAATACCCAGGGGTATGCCAGAAGTTTGATTTTGAAAATAAATAACTAATAGGTGTTCATAAACTGTACTAGTTTGATATAATCGACAAAGTTTTACGCCGTGTTTAGTCAGATATTAAGCAATTTTATTTGTGTTTTAATGACTAACATATTGTTATATCAAACGTTGATGAAGATAAAGCGAATAGTATTCACTGTGATACTGACGTTATTAATGGAAAGGATCCCCAACATGGAACTGCGTCCAAATCGTTTATTGTCATACTTTAACACTAAGCCATTACAAGCAATTGTGGCTACGGTGACAACATCATCTTTGGTAGTGTTCATCAGCTTGTCGTTTTCAACGACTGGCGAAACGGCGTCAACTCAAGCCTGTGCCTGCGAAGCAAATGTCAATTACAATAGCAGCTTACCTAGCAGCCATCCCAATAATCGCTGTGCTGTTCAAGGGCATGATGTCAGTTGGAAAAATTGGATTACAGGTAACAGCCGCTCAAGTCAATTTCACTTTATTGATTTAATTGAACTGCTATACGGACATAAAGATAAGCCTATTACTGATATACCTACCTCTAAAAAACCTGAGCAAATTTAAAATTGTCTTTGTGGCAGGTATTTAGTAGCACTATAGCGGCATTTTTCGGCGTGCAAACAGATAAAAATCGCCAAAGAGATTTTAAAACCACTTCGCCAATTCCTTTCATTCTAATGGGCATAATGCTAACGGTTTTTCTGGTGCTGACACTTGTGGCCATCGTTAATCAAGTTTTGAGTTAGCCCCTTGCGCTAATAAACTTCATCATCAAAATAATGGTGATCGTATAGTGCCATAATTTCATCCACTTTATTTCGCGATGATCCTTTTTGGCTGATATTTCGCTGAACGGCTATCGTAGCTAATTTCGCCCCTCGATATAACTCTCGAGTCAGTGGAATGTCATGATTACTGATCAATACTGGAATATTGCGCTTATGGGCAGTATGACGTGAATGACGCGCTAATAATGCTTGGTCATCAAGGCTAAAACCAGGTCCGGCATAAGTGGTAAAGCTTGCGGTTGTCGACAATGGGGCATAAGGTGGATCGCAATAAATCACATCACCGTCATTGGCTAAACCGAAGGCTCCCTCATACCCGATGCATTTGAATGTTGCCTTTTGAGCTTTTTCTGAAAAATATCGTATTTCAGCTTCAGGAAAATAAGGTTTTTTGTATGAACCAAAAGGGACATTAAAGCCACCTTTACGGTTATAGCGGCATAAGCCATTAAAACCAAAACGATTTAAATATAAGAAATACACTGAGCGTGTAAAAGGATCTCGGCTTAGATTAAAATCTGCTCTTATGCGGTAATACGCTTCCTTATTATTCATATCTGCAACAAACATAGCTTTTGCTGCCGTAATATAAGCTTCCGGTTGCTGCTGCACAATTTGATAGAGGTTAATTAAATCCTGATTAATATCGCACAACAAGTATTCGTCATAATCTGTATTCAAAAAAACCGAGCCAGCACCAACAAAAGGTTCAACGAGGCGCTGTCCCTTAGGTAAATGTTTAGACAATTCTTCAACGAGTTTAAACTTTCCACCCGCCCATTTGAGAAAGGCTCTATGTTTTTTTGTCATAAAGTGAGCTACTTGCTGCCAAAATTAAAGCTGATGATTGTACTCTGTTTAATCATGTTTATCATCGATTTTCCTGCTCAATGATGTGTTCACTCAAATCGCTCCATTTTCTTAGCCAAGGCTCACTCAAGCCCAATTCTGCTTGAAGTCTATTTGCCTGATTTTGCGCTTGTGTGGTTGAAGCAAACTGGCCAAACAAAATGACATAACGATTTTTATAACGTGCAATATAGACATCTTTTTCATGAACCAATTTGTTGGTAATTGAAACCAATGATTGCTTATCGACCACACTTGCCAATTGTAAAGTATAGCCTTGAGGCTTAACGACTTCTGTCACTTTTGACGTCACATCCGCGGGGACACTGATTGGTTCAGTGCTTTTGACAAGTGACGCTGATTGAGATGATATCGCGATAGTGTTACTGGATTGAATGTCGGTAGACTCTGCGACATTCTCATCCGCTGATTGGGCTTGATTAACATTAATTGTGTTTATCAAAGCCGGTGCTTGTTGCTTCGGAATGGGTAATTCCCTCGAATCAATAGCCTCTTCTAACACTAAAAAACGCTTATGTGCTGTTAGCATAGGCGCCACTAATAATTTACCGTATTGAGCTAAAAATACGTTAGCCTGATCTTTTTGCTGTTGTTGCGTAGCAGTGAGTTGTTGACTAAATCGCGGTTCATTATTCGCTTTAAATACAGAACTGTTAAGCACACCATAAACTGTGCCACCAACTATCAATAAGCTAATCATAGCAATAGCGAATTTGAGCATCTTGGCACCCTTGGTTGGTGCATCTTTAGGTTCAGCAATAGCAAGATTTAATAGCTCAACCACCTCTTCAGGTGTACCAGATTGCTTTTCAAGTTGTTGATGAATTATGCTTCGTGGAATAAAGGGGGTACAGCCACTTCGCAGCAGTAAGCTTTGATATAAACCGTCTCGTTCTGCGATTGGTAAAGGTTCAATGCTGATTGGCAATAGCATTTGCTGCCTTTCTTCAGACAGCTCTGCCATTACTTTTGTTAAATATTCTGAATCTATTGCCATTGTCACTGCAATATTAGTACCTGCACAGCGCATCTGAGATAATAAAATGCATTCAGCCCACAGCGATTTAGGCAATAAATGTGCATCATCAATAATGATATGTAGCGGCTTAGTAAGAGTTGATTGGATACGCATAACGGTATCCATAAGGGGCATTTCATCATCAAATATAGGCGATGAAATTAATTGAACTAAGATTTTTCGGCGAATTTCGGCAGGGTCAGCATGCAACGGGCACAGAACTAAAGCAGAATTGTGCTCATCTAACTCGCTTGCTAGAGCCAAACTCAGGGTAGACTTGCCTGATCCCTTTAGACCAGATAGCAGTAACAGTTGACCACTGTAACTGGCCGTATGCTGTAAACGCTGTACAAGTGCTTCTTGAGTTGGAAGTAGTAATAATGCTGAAGTCAAAGATCCACCACACGTCCTTTATGCGCGGCTGATCACCTGTTCAAGTAGATCTTCACTGACATCACTGAACACGTCTGCCTGACCTAAACCGGTAGGTAAAATCAATCTAATCTTACCTGCCAATACTTTTTTGTCGCGCCGCATATGCTTAATAAAGCTATCAAAATCCATTGAGCTAGGAGCTTCAATAGGTAAATCAAAAGCTACAAACAAGTCTCTAATTCGACAAACAATTGACTCATCGATCAAATTTAACTTATGTGCTGTTTCTGCAGCAAGAATTGTGCCTGCAGCAACCGCATCACCATGTAACCATGCACCATAGCCCATTTCAGCTTCAATTGCATGACCAAATGTATGACCTAGATTGAGTAGCGCACGCACTCCTCGTTCTGTTTCATCTTGATTGACGACATCAGCTTTAATTTGGCAACATTTAGCAATTGTGTAGCTTAATGCTCGTGTATCAAGAGCTTTTAACGCTTCAACATTTTGCTCTAACCAAACAAAAAACTCACTGTCCCAAATAATGCCATACTTGATCACTTCGGCCATACCTGCTGAAAATTCATTTGCAGGTAATGTTTTTAGGCATTCGGTATCGATAATAACACTTTGCGGCTGATAAAATGCCCCAATCATGTTTTTACCCAATGGGTGGTTTACTGCCGTTTTACCGCCTACAGATGAATCTACTTGAGATAGTAATGTAGTTGGTACTTGCACAAAATCCACTCCACGCTGGTAACATGCAGCAGCGAAACCGGTCATATCACCGATAACACCCCCACCCAGCGCGACCAACACTGAATCTCTGGCAAAATTATGTTCCAATAATGCTGAAAAAATGACATCTAAATACTCTAGAGTTTTATATTTTTCACCATCAGGAAGAATAACTTTTTTAATTGACGCACAAGACACCATTGCCTTTTCCAATGTCGCTAAGTACAAAGGGGCAATAGTGTCATTGCTAACGATGAGTACGTTCTTGTTTGCAAGGTAGCGATTAAATATTTCGCTTTCATGCATCAAATTCTGGCCTATATAAATGGGGTAACTTCTATCACCTAAATCAACCTGAATTTGTTGCATTGTTTTACCTAAAAACCGAGTTGCTCAATTATTTGATTTGCGACAATTTTCGCACTTTGTTCGTCTGTTTTAACGATGACATCGGCAATCTCTTCGTACAAAGGATTACGCGATTCTGCTAAGTTCTCAAGAACTTCGCGTGGGTCATCAACTTGCAGTAATGGACGACGTTTATCACGTTGCGTACGAGCAACTTGCTTGTCGATAGTCGTCTCTAAATACACCACGATACCGCGAGCAGAAAGATAGTTGCGAATATCTTTGCTCTGAACCGAACCACCGCCTGTTGCGAGTACAATACCTTGCCTTTCTGAAAGATCAGCAATGACTTGTGCTTCACGACGACGGAAACCTTCTTCACCTTCAACATCGAACACCCAAGCGATATCAGCGCCTGTTCTTTGCTCGATCTCGTGATCAGAATCGTGGAATTCTAAATGCAGCATTTGAGCCAAATGACGGCCAATTGTGCTTTTACCTGCGCCCATAGGGCCTACTAGAAAAATATTACGTTTTTCAGCCATTTCGTATACGTCTGAATCTTATATAAAAGAATGCCTGATCGACTAAAGAGACAGCCGACCGCTTAAAATATTACCTTGCTCTATTGAGACTTGACGGAGGATTATCTCAGTTTAGGGCCATTGCTGGCAAGCGATGCTGGCAATTTATAACAATTTTATTAAATAAAAGTGTTATAGCTTACGCCAAAAACAAAAGCCAGCTTGATTTAGCTGGCCTTTATCATTTGATTATTGATTATAACTTTTCAGAAATAATCTTTGGTGTCACGAAAATCAGTAGTTCTTGACGCTCATTTCGGTCTGTTGTGTTTCTAAATAAGAAACCAACCAGAGGAATATCACCCAAAACAGGTACTTTACTCACTCTGCTGATTAAGTTTTGTTGATAGATACCACCCAAAACAATGGTTTCGCCATTATCAACTAATACTTGAGTACCGATACGTTGAGTATCAATAGATACAGCTTCACCAGTTGGGGTTTGAACTGTTTTACCTTGAGAATCTTGGGTGATTTCTAAATCGAGAATCACGCGATTGTCAGGCGTTATTTGCGGTGTGACTCGAAGAGATAAAACCGCTTTTTTAAAGCTCACTGATGTTGCACCACTTGACGCAGATTCCACATAAGGAATTTCAACACCTTGCTCAATGTATGCTGCTTTTTGATTTGACGTAGTGATACGTGGGCTTGCGATAATTTCGCCTTTGTTTTCTTGTTCAAGTGCACTTAATTCTAAATCCAGCACGGTACCATCAGCTAATTTTGCAACATGGAAAGCAATGCTAGTTGGATTAGAAACCGCTGCGGGTAAATTAACGTTTAAGCGATCATCTAACCCAGGAATAATACCGCCAGCAATGCTGCCAGCACCTTCAAGCGAGCCTGAAGTACCTTTAGTGCCTTGCTGATCGGTAATGCCCCAGCGAATACCTAAATCTTCAGATACATCGTCTTTTACGGTCACCATACGCGATTCGATTAATACCTGCTTGATTGGAATATCTAACACTTCGATGAGTCGATGAATGCTTTCTAATATTTCTGCAGTGTCTTTCACCAGTAATGTGTTAGTACGTGCGTCAACAGCAACGCTACCACGACTTGATAGTAAACTTGAATCAGTTCCTTTCAACAATTCTGCTATGTCTAATGCCTTAGCATAATTAATTTGTAAAAACTCAGAATATAAAGGCGCTAACTCTTTTACTTCTTGTTTGTTTTTAAGATCATTACTTTCACGAATTGCCAACTCTTCACTAGGGGCAACCATTAAAATATTACCTTCAATGCGCTTATCAAGGCCTTTAGTTTGTAGAATTAAATCTAAAGCTTGGTCCCAAGGTACGTCATCTAAACGTAGCGTAATATCACCTTCAACCGTGTCGCTAGTGACTAAGTTAAAGTTATTATAATCGGCAATAATCTGTAATACCGTTCGAACTGAAATGCTTTGAAAGTTTAACGATAGTGAACGACCGTTGTATTTTTTGTCTTCTTTAGCAACCGCTAATCGTTCAATTTTATCAATGTTAACTTTAAATACATTACCGTCTTGCTTGTAATTGTATTCGTAATTACCATTCACATCGACTAAAATTCGTGAGGTTAAATCTTCTTTAAATGTTTCGAAACTACTGACTGGTGTCGCGAAGTCCTCTACATCCATGACATACAATAAATCACTGCCAATATTGGTATTGTAAAGTTTGATTTCTAATTTGGCGCCAACTTGTTCAACATTAGCAGCGACTGAGCGATTACTTAAATTAAATAATATCTCACCACCACCTTTCGCATTACGACGAAAATCGATGCTATTAACCGTATTTACAAATGGATTATCGGCACTTGATGGGCCTGAAACCGCATCGTTTATCGTTAAACGATAGGTATTACCTTCAATTTTACCTTGATAAGGTTTCACGTCTTTTAAAGCGACGACGATAGTTAATCCGTTCGCTTGCTGCTGAGTCGTTAAGGATTTAACACCAACGCTATCAATTGGCAGTTCGTCCTTTGGTAAGTTAGATGTTGTTTCATCAAAATTTAAAATAATTTCAGCAGGGTTGGCTGATAAGTCTACAGTAGGAGACGTTACAGCGGATTCAAACACAAGCTCTAATTCTAATTGATGATCGACAACAGAGTGATATTTCACATCTAATAGACGATTAGCAGCAACTGCGCTTGGAATTGCGCACATTAATAATACCACCCCTAACAGGGTTTTAACTGTTGATGAATTCGTCATTGATTTTCTCATCGCGGCAGAAGATTTCATTATTCCCTCATCCTTCGCACGGTTACTTGCCTGATAATTCTAAGTTGCTTGGGCGTTCTGCCCAACAACCTGAACCATCAGGGATTAATTCTATAATTTCGATGTATTGGGGCGTTACATTTGAAATGCGACCATGATAAAGCCCTAAATACTCACCTACACCCATACGATAAACATTGGTATCTGCTGATTCAATTAAAGCCCAAATTTCATCGTCTTCACTTAACGTTCCACGCATCCTAAGGTTATCTAACGCATAAGTCTCTAAACGGCTTTTACGCCTTTTTAAATCAGGCTGCAAACAGTCTTTTGACGTATCGATAACTTCTTCGGTTAATTCTCTTGATGGCGGAATAAACGGACTGCGCATCAATTCAGCTTGGTAAATAAAGTGCTCAAATTTTGGTGTTTCTTTTAGCGGCGGTATGCGCGCAACATGTTGTGCTTTAGTCGTTGTCACAAACAGCTCTAAATCACTTCTGTCGCCAATACAGCCAGTTAGCATTAAGCTGACACTAACACCAATCAGTGCGGGTAAGAATTTCATTTATTTCTTCCCCTTAGCATCTTTAGGTAACTCAGCACCTTCTTTAAAGCGATATGTCTTAGCGAGAATCGCCATCGACAAACCACCGTCTTCTTTATGTGTGATACTAAAATCATGCAAACTAACAATACGAGGAAGTTTTGCGACTCCACTCACCATATTACCAATTTGATGATAATCACCCTCAACATTTAACCGAATTGGAAATTCAATATAAAAGTCACGCTCAATTTCATCTTCCCAATCTAAACTGTTTATTCTTAAACCTGAATCTGTGGCTACAAAAGTAATATCGTCCAATAAACCAGGCATCTCATTTTCTGATGGAAGCATTTTCAATAATTCAGCAAATTGTGCTTCCATAATGACTAATTGTTCACGGTATAACTTTAGATTAGCAGCTAATTGATATTTAGTTTCAAAATCGGCTTTTAATTCAATTTCTTTTTTCTGCTCAGATTCCATAACGGCAATCGTATCAGCAATAAATAAATAATAACTGGCACCGATAACACATAAAGATAAGAATCCAGCAAACACTAGCTTGACTAATTTAGGCCAGCCGCCAATATTCTCAAAATCAATATCATTAAATTGGTCTAAATCAAGATTCATTTTTTCGCTCCTTGTTGCATATCAAGGGCTTTATTACCAAATTCGTCAGTAATCGATACTCTTAATTTAAAGCGCTGTAGCTGACGTAAATCTTCATTTTGAGAAATAATGGATTGCATACTTGGATCAGTTAAATAACTTGAGGTTTTAACTTTCCTCATCATATTTGCAACGTTGTTATTTGATTCGCTGCGTCCTTCAATCCAAAGAATACTGCCTTTTTTCTCAATACTAGATAGATAGATCCCTGGTGGCACAATTCTCACCAACTCATCTAATACATGTGTCGGCAAATTACGTGATTGCTGAAGACCTAAAATAATTTCAGTTCGACGCTCAATATCTTTTTTACGCTCGGTAATTTTCTTGATTTCGGCGATCTGAGTGTCTAATAAACTAATTTCTGACTGTAAATAACTGTTACGTTGACGCTGATCATCGGTCACTAATTCAAGATAACTAATAAACAAATATACCAGTAAAGACGTGACCAAAAATACTAGGGCAAGAATACCAATAAAATCACGTTTTTGTTTTTCCCGTGCTTCTTCACGCCACGGAAGTAAGTTTATGTTCGCCATTGAGCGTAACTCCTCAGCGCCAAGCCACTTGCTACCATGAACTTGTTAATTGATGGCTGTAATTGGGATTTAATTGCTTCATCGGCATGCAAGCAACCTTGAAACGGGTCGGCAACGATTGCATGAACACCAAGCTCATTGGTTAATACCGTTGTCATGCCTTCTAACTTACCTGTACCACCACACAACACCACATAATCGACTTTTTCACGGCCGCTGGCGGTACAATAGATTTGTAAGGTACGTTTAATTTGCTGCAACAGTTGTGTTTGGAATGGAGACAACACTTCAAACATATAATTTCTAGGTAGGTTACTTGTTACTTTAGCTAATTCAGCTTCTGCATATGGCATACCGTAGAAAGATAAAATAGATTGTGTGAATAACTCACCACCAAATGCCTGCTCTCGAATAAAGGTTGTTTCACCTTTTTCAACAACTGCAAACGTGGTGATATTGGCACCAATGTCTACCATGGCTATAATTTTATCTTTGGCGCCATCGGGTAATTGGGCATAAATAAGCTCAGCAGAGCGCCCTAACGCATACCCCTCAACATCAACCACTTTAACATCAAGCTCAACTGCATCTAGTGCATCAACACGAGCATCAATATTCTCAGTACGGCAAGCACTTAGCAAAACATCGACTTTCGACGGGTCAGTGATGTTTGGGCTTAAGGTCTCAAAATCGATACTGACTTCATCCAGAGAATAAGGAATAAGGTTGTCGGCTTCGATTTCGATTTGAGCTTCCATTTCTTCTTCATTTAATGAAGCGTCCATGTAAATCACTTTAGTCATCACCGCAGAACCAGAAACAGCAACAGCGGCAAACTTCACCCCTTTAGGCAAAGAACGCTTCAGTTGTCTCAAAGATTCTAATACAGCTTCAGAATCTCGAATATCATGATCAGCAACTGCGCCCTTTTTAATTGGCACCGTCGCGTAATTTTGAATTTTATATCCATCAGCAGTCTTACTGAGCAATATGGCTTTGACTTCATGGGAACCAATATCGACACCCACCATTTGCGGAGCTTGACGCTTCCATAATTTAGAAAGCATATTCCGTCATCACAAATTCTATTATTGTTTTAAAAAGATAGTAGCACAAAATCATCTCGTTACACTTATTTGTATAAAATGTTTCTATATTTTACAAATACTATTTTTAGTTTACATGTTTTTACTTCACCAAAATGCTCATGGCTTATATACTACTGGTCCTATTTAAGATGTTGGAATACATGTGTGAAGTGGTTTAAAAGATTACTAATTGCCTTCTTTAGTTTAGCTTTACTCGGTGTAGGCGCAATTGCTGCTGCTTATTTTTATGTATTACCAGACCTACCTGACGTTAACTCCTTAAAGACGGTTCAATTACAAACACCGCTACGCATATACAGTAGCGATGGCAAACTTATTTCACAATTTGGCGAAAAACGTCGCGTCCCTGTTGAATACAATGAGGTTCCTCAACAACTGATTAACGCGGTACTTGATACCGAAGATGCGCGTTTTTTTGAACATAAAGGTATCGATCCGATCGGTATTATTCGTGCTGCAACAATTTTAGTTACGACGGGTAAAAAAAGCCAAGGCGCAAGTACTATTACCCAGCAGGTTGCCCGAGGATTCTTTTTATCGAATGAAAAAACCTATATTCGAAAAATCAAAGAAATCTTTTTAGCTTTAAAAATTGAAAAAACCCTAAACAAAGAAGAAATTCTCACACTGTATTTAAATCGATCATTTTTAGGTAACCGGGCTTATGGTGTCGGGGCTGCTGCACAGGTTTACTATGGCAAAAATTTACATGAGCTAACATTACCTGAAATAGCGATGATTGCGGGCTTACCTCAAGCACCTTCTGCTGCCAACCCTATACGTAATCCAGCAAGAGCTATGGCACGTCGAAATTGGGTGTTAAGTCGTATGTTGGAAAAAAACAACATTACTCAAGCCCTGTATCAAGAAGCGATTGATACGCCTATTTCGGCAAAATACCACGGCGCAGAAATTGATTTATATGCGCCATATATTTCTGAAATGGCGCGTGACTATATGATTCAGAAGTATGGTGAAGAAGCGGCTTATACAAATGGATATAACGTCTACACAACCATTTCGTCTGAATTACAATTAATGGCTCAAGAAGCATTACGTGATAACGTTTTTGCTTATGATCAACGCCATGGTTATCGCGGCCCGATTTCTCAACTTTGGACGGAAACGCCTTTAGTCCGTGACGAAATTATTGAGCAATTGAAAAAAACTGAACCTATGCAAGGTATTTTGCCTGCTGCGGTAATGGATATCGCTGAAAAACAAGCTAACGTCTTACTGGCCAATGGCCAAGAGATCACCATTGATTGGGCAGGATTAAAGTGGGCTCGTAAGTTTATCAGTGATAAACGCCAAAGTTTACCCCCTAAACTCGCGAGCGATATTTTACAAGTTGGGCAACAAGTTTACGTCCGAAATAACGGTGAGTTCTGGCAATTATCACAGATCCCTGAAGTGTCCAGTGCCACCGTTAGCCTTGACCCATTTGATGGTGCCATCCGTACTCTGGTCGGGGGATTTAGTTTCAGCCAAAGCCAATTTAACCGAGTGACACAGGCAAAACGTCAATTGGGTTCAAACATCAAACCGTTTATTTACGCTACGACATTAGAACAAGATTGGACATTGGCCACCTTGATCAATAATGCTCCGATTAATAAACCTGATACTCGACAAGGTACTGCTTGGCGACCTAAAAATTCACCCGATATCTACGGCGGCCCCACTCGTTTACGTGTGGGTTTAGCACAATCGATCAACGTCATGTCTGTACGAGCAATGCGTCATGCTGGTTTGCAAAACACTATCGATGAACTGGTAAAATTCGGCTTTGATGCAAAAGATTTACCCCGTAACGAATCATTAGCTTTGGGCTCACCTTCAGTCACACCTTTGCAAGTTGCTACTGCGTTTAACGTTTTTGCTAACGGCGGTTATTTAGTTGAGCCTTATTTCATTGACCACGTCACGGATGCTTATGACAATATCATTGAACAAGCCTCGCCCACTTTAGCTTGTTCGCCTGCCACTGTTGCCGCTGACGATTCGTTTAACCAGCAAGCCGATGACAATACTCACAACGATACCTTTGCAGATATTTCATCTACGAACAATGAATTGACCGCTGAAAATAGCGATACTGAATTGGTCTGTAATCGTGAAAATGGTCGTTATGCGAATCAAATCATCACTGAGCAAACGGCATTCTTAATTACTGAATCATTGAAAAGCGTAATTTGGGGCGGTGGTGATTGGAGTAAAGGTACGGGCTGGAATGGTACGGCCTGGCGCGCCTCAAAATTGATTAAGCGCCATGACATTGCAGGTAAAACAGGGACAACCAATGAATCGCGCGATACTTGGTTTAGTGGTTTTAATCCAACATTAACCTCTACCTTCTGGGTTGGTTTTGATGATCATGGTCGTCAACTTGGCCGAGCAAGCTGGATGGCTAATGGTGCACCCGATCAAATATCAGGGGCAGAAGCTGGCGCTAAAACAGCAGGGCCTGGGTGGAATGACTTTATGAATAAAGCCTTAAAGGGCACTCCTGAACACTCAACTGAGCCACCGAAGGGTATTGTGTCTGTTCGTATTGATTTAGAAACCGGTAAACTCACTCGCAAAACCGACCATACCACGGCTTTCGAGTACTTCGTTGAGGGTACTGAACCTAAAGAATATGCCACTGAAGCACAAGAATCTGGCGAGATATTTATTGATAATGTTGCAGAAGATTTGTTTCAATAGAATTGATAAAAATAGAATCAATTGACTAAAAAGCCGCCTTAAGTGAAAACTTAAGGCGGCTTTTTTAGGTGTGCTTATATTATAAAAACAAGCGCTGATGTAACTCAGTTAACGAAGATACTTGGTAATGGGGTTGAATATTTTCATCATTTGCTAGGCCATTGGCATTTAACCAGCAGGTTTCAACACCGGCATTTATTCCACCTAAAATATCTGATTGAAGGGTATCCCCAACCATTAGCACTTGGTGTTTTTGCGGCCGCCCCATTTTTTCAAAAGCATGCTCAAATATCGCTTTATCTGGTTTTGCTTTACCCACTTGTTCAGAAATAATCACATGTGAGAATGCACTATCCATACCGGTTTTTTGTAAACGCGCTTGCTGTAACTGTGTAAAACCATTGGTGATGATACCAAGGTTAACTTTACCAATTAAGGCATCAATAAGAGCCTTTGCTCCAGGTAACGGCTGACAAATATCCGCCATTGCCATTAAAAAATCATGGTTAAGCTGTTCTGGCTTTACCGCCAACTTGGCTCCCCACTCGACAAACCTTTGAGTTTGTAATGTGTGCGCATTAATCGTTCCATTTTGATACTCAACCCAAAGCGGTTTATTCACTTTTTGATAATGGTCAAAATCAGATTGGCTAAAGGCAACGTTATATTTTGAGAATAATAACTTAAGCCCAGCGAATGCATCAAAATGAAATAAGGTTTCATCAGCATCGAATAGTATCCACTGGTATTTTGAAATATGCATTATTTGTACTCAAACAAGTTAAGTCGATTAACTTAATCGACCTCGACTATTTTATGTGGATTTTTAAACCGCTCTATTCAAATAAAGGCTTTAATTGCGACTCTTGCGCTAACAAACTTGTAAAAATCGTCAATTGGTTCGCTGCACGATCAAGATTATGATTAGGCTTATGGATAGAAAAATATACATCACCATTGATATGATCAGCTAAAAAACGACTTCCCAACATTAATGCCATCACTTTAATGCCTAACCATAAACTGCGTTTTTCTATCGGAGTGATAATACCATCAAGGGCATTAATATAACTTTCACTTGCCGAGGCGATAATTTCCGGCCTAGCGATGACCTTATCTAAAGCAGTAGAATCTTCTTCTTCTGGCGAACAAAAAGCGCGCACCATATCGCCAAAATCATACATTAAATACCCTTTCATACAGGTATCCAAATCAATGATCGCCATGCTAGACATGTCGCGCTTATCAAACAGCATATTGTTGATTTTGGTATCGTTATGACAAACCCTGAGTGGCAACAATGATTCAACACGTTTTAGCTCTTCAAATAAGGTGGTTTGGCTAAAGACCAAATCAACCCATTGCTGACATCCAGCCAAACGCTGACATTTGTCGTTAGTCACGGCTTGTTTCAATTGGTTTAATCTAAAGGGCAAATTTAAGAAGTCATCGATTACATCTTTAATGCAATTGGGGCTTAATGAGCTCAATGCTGCGGCAAAGTGACCAAATGCACTCGCAGCCATTTTTGCTTGCTCAGTATTATTGACCACTTCAATGGTATGACTGTTAGGCAGATACGTGATTGCCCGCCAAAAGCCAAGCGATTTCAAATCTACGCCATATTGGTTATCTTGGGTTTGTACAGGCTTAACAACCTGTAATTTATAACAATGAGCATCTTGCTGTTGCTGTAAGTGTTCACTGATATAGCGTGCGTTTTGGAGTAATTCCTGCGGTTGAGTAAATACATCGGTGTTTATTTTTTGTAATACAAACTCACCTTGAGGCCAACGCACTAAATAGGTTTGATTTATATGTCCATTTCCAAGCGCTGAGATAGTGACCTTATCGAAACCAATACCATAGTGAGGCAACACTTGCTGCCTAATAAAATCACTCACTCACACACTCCATTTCATCTTGTCGCTAAATCTGATTAACGATATTTCTTTAATTAGTCGGTAAATAATCTGCAAATACTTGATGCTGCATCAAGGTCGCTTGACTGCCTTTTAGGCTGAAGTCATAGCCACAAAGTTTAAAACTACCACGCATTGCAATGTGATTAATAATAGATTTGTTATCTAAAGGTGAAAAACGCGCTTCCGTGGCCTCATCGTTCAATAAATCAACAGTAATAGGACGATATTGGCTGCCATCATTGAATACTAATTCGCTACAAGCTTTATCGCCCTTAGCGGTATCAAGCCGCCATATATTCTGAGCCTCACCTGTATCACCCAACCAACGAAGAATAAAAATGTCATTTTGCATCACAATCCAAAAACCATCAGGTAACTTGGCTGAAATACGATCAACTTGCGGCTCAACTTGAGGTTGTGAAGCAGTAACATTCTCGTCAGTATCACTTTCACCACCGGTTAAACTCACCAGTCCCCACACAATCAGCCCTGATATCAATAATACACCAGCAATCTTTGCAGCCCAAAGCAGCGGAACATGATGTTCTTTGGCGCGGTTAAGCCAAGATTTTACCAATTCGGTTACAGAGCCAGTGTCTAATGCATCATGGTCAACATCAAAACGATGCGATGCTTGCCATGATTTTGCCAATGAAGGTTCATTGGTTTCATCATTGGCGGTGATAAAAGGCTCGCTAATCAAAGATTCTGCTCTTATGCCTTTGTTGTGGCCTTCTAAGTCATTAAAGGCCGATACATTTACCTCAGAAGGGACACTATCAACAGCGATTGAGGGCTGTTGACTTGCTGATTTTGCGGTGTCATTTACATTTTGGCCAAACACTTGTGGTTCATGACGTTTTCTTGCTCGGCCTAATATCGCTTGGGGCTGCGCTTTGGCACCAAAATAGCCTTCAACATACTTAACCTGCGTATCTTTGGCAGGGAAAAAACTAATAAACGTACTACAAGCAACGCCTAACAAACCAATTCCGGTGATCACGCCTAATGGCCAAAACCAGTAACAACTCAAGCCAAACAACACATGAGGTAATAATGGCATTAATACCCAATAAACTGGTTTCGCCGCATCAATTAGGCGTCGGGCTGTCGACAAGCCCATCACAACGCAGCTGAGCAAAGTGACAAATAGAATCAGCACACTTTGTGGAAAAATCAGGCTCACTAATGGCAAAATGCCAAAACTTGCTAATGTGATTGCCATAAAACGGTAGGCATTGTCGCGGCCCTGATAGCACCAAAGCGTGTTTAACTGCATTAAAAAATCCTTGAATCGTAAGCCAGGCGACTCGTTTGAGCCACGGCGCGTATTTTAATATGAATCACTCAAAAAAGAGAGTGTTGATTACAATCTCTGTAAGCTGTAATTTTATGGCTATGTTGCCCGTTTCTGTTGAGTTATAATATTAAGCTTTCTTAACCCTATTACGAGAACAGCAACACTATGACTATTCGTGGCAATCTTTTTATTGTGTCAGCCCCCAGTGGCGCAGGAAAGTCTTCTTTGATATCAGCACTGTTAAAAGATAAACCCAGTGATATGCAAGTTTCTGTCTCTCATACCACGCGTCAACCGCGCCCGGGGGAAGTGAATGGTCAACATTACCATTTTGTCAGTATTGAAGAGTTCAAAGCATTAATTGCTGCCAATGCCTTTTTTGAATGGGCTGAAGTATTTGGTAATTATTATGGTACGTCACGTACTGTTATCGAACAAACTTTAGCCAAAGGTATAGACGTTTTTTTAGACATAGATTGGCAAGGCGGAGAGCAAGTTAAAAAGCTGATGCCTGAAGCGGTTGGGGTATTTATTTTACCACCATCAAAAACAGAATTAGCTCGCCGTTTAACGGGACGCGGACAAGATAGCCAAGACGTGATTGATAGCCGCATGGCTCAGGCAGTATCAGAAATGTCCCATTATACTCAATACGATTTTGTCATTGTGAATGACGATTTCGATACTGCATTAGTTGATTTACAAGCAATCATTCGTAGCCAACGACTAACCTGTGCTAGTCAGAGCCATACTCACAATGGTATGCTTGTCGATCTATTGGCAAATTAATTGTCTTAGTGTACAATTTTGCGTCATTTTTTCCCCATAGATAACACTGGAGTTTCAACACATGGCTCGCGTAACTGTAGAAGACGCTGTAAATAAAATCGGCAACCGTTTTGATATGATTTTGGTTGCGGCGCGTCGTGCACGCCAAATCGCCGTGCAGGGTAAAGACCCTATGGTTGAAGAGATGAATGATAAGCCTACGGTAATCGCTTTACGCGAAATCGAATTAGGTTTAGTCACCTCTAATACTTTAGACGCTGATGAGCGTCAAACTGTCCGTGAGCGCGAAGCTGCTGAAATAGCTGCTGTTGCTGCCATTGCAGAAGGTCGTGTAATTTAAGGAGTAGCGCCACTTGTATCTGTTTGAAGGTCTCAAGGAGTCGGCTTCCGCTTATTTAGACGCGGAGCAAGTAGAATTACTCAAGCAGGCCTATTTGGTTGCGCGAGATGCCCATGAAGGGCAAATGCGCACAAGTGGCGAGCCTTACATCACCCATCCGGTTGCGGTTGCCCGCATCCTTGCAGACATGCGTCTTGATTATGAGACGTTAATGGCTGCCTTACTTCATGACACCATTGAAGATACTCCCGTTACCAAAGAAGAACTCGCAGAGTTATTTGGTGCCGATGTAGCAGAATTAGTCGAGGGTGTTTCTAAGCTAGATAAAATCAAGTTTCGCGATAAGAAAGAAGCGCAAGCTGAAAACTTTCGCAAAATGATGATGGCCATGACGCAAGATATTCGCGTTATTCTTATCAAACTAGCTGACCGTACACACAACATGCGGACCTTGGGGGCACTTCGTCCTGACAAGCGTCGTCGTATTGCCCGTGAAACACTTGAAATCTATGCTCCAATCGCCAACCGATTAGGTATTCATAATATCAAAATTGAATTGGAAGATTTGGGCTTTCAAGCTTATTACCCGATGCGATATCGGGTGATTAAAGAAGTGGTTAAATCCGCTCGTGGTAATCGCAAAGAATTAATCAACAGCATTGAAGCTGCAATTGAAACTCGCCTAGAAGATGCTGGGATTCCGGCAAAAGTAAAAGGCCGAGAAAAAAACCTCTACTCAATTTATCGCAAAATGCAGAACAAAGAACTGCAATTTGAAGAGGTGATGGATATATACGCCTTTAGGGTGATAGTGGATACTATCGACACCTGCTACCGCGTTTTAGGGTGGATGCACGGATTATATAAACCACACCCTGGCCGTTTTAAAGATTACATTGCTATCCCTAAAGCCAATGGTTATCAATCGTTGCACACATCACTGTTTGGTCCTCACGCCGTGCCTGTTGAAGTGCAAATTCGCACCGAAGAAATGGACCAAATGGCAGATAAAGGGGTTGCTGCGCATTGGATGTATAAAAACAACACCGATGCCTCTCAGCAGAGCACCACTCAAGTCAGAGCTCGAAAATGGATGCAAAGTTTGCTGGAACTACAGCAAAGTGCATCAAGTTCATTTGAATTCGTCGAAAACGTCAAAACAGAACTTTTCCCTGACGAGATTTATGTATTTACCCCTGAAGGGCGTATTTTAGAATTACCTGTCAATGCCACCGCAGTGGACTTCGCCTACGAAGTTCACACCGATGTGGGTAACACTTGCGTTGGTGCTCGCGTTAACCGCCAGGCTTATCCGTTAAGTCAGCCATTAATTTCAGGTCAAACAGTCGAGATTATTACTGCAAAAGGCGCTCGCCCAAATGCTGCTTGGCTTAACTTTGTTGTCACAGGCAAAGCGCGCGGAAAAATTAGGCAAGTACTGAAAAGCTTAAAAGGCGATAACGCCATTGCGTTAGGTCGCCGCCTACTCAACCATGCATTGGGTGAAACTAAAATTGAAAATATCCCCGTTGATCTGGTCGATAAAGTCATTAAAGAAACTAAACATAAAAATTTAGATTCATTATTGGCAGATATTGGTTTGGGTAATGCTATGAGTATCGTCATTGCACAGCGTTTGATGGGGCAAAAACTGGAGTCTGCTTCCAAAGATGGCAACGCTATGCCAATTCGTGGGGCAGAAGGCATGTTAGTGACTTATGCCAATTGTTGCAGACCTATCCCTGGAGATGCGGTTATTGCCCATGTTAGCCCAGGTAAAGGTTTAGTGGTTCATATGGAAAATTGCGCCAATATTCGCGGTTATCAAGGTGAGCCAGATAAATATATCCCTGTACATTGGGATAACGCCGAAGGCGTTGAATACCATGCCAACTTGCGAGTTGAAATTGTTAACCATCAAGGTGCTTTAGCTAAAATCACCTCGATTATTGCCTCTGCAGGTTCAAATATTCATAACTTAAGCACCGAAGAGCGTGATGGCCGTGTCTACCAGATTAATTTACGTATTTCGGTAAAAGATCGGGTACATTTAGCCAATGTAATGCGCCGTATTCGAGTACTTCCAGAAGTATTACGCACGTCGCGTAACCGATAACCTTTAATAATCATAACAATCAACAAGAGATATTATCATGGCAGAAAAAATCATCATCGCGACCGATAAAGCACCACAGGCAATTGGTACTTATTCACAGGCAGTCAAAGTTGGCAGTACCGTATATCTTTCAGGTCAAATTCCATTAGACCCAGCCACAATGACAATGGTAAGCGATGAGTTTTCTGCTCAAGTTGTACAGGTATTTGAAAACTTAACGGCTGTTTGTGAGGCCGCTGGCGGTAACATGAGTGACATCGTTAAGTTAAATATCTTCTTAACCGACTTATCGCACTTTGCGACAGTGAATGACATTATGAGCCGTTACTTCCAACAACCTTATCCAGCACGTGCGGCCATTGGCGTTAAAGAGCTGCCAAAGGGATCATTGGTTGAAATGGACGGGATAATGGAGCTATAAGCTTGATACTCAAGTGAGTGTATATCCCATAAATAGAGGGCGCTTAAGCGCCCTTTTCGTTTTATCGACATGAACATTTATTATGAGTCCAGAACGCTACGCCCGCATTAATCAAATGCTAGATAACCGTCAAACAGATCTAACGCTTTGCTTAGATACTGTGCATAAAACGCAAAATATTGCAGCTGTTATTCGTACCGCTGATGCCGTAGGTATCCATCAAATTCATGCGGTTTGGCCCGATGCAGAGATGCGAGTCTCAGGTAATACGGCATCAGGGAGTCAACAGTGGGTCAAAACCCTACAATACAGCAGCATGAGCGAAGCTGCTAAACAGTTTAATTTGCAAGGCATGCAAGTGCTGGCCACTAATTTTTCAGATAAAGCCGTCGACTTTAGAGACATTGATTACACCAAACCCACGGTCGTGATCATGGGTAACGAGCGTGACGGTGTCAGTGATGAAGGCCTTGCAATTGCCGATCAACATATCATCATTCCAATGCTCGGAATGGTGCAATCACTGAATGTATCCGTGGCTTCAGCATTGATCATGTATGAAGCGCAACGCCAACGTGAGCAAGCAGGCATGTATGGTACTCGTCAGTTAGATGAAGCTTATTGTCAAAAAATGTTATTTGAACAAGGCCATCCTATTTATGCCAAAGCTTGTCGACGTAAAAACATTCCTTACCCTAGCATTGATGCACAAGGACAAATAGAGGCTAATGCTACTTGGTGGCAACGCATGCGCGAACCCGATCCAAATGCTGATGAAGCTTAACTAAAAATCAGCTTGTTGTGACTAGCTCCATAACGTCAAAGATAGTGGCAGACGCCTAATCAGTACTATGCCACTGAGACGGGATCAGGGCACCTTCAACTCCAACAATTACCAGGCAACATAACAACAAACTCGCGCAATTTATTCAACCTCCAACTAACAACATCGATAAATAACCCCAATAATGACCAAATATCGTCCACTTTTGTGCTGGTCAGAGCTTGTTATTAACAGATAACGTTTAATATCGCAGCAACGCAAACCATTTGCACCGGCTCTCAAAACTCGCCATACTAGTTCAAACGCATGTTTGAACTAGTCTTATTAATAACAAAAAATCAGAGAATAGCCCTATGAATAATGCAATGAAAACACCCGTTGAGATGCTTGCGCATTGGGTTGACACTCAAGGTGATGAAATCTATCTACGCCAACCGATTAACGGCAAATATGTCGATTTTACCTGGCGTGAAGTACAACAGAAAATGCAACAAATTACCGGAGCCCTGCGACATTTAGGCTTAGTGCCTGGTGACAAAGTTGCCGTTTTATCTAAAAATTGTGCCGAATGGTTTATTACCGATCTGGCATTAATGCACGGGGGATATATCAGTGTACCTATTTACCCAACAGCCAATGCCGATACCATTCGTTATGTGTTAGAACACAGTGGTACCAAAGCTATTTTTATTGGTAAATTAGATTATTGGGCTGATCAAGAAGCTGGCGTAGGTGGAGATATATTACGCTTAGCGATGCCTTACGACACCATGCCTGCGCAATATCAATGGGATCAGTTGTTATCTTTGGGGCAACCGCTTGTGGATGTCGAGTATCCAACACCAGATACCACAATGACGTTAATTTACACCTCAGGTTCAACCGGTAAACCTAAAGGCGCCATTCATACGTTTGCGAATTACAGCTGGACCTGCGGCGTTGTCGTGCGTGATTTGCAAACCAATACTGCCGATAGATTAATATCCTATCTTCCTCTAGCCCATATTACTGAGCGAGTAGCGATTGAAGGTTCCTCTTTTTATTCTGGCTCATCGGTCGCCTTTGTCGAAAGTCTTGATAGCTTTGTCAACGATGTGCAACGCTGCCGCCCAACGGTTTTCTTCTCAGTGCCGCGTTTATGGACTTTATTCCAGCTGAACATTATCAATAAAATTGGTGAGAATAAGCTTAATTTCCTCTTAAAAGTCCCAATCATCAGTAGCATTATTAAGCGCAAGATCCAAAAGGGTTTAGGCTTAGAGCATTGTCGCTTATTAGGCTCGGGCTCTGCACCTATTCCACCCACACTATTGAAGTGGTATCACAGCATTGGCATGAATATCTGTGAAGCATGGGGCATGACAGAGAATTGTGCTTACTCGATTATCAACTTCCCATTCAATCCTAATAAAATTGGCAGTGTAGGTCGCGCCATTGAAGGTTGTCAGGTTCGCCGAACAGAACAAGGTGAATTAATGGTTAAAAGCCCTGGCTTGATGAAAGGCTACTACCTACAAGAAGAAGCCACAGCGGCGGCGTTTGATGAAGATGGCTTTTTCTACACTGGCGATTTATGTGAAATAGACAGTGATGGCTATATAGATATTACTGGTCGAGTCAAAGACAACTTTAAAACTTCAAAAGGCAAATATGTGGCGCCGGTTCCGATTGAGCGTAAGTTAGCTCAAGATTCACACCTTGAGCTAATTTGTGTGATAGGTTCAGGTTTACCACACCCTGTCGCATTAGTGCAATTATCTGAGGGAGCAAACAGACAGCCACGAGAAGAAGTGCGCAGCTCATTAAAAGCCACCTTAGACAGTATCAACCCTAACTTAGAATCCCATGAACATGTCGATGCGATTGTGGTGGTAACAGAACCCTGGACCATCGAAAATGATGTTCTAACGCCTACGCTTAAAATCAAACGTCATGTGTTAGAAAAAGCGTTTAGTGCCAAAGTAGAAGGTGTACGTGGAGCAAAAGTGCGCTGGGAAGACGAGCTATAACTCGATGAATTAAAATTCATGAGATAGATAAAAAAATACACGCTGAATGCGTGTATTTTTTTGACATATTCTGTCAACATATGCCGACCAAAACTGTCGCCTTAAGTGCAAAAAATAGTGTCACTTAGGTAACCTAATTTAATGAGAGTATCATGTTGATTGCATTGGCCATTATTGGCGGATTTATAATTTTAACCTTCGGCGCAGAAGCGTTAGTTCGTGGTGCGAGTGCTGTCGCATTACGCTTAGGTATCGCACCGTTGATCATCGGTTTAACCATTGTTGCCTTTGGTACCAGCGCACCAGAATTAGCGGTAAGCGTAAAATCGGCTTTAGCGGGTAACCCTGGCATAGCACTTGGCAACGTAGTGGGCTCAAACATTGTCAACATTGGTTTAATCTTAGCGATCACCGCACTGATCAAACCAATAAAAATCCAATCACAAATGGTGAAGCGTGATATTCCATTAATGATTGGCGCCTCTATATTAGTGTGGTTCTTGCTACTGGATGGTATTGTCAGCTTTATGGACGGCGCCATTTTATTTAGCTTGTTGGTCGGTTATTTGGTCTTCAGTTATGTTAGTTCAAAAAATGAGCCTGAAGAGTTAGATATTGATACCACCCCACAAAATCCACTGCTGTCAATTGGCCTTATTGCTGTGGGTATCGCGATGTTAGTCGGCGGCGGCATATTGTTTGTTGGTGGCGCGGTCGACCTTGCCAAAATGTTTGGCATTAGTGAAGTCATTATTGGTTTAACCATTGTGGCTATTGGCACCAGCATGCCTGAGTTGGTCACCTCGGTGATGGCGGCATTGAAAGGTCAAAGCGATATTGCCATTGGTAACGTTGTTGGCTCTAACATCTTTAACGTACTGGGTATTTTGGGCGCAACGGCGTTAATTCACCCAGTATCGGCTGAAGGTTTTAATCAAGTCGACTTTATTGCGATGATTATTTTTGCCATCTTAGTACTGCCATTCGCCTGGAGCGGCCTGCGGATCGGGCGTCGTGAAGGTGCAGTTTTGCTTGCAGGCTATATTGGATACACCAGCTATTTGATTTCTCAAGTGGTGTAATCATCAGCAGTCTAAATACTTCGAGCCCCTGATTATCAGGGGCTTTTTACTTTTAATCTTCATCGATGACAAATGTCATATTCAATTGATGACCTTTGTCGCTAACAACAATTCGGCCCTATCGACATACTAAGCCTATCCCAACAAATTGCTTGGGCTTACTTATACGGATATAGCCATGAAAACATTATTATTAGTTTCCAGTTTAATTTTTGTTAGCTACTCAACTATGGCCAGTATCGAACAAATTGATACTGCTGCAAATACCCTGAATATCGCCGAGCTTAAACAATATAGTGTCAATGCTGTCGATTATGAAAAAGCTTACGCTAACTACCGATTAGCCATTACCGCCAATATTGTCGGTCAAATTGGGCTAGCGGCACAATCTCTCAATAGTGCTCAACTCACCCTTGAAACAATACTGAATAGTCATGCCAACGCAGACACTCAAGCTCTGCTGGCTGCAGTGTACGGCATGCAAATTGCGGTTGATAATAGTAAAGGTACTGAATACGGCATGAAAGCAGCCACCCTTTTGCAGCAAGCAAACCAACTTGAGCCACAAAACCCTCGTGTAAGCTTAGTGAGAGCCATTAATGCTTTTTACACTCCAAGTATCATGGGGGGCGGGCTGGACAAAACGACATTACTGGCAACTCAAGCTATTGAGCAATTTGACCTACCCTGTGACACATTCTGCTGGGGACATGCTGAAGCCTACACTTGGCGTGGACTCGCTAAACAGGAGCAAGGAGACTTAGCTGGCGCAATGCAAGATTGGCAAACCGCACTCACCGTTGACAAGCAATATGGCTGGGCCAACTTTCTGCTTAATCAACAATCAACCGCCCAATGACAGACACCATCTGATTGCCAGGTTAATAGATGACTTCAAGGTGGTGATTAACACCATCTTGAGGTAATTTAATTGCAATCGACAAATTGCTTCAGATTCTGTCGAATAAGGAAATCGATAATGCATGATGCTATTTCAAACCACCAGGATGGAGAAAAAAGCTACGAGCAAAAAACCGCCTGGGTTTATTTGCTCAATTTAGGCTTTTACTTTATCCCGTTATTTTTTATGCAGGATCAATGGTTGAAAATTACCATTGCATTAGTATTACTGATCCCGTTTATCTGGGGTTACTTTTGGGCCTATAGCAGCAATGCAGATAACGCCATTTACCCCATCAGTTTAATGTTAGCCTGTGCCATTATTGGCACACCTTTTACCTCAGGTACCATTTCACTGTTTTCTTTTGTGTGTTTTTTTATTGGTTTTTTCTATCCATTAAAAAACACTATCATCAGCTTTATCTGTATTTGTATTTTATTGTTCGCTTTGAATAGCGTAGTCGATACGGTTGGATATTACTTTGCCTTTTACGGCATAGGTATTAGCTTAGGCGTCGGGGTATTTGGTATCATAGAGCAAAATCGTCAGCGCATTATACGTCAGCAAAAACGATCTCAAGATGAAATAACCAACTTAGCTACGGCACTTGAACGAGAACGTATTGCCCGTGATTTACATGACATAATGGGACATAATTTATCTTCCATTGCCCTAAAAGCTGAATTGGCCAGTAAACTTCTGGTGGCAAACCAAGCCGAACAGGCCCAAATTCAACTTAATCAATTATCAGATATTGCCCGAGAAAGCTTAAGCCAAATTCGTCAGACCGTATCAAATTTCAAGCACAAGGGGCTAAATGCCTGCTTACCTGCACTAAGCCAATCTTTACGCGATAAAGGTATGGAAGTGATTATCGAAGGGGAAACACCCCTGCTAACAGAATTAGCAGAATCACAACTGACCTTAATCCTGACTGAGTTATTTAATAACTGCTTAAAACACAGTGCAGCTGATCGAGTGCGATTGACATTTAGTGATGAGCCAACCCAAATAAGCATCAACTTTACTCAAAATACTCGGGTTATTAATGTGACAGAAGGAAATGGCTTAAAAGGGATCCGAGAGCGTATCGCATTACTCAGTGGCAGCATAAAATACCAGTGTTCACCTCAGTTTAGCCTGACCATTGATTTACCAAATCAACTAAATCAACTAAATCAACTAAATCAACTAAATCAACAGGATGGATGATGAAGATATTATTGGCCGAAGACCAAGCCATGATCCGCGGGGCATTAGTTGCATTATTAACACTTGCCCAACATGAACTTGCCTACGCAGGCCATTTTGAAATTATCGCGGTAGAAGACGGTGAGCAGGCCATTAATGCTTTAAAAACACAGCATGTTGACCTGCTATTAACCGATATTGAAATGCCCCATAAAACTGGCTTGGATTTAAGTCAGTGGCTGCAATCCAATAGTAAAAACACAAAAGTCATTATCTTGACCACCTTTGGCCGAGCAGGTTACATCAAACGCGCCCTTGAGTATGGCGTAAATGGCTTTTTACTTAAAGATGCGCCCTCAGATGATTTAATCAAAGCTATCAAGCAAGTCATGGCAGGTAAACGCGTCATAGATGCTGAACTGGCTTTTACGGCCATAGGTGAAGTTGACCCACTTAATGATAAAGAGCGTCATGCACTCAGACTTGCCAGCGAAGGAAAGTCGACTATTGATATTGCCAAAATCCTTTTCATTGCCGAGGGCACTGTGCGAAATTACTTATCCGAAGCCATCAGTAAACTGAACGCCGGCAATCGAATAGATGCAGCAAGAATCGCCAAACAAAAAGGTTGGTTGTAAAAACCACAAACATTCCGCTGTATCCCATTATTGCCTTAGAGGCAATCTCTGCTAGTATAGACAAAATACATGTATATATTTACAGTGTTACACAATAAACGGATTGGAGTAAGTTGCATTTGTTGCGTTTAGATTTAGTGCCCATTACTGAACTAAAAGGTGTGGCCAAAAAAATGGCTGAGAAGCTACACAAATTAGGCATAAAAACAGTGCAAGATGTGCTGTTTCACTTACCTTTACGCTACGAAGACCGAACCCAAATCTACCCTATCGCCAACTTATCTTTTGGCAGTTACGGCACCATAGAAGCAGAAGTGCAATCGACGCAAATTATTCAGGGCCGCCGCCGAATGCTTATCTGTAATGTACGCGATGCAACAGGCCCGCTGACCTTACGCTTTTTTAATTTTTCCATGGCACAGCGCAGCGCCATGCAACAGGGCGCGATGATCAGAGCCTATGGTGAAATCCGCCGCGGTAACCACCATGCTGAAATTGTTCACCCTGACTATAAAATCATTCAAGCGGGTAATGATGCCAACTTAAGCGAAACTTTAACGCCCATCTATCCAACAACCGAAGGGCTAAAGCAGGCAAGTTGGATAAAGCTGACCGAACAAGCGTTATTAATGCTTAGTCAGGGCGGGTTAGTTGAGCTAATCCCTGCAAACTTACAACCGAATAACTTAAGCTTACCGCAAGCCTTAATGATTTTGCATCGACCAGATAAAAACGTCGACCCACATATGCTGGAGCAAGGCGACCACCCTGCCCAACAACGTCTAGTGCAAGAAGAATTGCTGGCGCATAATTTAAGCATGTTGCAATTAAGACAAAAGTCTCGACGTGATAATGCCGTTTCGTTATCTGCAAGCGGGCAATTGCTCAATCCATTTTTAAAAAATTTACCTTTTAAACCCACTGGGGCGCAACAGCGTGTCGTGGCGGAAATCAGCGAAGATCTACATCAAGCCCACCCTATGATGCGTTTAGTTCAAGGTGATGTTGGCTCAGGTAAAACTCTGGTTGCCGCTATGGCGGCGCTGCAAGCGATAGAAAACGGTTACCAAGTTGCCATGATGGCGCCAACAGAGCTATTAGCAGAGCAACATGCGGCTAATTTTGCACAATGGTTTGAGCCCCTTGGATTAAAAGTAGGTTGGCTGGCAGGTAAACTTAAAGGTAAAGCCAGAGCCCAATCTTTAGCAGATATCGCCTCTGGTGCTGCCCAAATGGTCATTGGTACCCATGCGATATTTCAAGAAGCGGTACAATTTCATAAACTTGCCCTAATCATAATCGATGAGCAACACAGATTTGGCGTACATCAACGCTTAGGGTTGCGAGAGAAAGGCGTGCATCAAGGTTTTCATCCACACCAACTGATCATGACTGCAACCCCCATACCTCGCACACTGGCCATGACAGCCTATGCTGACCTTGATACCTCTATTATCGATGAACTACCGCCTGGACGAACACCCGTGAGCACGGTGGCAGTATCCGATAGTCGCCGTAACGATGTTATTGAACGCGTCAGAATGGCAGCAATCCAAGATAATCGCCAAGCTTATTGGGTATGCACCTTAATTGAAGAGTCCGAAGTGCTAGAGTGCCAAGCAGCTGAAGACACAGCAGCTGAACTCACTGAAGTACTGCCAGAATTAAAAGTCGGTTTAGTCCACGGGCGAATGAAAAGCACAGAGAAACAAGCCGTCATGGCACAATTCAAAGCTGGCGAAATACACCTGCTTGTGGCAACCACTGTGATTGAAGTTGGCGTGGATGTGCCCAATGCCAGCTTAATGATTATCGAAAACCCTGAACGCCTAGGGCTAGCACAGTTACACCAGTTGCGCGGGCGGGTTGGCCGCGGTGCGGTAGCCAGCCATTGTGTGTTACTCTACAAAGCTCCGTTGTCGCAAACAGCAACCAAACGCTTAGGGGTATTACGTGACAGTAATGATGGCTTTGTTATTGCGCAAAAAGATCTTGAGATTAGAGGTCCAGGCGAGGTACTCGGTACTCGACAAACCGGTCTTGCTGAATTGAAAATTGCGGATTTAGTCCGCGATCAACATTTGATCCCCAGCATTCAAAAATTGGCGGTTCATATTCATCAACAGGTTCCTGACAATGTCGGCCCGATCATTCAGCGATGGTTGGGTGAACGTCAACAGTATGTGCAAGCATAATACTGAGTAAAAAAGATGATTTTTTATTTATATTTCAACCCTCCTATAGACAAGCAAGCGTAATCTTGCACAATGTACAGAGTATTATGGATTTTAATGTTCTGTATTATCAGCTTTAGCAGCTAAGGAATTACAATGCAGGTTAATAAAGAAGATCGAGCAACTCCCGCACCAGAGCCAAAATCGGGCTCCAACACCACAGTTATTGGCGTAGTGGTCGTTGCACTTATTGCGGCAGCTGGTTACTTCTATATGAGTGGTGATGACGCAATAGAAATAGAGCAAAGCCTCCCAACACCGATTGTATTACCTGAGCCTATTCCTATAGAACCAATTGAGCAAGCCCCTATCGAAGAGCCTGCGATTGAAGAATCCATAACTGAGTCTGATGTTGTTCCATTAGGTGAACCTGAAACGCCTGCGGCAATTGTAGAGCCTTTACCCGCATTAGCGGAATCAGATGATTTTGTCGCGAAAAAAACCCTTGCCGTTGCCAGTGGCATGAAGATTGAACCACTGATTTTAAAAAAGGATATGGCGCGTCAATTTGTGGTCTTTATTGATAACCTCGCTCAAGGTGAACTGATCCGTAAAGCTAGCCCTATGATAGGTCCTGACAATAAATTTACCACCAGTGAAATCACTAACAAAACCTATCTCAACCCAGATAGTTATCACCGTTATGATATTTATGCTGACTTTGTCAGTGGCTTAAACGATCAAGAATTAGCCGCCACGTACCGTGAACTAAAGCCTTTATTCGAAGAAGCCTTTACTGAATTAGGCTATACCGACACCAGCTTTGATGCCCGTATGCATCAAGCCTTTAAGATGATTGTCGATGCACCTATCGTTGAAGACCCAATTGAGTTAACCTCGATTTCAGTGAACTACAAATATGTTGATGCTAACTTAGAAGCCTTGCCAAACGCCCAGAAGCTTTTGATCAGAATGGGACCTGAAAATACTCGTAAGATTAAAAATGCTGTAAAGCGTTTGCAACCTTTACTGCCAAACTAAGCCCATTAAATTCTTATCGGTCACTTCTACCATAAGGTGACCCTTAACAAGCAGCGAAAATGACATCATTGACGCTGCTTTTTTATGCCTTAAACACTGTTTCACACTTCATACTTTAGTGTACAATTGCGGCGGTTAATGATGAGCCTTGCGCATGTTTTAGTACACACTCAGAATTAACTCTTAGATAAGGACAACTAGGCAAAATTGAGGCAATGTAATGCAGTTAGCATTTGATATTTTATCATGGGGAGCATGGACACCCGACTTTCAAACAAAAGAGAGTTGGTTGAACTGGCAATCACCTAATCAAAATAATCAGCCGAATTCCGTTGCCCCCGCGTTAGCGCAGATTCCTGCAATGCAACGACGTCGTTTTAGTCGATTAACTAAAATGATGCTTCACGTTGCGTTTGAATGTCAGGCTCAGCCCAATACCCGAAGCGTATTTGCCTCTCGTCACGGAGAGCTCAATCGCACCATCGGCTTGCTTGAAGATGTCATTGCCAAACAACCACTTTCCCCTATGGCCTTTAGTCAATCTGTACACAATACCGGCAGTGGTATTTATGGCATTGTCAGTGACAATACCGCAAGTTCAACCTCCATTGCGGCAGGAGCGCAAAGCTTGCCACAGGTATTTATTGAAACCTATGGTCAACTTGTAGCAAACCCTACACCTGTGCTGTTGGTTTTTGCTGATGAACCTGTACCACCTGTGTATAACGAGTTTATCAATGAGGTCGAATTATCGATTAGCCTCGGCGTATTACTCACCTTAGCATCGGATACTCCTAGACCAGAAAGGATAGCCAGGTTAACACTGACAAATACAAATAATCTGCAGACTTCAGACTCTGCTATCAGTTTAAGCCAACTCATTCACCATCTTGCCAGCAGCAATCCACTGCAAGGCAAAATGTGTCAATGGCATTGGACATTAACCCCCCATGTCTAGTACCAAGCAAACGTTACCCCCGCCAGCCCCAAAACTGACTGGAATCGCTTATATACCAAGGTGGATTGGGGGAGTCGGTTGTTATTTGATGTTTGGTTTGGGTGGATTACTCAGCTCGTTGACAGTTTTACCTTTACTGCGTTTTTGGCCTGGCACTTATACCGTTAAAGTCGCGCGGGTACAGCGTTTTGTCAGTTGGATGTTTCGTGGTTTTGTCGCCATGTTAACTTTTGCAGGGGTGATAAAAGTCAGCCAAGCACAGATTAAACGACTGAATAACGTAACTGGTACCATTATTGTGGCTAATCACCCCACGCTAGTGGATGTTGTGGTACTTATCAGCCTAATGCCCAATGTTGGCTGCGTGGTCAAACAAACATTATGGCGCAATCCATTTATTCGCGGGGTATTATCCTGTGCTGGATATATTCCTAATCGCGGTGCAACGCTGTTACTAGATGATTGTGCTGAGGTGTTATCTCGAGGCACTAATGTGATCATTTTCCCAGAAGGCACGCGCACTGTCGCAGGAAGCATCATTAACCCTTTTGCCCGTGGTGCCGCCAATATAGCCCTGCGCACCTGCAGTGATATTTTGCCCGTGATCTTGAGAACCGATGTCGCAGGGTTAACCAAACAACAACCATGGTATGAAATTCCCCGACAAACGATTAATATGTCGGTTGAAGTCGGTGATATTTTTTCCTATCAAGCTTACCAGCAACTCGATGGCGGCGATGCAAAGCGGGCCAGACAGATGACGCGTGAGCTAGAACAGTTTTACAAAACACAATTAGTACACCCGATCCCGTTTTAGATATTAGCAACCATAAGAATAGAAAATGACCACGTTAAATAATGAAATCAAACAACTCATCATTGATTGTTTAGATCTTGAAGATATCTCAATTGAAGATATTGACACCAATGCTGCTCTATTTGGTGAAGGCTTAGGCTTAGATTCTATTGACGCTTTAGAATTAGGGTTAGCCATTAAAAAACAATTTGATGTTAAAATTGAAGCAAACTCTGATGCCACTAAAGCCCACTTTTACAGTGTTGCAAGTTTGGCAAGTTTCATTGAGTCACAGCGCGTTTAGGAGCCAACATGCAAAGCCGTGAACAAATTTATGACATGCTGTGTGGCATTCTAGTAGATGAATTTGAAATTGAACGTGAAGACATTACTTTAGAGGCTTCACTTTACCAAGATTTGGACTTAGACAGCATTGATGCCGTGGATTTAGTGATAAAACTGCAGCAGATGACAGGTAAAAAAATTCAACCTGAAGAATTCAAAGCAGTGCGTACCGTGGATGATGTCGTTAATGCCATTGATGGATTAATGAAACAATAATGAAACGTATATTGCAGGTGCTGTCTGCATTGGCGGTAATGGGATACCCAATTGCCGTCTACTTCGGCCTGCAATTATTGCCCAGCGGCGTCATTGCCCTAGTGTTATGTGGTTTATTAATCACGCGACTGTCATTAAGTCGGCAGCAATTAAAACCTATGCTAGCACCATTGATAGTCGGGATAGCCTTAACGGCAGCCAGCTTTATTGCTAAACGGCATGATTGGTTATTGTATTATCCTGTGGTCATTAACCTCAGTATGTTAGCTTTATTTGGCCACTCATTGAAATATGGCCCAAGCATGATTGAGCGTTTAGCTAAATTGAAAGAGCCCGATTTACCAAAGGAAGCAACACCTTATCTGGTCAAAGTGACCCAGATTTGGTGCCTGTTTTTTGTCTTAAATGGACTCATGGCGCTCTATACTGCGCTCGCAACAAGCTTAGAAACATGGACCCTATATAACGGCCTTATCGCATATGTATTGATAGGTGCTTTATTGGGTGGAGAATGGCTGTATCGTACTTTATGGTTGAAAAAACATGGATAATTTATTACTTAATTGGCTTAAACAAGGGCCAAATACTCAGCAATTAATCAGTTTTAATCATCACGATATTATGCCAAGCAACCGCTTTTGTGCTCAGGTGGCTTATCTTTATCAGCAGTTACATGCACAGCCTGCACAACGTTGGCTCCTGGCCGCCAAGCAAAGCGATTTATTTGCTGCAGGCCTTTGCGCAGGGTTATTAGCCGGTAAAACCATTATTTTGCCCGCAAACACTCAGGCAGGTACGATATCTGAACTCAACCATCAATTTGACGCGGTGCTTGCTGACGAGCCAGTTTGTGAAGTCAGAACCTTTATCCCCCTCAGCACTGAAATAACCCCGCCAGCCGCAAAATGGCCTAAAAGTGACCACTTAGGTGAGTTAATTCTATTTACTTCGGGGAGTAGCGGCGAACCCAAAGCGGTACGAAAAACCATTGCTCAACTTGATGCAGAAGTCAGCACATTAGAGCGCACTTTTGCCGAACAATTACCCCATTGCTCAGTCGTATCAACAGTTTCGCATCAACACATTTATGGTTTGTTGTTCAAAATTTTATGGCCACTTGCAGCTAATCGACCTTTCTTGAGTGAACAAATTGAATACCCAGAAACCCTGAGTTACTACTTAGCTATCATGCCAAACCTCTGTTTAATCAGTAGTCCTGCACAGCTTTCTCGGTTACCAGGTGCTTTAGAAAATCAGCTACAGCACCGCCATCCTAGCTTAATCTTTAGCTCAGGTGGCCCACTTAGTTTTCAAGCAGCTACCGATATCGAGCAATGTTATCGTCAAGTGCCTATCGAAATTTTCGGTAGTACAGAAACCGGCGGAATTGCCTATCGACGTCAACACAAGGCCAATGAACCTTGGCAAGTGTTCAGCCCTGTGACCATTAAACAGGCCCCCGATGATGGTGCCCTATGCATTCAATCTGCTTATTTGGAACAAGATAACCAATGGCATAAGTGTGATGACAGCATTGAGCTGATTAACGCGCAACAATTTACCCTGCTCAATCGCCTTGACCGTATTGTAAAAGTAGAAGAAAAGCGCATTTCCATGGTGCAGATGGAACAGTTACTACGCTCACATCCTTTAGTGGTCGATGCTGCAGTCGCTATGCTTACTAAGCCGCGCCAAATGCTAGGTGCGATTGTGACGTTAACTGACGAAGGTAAAGCATTGCTGGCAACAGAGGGCAAACTCGCAGTAAATAACCGCATTAAAAAGCATTTATTAAGCCAATTTGAGCGCGTCACACTTCCAAGACGTTGGCGTTATCCGGATGCCATTCCTCAAAATTCGGAAGGGAAACGAGTCCAATCAGATCTGATTTCGTTACTAAAAAAACATGATTAAATCCGTATTACCGCAAATCATTAGCACGCATCAACAAGATGACACCATTACATGGCATATTTTTGTGGATGCCAGTTTAGACTTTTTTAAGGGCCACTTTCCTGAGCAGGCGGTATTGCCTGGTGTCACACAATTGGATTGGGCGGTGCAGTTAGGATGCCAGGCATTTGGCTACGATCCCAAAGTGGCTAGCCTTGAAGTATTAAAGTTTCAGCAACTGTTGCTGCCAGACAGTCAGGTTGAACTCACCATTAATCACAATAAAGATAAAGCCAGACTCACGTTTCAGTATGCCAACGGCGATAAACGCTATGCATCAGGGCGCATAGTGTGCATCCCCAAGGTTTCAGGAAACAACCAATGAAACTGGCATTAATTATTCCTAATTACAATCATCATCTTGAGATTGAAAATACCCTAGCGGCATTAGCACAGTTTAACCTACCCTGTTATTTAATTGACGATGGTAGTCAAGATGAAACCCGTTATGTGCTTCAAGCCATGGCGGACAAATTTGCTTGGGTCACTTTAATTCATCACCCTTTTAATCGCGGCAAAGGTGCTGCGGTGATCACTGGGCTAAGAGCGGCTTTTGCCGATGGCTTTAGCCACGCTTTGCAAGTGGATGCCGATGGCCAGCATAACCTCACGGATATTCCGTTAATGATTGAGGCTGCAGAGGCAAATCCACTAGCATTGATTTCAGGTAAGCCAGAATACGATGAATCTGTGCCCAAAGGGCGTTTATACGGGCGCTACATCACCCATTTTTGGGTGTGGATTGAAACCTTAAGTTTTGACATTCAAGATTCAATGTGTGGCTTTCGTATTTATCCCCTTGCCGCTACCGAGCAGCTTTTTAAAACTTGCTCGCTTGGCGAACGAATGGATTTCGATATCGAGGTCATGGTGAAGTTACATTGGCAAAAGACGCCAATTATTCAACTGCCCACTAAAGTGATTTACCCTGAAAATGGCATTAGTCACTTTCAAGGCTTACAAGACAACGTTCGCATCAGTTGGATGCACACGCGATTATTTTTTGGCATGTTAAAAAGACTCCCTCAAAGACTATTGCAGCGCGATAACCAACAACACTGGTCAACGATGCAAGAACGTGGCAGTTACTGGGGCATAAAATTACTGGCGCAAAGCTATCGATTTGGTGGCCATTGGTTATGCCGCGCCATTATGTACCCCGTAATTGGTTATTTCTTTCTAACAGGCGGAAGTGCACGTAAAGCATCGATGGAATTTTTACAGCATGTTAAGCAACTTAACCCACTACATACGGATTTATCAGCCAAGTTAAGCTGGCAAGACAGCTTGCGACACTTCATCGCCTTTGGTAACGCCGCCTTAGATAGAATCGATGCTTGGTGCGACCGGATTACACTGAGCGAAGTTGATTTTGCCGACAGACATTTACTTGCAGATCAAATAGCTACTGGTAAAGGTGCCGTGTTATTGGTATCGCATTTAGGTAATTTAGAATTATGCCGAGCAATATCCATCCACCAGCAAAAAGTAAAAGTAAATGTCATGGTGCTCACAAGTCATGCTGAAAACTTTAATAAAGTATTGCAGCAGCTTAACCCACAAAGCACGTTAAATTTAATCCAGGTTAACGAGCTAGACCCCAGCACCGCCATGCTATTACAGCAAAAAATCGAGCAAGGTGAATTGGTCGTGATTGCCGCCGACAGAACGTCTTCAAACAGTCAGGGACGAGTGGTTAACTTGCCCTTTTTAGGTGAACCAGCGCCCTTCCCGCAAGGGCCGTTTATTTTGGCAAGTCTACTTGATTGCCCTGTATTTACAATGTTCTGTATTCGTCAGCATGGCCGCTATCAAGTGCATGTTGAGCACTTAGCCGACACCTTAAAAGGCCCCAGAAAAGATCGAGCAGCCAGGCTCACAGATGCCATGACGAAGTACAGTCAACGCTTAGCGTATTTTGCACAACTTGCCCCATTACAATGGTTTAATTTTTATGATTTTTGGCGTGACGATAACAACAGCATACGCCAATCTGTCCAATCTAAGCAGGAACAATAACTCGATGACGCACTCGATTTCGCAGCCAGCCACTATTCATTTAGGTCATGTGGATTTTTATCAAGGCCAACTCACTATTGAGCAAGTGGTTGCCATTGCGAAAGGGGCTAAGGTCAAATTGAATGACAACCCCGAATATCAACACTACATTGAGAAAGGCGCCCACTTTATTGATAGCCTATTGCATGAAGAAGGTGTGGTTTACGGTGTTACCACAGGTTATGGCGACTCTTGCACTGTCAATGTCAGCTTAGAATTGGTGCACGAATTACCGCTGCACTTATCCCGTTTTCATGGTTGTGGCTTAGGTGATGTATTTAGCCCTGTTCAAGCTCGTGCTGTGATGGCATGTCGCTTGAATTCATTGGCTGTAGGAAAATCAGGTGTTAGTTATGCTTTACTGCAACGTATCGAGTGGTTACTGAATAATGATATTACTCCAGTCATCCCAGAAGAAGGCTCTGTCGGTGCTAGCGGTGATTTAACGCCATTATCTTATCTTGCTGCAGTATTAATTGGTGAGCGAGATGTGGTGTATCAAGGCCAACGCCAACCGACAAGCGTGGTTTATCAGGCTTTGGGGATAACCCCGCTAAAACTTCGCCCCAAAGAAGGTTTAGCCTTAATGAACGGCACTGCAGTGATGACCGCTTTAGCCTGCTTGGCATATGATCGCGCTCAATATTTATCACGTTTATCTAGCCGTATTACGGCAATGGCTTCATTAACATTAAAAGGTAACTCAAACCATTTTGATGAAATTCTGTTTGCCGCTAAACCACACCCAGGTCAAAGTCAGGTTGCCAGCTGGATACGCGAAGATTTAAACCATCATACTCATCCACGAAACTCAGACCGCCTGCAAGACCGTTATTCTATTCGCTGCGCACCGCATATCATTGGGGTACTGCAAGATGCATTACCTTTTATGCGTCAGTTTATTGAAACTGAGTTAAACAGCGCCAACGATAACCCAATTGTTGATGCCGAAGGCGAACATATTCTGCACGGCGGCCATTTTTATGGTGGTCATATTGCCTTTGTGATGGACTCGATGAAAAACACTATTGCCAATATTGCCGATTTAATTGATCGCCAGATGGCATTGGTGATGGACACCAAATTTAACAACGGCTTGCCGGCTAATCTGTCGGCGGCTACCGGCGAACGTCGCGCCATCAATCATGGTTTTAAAGCCGTACAAATTGGCGTATCGGCCTGGACCGCTGAAGCCCTAAAAAACACCATGCCTGCAAGTGTGTTTTCTCGATCAACAGAGTGTCATAACCAAGACAAAGTGAGTATGGGCACTATTGCAGCCCGTGATTGTATGCGCATATTGCAGCTTACGGAACAGGTTGCGGCCGCGGCATTATTGGCCATGAGTCAGGGGATCCAATTACGCATTAGTCAGAATGAGTTAGACATTAATAGCCTAACGCCTTCACTAGCAAAAACCCTTGCGCAGGTCAGTGAAGACTTTGAGTTACTTGTTGAAGATCGCCCATTAGAAGCAGTACTGCGTCAAACCGTCGCTAAAATACAACAAGGTGAATGGGAGGTCTGCTAATGAAAGGCATACTCAGTATTGAAATGGACATGGTGATCCCTTTCCACGATGTGGATTCTATGGGCATCACTTGGCACGGTAATTACCTGCGCTACTTTGAAGTGGCGCGTTGTAAGCTATTAGATAAACTTGATTATAACTACCGTCAAATGCAAGCGTCAGGGTTTGCCTGGCCAGTAGTAGACCTACAGGTTAAATATGTTAAAAGCAGCAGTTTTGATCAACTCATTACCGTTAAAGCCGCTATTATTGAGTGGGAAAATCGCTTAAAAATCAATTATCAAATTATTGATACCCACACAGGGCAACGCATTACTAAGGGATATACTATTCAAGCGGCCGTTGATATGACTACCGAAGAACTGTGCTTCATCACCCCTGACGTCTTTCAAGACAAAATCAAGCCCTGGCTAAGCGCTAATGAATAAGCCAAAGCGAGTGGTACGCTGGATTAACAAACTCATTGTTATTATGCAATGTGGCCTAATTGCCGTGTTTTTGTTGCTATTGATTACCCAATTTACGCCATCACAGGCTGCTGACATGACTTATGCGCAAACCGAGCAAAAGCCAAAGGATGTACTTTTGACTCCCCCCGCTGATTTAGCAAGTGTATTTGATAGTCCCGCCAGTGAACAAGATTTACAGCAACTGGCTAATCAGGTGTCTTTAACACACGAAAATACCCAAGGCTTGTTTGAACAAACCCGTCATTTAGCAGTATTAAAAAGACCATTGAGCAGCCATGGGACGTTTGCATTTAATCCCAATTTAGGTATGGTTTGGCATCAACAAGCCCCTTTTGTCACCACCATGGTAATGCACAAGCAACAGCTAACCACCATAGATGGCAATGGTAATATTTCGCACTCTACCGCCAAAAATGCACAATCAGCTAATCCGCTGATGCAGCAAATCCCACTGTTAATGCAACATTTACTCAGCGGTGATTTAATGGCATTACAAGATGATTTTTCGATGTTTTATCTTGCATCCGATGCCAATAGCACCGAATTATGGACCTTAGGTTTGCTCGCAAAAGACCCACGTTTACAACAAGCGTTAGGTAAACTCATCATTCAAGGTCAACAGCAAATCAATCGTATTGTGATGTTAAATCAAGCTTCGGCTCAGCAAGCTGATCGTCTCGATATCACCGACATTCAATTCAACCAGGTTAATCATCTGCCATTAAACGTAGAAAATGCCGCCTGGTTCGATATGGTCAATGTCACCCCCGCACCGCCTACAACCACAGAAAAAACCAGCCCTGTGACAACGCAATAATGAGTGTCAAACCAGTAAAAACTCACCTTTTTACAGCCAAATGGCGTTTTGCTATATGGTGCCTGCTATTTAGCAGTGTAGTGGTGTATGGCGTAAATTTATGGCAATCAGGTGCAAAAGTTCAAAGTGACATATTGGCAATGCTGCCACATTTACAACAGGATGAATTAACCCATAACGCACTTCAACAAGTGGAGAATCGTTTAGCGAATCAGGTTTATATTGCTATTGTGTCTTCGCAAAAACAGACCGCGATTAACGCAGCAAAAACACTGATTCACCAGCTTAAACACGACCCTCAACAAGCCTTTAGCCAGGTAACCAGCGCCAGTGATAGCGATATCAATGCTTTAGGTAAATGGTATTTTGACCATCGCTTTAAACTACTCACTGCAGACCAGCAACATGCACTTACCACTAGGCAACTCGATGGGTTAATTGCTAAAGCGCAGCAACAACTTTACAGTGCATTTGGCTTCGCCAATAGCCAGTTGATAAGTCAGGACCCTTTACTGCTGTTTAGCGATAACATGCTGGCCTTAACAGCCTCATCGTCACTAAGTCAGGAACAGGGTATTTTATTTAATCAGCAAGCGAATCAGACCGCCGCAATTGTTATCGCTAAAGGGGCACAAAGTGCATTTAATCCCAATGCACAGCAGCAACAGTTAGCAGCCCTCAATCATGCCTTTGCTGCCGTTGCCGGAGCAGATGTGCAAATTTTAAAAGCAGGTGCACTGTTCCACGCTCAAGCGGCTACCGCATCTGCCAAGCAGGAAATTACCTTTATTGGCGGTTTATCGCTTATTGGCGTGGTGATCCTGGTCTGGCTTGGATTTCGCACTCTAATGCCACTGCATTTAGCCTTACTCACTTTATCGAGTGGATTGGTGTTTGCGTTAGTCACCACGCTAAGTTTATTCAATGAATTACATCTACTTACGCTAGTGTTCGGCACCAGCCTTATTGGTATTGCCATCGATTACAGTTTTCATTTTTACTGTGAGAAACTCAGCCAGCCACAACAAAATGCCCAACAGGTCATCGACAATATTCTGCCTGCGATGACGCTTGCATTAGCCACTAGCTCGCTGGCCTTTATCGGTATTGGCTTTACGCCGTTTCCTGGCATGCAACAAGTGGCGGTATTTTGTGCCTCAGGGTTATTCGGCGCTTACATTACCTTAGTGTTGGCATTTCCACTGCTGGCAAACAAGCCCTTAAAGCCTTCAAATGCCTTAAACTGGGCACAATATTATTTACATTTAGTGATAAAGATATCCGCTAAACCTGTCATCAATCGAGTGGTGTTTTGTATCATAGGATTAGTGTGTTTTGCTGGGCTTTTACAGTTACAACATAACGATGACATACGCTATTTACAACAAAGTCCACAGCAGATCACTGATGAAGAAAACCAACTCAGACATTGGCTTAGTGGCGGCACAGATAATCAGTTTATTTTAGTCAGTGCTGAAAATGAAACCTCTCTTTTAGAAGCTTTGCATCAACTGACACCCACTTTAGACTTGGCTGTTAACCAAGGTGAGCTAAATCATTTCTTTAGCATAGCGACTCTACTACCAAGCTTTTCACAGCAACAACAAAACTATCAATTACAAGGACTGATTTATCAGCAAAACTTACCCCATATTATTGATCAGTTAGGATTAAATGATGATACAGGCTTATTAAATCAGTCACTATTGACGGCTTACTTAGAAGCGCAACCCGCCAATTTAACCCCAAATGCGTTACTCGCATTTGGTGACAGCGCATTAAAAGACTTATGGCTGACGCCAACTAACAAAGGAAGCGTTGGGGCTATAGTGCTATTAACCGGAATCAACAAACTAGATGAATTAACAACGCGCATTAATCACACCCAGCTTAGCGATGCCAAGGTTAAACTGGTAGATAAAGTGGGCGACATTTCCAATTTAATGGGCCAATATCGCCAATTTACCATGCTGCTGCTATTGGGCGTGTTGGTCATTGCTTGTATCATATTTTGTATCAAATACCCGATTAAATTAGCTTTGGCCGTTATCGGAGTACCAACACTGGCGATCATTTTAACATTAAGCAGTTTAGGGCTTTTGGGCTCCCCTTTTAGCCTATTTCATGCACTGGCTCTCATATTAGTGCTAGGGATTGGCATAGACTACAGCTTGTTTTTTGCCGAAGCGAAACACACTAGCCAAGGTGTGATGATGGCGATATTTATGTCGGCTTGCTCAACGTTACTTGCCTTTGGTTTATTAGCCTTTAGCCAAACCAACGCCATCCATTTTTTTGGCTTAACCCTATTACTTGGGATCGGCTATGCCTTTTTACTTGCCCCCTTTATGACATTGATAACAAGGAAAATGCGTTAACATGCACAGCGAATCGTTAAACTCAATCAACAACTTGGACGTTGATGTTGCCATTATTGGCGCGGGCCCTTCTGGTGCTATTGCGGCCAGCCTGCTACATCAGCAAGGTAAAAAAGTGTTAGTGTTAGAAAAGCAGTATTTCCCACGATTTTCGATTGGTGAAAGCTTATTGCCTTGTTGCATGCAATTTATCGAACAAGCAGGAATGATAGATGCGGTTAAAGATGCTGGATTCCAGTTTAAAAACGGGGCGGCATTTCGTTATCAGGATCAATACACCACTTTCAACTTTACCGACAAATTTACAGCAGGTCCTGGCACGACATTTCAAGTCCAGCGCGGACAATTTGATAAAATTCTGGCAGATACAGCCGTAAAACAAGGCGTAAATATTCATTACGGTCATACGGTGACGCAAGTCGATTTGCATGCTGATCCCGTATTACAGGTTACCGATGATAATGGCGCCGCCTATCAGGTTAATGCCAAATTTATTTTAGATGCCAGTGGCTTTGGTCGCGTTTTACCGCGTTTACTGAATCTTGAAAAACCCTCAAATTTACCTTCACGCAGCGCCATCTTTACCCATATTGAAGATAATATTGATGATCCCACATTCGACCGAAACAAAATCCTGATCAGTGTGCACCCACATCATAAAGATATCTGGTACTGGTTGATCCCATTCAGCAATAATCGTTGTTCTATTGGTGTGGTCGGTGAACCGCATTTACTGCAACATCTTCAAGGCACTTTAGAACAGCAATTATTCGCTATTGTGAATGAAGAGCCCGGCCTGAAACGTTTACTGGCGAATGCTAACATTGTTCAGGAGTGCGCCACTTTAAAAGGCTATTCCGCCAATGTCAGCACACTTGCTACTACCAAATTTGCCCTCCTTGGTAATGCCGGTGAATTTTTGGACCCAGTATTTTCTTCAGGCGTGACCATTGCAATGCAGTCTGCCGCTATGGCCGTTGAAAGCTTATTAAAACAGTTAGATGGTGAAGCAGTAGATTGGCAGCAGGACTATGCAGAACCTTTGATGAAAGGGGTGAATACTTTTAGAACCTATGTTCAAGCTTGGTATGACGGCCGCTTCCAAGACGTGATTTTTTACCAGCATGGCAACCCCAAAATCAAACAGATGATCTGTTCAATTTTAGCTGGCTATGCTTGGGACGCTAGCAATCCGTTTGTGGCTGAATCTGAGCGACGCTTAAATACTATCGTTGCCTTATGTCGCGAAACCGCTGCATAATTGGTATCACTGATGTGCCAAGCTAAATGTCATTGGATCAGGGTTCTATAACCCCCGATATCAACCGAAGATTGAATAACAAATTGATGATAAAGACTCATTACCGCTTACCACTATTGTGCGGATTACTGCTATGTGCATTGTTGCTAAGCGGTTGCAGCCAGCAATTTCAGCGACAAACCTGTGTCGCCTTGTCTGAAGCGCTGAGCTATTGCTTAGCGCCGATAAACGAGCAAGTTGAACAGGGCGCACATAGCCAAACGGTGCAATTTAGCCATGATGGTCAAACACATCAATTAATAACTGAATTACAGATAGATAAAAACACCATGACACTGGTAGGTTTAGCTCCTTTGGGTCAACCACTGTTCACAATTGTCTACGATGGTCATCGCTTAATTAGTCAGCAAAGCAATTTGCTCGGAAAGGATTTTAAAGCAGAATACCTAATGGCCATTTTGCAGTTAGTGTACTGGCCAACCGATGTGATCAATCAACATTTATCGGCGGGTAGCTGGCAGCAGCATCCTTGTCAGTTGGTATTATGCCGTCAACTCACCGCAGATAATAATGACGTAGTGTTGAACGCCGAGTATAGCCAAATTGTGCCATGGCAAGCGGCCATCGATATTCACATCATACAAGCCGATGTGCAGATTATGATTCAAGCGTTACAATAAACGCCCCTAATTAAATCGCCAATAGATATAAACAACGCTGAAGATAACAACATGACAGGTATAGGCATCACACACATAGGATTGTGTACTCCGCTAGGAAATAGCGCAGAGTCCGTGTTAACCAGATTATTGCAGGGCGATACCAGCGCAATGCAATGGCGTGACGATTTATTATTTGATAAATCGACATTAGTTGGCGTGGTAAACAACAATGATCTGCTGAGTATTCCAGAACATTTACAAGAGTTTGCCTGTCGTAACAACCGATTACTTCATACCGCCGCCATGCAAATTAAGGATCAGGTACAAAGTGCAAAGCAGCGTTACGGTGCCCAGCGAATAGGGGTGATTTTAGGCTCAAGTACTTCAGGTATTTCAAAGGGCGAAACGGCATTAAGGTATCGTGCTGAACATGGCTGTTTTCCGCCTGATTATCATTATTCGCAACAGGAATTAGGCAGCACCAGTTTTTATTTACAAAAACTATTTGAACTTGAAGGCCCCTGTTACACCATTTCAACCGCCTGCTCTTCCAGCGCGAAAGTTTTTGCGGCAGCCAAACGTTTATTACAAGCCAACCTTTGCGATATGGTTATTGTGGGCGGAGCAGACAGCTTGTGCCAACTCACTTTAAACGGGTTCAGCGCATTAGAATCTGTCTCTGCAGGACAATGTAATCCATTCAGTGTTAATCGAGATGGCATAAATATCGGTGAAGGCGCTGTGCTTTTTACCCTTGAAAAAACACCTGCGCAAGTCCTGCTTGTTGGCGTAGGCGAATCCGCCGATGCTCATCATGTTTCAGCGCCCCACCCGCAGGGCAGCGGAGCCATTACGGCAATGCAGCAAGCGCTTGCAGATGCCAATATCAGCATAAACGACATCGATTATATTAATCTGCACGGTACCGCGACCCCTAAAAATGATGCGATGGAATCGCGCGCAGTAGCGACACTCTTTAAGGATACGATCCCGCCTTGCAGCTCCACCAAACCTTTGGTTGGTCACCTACTTGGTGCTGCAGGGGCGATTGAAGCGGCATTTTGTTATTTAATATTAAGTGAACTCAATATTCATCAAGCCTTGCCACCACAATTATGGGATGGACAAGTTGATCCTAATGATCCCAGCCTACCTTTAGTGACTCAGGGGCAAACTGCCAAAAGACTGGATTATGTAATGAGTAATTCATTTGCATTTGGCGGCAGTAATGCCAGTGTTATTTTTGCTAGACAAACTTTACAGGGCCAGAGTTCATGACAATCGCGACACCTGACTTATTGGCACGTCCTATCAGCGATTTTATCCCGCACCGCGCCCCTATGATTTTGATTGACCACATTGTCAGTCATCAGCCAGATAGTTTGATCACCCAAACGCAAATTAGCCCGCAAAGTGCTTACTTTGACGAAATACTGCAAGGGGTGCCCAATTACGTTGGCATTGAATATATGGCTCAAAGCATTGCAGCTCTCGCTGGGGTTGAGGCAATACTGCAAGGACAGCCTATTAAAGTGGGTTTTTTATTGGGCAGCCGTAAACTGCAAATGCATCAACACCTTTTTGCCTTAGGCCAAACCTATCGCACTCAAGTGACGCGTTTATATCAAGAAGAGTCTGGCTTAGCAGTATTTGATTGTCAGATATTTCATCAAGATACATTAATGGCCCAAGCCAACGTGAATGTCTTTCAACCTGTCGATAGCCTAGCGTACGTCACCAACAGTCATAGCGCTTAACGTTTTGGAGAACCACATTGAATAAAAGAGTTTTAATCACGGGATCAAGCCGTGGTATAGGTAAAGCCATTGCCCTTAAGCTTGCCGCTGCTGGCTATGATATTGCCTTGCATTTTCACAGCAATCTTCAAGCCGCTACTGACACCCAGGCAGAATTAGTCGCATGTGGTATTAATGTCAGCTTATTGCAATTTGATGTTGCCGATCGCGCTGGTGTTAAGCAAGCTATTGAACAAGATATAGCTGAACATGGCGCCTATTATGGCGTGATTTTAAATGCCGGAATTACCCGCGATACAGCCTTTCCAGCGATGACTGAACAGGAATGGGATAGCGTCATTCATACTAACTTAGATGGGTTTTATAACGTGATCCATCCAACGGTAATGCCCATGGTACAAAGCCGCAAAGGCGGTCGCATTATTACTCTAGCATCAGTTTCGGGTATCGCAGGTAACCGCGGACAGGTGAATTACAGCGCCTCTAAAGCAGGGGTTATTGGTGCAACCAAGGCTTTATCTTTAGAATTAGCAAAGCGAAAAATCACCGTAAATTGTATCGCACCCGGCCTAATTGAAACTGACATGGTCAATGACTTCCCCAAAGAAATGGTCGATCAAATCGTGCCGATGAAACGTATGGGTAAGCCCTCTGAAATTGCAGGCCTAGCACTATTTTTACTGTCAGACGACGCCGCTTATATTACTCGTCAGGTGATTTCTGTTAATGGGGGTATGATATGAGCCGCAGAGTGGTGGTAACAGGGATTGGTGGAATTTCAGCCTTAGGCCATAACTGGCAAAGCATTAAAGCCAGCCTGTTGGCACAAAAAAACTGCGTTGTTCGGATGGATGAATGGGACCGGTACCCAGACTTGAATACGCGTCTAGCCGCACCAGTTACAGACTTTGTGGTACCTAGTCATTATTCTCGTAAAAAAATTCGCTCAATGGGTCGCGTGTCCCTAATGGCCACTCGCGCCAGTGAATTAGCGTTAGAGGATGCAAACCTATTAGAGCATCCTATTTTGACTTCAGGTGACACTGGCGTTGCTTATGGCTCATCTACAGGCAGCACAGATCCCATCATGGGCTTTGGCGATATGCTAAAAACAGGCAGTATGACAGGCCTTACAGCTACAAGTTATATCCGCATGATGGCACATACCACAGCGGTAAATATCGGGGTGTTTTTTGGCCTTAAAGGCCGAATTCATACCACAAGTAGTGCTTGTACCTCAGCCAGTCAAGGTATTGGTTATGCCTATGAAGCGATAAAATATGGTCATCAAACGGTAATGTTAGCCGGTGGAGGAGAAGAGCTTTGCCCAACGGAAGCGGTGGTATTTGACACCTTATTTGCCACCAGCACTCAAAATGACACGCCCGCCTTAACACCAAGCCCATTTGATAAACATCGTGATGGCTTAGTCATAGGTGAAGGTGCCTGTACCTTAATACTGGAAGAGTTAGAGCACGCCAAAGCACGTGGCGCTAAAATCTATGCCGAGTTGGTCGGGTTTGGCACAAATTCGGATGGTTTACATGTTACCCAACCCAATGCACAAACAATGGAAATTGCTATTCGCTTAGCCCTAAAAGATGCTCAACTGCATGCCGATGACATTGGCTATGTGAATGCACACGGCACCGCAACAGACAGGGGGGACATTGCTGAAACCACCGCAACCCATGCCGTTTTTGGCAGCAAGATGCCAATTTCATCACTAAAAAGTTACACCGGCCATACACTCGGAGCCTGTGGTGCATTAGAGGCTTGGACCAGTATTCAAATGATGAATGAAAATTGGTTTGCGCCGACGTTGAATCTCACCGAATTAGACCCTGAATGCGCCCCATTAGATTATATTTGTGGTGACATCAGAACGCTGGAAACAGATTATGTAATGAGTAATAACTTCGCATTTGGCGGCATTAATACCTCATTAATTTTTAAACGCTGGTATTAATTCGCTAGCTAACCACCCCATAAGGATATGAAATGAAGAAAATTGCATTAAGCCTGTTAATTTCAAGCTGCCTACTGGCCCCCTTTGCGTTTGCCAACGATTATACTCTGGAAGATTATCAACAAATTTTTCAAGGTGATAATCAATTTAAACAACAGTCAGCGGTTGAATCTCTGGTTCTATCCGGTCTCAATGACCCCAGTTTATTTGATATTGTTGAAGCCAAACTCAACGCCAGTTTACCCCTTGCAACCCAAAAACATCCTATAGAATACTCTTCATGGTTAGCCAAAGGATTAGGCTATTCTGGCAATGAAAAATATCGCGCTAGCCTGCAAGCCATTGTAAATGGGGATTACCATAAAAAACTGCGTAAATACGCCCAAGAAGGACTGGACAATCTTGACAAATTTGCCATTTGGAACCCAATTCTCAATGACAAAAGCCAATATGATGCCAAACAACCGCAACAGTTAAACGTACTCGCTAATGCATTAGCAAGCAGTGATTTAGAGCTCAAACGAATGGCAGCCAAACACATTGCTGATAAACGTGTTTATGACGAATTTCTACTAGAAAAATTAGCCAACCAACTCACCAGTTTAGATTTACTCAAACATGACAAATTATCGATAGATACTTATGCATGGATAGCCAAAGCGTTAGCATCATCGGCTAATGAAAAGTTTAAACCTGTAATCGTCAACATTGCAGAAACCGCACCAGAGAAAAAACTGCGAAAATACGCCACCAAATATATCAAAACGTATTATTAAACTGTGATTAATTGCCACTGATACCATAAAAATGCGCCCGCTAAATTTTTAGCGGGCGCATGTTATTATTCAACGTCAGCTTGGACAATAAGCAGCGTAATTAACCATGTAAAATACTGTTGCCCCCATTTAACTGACTTAACCTGCCTACTTAATCGATATTACACCTGATAAGTAGCGGCTTTAGTTTGATACTCTTGGGTTATCTGCTTCATTTCATTTACGCCTATGGCCAGTTTAGTGATTTGCTCTGACAACAGAGTGACAGTATTAATGTTGTCATTCATTTCACTGCCGATATGGTTCAATTGGGTACCTTGTTGCTCGGTTTCATCAGCAACGTTTCGGCTTAAACTCGCCACCAGTTCAATTTGACCATTGCGCTCCTCTAATCCTGACGCAATGGTGTTGGTGTGCTCTACATTTTTAGTGGTGCGTTGCTTACCTTCATCCATCGACTCAACCGTTTTTAACATACTGTGATTTAAGCGACTAAGTACTTTTTCTATTTCATCCGTTGACTGGCTGGTACGTTGCGCTAATGCACGAACTTCATCCGCCACAACAGCAAAACCTCGACCACTTTCACCCGCTCTTGCGGCCTCAATGGCGGCATTCAATGCCAGTAAGTTGGTTTGCTCTGAGATACTTCGAATAGCCTGTAATAGTGTGGTAATTGCAGACACATCTTTGGTTAAATCAGTTAATGACGTTGTCACTTCGGCGGTGTTGGTTTCCAATAGCTGCATATCTTTCATGATCGACAAAGCACTTTGCCTATCTTGCATGCTAGAAGAGGCTGCCGATTGCGCTTGCAGCGCAGATTGCTGACTATTTTCAGTAACCTGCTGAAAATACTGAATCACATTCTGGGCAGTTTGCGATATCGACTGCGCTTGATGTTGCTGGTGTGTCATCGCTTCTTGTGTATGCTCGCTTAGCGTTAAGAGTTGATCTGAGGTACTGCCCATCTTAGTGGCAATATCCCGATAATCACTAAAAAGCTGACTTAATTCCTCTAACATTAAATTGAATGCACCTTCAGCCTGGGAGTCAGCTGGAGCCAGTCTTATCGACAAATCTTTGTTTGCCGAGATATGTTGAATGGCGTTGGCTATGCGTAGGTTTGCCGATGAGTCTGCGCGCATAAAGAGTGACATTTGGATAAGAATTAAGGTTTCTGCAGCAGCAAATAAGGCATGAACTAGCATAATGCCCCATGAACACTCACCCGCAAAAATCATAATTGGCGTGTCGAATAGGCTGCCACCAGATAGCTGAATATAGGTAAACAATACATGATGTACCGCAACGGTTAATAACGAGGCCAACAAAGGTTGCCAACGTTGATAAATCAGAAAAATACCCATAGTCGCAAAGATATGAAAATGCATTTCAATCATGCCCATTTGGCTTTGTACTAAAATTGCCGATACCGTCATCATCAACACGGCGGCAACAATACCAAATAAGGGCGTCCCTTTGAGTACGCTATAACTAGCTTGTACTAGTAAGGCCAGAGCAACTGCGGATACGGTTGCAAAGGTCAGCATCTGCGCCCCAAAGAACCCGCTGACAATTAATAACGGCACTTGCAGCAATAAGAGTCGATAAATATAGGCATCTTTCTTTAACAGTAAATTAGTCGCTTGTTTATCAGTCATTGTTATTACCTTTGCTCGATTCGATGTAGTGTTTTAATTCGGCCAACATCTTGTCTGTCGAAAGTTGTCTAGCTGTATATATACGTGCCACGAAGCCATTTGGATTGATTAAATATAGGTTACCGACATGATTATTTGAAGGTGAATAAGATTGAATATTCTCAGATAAATGCCGTGACAAACTTAAAAGCTCAGACTCCTCAAGCATAGCACTTTTAAATCTTGGCGAGCGCTCATCAATAACCTGTTGGCGAATTGCAAGGGTGTCATTTTCAGGATCTATAGTAATAAACATAAACGCGATATCTATGTTGTTGAAATCACTACCTTTTAAGATGGTACTTTCAAGTTGATGTAGTTGTTGTATTCGTATCGGGCAAATTTCTGAACAGGATAAAAAACCTGCAAATAAATAAGTAAACTGCGGTCTATTAGCTGGAAATGTCTGTAAGTTAGCCGTCACATCTTGCCATTCAAATGAAAGCGGCATGAGTTTTTCACCATTGATGCCGTACTGAGCTTCACCACTCCCTTTTGAGATTTGTTGTGAGATAACCATCAATAAAGGGACTAAAAATACCGCAGTTAATATGAACCCTGCGGCCCACAACATTTGCCTTTTTTGCATCTAGCTCACCTACTACTGCCGAACATATTTAACTTCGACTAGAATTAAGAGATGAAAACAATAACATTCATATAATTACTGTTTAAATTGTAATCTATGCTGATAAACACCAGTGACTGACTTATTGTAAGTACGTGCAACACCGTTATATGGAGCAAACTGTTTAATATGGATTAATTACCGCAAACTAAGGTAATTAATTACGCAAAAAAACGCCTACCTTCGATTATAGTCAAAGGTAGGCATTAATAAGCTAAAGTAATTAATTAAAGGGGGTGACTGCTGCGCCCAATAAAACATTGAACAAATTTTTACTCATAAATCATATATTGTTGTGCCAAATCAAACGGGTCATTTTGTTAAAAAAGCCATTCGTGCACCAACGCCATCAAAGGTAAACTAACCCAAGACAGCTTATTAAAAAAAGCGCTTTGATAAGTGTTAATACTTGGACGTAAACTCAAGATGAGAACAAGTGACTATGCCAGTTGACCCAAAGCTTGTTTAGCATTTGCCATCGCGGTTGCTGCATAGTCTGGCCCCATATTTAAGCCTTCAGCGTAAATCACTTCAACATCTTTGATGCCAATAAAAGCCAATACGGTGGTTAAATAAGGCACTAAGTGATCGCTACCCGCATCTTTATGCATTCCGCCACGAGAAGTTACAATGACAGCTTTTTTACCGTTTAATAACCCTTCTGGACCTTTATCTGTATAGGTAAAAGTTACCCCTGCACGTGCAATAAAATCAATCCAGGCTTTTAGCTGAGTTGGGATCATAAAGTTGTACATAGGCGCAGCTAGCACAATCGTGTCGTTTTCTTTTAGCTCAGCAACAAGTTTATCTGATAGGGATAATGCAGCCTTTTGACGATCATTTAGCCCATCTCCACCGCGTAAACCATTGGCTAATTCGCCATCGAGTAAGGGAATAGGGTCAGCAGCTAAATCACGCGTCGTGATCTGTGCCCCTTTGTCTTTCCATAACATCGCCAGATCATCTAACAATGCTGATGATTGTGAATGTTCGCCTAAAATACTCGATTTCAACATTAATACTTTTTTCATAATTATTCCTTAGCTTGGTAAAACGTTATCAGCATTGCCCAACCACATTTAATAGCGGATTTAATGGCATGAACACAGTTTACCTACTAATAAATGGAATAATAGTGGAATAAATCGACACAAAGATTCGATAAAATCGAATATAAAATCACTTTACCTCAGGCTGAGATTATTTAACTTGCACAGGTAACGACACGTATAAGCCTTTGAAGCTGGCACATAGCAGCTCATCGCACCATAGCTCAACTGTCAACTCGGCTTTAACACGCCGCCCCTGCAATAGTGGCGTCAATGCCACATCGGGCCAGATGACTTTTGCAGTCGGTTGAGTACGCACTGGGGCATGATATTTTATTTGCGCATCAGCCAACACAATATCACCGTTAACCGCCGCAAGTTTTTGCTGTAACCACACCATTCCCCATCCCGTTAATGTCATTAGGGTGTAAATACTCCCAGCAAACATGGTGTTATGCAGGTTAATATTGGGTGATAGTGGTGCGGTCGTTATCAATTGATGTGGGATGAATACCGCATCCAAAGATGGGGTTGAAGCATTAATATTGGTATCGTTTTTTACGGCAAACGATACCACATTAACTTGCATAAACTGACTAAGTGGAATGGTTTGATGCCAGGTCGCAACAAGTTGGTCAATTAGCACTTGATGCATTTTCATGGTTAGACCTGCAGATTAAATGTTACTGGGCCATCATTAATTAATGACACTTGCATATCCGCGCCAAAACGTCCGGTTTGGGTTTCGACACCAAGTTCACGACAATAAGCCACAAAGGCTTCATACAAGGTATTGGCTTGCTCAGGTGTGGCTGCACCTGAAAAGCTTGGGCGCAATCCTCTCCCCGTATCGGCGGCTAAAGTGAACTGTGATACCACCAATAATTTGCCACCTACCTGCGACACATTGAGGTTCATCTTGCCATCATTATCACTAAACACACGATATTTAATGATTTTATTGGCTAACTTTTGCATTTTTTCGATGTCATCTTCACGTTCTACACCGAGTAAAACCAATAGCCCTTGATTGATTTCACCCGTTGTTTCATCCGCCACGGTCACTTTTGCCTGTTTAACACGTTGTATTAAGCCGATCATCTTGACACTAAACCCCTTGAGGATGTTGCATAACCGGTATCGCTTTAATCAGGTTTTCTGTACCCTCAGGCATAGAAGTGCCTACCTGACGTAAGCCTTCATCGGTCCAAATTAAGAAACGACGAATTTCTTCAAGGCTCATCACATTCACGAAAGTCGCACTGCTTTGTACCTGAATAACGGCGCCATTTTCACGAATGAAAAACTTCGCAAAATTTAACTTTTGATTGAGTTGACCAATCATCACTAACAATTCTTTACTGCCCTGTAACTGAGGATGAACCGCATAAAAACGATTGGCTAAAATACGGTCAATTCCGTCAGCATTCATGCTAGGTTGCAACACAAATTGATGGTCACCCAACTGCACCGCCACACGAGAAGGCCCGACTTTGGTGACCAAATAGTTAGCTTTAATCAATGAAGTATATAATGTTTCGGCTGCTTGCTCATTGGTCATAGCTGACATATCGACCGTGCTAGGGACGGCATTATCTACCGCAGGCTTGGTTTCTGTTCCGGTTGCACTACAAGCTGAAAGCACTAACAAACCACTTAACAGTAATAATTTTCTCATTTTTTTCCTTAACTTATATTCGCTATACTTTGCATTACGCGGATTAACATCTTAGCATCATTTAAACTGTGATATCCCGATTTAACTTCCTCAACCATAAGATGATGATGTTGCGATTGCTGTAAAAAATCATGCAGTAGATGAGCTGGACACACCCAATCTAACTCACCTTGAATCAAATGGGTTTTAGCAATAATTTTACCGTTAATCTGTTGAAATAAATCAGCGGCTGAAAAGTAATGATGTATGGCATGATGGTGCTCAATTACGGCCAAGGTAACCGATGCTGAAGACGAATCCACTAGGGTAATTTGATTCGGTGAAGCGAGCTTTTGTTCCCATTGATTCCAGGATGATGCCGCTAGCTGCCGATGTGGGTTATCTGCGTTAAAGCGCTGCGAGTATCCAAGTAATATATCTTCAGTAGACATAGGCTCAGATAAAATAGCACCAGTCTTTGCAGCGAGTTGAAAGTCATGGTAATCGTCAGGAAAAAACACCGCCGCACCTTTAGGACCATACAACCAATCACAAGCAGCCTCATTGGCTAAGAACATTCCCCAATAAACCTGTTCACTAACCCTGTTAGGGTACAGCCCACTGTATAACCATCCTAAAGTGGCGCCATATGAGCCGCCGACAATCGCCCATTGTTCAATCGCAAAGTATTGTCTTACGCGTTCAATATCTTCGACTAATTCTGGCAAGGTATTATCGGCAAGATCAGCACCCAGTGAGCGGCCACAGCCTCTTTGGTCAATAAAAAAAATATGTAAGTCGAGATGTTCAAATAATGTCACATCACTGGCATGGCAACCTGCACCTGGCCCGCCATGTAAATACAACACAGGTTTGGCCCCTACTCGCCCGTATTGCGACACTGACAACGCAATGCCATTAGCAACCTCTACCATAACATGACGGATAAACATTAAACTCAAGATAGCGACTCAATAGGCTTAACTTGATCTTTTACTGGCTCAGCAGAGACGACAGCCTCAGCTGTCGGCGCTTGCTGTGGGGCTTCATGATCCGCTTGTGTCACTATGGTTCCTAAAGGTGGTTTTTGCGGCGTATCATGTCCAGCTTCCATTCTAATTTTATGCAATAGTTCGGCAACATGTTGATCTAAATATTCTGGTAACGAAGCCGTGATGACCGCACCTAAAAGTACAATCACCCAAGATAAATATACCCATACAAATAAAATGGGAATGACAGCTAAGGCACCGTAAATCGCTTCATAACTAGGGAACTGGGTGACATAAAAAGCAAAACCTCTTTTACCCGCTTCAAATAACAAAGCCGCTACGATTGCACCTAATAGCGCATGCCAAAAGCGCACTTTTTTATTCGGTACAATCATATATAACAACAAAATTGACGCTACCGAAAACATCATAGGCAAACGCGACATTATCCAGGGTAATATGCCTGATAGCTCAGTATCTGTTAGTAGTTGTAACGACAACACATAAGACGACGCCAAAATACTTGCGCCTATAAGTACAGGACCTAAGGTTAGCACCATCCAGTACATCGAAAACGACACCACATAAGAGCGCTTTTCAGTCACACGCCAGATACTATTTAGCGCTTTATCAATAGCGGAAATCAGCATAATCGCCACAAATACCAAAGCCACAATACCAACAAACGTACCCTTTGAAGCATTACTGACAAACTCATTGATATACACCTGCACTGTGTCCCCAGCTGCGGGTAGAAAGTTTTCATAAATGAAGCTTTCAATGTGCCCTCTAATCCCTTTAAACACAGGAAAAGCAGACAACATAGACATGGTCACGGCAACCATAGGGACTAATGATAATAAGGTGACATAGGTTAAGTGCCCAGCACGTATATTGATTTGGTCTTCGTTAAGCCGTTGCTTTAAATGTAATAAGAACTTCCAAGTCCCAACAAAAAAACCTTTGAGGGATGGCATAATGCTACGACTGGCCATAAAAATCCTTATTCACAAACGATAGGTAAGATATTCATTGTAATCACATTTCAACTTCGTACAATGTTATAACAAATCAAATATAAACCAAAGGAACGAATTTATGTCGCAACAAGGATCGGCTGGCAACGTATTAGCCGCTGTCGCTAGCTTATTTTTCCCAGGTCTTGGGCAATTATTACAAGGTCGTATTTTGGCCGCTATCGCTTTCTTTTGTATTGTTGGCGTGTGCTATTTCTTTTGGGTGTTAATTATCCCTCCCATCATTGGTGCTATTTTTCACCTATGGAGCATTATCGACGCGGCAAAATTTAAATCTCCCGCTTAACACTTAAATGAGACTCACAAAATGAATACATTTAATTTTATTAAAATTGGCCTTGCTGCCACTCTTGCTATCAGCACGTTATCGTTAAGCGGATGCCAAAGTGCCTATTATGGTGCAATGGAAAAAGTGGGTTATCACAAACGCGACATCATGGTTGACCGAGTTCAAGACGCTAAAGAGTCACAGGAAGAAGCCCAGCAACAATTTAGCTCAGCATTAGAAGAAATGCAGGCATTACTGGCATTTGATGGTGGCGATTTAGAGAAGGCCTTCAACAAAGCTAAAGATGAATACGAGTCAGCGCAATCAGCAGCTGATGATGTCAGCAATCGCATTAACAAAGTAGAAGATGTGGCTGAAGCCTTATTTGAAGAATGGCAGTCTGAAATCGATGAAATTAGCAAAGCCAGTTTACGTCGTAATAGCACAACAAAGTTAAAAGAAACTCAACGCTCTTACCAGTCTTTAGTTAAAAGCATGCGTCGCGCTGAAGCCAAAATGCCGCCGATTTTAACCGCGATGAAAGACAATATGTTGTACCTAAAACATAACCTTAATGCGCAGGCTATTGGTGCCATTAAAGGGGAATTTAGCAACTTACAAACCGACATATCCAGCTTAATAAAAGAAATGAATAAGTCGATTGCTGAATCGAATAAATTCATTGCATCCATGGAAGCTGGCGCTTAACGTCAACGCTCACCCAGTACAAAAAGCCGCCTGATATCTTAAATAACATGGCGGCTTTTTTGTGCGTGAAAACAATACGGCTCAGCCATCAGAAAATGATTGCTGATATTTTTTAGCCGCATCTTTGAATATTGTAGAAGGTTATTCTAATGGTAACGTCGTACGGCTAAATACGGGTTTTAATACCACCGTAGAGCTCACTTGCGCGACATTATCTAAATTACTGATATTCTGTTTCACCAAACGCTCTAAACTGAGTAAGTCAGTAGCAACGATTTTTAGCATATAATCATACTCACCAGACACCACCACACACTCCATAATATGCTCTAGTTTGATCATCTCTTGCTCAAATATGTCGGTAAAACTGCTTGAGCAATCGTTGAGGCGAATATACAAAAAAGCACTCACATTCAGATCCAGCTTTTGCGGATCTAACTGTGCTTGATACCCAGTTATCACCTTATCCTGCTCAAGCTTTTTAACCCTGCGTAAACAGGGTGTATCAGACATGTTCATTTTGTCTGCGAGATCAGCAATGGAAATACGGCCTTGTTTTTGCAAAATATCTAATAATTTTAAATCTTTTTTATCCATCAGTTAGCCTATTGTTACTCCAATTCTGATTATTCACATGCGCTATAAAGCATAAAAAAATAGCATGATTCTCTTACAATTAAGCGGCATTAGTTTCATTTAAATGACAGGAAAATAACCTATATCAAGCACCTTATTGATAAATCTCATAGACTGCAAATGTGTCATGCTCACCCCATTAAGGATAAGTGACAAACACCTCACGCGCTGTAAATTGTTGTGCATGATTGAGGATGATGTCTCCCCCATCCAACAAGATGCATTAAATTGAGACACTATGGGCTTCTAGCTGGTTTAAAGTTATTTTTTATAAAAAAGCATTTGAATTGACGGCTAATCCCCACGCCACCAAAGCCAAAGCCAAAGCCAAAGGTTACAGCCTTTAAAACGGAACTAAAAATAAAAAACCTTCTAGTACAGAAGGTTTTTAAAGTTTAATCGACTAAACGGCAACTTAAACGTACCAAGCGGGAATTTTCGCTTCGTAATCCGTAATGCTTTGCTCAAACGACAAGGTCAAGCCTATCGCATCAAGTCCATTAAGTAACTTATGGCGTGCTGACTCAACAAGGTTAAAACTGAACACCGCGCCTGAAGGTGAGGTAACTTTTAAAGCTTGCAAATCAACGGTAATTTCCGCGCCTTCTTTAGCCGCCACTTCATCCATTAATTGTTGCACTTGCTCAGCAGCTAACTTCACTGGTAATAGGCCATTATTAATAGCATTACCATAAAAAATATCTGCGAAGGTAGGGGCAATAATGACCCGTAAGCCAAAATCGGCTAATGCCCACGGAGCATGTTCACGACTTGATCCGCAACCAAAGTTTTCTTGAGCCAATAAAATAGATGCACCTTTATAACGCGGCTGATTTAATACAAACTCAGGATTAGGTTGATCACCTGCATCATCTAAATAGCGCCAATCATGAAACAAATGCACACCAAAACCGTCACGTGTCACTTTGGACAAGAACTGTTTTGGAATGATCTGATCGGTATCAATATTGGCACTATCTATGGTCACGGCTAAACCGGTATGGGCAGTAAATGCTTGCATGTTTATTTCCTTTTTCGGTTTAGTATGGTTTGCGAATATCAACAAAGTGGCCTGCTATCGCTGCCGCAGCTGCCATTGCAGGGCTCACTAGATGCGTACGGCTACCACGGCCTTGTCGACCCTCAAAGTTACGGTTACTGGTTGATGCGCAGCGATCACCCGCTTCTAAACGGTCATCGTTCATAGCTAAACACATTGAACAACCTGGTAAACGCCATTCAAAACCAGCCTCAAGGAAGATTTTATCTAAGCCTTCAGCTTCAGCTTGCAACTTAACCTGACCAGAACCCGGTACCACAATTGCGGTAACTCCTGCAGCCACTTTGCGGTTTTTAGCATGCGCTGCGGCTGAGCGTAAATCTTCAATACGTGAATTGGTGCATGAACCAATAAACACCTTATTGATGGTAACATCGGTCATTTTGGTGCCCGCAGTTAAGCCGATGTACTCCAGCGCTTTAATGATGCTGTTACGCTCTGTACTGTTAGTTTCATCATCTGGGTTTGGCACAACACCATCGATAGCGACGACTTGACCAGGGTTAGTTCCCCAGGTTAATTGTGGCGCTATGTCTTTTGCTTCAAGCACCACTTGAGCATCAAACTTAGCATCTGCATCAGTTTTTAATCCAGACCACGCAGCCACAGCTTGATCCCATGTCGTGCCTTTAGGTGCAAATTCACGCCCTTTCAAATAGCTAAATGTGGTTTCATCTGGTGCAACCATGCCGGCTTTAGCGCCCATTTCGATAGCCATGTTACAGAGTGTCATGCGCCCTTCCATTGATAATGCTTCAATGGCTTCGCCACAAAACTCAACGACATAGCCTGTGCCGCCGTCCATGCCTAACTTACCAATAATCGCCAACACGATATCTTTAGCCGTAACGCCATCGGTCACCTGCCCACGTACTTCCACTTTCATGGTTTTGGCTTTTAATTGACGTAAGGTTTGTGTCGCCAGTACATGTTCAACTTCAGAGGTGCCTATCCCAAATGCTAAGGCGCCGAACGCACCGTGCGTGGCAGTATGCGAGTCTCCGCAAACGATTACAGTACCCGGTAAGGTTATCCCTAACTCAGGCCCCATAACATGCACAATACCTTGGTTTGGATGGTGAATGTCATATAAACGCACACCAAATTCTTTACAGTTTTGCGCTAAGGTTTCAACCTGAGTGCGCGCCATTGGGCTTAGGGCATCGAGGCTGGCACTCTTAGTAGAGGTATTGTGATCCATGGTGGCAAACGTTTTTTCAGGCGCGCGTAATTTACGCCCAGCTACTTTTAAGCCACTAAATGCTTGAGGAGAAGTCACTTCATGCACCAAGTGACGATCCACATAAATAATGGGAGCTTCTGCCTCTGGAGTCGCAACAATGTGTGCGTCCCATACTTTTTCGTATAATGTTTTTGCGCTAGTTTGCGTCATTAGACACCTTCCTTAATGGCATTAGCGATAAAATCACCCATTTGTTTGGTCGATTTTGCTTGGCTGCGTTTGTCTGCACTTAATAGCTCGCCGGTTAAATAGCCCGCTGATAAAGCCTGGGTGACCGCACGTTCTATCGCGCTTGCAGCCTCTTCTTGCTTTAAGCTATGACGTAGCATTAAGGCTGCTGACAAAATTTGTGCAACAGGGTTGGCAATGCCTTTTCCGGCAATATCAGGCGCACTGCCACCCGCAGGCTCAAATAGACCAAACCCGGTGCTATTCATGCTTGCTGAAGACAACAAGCCCATTGAGCCTGTTAGCATGGCAATTTCATCGGATAAAATATCACCAAATAAGTTTGAACAAAGCATGACATCAAACTCATCTGGGCGACGTAGCAATTGCATGGTCGCGTTATCGATATAGATGTGCTCTAAGGTGACATCAGGGAAGTCTTTAGCCACTTCTTCTACCACTTGACGCCATAAAACCGAACAAGCCAACACGTTAGCTTTATCGACTGAAGTGACCTTGTTTTTACGACCGCGCGCAGCTTCAAAAGCAATTCGGGCAATTCGGGTTATCTCTCGACGGCTATAACGCATGGTGTCGAAGGCTTCTTCATCATCGCCTTCACCCTGACGACCCTTTGGCTTACCAAAGTAAATGCCACCGGTTAACTCGCGCACACACAAAACATCGAAACCACGGGCAGAAATATCACTGCGTAACGGAGACATATGCTCTAAACCATCATGTAATTTAGCTGGTCGTAAATTACAAAACAGTTCAAAGTGACCACGAAGTGGTAATAACGCACCACGCTCGGGTTGATCGTTAGGCGGTAAATGCTCCCATTTAGGACCACCCACACTGCCGAATAAAATCGCATCTGCGGCTTCACACCCCTTTAGGGTGGCATCTGGTAATGGGCAACCATGATTATCAATTGCAATGCCGCCTACGTCATATTCGGTGTAGTTGATATCCAGTTTGAAGCGCGTTTCCACTTCAGCTAGCACCTTACGTGCTTCAGCCATCACTTCTGGACCGATACCATCACCCGACAATACTGCTATTTGATAACTCATACGCCACCTAACTCCCTATTTTTATGAATCTGTTGTTTAAAATCAGCCACTTTATCTGCACGATACGTTAAGTTCATTACGTGGATTAAGGCTTGTGCTGATGACTCAACCACATCGGTTGCCAAACCAACACCATGGAAATTCTGGCCATTATATTTAGCGGTAATATCCACTTGGCCTAATGCATTTTGACCTTCGCCTTTAGCACCTAATTTATAACTGGTAATGTTAATATCACGTCCAGTTGCGCGGGCAATGGCATTATATGCCGCGTCAACAGGTCCATTACCCGTTGCAGCCTCAGTTCTTTGTTCGCCATCAACCACAATACGCACTGTGGCGGTCGCAACCCCTTCCGTAGAGTCTGAATGCACCATCATGTGCTGCAATTCATAGTTATCATCGTCCTGTGCTTGTGACTCCATGAAAACTAATGCTTCTAAATCATAATCAAACACTTGGCCTTTTTTATCAGCTAATTTTAAGAATTGATCGTATAAGCTATCCATGTCGTAATCAGTGACCAAATAACCCATTTCTTCCATGCGATGTTTGATCACATGACGACCTGAACGCGAGGTCATATTTAAATTATTACGGTTCAAGCCAATACTCTCTGGCGTCATAATTTCATAGGTATTCTTCGCTTTTAACATACCATCTTGGTGAATACCCGATGAATGAGAAAATGCATTGGTACCCACAATCGCTTTATTAGCTTGAATGGGCATATTACATAACTGACTGACTAAACTTGAAGTGCGGTGAATTTCTTTGGCGTTAATACCACAATCTAAATCCAACAAGCCTTTACGGGTTGATAAGATCATCGCGATTTCTTCAAGTGAACAGTTACCGGCACGCTCGCCAATACCATTGATGGTACATTCCACTTGACGGGCACCCATTTCAACGGCGGTAATTGAGTTAGCAACAGATAAGCCTAAATCATCATGACAGTGAACTGAGATCACCGCTTGATCGATATTTGGTACACGGTTAAACAAGGTTTGAATAATCCCACCAAACTCACTTGGAATGGTATACCCGACGGTATCAGGAATATTGATGGTTCGAGCACCAGCGGTAATCGCAGCCTCTACCATACGGCATAAGTTATCAATTGGTGTGCGTCCAGCATCTTCACAAGAAAATTCAACATCATCAGTAAAACGACGAGCATATTTAACCGCATGCACGGCCATCGCTAATACATCATCAAAGCTGCGTTTTAATTTACTCTCAACATGAATCGTTGAAGTAGAAATAAAGGTATGAATACGGAATTGGTCTGCTACCGATAACGCTTGGGCTGCGGCATCAATGTCTTTTTCTAACGCTCGAGCCAAAGCACATACACGGCTATTTTTTATCGTTTGAGCGATAGTTTGCACGGATTTGAAATCACCCGGTGAAGACACAGGAAAACCCACTTCCATGACATCAACACCAAGACGTTCTAATGCTAAGGCGATTTGAAGTTTTTCTTTCACTGTCAAACTGGCCGCTAATGCCTGTTCACCATCTCGTAGCGTAGTATCAAAAATTATTACTCTATCTGACATCGATTTTACTCCACTTTTGCCTTTGCTTTTTTATTCAAACCAGCAATAGCTAAATTTTCAAATGTGTATAAACAAAAAACCCCGCGACATAATGCGCGGGGTTTGTGATGGGTGAGATTCTTAATTCACATGTAACACAAAAGGCTCCGCGCAATATTTGCGAATGAGGAGAAGGAGGCCTAGTAGTGCATAAATTCTATTCATTATTTTTAAATATCTATTCTGTGATTGAATTTCTCTTGGGTTAATAATTACCTCGCCAACGCTTCAGTGTCAACCCCCTTTTTATCAAGTTGAATAATATGAATGACCAATTCTAATGAATAATGATTGAATGAATATGTTTTTGATAGCAATAATCGGCACCCTAACGCTAGTAGATTGATTATTTTCTGCATAATTTGCATCAAAATAGGTATACTCAACACTATTGATCCGTTTACTCCCAAACCTATTTAGGTGACCATGCTTTTGCTGTCAGTACCTTCACGTATTTATCGCCTAATGTCGCCCTTGATGACGATATTTTTTACCGCCATATTACTGACAACAAACATAGCACCAGCGATATCTGCAACCTCTGAGATGTCACAGCAAGATTTTGAAGCCAAAACGACTAACCAAAAACTTGATTACATCGCTTGGTTATCGCCTCAATATCCCAATCGCGCTAAAACCTTGATTGAGCAGCTTGAAGTCAGTCATCAACACAATTCATTTTCAGATACCTTGTATTTAAAATTACAATTAGTCAGCTGTTTTAATTTTATCGATTCTGGTCAAAATGAACATGCCGTTGAAATAGCTAAACAAGGTGCTGATAATACTAAGATTATGCGTATGGATCAGGCTAAACCATACTTTTTAGTCTGTGAGGCCAGTGCTTATGATTTTTTAGGCAAATACGCTTTATCAACCTTAATCAACGAAGAAGCCATCAAGCTAGCCAAGCAATATAATCAACCTCAAGCATTGCTATTAGGTATAGTCACTCGCTCTTTGCAAGAAAATATAAATGGCAACTTTACCCAAGCATCAGAAAGTATAAAAGTTGCCAAAGAGTTGTACCCAATTGCAAAACAACAACTGCCTTTTTGGTATATGGTGCCTGCACCTTATTTAAAAATGATTATGAGCAACTTACTTTATTCATCAGGTGATGAAGAAACCGCACTGGAATACGCTAAGGAAATCCTAAACGATCCGCAAACAAATGGCGCAATAGCTATTGTAACAGCATTTTATCTGGCCAGAATATCACTCTCATTGGGCGATTTAGCCACCGCAGAACAATACTTAAACCAATCTAAGCAAATTAGCCCTGAAGCGGAGAATCAACATAACCAAGCTAGCTTTAACGCTCAAACGGCTTATATAGAATTACATTTAGGTAATTTAGATGCAGCTGAAATGGCGATAAATAAAAGCTTGCGGCACTTTATCGACACGTTTGATGATTTAAAAGCAATGCGCGCCAAACGAACATTGTCGCAAATATATTTTGCTCAACATAAAGATTCGGAAGCTTTAAGTCTAATGACCGAAATCATTAAACAAGCCGAAAATAGCGCACAATATTTTGACCTCATCGAGTTTCATCAAATACTGAGTGATTATTATGAGCAACAAGGCCAATTCGAACTGGCGTTAAAGCAACAGAAACTGAAGTTCAACGCCGGCCAAAAAGCGAATGAGCAATTATCCAACTCGCGAATAGCACAAATAAAAGCCAGCAGAGAGCCGATTGAAAACCTTTCTAATGAAATAAATGCCTCTTCATTAATGTTTCAAGCGCAAAATGTAGCACTGCTTAGCTTAGGTATTTTCATTTTACTGGCATCATTTGTCGCTTTTATTTATCGAAAGCCTAAATCCAATACACCGTCGGAAAGCGTTAATGACCCATTACAGCAGGTTGATGCAATTTTAAGTAAAGCGAAACAAAGTCATTATCCTCTAACATTATTGCTATTGGATACAAGACAAATGCGTGCTGTGGATATCGCAATAGTTCAGCAAAAAATACAACACACACTACGTGAACAGGACAAGATTTTACGTATAGAAGATGATCGAATGGCGATTTTATTACCTTTTGCTTCTGAAGAAGGGGCACAGAAAGTGATTAGCCAACTCACGCCAATTATTCAGCCTTACTTGTCTGTCAAACTGAATTTTGGCAGCGCGAGTTTACAGCAGTTAGATACTCTAGAAAGCTTATTAAAACGAGCAGAACTCAATAAATTAGGTAAACTTCAAAAGCAGCAACAAGGTGTCAAATAAACGCAGTAATGATGATGCCTCGCTTTTATCCGTTAGCTAAATAATCACCTATTTCATCTAAGAACTCACCACCAAAACGATCTAACTTAATTTGACCGACACCATTCACTGCCAACATCTCACCGGGACTGGTAGGCAGCATCGCTGACATTTCCGCCAAGGTGGCATCATTAAATACCAGATAAGGGGGAATGTCGTGTTGTTCGGCCAGCTCACGGCGCAACAGTTTTAAACGCGCAAACAATTTACGATCATATTGCTGAACCGTACGAGTGTTCGTTTTACGCTTAACGTCCAATAATTGAATACGCGGCTCCGCCAACATCAAGGCCATTTCAGCTTTTAAAATAGGTCTTGCGGCAGGATTTAATCGAATACTTGAACCTCGGGTAATATCTTGGCTCGCCAAGCCTAAATGAATCAACTGCCTCAACACGCTTAACCAGTGCTCTGCTGATTTATCCGCACCTATGCCCCATGTGGTCAGTTTATCGTGCCCTCTGTCGATCACATTAGCCGCCTTAGAGCCACGAAGCACATCAATCACATGGTGCATGCCAAAACGCTGCTGTAGGCGAAATACGCAAGATAATACTTTTTGCGCGTCTTCGGTGCCGTTATACCGTTTAGGTGGGTCTAAGCAAATATCACAGTTACCACAGGGTTCAGATGCGCTTTCGTCAAAATAATGCAGTAACACTTGGCGTCGACAGGTTTGTGCTTCCGCAAAAGCTGCCATGGTATGCAGCTTATGAAACTCTACTTGTTGCTGTGGACCTGGCTCAGATTGTTCTATTAAATGGCGAACCCGGCCAATATCGGCAGGGTCAAACAACATGTATGCTTCGGCATCTAGGCCATCTCGACCCGCTCGGCCCGTTTCTTGGTAGTATGACTCGATACTTTTAGGAATGTCATAATGCACGACAAAACGCACATTCGACTTGTTTATCCCCATACCAAAGGCAACTGTGGCGACGACAATATCAACTTGATCTTTTAAAAACTTATCCTGGATATCAACTCGGTCTTCCTGGCTCATTCCCGCATGATAACCCTGTGCGTTAAAGCCTTGTAGGCGAAGACGTTCAGCTACCTCATCGACACGACGCCGACTACTGCAATAGATAATCCCACTGGCCCCATTTTGAGATTGTAAATATTGACGCAGTTGATTGGCTGCATTTAATTTTTCAGCCACGGTATAACGAATATTAGGTCGATCGAAACTAGCCAGCAGCACATATGGTTGAATATGAAGACGCTCACAAATACTGAGCCGAGTCGCTTGATCAGCCGTTGCCGTTAATGCCATTAATGGAATGTGAGGAAAATGCTGTTTAAGTGCGCCTAAGGCAGCATACTCGGGTCGAAAATCATGTCCCCACTGACTAATACAATGGGCTTCATCGACGGCAAATAATGAAATCGTCAGCTCATGCATCCGCTCAATGAAATCGGGTCTTAATAACCGCTCGGGTGATACGTACAGCAGCTTTATTTCACCTTGATGCAACTGACGTAAAATCGCAGCACTTTGCTCACGCGGTAACGATGAATTTAAATACGCTGCACTCACACCACTTTGTCTTAAACTGTCCACTTGATCTTTCATCAGTGAAATCAGCGGCGACACTACGATGGTCACTCCAGGCAAGACGAGCGCAGGCAACTGATAACACATGCTTTTACCGCCACCTGTAGGCATAATCACTAAGGTGTCATTACCCGATAGGGCTTGTTCAATCACCTCGCGCTGCCCATCGCGAAAATCGCGATAGCCAAAAACTTGCTGCAGTTGCGCAGCTAATAAATCATTCTGGGTGGACTCAAGCGGTTGTGATGTCATTAGCGTAAAACTATATATCCATGGTAATAAGGGGCAAAATCGCAGGCTATTCTAAAGCAGTGCAAGCCATATGTCTTGGCATAAACCGTATTCAGTATTAGTGATTGAATCATCTGTAAATTAGCGCTAGATTAAATACTCTACGTTTGTCAGATATACCAAGGAAGAACATGACATCATCTATTCAAGCTCAAGTTTTAGCGCAAGTTGCAGAGGTTTTTGATAAACATGTGCCTTTTCATAATCTATTAGGATTATCGATAACACGCTATGACATTGATGGAGTTGAAGTTGTCGTCAATATGAAGCCAGAGCTGATTGGTAATATACACCAAAATATTCTTCATGGCGGTGTCGCTGCAACCATATTGGATGTTGTAGGCGGCTTAACGGTTTTTGCCGGATTGGTCGCCAGTCGAGAAGATTGGAATATTGAAGAGCTTCAGCAGCGATTAACAACCTTAGGCACTATCGATATGCGTATTGATTATCTTCGCCCAGGGAGAGGAAAAATCTTTACTGGCACAGGAAGTGTTATACGTTCAGGAAATCGCGTCTCAGTTTGCCGTATGGAATTACACAATGAGGAAGGCACTCATATCGCATTTGGCACTGGCACATACATGGTGGGATGATATCAGCACAATTGTTTACACGGATAATGAAACAAGTTACCTAAGTTTACTTGAGTCGTTCATCGATGAGGCCTACAATCCTCAGTCCATTTGCCTGACAACTCCTGTGATCCTTTATGCCTGATTTAGAATACCGTAAAGGCGTTCTCCTTGCTGTGTGCGCCTATGTTATTTGGGGTATTGCACCACTTTATTTCAAACTGCTCACCCAAGTTTCGCCGCTCGAAATTTTAATGCATCGCGTTATTTGGTCATTTATCTTTATGATTGTTTTAATGCAATTTATTGGCGGATTTGGGCGCTTACGTCTAGTACTGAAACACCCCAAACAGGTAGGCGTGTTAATTGTTACATCGGTATTAATCGCGGCTAATTGGCTGATCTTTATTTGGGCGATTAATAACGATCATATGCTGGACGCCAGTTTAGGATACTTTATCAACCCCTTGTTTAATGTGCTTCTGGGGATGATATTTCTGGGTGAAAGATTACGAAAAATGCAATGGGTAGCTGTCAGTTTGGCTTTTATAGGGGTCTTGTTGCAGCTGATCTCATTCGGCTCAATCCCACTAGTATCATTAGCCCTCGCAGCCAGTTTTGGCTTTTATGGCTTATTACGTAAAAAGGTCAATGTGGATGCTAAAACAGGATTACTGATTGAAACCGCCTTGCTCTTACCTGTCGCGTTAGGATATTTACTGCTGACATTAGACTCATCCGCAACCAGCATGTTAGTAAATAGCCTCAATTTGAATTTAACCCTTATCGCTGCCGGTATTGTCACGACCATTCCATTATTGTGTTTTGCTGGCGCAGCGGTACGAATTCCCTTTTCAATTTTGGGCTTCTTCCAATACATAGGCCCAAGTATTATGTTTATTTTGGCGGTAAAGCTGTTTAATGAGCCCTTTGATATGGAAAAAGGCATTACCTTCGGATTTATCTGGCTGGCACTGCTCGTCTTCGTCGGCGATATGCTAACTCAGCGCCAAAAACGTCGCCAAGTGAGCAACGGATAACCGAGTTTTATGAGTGAGTTTTATGAGTGATTTTTTGAGTGCAGTAAAGCCAATGCGCGCTCTGGTTGCTCCACACTGATCATCATCAAGTAATTTTTGTGCGTGGGTATGATCATTACCCACTGCGAGCCGTCTTTAGCCCCAACGACTGACAATAACGCCCTACGCTTATTCTGTAATGTAAACCACCCTAAACTGTAACCCGGTAAACCTAATCCATTGGTGCGCCATTTAGGCTTCAGATCTGTTTGGGTCGTTAAGTCTGCGATATAGGCTCCTTGCCAATCAATATCTTCAGCATCTAAGGTTTGGGCATAAAGTGGCACGTTTAAAGAAACGCTTTTATCATCCCATATCAGTTGGCTTGTATAAGATTGATATAATGCCACGCTAAATATACTGAATACCGCCAGCAATATCCCCATTGCGGCATATTTTGCAGTGTTTGGCATCGGCTTCATCAATATGATGCCCGCAATGACCACTAAACCAACAAGTAGGCCGATTAAACTATAAAGTGCTGAGGTATCGATGGCGCTTAAGGCAATAGTATGCATGCTGAACATTCCGTTGATTCTAATGGGTAAACCTTAACTAGGCTAATAAAGGCTATCAAACCACATAATATAAGCCAAGCACTAGGTTTTAAAATGACAGTACGCGATTGACCTCAAGCATGAGTTTCACATGAAGATCATCGTATTATCTAGACTGAGATGAAATAGTGACTCTTTCTTTAATCACACGCTGCAAAAGGTGAATTACAGGCATAAAAAATGCCGGACTGGCCGACATTTTCTTACAATCAAAACACTACAAATCAAGCGCGAGAATTTTTGAACGGCGCTGATAGTTATATAACTGCTTTTTCTTATTCGGTAATGCTTCCACTTCGACAATATTAAAGCCGTGCTCTAAAAACCAGTGAATACTGCGCGTAGTGAGGGCAAACAAGCGTGAGTAGCCGCGTACTCTTGCCTGGCCAATGATGTTATTTAATAACACGCTACCGCGGTCAGCATCACGGTAATCAGGATGAACCACTAAACAGGCAAATTCACCGGCGTTATCCTCTTCAAATGGGTATAACGCAGCGCAACCAATCACTAGGTTGTCACGTTCGATCAGCATAAACTGTTCAATTTCCATCTCTAATTGCTCACGAGAACGTCTTACCAGAATACCTTGTTCTTCTAATGGGCGAATAAGGTTTAATACTCCACCGATATCACTGATAGTCGCACGGCGTAATCGCTCAGCGCTTTCGGTAACAATCTGAGTACCAATACCTTCTCGAGAGAATAATTCTTGTAGTAGTGCACCATCATCCAAATAACTGACTAAATGACAACGCGGCACCCCATTACGACAAGCATCAATACTGGCTTTTACGAACGCTGTTGTGCCAGTACAAGCTGAGCCATTCTGCTCCATGATAGCTAAATGCTCTAGCGCTTGATTTGGCATCAGCTCAGCAATCGCATTACCGTTTTCATCCGACAGGCCATTGGTTTTACTAAAACCAATGATTTTATCAGCTTTTAATTTAACCGCTACCTGAGTCGCCACTTCTTCAGCGGTAAGGTTAAAGCTTTCACCAGTAACAGATGCCCCTATCGGCCCCATTAACACAATACAATTATTGTCTAGCTGACGCCGTAAACCCTGACTATCAATACGGCGGACTTTACCGCTTAAGCAAAAATCGACACCATCATCAACCCCTAAAGGCTGTGCGATAACAAAGTTACCGCAGACAAGGTTAATTTGTGCATTTTGCATGGGGGTATTACCAAGGCTCATAGATAAACGCGCGGTAATATCAAATTGGGTTGCACCAGCTACCTGCTTAATGACTTTTAATGTGTCTTCATCGGTAATACGAATACCATTATGGTATGCAGGCTCAATCCCAGCAGCTTTCAAGCCCGCATCAATCTGCGGCCTGGCACCATAGACAAGAACGATTTTAATCCCAAGAGAATGCAACAAAGCCACATCATTTAAAATGCCGCGAAAATGATTATTCGCAAGTGCCTCGCCGCCTAACATTACAACAAATGTTTTACCACGATGGGCATTAACATAAGGTGCAGAATGACGAAATCCATCAACCAGCTCTGTAGTTCTCACGGACAAAATCACCTCTCTTAACATTTAATCATTCAATTTCGATGATTAAGTCGAGTTAACCACCACATCCCACATATGCTATTGCATTTTAATTCACTATTAAAGCATTTATTCTCACTATCGGTGAAATAAAAAACGCATAAAGACTGTAAAAACTTCATGACAGCCAAAAAGTTACCATGAATGATATCCAAGTATAGCTTACTTTTTTCAAGCATAAAAAAAGCCCCAATAAAGGGGCTTTTTTAAGAGTCAAAATCAATTACTTGATTTTAGCTTCTTTGTAGATAACGTGCTGACGAATAACTGGATCAAATTTCTTGATTTCCATTTTCTCAGGCATGTTACGCTTGTTCTTTTCAGTAGTGTAGAAGTGACCAGTTTTAGCAGTTGATACTAATTTGATCTTCTCACGATTACCTTTAGATTTAGCCATTTTCTATTATACCTTCTCGCCACGGGCACGAAGTTCAGCAACAACAACTTCAATACCTTTCTTGTCGATAATACGGATACCTTTAGTAGATACACGTAATTGTACGAAACGCTTTTCTTCTTCTAACCAAAAACGGTGGTTTTGTAGGTTAGGTAAAAAACGACGACGAGTCGCGTTTTTAGCATGCGAACGGTTGTTACCAACCATAGGCTTTTTGCCAGTTACTTGGCATACTCTTGACATGTCAATCTTCTCCAAAACAAATTTTTAACGCTCGAGCATTAATGTGCCTCGTATGGCCGTCGCCCGAGGCACAAAGAGGGCGCATTTTATACACGATTGGCTACACAAGATCAAGTATTGTTTATATTAACCATCCTCGCTCGGCGAAGGACACTATCTCTTTATCACCCACAACCATATGATCTAGCAAAGAAACATCTATAGTTTCTAATGCATTTTTTATTCGCTCAGTTATTCGCCGATCAGCTTGACTGGGCTCTGCAATGCCAGAGGGATGGTTGTGACAGACTATTACTGCCGCAGCACCTTTTTCAAGCACAAGGCTTACCACTTCACGTGGATAAACCGAAGCCGCATTTATAGTGCCGCGGAATAATTCTACAAATTGAATGACTCTATGTTGGTTGTCCAACAATAGTAAGGCGAACACTTCATAGGATCGGTCTGCTAATTGTCTCATTAAATAGTCCCGAGTTAAATCAGGATTTGTCAAAATTTGACCTCTTTGTAGATTTTCTCGCGCAATTCGCTTAGAAATTTCGGCTGCAGCCTGTAATTGAGCAAATTTTACCGGTCCAACACCGTTAATTTTACAAACTTGCTGCTTAGAAGCTGAGAGTAATTTACGTAAACCACCAAACTGCATAATCAGCTGACGCGATAATTCAAGCGCATTTTTGCCCGCAAGGCCATTTCTTAATATTACCGCCAGTAATTCTGCATCGGATAATTGTCCTGCTCCGTTGAGTAACAACTTCTCTCGCGGCCCTTCACCCTGAGGCCAATCTTTAATCGCCATAAACGTTCCTTGTTTTATTTACCTGTTGCCATCTAAATTCAATAACTCCCACTAAATAGTATGGTCGAATATTTTGATAATGGATCTTCACCCACTTTCGATTGCTTTGTGGTATCGTTAGCCGCATTAAGATTTGAAGCGAATTTTACCCATGCTGACAGATAAGAAAGTATTATTAGGTATTGGTGGTGGCATAGCCGCATATAAAAGTGCCGACTTGATCCGTCGCTTAAAAGAGCGCGGTGCAGATGTACGCGTAATAATGACTCAAAGCGCGATGGAGTTTATTACCCCGTTAACCATTCAGGCCCTGTCAGGCCACCCCGTGGCGGCAGATTTACTTGACCCAGCAGCCGAAGCCGCAATGGGACACATTGAGCTAGCGCGCTGGGCTGATGTAGTTATCCTTGCCCCAGCCACAGCCAATTTAATCGCCCGCATCAATGCAGGTATGGCAGATGATTTACTGACAACCACCTGTTTAGCAACAAGCGCGCCCGTCGTTGTGTGCCCAGCGATGAATCAACAGATGTATCAGAATATCGCCACCCAAGAAAATCTGGCCAACTTAAACAGAAAAGGGTTCACCATATGGGGCCCTGCCACTGGCAGCCAAGCTTGCGGTGAAGTAGGCCCAGGCCGAATGTTAGAGCCTTTGGTTATAGCAGAGCAATTAGGTCAATTTTTTGCTCCCAAATTACTCGCAGGTAAAAAGCTGTTATTAACTGCAGGTCCTACCCGCGAAGCCATTGACCCTGTCAGATACATTTCTAATCATAGCTCAGGGAAAATGGGCTTTGCACTCGCACAAGCCGCGGCAGAAATGGGCGCTGAAGTGACCTTAGTATCTGGTCCGGTAAGTTTAACTACGCCGGCGAGGGTAGTACGTATTAATGTAGATTCTGCACAACAAATGTTGACAAGCGTCATGGAGAATATTCAATCACAAGATATTTTCATTGGCTGCGCAGCGGTAGCAGATTATCGCTTTGCTGATGTCGCCACCGAAAAAATGAAAAAATCCGCTGAGCACATGCAGCTATCATTGGTGCGTAATCCAGATATTTTAGCGACAGTCGCATCATTAACTGATAAACCTTTTACCGTTGGGTTTGCCGCAGAAACCAATAATGTCGAGCAATACGCAAAAGGCAAACTAACGCGCAAAAAACTTGATATGATTGCGGCGAACGATGTATCTGTTCAAGGCTTAGGTTTTAATGCCGATAATAATGCGTTACAAGTATTTTGGCCAAATGGTCAACAGACTTTACCGACAACAGATAAGCTATCATTAGCACGCCAACTACTTACTTTAATTAATCAGCAGTTACCCACAAAATGAAAACACCTATTGAACTAAAAATACTCGACTCGCGTATCGGTAGTGAGTTTCCTCTTCCTGCCTATGCAACCCCAGGCAGTGCAGGAATGGATTTACGCGCCATGATAGATACCACTATGGTTATCGCGCCCGGCAAGACAGTATTAATCCCTACGGGTATTGCTGTACATGTTGCCGACCCTAGTCTTGCCGCCGTAATTTTACCGCGTTCAGGTTTAGGCCATAAGCACGGTATAGTGTTAGGTAATTTAGTTGGCCTTATCGATTCAGATTACCAAGGCCCCCTCATGGTATCTTGCTGGAATAGAAGTACTGAACCGTTTACCTTAGAAATCGGCGATCGTTTAGCGCAGCTTGTCTTTGTGCCTGTCGTACAAGCACATTTTACATTAGTGGATGAATTTAATAGCTCAGATCGTGGTGAAGGCGGATTTGGTCACTCAGGAACCAAGTAACCTTCTAAAGTTGTCACTGAGTTAAGGAAAAGTAAGAATGGCGGAAAGCCCAAAAATAAATCGTCGCGAACACATTCTACAATGTTTAGCCCAAATGCTAGAAACCAGCCCTGGCCAACGTATTACTACAGCCAAATTAGCTGCTGAAGTCGGCGTCTCTGAAGCGGCGCTTTATCGCCACTTTCCAAGCAAAGCCAGAATGTTTGAAGGTTTGATAGAGTTTATCGAAGATGCACTTTTATCACGCTTAAACATCATCATGGATGAAGAAAAAGACACCATGAAACGCTGCCAGTTAGTATTACATCTTTTATTAGTGTTCTCTGAACGCAACCCTGGCATTTCAAGAGTGCTGAATGGTGATGCCTTACTGGGTGAAAATGAACGTTTACGCAGTCGCATCAGCGTATTGTTTGCTAAAATTGAAACCCAAATTAAGCAAATCTTACGTGAAAAAACCTTACGTGAAGGCCATGGGTTTAGCTTAGATGAAGCCATTTTGGCAAACCTACTATTAGCTTTTGCTGAAGGCAGAATTTCACAATTTGTCCGCAGTGAGTTTAAACAAAAACCAACACAACACTTTGATGAGCAATGGACCTTTATTCAGCAGCAGCTGCTTCGCAGCTAAAAAATTGACTATTTGTAAGCTATTTTGATAAATTCTAGATTGTATTTCACTTAAAAGGACTTAAATCAATGAAAATACAATTGGTAATATCGGCATTAGCTATTTTATTGTTTCCGCCACTCGCGCTAAGCAATCCAACTAGTAAAATGCAAAACAACATAACTGAATGTCAATCTCAAGAGTGTACTAACCGATTTTTACAATATAAGCGCCTATCTAAAGCTGGACATTCCGATGCAATGTTTATGTTAGGCGAATTTTATTATCGCGGCTATGGCACAATTCAGAACACGAATTTGGCGTTAAAATGGTATCGAAAAGCAGCTAAGTTTGACTCTCCATTAGCTCAATATCGTGCAGGATTAATTTATATTTCTGATGTTGATTATCAAGATACACCTAAAGGTATTCAATATCTGGAACAAGCTGATAAAAATCACATGTCAGCAGCATCGCATTTATTAGGTTTGCTGTATTTTGAAGGTATTAAAGTCTCTCAGAATACCCAAACTGCGAGTGAATATTTCTCACACTCATACCAACTCAATTACCCCGAAACTCAAAAATTTATTACACAAAATAAATCAATCAAAGAGTTTAGTACTTTATCCCAAAGTCAGATTGTAAGTGATAATACTTCCGCTCCTACAAATGAAATGGAAACCATTCAGGTAACATCCCCAACCCTAGAAGAATTATTTGATTATCAAGTGGCTTTTTTAGAAAACACACTGCCTGATGCTGCGGTTTCAACTGGCTCTCGTATAGCCGGCAGAAATTGTAATGAATTGATTTCTTGCGGAACCCAAATGAACCGACACAGAATTCAAGACTTCCTAATGATAATGTGGTTTTAATCTGTATTAAGCAAGATGGTAAGTCTTAATTAAGGCTTACCATCTATCTAGAGCTGGCCACACTTAATTTTACCCAAAAACCAAATAACACACTTAACACTCAGCATAAATAATCCCCCTTGCTATCGAATTAATCCGCTCAGAACATCGCTAATAGCTAAGATCTGTTGCCCTAAAATGCCGAGTAAAATACAATGCGGCAACATATTTAACACTTTTTACACGGATTGTTTCATGCTACGTATTTTATATCTTACTTGTTGCTTACTTATATTATTCACTGTACAGGCCTTTGCCAGCCCATCTATTAAAAATTTCAGCGCTGATGCGGAGTTTTCAGAAGTAAAAATTTCACCCGATGGTAAGCATCTAGCTGTCATTCTTATCGAGGATGAAAAGCGCACATTACTAATTTTAAACCTCGAAAAAATGCAACCTACCTACGCTGTAAAATTTGATGGCGAAGAAGAAGTGGGTAGTTATTACTGGGTCAATGATGAAAGGATTGTTTTACAAAAACTTTATAAGAAACCTCGTCAAGAGTCATCTGTTTATTACGGTGAGCTTTTAGCTGTTAACTACGATGGCAGTAAATCAAAATACTTGTTTGGTTACAATGGTCGGGGAAGTTCAGGAAGCGCGAACATGTCTGACAATGAATCTATTCAGGCAAGTGCATTTGTGTTAGATACCTTAAAAGATGACGATAAATACATTTATGTGATGGCTTATCCTTGGAGTAGTCTCAACTATGTATATACCCTTGTTTACAAAGTAAATGTCTATTCGGGCAAACGCAAGCGCATCACCACCGCCCCTGTCGCTAACGCTGGTTTTTTAGTAGATAACAATGAAGAAGTGCGTTTTAGCTTTGCTCGTGATAGCAAAAATAATGACCAATTATTTTATTATGATAATAACGAATGGATTGATGCCAGCAGAATTAAAGGCGATTTAACTGATTTTTATCCAATTTCATTTACCGAAGACAACAAATCAATTTACGCAATAGCCAATAGCGAAGGGGCGACTCGCGCGATTTACGAAGTTGAACTTGCCAGCGCTAAACATAAAAAAATTATTCAGCATGATGTTGTCGATCCATTGAAAACCTGGATAAGCGATCAAACAAATACACTTTACGCGGTTGAGTTCGAAAATGGTTACCCTGAATATCGTTTTATCAACACCGAAAGCAACAAAGCTAAAGTATTACAGCAACTCATGGCTGCTATTCCCGATCATAGAATCCGAATTGTTAGTGAAACAATTAATGGTAATACACTTATCGTCATGGCGATGAATGACAAAAATTCTGGTGACTATTACTTATTTGACCGTCAAAACCTCAAGTTAAAGTTTCTATTCGCAGGAAATGCCGTACTTGACCCTAATGAGATGTCAGAAGTTCGCCCAATTAGCTTCGTCAATCGTGATGGTGTAACCATTCATGGTTATTTAACTTTACCCCGTGGTATTGAACATAAAAACATGCCGCTTGTAGTTAATCCCCACGGTGGACCGCACGGCCCTCGCGATTTATGGGTATTTAACCCCGAAAATCAATTATTAGCACAAAACGGTATTGCTGTATTACAAGTGAACTTCCGTGGCTCTGGTGGATATGGAATTGATTTTGAGGAATCAGGTTATCGTGCATGGGGCAGTAAAATTCAATACGACATTATTGATGCAACACAGTATGCAATAGACCAAGGTTATGCCGATAAAAATAGAGTGTGTATCTCTGGCGCGAGTTTTGGTGGGTATTCTGCTTTAATGAGTCCGATGCTCGCCCCCGACATGTTCAAGTGCGCTATAGGTGTTGCTGGAGTATATGATTTAGAGCAAATGTTTGAAACGGGTGATGTTCCAGAATCATACGGTGGTAAAGCATTTTTAAAAGAAGTGCTTGGCAGTGACGTAGCACAATTACGTGCGATGTCACCAACTCATAACGTTGATAAGCTTAAAGCCAATGTGTTATTGATTCATGGCGAAGAAGATGAACGAGCACCAATAGAGCAATTTGAAGCGATGGAAAACGCATTAAAACAAGCAAATTACCCATACCAAAAACAAGTATGGGATAAAGAAGGACATGGTTTTTACAATGCTGAAAACCGTGCTAAGTATTATGAAATTATGCTTAAGTTCTTAAAAGAAAACTTAAATGTAAAATAACCTTTTGAGTTTTAAATCCCCCCTCCAAAGCCGATACTTGACTAAAAAGGTCGGCTTTTCTATTTCAACAATACTATTTTAAAGCAAATAGCGTTATGATCCCCGCCCTGCTGCAGTTAGCAGCACCCTCATTTTTATCGTACACTGATGTGATACTTGTTGTTGGAGAATGTGATGGCACTATCTGAAGCCGCAAAGAAAGTTCAAGCCGCCTTAGCTGACCGTGGGCTAGAAACCCCAATGTTGCCAAAAACGTCAACACCAGAAGAACGTAAGGTCAAAATTGAACACCACATGCGTGAAATTTTAACACTCATGTCATTAGACTTAAGCGATGACAGCCTTGCTGACACGCCTCGCCGTATTGCTAAAATGTATGTTGATGAGATTTTTTCTGGTCTAGATTATGAAAACTTCCCCAAAATCACCGTCATCGAAAACAAAATGGGCGTTGATGAAATGGTCAGGGTACAAGACATCAGCTTAACTAGCACCTGCGAACACCATTTAGTGACGATTGATGGCTTTGCTACCGTTGCCTACTTGCCACGCACTAAGATTATCGGTCTATCTAAAATTAACCGTATAGTGCGATTTTTTGCTCAACGACCACAAGTGCAAGAACGATTAACCCAGCAAGTGTTAGTGGCATTACAAACCTTGTTAGAAACCAAAGATGTGGCTGTTAAAATGGATGCGGTGCATTATTGCGTTAAATCTCGTGGCGTAATGGATTCGACTAGTTCAACCACAACCACAGCATTAGGCGGAATTTTCAAATCTAACCCAGCCACCCGTGCTGAATTTTTGCATCAGGTTAAATAACTTTAGCCTCGGATAATAACGTTTTATCGATTTGTCATCGTTAATGCCACAATAAAAAGCTGCATCAATATCGCTATTGAGCAGCTTTTTTAATAATCAACATTGTGATGAAATGAATTAAATTCCGTATTGTTGGCGATACGCGCTAACTGATGCTAATTCGGCTTCCATTCCAGACTTTTCAGATAAGTAACTAATCAAATCAGCCAGTTTGATAATTGATACTATGTCACAACCAAAATCACGCTCAACTTCCTGAATAGCCGATAGCTCACCTTTACCTTTCTCTTGGCGATCTAACGCAATCAACACGCCCGCAAGCTGCGCATTATGGGCATTAATGATTTCCATTGACTCACGGATCGCGGTGCCAGCAGTAATCACATCATCAACCAACATCACCTTGCCTTTAAGCTCGCTTCCCACAAGACTGCCGCCTTCGCCATGGGTTTTAGCCTCTTTACGATTAAAACAGTAAGGCACATCAACATCATGGTGATCACAAAGTGCCACTGCCGTTGTAGTGGCAATCGGAATGCCTTTGTAAGCAGGACCAAATAATAAATCAAACTCAATACCCGCATCCATTAATGCTGCGGCGTAAAAGCGTCCTAAGCGGGCTAAATCCTTGCCTGTATTAAACAATCCAGCATTAAAAAAATACGGGCTAGTACGGCCAGATTTTAAGGTGAACTCACCAAAACGTAATACTTGGCGTTCTAGGGCAAATTCAATAAACTCGCGTTGATAAGCTTTCACTTTTAATCCTCTATTGACTATTTTTACTTAAAAAAAGGGACCGTAAACGGCCCCCTAATTTTGGAATTGATTTTAGCTCAATGCGGCTTTTTGCACATCGACAATTTCACGAATACTGTTTTTAGCTAGCCCAAGCAGCTCAATTAACTCTTCATGGCTAAATGGCTCACCTTCTGCAGTACCTTGAATTTCAATAATCTTGCCTGTTTCAGTCATCACAACATTCATGTCAGTTTCAGCGGCACTATCTTCGATATACTCTAAATCGCTGATCGCTTCACCTTCAAAAATACCAACGCTCACAGCAGCAATTAAAAACTTAAGTGGGTTAGCTTTAATAATACCTTTACCGCGCGCCCAGTTTAACGCATCAACTAAAGCAACACAGGCTCCAGTAATCGCCGCGGTACGTGTGCCGCCATCAGCTTGAATAACATCACAATCGATAACAATGGTATTTTCGCCTAGTAGCTTCATATCTACCGCGGCACGTAACGAACGACCGATAAGACGTTGAATTTCTTGCGTACGACCCGATTGCTTACCACGAGCAGCTTCACGATCCATACGGCTATGGGTTGAACGCGGTAACATACCGTATTCAGCCGTCACCCAGCCTTGACCCTGGCCTTTTAAAAAGCGCGGCACACCTTCAGTAAAACTGGCGGTACAAAGTACTTTAGTATCACCAAACTCAACCAATACAGAACCTTCTGCATGGGCAGTAAAGTTACGGGTAATAGTAATAGGGCGAGTTTGAGCGGGTGTACGATTGCTTGGGCGCATGAAAAGTCCTGTAGTCGAATTCGTATTTAATTTGGGACGATATTATAGTCGTATAAGCTTACATATGCCATGCAAAGGCATCATTCTGTGAAGGAATCCTTTAACCCCTGGTGATAAAGCCGCTATAATCGGTAATCAATTTGATAAATCACACACAGGACACTTCATGATCCAAAGCATGACAGCGTATGCTCGCATAGAGCACAAAGCACAATGGGGTACCGCCTCATGGGAAATCCGTTCCGTTAATCAGCGTTACTTAGAAACCTACCTACGCTTGCCTGAACAGTTTCGCAGCTTTGAACCTGTACTGCGTGATCGCCTTCGAAAACGCCTAAACCGCGGTAAAGTAGAAGTTAACCTACGTTATGAACTAGCCGACAATAGCAGCAATGAATTACAGCTAAACCAAGATCTCGCCAAGCAATTACTTAGTGCCGCTAACTGGTTAAAACAAGAAGCAGGCCAAGGTGAACTTAGCCTCACCGACGTACTACGCTGGCCTGGTGTATTAGCATCGGCAGAACAGGACATGGATTCGATTGGCGCTGAGTTGATGAAAGCCTTTGATAGCGCTATAGATCAATTTATTGAAGCGCGAGGCCGTGAAGGTTCCGCCATTAAAGACATGTTACTTACGCGCTTAGATGGCGTAATGGAGCAAGTCAACATAGTACGTGAGCACATGCCAACCGTTATGCAATATCAACGGGAAAAGTTAACCAACCGCCTAGCAGAAATTCAAGGCGAGTTAGACCCTGCACGCATTGAGCAAGAAATGGTATTACTGGCTCAAAAACAAGATGTTGCAGAAGAGATGGACAGGTTAGAAGCCCATGTCACTGAAGCACGCAGAATCCTTAAAAAAGGCGGAAGTGAAGGTCGCCGTTTAGACTTTATGATGCAAGAGTTTAACCGCGAATCAAATACCCTAGCCTCAAAATCTATCAGCGCAGAAATCACTTCTGCTGCGGTTGAATTAAAAGTGTTGATAGAACAAATGCGCGAGCAGATCCAAAACGTTGAATGATATCCAACAGCGTCCAAACAGAACATTTAACCGCTGATTTTAAAGGATTTAATTAAATATCAGTCCAAAGACGTCCATTAATACCCACCACTTACCAACGCTAAATGGTGGGTGATATGGTGAGTAACTTAGTATATAGTCAATGCGTAGTGGTGGGTAAAAACACCCACCCTTGTATTTAACTGGAGACTAAGGGCTGATGGGAAAGTTAACCGCAAAGGAAGTAGCAGCAAAATCCAAGGGAGAGCCTGGTCGATTCGCCGATGGTGAAGGCCTGTATTTTGTTGTACCCAAATCCGGCAAACCATTTTGGATGCTACGCTATACCGCCAACAAGAAACGCAAAGAGATGACACTGGCTAAATACAGTGATCTTTCATTGGCAGATGCACGCGCTGAAGCCGCAATTAAAATGAAGCAGTTTCGTGATGGCTTAGATCCTCTAGTCGCCAAGAAACGTGCCGAACAAGCCGAAATTAAAACCGTTGATGATCTCTTTGCCGATTGGCATTTAGGCAATATCAAAAGACTCAAACATCACGAAATCCCCGAACGTATCTACCGTAAAGACATTGCTCCCCATATAGGCAACTTCAACGTCGATAGCGTCACTGCCAGAGACATAAGAGCAGTATTACAGGCCATTGCAGCCACTAACCGCCCAGCAATCGCTAACGATGCTCTGATGTACAGCAAACAGCTTTTCAATCACGGCATAAAACTGGATCTGCTTAGCGCAAATCCAGCGAGTGCATTTTCTGTTTCTGATGCTGGTGGAGTAGAAAAGAGTAAAGACAGAGCCTTAACCATCGAAGAGCTCACTCAATTTTTTAAAACTGCACGCGAAAATAGCGACAGCTTTAGTCGTGACAACTATCTAGCCTGTGCGTTACTGGTTACTCTGGGGATTAGGAAGTCTGAATTGGCTGAAGCGCCATGGAAGGAATTTGATCTTGAGCAGAAGGTTTGGAACTTATCGAAAGAGCGAAGTAAATCAGGTGTTGGCATAGCAATCCCATTACCTGAAATAGTTATGGGCTGGATACAAGAATTAAAGATTAGAGCTTGTGGCTCTGAATATCTGTTTCCTAGCAGACGTTCAAGCAAGAACCCACACATGGGCTCAGACACATTAAACAGAGCGATCACTAAGCTTTTTGGTCATGAAGCCGGTAAGAAAAAACAACCACCTAACTTAATGGGCGATATGGCCCACTTTACCGTCCACGACTTGCGCCGCACTTGTCGTACTTTATTAGCCAAGCAAGGCACACTTGGACATGTAGCAGAGCGTTGCTTGAATCATAAGCTTAAAGGTGTAGAAGGGATTTATAACCAACATGATTATTTTGAAGAGCGAAAAGAGGCACTGGATAAATTGGCGACACATCTAAAAAACATTATTCAAAGTAATTGAACTCAACTCAACACTGAGATGTCACCATCACAAGCTAAGCTAATACAGCTAAGGAATTGCTTGTGATGGTAAGTGACCTTCTTCTAATCTAATCCTCTTCCTCATCATGACCCTGGTATTCATCATGATTAGGATTTAACTGGTTAGCATGGTTGTCTAGGCTATCCCAGTAAGCATCATTATTCGGATTCATGCTATCACTACGATCATCGTTTGGTGTTCTGCTCATGATGGTTTTCCTCGGAGTTTAAATTTAAGTGTTTGAACAATTGCTATGTGAGAGCCTAATGTTCGGATGAAATAGCTCGGCCCTTTAACAGACAGCGGCAACATTTTCTAATGCCTTTGCTACTTGCTCTAATTCTTCAGGCGTTGCACATCGTGAGCCAAATTTCGCCCTCTCTTTTGACAGTCGCTCAAACTCGTCTGGATTTTCAAGCAAATGCTCTGCTAACTCTAATGGCGTCTGTTTGCCGGCATCACGATGCCATGCCATTTTAGGTGCGATCGCAATTAGCTGCCGCACAGCATGCAGGTTACCCATCCAGGTAGCGGTATGAAGCGGAGTTCGCCCATCAACTGTGACCAGATCTAAACGACATGGCAGGTTTAATAGGTAGTTCAAACAATCAACACTGTGTGATTTAGCTGCTGAATGCAGAGCTGTCATACCTTTTATGTCTTGTAAATCTGGATTGGCACCCACCTCAAGCATGATTTTGACTAATTCGGCATCACCGGCCTGAGCCGCCAGCATTAAAGGTGTTTGCCCCTTAATGTCGACAATATTCAGCTGTTTAGGGTGCTCATTTGCAAGTTGCCCAATACAGTTGCGCCATTTTTTGAGGAACAAGTTAAACCTGTCCACTTCGCCTTTGTATTCAAAAGGTGCCATTTGCTTAATAATTGGTAACCGCTCAACAAAACTACTTCTCATTTTAAAAAGCAACATCAAGACTGAGTTACCATCCACTTCCGGTATGTTTGAATTGAGCAGTTGCCGGTTAGCTTTAATCCACTTAGACAGCTCGCTTTCTGTACCCGCATCAAGCAGTTTCACCAGTTCTTTGAAAGCCCGATCAAACTGCTTGCTGTTACCTCTCGCAATAGCTGATACGCCCGGATAAGGTTTATAAAGTGTTTCCCAAAAATAATCAGATACCCATCGTGCTGTATCTTCAATTGAAGGTATTTGATCACACTCACTCATCATCCCACCAGCAAGCATCTCACGATAGAACTTTTCATGGTTGTTATGAATTAGTTTTTGATTGGCGACCGATAATGCAAAGGCATCTCGGGCAATTTCGCCACGAATCGGACCATAGTTACGATCATTAAGAGCATCCAATGCTTCCTTGAAATATTTCCCTGCATCATCAAATTTGTTACAAGCCAGCAAATGCTTCGCCTTGTATTGTAAAATGGGAGCTTTCCAAAGTTCATATCCTTGGCTTTCTTCTGCCTCAGCAAGCAGAACGGCAACATTCACTAGAGTGTCTTTTGATCTTTGTTTACGCTCGCCATTCAGATACCCATCAAGTTCCAAAAGACTAGCTTGAACAGTTTCTTCAGGTGACGCTGCCAACTCACGCAAACGATTTAGAGCAAGCTTTTTTGCCTTACTAGAAAGCTGGGGATGCGCGGCAATCTGACTCACCACCCAGTAACTCTTTTCATGCTGCAGTGCTCTCCATGGAGAAGCAACTTGCATCCTGGATAGCAGTTGCCCAGATCTTTCCATTTCAGAATAAAACGATTTAGCTCTCTCAACCTTTCTTTGGATAATTTTCGTCGCAGACTCTGGACTCAAACCAATATGATCTTCCAAGCCCTCGCCAGGTTGCATGTCATAAAAACGACGAGTCAGCAGTTGTGCTAGTTCTTGATTGGCCGTTGTATAGCGTGACGGGAGTATTGACAGGAAAATACCGAACTTATCCCACTCAGGAAGCTGCTCCTCAAACCAACGATTTTCTGCAGCCTCCCCTTTATCAGCACAATTACACCAGGCTCCAATTGTCGTGTTATAAACAAATTTATAAATACCAAATAGTTGCAGTACTTTGTTTTGCTGTTCATCAACGCACTGGCGATCAATATCAGGACACAGAAACTTCAATAAGCGCGAGTATCCATCCTGCACAGTACGCGCAAGTAGAAAGCGTTGGCGTATGGTTTTCATTGACGGCACAGCATATCGTTGCGCTATGTATATAACAAACCTGGCTTGCTCTTCCTCACTGGCACTGCCAGCTAAAATAGCGTCCAACAGCCCTGGTTGAGTCATCGGAATTTCCATACTCAGCAGCTCAACTGAAAGGTTTTTACCTTTAACAAATGCTAATGCGGTATCGAACTGCTGGGCAGGTGTTTGAGTATCGTAAAATTGAAATGCACCATCGAAACTGAGTTGTGCATCATCTGCAAAATACTTTTCGATAGAATCAGGGCTGATGGATGTGGCAGCTCGCCAGTTATATAGGGAGCGTCTCAGCCCCTCATGCAGGCCATCAGTAGAATCACTGCGCTGATCAGAGAAGACTTCTTGTGGCATTCCAAGCAAGTCAAGCAGCCAGTTAACCACTTGAGCAACTGGCATATATAAAGTGGCATTTCCGCTATGTTCAATAATTTCAGGAAGATACCAAAATCTACCGTCCGGCATACCCGCATCTAATGGTTTAGGCAGGTTCCAAAATGCAACTCGACGTGCCAGACCTGGCACGAGAAAATAGCCCAACATATCCCAGACAATTTGCCGCAGGTCTGCTGCAAAGGTCCATGTATTGAGCTCAATCTGCTTATAAGCATTAGCAAACTCCATTAGGTTATGCATTGCATCAAGTTGCATTTGCGGATCCATGTCAAAGGCGTCAAAGACAGCATCTAACGTTTCGACGCCCATAACCCTGTGCATATCCAGGCTTAACTGGCCCTTGGCAAACTTATTTTTCTTGTTTGTTGGGTAACCTTGAATCCCCGCACTTTGGCGGATTTCAAGCAAAATAGACTCAATTAGTGGCAAACTGCTCATCGTTAGTTCCTTTAGCTGACCGACTGCTGATCATTCTGGCAATTCCATTCCTTGTTTTCACTGAAACCTGATGTATCCCCCCTACAAACCAAATGAGCAACTGCTTTATGTAATTGTTTTAGAATTGCTTTCAACTAATTTGGTTGAAGTGTTTGCTTAAACCACAATCTCAAATTCTTCCTTTTTACTAGACTATCCAAGTGTTGTGCCCATGCTGAACATCGACAGCACTTTGCGGTCGATTTCATCGGTGAGCCTGGTTTGGTTCTTCTTGATGAGCTGAGGCTCAAAAGAGCCATTTCTATCACGAGGCGTTTCTAGCTCAAAGTTGCCTGACGGGTGCTTAATCGTTTTAGCCGTTTTACCATTCTTGCGGTTAGGTTGCTCATCATGAGCCAAGTGCTGCTCAAGTTCGGCTTGAAGCGCCGCTTCGGTAAGTTGTTTAATCAAGGGGCCAAGAATACTGTCTTTGCCTGTGAGGTTTTTACCTGCTTGAAGATCTTTAGGGGCTTGTTCAAAGTTAAAAGGTTGAGTCATGTGTCATTCCTGTTTTTGTACAGTTTACTGAAATGACACAGAATTATGAACACTACCGGTCGATACAAATGCTAAACTTGCCCATCAATTTCTTTATATTTGTCGACTAACTCGACTAGCTTTTGAAAAACAGTGTCTTTCTTTGCTTTGTACTGTGGGTCGAGGGGGCTCACGTCTGGTAGCGTAGCGTTTAGCTCGGTCCCATTATCGCTGGCATACCCTCGTTTGAGAGATGCTGCGATGTAGCGCTTGGTAGCTTCTTCATTAAGGTTTTCTGCACTTATCAACTCTTCGGCTTCTCGCTTTTGTTCAGCTCTGGCAAACTTAGCGAAAGCATCAATGATGCTCGCTTTATCCCCAATCTCATCCAGGTTAGTTTGATTAATGAAATCTACAATTAAGCTCTCTTTGGCACGGTTACCAAGACTGGCGTGAATGAGACGGCGTACTTCTCCGATTAGCTCATCTTTACCTTTTCGCTTCTTGTTGTGTTCGATAATTAAATCAAGGGTGTAATCTAGATTGATCTCCTTTGATTTGATTAGGTCTACTTCAAAAACAACATCATCCCAGTCAAAGGTCAAGTTGTTGTTTTGATTAGCCTCTCTCTGAATGCGCAACCAATCTCTAATATCATTGTAAGTTGATTGGTAATCTTGAATCACTCGCTCAGGTGGCACCTCGATGCTTTGCATTTGGGCGATGTCATTATCATTGGCATGGTGCTTTGCTTTGAACTCTTCAACCGCTTTTACATCACCGATATCGATTTTTTTCCAAGCTTTGAGAACAGCAAATTCGTCAAAGCTCTGTAATGCTTTTTCAATGCGAAGGTATTTCCCAAACAATTTTACGAATTCTTTTTTATCTATCTCTCTTATTATCCTAGTTGGCTCAGCAAATTTACTTTGAAGCTCGGCCACTATTTCAGAATATCCGCGATGAGGTTTGCTCAGTGTGTTGCCTGCAAAGCCATTCATGTACTCTTGATAATTCATTTCTAACACTGTGTGCTTAGCATTTTCCGTATCAAAGAGGATGATAGCATCATCGGTCGCTTTTTCTAAGTCACGGAAAGTAACAATATTGCCGAAGGTTTTGGTAGCGTTGTAGATCCGATTAGTGCGCGAATAGGCCTGCATTAAGCCATGATTACGTAGGTTCTTGTCAACAAACAGGGTGTTGAGAGTTGGAGCATCAAAGCCAGTGAGAAACATGCCTACCACGATAAGCAGGTCGACCTCTTGTTTTTTCACTCGCTGCGCCAGATCGCGGTAGTAATTCTGGAAACCTTTGCTATCCACTCCAAAGTTTGTTTTGAAGCAAGTGTTGTAGTCTTCGATAGCCTTACTCAAGAACTCTTTAGCACTGCTATTCATCGCAGATACATCAAAGCTCTCATCCTGAATATCGCCAATGGCAGCTTGCTCTTCGTTAGCGGCGAACGAAAAGATGGTTGCAACTTTCAGTGGGTGTTTAGTTTTATTCTCGTTTTGTAGGGCACTAAAGCACTCGTAGTAGACTTTCGCGGCATCAACGCTGCTGACGGCAAACATAGCATTGAACCCTTTGCCTACACCCTGTAAACGATTGGTTTTTCTGCGGAAGCTCTTGAGAATGTATTTTGATATTTTTTTAATTCGCTCTGGATGTAAAAACTCTTTTTTCTTCTCATGAAAACTTAGCTTTTCTTCGTTACTTTCGGTTTCAATATCACCAAATTTCGGACTAACATTGATGTAGTCCACCTTGAACTTCAATACTTTTTCATCGCGAATCGCATCGGATATTTTGTACGGATGTGATATGAGGTCGCCAAACACACTGGCAGTGGTTTTTCCTCTGATGGCATTTCCTTTTAATATTGGTGTACCGGTAAAGCCAAATTGATAATAATGTTTAAATTTTTCCTTCAGGTTTTTCTGTGATTCGTCAAATTGACTGCGATGACATTCATCAAAGATAAACACAACCTGCTTGTCGTAGATTGGTAGGCTATTTTCTCTTTTGATTAGTTTGTTGAGCTTTTGGATGGTCGTAACGATAATTTTGTTATCGTCTTTATCCAGGTTGCGCTTTAAACCAGCAGTACTATCAGAACCATTTACGCTATCAGGGGAAAAACGTTGATACTCTTTCATGGTCTGATAGTCGAGGTCTTTACGGTCGACAACAAAGAATACTTTAGCGATGAAATCCAGCTTCGTAGCTAGCTGTGCAGCTTTAAAGCTAGTAAGTGTTTTACCTGAGCCAGTGGTATGCCAAATATAACCTCCGCTTTCTACCTTGCTCCAGTTATTACTCTGATAAGCACTATTGATTCTCCCAAGAATGCGTTCCGTTGCGGCAACTTGATAAGGACGCATCACCAGAAGCGTATTGCTGACATCAAATACACTGTAGTGAAACAGCACTTCAAGGAGGGTGTCTTTTTGTAAAAATGTAGCGGTAAAGCTTCTAAGATCTTTAATCGGCGTGTTATTTAAATACGCCCAGTTCATGGTGAAGTCGAAGCTGTTCTTGTCGCGCTTAGTAGTATTGGCAAAATAGCGCGTGTCTGTGCCATTAGAGATCACAAAAAGCTGTAAGAACTTGTACAAAGAGTTTTCTGCGTTAAAACTCTCTTTGCTGTAACGGTGTAGCTGATTAAAGGCCTCACGAATGGCTACACCGCGCCTTTTTAGTTCAGCATGTACCAGCGGTAAGCCATTGACCAAAATGGTCACATCGTAGCGATTAGCTGCCGTACCGGTTTGCTTAAACTGCTTAATGACCTGCACTTTGTTACGAGCAATGGTCTTCTTGTCGAACAGGTAGATGTTTTCTATATGGCCATCATCAAACACAAAGTCGAAGATGTAGTCATCATGAACTTTGCGGGTTTTGTCGACAATGTTGTCACTAGGGTTATCTAGGTACAGCTCAACAAAGCGTTGCCACTCCCCATCAAGAAATCTAACATTATTAAGCGCTTGCATCTGATCTCTCACATTAGCCAGCATCTTCTCTGGGCTATTTAAACCCGGTAAATATTCGTAACCTTGGTTTTGAAGGTCTTCAACGAGCTCACATTCAAGCTTTTCTTCGCTTTGATAGTTATTACTGGGCTGCCTGGCCTGAATATATTTATCAACTACGATAAAGGTATTTGGCTTAGAGCTGATATTAAAGTTAGTCATTTGTAGTCCTTTACTTCGTACTATCGAAGGGAATTATTTAATAACTTCATGCAGCAATCATTTGATTATTTGACTATCTTCATGATGTTATTACATGATGGCTTAGCCAGAGCTTCCACTGGTATATTTTGACGCTGTTTTGAAATGAGTGGCCTGCGATCATTAGTTTGGCGGCCACTTTTTGTTTACTGATAGTGAAACAGCTAAACCTGTCCTCCCACACCTTTGAATTTTTCAACAAAAGCAGCAATTTTCTGAAAAACCGTTTGCTTCTGGGTTCGGTACTGTGGGTTCAATGGGCTAAGTTTGGGCAGCGCCTCATTAAGTGCAGTGCCATTTTCAGAGGCGTACTCACGTTTGAGTGATGACGCAATATAACGTTTGGCAGCATCGATATTGAGCTTTTCAGAGGCAATAATGGCATCGGCTTCGCGCTTCTGCTCCGCCTGGGCGAATTTGAAGAAAGCGTCGATAATGCTGGCTTTATCATTGATCTCATCCAGGTTTGTCTGGTTAATAAAATCAACCACTAAGCTCTCTTTCGCTCTATTACCAAGGCTACCGCGAATCATACGGCGGACTTCTTCAATCAAGCCTTCTTTGCTCTTGTTCTTCTTATTGTGATCAAAAATCAGTTCAAGAATGTAATCGAGGTTGATTTCTTGCGATTTAAGCAAATCAATTTCAAAGACCACATCGTCCCAGTCTACCGTTGACTTATCTTTGTCCTGGCCTTCTTTATCGCGTCGTAACCAGTCGCGGGTATCATTGTAAGTTGAGCGATAATCTTGAATAGCACGCTCGCTTGGCATATCGATGGTTTGCATTGCCTCGATGTCAGCATCGTCCAGATAGTACTTTGACTTGAACTCTTCAACAGCTTGTTCATCACTGGTATCTAAGCTTTGCAGTGCTTTCAAGCCAGCAAACTCATCGTAGTTTTGTAAAATATTTTCTGCTTTTAGGTATTCACCGAACAGCTTGGCAAACTCTTTTTTATCTTGTTCTTTTTCAATATTTTCTGGGTTTGGAAAGCGTTCTTGCAGCTCTTTTACGATATCAACAAAACCTCGACGCGCTTGGCCAGTAGCAATATCGTTAAAGCCTTCCATGTATTCTTTGTAGCTCTTCTCCAACACCACGTTTTTGGTGTTTTTGTCACCAAACAAGGTGATGGCGTCAATGGTTGCCTGCTCCAAGTCCCGAAAGGTAACAATATTGCCAAAGGTCTTCGTAGCATCATAAATGCGGTTAGTGCGAGAGAACGCCTGCATCAATCCGTGATAGCGCAAATTCTTATCAACAAACAAGGTGTTAAGCGTGGGCGCATCAAAACCGGTTAAAAACATACCGACCACTATAAGCAGATCTATTTCTTGATTCTTCACGCGCTGGGCAAGGTCACGGTAATAATTCTGAAAGCCATTACTGTCCACGCCATAGTTAGATTTAAACATGGCGTTGTAATCCGTAATCGCGGCGCTCAAAAACTCTTTCGCACTGCTGTTCATGGCACTAACTTCAAAGCTCTCATCTAAAATATCACCAATAGCGTCCTGCTCTTCATTGGCAGCAAATGAGAAGATAGTCGCAATTCGCAGAGGTTTACTTGTAGTTCCATTCTCAGCCTCGGCATGCAATGTTTTGAAGGTTTCATAGTACGCTTTCGCAGCATCAACACTACTTACCGCAAACATGGCGTTAAAGCCTTTCGCGCCAGAATAGGCTCGATGGGTTTTCTGATTAAAATGATTAAGAATATACTGCGAGATTTCACGAATGCGCATCGGATGTAAGAACGCTTGTTTGTTCTCAGCGGCACTAAGCTTCTTATCATCCAGCTCAGTCTCAATGCTCTTAAATTGTGGGCGAACGTCATTATAGTCCACTTTGAACTTGAGTACTTTTTCATCACGGATAGCATCGGTAATCACATAAGTGTGCAACTGCTGACCAAACACGTCGCCCGTGGTTTCTGCACCCAAGGCGTTTTCTGGGAAAATTGGCGTACCGGTAAAGCCAAACTGGTAGTACTTTTTGAATTTCTTCTTCAGATTTTTCTGCGCCTCACCAAACTGGCTGCGATGACACTCGTCAAAAATAAAGACAACTTGCTTGTTGTAGATAGCTAAATCGCTTTCGCTTTTGATTAAGTTGTTGAGCTTTTGGATTGTGGTAACAACAATTTTGTTATCGTCTTTATCCAGGTTGCTTTTAAGCCCTGCGGTACTGTCTGAACCGTTCACACTATCGGGCGAGAAGCGCTGATACTCTTTCATGGTCTGATAGTCGAGGTCTTTTCTGTCCACCACAAAAAAGACTTTATCGATACAGTCTAAATCGGTGGCCAAACGTGCCGCTTTAAAGCTGGTGAGTGTTTTGCCAGAACCCGTGGTGTGCCAAATATAGCCGCCGCTTTCAGGCTTAGCCCAATCTTTAGCGTTAAACGCGCTCTTTATCTTCCATAAAATGCGCTCAGTGGCCGCAATCTGGTAGGGGCGCATTACAAGTAAGGTATTGCTGACGTCAAACACCGAGTAACGCAAGATCACTTCAAGCAACGTCTCTTTCTGGAAAAAAGTGGCGGTAAAGTCTTTTAAATCCTTGATCAGCGTATTGTCTGACTTCGCCCAGTTCATCGTAAAGTCGAAGCTGTTTTTGTCTCGTTTAGTGGTATTGGCAAAATAGCGCGTGTCGGTGCCATTAGAGATCACAAACAACTGCAAGAACTTGTACAACGAGTTCTCTGCATTAAAGCTTTCTTTGCTGTAGCGATGTATTTGGTTAAACGCCTCACGGATTGCCACACCACGCTTTTTAAGTTCGATTTGCACCAAAGGCAAACCATTGACCAAAATCGTGACGTCATAACGATTAGCGTGACTACCCGTTTGTTCAAACTGCTTAATGACCTGCAATTTGTTACGAGCAATGGTTTTCTTGTCGAACAGGTAGATGTTTTCTATATGGCCATCATCAAAGACAAAATCGAAAATATAGTCACTGTGCACCTTGCGGGTTTTGTCGAGAATATTGTCGCTGGGTGTGTTCAGGTATTGCTCGCAAAAGCGAGCCCACTCGCCATCAGTGAACTGGACCTTATTGAGGGCTTGTAGCTGCTTGCGCACATTCGCCAGCATGGCATCGGGCGTGGTTAGCGCTGGTAAATATTCATAGCCCTGATTAACTAAGTCTTGGATCAGTTCACGCTCTAAATCACCTTCGCTCTGGTAGCCCTCAGCAATTTGGTCTTGGCGTGTGTATTTATCTAAAACAATAAAGTTATTCGATTCTGCAATACTTTTATAGCTGGTCATTGTAACTCCTGCTTCTTGAAGCCATATGTTCTAAACAAGTGATTGACTAAAGCTTCAAGATTTTCCTTATCTTTTTCTTCAATATCTGTAATTTCTTCCCCAGCATGTGCAGAGTGGCTGGCCAAGTTAAGAATTCTGTTTGAAAATGGATCAGGTGAGCCATCAGCGGTTTTTATCAAAAGATCTTCCCAGCGCGGATACCCAAGGAAAGTAGCGGTTTTTTCTAAAATATTTCTCATGAATGAAAAGTGATACTTTCTGACTTGTTTATTTTTAATAGCTTCACGAATTTCAGATAATAAGAATAGATGATACGAAAAGGGGTGATCATTCGAACTGTTCAGTTCGAAAGTTTCGTCAACATTTTTAACAAGCCTATGCTTTTCTGATTGATCGCGTTTATATAACCACGCTGGAATTTTACCTTCTGCTGGGTTTTTAATATCGTTATTTAACTCATTGTGTAAAACATTATAAAACAATGGGCTATGTGTCGTGATGACGAATCTGAGACCGCGCCCTTCAAAGTAATAGCTTCTTTTGATTAAATCAGCTAAATCAACGGCCAGTTCAATAAGGTGGGTATCATCCAATGAACTCACTGGATCATCAATAAATACGTATTCTAAAGCATCAAACTTATCAGTAATTCTATTGGTAGCATCTTGTTCATTAAGGGTGGAGATAACTTGTTGTAAAAGGGTGTACATAACACTCCAAACAAAGTTGCTTTCCTCACCTTTTGAAACTTTTATTACTTCGTATTTACCCTGAACTATGTTTTCGACACCATCAGACGCAGCAACAGCAGCCTCGTAGTTAACTGGCTCATTTGCGGCTACTTGAAAAGTGACCTCAGAAAATGAAGGTATCGTTACTTCCTTTTCATCAATTTTAGTTTTGTATTTTTCATTAAATATCGGGGTAGCTTTACTACCCGTATAACGTTGAAAGTTTGTAGCGATGTTACCGTCTTCACCTAAATCTTTTAACAAATCTATCAACCAACCCGTAAAAGTATTTGGTTGTATCTTCAACTTTGGGTTTGAATCTTCTTTTAAATCATTATCCCAATAAAACAGGTCTTCCGTAAATGCGTTGTAGTACAGGAACTTTTCACGCGATTGTCCAGCGTCTACGACAGTATCATCGTCTTGCTTAGAAGGAGCTATTTCCTCCTTAAAAGCTCGTGACAAACGCGTTTTACCTGTGCCATTAAAGGCATAGATCAACTGTACCTTTTTCTTCTTGCTGATTAAGTCTTTAGCTATGTCCTTTAGTTCCTTACCCATATTAAGCTGTCACCTCTTCTGATTTAGGGAAGCTCAACAACAGGTCACGATAATACTCGTATTGCTTTTGGCGGAGTTCTATTTCGCGGGGCAGACCCTCTTTAATTGAACAGGTCAAAGTATCAAATTTATCTAAGATAGCCACAATGCGTTCCTGTTTTTTAATAGAAGGAACTGGAACCTCTAGCTTAGCCAAATCAGATTTATTCACTGCTGGAACACCACCTTCTTTTTTTAATCCTAATAACAGCTGATTATTCGACTGAAGAATGTAAAAAAGGTACTTATTGATTAGCGCTTTGTTATCTATAGACCGTATTTTGTAACAAAGAGGACCTAACCAAAATGGCTTATTTTGGTAACCAACAAAGCCAATGCCACCTTGCCCTCTTGATGGGGTCGTTACAGTATCGCCCTCACAATTACTCAGAGCACAATATCCAGACCTAGTTGTACCAGCATTGATGTAATCAAACTCCGCCTCTGTATCCAAAATCTCAGATGGCTTCTGACCTGTTTTTATTTCTGCGATTTTACCTAACGCCTTCCACTCAACGTCACCCTCTTCAAAACTTAACAACTGGTCGCGGTAGTAATTGTATTGTTTTTTACGCATGTTAAGCTCGGCGGTCAGCTCGGCGGTCAGCTCGGCGGTCATGGCGGTAAATGCGTCCAGAATACGCACTATTTCAGCTTGTATTGCCAGCGATTTTTCTGGGTTATTTGGGCATGGGATGGGGATTTCTAGTTTGTCAATATTGTTTGCCTTTAGATACCCCTGACCCGAGTTGTTTTTTACTGCTTGAAAATGACTTTTCATCCTAGGTGAGTCAAAGAAATGCCAAAAATACCTACTCATAATGACAGTTTCATCTAACCGAATAAGGTACATATTTTGACCATAAAACGCTAAGTCTGATTCCTTTACAACAGCTACTTCACCAATTGTACCAATCATGCTTATTAAAAAATCACCAGCAAGAATCGGCCTATTACGAGATAATTCAATATAATCTTCGCGAGAAATAAACTTGGTTTTATCGAAACTTATATGGCCACCCTTAATATTTTTTGATGTGATGTATGGAATTGTCTCTCCTTCATTGAATTTTGGAGTTGCGGGCATGATCCAAAACTTATCTACCACCAATTGCTCTAACAGCTTCCACTCTACCTCAATCCCATCCAACAGTTTTTCCATATAGCTTAAATGACTCATGCCTCATCCTCCTCACCTTCAATTTCCGAGACAATGGCGTCAATATCAATGCGAAGCTTATCGATTTTTGCAACAGTGGTTTTTAGAGCTCGATTGAGTTCAGTAATGTTTGTGACTACGCGATTATCTTTCGCTTCTACATAACTGCTCACCGAAAGGTTATAGCTATTGGCTGCAATGACATCTAAATCAACGGATTTGGCAAAGTGATCCACGTCCTCTTTGCTGGCAAACACTTTCATGATGTCTTCGATGTGCTGATTGGTGATAACGTTGGTATTGGTTTCCTTTTTAAAGTAAGCCTCGCCACTGGCGTCAATAAACTGCGTGGTGGTGTCAGTTTTGTGTTTAGACAGCACTAAAATATTTACCGCAATGGTGGTGCCAAAGAACAGGTTAGGTGCCAGTGAAATTACCGTTTCAACGTAGTTGTTATCAACCAAGTACTGGCGAATTTTTTGTTCAGCACCACCACGGTAGAAAATACCGGGGAAGCAAACAATCGCCGCACGGCCTTTGCTTGATAAGTAACTAAGCGCATGCAGCACAAAGGCAAAGTCGGCCTTTGATTTGGGCGCAAGCACGCCAGCGGGCGCAAAGCGGTCGTCGTTGATTAAGGTTGGGTCGTCGCTACCAATCCATTTCACCGAATAAGGCGGGTTAGAGACAATCGCATCAAAGGGTTTGTCGTCTAAAAAGTGCGGTTCAATTAAAGTATCACCCAACTGAATATTAAACTTGTCGTAGTTAATGTTGTGCAAAAACATATTCATACGCGCCAAGTTGTAGGTGGTGTGGTTGAGCTCTTGACCAAAAAAACCATCTTCAATGATATGCGCATCGAAGTGCTTTTTAGCTTGTAACAGCAACGAGCCCGAACCCGCCGCAGGGTCATAGATTTTATTCACACTGGTTTGGCCGTGCATGGCGAGCTGCGCGATCAATTTTGAGACGTGCTGAGGCGTGAAAAATTCGCCACCGGATTTACCGGCATTGGCCGCGTAGTTAGAGATAAGGAACTCATAAGCGTCACCGAATAAATCAATTTGGTTGTCTTCAAAATTACCGAAGGTTAAACCTGCCACGCCTTTTAACACAGCGGCTAGGCGTTTGTTTTTTGCCTCTACCGTATTACCCAGACGATTACTGGTGGTATCAAAATCCGCAAACAAGCCTTTGATGTCTTTTTCTGAATCATAGCCATTGGCTGAGTTTTCAATGGCAGCAAAAATAGTAGCTAAATCGGTATTTAAGTTTTCGTTTTTGTGTGCATTGGCAGCAACATTACTAAACAACTGGCTAGGAAGAATAAAATAGCCTTTTGTACGAATGGCATCATCTTTTGCCGCTATGATATTTTCATCGCTGTCGTCCATGGCAGCATAATTAACGCTTTCATCACCGCCAGTAATGTAAAGCTCAAAGTTCTCACTGATAAAGCGGTAGAACAGCGTACCCAATACATACTGCTTAAAATCCCAGCCATCCACTGAGCCTCGCACATCGTTGGCAATCGCCCATATTTGGCGTTGAAGTTCGGCACGTTGTTGTAAACTTGTCATTATTAGAATTCCTGATCGTTCTAAATTGCACTTTATGAGGGCAACCTATTAATTATTAATTTACTTGCTCTAGTTCTACTAAAGCTTGTTCTGCGATATGCCAAGGTAGACGCCTGCCATTGGCTTGCATCTGCTTATAGGCTGCTCGCGCTTGTTCGGTATTGATTTGCTGATGAACCACCAGTTGGCTTACTAGCCAAACTGTGCCTTTAACAATGGCAGCTTCTTTTTCTGCTGCTTTTCTCAGTGCCATATCACCAGTCAGTAAAGGACACTGTTCTTGCTTTGCTAAAGCAAGGGCAAAACAATCGTTTCGGCTCGCTTGGGTATAGGTCCCCGTTAGCTGCATGGCATACATCATTGATTCTGCAGAAACCTCTTTTAGCGCTAACCCTAAATCCAGAAGGTGGGGATGATCTTCTTCAAGTTCTTCAACAAAAAGAATATCTGGCGTTGCAAAGTCATAGGGCAACTGAAACATTGCTTCCAGTAAACCACCTTCTTCCATGTCAATGAGGATATTGGCATCACTAATTAGCAGCTGCTGCACGGCTAGCCTCCTGAGCTAACTGTGCTTGAGTCGGCACCTCCAACTTTCGTTCTTTACGAAAGCTAGAAACAGACATGCCAAGTAACTCTGCAGCTTTTGACTCCCCTATGTATTCTTCACCTAAAGCACGATATACCAACTGCTTATGTAGATAAGTCGATTCATGAGGGTATGCTTTTCCTGGCTCCTCCGTTCGCCAGCCATTTTTGCTAAACAGCATAAATAGGTTTTTCTGAGTCGCAGGCGTAATTATTCCACATTGGCCAGCTCGAAACAGTGCCGCTAGCATGCTAATACCGTATTCGTGCTTTAGCATCAGTAATTCACGCGGTTCAATATGACGGCGCTTTTCACCCAAGTGTTCAATAAGTGATTGGGTAGGTAAAAGAAATGCACCAGCAAAGGCATTACAAGCCTTCTCCTCATCAATCCCTTCAGCTAAACGACCATGCACGACTAAGTGCCCAAGTTCATGGGCCAAGGTGAAGCGCTGACGGTCACCACTTTGGGCGGTAGAGATCACCACTACAGGAGTGCTACCAATCTTGCCCGCTAAACCGTCAAACTTCTTATCTGTTTCCACATCCGTGGTAATAATCATCACGCCCTTAGCTTCGAGGGTATCGATCATATCGTGAATAGGGTTTAGCCCTAGCTCCCAAGCATGGCGCATCTGAATAGCCAAGTCTTCCGCTTGTTCTAAGCTAAAGATTTGTTCTGGAAGTTCATCAGGTAGAGCAAACTCAGGGATCGGTTTTACCGAGTCCGGATAAAGCTCTAAGAGCTCCTGCCAGCGTTCAGCTTGGTCTAATACGTCACCATTGATTCGGTCTAACACTTTCTTTGGTGTGCTCGCACGCTTGCGGTACTCAACACCCTCTAACTTCACCTTGGTCGGCCGAAAGAAGTACTCGCTGCGCACATCTAGCGCTTTTGCAAGCTTAAGCAAGTTTGAAGATGAGGGCATAGTTGTACCATGTTCGTACTTTTTAATAGCGTTAGCGGACAGGCCAACTTCGCTAGCTAATGCACTCATTGATAGCCCAGCAGCCTTACGGGCTCGTTCTAAGCGTTCTGCAAACATGGTATCCTCTCAAACAACAGATTGGTTTATAAAAATCACTAAACTGTGATTAATATAAACCTAACTACCTTTATTTACCACCTAAAGTAGTTTTCTAATCCTCTTATTTTGCATCATCTTTTTTTGAGTTTCGCTTCTATATCGTACTTAAACAGCAACAATTCATGCAATGGTATTATCAATTAAAGGCCATAACAGAGAATTATAACTGTCTGCACTTACCTCCATGTATTAAGTACTTGAGTCTGTAAATCCCGCTCTTCTATCCTTTCTAAAATCCAATCTTGCACTTCACTCTCTACCCAGGCAACAGCTCTTGCCCCGAGGCTTACAGGCTTTGGAAAGGTTTTATCGGCAATATAGTTATAAATAGTTGAGCGTCCTAGCCCAGTGCAATCCATCACTTCTTTTAGTTTAATTAGTCTCATTGTGAATACCTCATGTTTGATTCACAACATGGGGAACACTGGTAAATTTTAACTTTGCAGATCATCATTCTCGAACGAATTTCAGGTATATATCACCTATGTGCATAAGCAAACTAACTCATCAAAGGAACCTCGTTATGCACAAAAAATCAAATACAAACTCGAGTGAAGCTTGGCCATTAACCTCTTTAGAAATTCTTCAAAGTGCCGCCAACATCATTGCCGAAAAACTTAACCATCAAGACGCATACACCAATCCACAGACAACTAAAGACTTTCTGACATATAAGCTAGGCGGTTATGAACGGGAGGTATTTGGGGTAATGATGCTCAACAGCCAACATCAACTGATTGAATTTCGTGAGTTGTTCTTTGGAACCATTGACGCTGCCAGTGTTTATCCAAGAGAAGTAGTAAAAGCGGTACTTGAAGTAAACGCCGCAGCAGTGATCTTTTCCCACAATCACCCTTCCGGTGAGTCTGAGCCTTCTCAAGCAGATAAGCTGATCACAAAGAAGTTAATTGATGCTTTGGGGTTAATAGATGTCAGGGTCTTAGACCACATTGTCGTAGGACAATCGCCGGTATCTTTCGCTGAACGAGGGTTAATATAGCCTAGACCTCAATACCACTAGTATACATTTTAGATTTGGATATTAAGGAGCTCATCATGATTGAATTTACTGACAGCTTTTCTCAAGCTTGTGTGGCTGAAGCCTGTGCCGCTTTCCCTGACTTAAGAAAGCGTTTAATGGTTGAACTGATTTTACCGATGTTTGCAAGGCCGCTTGATCCTGCTGGTAATCAGGCAGGAAAGCCTATTGTTAAACCCAACTCTTATTTGCAAAAAACGGTGTTGTTTGTTGCAGCTAGAGATTTGATTGACCACTTACCCAAAGAGATTGGTTTTTGCCGCTTTACTTGTCACTGTAATGAACACGGTCAGCCTACTGACGTGTGGCAACGTACCATCAATGGGGTCTATTACAACCACGGTGATAATCAACAACCTAACTGGTGTGTTCACACCTAGACTTTAAATCTTTTTTCAACATACATCCTCATCATTTCACGATTTATATCAATCACTTCATACAAGTCCACCAGCAGCATCACACGGACTTAAATCACAATTTCAAGGACTTACTATCATGACAATGATACAAGCTTCTACGCCTCATCAGTGGGGCTTAAAACGCAGTATTACACCGCGCTTTGGTGCAAGGTTAATATTACAAGGTAGTCGTTTAGATTTTCTGTGGGACCGTTCTGGGTTCATAGGTAATTTTAGCGAAGAACAAGGACAACGGCTCAACGATGCATTCCCTGAATTTATCAAGCAACTTGAAAACCAGGTGTCTGTTGGGAAACTCGATGCTCGTCAGCAACGCTGCGTAAATTTACAACATGCAGGCTTCATCTGTGAAGCCGATACCTTAGGCAGTCACTGATACCTGTATATCGCAATTTATCCCATACCAGCCAAAGATAAGCTTATTAGCTTCAACAATTAGTCACACCGCTTGAACATCGATATCACTCTCAAATCATCTCGTCATTAATACAGCATAACGCCCCTCCTCCTGACCATGCCATGCATGTGTCAGAGGGAGAGTGACGGTAATTTTTACTAAAAGGAAACACGCTATGACAATTCAATTTAACAAGAACCAAAGGCCAGCAGTACCCGCACGCCTCTATGGCGTTCTAGCCAAAGAGCTTAAAAATACTAACCCAAGTAATGCTAATGCAATTACGTTGAATTTTAGAGATCCAGATTACAGTGCTGAATCGGGTGGCTATCACCCTGTAGAAGTTAGATTAGAAAAGCAGAATGAAATCTGGCGCATGATCTACATGACCGATTTTGCCTTTCAAGGTCAACCCTATCCCGAGTTAGCTAAAGAGATTGATATCTGCTTTAACTCTCATCAGGTTTATAGCGCTTTCAGTGGTTGGCTCAATCCACATCACGGTAAAGAGCTGGTGGACTTATTCATTAAAAACTTTATCAGTTATTACGCCATGGATGCCTATCAAGTCGAAGTGTCACTGGATTAGTCATCTTGCTAATCCAAGTTCCCATATTGGTAAAACGGGAACAAGCAACCCCTTACACAATGGGCCTTTGCCAAACCAAAGTGCCCAAAACATCGATATAGCAGAAAAAAGGAACTTGCCCATGTCTGAAGTTCAAGCTGTAAAAGATCATGATACGGTTAAACTCATTAGCTTCTTACTTGAGCGACAGTTTAGCCAACAACTCGCCGATGTCTGGAATATCGGCCTTAATCTCGCCCTTAGGATCTCTGACCTACTTTCTATTAAGTTTGATGATATTCACGGTGATAGGCTCATAATTAAGGAATCTAAAACCGGCAAAATCGCCAACATTAAACTCAACTCAAAAACGCTAGAACGGATACAGCGTATTCGGCGCGAGCATCCTAACCACATTTACCTGTTTCAATCCTACCGAAACCAAAGAGCGAAGCACATCAAAGCCGCGCCCTTATCACGTCGCTATATCTGTCGAGCCCTAGCGATGATTGGGGAAGAGCTCAAAATCGCCTTAGGCACCCACTCGATGCGCAAAACACGAGGTTATCTGCTGTATCAACAAACCAAAGACATTGGTCGAGTAATGAAGATGCTCAGGCATAGCGCAGAAGAAACCACCCTACGCTATATCGGAATTGAGCAGGACGATATCGATAAGGATTTTGTCGAGCTGGAAATCTAATCCTCGCTTATCGCTTAGAGAATAGCGCCTCATTTTTACAATCCTCATTAGACACCATCAACACGAACACATGCAGCCTTACCTAAGGCTTTATGGCGTTATGGCTTGTCACAATTGTCAACAGCAAGATAGAGTTCTATCTAAGGAAAACATTTATGCAAGTATTACTACTTGGCGATCATCTCGTCACCAATATCGACGCTTTCGGCTTAACCGAACACCATGGCCTCTATATCGGCCGTGGCAATGTGATTCACTTATCTAAACAGGGCATCATCGAAGAAATCGATCTGCAGCAATTTGCGGGTGGCCATAAGATCAGAGTGAAAAAGTCCAGCTTGTTTCCCCATCAAGCTATTGAGCTAGCGCGCAGTCAACTGGGTCACAGCCCATACGGCGTTGCTACGAACAATTGTGAGCAGTTCGTCAACGAATGCTTAGAAGGGAGTCGCACCTCCAATCAGGTGAGTAATCTCACCCACATTGCGCTGCAAGGCTCTGCCAGAGTAGGCTTACTGGGAAGCACTGCGTCGAAGTTGGCCACGGGGACTGTCGCAAACGTCGTGTTAGCCTCTACCGCCGCTAAGATGACCGGTGAATACCTTGGGCTACCCGATAACGTCAACACACTGCTAGGGACACCTGGAGATCTTGTTGCTAAACCTGCCGAATGCCTACTAAAAGGCACCACGCAAACCCTGAGTGAGAGTTATGATTGCTTAAGCCAAGGTGAGATTGCCGATGCAGGTATCAAGTTTGTTACAGGCAGTTTAGAAACTGGCTTAAACACAATGTTGACTACTGCAGAAGTGGGCATCAATGGCGTAAAGGCCGGTGCAGAGCTGATATCCGATGTATGGCAATGGCTAAGGTCATAATTATTGGAGTCATCTCTATTAACAACGAAGCGGCCCTCAAGCCGCTATCGTTGACATACTTAAGGACCAATACAGGTCCCAAAGCTAAGCACCTTTATTTTTTTAGCTTAAACCTTAAGACGTTAATCACTCTACATCACACTCCAATACGACTGCAGCCGAATGAACGTGTTCTATCACCATAATGCTTAGTCTCTAACTTGGCCAGATAACTCAAGCGAAAGAAAGCACTCGCAAAGGTTTGCGGATAATTCGGTGCATTACGTTTGAAATAGTAAACTGGCGTATCCTCAGGGAAATGGACTAAATGCCGAGTACTGTAATCATCGAGCCCTAAAGCACTGGCCCAGGCTTCAACAATCTTAGTACTCAAGTTTTGACCACTTCGATTGTAATTACCGAGATGGTTATAAGCATCGTTATTGAGGAAGATAGAGATATGGTAATGGTCTGTATCTGCACATGCTCGCTCCCTTGCCCAAATATAACGCAGAGTACAAGGATGCACCCGTTTACCCTCACGGCCCTTGATTAACCTATCATGCTGGATTTTGGCATCCAGAGATTTAAAGAACTTGCTGATCACCGTGGAATCGAAGGCCATTGGCGAATCAGGGATATTGACTAGGCTAGGAAGATGCAAATCAAACCTCACCATAAAGGTACGAGGGTGCTCATTCAGAGCAGCCTGTAAGGTCTGTAAAATAGCGTTTAAGTATTCAGCACTGAGTGGTCTTGGATAAACATTGAGGCCTTGGTATTGCCCATTGCTGATGACGGTAAGGTTAGTGTTAGAGATGTGACGTTTTGACATCTTGAGTTCCCATATTGGTTAAGTTACATAACGTATGGGGTTTGTGTAATTTATAACTCAAAAGCCCTAAAGGGCTTGATATCACTTGCAAAGGTTAGCTCGCCTATGGTGGTAGCTAACCCTGTATGTTCATGGGTAAGGTAGTGTTAGAGATACTGGTTGAAGGTATACTAATGAGTGGTAGGTATGACTACAGACTAATAGTATTAACAAACAGACAATCGCAATAACTGAAATCCCCGTCAATCATTGAGCAGTAGATCGGGTAAACAAGGGCGATAAGATCTCACATCGCTCGACAATTAAACGACCATTTAGTCACAACCGAAGCGCATTTTGTGAACTTTGATTTCATTGACCTTTACAATATTTGGAGAATTCACCAAATTCCATCCTTGGTAAGCCAAGATCTGATCACCCAGCGCCATGCTATCTTTGACCTTAGCTGAGGTAGGTAACCATAGTTGCAAGACAAAAGTGGTAAACTCACGCTCCTCTCTACTCTGCTGTTCACTGCTTACATCATCGCCTACCAGAGCTTCAGTTTGCTCACTTTTCTTCTCAACCTTTGCAAGCTTTATCGTTCGGGTTGAATGCATAAAATGTCCAGGCAACCACCCAACAAAATTTGGAAATAGCTTATATTCACGAACGAATAATCTTAGAAATGGTGCAAACTCAGCAATTTTAAACATCAACTCATCCGTTAGAGCTTTGAGGGCAAAATCAATCAAATGAGCAGTATCGTTATCATCGTTCGAATGTAGGCCTTTGGCTGAAATGACTAAACTTTCGGGCATGCACAAACCATATTCCAAGGCCGATCTGATAAACCGTTGTAGTGTTTCATTCTTCAAAATGTCTTGAGAAGTATCAAGCACCTTCTCATGCGATAACCCTAACAGCACCGTAGATACGCATAGATGGTGAATGTAAACGCGTAGTCTGAGATCAAGAAAACCTTCAGCCATTGCTAAATACGACTTGTCATCAAGAACACTAATTTGCAATGGAATCTGCTGCTGTTCCTTTTCTTGCTGCTGCTGTTTCTTTTCTTGCTGCTGTTCCTTTTCTTGCTGCTGCTGTTTCTTTTCTTGCTGCTGTTTCTTTTGTTGCTGGAACTTACTTTTGAAGCTGATGACCTCCCTTAAAAAGTTAAATTCCTGCAAATGGTCTTGCTGTACAGGCACGCCAAAATTTACGCAATTTAAGGCTGCACTGCGGAGTTCGAGCTTATACATTGTGGGTAAAGCCACAAAAAAATCACTGCTTCTAACTTCTTGGGCTACTAAAGCGATAGCACCAGCTTTCACTAAAAATTTCCAATTTTGTTCCAATTGCTTGTCCGATAAACCCGACCATTTTTTTAAGGTTTCAGTGGAATATCCAATGGCATAGCCAGCCTTATTAGCCAATAACACTAAGCATGCCCATTGCAAGCGAATGCCTTGCCTAGGCAACTTCAGACTCGTACCAAACAGCACATATCTTAACTCTTCATGGAAGCCACAAGCCGCGAGTGTATCTTGGCTGCGGCGATACCCTTCAATGGTCAATTGAAAGTGGAAACGTGGGCGCGGCTTATCGGGTGAGGGGCTCACATCAAGGTTTGGGAATTTTGACATATATCCTTCTTGCACTAAATAGTGCAAGCCAGCTGCGATGGTTCTCTTTGGCATTTTGAACAATTTACTTAAATCCTGTATGTCACCACCAATGAAAAGACCGCCTTGTAAGGTGGACCATTGGAGCAGCAACAATCTAGTTTCAGGTGGTGCATCCGTCATTGATTCAAGTACGTTCACTATTAAATGTCCTTTATACTCCATAAGTGTTTACCAATAATACACATTCCTGCTAAGAAAACCCTAGTATAATTGGTCATAAACGATTAATGTTGTTACTTGTAACGTTACAATGTAATGACACAGAAATTTATAATATTTTTAAATATGCAGAAACGGAAAATTAGATGACTCTAATGCACGGTGATGTAATAAAGCTTTTCAGTTTTCTGAATTCTGAGACTCCAGACAGTATCAAATGGATCAGAGATTATCTGTATACGAAAGGGTTCTATATTCCATATAAATATCTCGACACCAATACCATCGTCCGTTCACTCGCAGATCAAATGGTACAGCGAGGCTACACATTAGAATCAACAACAGTCATTGCAAAAACGATGGGGGGGGCCTGGAGAACAAAAAAATGTAGAAAGAATTCGAAGGGTAAAGTCTCCTTCACTGTGACAATCGACAGTGCTACTTTTAATCAATTGGAAAAAATCAGTAAAAACAGTAAAAAATCTGAATTAATCTCGGAAATGATACAGAAATGGGACCCGTCATTTATTAAGAATGAATTAGTCAAAACAAGTAGTAAGAAGCAAAAAACCAATAGAACAATAGAGGATAAAGACATTTTTTTTCCAAAAGATCTAGCTCCTCAAGAAAAGCAGGCCTCAATCAAGAAACAAGCCCAACAAAGCAGGGCCAAGCCAGCTGGTGAGAATGTCATTGACTTCGAACATGAAAAAAAATCGAGAGAGAAAGGTTTAAAAAATGACCATGGAATCAAAAATAAATTTTCTGCTTCAGACATTATCGACGGGCACGAAGATTTAGATCAGCAAGCCAAAGACAAAATAGAGGAAAGCACTCCTACAGATCACGAACACCTCACTGCTAACCCAACGGCTACAATAAATACAATTAGTCAAATAAACAAAGAGTTGCTGTCAAACAAAACCAAGCAAGGTGAGTTAATAGAAACAGAAGTCTTAAATGAGCACAAAGACACTATTAAATGCGACAGAGCATTATCTCTGCCATCGATGAAGCAAAGTGAAACGACTCTTTCGGCTGAAGACCACAAGCTTATAGGCAATAGTGAGCAAAGTAACACGATTAAAAATTCGCCTGCACATGACCGTGTCGCCCATCCAAACAACATAACTGATACCGCTACTGTCAAGGAACAAATCCCAATATCAAACAACATGCCTGAAGGGGAAGAACCTCATTCATCAGTCATTAAAGACCAACCCAGAGCTAACCGTAGTGTACCAATAGTTAAATCCGTTAATAAGGCAGGTACCGTTTACGCTATTTATAGCAAATTACCCCTTGAGATCAAAAATAGACGAAAACGCGAATTAAACTCAATATATCCAGTGATTTGGGTCATTCAAAATCATCATGAAACACAAGAAAAAAATCTCATTGTGAGTACAGTTTGCGCGCTAAATGAGGCTGGTAGCATTGAATTAGTAGATTTATATCTATCTGATAATATTGAAAATAATCATAGTTTGGCACACATACTGAACGACTTTAAAAAACGTGGAGTTAAAGAGATCCTAACTATCTGTTCAGATACTAGCCATAAGGATTCTATAGCTGCGCTGAAAACCCTATATCCACAAACAGAGCTACAACTATGTATCTTAGGAAAAATTAGAAACTCGACTGAATCGGTACTAATCGAAGACCAAAAAAACTTTAATGATGATTTACAAAAAATCCAGATGGCACAGAGCATAACTGAAGCAGAATTAGTGTTATCTGAAGTTGGGGTTATTTGGGGAGACAAATATCCCGATGTGATAAATTCTTGGTACAAAGAATGGGAATATTTTGCTAAATACTTCACGTATCCTGTAGCTATACGTGAAACTATTTACACAATGAATGCAGTTGCACTAATGAAAAAACTCATCAAAAATACGAGTGAGTTTAACAAAAATGAGTCCGCACAAAGCTTAACCACTCGACTTTACGAAAACATATTTACCGAGATAGAACGCTGGGGGGCTCCATTTGTAATGTTGGACTACTTTAAGCCACTTTTGCACCATCACTTCGAAGAGCGCCTAAAGAGCAACTAAAAGGCCTTACCTGAACAAACTGACACATTCTGTTGAAGTGTCCTCTATAGAATTCCAACTGGTGGGTATATCGGTGGGTATCAATGCGAATTACCACAAAGTAAAATATGTTAGCTATTGTTAAATAATAATTTTATTACAAATGAAAATATTCAGATCCAGAACGTGGAATAAGATTTGAGTTTTAAAACAATAAATACAAAAAAACCTGCCGTGGCAGGTTTTTTGTTGAACATTATAAATGTTAGATATCCATGCAGCTTTTAAGCTTATTCATGGCATTTTTTTCTAACTGTCTAATGCGCTCTGCTGAAACCTGGTAAGTATCGGCAAGCTCTTGTAGCGTCACTTTATCATCGTCTAACCAACGCGAGCGCAAAATGTGCTGGCTGCGTTCATCTAAGGTTTTAATGGCTGATAATAATCGATTCTGTGAATCCGACTCCCAGTTGTCATCTTCAATGTTTTGAGCGACGTCTGATGAATGATCTTCCAAATACAAAGCTGGGGCAAAATCGGTTGCGTCATCATCACTGTCATTGGTTAAATCAAATGCAGGATCTTGAGCCGCCATGCGTGACTCCATTTCGGTCACATCGGACTTAGACACACCTAAGTTTTCAGCTACCATTGCTACTTCTTCTTCGCTAAACCAGCCTAAACGATTTTTAGATTTACGAATATTAAAGAATAGTTTTCTTTGCGCTTTGGTAGTGGCGACTTTCACGATACGCCAGTTTTTTAAGACATATTCATGAATTTCAGCTTTAATCCAATGAACAGCAAATGACACAAGACGAACGCCAACATCGGGATCAAAACGTTTTACCGCTTTCATCAAACCAACATTGCCTTCTTGAATTAAATCCGCTTGTGGTAGCCCATAACCTGAATAGCCTTTGGCTATGTGAGCTACAAAGCGTAAATGCGACATAATAAGTTGTTTAGCCGCTTGAAGATCGCCGGTTTCTTGTAAACGCTTGGCAAGATCAAACTCAGTCTTAGCATCTAACATTTCAATTTTAGATACTGACCGAATATAAGCTTCTATGCTGCCACTGCTTTGTGGTAACGCTAGCGCCATTGATTGCGTTTGATAAGTCATTCGCTCTCCTACTACTTATTCTTTGGATAAAACATGCTATAAAATCTTGTAATTCAATGAAATAAGTTAAAAAACTTACAAGATACTAGCTAATGAACCTATGGTATCTAAGACATCTTATGTCAAAAATAGTTCATTCGAGACGTTATTTAACCCGTTAATGCAGTACTTTGCAAGTAAACAAAGTTTCATATGCTTATTATAGCCCGATTAACGCTATCGGTTATTCCTATTGAGATATCTAAACGTTTGAGTTTGTTCAAAACACATTTAGCATGTTATGAAGGCTCGATTTTACGCAAGTGTTGACGTACAGACAGATACGACCCTAACCAGCCTAAAAATGACGCGAGTAAGACGAGCTGCCCCAACTCTGCAAAGGTCAACGACTCTAAACTTAGCTGGCTGCCATATAAACCCATCAAATCAGCCAACGCGCCATCTAAATACCACACAAGTAAATTGATAATCAGCCAAGCCAATAAACCGCCGATAACGCCATACCAAATACCAGTATAAAGAAAAGGTCGTTGAATGAAGGCTTCGGTCGCCCCCACTAATTTCATGATTTCAATTTCTGTTCTACGATTCATAATAGCCAAGCGAATCGTATTACCAATGACCAAGACCACGGCTAGAACCAATAAAGCCGCGATGGCTAGGACAGTTTTTTCTAGCAAGCGAACCAGCGCCTGTAAACGCTCAAGCCATTCTATGTCTAAACGACCAAAGCTCACTTCAGGTTCGCGTTCCAATTTACGAAGGAGCTCACGTGCACCTGTGGGACTTGAATACTTTAACGAGGGGGTCACGCTGACGACTGCTGGCAGCGGGTTTTCATCTAAATAAGATAATGCTTCACCAAATCCTGATAAGCGCTGAAACTCTTCCAGTGCTTGTTCTCGACTAATGTAATCAACTGAGGCGACTTCACGGAATGATTTTATCCGTGAAATTAAACTTTGAATCGACTGCTCGCTTCGTCCTTCATTAATGAATAACGATATTTCGGCAGCACTGTTCCAAGATTGAGTGATATTTTCAGCATTTTTAACCAGCACTTGTAGTGCAGCAGGTAAGCTTAAGCTTACCCCTAACACAGCCATGGTCATAATCGATGAGACTGGGTTGCGCCATAATTCACCAATACTAGACATACCTTGCTGCACGTGGCGAATAAAAAACATCACAATTCGACCTGAAATTGGCAGCTTACTTTGGGTTATATCATTTTGCTTGGCCATTAAGCACCACCCACTCGACTCGTGTGCTGCTCACCACCAATCATTTGTCCTTGTTTTAACGTAAATGTGCGGTATTTCATCCGTGCGATTAAGCCTAGGTCATGGGTGGCGATTAGTACACTGGTACCCGCATCGTGAAAAGTTTCGAATAACCGTAAAATATCCATAGAAAGTTTAGGGTCCAAGTTACCCGTCGGTTCATCCGCTAGCAAAATAGGCGGCTTATTCACAATCGCTCTGGCAATACCCACACGTTGCTGCTCACCACCGGACAACATTATAGGATTATGGCGCTCTTTGCCGTATAGCCCGACCATATCTAAAGCACCAGCAACCCTTTTTTTAATTTCACCATGGGAGAAACCTTCAATAACTAGAGGTAACGCCACATTATCAAATACGGTTTTTTCCAGTAACAAATGATGGTTTTGGAAAATCATTCCAATATTACGGCGTAAATAAGGGACATGTTTAGGACTAACATTGGCGATATCATGCCCGTTGATTGATACTCTGCCTGCGGATGCTCGCTCAATAACAGTGATCAACTTAAGCAGCGTACTTTTACCTGCGCCTGAATGACCGGTTAAAAAAGCCATCTCACCTTGTCGTAGGTGAAAATTAACATCCAGCAAGGCTTTTTGCCCGCCTGGATAGACTTTACTTACCTGCTCAAATTGGATCATGTGTTATTTTTCTGCCTTTTCTTGACTAAATAATGCCTCGATAAAATCATTGGCATTAAAAGTACGTAAATCATCAATTTGTTCGCCAACACCAATATGACGAATTGGAATATTAAATTTATCTGCAATCGCGAAAATAATACCGCCTTTAGCAGTACCATCAAGCTTACTTAATGTTATGCCGGTTACACCAACCGCTTCCTGGAAAAGTTGCGCTTGGCTAATGGCATTTTGGCCGGTGCTGGCATCAAGGGTGAGCATGACTTCATGTGGTGTATTAATGTCGAGTTTTTTCATCACTCGAACCACTTTCTTCAACTCTTCCATTAAATGGCCTTTGTTCTGTAAGCGCCCCGCGGTATCGGCGATTAATACATCAACCTTACGCGCTTTAGCGGCTTGCAAAGCATCAAAAAGCACCGATGCGCTATCTGCACCAGTATGCTGAGCCACTACGGGAATATTATTTCGTTGCCCCCACACTTGTAACTGCTCAACTGCTGCAGCACGGAAAGTATCACCCGCGGCTAACATGACAGATCTACCTTGATTTTGGTACTGTTTTGCTAATTTTCCTATGGTGGTGGTTTTACCAACACCATTAACGCCCACCATTAATATTACAAAAGGGCCATCGGCATTATCTGGGACCAAGGGGATAGCTACAGGCTCTAACATCTTGTGCATTTCATCGCGCATAAGCTCATAAAGTGCTTCAGCATTTTTCAGCTGTTTGCGTGATGCTTGTTCCGTTAGGCTATTAATTAATTTAGTCGTGGTTTCAACACCTACGTCAGCGATTAACAATTGTTCTTCAAGCTCTTCAAATAAGTCATCATCGATTTTCTTGCCACGGAATAATCCGATAAAGCCTGAACCAATGTTTTCGCTTGTACGCATTAAACCGCGCTTTAAACGAGCGAACATGCCTTCTTTTTTCGGCTTTTCCTGCGGCTCAGGTTCAATCTGACTAACCACGCCTTGAGCGTTATCTTCTGCGGCTTGCGCTTCTGCAGCAATACGGGCAGCTTCCGCGACCTGTGCCTCTGCTGCAACACGAGCAGCTTCCGCGGCCTGTGCCTCAGCAGCAATACGAGCATCTTCTGCGGTTTGTGCCTCAGCAGCAATACGAGCATCTTCTGCGGCTTGCGCCTCAGCAGCAATACGGGCATCTTCTGCAGCCTGTGCCTCAGCAGCAATACGGGCATCTTCTGCAGCCTGTGCCTCAGCAGCAATACGAGCAGCTTCTGCGGCTTGTGCTTCAGCAGCAATACGGGCAGCTTCCGCGGCTTGTGCCTCTGCTGCAATACGAGCATCTTCTGCGGCTTGCGCCTCTGCAGCAATACGAGCAGCTTCTGCGGCCTGTGCCTCTGCAGCAATACGAGCAGCTTCTGCGGCCTGTGCCTCAGCAGCAATACGCGTATCTTCTGCGGCCTGTGCCTCAGCAGCAATACGCGTATCTTCTGCGGCTTGCGCCTCTGCAGCAATACGGGCATCTTCTGCAGCCTGTGCCTCAGCAGCAATACGGGCATCTTCTGCACTCGTATCAGATGGCGCCTCATGGGTTACATCTTGAGTTGTTTCTTTCGAAACCTGTTCAACTTCTTGCTCACTCTTATCTTTACGGAACCAAGAGAAAAAACCTTTCTTTGCCATGTTTGCTACCAGTGCTAAATATAAAATAGGATCAATAACAGCTAATTTTGCTCGCCAATATAAGGTATTGGAGAATACTCAGTAATTTTGCTGAGTTTAATATAAAATATCAGCTGTTTAAGGTGAGCATAGTCTACCACTTTCTTTTTCTTTGTTCAGGCAAAATCACGAGGAACACATGGCGCGACAAAATACCAGTAGCGGGCAAGTCAGAATTATTTCAGGACAGTGGCGCTCTCGTAAGCTTCCCATCCATGATTTAGAAGGTTTACGCCCAACCACTGACCGTGTGCGAGAAACTCTTTTTAACTGGTTATCAACTGATATTCGTGGTGCTAGAGTATTAGATTGCTTTGCGGGAAGTGGAGCATTAAGCCTAGAGTCTTTATCGCGTTATGCTGAATTTGCCTTAATGTTTGAATTGCAAAAAAGCGCGGCTAATCAATTAACTAAAAATCTCCAAACATTAAATTGCACCAATGCAAAAGTGGTTAACGGAGATAGCTTACAATTATTAGCCAAAGGAACAGACACAGGTTTTGATGTGGTGTTTATCGATCCTCCTTTTCGTAAAGGTTTAGCTAAACACACGATTGAACTGTTGATGGCCCATGGTTGGCTAAATAATGATGCACTCATCTATCTTGAAACCGAAAATGATGTTGCTGATATTGTGTTGCCTGCTAGCTGGCAGCCATTAAAGAAAAAAAAGGCCGGCCAGGTCAGTTATCGCTTATTTACTTATCAAGCTGAGCGTTAATTGATGGCACAACTGATTAAGTGTGGTTATGCCACCACGGCCATAGCTTGGTTAGTTATGGTTTATAATCTGGTGCACCCGTTTGAAGGCTCGATTGGTTTCGCCTTTACGATATTGTTGCTGCTAACCGTAATAATGCATGCTTTACAAATAGTCATATTTCACATGATGTTTAAAGATACGCTCACTTTAAAACTTAAAGACTATTTAGTGGTGTGTTTTTTTGGGCTGTTTGGATTGTTAGCTTATCGGCAAAAAGTATTACAACAATAATCTATGATTGCTCTGCGGAATATTAAGCATAAAAAAACCTCGTTTAATTAAACGAGGTTTTTTATGTTATCGGTTAAATCTACTTACTTTTTAGGGTAAGGATGTGCGACACCTTTGTGACAATCTACACAAGTTTTTCTATCTTCAGGCGCTTTCTTGAAGTTGTTTTCATGCATCTTCTTGGCCATTTTCTTCATGTCTTCAGGCTGATTCTCATAAATACGAGTATGACAGTGACGACAGTTAGCTGAGTCATTAGCCTTAAAATACTTTAACGCGATATCAGCTTGCTCTTTACGATTCTCATCTAACCAAGCCTGAGTGTTAAAGTCATCGATCATTATGAAACCATATAAGTCTTTTGATACGATGATTTTTTTGATCAAGTAATCAACTGGACCATGAGGTAAATGACAATCTTGACATTGAACAGTAATACCTGCTTTACCGCCACCATGGGCAGAAGCCAATACTTCATCTTTTAATGAATGATTGCTATGACAAGACATACAGAATTCGTCTGTACTTGTTGCATGTAAAGTTTGCTGAGTCGCAAAGTAGCCAACGACACCCAAAATCACACCGACAACAATCAGTACAATAATGGAATATTTCGCGCTTGGTTTAAATAGTGCACGCCAGTTCATCACACATCTCCGTTTTACAGAATTTTACGTTTTTAATTTTCGGCAAGTGTAGAGTGTTTTGGCGCCAAAAAAGCAGATATGACTCTAGGTTTAAGTGTATTGGGTTGTACAAATAACTTAAACTTTGAAGTCGATCAATAATCGACTGAGTTTATTCACTCCAAACTTAAATTAAACTTAATACATAAAAGGCGATTTAACAACAAAACACAAAAAATCAACGGCATAATTGCAACGCAGATCTCAAATAGGTCATTATTCTTGCAATAATTTATACATCTGTAGCGAGGAGGCTCTTTTTCTCCATGCCGAGCTTAAACATATTCACCGCGCCCCAGGCCATGATTACTCCACCGACTACCAGCATGCTGTAAACAATAGTTTGGTCGGCTAACATAGGTAAAAAATCGTTGCCAAAACCGACGAAGATACCGTACAAACCTAAACCGAACAGTAAACTACCAGGAAAATCGATAATGCCAACCAACAGCATTTTTCTTTCAATTTGTTTCATTTTTTGTAGCTTATTATCTGTCATATAAACCTCATCCATGATCAAAAAAACAACATAGCAAATTCAACGCAGACACAACAGTAGCGTTCAGGTTCTAAGCAGTTTATTTCCACCGTAGGGCTATTGATGCAGGTTCCCTTAATAATAACAGCGCAAGTCAATATCAATTGATTCAACTTTGGTTCATTTGATCAAGCAAATGCCTTTTCATTCGCTATAAAATAAAAAAGTCTTCCGTAGAAGACTTTTTTACTTTTGAAGCGCTTATTTATAAACAGGCAAAATATCCGCCATGGCAAGCAAGTGACATATTGCCGTCACAGCACCAAACATCACCACGATAACGATCAATGCATTTCCGCCAGGTACTTTAAACCCTTGACTGTCTGGATATAACTGACGCGTTTTATACGCCAATAATGCCGGTACAATCACTGCCCAAATGGTCGCAGCTAACGCAGCAAAACCAATCGCCATCAAAAAACCATTAGGGAACAATATTCCCAATACCGTAGGGGGGATAAACGTTACTGCAGCGGTTTTTAAACGACCTATACGTGTGTCATCAAAACCGAAAAGATCGGCAAGATAATCAAATAAACCTAAGGTTACCCCTAAAAATGAAGACGCTACGGCCAAATTTGCAAACAGGGTTAACACGCGGGATAAGTTTTCACTTGAAATCGATTCAGATAATGCACCGACTAACACCCCCATATTACCGCCTTGGGCAATAATATCCGAGAACATTCCACGAGAAATATTACCCATAGTGACCACTAACCAACAGGCATAAATCACCAACGCGATTGACGTGCCTAACACTAACGCTTTTACAATGGTCTTAGCATCTTTGCCGTAATACTTCACCAAACTAGGTACATTACCGTGATAACCAAAGCTGGCTAAACCAAAAGGCAGCGCAGCTAACATGTAAGGTAAATAGCGGGTTTCGCCATCAGGCTCAAACAAACGACTGGGCTCGATTTCAATCAGTAAATTACCCGTCGCCAGAAAGAAGGTAATGACCATACCTCCCAGCATAATAGTGGTAATTCTATCAACCGCTTTGGTACTGGTTAACACAATCAAGGCTAACACTGCAGCAAACACCAAACCGGCAATACTTTGCGGCAGCACAATACCAACGGCCTGCAAGCTATGGTTAACAATTGAGCCACCACCACTAATGTACGCATAAGTTAAAATATACAATACAAACGCAATTGATAAGCCGTTCACAATACGCCAGAACTGGCCTAGCGTATCGCGGGTTAATGTGTCAAAACTGGCGCCAGGCTCGAAATGAAGATTAGCCTCTAACAGTAATAATCCTGACATCAGCATACAAAACCAAATGCCGACCAACATCATCATTGAATAACTAAACCACATTCCGGCACCAACAACCGGCAAAGAGAACATCCCTGCACCAACGGTTGTTCCTGCAATAATCATCGCACCGCCAATAAGCGATTTACTTTTGGGGCCATTTTTTGCCGCATTCATATGGTTGGCCATTAACTTAAATGCTCCGCATTGACGCTATCTTGGATGGTTTGTTTAACAGATGAGCGTAATAAGCTATTAGCATGATCACGAATACGAGAGACCTCGTCTAAATGCTCATTACTGCTTAAATAACCTAGCTCTTTCAATTTAACACTTAAGGTGTTGTATAATTTTTTGTCATAAAACTCTGGCGCAGTAATACCGTGTAAAGCACCTAAACGTTGCGCCAATACATGACTCTCACACTCAAGCTCTGAGCGTTCTAGATGAGGTTTTATCGCCAAAAGGTTGAAGATGATGGCATAACGCTGCATTGTTTCACTGACGGTTTCAGCGAGAAGCTCTAATTGAGTAATGTTGGCATCAACGACAATACAACTGTCACCGCAAGTCAGCAGGTTCTCCGCCACCATCTGTGCCAACACTTGATCGACATAAATTGGAAGATTTTCGATACCCATAAATAATTCGGCTTTCAGCAATGGATAAAAATCTTCCACTACCGCCAATATTTGCTCACGATTACATTCTTCATAGCGCACCAAGCAACTGGCGATCAGCGAAGGAATAATCATTAAATGGATAATGTTATTACGGTAATAGCTTAAGGTGATGGCATGTTTTGCATCAAGTGCAACAATGTCACCTAAAGGATCGGTCTCAAGGGTGAATTTATTTAAAGATAAACAATGCTCCACAATCGAGGCACCATTGCCTTCTGCAACCGAAGTGTAATTAGAATACGGGGCATTTTTGAGCAGTTTGAGATAAAAATCTAACTGACGCTCTAATTGATGACGTTCTAATGCATTTTGTTCAGAAGCCAATAACACTAGGCTGGTTAACGTCACAGAACTTGCCGCTGCCGCGCCATTAATTTTAGTCATCACCTGATTAGCTAAAAGGTTTACCGCAGGCGTTACCCATGAAGGCTTTTGTTCAGGGTCTTTAGCCACTTCTTCACGCCAATCTGGCGCTTGTTGCTTTAAAAAGTTTTGTAAATTTATTGGCTCACCAAAGTTGACATAACCTTGACCAAAATTACGTAATTTTCTGATTGCCCCAAACACTTGCCAAACAGATTCTTTTTCTTTTTTCTTACCGCTTAATTCTTTATGGTAAGTAGCCACTTCCATCACATGGTCATAGCCCAAATAAACTGGCACTAAAGTAACAGGACGTTCAATACCACGTAATACACTATTGATTGTCATCGCCAGCATACCCGTTTTAGGCGCGAGTAATCGTCCAGTTCGAGATCGTCCCCCCTCAGTAAAGTATTCGACTGAATAACCTTTTGCGAAAAGTTGATCTAAGTATTCACGGAAAATTGCGGTATATAACTTATTGCCATTAAAGCTGCGGCGAATAAAGAATGCGCCACCACGGCGGAACATTGGCCCCGCAGGCCAAAAATTAAGGTTAATACCCGCTGCAATATGCGGTGGTACCATACCTTGATAATATAAAATATAAGACAGTAGCAAATAATCCATATGGCTTCGATGACAAGGCACATAGACAATTTCATGGCCATCATGGTGTAACTGACGTACTTGTTCGGCGCCTTTAATGTTAATACCGCTGTATAGTTTGTTCCAAAGCCAAGTAAGGAACCGCTCTGCAATGCGCACTAAACTGTCAGAATAATCAGCAGCAATTTCATCCAAATATTCAATCGCGGTTTCACGTGCTTTTTCTTTAGATACCTTTTTATTGGTAGCTTCTTCTTCAATTGCTTTAATAATGGATTCAGACGCTAATAACGAAGCAAACATGGCCTGACGATTAGGCAATTGCGGTCCTGTCATCACTTTGCGTTGTCGACGAAAATGCACACGCGCAACACGAATTAATTTGTGCGCAATGGCTTTATCAGTGCCATGCTCATCCGCCATGTAACGTAAAGACATGGCATTAGAAAACTGCACAAAGCTATGGCGACCTAAAAAGAGAATCATTAACCATTTACGAAGCCAAGTTGGGCTTTCACGCTCAAGCACTGCAGCTTTCATGGTGTCATCTTCTTTACCTGGGGTGCGCCCCCAATAAAGACTAACCGGCACTAGCTGAATATCGAGTTCAGGTTGTTGACGATGAAGGGCTAATAAACTGGTAAAACAGCTTAAAAACTTTTCACCGCCTTCACGTTTACCGATTATCGGCTTACGACCTTCTAAGCAAACCACTCGAGGCACTTTCAGTCCATCAAGCTGTAATGGATAGTATGGGCTAGGTAATCCTAGACCCTCAGTCATCTCACTTAATGCTGCAGTGTCACTAATCGACTCTGTTTTCATCACATAAACAATAGGTTTTGCTGGATCAAAATTTAAATCCGCAAACGGATCTTGGGGTACCACGATGGTGTTTACCATCAATTGTTGAACCCAACGCAATAGCCTAAGTATGATTGAATCTGGTTTTGACATAGTAATATTCGCAATAAAGCCCTTTTAATATGGGCGCATAGAATACCAGAAACTGGTTACCTTTCACTAACTGCTGTACAAACCAAACTCAGCTTTGCAAGCATAAAACATTTTTAACACTCCATGCCTATGAAATATATAACAAAAAAATCACATTTAATTATAAAATTAAAAAATAATTGGTGAATACTTGCGCAAAACAAAACACTGTATATAATGACAGTTACTGTATAGAAAGACAGGAAGCAACATGAGACCCTTAACACCACGCCAAGCTGAAATTTTAGAGCTGATTAAAAACAACATCTCTGAAACTGGGATGCCACCTACTCGTGCTGAAATTGCCACACGCTTAGGTTTTAAAAGCGCCAATGCGGCTGAAGAGCATTTAAAAGCTTTGGCTAAAAAGGGGTTTATTGAAATTATGCCCGGTACGTCTCGTGGTATTCGCCTGACCCAAGAGGATGAGCCAGAAGAAAATGGCTTACCGTTAATTGGTCAAGTGGCTGCTGGCGAACCCATTTTAGCCCAAGAACATGTTGAACAATACTATCAAGTCGATCCAAATATGTTTAAACCTGCTGCTGACTTTTTATTAAGAGTGCGTGGTGACAGCATGAAGGATATTGGCATTTTAGAAGGCGATTTATTGGCTGTACATAAAATGCAACAAGCCCGAAATGGTCAAGTTGTTGTTGCGCGTGTTGAAGATGATGTCACAGTGAAACGGTTCGAGAAAAAAGGCAATGTGGTTTACTTGCATGCTGAAAACGAAGCGTATTCACCAATTGAAGTGGATTTAAGTTACCAAAGCCTAACAATTGAAGGGCTTGCTGTTGGTGTTATTCGTAATGGAGAGTGGTTATGAACAAACTAATGGGCACAGCCCCGCGTCATCCTGGATTATGGATGGATATGCCATCAGCAGATATGAATCTGGCACAACCCATTACTACGCTTCAAACTCAGACCCACGGCAAACTAGAACTAAGCCAATATGCTAGCCAGTTAGCACAATTAAGTCAGCAAGGACGTTGGATAGTGCTCATCAATCCAGCCAACATCAGTTACAAACAGATGCTAGCCAGCGCTGGTGTTAGGATGGATAGAGTGCTTTTGGTTCATACCAAAGATGAGATTGAAACCCTATGGGCAATGGAGAAAGCATTAACTAGCGGCACATCAAGTGCTGTGATTTCATGGACACAACCTTTAGACGCTCGCGACAGTCGCCGTTTAGAGTTAGTCGCCAAAAGTGCCCGCGCCTTAGGCATTGTAATTGAAGATGCCAGCACAGACTTAAATCATGATTTAAGTACTAAAACGATGCTTTCAAATCAAAATAATGCGGTTAATACAATTAATTTCACCTCGTTTCATTAATTATAATTGCCGTATTTACTGAGCCCTGCCCATGTGCAGGGCTTTTTTGTACAATTTTTCAGCTAATTAGCTGTAAAAGTGATCTTGATCAATGTTTAATCTACAAGTAATGTACTTAACAAGGTTGAAACATTTTCAACCTTACTGAAACGCTACAGTCTAGATTTTATCTGACAGATAAAAGCGTCAAATCAGAATTGATAAGTTCAGTTGTAAGTACCAGCGTGGTGCACATTTAATAAAAACCAGTAAGCCGAAACGCTTACAACCACCAGGGTACTTTGGAGTCATCAAACTTTTTTGGGAACCGAAGAGTTTGCATAGAGCAGAGACTTACTGTGTGACTCTTCTTTGTAGTTGCTATTCGCAATTGGCAGAGGAGAAGTCTTGTGAAGCAATGGTTGTATTGTGTAATGGCGGTGTTACTGGCACCTCCCCTTGGGGCAAACGAAATGCCCCTCAACATGACAAAAGGTGTAACGAATATTAGTGGTCAGGTTTACGACCTCCACATGATTATTCTATATATCTGTTGCGCTATTGGTTTAGTGGTGTTTGGGATCATGATTTATTCCATGATTTATCACCGAAAATCCAAAGGCGCTGTCGCGGCAAATTTTCATGAAAGTACTAAAGTGGAAATTGCTTGGACTGTCATTCCATTTGTCATTCTTATTGGAATGGCGATTCCAGCCACTAAAACCCTAATAGCGATGGAAGATCCGTCAAATGCGGATTTAACCATTAAAATTACCGGTTCGCAGTGGAAATGGCATTACAGCTATTTTAATGAAGACGTCGAATTTTATAGCATTCTATCCACTCCACGAGATCAAATTGAAGGAGACGAAACCAAAAGCGATACTTACTTATTAGAAGTAGATAAGCCTTTAGTTTTACCTCTTAATCGTAAAGTTCGTTTCTTAATGACCTCTGATGATGTTATTCACTCGTGGTGGGTACCCGCATTTGCAGTAAAAAAAGATGCGAATCCGGGGTTTATTAACGAGGCGTGGACGCGTATCGACAAGGCAGGAACTTATCGCGGCCAGTGTGCTGAGCTATGCGGTAAAGATCATGGCTTTATGCCGATTGTTGTGCAGGCATTACCTGAAGCGGAATATGATGCTTGGTTATTAGACCAAAAACAGCAAGCGAGTAACGCAGCTGAAGCTGCGAAAGCCGCCTTATCAGAGACTCTTTCAAAAGAAGAGTTAATGGCAAAGGGTGAGCAAATTTACCTCTCTACCTGTGCAGCTTGTCACCAACCCAACGGAGCAGGTTTGCCGGGCGTATTCCCATCGCTTATTGGCAGCCCAATCATCAAGGGACCAATTAATGGCCATATTGACATTGTCCTTAATGGTAAGCCTGGAACAGCCATGCAGTCGTTTGCTAAACAGTTGAGTGCGAAAGATATTGCCGCAGTGGTTACCTATGAGCGTAATGCTTGGGGTAATGATTCTGGTGATGTCATTCAAGCAGTGGATGTGAGTAATGCCGCTAATGGTGGCAACGCTGATAACAGTGCCTCAGCTCCTCAACCTATGACTTCTGATAGCCCAATGGAGTCGGTTCCAACTGATGTTCAACAGGTTGTCGCAACGGTAATGCCCATTGATTTAACCGAACTGACCCACGAAGAACTAATGACTGAAGGCTTACAAGTGTATACCTCAACCTGTGCTGCTTGCCATCAAGCCACCGGAGCGGGGTTACCAGGCGCTTTCCCATCATTAATCGGCAGCCCTGTTATTAAGGGACCTGTAGAACAGCACATTAATATTGTTCGTAATGGTAAGCCAGGTACCGCTATGCAAGCTTTTGCAAGTTCATTATCACCGCGCCAAATGGCTGCAGTGATTACTTACGAGCGCAATGCATGGGGTAATAACACTGGCGATACAGTGCAAGCAAATGATGTTAATAGCCATGGACAGTAGGGGATAATAATGAGTACAACTACGCACGATACTGCTGCAGTCCATGACGATCATCACCATGGTGCCCCAAAAGGCATTATGCGCTGGCTGCTAACCACCAACCATAAAGATATTGGATCGTTATATTTATGGTTCAGTTTTATTATGTTTTTAACTGGCGGAGCCATGGCTATGGTTATCCGCGCCGAGTTATTCCAACCTGGATTACAACTGGTTGAACCTAACTTTTTTAATCAAATGACCACAGTTCATGGACTTATCATGGTGTTTGGTGCCGTTATGCCTGCCTTCACTGGCTTAGCTAACTGGTTAATCCCTATGATGATTGGTGCGCCAGATATGGCACTACCACGAATGAACAACTGGAGTTTTTGGATATTACCTTTCGCGTTTGCTATTTTGCTTAGCTCGCTATTTATGGAGGGCGGCGGCCCCAACTTTGGTTGGACATTCTATGCGCCACTATCGACAACCTATAGCCCTGATAGTACAGCGCTATTTGTATTCTCGGTGCATATTATGGGGATCAGCTCAATCATGGGTGCAATCAATGTGATTGTAACCATTGTCAATATGCGTGCCCCAGGCATGACATGGATGAAGCTACCCTTGTTTGTTTGGACATGGTTAATCACAGCTTTCTTATTAATTGCTGTGATGCCAGTGCTTGCTGGTGCAGTCACCATGGTACTGACGGATAAGTTTTTCGGCACCAGCTTTTTTGATGCTGCGGGTGGTGGTGATCCCGTCATGTTCCAGCATATCTTCTGGTTCTTTGGGCATCCGGAAGTGTACATTATGATTTTACCGTCGTTCGGTATCATCTCTGCCATCATTCCAGCGTTCAGCCGTAAAAAGTTATTTGGTTATTCATCCATGGTATACGCAACGGCCAGTATTGCGATTCTGTCATTCTTAGTGTGGGCACACCATATGTTCACCACAGGTATGCCGGTATTTGCTGAATTGTTCTTTATGTATTGCACCATGTTGATAGCGGTTCCCACAGGGGTAAAAGTCTTCAACTGGGTTGCCACAATGTGGCGGGGATCGATGACGTTTGAAACGCCAATGCTTTTCGCCCTCGCCTTTATCATTCTGTTTACCATTGGTGGTTTTTCAGGATTGATGCTAGCAATCACCCCAGCAGATTTTCAGTACCACGATACTTACTTCGTTGTTGCGCATTTCCATTATGTGTTAGTAACTGGAGCGGTATTCTCCATTATGGCAGCGGCTTATTATTGGCTGCCTAAATGGACTGGGCATATGTATAGCGAAACCTTAGGAAAATGGCACTTTTGGTGTTCGGTTATTTCAGTCAACGTGCTGTTTTTCCCGATGCACTTTTTAGGCCTTGCGGGTATGCCGCGTCGGATACCTGATTATGCAATTCAATTTGCTGATATCAATCAAATTGTATCCATTGGTGGATTCGCCTTTGGCTTGTCGCAGCTAATTTTCTTAGCCGTGGTCATTAAATGCATCAAAGGCGGAGAAAAAGCACCAGATAAACCATGGGAAGGCGCTGAAGGATTAGAGTGGACAATCCCAAGTCCTGCGCCTTATCACTCGTTTACAACGCCACCAGAGGTGAAATGAGATGAGTCAGCCAACCAAATCAAACCGTAAGTTACTCACCATGCTAACACTTGGTGCTGTGGGCATGTTTGGTTTTGGTTTTGCGCTGGTGCCTCTTTACGATGTGCTATGTGACACTTTAGGTATTAATGGAAAAACCCAAAATACTGCAAGTACATACGAAGCTGTCATTGTTGATAAAAGTCGCACTGTTACTATAGAGTTTGTTGCCCAAATACAGCCCGGCATGCCGTGGGAGTTTTCTCCCACGGTAAATCGCATTCAAGTTCATCCAGGTGAACTAACCCATGCTAAATTTCATGCCAAAAACCTGTCAGCAAACAACACCATTGGCCAAGCAATACCCTCAGTATCGCCTGGTCAAGGTGCTGCCTATTTTAATAAAACAGAGTGCTTTTGTTTTAATCAACAACCACTAGCGGCATCAGCCAGTGCTGAACTCCCATTGATTTTTTACGTGGATCCCGATTTACCGGAATCCATTAACACCTTGACTCTCTCTTATACCCTTTACGACATTACCGCTAAAGTCGGTAGTGGCTTAAAGCAAGGAGCAGCAAAATGACCACAAAGCATGAAGCCTATTATGTGCCAGCACAAAGTGCCTGGCCTATCATTGGTGCCATTGGCCTTTTCTTAATCGCCTTTGGCGCAGGCAGTTACGTACAACAATTATCAACAGAAGAAAGTTATGGCGGTTATATTCTTATTGCCGGTATAGCTGTAATTTTATTTATGATTTTTGGTTGGTTTAAAACCGTCATTGATGAATCAATGGCAGGTTTATACTCAGCCCAAATGGACCGTTCATTCCGTCAAGGAATGAGTTGGTTTATTTTCTCGGAAATTATGTTCTTCGGGGCTTTTTTTGGCGCGTTATTCTACGCCAGAATGGTTGCGGTACCTTGGTTAGGTGGCGCGTCAAATAATGCCATGACCCATGAAGTTTTATGGCCGGCATTTGAAGCCATTTGGCCTTTAGTCACCACACCTGATGGCACCAAAACAGAAGCTATGCCATGGACCGGGTTACCATTAATCAATACGATTTTACTGTTAACCTCCTCTGTCACACTGCATTTTGCTCACACCAGTTTAGAAAAAGCCAAACGCACACCATTAAAAATTTGGTTAGCGCTGACCATTTTATTAGGTATCGCCTTCTTGGTTTTACAGGTAGAAGAGTACAGCCACGCTTACCATGAAATGGGCTTAACGCTTGAGTCGGGGATCTACGGTAATACCTTCTTTCTGTTAACCGGCTTTCATGGCATGCATGTCACTTTAGGAACCGTGTTCTTAATTGTATTGCTATTACGGGTGTTAAAAGGTCACTTCACAACCGACAAGCATTTTGCTTTCCAGGCAGGCAGCTGGTATTGGCATTTTGTTGATGTGGTGTGGTTATGTTTATTTGTGTTCGTTTACGTACTGTAAACACGCTGATTAATAAGGCCGTGGGTTAGGTTGAATAATGCCTAATGCCATGGCCAACAGCAGTAAAATAACAACAAGGGCAGAAAACATCACTCTTCGACCTAAAAAAGGACTCATAGATTGTTTGTTTTCTCCTTTAACCATAATAAATAATGCACGGGCTAAATTAAACATAATGAATACAAGCAGTAGCACTAAAACTAACTTAACTAACAATGGGGCTGTCACAGGCAATCCTCTTGCGGGTTTAGGTTGGGCCGCGTTTGTTTTTATTGTCATCACTGTGGCGGTGTTTAGCATTTTGGTCAAGTTAGGATTATGGCAACTGGAACGTGCAGAATTCAAACGTGCATGGGATATCACGTTAAACGAGCGGCAAAACCAAGCAGCAATAAATTTTGATTCATTATTGCAAGTCATTGCGGAGCACACATCAAACGCTAATTCAGAACAACAAACCTTAACAGGATATCGCATTGCCGTATCGGTATCACCGGTATCGAAGCAGGTACTACTGCTCGATAATCAAATATACATGGGTCAGGTAGGTTATTTGGCTTATCAGGTGTTTCAAGTCAACGCCTCGTCACCGCATTTATTAGTTGAACTCGGTTTTGTGCCCGCCGATAAAGACCGCCGAATTTTGCCTGACATCAGCTCGATTTCAACGGGAAGATACAAGCTGATTGGACGCATTTATCAAAAACAGACCAATCCATTAAGCGATCATTTAATGGCTGAAACAGGTAACCCAATGCGCTTCCAAAATTTAAATATAGATGAATTATCGCAGCTGCTGGGGTATCCATTATTACCTGTGGTGTTGCAACCAGATAACGTACCTGATTTAAGTTTGCCACAACCGTGGCAACCTATTCCGTTATCAGCACAAAAACATCAAGGATATGCTTTACAGTGGTTCACTATGGCCGCGGTATTTTTAGGGTTAATGGCATGGCTGGCACACAAAAAGTGGCAAGCTGGCGCTCATTAAGCATTTTTCATCAACATTAAGCAGTAAGAAGAGGAGCTAGAATGAACTCCCAGCCCAAAAGAAGTAATAAAACACTCATCATATTGTTAGTCGTTTTTGTACTGCCCGTTGCCTTAGCCAAATTGGTATTAAGCTTAGATCTCTACCATGGCGGCGCCACCAACAAAGGGGCATTGTTAAATACCGAGCTGACCTACAGCGCGTTAAATATGGTGAATCCGAAACCACATCTGTGGCAAATGGTGTACTTGCTGCCTGAAAAATGTGGCGAGCAATGTATGGATAGACTCTATGTGATTAACCAAAGTCATATAGCGCTAGGACGAGACCGAGACCGCGTTAGCCCAATTATATTACTGCAAAATAACAGCGACCTAGACGCACTTAAGCAACTCCATATTCAATTTGAAACAGCCCCCAGCAATGCACAAATAGCCGCATTATTAACCCAACAACAGATGATCATTATCGATCCGTTAGGCAGTCTAGTTATGCAATACGATGGCGTATCGGGTCGTGAGGCCAGCATAGCTCAAGGCAAATCAATGATTGCCGACCTGCGTAAAATGCTGAAGTTGTCGAGGGTTGGCTAATGCGCATTCCTCATCTCATCAAATTTACCCTAGTGTTCACCTTAATGGTGATTCTAATGGGGGCTTACACTCGATTATCTGATGCAGGTTTAGGCTGCCCTGATTGGCCAGGCTGTTACGGTCATTTAACCGTGCCGAATGAAAGTCATGAATTAGCGAAAGTGGAAGCGCACTTTCCCGAACATACCGTTGAACCTGAAAAAGCCTGGCTTGAAATGATCCACCGTTATATTGCGGGCACCTTGGGGTTACTCGTTTTAGTCATTTTGATTTTATGTTTAAAGCAACCTTCTGCGCCCAAAAAGCTCCCGATATTGATATCCGCTTTAATCATTTTTCAAGCGGCACTTGGCATGTGGACGGTCACCATGAAGCTGATGCCGATTGTGGTAATGTCACATCTTATAGGTGGGTTTAGTTTATTTTCATTATTATTCATTCTCTATTTACGTACCAAGCCCTTAAGGATCCCGGGCGGCGACTTATATGCCAGAAAGCTAGCCCCTATCGCCGCATTTGGGCTTGCAGTGTTGGTGATACAAATTATTTTAGGCGGCTGGACCTCATCAAACTACGCGGCCTTAGCCTGCACTACATTGCCGATTTGCGAAGGTAATTGGGTTGATAACTTACGCTTTGCCGATGCTTTTTCACCTTTTCAAGGCAACCATCCCAGTTTTGAATTTGGTGTTTTAGATTATGCGACCAGAATGACAATTCATATTAGCCACCGTATTTGGGGGGTATTAACCGCCATTATTTTAGTGTGGATTGCGATAAAACTATTAAAAGCACAATCATCCACAATGCGAAAAAGCGCCTTTTTACTAATTTTGTTAGTGATAGCGCAAGTGGCACTTGGGATCAGCAATGTAGTGATGCACTTACCATTAGGCATCGCAGTTTCTCACAATGGCGGCGCGGCATTACTGTTGCTAACCATGGTATTTATCAACTACGCCCTATGGCGTAAAGCGTAACCAGAGGACATAACAATGACAAAACCAATCATCCTCAACCCCCCCCATGAGGCTGTTACATTTCAATGGCGTGCCTATTTTGAAATGACCAAACCTAAAGTCGTCGCGTTAATGCTGCTCACTGTATTGGTCGGCATGTGTTTAGCGGTACCCGGCGTAGTGCCACTTCAGCCTCTTATTGTCGGCATGGTTGGCATTGGACTAATGGCTGGTGCTGCGGCAGCATTTAATCACTTAATAGACCGTCGCATTGATGGCTTAATGGCCCGCACTTATAACCGCCCTTTACCGAAAGGGAAAATCTCAGGCACCAAGGCTGCGGTATTTGCTGTATCCATTGGGTTGATAGGATTTGTCATGCTTTACGCCTGGGTAAATCCACTGACGGCCTGGCTAACCTTTGCCAGTTTAATCGGTTATGCCTTGGTTTATACCGCTTATTTGAAACGTGCTACCTCGCAAAATATTGTCATTGGCGGGTTAGCTGGGGCAATGCCACCATTATTAGGCTGGACAGCAGTCACTAACGAATTACACGGCCATGCTTTACTCTTGGTTATCATCATTTTCACCTGGACGCCGCCGCACTTTTGGGCATTGGCGATTCACCGCAGAAAAGAATATGCCAAAGTCGACATTCCCATGCTGCCAGTTACCCATGGTGTTGAATTTACTAAAACGTGTATTTTGTTGTATACCATTCTTCTTGCTATCGCGTGTTTACTGCCGGTATTAGTCGGCATGTGTGGTCCGGTTTATCTGGTCGGCTCAACGCTACTCAGTTGTGGGTTTATTTATAAAGCTTGGCAGCTTAAATACCATGACTACCAAGGCTTAGCGATGAATGTATTTAAATTTTCTATCTATCATTTGATGGTGTTATTCATCGTTTTGTTAGTTGATCACTATTTGTGGGTTAACTAAATCCTGTTGCAATAAAGCTTCTTTAATAAGAATGACACTCATAACCAAGGGCGTGCTAAATGCGTAAACGCAGTATCATTGTGGCACTGATGGCGGTGGCGATAGGCGGTTTCACGGCCTATCAATGGCAAACGCCACCGGCCAATTCATCCACACAAATGCATCACTCTCAATACAAAAATATCGAGCTAGCTACTGGCTTTATTTACGATAACCCAAGAAAACTAGCCACTTTTAGCCTCAGCGATCAACACGGCAACCCTTTCACAAATCAAGATTTACAAGGTAAGTGGAGCCTCTTTTTTATTGGCTTCACCTCTTGCCCTGATGTCTGCCCAACCACATTAAATAAGCTAGCTGCCGCCTACCCTGAGCTGCAGGAAATCTCTGCCGATATACAGGTTGTTTTTGTGTCCGCCGATCCCCAACGCGATACCCAAGTTAAACGTTTAGACTACATCAACTTTTTTAACCGCGATTTTAAAGCCATAACGGCAGAACATAGCCAGTTGTTTCCTTTCAGCCGTGATCTCGGCTTTGTTTATGCGATGGTTGGGGAGGGAGAAAATTACCAAATCGATCACAGTGCTTCTTATGTACTGGTCTCCCCCACAGGCGAAAAAACCGCAGTGTTTAGGGCTAAGCCGAAACCCGGTTTACCACCTCAAATACTCAATGAAGAGTTAATTGCTGATTTTAAAAAGATTGTTAATAATGCATAAGCCGATTTAAGATCGGTTTACATTACTCGATTTGATCAGTAACGTGTGATCTTGTGTTTAATACTATTTGAATTCACGCTTACAATTAGCCATACGCTATCCGCTAACTCTGCCCGTGAACCCGACTGCAACACTTGGTTTATAATAATCTACGTAAAACCATGATTAATATTGCTCAAATAGTAATAAAGGCTATATTTTAATAAGTTGCTGTTAACGGTTGGAATACTGCATGACTGAAACCACTCTAGATTTAGGCGCGGCGATTACAATTCGTAATATACAGCCAATATATTCTCAGCTTGCTAATCATTTACAGCAAACCACACCATTTATTATTGATGCCAGCAAACTGACCAAAGTGGATACTGCCGGAGCGCAGTTACTGTTTTTACTGCATCAAACCTGTATCAAACGGTCACTTAATGTTACTTGGCTTCCAGCCGATAAAGAGATATGCAAGCAATTAGCGTTACTCGCGATTACAATACCACCGCTAATTGGCTCAGTTTAAAGGACAGTTTTAATGAAAAAAATTCTGGCAGTCGACGATTCCACCTCCATGCGACAGATGGTCAGCTTTACCTTGCAAACAGCAGGATATGAAGTGCATGTCGCCGCTGATGGCAGTGAAGCTTTGACATTAGCCAAGCAAACTCAGTTTGATCTGGTGATCTCTGACATTAATATGCCCGTGATGGATGGCATTACGCTGATTAAAGAATTACGGGCGCTTGACCAGTACCGCTTTACGCCGTTATTGATGCTGACCACTGAATCTAGCCCAGAAAAAAAACAACAAGGGCGCGCCGCTGGTGCCACAGGCTGGATAGTAAAACCTTTTAATCCGGAACAACTTTTGGCAACCGCAGCCAAAGTACTCCGTTTTTAGTGATAAGCAGAGAATAAATGGATATTGATCTCAGTCAATTTAGCCAAGTTTTTTTTGAGGAAAGCTTAGAAGGACTCTCTAAAATGGAGTCTGAGCTATTGGCGATTGATATAGAAAATTTTGATCAGGAAAGTATCAATACAATATTCCGTGCTGCTCACTCCATTAAGGGCGGTAGTGCGACCTTTGGTTTTACCGAAGTAGCTAATTTTACGCATTTACTTGAAACGCTGTTAGACGAGATCCGCGAACACATCAGGCCAATGCAACCACAGCATGTTGAAATGCTGCTGGCATCGGTCGATGTAATACGCAATATGATTGATGCTTTAATGAAAGATCAAGCCTGCAATGATCCCGCATTTGCACCATTGATGAAGCGATTTGAACAAACCCTCGCCCAACCGTCAAATGCCAACATCAGCGTAGAAACAGACACGTTAAATGAACCACAATCATCTCCTAGTTCCACTGTGTCAGAGACAGGCCTGGATCCGGATTTAACCCTTTGGCAAATCGACTTTAGCGCCGGTGAAGATATTTTACGTTGCGGTAACGATCCCATTTACATGTTTACTGAACTGGCAGAACTGGGACAACTAAAAGTCACCTTAAAAGATGTCGCTTACCCAGATGTTGACGAATACGAAGCTGAAATTTGTTATCTGCAATGGCAATTATTGCTACTGACGGACACATCAATATCCCGCATTAAAGAAGTGTTTGAATGGGTAGAAAGTGAATGTGACATTCAATTTAATCAGCTTGAACGAACCCCCGAAACCGATGCCCAGTTTCTGTCGCCACTTGATGCAAAAGCACCAGAAGAAGCCAATAACCAAGATGCTGTCAAAGAAGACTCATTCGTTATAACAGACGCCCCTGCGCCAACCCTGACAGAACCACAATCAGCCGCAGAGCCAGCCAATAGTTTTGATATGACAAGTGCCTTGGCTGAAGCATTTGAACAACAAAATCACCCTAGCGCTCAAGCATTACCCATCGAACAAACCACTGTAAATACTGCAGATGTGCAGGCACAGATTGAAGTAAACGAGCTCCAAATAAGCAACACAACCACCTTTACCTCGACAAGTGAACAATCCAATAAATCAGTCGTCACCAAGCCTAGTTCACGCTCTACCGATATCAATCAAAGTTCAATACGGGTCAACATAGAAAAAGTCGATCAACTGATCAATATGGTCGGTGAATTAGTCATTACTCAAGCCATGTTAGGTCAAATAGGCCAACAAGAAACTATCAACCAAGAAACCCTTATTACGCTGCGATTAGGCTTAGAACAGTTGGCATCACACACCCGTGAATTACAAGAAAATGTAATGCAAATTAGAATGATGCCCATTTCATTTGCCTTCAATCGCTTCCCTCGGTTGGTGCACGACATTAGTTTACAACTGGGCAAGAAAGTTGATTTAGTGTTAAGCGGTGAAGAAACCGAGCTCGATAAAACCGTAATGGAAAAAATTGTCGACCCACTGGTACATCTCGTGCGCAATTCATTGGATCACGGTATAGAGCTTCCCGAAAAAAGACGCGAACAAGGTAAACCTGAATTAGGCACAATCCAACTGAACGCATTTCACCGTGGCGGTAATATTATTATTGAAATAATTGATGATGGCAGTGGTTTGAATACAGACAAGATTCTCAGTATTGCGCGTAAAAAAGGCTTGGTTGCTGACAACGAACACCTGAACACAGAAGAGATCCACCAGCTCATATTTAAACCCGGCTTTTCAACTGCTGAGAATGTCTCAGGCCTTTCTGGCCGCGGTGTCGGCATGGATGTCGTTAAGCGAAACATCACCGAGCTGAATGGCGATATCAACCTAGCTTCAACACCAGGTAAAGGCAGCCATATAACGATTCGTCTGCCATTAACCCTTGCCATTTTAGATGGCCAATTAGTGCGAGTAGGTAACCATGTCTATGTCGTGCCACTGATGTCAATTCATGAGTCATTGCAGGTTTCAGAGCGCCAAATAAATTTCCTAGGCAAAGATCAACAAGGTCATCGCCAAGAGGTTATTCATCTCCGAGAAGAATTCATTCCCATTGTTAAAGTATTTGAGCAATTCAATCATCAGGCCGATGCCCAAAAAATTGAAAAAGGTATCGTAATGATTGTCGACTGTAACAACAAAAAAGTCGGTTTACTGGTTGATGAACTCCTGTCGCAACAACAGGTGGTGATTAAAAATTTAGAAGTTAACTACACCAAAACACCCGGCATATCAGGGGCAACCATACTCGGTAACGGTGAAGTGGCACTGATCATAGATGTTATCAGCCTGACACATCTTTCTGGCATCGGCCATCACAAAGAACATGCGGCATAAAGGAGCGAATTAACGTGGATGTTTCGCATCAGCAATCGCAAGCAACCCAGGGTGATGTTAATCAACAATACTTAACATTCATTATGGGACCTGAAGAATATGGAGTAGAGATACTCTCAGTACAAGAAATACGCGGTTGGCAAAAAACCACTGCTATTCCCAATGCACCAGAATATGTCAAAGGGGTTATCAACTTGCGCGGCAATGTCGTGCCTATCATTGATTTGCGCCAACGTTTTGGGCTTAGTGAGCTTACCTACGGTCCAACAACCGTTGTGATTGTTGTTAAAGTTAAAATAGAAAAAAACAGTAAAGTCATTGGCATTGTGGTTGATGCGGTTTCCGATGTGATTATTGTCGACGATAAAAATTTAAGACCAACACCAGATTTTGGACTCGACACTGACGTTAGATTTATCAAAGGACTCACTAGTCTCAGCGACAAAATGGTGATTATTTTGGATGTACACAAACTATTAGGCAATGAGGTGTTACCCAGTGCTCAGCAGCTGTCTAGCATCATAGAACAACTCGAAATACCTGCAGCCTAAAAACATTTGGCCACGATAAGAATAAGTAAACAGAGGACGTAAACATGCCAGAAAATCAATCATCGCCAACCAGTGGCCTTCATCCTCTTGCATATGCAGCGCCGCTATTGTGTGCACTCGCATTAGCATGCAGTTTGGCAGGACTTGATGCTTTATGGGTAAACGCATTAATGCTATTAACCTTGTTGAGCACCCTATTTGTCATATTCCGACTACAGCAAAAAAATCAACGTCTTGTAAAAGCCACCCAAGATATTGCCAGTAGTTATGACACGGATCACACCGTTAATTTAGCTGAGTTTGAGGCGCCACATTGGCCACAACTACAGTCCGCGCTAAATCAATGGCATCAAGATACAATCAATAGCCGCTTTTACATGCAAGCATTAGATGCCTGCCAAGGTAATATCATGGTGGCAGATGAACATTACGACATCGTTTATCGTAACGAGTCGCTGTACAAAATGTTCAAGTCAAATGAACAAGTATTACAAAAAAGCCTGACTCGTTTATCTGTCGATAAATTGGTGGGTTCAAATATGGATATCTTCCATCAGCACCCAGAACACCAACGTAAGCTGATGGATAAGCTCACCACGCCTTACTGCACCAGATTTGTGATTGAAGGGTTATCTTTTAGATTAACCGCCACGCCTTTATTTAAAGATGATCAACGTATCGGTACGGTTGTTGAGTGGTTAGACATGACCGAGCAAGTAGCGAAAACACATAAAGAACACATGCTGGCCGCTGAAAACACCCGCCTAAAACAAGCATTAGACTGTGTCAGTGCCTGTACCATGGTGGCAGATAATGATAATCGTATTATTTATACTAACGATGCACTGCAAACCATGTTTGAAGATGCAGAAGAAGATGTAAGAACGGGCCTACCTAACTTTAATGCCAAACAGCTTGTGGGCGAACACATTGACGTTTTCCATAAAAATCCATCACATCAGCATAATGTGATTGCAGCGCTAAAAACGACCCACCGAGCCGAATTTGCAGTTGGAAGCCGAGTATTCAAATTTACCGCCAACCCTATTCAGGACGGGGAAGATAACCGTATTGGTACTGTGGTGGAGTGGGAAGACCGCACCGCTGAAGTCATGATTGAAAAAGAATTACACCAATTGCTTGGCGCTGCCAACCAAGGTGACTTAAGTCAACGATTAAGCTTAGAAGGTAAAGCCGGATTCTTCTTGTCACTATCTAAAGACCTCAACCAATTGCTCACGGTATCAGACAATATTTTATCAGACGTAGTAAAACTGTTTGACGCTTTGGCTCAAGGCGACTTAAGCCGTCAGCTTGAAGGATCTTACTCAGGTCAGTTTAACAAACTCCAGCAAGACGCCAACACCACAGTTGATCGCCTTACTGAGGTGCTCAGTGAAATTAGTGATGCCGCCAATACAGTTACCTCCAGTGCAGAGGAAATAACCCAAGGCAACATTGATTTAAGCCAGCGTACCGAAGAGCAAGCGGCATCATTAGAAGAAACCGCTGCCAGTATGGAACAAATGACCGCTACCGTTAAGCAAAGTGAAAACAACGCCTTAATTGCCAATAACCTTGCCATTGAAGCCAATCAAAAAGCAGAACAAGGTGGTAATGTGGTTAAACAAGCGGTAGTGGCAATGGATGCCATTACTGAGTCAAGTAAACGTATCGCTGACATTATTACCGTGATTGATGAAATTGCTTTCCAAACGAATTTATTAGCACTAAATGCCGCAGTAGAAGCCGCTAGAGCGGGTGAGCAAGGTCGTGGATTTGCTGTGGTCGCGGGTGAAGTGCGTAATTTGGCACAGCGCAGTGCTGGTGCCGCAAAAGAAATTAAAGAATTAATCAGAGACAGCGTTAATAAAGTCACTGACGGTACTCAACTTGTTAATCAGTCTGGTGAAACACTCAAAGACATTATGCTTTCTGTAAGCAAGGTAGCAGAAATGATCGCCCATATATCGATTGCAGCAGAAGAGCAGTCATCAGGTATTTTTGAGGTGAACAAATCTATTTCTCAAATGGATCAAATGACACAACAAAATGCGGCCTTGGTGGAAGAAATTGCCGCAGCAGGTGACACCATGACCGAGCAAGCACGTCAAATGAAGCGCAAACTGAGCTTCTTTAACACAGGTAATGCTGAAGTCGCCTTTGAAACTCAAAGCAAACAAAAATCGAAAATTAAACATATGGCCATTCAGGTAAGTAACGAAGATTGGCAAGAGTTCTAACGGCCTAAGTTTAATCATGCGATTAACCCCAAGTGTTATGCTTGAGGTTAATATTGTTTACGTGACACATTCGAAATGCTTAAGGGATTACATTTGTGGATAAGTGGCAGCAACAAGAATTCCCAATGAGCATAGCGGATTTCGATTTTTTACGAAATTTAGCTTATTCGCAAACAGGTATTGTGCTGCCAGAACGCAAAAAGCAGATGGTGTATTCGCGGTTATCCAGACGTGTTCGCACTTTGAGGCTGAGCACCTTCAGCCAATATTGCCACTACCTAGAAAATAACACCCAAGAGCTCCCTGAATTTATTAATGCACTCACCACAAATTTAACGGCCTTTTTTAGAGAAAAGCATCATTTTGTTCATTTAGATAAACAGATTTGCCCGCAGTGGCTGGCCGGTAAACAAAAAAGAATCCGTATTTGGTCAGCAGCGTGTTCGACAGGAGAAGAGGCTTACAGCATAGCGATGACACTGTATGGCCGAATTGATTTAAACCTATTTGATGTAAAAATTTTGGCTACTGATTTAAACACCCAGGTACTTGAAACGGCAAAAAAAGGCATTTATTCTGCGGAAGTATTACCGACAATACCTGCTAATTTTTCCGCAAAATACATAAAAACCTTACCCAATACTGAACAATTCTCCATCAAGCAGCGTATCAAAGATTTAGTACACTTTAAGCAGCTTAATCTACTACAAACTTGGCCGATGTCGGGGCCTTTCGATGTCATTTTTTGCCGAAATGTGTTTATCTACTTCGATAGTGATACAAAGCAGAGAATTATTAAAAAATTTAGAGCATTATTAAATGATGGTGGTTATTTAATCATAGGTCACGCTGAAACTATCAACGATTTTGCTGCTGATTTTGAATTTGTAGGACACACAATTTACCGCGCCCGAAAGCGTAAGGTGCCATTTTCACCTTTATTTCAACAACAGGAGGCTGAATGATTAAAGTACTCGTCATAGATGATTCAGCCTTCATGCGTCAGTTGCTGACCCATATGTTAGATGCTGACGACAACATTATTGTTGTAGGTGAAGCGGAAGACCCATACGAGGCCAGAGAGTTAATCAAACAACTTTCTCCCGACGTGCTAACACTTGATGTCGAAATGCCTAAAATGGATGGTTTAGCTTTTTTACGCAACTTAATGCGCTTAAGGCCCATGCCTGTGGTGATGGTGTCATCATTAACCCAAAAAGGCGCTGATGTTACCCTAGAGGCGTTATCTTTGGGTGCAATAGATTACGTTGCTAAGCCTAAAAACAATCATCAAAATAGCCTAGCATTATTTCAAAATAATTTAATTTATAAAGTCTTAGCTGCTGGGCAAATCACTTTTGATGCTCCACCACCTGTTCGCCATAATCTACAACCGAATTCAGACGTTAGTCATAAATTCAAAAACCGCTTAATTGCTATTGGTGCCTCAACCGGAGGCATTGAAGCGATACAAACCCTGCTAACGCCTTTACCTGCTAACCTGCCTCCAGTAGTGATTACTCAGCACATACCACCGGTTTTCAGTACCTCGTTTGCAGTCAGGCTGAATAAAAACTGCAACCTTAATGTGATTGAGGCTAAAGGGGGTGAAAAACTTACCCCAGGCCATGTGTATATTGCCCCTGGCGACAAGCATTTAGTGATCATCCGTGATGGTGCCCATTTTAAAACAAAATTATTGAATAGCGATCCCGTTAATAGACACAAACCTTCAGTTGATGTGTTGTTTAACAGCGTGGCTGAACATGCCGCTAAAACCTCAATTGGCATAATATTAACCGGAATGGGTAATGATGGCAGTCAGGGCTTATTGAATATGAGACAAAAAGGAGCATATACCATCGCCCAAGATCAAGCCTCATCCGTTGTTTGGGGGATGCCTGGCTCAGCAGTTGAAATTAATGCTGCAAATGAAGTTTTACCTCTTACCGATATCAGTAGTAAATTACTGACCTTACTGACAATCAATTAACGCCGTCTTAGCAAGTTATGGCTTGAAGCCAGTTCATGGATTTGGTGCAATATTGTTCCAACCGATAATAAAACCACTTTAAAGTACAGTACCTTGCATATGTCCTTATTTAGCGCTCTCTCAAATGGTGATAAAAATCGCCAGCTAATGGCATTAGCCATTCCGATGATTTTATCCAATATTACCATTCCACTGCTTGGGTTGGTCGACACCGCCGTCATTGGCCATCTTGGTGAAGCGTATTATTTAGGCGGCGTTGCTCTTGGCAGCACCATAATCACCTTAATGGTGTGGTTGCTGGGCTTTTTACGTATGTCGACCACAGGCCTTGTTGCTCAAGCCTATGGTGCACAAGACGATCACACTCAACAGCAGTTGTTGGTTCAAGGTGTTTGTTTAGCACTTTTACTTGCCACAGGCGCCTTGGCATTACAACAGCCCATCTTGTCCTTGGCGCTACACTTAACCGAAGCTAGCGCTCAGGTACAATATTATTGTCGCCAATATGTTGAAATCCGTATTTGGTCACTGCCCTTTGCTCTCACAAACCTTGTTTTACTTGGCTGGCTACTGGGCAGGCAACAACCCAAAGCAGCCATGTGGCAGCTGATCATTGCTAATATCGCCAACATTATTTTGGATGTGGTGTTTGTCATTGGTTTTCAATGGAACGTACAAGGGGCGGCGTTAGCCTCTGTCATTGCCGATATATGCGCCTTCACAGTTGCTGCAGTCATGGTCACACGCCAGCTTAAACAACAGCAGAACCATTTTGCTTGGTCACAATTGCGGCAACACCTTAAATTTGCAGGGTTATCACGCCTACTTACTCTGAACCGTGACATATTCATTCGCAGTTTATGTTTACAAGCCGCCTTCAGTTTTATGGCGTTTTACGGTGCAGGATTAGGTGATACCACCTTAGCAGCCAATGCGGTGTTGCTTAATTTATTGATGTTAATTTCATACGCGCTTGATGGTATTGCTTACTATGCAGAGGCCGAAGTAGGCCGAGCGGTCGGCCAACGCAACCCCACTCTGCTATTTGACTCCGTCAGTCTAGCGTTTGCTTGGTCGGCAATTATCGCCATCATATTTAGCGGCGGCTTTTGGCTGTTTGGCAATCAAATAATACATTTACTGACTAATATCCCCAGCGTACAACAAACCGCAAACACCTACTTATTTTGGCTAATTGCCATGCCTATTTTAGCCTTTGGTTGCTACTTATTTGATGGGGTTTATATTGGCGCTGCACAAGGACAGGTAATGCGTAACAGCATGATTTTGGCAACCTTTGGAGTATATTTCCCGCTTTGGTGGAGCCTTCAATCATACGAAAACCATGCTTTGTGGGGCGCATTATGTGCATTTATGTTGTTTCGTAGTTTGAGTTTGGGGTGGCACTATCATTACCGACTTAAACTAAAATTTGGGTAAATACTCAAAAAGCATTAAACTTTGATGCATTACACGGTAACATCCTGGTTACATGTCAAAATAACAATTTAGTTTGGATATTTAATGAAACGGACTTTAGCTCTTTTTTCCAGTGCATTTGCACTGTTACTCGCTTTGCTTGTTGCACAACCTTCATTTGCCACTCCCTCTACACCACAACTACTGCCTGTTGAAGCTTTTGCCAGCATTCCCGACGTAACCAATGTCACCCTTTCACCTGATGGTAAAAACATTGCAACAGTTGTTCGGTTGGATTTAGATACTCAAAAAGGCTCATTAGTTAATATTTATAATGTTGCTTCTGGTAAGTCAGTTTATCCAGTACAAACTGACAACCAAAAATTCACCATTACCGGCTTATCCTGGGCAAGTAATGACATATTATTTATTTATGCCAAGTTTCCAGCCATACGATATGGCACGCCAACCAATGAATGGCGGTTATTTAAATATTCTATCTCTGAAAATGAATTATCAAGTGTGATTAAACCCATGGTTTTAAAACGCTTTAAATGGGTGCCACAAATTCAATCTGATATTATTGATATGCTCAAAGACGATGATGACCACATTCTGATGCAATTTACTGGATTAGGTAGCAAACCAGAAAATGAAACAGTAATGAAAATTAACCTCACCGACGGCCGCTCAAGTGCTGTGCAATATGCGGTAAAAAATGTCATCGATTGGACGACGGACAAACAACATCGAGTACGTGTCGGCATCTTTCAAGATGACACCCATTATAAAATCATTGAACAAGCCGATAACAATGAAAGCTATCGTACGTTATGGGAATTTGAGGCGTTTGCTGAAGATCAAGTTTGGCCAATGGGCTTCGGTGAAGACCCTAACATTTTATATATTCAAGCCTACCATGAAGGCTATAAAGCTATTTTCAAAGTGAACCTCACTGATCCTAAACTCACCAAAGAGCTGGTGTTTAAGCGAGATAATCTTGATGTCACTGGGGGGTTAATTTACTCCAAAGTAAAACAACAAATCGTTGGTGTAAGTGATGGTGCTGACTCGGAATACACTTTTTGGGATGAAGAATATATCGCCCTCATTAATGGCTTGAATCAAGTGTTGCCCGACACCCGCAATTTTATTACTCAATACAGTGAAGACGAGCGCAGTTACATTGTATTCTCTACCAGCGCTACCGACTCAGGCACTTATTATTTAGGTAACAGAGATGCCAAAACATTGATCCCTATTGCTTATCGCTACAAAAATTTATTCCCTGAATTAATGGCCAGTACCGAAAGTATTAACTACAAAGCCCGTGATGGTTTAAATATTGAAGGTTTTCTAACAAAGCCAAAAAACGCATTAAAAACTAAACTACCCACCATTGTATTCCCCCATGGCGGACCAATTAGTTTCGACAACAATAGTTTTGACTATTGGACCCAATACTTTGCAAATCGCGGCTATGCGGTATTGCGTATGAACTTTAGAGGGTCAGACGGATACGGCTACGACTTTATGAAAGCAGGTATCAAAAACTGGGGGCTTGAAATGCAAACCGACGTAGAAGACGGTACACGCTGGCTTATTGAACAAGGCGTTGCTGACCCTAAAAGAATTTGTATTGCTGGGGCAAGTTACGGAGGCTACGCCGCATTAATGGCCGTTGCAACCACCCAAGATTTATTTCAATGTGCTATTAGTTTTGGTGGTGTGATGGATGTGGAAGACTTAGTCAAGTCACACCGCCGTTACCGCAACTTTGAAATTGTGAAGCAGCAAATTGGCGACGATTATGATGCACTTTATGCCCGCTCCCCTGTCAGTAAAGCCAAAGACATTAATGTGCCAGTGCTATTAATTCACGGCGAGACAGATCGGGTTGTCGACGTTGAGCACAGTGAAGATATGTTTGATGCATTAACTAAGTACAATAAAAATGTCCAATTTGTTGAGCTTGAAGATGGCGACCATTACCTTAGTGACAATGCTGACAGACTTAAAACCTTTTATGCTATTGAAGCCTTTTTACAAAAGCATTTACCGGTGAACTAATTAAACACCACACGCTATTAGAGTGTTACTTAAGCTAACAGCTTTAAATATGCCCGTATCAACTGCTATGATACGGGCATATTTTTTGGCTTTTTAGCCAGTCTGCTGGCATCAGACACTCATTAAGAACATTCACAAAAATCGACAAAACAATCAATAAGACACCCTATGACCTCATCAACATTGACAGATTTAATCATCAACGACACTCAAGTCGGTACAGGCAAAGCCGCCGAAAAAGGCGCATTAATTACCTGTAAATATACTGGCAAACTAGCCGACGGCACTGTGTTTGATAGTTCAGATACATTTCAAGTGGTGATATCTGCTAAGCGGGTTATTCAAGGTTGGTATATGGGCATTATTGGAGACAATCCTATGTGCGTTGGGGGTAAACGTCAGCTGTCAGTGCCAGCAAACCTTGGTTACGGCGAACGTCAAATTGGCGAGAAAATCCCGCCTCATTCAGATTTGTTTTTCGACATTGAATTGCTTGAAGTGTTAACCCGTGATGATTAAGTCACGCCCTTAATGATCTCACGCCCACCATATCGTCCTCTGCAACACGCCGTAAACCCATCCATGGGGGCTTGACGAAAACATCCTGTTTTCAACAGTTGCATATGCCGATTTGGTAGGCTTACCCTACTGCTAATTTTGCAGCTTCATGCCACATAATGTCTGGCATAGGCGTCATTAATTTCCAAGTAATATTCATCGGTTGTATCCCCGAGTGCGCCATGTAAACTACTTCGCCAAAATTGACAAAACCCATGGTGCGGCCGTTTTCATCTTTAGCTTGCTCACGCACAAACAAAATCAATTTACGGCCCTCTTTTTCATGCTCAATGTAACCCAGACCTCGGCCATGTTCGGGTCTTGCACTATTTTGAGATTGCCAATGGAATAACGATTCATTGATTGCGTAGTCATGGTACATGGTCGTCGGCGAAAATTGTTTGACTGACTTTTTCAAGGTCACAAACAACAGCTCAACATTAAGTGCTTTAAGGACTAAAACGCCTTCACGGGCAGTCGATTTTTTGCTAAAAGAACTTGCGCCAGTGGCTGCGAGTATTTGCTCTCTGGTATACCTTGAATGCACTTTCAAAGATGGGATTCCAGGGATAAGCATTTCAAATTCATTATGATGTATACGCTCAATAAGTAACGATATGACATCAAGGAGTTCAGCTTGTAACTGAGCATGTCTCAACGCCGCAACACTTTGCTTAAGGCTGGTAAAACCTAGCTCGGCGCCCGACTTATCCCAAAAATTATAATGGCACATTAATGCAAATTGACACTGGGTTGCATCCATATCGTCGAAGCTGAAATTATCGATAATTAGCTGCTTTAAAAACTGTAAATATGAGATAGAACTGCAGGCAAACAAATGATTATTTATCGCGCGATAGTAGGCTTTCGCCAGACTTCCATCTAAATTTGGCTCATTTATTTGGTTTTTATGTGCGCTCTCAACGAGTTCTAACCAACTCATTTTTAGCTTATAAATATCTTCTAGCTGAACGTTAGGGTTAAAGCGTAAAAAATTAACCAAGCTTAAGGTAAGCGTACTTTGGTGCTCGAAATTATTAATGAGCTGGCGCAGCCTGCTAGCATTCATGGTTGCACGACTAATATTCCGTAAAATCATTGCCTGAGTCTGTTCTTCTAGCTCGATCCGACAGCCTAATGGCAAGTGAGGAAAATCATTGGTTATCTCATCTTTAATCGATTGATTCGTTTTACCAACCAACGCGCGAAACTTTTGTGAAAAGTCATATTCATCACGAGAATTACCCACAAAGTCCAATACCGTGCAGCACTGTTTATCATCAGTTAATCGCAATCCTCGCCCTAACTGCTGCAAAAAGATGGTTAAGCTTTCGGTTGGACGTAAAAACAATAATGTATCAACGTCTGGAATATCGACGCCTTCATTGAAAATATCCACCACGCATAAAATGTGCACATGACCACTGACTAGACTTTGGCGCTTTTGTTGCCGTTCATGACTATTATCACTAGTAAGAACATCTGCACTAATACCGGCTAAGTTAAACTTCTTTGCCATATATTCTGCATGTTCCTTACTGACACAGAACGCCAAGGCTTTTATCTGACGAATGTCAGTGACTGTTTCCTTTAGGCTTCTAATAATGCGAGTAACTCGTTGTTCATTATGAGTATAAAGATGGCTTAGCTCTGCGATATCATATCGCCCTTGATGCCATTTAATTTTGCGAAGGTCGGTATCATCATCAATTGCAAAATACTGAAAAGGACATAAATAGCGCTGATTGATGGCTTCAGGCAAACGAATTTCTGCAGCGATTACCCCACAAAAGTCATCAAGGATATTTTGCCCATCATGACGCTCCGGCGTGGCGGTTAACCCCAATAAAATCTTGGGTGAGAAATGCGCTAGTAATCCTCGATAACTACTTGCTGCAATGTGATGTACTTCATCGATCACAATATAATCATAAAAATCAGCGGTGAGTGGCAAGCTTTCTAATTGCAGGTTTAAGCTTTGTACTGAAGCAAACAAATGCCGGTAGCTATTAGGCTTGTGCTCAGCAACCCACAATTCACCAAACTGATTATTCTTCAATACTCCACGATAGGCAGACAAAGCTTGCTTAAGGATCTCTTGTCGATGAGCCACAAATAAAAAATTAGCTTCTGGATGCTGTTTATAAAAACGGGCAAAATCAAACGCTGAAATAAGTGTTTTACCGGTGCCCGTTGCCGCAACGACTAGATTTTTATACCGCTGATGAACTGTGCGCTCAACATCCAGCTGCTCAAGGATTTCTCGCTGATGTGCAAAGGGCTTTATATCAAAATGAAATGCACTGTCGTCACTGTAACCGCCCTTAGCCTCCCGCAACGCCTCGTGAAGTTTGTTTTTAGATTCAATATCACCCTTAAACAATTCAAATTCACTCGATTGCCAATAGGATTCAAAGGTGTTGAGAGATTTGTCTATGATGTGGGGGATTTCTTGGCTGGTTATTTTTAAATTCCATTCAAGGCCACTGGTCAGTGCAGAATGCGACAAGTTAGATGAGCCGATATATCCAGTGTGGAACCCTGTATTACGCAAAAACAAGTAGGATTTAGCGTGCAAGCGTTCACGCTTAGTGTTGTAACTCAATTTAACTTCTGTATTTGGCAGGCTTGCTAAAAACTCGACCGCTTTAGCATCTGTCGCCCCCATATAAGATGTCGTGATGATCCGCAGCGTTTTGCCGCTGCGAGTGAACTCTTCAAGTTCATTCTTAAAAATCCGAATACCGGCCCACTTAATAAAAGACACTAACCAATAAATTTTGTCTGCTGAGCGGATCTCACGTTTAAGCTCTGTTTCAAGTGAAATACCCGCATTGCTGCCACAAAACAATTCACTTTGACTTAAACCTGTTAGAGGATAAATGGCCTTCGTAAACTCTGGGAAATCGGTTGATATTGGGTTTTGCTTTTCAAACAACGCCGTCAAAATACGGCCTTTACTATCAAGCAAGTTTTCAGATATCAACTGATCATCACTGACATGATCTTTTAGCCAAAAAACCAATTTGTTAGCAAGACTAATTTGATTCGCTAACTGGTCATCGCCTTTTGGAACGGCTTCTATCGCATACTTAATGATGTTTGTTAAAAATCTGGATAACCAAATACTGGCTTCAGCACTATCAAGCGGCCTTTCTCCTAAATAGAAAACATCACGATCTATGTTTTTATCAATAAGTTGAGTAATGAGCTTTTCATAAATACCAACTTGATCCATGTCGGATATGCCTTTTGAAAGTACAGAAGATAAAAATATACTATAACAACACTCATGTATGAGTAATCTAAATTTTAATATTTATCAATTGAATACAGAAGCGTATACAACAATCACAGCACCAACACATACCTTGTACTTCTGCCGCCCGCGTCGGTTTTGGCCAAACATTGTTACTCTACAAGCTGGGCCAAATGTCGGGTTAGATTATTGCGGCTGACTTTGGCCACGTTCTGAAATTGCCGACAACTGATTGCGTCACGTAAAGCCCCTCCCCTGAGTAGCTATAGCACACTTTTATGCGCATAAAAGTGTAACCTAAGCGCACTTTTACGCGCATAAATGTGTAACTTATGCGTGTTTTTATGCTTATAATGGTCACTAACATTAATTACCGTCGGTTAGAGGCTTTATGAAACGTACCTTACTCAATTCGTTAATGACGTGGAAAAATCAGCCTATGCGTAAGCCATTACTGATTGATGGTGCTCGCCAAACCGGTAAAACGTTTCTCCTGCAATTACTGTTTGGTAAAACATTCGCCAATACGCTGCGTATCGACTTTCTAGAAAACCCTGCTTTTAAAGAGGCTTTTGATAGTTCACTCGCACCAGACGAGTTATTAACAAACATTGAACTGATCACTGGCCAGAGCTTTAACCCAAAAACAGACTTGCTTATTCTTGACGAAATCGGCGAGTGCGAGCGCGCTGTCACATCACTCAAATATTTCGCTGAAAAAACCCCGACTTACTTTGTCGCTGCAAGCGGATCCAACATTGGATTATTAAATACTTTCCCTGTTGGGAAAGTTGAACAGTACTATTTACGGCCGTTAACGTTCAAAGAATTTATTTATGCCTCCGAAGAAACTGCGCTAATTAAGGCATTTGACACCCAAGCAAGTTCGACGACCGCACACCACATACTAACGGACAAACTCACTGATTATTTCTTTACCGGTGGTATGCCAGAGGCGGTGGCAGTTTGGTATCAATATAAAGATGCCAGCATATTAGAACGTGTTGCAAAGGTCTCGAAAATACATGCTGACTTGGTAGAAGGTTACCGACGAGATTTTGGTAAATACGCGGGTAAAGTTGATGCGACCTTGATTGAGTCAGTGTTTAGCAGCATACCTGCACAACTCTCTATCGTGATGGATGAGTCGGTTAAGCGCTTTAAATTCAAAAATGTCCACCAACGTAAGTCACGTTATAGCGATTTTGAAAACGCGATCCACTGGTTACTTCGTTGTCGCTTGGCACTGGCTAACTATCCGATTGAAGGGGCGCCTAAATCACCACTTGCCGCTTACAAAAAAGACAATATGGTTAAGCTATTCATGTTCGATATAGGGCTACTCAGCCATATGCTTGGCTGTAGTTATAAAGAAATAAAACAGCAAAGTTATGAGTACAAAGGGTATATTGCCGAAAACTTTGTCCAGCAAGAACTGGCTGCTATGGGTGTTGACCCTAGCTACTCTTGGAATGATGCTCGAGCAGAAATAGAGTTTATTGTGACTAATGATGCTGGCAACATTTTCCCTATCGAAGTCAAAAGTGGTAAACGTACGCGTGCTAAATCTCTTGCGTCATATATCGAAAAGTGCGATCCAAGCAAAACATTCAAGCTTACCGGCACACAAGGATCATCAGCACTAGAGAAAGAACATATCGTCATGCCGCTATATTACACTCAATATTTACCGACAAAATGGTAGCGTTAGGTGACTAATCATAAATGGTGTAACCGGTAATTTATATGACTGACTGATTAATCAATAAGTTTACCTTTCAATAACCCAATGCGACGGTAATTAATGACATCCAAGCTGACTGAAGTATCGACATCACCACAAGCCGCTAAGCCTAAAGCCGCTGTGGCAAATAAAGTGTTTATTATTGGCCTGCCACGAACAGGTACGACTAGCGTGAGTGTGGCGTTGCTTGAGCAAGGCTTAACGGTTGCTCACCAGGCCTTTACTAAGCAGGCGTTTATGTTGGCTGATGCAGTGTCGGATGCGCCCTGCTTTAGTGATTATCAACAGTTGGATAAGCTGTTTCCTGCTGCTAAGTTTGTTTATTTAGATAGGCCGTTGGATAAGTGGATCCCGTCGATGCAAATGTTGCTTGGGCGCATGTTGGTGCATTTAGATAAAAAATCTGGGCGCTTTCACCCCATTATGAAGCGGAGTTTTCAACACAGTTTTAAAATTTGGGATATGGCAGAACCAGCTGATGCAGATCATTTACGCAGATGTTATTTGACCCACCAGCAACAGGTTAGTGAGTATTTTGCTGGTCGAGATAATTTTATCTCACTCGATATTAGTCAAACAGGTGCGCTAACTCAGTTGTTGGAATTTATCGGATTGAATAACCCATTAGCTTCGGCTAAAAAACTTGATTTTCCGCAGCTGAATATTGGCCGTAATGTGGCGAGTTGGGATGAATATAAACACCCCAATAAAGTGAGCGCCAATGCTTCTGGGCCTGAAAGACGTCAGTTTTTTAGCTATTCACTTGAAACGATATACGATTAACGATAAACGATAAACGCCACAAATATAGGGCTGATATTAACCTGTAGCGATACCTAAGGTTTGCTCAATGGTGTTAACGCCATCAGCCACTTCTTGGGCAATTTGATGACTTTGCTCTGTCGCGGTTTGTGCATGGCCTTTTAAAGTATCCATTGCCTGGGCAAATTCATTTAAATAGTTTACCTGCTGGCTAGCATACCCCGAACCCTGTTTAGCGGTTTCCACCATTTCACTGGCTTGATGCTGAACCGTTTGGGCGACTTCAAGTAATAGGTTTACCCGCTGCTGCTGGCTTTGTGTTGCTTGCCCTATTCCGTTTACGCTGTCAGTTAAACTGGTATTTGATAGGCTTAACTGATTTAAAATACGCATAATGTCTTTTAAAGAAGATTGGGTGCGATGCGACAAATTGCGCACTTCATCGGCCACCACGGCAAAGCCCCGGCCTTGCTCACCTGCACGCGCCGCTTCAATGGCGGCATTTAACGCCAGCAAGTTAGTTTGCTCTGCAATATTACCGATCACATCAACAATTTGCGTCACACTCGTCACCGAGGTCGATAATTCCGCTAACGATGCCTGACAATGATCAACCGCCTGTTGTGATACTTGAGTTGCTGTCAACACTTCAACCGCTTGTTGCTGGCTTTCTTGCATATGCTGCATGGTGATGGTGGCACTGTATTCCACCTTCATTGAAGACTGTTTTACTTCATCTGCAAGGGACATAATCTGAGACGTTTGGGTTTGGGCCACATCAACTACGGCCTGGGTTTGTTCGGTATTGGTTGCAATACACTTTATTCGGTCAATCAGTAAGCCCAATGAGTTTGACACCGCTGTCACTTGTTGACGCTGCTGATTATCTTCTTGTTCAAATCGTAACAGCAGTTGGTTAAAATGGTCTGCTATTTGGCCGGTTTCATTGCGACTGGCAATCACTAGCGGCTCACGACTATTAGACTCACTTAATTGCATAAATGCGCTATTTAATCGGGTTAACGGCATGACTACGCTGCGATGTTGCAGCCACAAATAGCCAATGGCAAATAAACTGATTGTTGTCACTATGGCGTACAAAATCGTTTGCAGCCACTGCTTTAACTGCTGATCAAACTCCGCTTGAATACTGCCCAGTGCAAACAGCTTGGCTTCCACTTGTTGAGTATCATCCGCAAGCTGTGCCTGCACGGCTACATTATCTGTTAGCATTTGATAGGTATTGGCAATTTCTTTTTCATAACGCGCACTTAAACTCAGCAGTTCGTCGCGGTACAGCTCACCCATTTCGACTTGTTCAGGCTCATCATCCCCCAAAGCAAATTCATCAACCTCTTGCTGTTGATACATGCCAATTAATGGCAATAAATTTAACTGCTCATGCCAAGTACTAAGCTCTGCAATGCTGGCTTTCAAACCAGACTCAAGCCGATTGTCTTTCCCTATCAAATACCCTTCTGATTGTTGTGACAGCCGATAAACCACTAGGGGTAATTCTCGAGTAAGGGATAAATACTGTTGGGCTAATGAGGGATTGATTGTCGCGCCTTGCTCGGCATAATCGGCCAAGCGTTTATTATTATCCAACATTTCAGATTCGGCATAGGCAAGTAATTGGCGTGGATTGCCAGCCAGTTTTCCGGCCGCGCGATAGCGATTATCTAGGTTATTAACCAATTCATTCAAAAACTGCGTGGCTGCAGCAATTTCAACCTGCGCTGTAGCCAAGTTTAACTGGGTAATGCGTTCAGCAATCTCGGCTAAATATTGACGAGCTTGGGTCAGGTTATGACTGTCTCCCGACTGCAAATAGGCACTAATATTGGGACGCACCTCTAGTAGAAAATCTTGCTGAATATCCAGTAATGCTTTGGCTTGGGAGTCGACTTCACTGCGTTTATCTGTACTCCATAACACTGCTGTAGCAAGTAAACCGGCTAATAACAATAAAATGGCCGATGCGGTTAATGAAAGCGTCGAAATTTTCATGGCAGGGTTCTAATAGAGAAAAATGATTTACCTCATAATATTAAGATTTTATGACAAAAAGATGACAACTGCCTCGACAGTGTTACGGTAAGAATATCCCAAAATGAAACAAGCCCTGCTGATGTCCACCAGCAGGGCTTGTTGATAAATAACGCTAGTTTTACGCCTTTTTAGCGGCGATAGCAGCCTTAACTTGATTCAATGCTGTGCCACCCAATACATCACGTTTTTCTAAACAGGCTTCAATGGTTAAGTTAGGGTAAACATCGTCGCTAATCACCTTTGCAAACTGCTGGAGTTGCGCAACAGTTAACTCTTCAATTGGTTTTAGCTCACCAATGGCAAACACTACTACTTCACCTACCACATGGTGCGCTTCACGAAAAGGCATGCCTTTAGCAACTAAGTAATCGGCTAATTCTGTCGCATTTGCGTAACCTTGCTGAGCGGCAAGTAAAGCCTGTGGACGATTCACTTTTAAGCCTGACAACACTAATGCTGCCATGTCTAAACAAATTGCCCAGCTGTCAACCACATCAAATAAGCCTTCTTTGTCTTCTTGCATGTCTTTGTTGTAGGCCAAAGGTAAGGCTTTCATGGTGGTTAAAATACCCACTAAACTGCCATAAACACGACCGGTTTTACCGCGGATTAACTCTAATGCGTCTGGGTTTTTCTTTTGTGGCATCAGTGATGATCCAGAGGTCACTTCATCCGCTAATGAAATAAAGTTAGCTTCGCCTGAGTTGAAGAAAATTAAATCTTCAGCCATGCGGCTTAAATGCATCATGCTAATAGACGCTGAACTACAAAGCTCAACCACGTGATCGCGATCTGATACGGTATCTAGGCTGTTAAGTGTCGGCCGAGCAAAGTTAAGTGCGGTAGCTAACGCATGACGGTCAATCGGGTAAGCCGTGCCAGCTAATGCACCTGAACCTAATGGACAAGAGTCCGCACGGTTAAGGGCATCTTGTAAGCGGCTAATATCACGCTCAAACATTTCAACATAAGCTAATGCCCAGTGACCAAAGGTAACAGGTTGCGCACGTTGTAAATGGGTATAACCCGGCATAACCGCGTCGACTTCTCGCTCGGCTACCGCGATTAATTCAGCGTGTAAGGTGCCCAATTTAGCCAGTAAAGTCGCACCTTCTTTTTTACACCATAATTTTAAGTCAGTTGCGACTTGGTCGTTACGTGAACGTCCTGTATGCAGCTTTTTACCTAAATCGCCTACTTTGGCAATCAGCTTTTGTTCTACAAAACTGTGAATATCTTCGGCGCCATTGCTGATAATGGCTTGTGGATCATTACCAACTTCAACTAACAATTCATTTAATGCCGCTTTCAAATCTGTGCACTCTTGCGCGGTAATAATACCGACACTTGCGATGGCATCAGCCCAGGCAATTGAACCAACAACATCCTGTTCAAATAAGCGATAATCAACGGGTAGCGAGTCATTAAATAATTTGAAAAGTGCACTGGTCTCGCCCTGAAATCTTCCGCCCCATAATGCCATGTCGGTATCCTCTTTTTAGCTGTAGCTATTCAATTAAGTCGATTCTATGAGTATTTACTTCTGGTAAGCACTCTTTGCAAAACAAAAGTGATTACAAGAAGGGCGCCTAATCAGCGCCCTAATATCATGAGCTTTATGCTTATTTGCTATTTAGCGCGCGAATACGGCTAGCTAAAGAATATAAGCGGATAAAGCCTTCAGCGTGCTTTTGGTCATACACATCATCTTCACCAAAGGTGGCAAATGATTCTGAATATAAGCTGTTTGGCGAGCGCTTTTTAACTGGGGTTGCCTGACCTTTATAAAGCTTGATCACCACATCACCATTGACTGATTCAGCTAAAGACTCTGATGCCGCAATAAGCGACTTACATAAAGGCGTAAACCAACGACCGTCGTATACTAAATGCGACATTTGGCCGGCAATTTGTTCACGCCAAGTACGGCTAGTTTTATCTAACACTAACTCTTCAATGGCACGTAAGCCAGCAAACATTACTGTGCCGCCTGGTGTTTCATAACAACCACGAGACTTCATGCCAACTAAACGGTTTTCGGTAATATCGATACGGCCTACACCATGTTTACCAGCAATATCATTTAGCTTCATTAATGCTGCATAAGGTGACAAAGCTTCATCATTGACATGGGTCACACGACCATTTTTAATGGCCAGTGACACATATTCTGGCTCATTCGGTGCATCTTCTGGCGCAACAGTTAACGTCCACACACCTTTTGAAGGCTCGTTCCACGGATCTTCTAACTCGCCGCCTTCATGGGAAATGTGCCATGCGTTAGCATCACGGCTATAAATTTTAGTCGCTGAGGCGCTGGTTTTGATGTCACGCTCTGCCAAATAGGCAAGCAAGTCTTCGCGACTACGCATTTCCCATTCACGCCATGGCGCAATCACTTTTAAATCTGGTGCTAGCGCAGCAAAACAACCTTCAAAACGCACCTGATCATTGCCTTTACCTGTACAACCATGACATACCGCATCTGCACCCACTTTACGTGCCACTTCTACTTGCGCTTTAGCAATAATAGGACGCGCCATAGACGTACCTAACAAGTAAGTACCTTCGTAAATGGCACCGGTAGCGATAGTGGGGTAAATATAATCTGCAACAAACTCTTCTTTTAGATCAACGATGTGACATTCAGAAGCACCTGAAGCGATGGCTTTTTCATGTAAACCAATTAACTCTTCTTCGCCCTGACCTACGTCAGCACAAAATGCCACGATTTCACAATCATCATAGGTTTCTTTTAACCATGGGATGATCGCTGAGGTGTCTAACCCACCAGAGTAAGCTAAGACGACTTTTTTAACGCCGGTTTTTTTCACTGCACTAGACATGTTTTCTTCCTACAATCTGCGACTAAACGCTGTTCAATTTAACGATTAATACTGCTGACAGTATTAACTTAATAAGGTGACTAATACGGCATTTTGAGCATGCATACGATTTTCAGCTTGATCTAAAATTAACGATCCTTTGCCGTCCATCACTTCATCTGTGACTTCTACGCCACGGTGGGCGGGTAAACAATGCATAAAGTATTTTGCCCCCGCTTTTGCCATTAACTCAGCATTCACTTGGTATGGGCTGAAACGTTCTTTAATTTCGGTTAAAGAGGTGTCATCACCCATTGAAATCCAAGTGTCGGTATAGATAGCATCGTGGCCTGCTATTTGATTAATATCAGCTGATAATGTCAGCTTGCCGCCATTTTGTTTTGCTAAAGCTTGTGCCTCTGTTACCACTAAGGCATCAGGGAAATACCCTTCAGGACAAATCACTGTCATGGTTAAACCTAAAATGGCTGCGCCATAAATAAGTGAATGTGTCACATTATTACCATCACCAACATAAGCTAATTTTGCTTTGCTGACATCATCAAACTGCTCAGACAATGATAAAAAGTCAGCAAGTGCTTGGCATGGGTGATACAAATCAGATAAGGCATTAATCACAGGTACACTGCCATGCTTAGCTAATTTTTCAATGGTGGTATGTGAATAGGTTCTTGCAACAATTGCATCTGCCCAGCATGAAATGTTGGTAGCAAAATCTTCTACCGATTCACGCTTACCTAAAGCACCATTTTGTTGATCAAGGTATAAACAATGACCACCTAATTTATTGATGCCGATATCGAAGCTCACTCGAGTGCGCAGTGACGGCTTTTCAAAAAGCATCACAACGCTTTTTCCATCTAAGGCGCGACGGTACTCAGCTGGGTTTGCTTTAATTTTTTTAGCTAATGCTAAAATATCCAGTAACTGAGTTTGAGATAACTCTTTTATCGACAACAGGTGCTTCATAAACTACTCCATTAAGGCTGTATTTGAGTCCCGATGGACCCGCCTTGTGCTAATGTTTTTAACTGTTCGGTTTCTAGCCAAGAAGCGACTAAAACGGGTTTCCCCATCCATTGTGCGACTTCTAAAGCTGCTTCAACTTTTACTTTCATGCCTTTTTCAATTACACCCTCTGCAACCAAAGTTTCTATTTGGCTTTTGTTCAAACTTTTTATCACTTGCTTGTTAGCATCCCACACTCCCGCAACATCAGATAACAGCACCAATGTGCCATTAACTAACTTAGCTAATGCCGTTGCGGCCTGATCTGCATTCACATTTAACATTTCACCGGCATCAGACACCGCGATAGAACTGCAAATGGGCAACCAGCCTTGTTGTAAAATAAAGTTCAAATAGCTGGCGTCATTTGGGGTGACTTCACCTACTAGACCTAAACGTTCATCTTTAATGTTGGCGTTAACCACATTACCGTCGCCCAAGCTCATGCCGACACTGACGACACCTGCTTTTGCTGCCGCAGCTTGCAGGATTTTGTTTGAGGTGCCCGCTAATGCGCCGACAACAATACCGATTTGATCGGCTGGGGTAACGCGTAAACCGTCAAGCTTGATAATCTCTTTACCATTAGCGGTTAATTGCTCATCAACTAAGCAACCACCACCATGAACCAATACAATTTTCTGACCCGCTGCCGTCATGTCTTTAATCGCAGACATTAAATTAGCCATACCGGTTTCAGTTTGTAATAACGCGCCGCCAACTTTCAGCACTAAAACAGAATGAGTTGTCACTTTTATATCCTTGTTTTATTAGCCGTTACACGCCGAAGTGGATTTTGATACATTGCAAACCTTGGCTTGCTGCACCTTTCATTAAATTATCGATAGCACTTGCGACAACAAGGTAGCCACTATTGGCATCGTATTTCCAACCCAGATGACAATTTGGGGTTAATACCACATCGTCGACTTTTGGAAATTGATTATGCTTGACCGTCACAATTGGCGAGTTGTCATACACACTATATGCTTTTGCTACATCGGCTTCTGTCGTGCCAGATTTTAGCTGCACGGTAATGGTCGCGAGAATGCCTCGTTTAAAATTGCCCAAATGTGGGGTAAAAATAACTTCCTGACCTAACTGAGTCGCTATTTCAGGTTGATGTCTGTGACCTAATACACCGTATGGCGTTAAGCTGACCTCACAAAAACTGGTGTGCAGCTGTGCTTTACGTCCCGCGCCCGTAACACCACTCACGGCATTAATCACCGGATAAGCTGATGTTAAAAAGGGTTTTAACGGCTTTAACGCTGTTAATGATGCCGTCGGGTAACATCCTGGTACGGCAATCATTTTAGTTTGCTTAATTTGTTCCGCATTCCATTCTGCTAATCCATAAACCGCATCGGCTAAAACTTCTGGATGCGTATGTTCAAAGCCATACCATTTAGGATATTGGGCAACATCAGCAAAACGATACGCGCCGCTTAAATCGAATACGGCTAAACCTTTTTTATAAAATTCAGCGGCTAGTTCCAAACTAATTGAATGCTCAGTGGCTAATACCACCGCATCGGCTTCTGCGATAATTTGCGCTTTAGCTTCAGCCGTTAAAGGTGACAGCACATAAGGCATGTGGCTGTATGTAGGATACAAGTCCGCCAGTTTGCGACCTTTATCTAAACTGTTTTCTGAGACATACAATCCCTGCACTGATAAATTAGCATCAGCATTGATCAAAGACGTAATTTGTGCGCCGGTGTAACCACTAGCACCTATAATTGCGATATTTTTCATTGTGTTGTTGTCTTTTTTTGTCATAAATGGAAGTGTTAGCATAAAGCATTTTAGACGGAGGACGTCTCATTTGGCGCTATCGTCGCAGGAAGTTCGCTTTAATTATTGATATATTGGATTTCACAGCAAATTTACGCATATTTATTTTCATTTCTTACAGTCAAGTTGTAGTGCCTTAGTCATCTGTTTGCTAGACTAACACACAATATTATTTATGCAATATTACTGAATAAGTATTTTATTATTTTTCTACTTAGGATCATAAATGAGCACACTACCTCACCTTAAAGATGCGTTTTCACAGTTAATTAGCACACCATCTATTAGCGCGCTCGAACCTGAGCACGATATGAGTAATCATGCAGTTATAGGCTTGTTGCAAAACTGGTTTAGCGAGTTAGGTTTTAGTTGCGAAACTCCTATAGTGACCGACTCACGTAACAAGCAGAATTTAATCGCTCGCCTAGGTCAAGGTGAAGGCGGGCTTTTATTGGCAGGCCACACTGATACTGTGCCATTTGATGAAGGCCGTTGGAGCCAAAGCCCATTCGAACTCGTTGAAAAAGATAATCGCTGGTATGGTCTAGGCACCTGCGACATGAAAGGTTTTTTTGCGTTAGTCCTTGAAGCATTGAAAGATATGCCACTTAAAGACTTTAAACGCCCATTAACCATTTTTGCCAGCGCCGATGAAGAGACTACCATGAGCGGTGCCAAAGCGTTTGCCGACTCAAAAGCCATTGCGCCTGATTATGCTGTGATCGGCGAGCCGACCAGCTTAAAACCTGTATATATGCATAAAGGTCATTTAGCTCAGGGAATTCGGGTAATCGGTCGCAGTGGTCACTCTTCAGATCCCGCAAGAGGATTAAATGCCATTGAAGTGATGCATAAGGTCATCAGCCAGCTAATGAAACTGAAACAGCATTTAAGTGAAAACTATCGTGAAGATGCCTTTACTGTACCTTACCCAACCATGAACTTTGGCCATATTCATGGCGGTGATGCGGCAAACCGAATTTGCGGCTGTTGCGATTTACACCTTGATATTCGCCCTCTTCCGGGCATGGAACTGGCTGAGCTTGAATTAATGGTATTGAATTACTTAAGTGATATTAGCAAAGAGTATCCTGGCAGTATTAGCGTTAGCACGCTCTATCCTGGCGCTGAATCATTTGCCGGAAAAGCCGACAACCCATGGACCAAACTCGTTGCTGAGTTATCCGGCCATGAAGCAGAAGTGGTTAACTATTCAACCGAGGCGCCATACATTAATAAATTAGGCTGTCAGACTCTGGTTTTAGGCCCTGGCAGCATTAATCAAGCGCATCAACCTGACGAATTTATCGGTTTAGAATACCTTACACCGACGGTAGAATTGATCAAAAAAATGATTTATCACGCATGTATTAAGTAGAAATCACTAAATAAGCGCTACAAATTGCGCAGAGTGAAAGTTTTTAACGAAATAAAATTACAAAACACAGTGTTGGTGTATTGACCGAATACTGTACGATGGTTATTGTGATAGCCAGGCAATTTAAACGAGTGACTTTGGAGTATGTATGGCAGAGCAAGTGGCAGATATGTATGCCTCACTAAGATCAAACGTGGGACATTTAGGCCAAATTTTAGGTGAAACTATGCAAAGCCATCTTGGTGATGCATTTCTTGAGAAAGTTGAACAAATCCGTATTCTCGCCAAACAAGCTCGTAAGGGTGATGAAAGCTCACGCGAGCAAATGTTAGCCCTGCTAACATCTTTGCCTGATGAAGAGTTAGTCCCATTTGCCAAAGCCTTTAACCAATTTTTAAACTTAGCCAACATTGCTGAGCAATACCACACCATTAGTCGCAACTGCGATGAGTTAGTATGTGTTCCCGATCCTGTTGAACAGCTTCTGGGCAGAATATTAAATACCGATTTAGACGAAAATGATGTGATCAATTGCTTAAAGCAACTGGAAATCGATTTAGTGTTAACGGCGCATCCAACTGAAATCTCTCGCCGCACATTAATTCAAAAATACTCTGCCGTAGTTGATTGTTTAACTGACCAAGAAAATAGCCAGTTATCTGATAGAGAACGCAGCCAAAATAGTTTACGGTTACGCCAGTTAATTGCCCAAATATGGCATACCAACGAAATACGTAGCGAACGTCCAACGCCTGTTGATGAAGCGCGTTGGGGATTAAGCACCATTGAAACCTCTTTATGGCAAGCTATTCCTGATTTTCTACGTCAGCTAAATGATCAAGTTGAGCAACGTACCGGTAAAGAGCTACCTATTAATATCGCGCCAGTGAGATTTTCTAGCTGGATGGGCGGCGATCGTGATGGTAACCCATTTGTTACCCACAAAGTGACCCAAGAAGTATTAGATAGAAACCGTCATGCCGCTGCACGTCTTTATCTAAAAGACATTGTGGCATTGGTTGGCGAATTATCAATGGAGCAAGCTACACCTGAATTATTGGCCCTTACCGAAAACAGTAACGAGCCATATCGTGTGGTGTTACGCAAGTTACGTTGCAAATTGCGTAAAACAATCGACTATTTAAACGAACGCCTTGAAGGCCGTCACCCTGATATTGATACCAGTGACATAGTCTGGCACCAAGCAGACCTACAGGAGCCACTAGAGCTTCTTTACAATAGTCTGTGCGATAGCGGTATGAAGCTTATAGCAAACGGTTTATTACTCGATATTTTACGTCGTCTTGCAAGCTTTGGCATTCATATGTTACGTCTGGATATCCGCCAAGACTCAACTCGCCATAGCGATGTGATTGCTGAGCTAACCCGTTATTTAGGTTTAGGCGACTATAACGCTTGGGACGAAAACGAGAAACAAGCTTTCTTGTTACGCGAATTAACTAGCCGTCGCCCATTAATCCCTTCTAACTGGCAACCAAGCGATGATGTGGCAGAAGTCATTAAAACCTGTGCACTTATCGCAAAACAACCTAAAGAATCTTTAGGTTCATACGTGATTTCGATGGCGGGTAAACCGTCTGATGTATTAACCGTGTTACTGCTATTAAAAGAAACCGGTTGCAGTCATCCAATGCGCGTTGTGCCATTATTTGAAACATTAGAAGATTTAACCAACGCGGCAAGCTGCATTGAGTCATTATTAAATATCGATTGGTATCGTGGCTATACTAAGGGTATGCAAGAAGTCATGATTGGCTATTCCGACTCAGCAAAAGATGCCGGTGTGATGGCAGCGGCTTGGGCGCAATATCGTGCACAAGAGCAATTGGTTGCGGTATGTAATAAAGCTAACGTTAAATTGATGCTGTTCCATGGTCGTGGTGGTTCTATCGGACGTGGGGGCGGACCGGCTCATAAAGCAATTCTATCGCAACCTCCTGGTTCAGTTGATGGCCGTATCCGCGTAACGGAACAAGGCGAGATGATCCGCTTCAAGTTTGGCTTGCCTAAATTAGCCGTACAAAGCTTAGCTTTATATACATCGGCCGTGATGGAAGCGACGTTATTACCGCCTCCAGAACCTAAAAAGGCTTGGCGCGATTGTATGCAACGTATTGCTGAAGAATCGGTATCACATTACCGCGGTATTGTGCGTGAAGAAAAAGACTTCGTGCCTTATTTCCGCTCAGCGACACCTGAAGTCGAGTTAGGTAAACTACCGTTGGGTAGCCGACCTGCAAAACGTAAAGTCGATGGGGGTATTGAAAGTTTACGTGCTATTCCATGGATTTTTGCTTGGTCACAAAACCGCTTAATGCTACCTGCCTGGTTAGGCGCTGGTGAAGCTTTAAATGCTGCAATTCAACGTGACGAGCTAACATTACTTCGTGAAATGGAAGCTGAATGGCCATTTTTTGAAACGCGAATTTCTATGCTAGAAATGGTCTATATGAAAGCTGAGCCAAATTTAGCGCGTTATTATGAAAACTGCTTAGTGAAACCTGAATTACATCATTTAGGTGAAAAGCTACGCCAAAGATTACAACTCGGTATCGATACTGTGTTATCACTAACTGAATCAGATCAGTTAATGTCACATACTCCTTGGAACCGTGAATCAGTTAAACTTCGCAATCCATACATTGATCCGCTAAACTTCCTGCAAACCGAGCTATTAGCCCGTACACGTAAAGAAGCTGAACCTTCTGAGCACGTACAACTGGCGCTAATGCTTACTATCGCGGGCGTTGCCGCTGGTATGAGAAACACGGGTTAATGAAAACATTACAACTGATATTTGTCAGTGCATTGCTACTACTGACTGGCTGCGCCAGTCAGTACAGCATTACTGAAAATGAAATAGAAAATTACCTCAATAATGAGATGCATTTTGAGGTTAAACAAGGCAACCAGATTATCGGTATCAATTTGGTGTTAAATGATATGCAAGTTAGCTTAGGCGACAAACCTAACATTATGGGTTTAACGGCGACGACAAAAGTCAGTATCCGCAATCCGCTAATGCCAATCAGCGCTAAACTTAAAACAACATTTGAAGCACAACCTTGGTACGACAGCCAAACTAAAAGTGTCTATTTACGTCAGTTAAATTTAGTCAATGTCAGTGCTGAACCCGCCGAGATTGAACAAACACTCTCAACAATTACGCCACAAGTGATGACTTTTTTACGTGGTTTTTTAGAAAATCAGCCAGTGTATACGCTTGATATGAATGACACTAATCAAGCATTAATGGCTAAAATGACCAAAGAACTTGCGGTAGAAAAAGGCAAGTTAGTAGTAAAGTTTTAGCTGAGACATCTCTTAAAAATAAAGCGCTATAGGCGCTTTATTTTATTCTCTAATATTAATCAGAGTTGCAGAGAACTAACCAAAACCCGATTAAAGATATATAGCAATCCATTAATAATCTTAAATAAAAACATTATCTCAGCAGCTAGAAATCGTTAGTGGTAACAAGACTAGTTTACCCGTCAATCGCAGGTCTATAGCAAGCTTGTCCACGCAATTAGCGTTAAATAGCCGCTGAAGATAAATTCCGGTTACTTATCAAAGCGACCAATTGAAGGATAATCAACAATCACGGCTTCATCAAGCAATGCTCGGCGCAACATGTCATAAGCTACAGCAGCACTTAAACTTCTCACTAACTGACGAGAACGTCTAGGCAATTTAACCATTTGGCTATACACGCCCTGCTTGGTTGCCAATGCAATAGCGACTGTTCCGACAGGTTTATCATCAGTGCCTCCATCAGGGCCTGCGATACCACTGGTAGCCAAAGCAAAATCACTATCCAAAATCTTACGAGCACCATCTGCCATCGCCTCAACTGTCGCAATGGAAACGGCACCATGATCGTCCAAAATCTGTGGGCTAACGCCCAACACTTTCACCTTAGACTCATTACTATAAGTAACTAATCCATGATGTAAGTATGAGGAACTGCCAGCAAAAGCAATCAGCTGACTAGTGATCATGCCACCAGTGCAAGACTCTGCAACACTGAGGCTAAAACCCGATTGAAATAAACGACCATGGATCTCTTCGGCTAACGTTGCTTTATTTTCAGCAACAACCGCGGTACCTAAACATTGTTTAACCGCTTTAGTCACCTCAGGAAGCGCTCGGATCGCTTTATCGCCTCTGGCAAAGATTTTAATTTCAATGTGTGGCATTGAAGAGCGGTAACCTAATTCAACACCATCAGGTAGTGAAAGTTCTGTTAACATATCCGCTAATGCTGATTCGCCATAACCTATAGTGAGCAACTTATGCAATTGTGTATTGTCAGCCAAACCGAACTCTTGTGTAATAAACGGCACAAACTGCTCTGTAAACATATGCTTTAGTTCAAAAGGCACACCAGGGGTAAAAAACAACCACGCATTATTTAACTTAACTCTAAAGCCACAAGCTGTACCAACAGGGTTATCAACCATAACTGCAGATTCGGGTAACATTGCCTGCTTCAAATTACTCTTAGCCATCACTCGGCCACTTTTAGTAAACCAATCAACTAAATGTTCTCGCCATTGGACGTTTTCAACTAAGGCTTCCCCTTTGGCGACTGCCATAGCCAGTGCAGACATGTCATCGCTAGTGGGTCCTAAACCGCCATTAACCAATATCACATCTGCATGTTTGCTTCGCTCCTGAAAAACAGTAACTAGGTCATCTAAACGATCACCTACCGTTGTCCGTTGTTGCATTTCAATTCCAAGGGACATCAGCTCGTTAGCTACCCAAGCGGCATTGGTATCAATAATCTGGCCAGATAATACTTCTTCACCAGTACAAATCATCTCTAGCTTCATTGCTAAATCCTTTAATGCAGTAATTGCCCCATAAGTTATGGCAACCAATATGGCAATAGCAAGAAAATAGTTCGATTAATCAGAATGCTTTCCACATTAAACCAATAACCTTTTTGAAAAACAGTGAATATAGCGCTACATAATGGACTTTATTGTAGTGGAGTAAAGATGGGAAAAAGATCAGATCGTTAGCATGCTAATAAACTAAATAAGAATCTATATTTCGCTAAATCAGCAAAACGAAAAAAGCCCTAGCATTGCTGCTAGGGCTTTCATCTTAAGTTGGCGGAGCGGACGGGACTCGAACCCGCGACCCCCGGCGTGACAGGCCGGTATTCTAACCAACTGAACTACCGCTCCTTTAGTAAGTTGCTTACGCAAAATACTAAATTCTTTTATCGTCGCTAGCGTGTCATGGCTAGGAGACGTGCTCTTT
>NZ_JAMTCD010000006.1 GCF_025370255.1 Shewanella holmiensis
GTCTGTTGGCGCTTATTGGTAAATACCTTCGAGCTGGTGTGATGGTCAACGACCAATTTGAAGCAAGTTTCGAAGGCGTGCCTCAAGGCGGCCCACTCTCGCCATTACTCTCTAACATTATGTTGGATAGTCTGGATAAAGAGCTGGAAAGCCGAGGGCATAAATTCGCCCGCTACGCGGACGACTTCATCATTTTGGTAAAGTCTATTCGAGCAGGAGAGCGGGTACTCAAGAGCATTACTCAATATCTGGCCACTAAGCTAAAACTGGTTGTTAATGAACAGAAAAGCCAAGTGGTTAAGGTAGGTCAAAGCAAGTTCCTAGGTTTCACATTTAACCGCGGGAAGATCCAGTGGCATGCTAAAACATTGCACATTTTCAAACAAAAGATGAGACGGCTGACGAACCGAAATTGGGGCGTTAGTATGGAATATCAGCTGTTTAAAGTGCGTCAATACATGCTAGGCTGGATCAACTACTTTGGCATCGCTAACGCTTATCAAGGATGTGTCGATTTAGACCACTGGATCCGACGTCGTGTACGTATGTGCTACTGGCGTCAGTGGCGAAAACCGCGGACTAAGGTACAAAACTTACTTAAACGTGGCGTCAGGATCCAAGCTGCCGTTGCTTGTGGGATCACAAGTAAAGGCCCATGGCGGAGCTCGAAAACACCGGGTATACAGCAGGCGCTGAGTAATGAGTATCTGAAGAAAGCAGGATTATATTCACTAAGAGACGGATGGATCGCAGTTCATTACCCTAACCAGAGAATTTAGTTAGGGGTTCTAAATGAACCGCCCTGTGCGGAGCCGCATGCAGGGTGGTGTGGGGGCTGGAGGCTAGATACCTCCGGCTACCCGATTAGCAGTACATTACCACCAAACATTTATTATTTTAAATCCTTGTCGTCTGCTACGGAACCACGAGAAAAAAACATTAAAAGAATTTTAGGCATATAACCAATGATAGCTACATAAGAAAATGAAACAGCCCCAATAAACATGCCTAAGACGAGTTCCCAGTTTTGATATTTCCCTGAGCCATTTTCAAGTACGGATAATAAACTAGAACCGAAAACGAACCACATTAGTAAAGCAATAATGAAAGAAAGAACCCTAAAAAGTGGACGAGCTTCATTAGTTTTCATCGAACTCCCTGTACTGCTAACAGCTTATTGAACGGCGCATCATTCAATGTCGGCCATTCAAGTTATTGATTAATAACATCCTAAATTTGCTATCTTATTGATGTAAAGCACTTTTTATTTCAAAAAACGCAAAACAAAGCGTGCAAAATGTTTTTCAATATTATTTTTCGACTTGCTTGCTGAAAAAACATTAAAAAAATTAACATCTTATAAAACCATCACTTCAATAACATCTACTACTTATGAATGATTTTTGACCTTATATTTCGTCAATTTGCCGAAAATCATTACAACTGTATAAATGTACAGGTATAAATGAAAGCGGGCGAATTTATCAAACATAGAAATTAGTGGGGTTGAGTAAACATTAAAAAGGGAGTCGAGCGGTTCAAGTTATTGAATGGCTTCTTCTTCCCTAAATGGCGTGCTCGATGATTATGTTCGAGATAACCCAACTCTGTCCTTAATTTTTTATAATTTAACCTAGTTTATATATTTAATTCAATATTTTACTTTGATTTTTGTTGATTAAGTCACAGTGGGCAATAACGTTAATCCTGAACATCTATGCAGCAGACAATTGATTACCATAAAGGTAAAAGCTCAAACAGACATAACCAATTCCTGCGCAGCTAGACATTAAACCAAACACCACTAACACCACTAACACCGCTCAACTAAGCATAAAAGTGCTACACATTAATGTGAACCTAGCTATGACCGTAATTTTTGCACCGCTGCCATCAAGGCCAATGCTATCGCCCCTGCTGCAACCCCAAACAACGCATTTAATACACTGGGTGTCATTGCGCCTAATACTGCACCAATATAGTCAAGTTGCGACACCCATGTTGCTGCGTGCTCAAATGACTCGCCCACGGCATGTAACCCGTGGGTAAGAATACCGCCACCTACCATGAACATGGCTATCGTACCGACCACGGTTAATGTTTTCATCAGGTATGGGGCTGCTAGAATCAGCTTCAAACCGATATATCGTCCAAAGCGGGTCAATACGCCCTCACCCTGACGCTTATTCAGATAAAAACCGAGGTCATCTATCTTTACGATTCCCGCCACTAAACCATAAACGCCAACGGTCATCACTATTGCAATAACTGACAAGGTTAAAAATTGGCTCATTAAATCAGACTCGGCAACAACGCCTAGACTAATAGCGATAATTTCAGCAGAAAGCACAAAGTCGGTTCGAATAGCCCCCTTGATCTTTTCTTGTTCATAAAGCTGTAAATCTTTCACATCTTGAGCGAGTTTTAGCGCCGCGGCTTGATCATCTTGCTGATGTTGTTGATTTCTGTGAGTGTAGGAATGGTGTAATTTTTCGAAGCCCTCGTAACACAGGAATAAGCCACCAAACATTAACAGCGGCGTAATGGCCCAGGGAATAAAAGCGCTGATCAATAATGCCGCGGGCACCAATATCAGCTTATTACGAAAAGATCCTTTCGCAACAGCCCATACCACGGGTAACTCCCGCTCAGAAGCCACACCGGAAACTTGCTGGGCATTTAATGCTAAATCATCACCCAACACCCCTGCCGTTTTACGTGCGGCAACTTTACTCATAGCCGCAACATCGTCTAAAATCGTTGCAATATCATCAAGTAATGTTAATAAACTTGCACCAGCCATAATCTCGTTATTCCTTTTTAAGCGCGTTATAACGCATATTGCCAAAGTAAACCAAATGAGTCGAAATCGTTGCCAATGCGCGTAATTACACCAGTATTGGCATAAAACTTAAGGCTATGTTGTTGATTTAACGCTAATGAATAAGTTAGACCAAAACGCGAATTGTCCTGTTCATCGTTGGCATCCACACCATTTTTACGGGTTTCACCACCGATAAAGTAATTTGCACTTAAAGATACCCACTGACCTTTAGCCAAACTGTAAATAAGATGGCCTTGAAGTGAATATTGAGGTGCTTTCTCTAAATAAATCCCGTTATAAAACTCATCGTTATCTTGATAGATGCGTACCGTAGTATTTGCGCTGTAATACCAATCGCCTACTTTATATGACACACCAAACCCGGGTCTAAATACCCATTGATTAGCACCAATATTCACTAACTTACTGGCATCATAATCACCAATTGGCGCGGTCACTTGCAAACTCGCCCCCATAACAAAGCCTTCTTTGTATTGGGCAAATTCTTGACGAGTTAAAGACGGTGCACCATAAAAATTCCAGGTTAATCTGAATGTCGGGTCGCTATAACCACAACGTTCACCCTCAACATATTCACCCTGAAATATTGCCGAACCACTAATACAAACCCGACTTGCCACCATGTCGAATTTTGACGAACTGCCGCCTAAATCAAACGTTGCGGCATAGCCTAAAACCCCGGCATTGATTTCCACATCAGAGTCTTTGAGTGGCACTTCAGGCGCTGGCGATAAACCGCCCTGAGAACGGCCATAACCGGCTACCACAAAGTGCATATCAATTGGGATATTCGAATAACTGCGGGGTTCTAAATCTTGTGCTAAACCAGACAAACTTACTAGGCTGCTCATAAGGCAAATAGGGAGGATTATTGGTTTAATCAAGTGTCTAAATGGTCGTATTAGCATTGAATCTCTCAGTCCTTTAATGATGATTGCAACTTGAACACACTGGATAACAGTGTGTTACTGAGTTAGCTGAATACCCTTACCTCAAAATTAATCTGAGGTTGCCCCACATGAATGCCGCACAACAAGATTAGTTGGGATCAACATAGGAGAAACGTCTTGGCCTCGGATCAGTTTTAATAAACTTTCAACCAGTATTTCGCCTGCTAGTTGTGTATTTTGCTTAATGGTAGTCAAAGAGGGATTAGCAAAACTGGCCACTGGAATATCATCATAGCCAATAATTGCAACATCAGATGGCACGTTTACTCCACGCTTCTTCAATGCCCGTAATGCACCAATGGCAATTAAATCACTGGCAGCAAAGATGGCATCAAACGCTATCCCTTTATCTAATAGTGCATTAGCAGCATCAAATCCCGAACTTTCAGTGCTTATCGCATCAAATTGTAACTGCTTGTTCGGTTTTATTTGCTGGGCTTTCAAGGCTTCACAATGACCAAGATAGCGATCTCTAAATTCAGGACTATGACTGGATGAATCCCCTAAAAATGCGATATGTTTTCTGCCTTGGGCCAGCATATGCTCAGTGGCAATCACCCCACCTTGATGATTATCACAACCAATAGATAACACTAATTTATTATTATGTTCGGCACCCCAAATAACAAAGTGGGTATTTTGTGCGAGTAGTTTTTCAAGCTTATGGGCGTAATCCATATAGTCGCCATAGCCTAATAAAATAATACCATCCGCTTTATTGCTGTCTTCATAATCAGCATGCCAATCGCTTGAAAGCTGTTGAAATGACACTAATAAATCATAACCTTGTTGCGCGGTTGCTCGCGTGATTGACCCCAACATAGATAAAAAGAAAGGGTTAATCATTGAGTCATCATTGGTGGGATCTTCACAAATTAACAGCGCCAGAGTGTGACTATTTTGAGTCCGTAAATTACTGGCGTTCTTATCCACTTTGTAATTCATTTCTTTGGCAATTGCTTGAATGCGTTGCCGAGTTTCTAAATTGACTAATGGGCTGTTTCTTAACGCGCGTGAAACCGTAGATTGGGAAACGCCTGCGCGATAAGCAATATCAATGGATGTAGCTTTAGATGCCATGTTTATCGCCTTGCCTGATTCAAGTTACACATAACTGTTCGATATTAAAGACCTAACTCATCAAGTAAATTATCGGCTTCGGCAATGGCAACCCCTTTTACGTTAGTATCTTGCTTGGGGGTGGGTTTAGATGATTTCGGTGGCTTAGATTCACTTTGACGATGGCTTTCAAATAATGAATCTGGATCAAACTCTTCATCCATTTCAAAATCTTCAGAACGCATGAATTCAGTTTTATCCATTGCAAATTCGAGGTAGAAAATATGATTGTTTTCAGTGCGAAATGACACACGACGCGCGACTGCGTTATCAAGATTAGTATCAACAGAAATAGTTAACTCTTTGTTTATGGTTAACATTTTAGGTTGACTTTGACTAATAGAGGTTTGCAGTTCTTTCGAAATTTTGCCGATGAAATCACCTAAAATTTGATTCATCAACTCGCCCATTACGTTGGCAACATCATCTGAAGTGTGCGAAAAAGCCAATTCAGTTTCTGGCATGCCCATATTAATCATATAACGGCGGTATATCTCAATTGCGGCATCTGCCGAAAAGTTGATCACAACTAGGCCTGAAAAGCCACCATCAAAAATAGAAAAACAGCCTAAGTCAGGTTTTAACCGGGTACGTGAAATAGACTGCACCATACCAGCGTGGGTAACATGGCTTGCACTGGTACTGGAAAGTACATGGGAAACTGAATGGCAGAGTTTTAACAAAATATCGTCATTGTTAACGGTTTGATATGCATTCATGGGGGACACCTTATTTTTATAATTGTTCTAATCTTGCGGGTAAAATGATAAAAAATCAAAATTAAAACAACTCTTTAGCTCAATAAGTCAGCTAAAAAAAGTGATTAACGATTAACCTATTGATTTAAAGTTAATTTTAATAGCTTAGCCGTGGGACAACGTTTTAGAAAATTTTGTTCTAACTTCACAAATTTATGACAATAAACACTACAAACTCTGCTTACTCTTATATCCTAGCCTCATCTTGATTTGACCACTTGAGGGCAGAAATGATCGCATCATTACGGCAGTTAACTATATTAAAACGTTTGTTCATTATGCTTATTTTAGCAGCTATCGGCACTGTGTGTTTTGGCAGTTTTTCTGTCAAAGAACAATATGACAATTTGATCCATGAAAAACACCATCAATTAGAAAGCAATATTGCCCTTTTCATTGCAACAGCAAATGAGTTAACAGCAAGTCAATATGATGATAATCATCTTATTGAGCTACTCGACGGTATCAATCAACACAGTCAAAATCCCATTTATCTATTTGATAGTCAACAACAATTACTGTCGCAAACATCAGATCCACTTTTTACGACCCATATTGCCAAATTAACCGATACCAGAGGTAAATTTAGTGTCAGCCATTTACTTGATCAAGCTAAAAATCAATCCCATGCCAATGCCACAATTGAATTCAATATTAACGGCCGCCCGCATACCCGCTTACTGACCGCACAATATGATCGTCAACGAGGATATTTCGTTGTTTCAAACGCAAACACCGATGATATAAACACTAACCTTACACGCATCACCATCAATTATTTGATTATTATGCTGATGATATCGGTGCCGATTTTCATCTTTTTCTTATTACTGAATAGTTCAATCACGACCCCCATCAATACTGTTATTGCGACCATGCAGGATATTGCCGCAGGTGAAGGTGATTTACGCCGCCGCCTAAATGAAAATGGCAAAGATGAAGTCTCTGAATTAGCTAAAGCCTTCAATTTGTTTGTGATTAAAATTGCCAATGTGGTTGGCGAGCTAAACCCAATTGGTCAGCAATTAAATATTAATGCCAGAGAATTATTAACATCGGTAAGCACCTCTCAACACAGTAGCCAAAACGTCAATCAAGAAACCCAAAGTGTGGCCGCTGCCATTCATGAAATGCTGATGACCACTCAAGATATGGCGCGTAATACCCAGCAAACGGCAGAAAGTGCCAGCGCAGTAACAACCCAAGCTCAACATGGGCAGCAATTGATGCAATTAACGGTTAGCCAAAGTGAAGCACTAGGCAACGAATTACGTCATAACGTAGAGGTCAGTGAGACCTTGTCGCAATCTTCTAATGAAATTAGCTCAATTTTAGACGTTATTAAAGGCATCGCAGATCAAACTAACCTCCTTGCACTAAATGCTGCAATTGAAGCGGCAAGAGCTGGCAGCCATGGCCGTGGATTTGCGGTTGTAGCCGATGAAGTCAGGGCTCTGGCCAATAGGACTCAAGATTCAACCAATGAGATCAATCAAATCGTTGCAAAAATTCATCAAGGCATCGCTTTATTAAAGCAAAGCAATAGCGAAACGTTACAACAGTCTGATGACTTGCAGTCAAAGGCTCGCCAATCTAGCGAGGCGATGGCTATTATCTTATCGCTGGTCGGCAATATTAATGATATGACCAACCAATTAGCTAGCGCCACCGAGCAACAAGCAATGGTAACCGAAGAGGTTAATATCAACATCAATGCGATTTCAGATCTCACCGCCCAAGTGGTCAAAGCCAATGAAGTCAATGAACATGAAGCAAATGCGTTACAAAACATCAGCCAAAAAATGGACAATACGTTAAAACAATTTAAGATTTAGCCAACAAAAAACTCAGTCGAATTGCTTGCTTTGATGGCTTGGTACATTAAGGTATAGTAATTCGGTTTTAGTCTTAGTCCTTTAAAAGAGCCTCATCAATATGTATCAAAAAACCGTTACTATTACCGCGCCACATGGTATTCACACTCGACCAGCCGCTTTACTGGTTAAAGAGGCAAAAAGCTTTGATTGTGATGTGATAGTTGAATGTAATGGTAAACAAGCGAGTGCTAAAAGTTTATTTAAACTACAAACCCTTGGGTTATATCAGGGTGTTGAGGTAACGGTAATAGCCCAAGGTGAGCAGGCTCAACAAGCCGTTGAAAGGGTTTCAGAACTTCTCATTACCTTAAGCTAAGAGGTTATCATGCAGGTAAATGGCATTGTGGTATCAACAGGTGTTGCATTTGGACAAGCACTCAATATTAGTACCCACCCTCAACCACTTGATCTGCGTTTACTGCCTATTGCCAATATCGATTCTGAAAAAGACGCCTTAAAAAAAGCTATTCTTAATCTCATTAGCTACCTTCAAGACTGTCAACAACGGGTTTGTTCCTCTTGCGATACGTTTCAATTAATTGATGCCGATATATTGCAGCTTGAAGATGAAACACTTGTTACTGACATACAGCAGCATATTGAACAATATCGCGTCAGTGCAGCTGTAGCTGTAGAACGTATTTTTAACGAGCAAGCATTGGCCATTGCTGATATTGACGATCCCTATCTTGCTAATCGTAGCCAAGATATTTTGTTACTCGCCAAGCGTTTGATTACCACTTTGCAGGGAAAAAGTCAGCACGATTTATCAACACTCACTGAAAATACCATTTTACTGGCAGATGACCTCACCCCCGCCGACTTTGCCATGCTGCCGCTTAAGTTTATTAAAGGCATAGTATTAGAGTCAGGAGGCTTAACCAGTCACACCGCTATATTAGCCCGCTCAGCCGGTATTCCTGCGTTACTCAATTGTCCTTGGTCCAGCCAAGACAGTCATATTGAAGATGGTGCAGTGTTGATCCTCGACGCCATTGAAGGTGTGCTTTACATCCAACCTGATGTGGACATGCAAACATCGCTTGAACATAAGCACGTAGAGCATCTAAAGCAGCAGCAAGCGTTACTGGTATACAAAGATAAACCGAGCCACACCCTTGATGGTCATGCCTTAACTTTACGTGCCAATGTTGGAAATTTGAGTGATATTAGTTCACTAATGTTGGTTGGAGCTGAAGGCATTGGCTTATTCAGAACAGAATTTTTACTCATGAATGCCCAGGCATTGCCTGATGAAGACCAGCAATACAAACTTTACTCAGATGCGTTACAAGCATTAAATGGACAAACGTTTTCCATTAGAACATTTGATGTTGGCGCGGATAAAGACATTCCTTGCTTACAACAGCATACTGAAGAAAACCCCGCACTCGGGGTAAGAGGTATTCGTTACAGTCTGCTCAACCCTAAAATGTTTATTGTGCAAACTAAAGCAATTTTGCGGGCAGCCTGCCATGGTGACATTCGATTAATGTTCCCTATGGTAAGTCAAATTGAAGAGTTGCTTCAGGCATTTGAGCTAATAGAGCAGGCAAAACAACAACTGGTTGAGCAAGGCAAAAAATTTGGCAGTGTTAAATATGGCATTGTGGTTGAAACGCCTGCAGCGGTTTTATCATTAGAAAGTATGTTGCCCTATTTAGATTTTGTCAGTATTGGCAGTAATGATTTAACGCAATATACTCTTGCAGCTGATCGCACTAACCTCAAATTAGCTAACTTATATCCGCCATTATCACCAGCGGTACTCAGATTAATTGCCATGACGATTGAAAAATGCCATCAGGCAAAGGTTAAAGTCTGTTTATGTGGGGAACTCGCAAGCAATGCAAACGTCTTACCATTATTGATGGGGTTGGGATTGAATGAACTTAGCATTAATCCCGCCAGTTTACTTGCGGTTAAAGCGCGTATTGTCGAGGGTAACTTCAGTGCTTTTTATCAGCATGCTCAATCGGTTAAGCAACTTATTACCAACGCAGCGATTGACGAAGCCATAAAATCGTTTAACGTAAGCAGTAAACACTTATTCGGTAAATAAAACCCCCGCCAACTATGCTAATACACACTGATACGGTCGTTTTAAGATTAATCAGAGTATAATCAGAGTATTTAGTTGAGCTTAGAATGTGTTATAAGTTGCCAATAGACAACTATAATCAAAACAACAATAACAAGAGGCTTGCTCTAATGGGATTTTTAAGCCGTATTCGACGACTAATTTCAGGCCAACCAGAACTCACTGGTGGTATCGCTATTTATGCGCCGGTTTCAGGACAAATTGTGCCAATCGAAAAAGTACCCGATGTGGTATTTGCTGAAAAAATCGTGGGTGATGGTATTGCCATCAATCCCGAAGGTGAATTTATTCTGGCACCCATTGACGGCACCATAGGAAAGATTTTTGAGACCAATCATGCTTTTAGCATTGAGTCGCCACAGGGGTTAGAACTTTTTGTTCACTTTGGCGTCGGCACTGTAGAGCTTCGTGGTAATGGTTTTAAACGGCTTGCCGAAGAAGGGCAACAAGTTAAAGCCGGTGAGCCAATTTTGTCTTTTGATTTAGCCTTCTTACAGGGACAAGTGGAAAGCCTATTAACCCCTGTGGTACTTGCTAATATGGAAGACATTAAAGGGTTAGATAAGTCCCCGCAAGGTCATGTTACCGCAGGTAAAGACATTATTTTTACCGTTCAGCTGTCATAGAAAAGATAGCCCTTAAATTACCTCACAGAACTCACGAGATGTGAGTGACACAAAGCAGATATTGAATATCTGCTTTTTTCATTTTTGTCATCAATAATGGGTGAAATATCTTCAAACACGCGCCTTTATCTTGTTCAAGCTTATTCACAATGCCACAATGTTGCATCACACCCCAAAGCGCAGTAAATCATTAAGGGAGTATTCAGATTGAAGTTATATGGTATTAAAAATTGCGATACAGTTCGTAAAGCGCGTAAATGGTTAGAAGCACATAACATTGACCACCAATTTCATGACTTTCGTGAACAACCTCTGACTCAGGAAAGTGTTGCTCAATGGTGTCAAATCCTAGGTTGGGAAACGGTATTTAACAAGCGTAGTACCAGTTTTAGAGGCCTTGATGAAGCTCAAAAAACCGATTTGACCGAACAAAAAGCCATCGCTTTAATGCTGGAACACCCAACCCTAATCAAACGTCCCGTACTAGAAAGCCAATCCAAGGTAATGGTTGGTTTCAAAGATGCTGACTATCAAGCGTGGTTCAAATAATGAGTAGTGTTATTGATTTAGCCAAAAATTTACTTTCTCGCGCCTCGGTAACGCCACTCGATGAAGGTTGCCAGCCATTAATGGCCGAACACCTGAGTAAAATTGGATTTAATATCGAATCTATGGTGTTTCACGATACCACTAATTTGTGGGCTCGTCGCGGTACTGAAGCTCCTGTTTTTTGCTTTGCAGGCCATACTGACGTTGTGCCTACAGGCGATTTAAGTCGTTGGCATACACCACCTTTTGACCCGACCATTATTGATGGCTATTTGCATGGCCGTGGTGCTGCTGATATGAAAGGATCTTTGGCGGCTATGATCATTGCCACTGAGCGCTTTGTCGCCAAGCATCCTGATCATAAAGGCTCAATTGCCTATTTGATCACAAGTGATGAAGAAGGCCCATTCATTAATGGCACGCCCAAAGTGATTGAAACCCTTGAAGCCCGTAATGAAAAAATTACCTGGGCGTTAGTTGGCGAACCCTCATCAACCCACAAACTGGGTGATGTGGTGAAAAATGGTCGCAGAGGTAGCTTAACAGGCAACCTAACGGTGAAAGGTATTCAAGGGCACGTTGCCTACCCTCACCTAGCAGACAACCCCATTCATAAAGCTTCACCGGCATTAGCAGAACTGGCACAAATGCACTGGGATAACGGCAATGAGTTTTTCCCTCCGACCAGTTTTCAAATAGCGAATATCAACGGTGGAACGGGGGCATCCAATGTGATCCCTGGTGACCTCCAGGTCATGTTTAACTTTAGATACTCAACCGAAGTGACTGCTGAAGAATTGATCCAGCGAGTACTGAGTTTATTAGACGCGCACGGATTAGATTACGACATTAATTGGGTATTCAATGGTCTACCATTTCTAACCGGCGATGGACCATTACTTGAAGCCACTAAGCAAAGTATTCGTGAAATCACTGGCTATGATACCGATCCACAAACCTCAGGTGGCACATCTGATGGGCGTTTTATTGCCCCTACTGGTGCGCAGGTTATTGAACTAGGTCCTGTTAATGCGACTATTCACAAAATCAATGAATGTGTCAGTACTGCGGATCTTGAGTTACTCACCCTTTGTTATGAGCGTATATTGGAAAAACTATTGTGCGACTAGGTACAATTAGCGAGGCGACAAACTCAACAATTATGCATCCAAATCTATATGGCTTGGATGCATCTGCATTAGTTGAGTTTGAATCTTTACTATTACAAAGCGATACCGCGACGGCATTTGCGGCTATGCGAACTGCGGCACAAAAAGATGGCATTCAACTTGCCATCTGCTCAGCATATCGCAGTTTTGATAAACAATTATCTATTTGGAATGCCAAAGCAACAGGCAAACGTCAATTGCTTGATTTACAGCATCAACCAATTGACTTCATGTCTTTGTCATCACAACAAATTATCGACTCAATTTTACTTTGGTCTGCACTTCCTGGTACATCTCGACATCATTGGGGCACAGATATCGATGTGTATGACGCCAATAATATCAACCATGATAATTTGCAATTAGTCGCCAAAGAATATCAAGCTGGTGGCCCTTGCCACAGCTTATATCTGTGGTTACAGCAAAACGCACAGCAATTTGGTTTTTACTTTCCTTTTCAACACGGAAAAAGTGGCGTCAGCACTGAGGAATGGCATTTAAGTTACTTTCCTATCGCTAGCGGTTACACTAGCCTATTTTGCGGACAAGACTTAGCAAAAGTACTGGATAATGCCGAATTTGAGCTAAAGCAGCCTACATTAACTCAACTTGACAAACTGGTTAGCCATTACGTTAAATTTGTTGCTCATCCACCATGTTAACCAATAACTATATTGGATCAGTTCATCAAGTACTGCATTTTTTAACTATGCATAAAACTGATAGGTAGCGATAAACAAGTTCAATAAATTAGGCTGCTGACATCCACCACCCTGATTATTTTTGGGTTATATTTTTACTGGCAGCGAACAATCATCAAAGCCATTTTCATTCATTATTGAGTTTTATTATGTTATCCAATTCAAAACAAGGTTTAATCGACCAACAACCATTGCATTACACCGACAATGGTCAAGGTGATGTGATTGTGTTGTTGCATGGTTTATTTGCTGATAAGCACATTTGGCAAGCCCAAGTGCAGTATCTAAGTGAGCACTACCGCTGTATTGCGATTGACTTGTGGGGCCATGGAGACAATAAAACCATTCCAGCAAAAACAAGAAACTTAATTGATGTGGCTACACATATAACGCAGCTATTAGCTGATTTAGAAATTGCCCAATATCATATTGTTGGTCACGGTTGTGGCGCAGCAATCGCTGCAGAAATGGTGTTACAACAACCATCAAAAGTAAAATCACTGGTCATGCTTAATGCATTTATTGGCTTTGAACCAGAAGTCAATTGCGTCAAGTATCAGCAGTGGTTAGACGTAATGAACCAAACAAAAACTATCACAAAAGAACTCGCCAACACGATCAGCACCTTGATGTTCGCTAAGGGACAACAGGATATCAATCTTGTAAATCAATTAAGCCAACAGTTAAGCAATATCGATAGCCAGCAGATCCCAGTATTAAGCCGTTTTGCCCATATGGCTATTTATAAACGTGACACCATGGAGTTGGTAGAGCAATTAACTTTACCGACTCTGGTTATCATCGGCGTGGAAAATCAACTGAGAACCGTATTAGAAAGTTACCTAATGAGTGATGATATTGATGGCGCAAGCTTACATCATCTTGCTGATGCAGGGCATTTAGCCATGGTTGAACAACCTGAACAAATCAATACATTATTGCATCACTTTTATCAGCAGCAATAATCAGCCACTTAACCTGTCACCTTATTCGCACTCTGCATGCGGATAAGGTACGACTCTTATTTGAGTCAGCCGTGTGTTTGAGTCAGCCGAGCATACTAGCTGGCAAAGCTTTACAAGACTATAAAGCAAAGTTCAGCCTAACCATAAAACCAGTAACACACCGTAATGGCCGCAATGATGCCGCCTAAGTCTGCCGCTAAGCCACAACTTAGCGCATGGCGTCCATTTCGAATACCCACAGAGCCAAAATAAACCGCTAAAACATAAAAGGTCGTTTCTGTGCTGCCTTGAAATATTGCCGCCAATCGCCCTGCAAATGAGTCAACACCGTGATGATCCATGGTTTCTAACATCATAGCTCTAGCGCCCGAACCACTGAAAGGCTTCATAATGGCGGTGGGCATCGCATCGATAAAGCGTGTGTCATAACCCATCCAAGACACTAAGCCTGCCAATCCTTGCAACACATAATCGAGTGCACCAGATGCCCTGAGTAATCCAATGGCTAACAGCATTGCTAACAGATAAGGAATAAGCTTAATTGCCTGATCAAAGCCGCCTTTGGCGCCTTCAATAAACTCATCATAAATGGCCACTTTTTTTATGCCCGCCACAATCACAAAACTGAGAACCAGCAGTAATAAAATGCCATTACCTAACACGCTAGACACCTGGCCAATCGCCTCGGCGCTTAAGCTGAGTAAATAAAACATCGAAGCCATTAATAATGACAGCAACAGCGCGCCGTATCCAAGAATGACGCTATTGAATAATGAGATACGTTGCACAATCGCCACCACAGTTAAGCCAACAAATGTCGATGCGCAAGTTGCCAGCAAGATGGGGAGGAATATTTCAGCTGGTGATGCCGCGCCCTGCTGAGCACGGTATAAAAACACCGTAACAGGAACCAATGTCACAGAAGAAGTATTGAGTACCAAAAACAAAATTTGGGCATTGGTCGCCACAGTTTTGTTAAGGTTCAAGCTTTGCAGGTCTTGCATCGCTTTTAACCCAAGAGGAGTCGCAGCATTGTCTAATCCAAGCATATTGGCGGTTAAATTCATACTAATACTGCCATAAGCTGCATGACCACGTGGTACTTCCGGCATTAATTTGGATAACAAGGGTTCGAAAAGTTTGGCAAATAATCCCACAACGCCGGCTTTCTCACCCACTTGCATTAAGCCCATCCATAACGCTAAAACGCCGATCAAACCAAGCGAGATTTCAGCCGCCAACTTTGCGCTGGCAAATAGTGCACTAACAGAATCGTTTAAGACCGTTACATTACCTGAAATCAGCTGCAATAATATGGCAATCGCCGCAGTGATAAAAAAACCTAACCAAACTCGATTCAGCACACCCTTTCCTTTTTAAAATGGTTATGGGTTTGTCTTCCCAATGCACCCAAGCGGTCACATTCCGTGATATGATCCTGTTAATTATGCCACGAGAGTGAACAATGTCTGCATTATGGTTCAATTAAATCCAAATTTTATCAAACACATCGCTAATGAATTACCAGAACATCTTTGCCTAGATGAGTTTATCGCTATTTGCGATAAGCCATTGCGTAAATCTATTCGAGTTAATACCTTAAAAATCAGCAGTGCTAACTTTATCCAGTTAATGGAACCTAAAGGCTGGCAATTTGAGCCTATTCCCTGGTGTAATGATGGATTTTGGATAAACCATGATGAAGAATTGCAACCTGGTAATCTCATTGAACATATTCAGGGACTATTTTACATTCAAGAAGCCAGTTCAATGTTACCGCCTACTGCATTATTCGATGGCATATCGCATCCAGACATGATTTTAGATGTGGCTTCTGCCCCAGGTTCAAAAACGACCCAAATAGCTGCTTTGATGCAAAATCAAGGCCTATTAGTTGCCAATGAATATTCAGCAAGCAGAGTGAAAGTGTTGCATGCTAATGTGTTGCGAATGGGCGCAAGTAATGTAGCCCTTACTCACTTTGATGGTCGCGTATTTGGCGAGTATTTGTATGATACCTTTGATGCTATTTTATTGGATGCACCTTGCGGCGGCGAAGGTACTGTAAGAAAAGACCCTAATGCCTTAAAAAACTGGGATATTAGTGACGTAACAGCTATCGCTGATACTCAAAAAGATTTAATTGAATCTGCTTTTCTAGCATTAAAAACCGGTGGAACCTTAGTGTATTCAACCTGTACATTAAGCCAATTAGAAAATCAGCAAATTTGTTATCACTTGCAGCAAACCTACCCAGATGCGGTAGAATTTATGCCATTGAACGATTTATTCCCTAATGCACAAGCAGCTTGTACCCCTGAAGGTTTTTTACACGTTTGGCCACAAATATATGATAGTGAAGGTTTCTTTGTCGCTAAAATCAAAAAAACGGCAACCGTTGAGCGGATTAAAAAGCAGCCTAAAATGCAAAAAAACTTCCCTTTTATACCCGCGTCAGAAAAACAAATACAGGCACTAACACAATATTTAAATGCCAGCTTTGCTATTAGCTTGCCTACCGACAGTTTTGTCATGCAACGCGATGATGAGTTTTGGTTATTTCCGGATAGTTTCAATACACTTATAGGAAAAATGCGCTTTCAACGTATAGGTGTAAAACTGGCGGATGCGATGAAAAAAGGTTTTAAAGTCAAACATGAAGCGATACAGGCTTTAGTTGGAACGACTGCAACTAACCCTCATTGTATTGAACTATCAGCCCAGCAAGCACAACAATTTTTGATGGGCCGTGACATTGAAACAACAAGTTTTAGTATTGAAAATCAGCAATGGTTATCGCAACATCCCCAGGGCGAAATGTTGGTTAGCTATCATCAAAGCGTTTTAGGTGTGGTAAAGCATTTGGGCCATCGACTAAAAAACAATCTTCCACGGGAATTAGTCAGGGATAATGTTGCCTTCATTGAATAGCCAGCATTTAATTTATCGCCTTAAATGTCACTATTTTCTGAAAAAGTGACCCAATAAAAAAGCCTGAAGCAATTCAGGCTTTTCTTTACTCAATTATTATAAGCGATACTGGCAAATTAATTTTTCATTCGAATCGAGCTTAACCATCTAATAAATAGCGAGTTTATCGGACAAATCGTCGTTAACCCAAAAGAAGTACGCAAATAAAACTTATTTTTTAGGCAAAGCTCAAAAACACTGTCTATAATTTATACACAATGTCCCTCCACTCTAGCGCACGGCTCTGTAAGAGCCATTCCCCTAGGCTCAAAACAACTGGATCGTTTTGAGTCTTTTTTTTGTCTAAAATTTAATACTATTAAATGTGCAAAAACAGCTGATTGATATGCATTGAATATCTTGATCTGTTGATATTGATAACAGTTCAATTAAGCATTTTTATTGGTCATTATCTGCCCACTAATTTGGCAGCATCTTTAAACAAGGTGAAGAAGTTTTCTGATGTGTAATCAGCCAAATCCTGATATTTTTCGCCGCGCAGCTCAGCCACAAACTCGGCAACATCTTTAACGTAAGCCGGTTGGTTTTCTTGTCCCCTATGGGGAACTGGCGCAAGATAGGGCGAATCGGTTTCAACTAACAATCTGTCTTTAGGGACTTTACGAATAACACTGCGTAAATCACCTGCATTTTTAAAGGTAACTATGCCAGACACAGAGATGTAAAAACCAAGATCAATTGCCGCTTTTGCCATCTCCCATGTTTCAGTAAAGCAATGTAGCACACCAGCCACTTTATCGGCTTGGCCATTTTTTAACATGGCAATGGTGTCTTCTCTAGCATCACGGGTATGGACAATTAAGGGTTTGTTCACTTCAACGGCTAAAGCAATCTGTTGCTCAAAGCATTGCTGCTGTAATTGCTTGGTTTCATCGGCATAAAAGTAATCTAAACCTGTTTCACCAATGGCGACAACTTTAGGATCGGTTGCGAAGCGTCTGATTTGTGCAACATCTAAACCTTCTTTAACATCTAATGGGTGAACACCAGATGATAAAAATACATTATCAAACTGCGCAACTTTTTCACGCATTTGCTCAAAACCTTGCTGACGCACATTGACACATAGCAAATAATCGACTCCTTGAGCCTTGGCATTATTCATTATCGTTTGCATAGAAACATGATCAGGGGCCGCTTTTAAACGGTCAAGGTGGCAATGTGAGTCAATTAGCATAGTAAAAAAGATGATTTAAACAAATGGGAGGCAGAGCATACCGAGCTACATGGTGCAGGTCAAATCACCTGATGATAATTCTTGTGCTAATAACTTTTCGATATGATGTTTATGGCTTTCAGGATCGGTTTTAATTTTAATACCAATACCTGCTGGACGCCCACCTGAAGCACCTATGGGGTTTATCCACACAACCGAACCTTTAAATTCATTTACTTGGCTTGTATTGGGTAAACGGTAGGCAATGGTGAGTTCTTGGCCTAAAAAATGACTTTCTGTGGTTGCAACAAATAACCCAGCCGGTTTTATAAACGGCATATAGGCACGATATAGCTGATGCAATGTATCGTAGTTAACCACCAAGTCGACCATAATATCTTTTACTTCTCTTATGTTAAGTTGTTAAGTGATTTTGAAGCGAACTAGACTCAAGGAGTATAATCGTTAAGTAAGTGCGAGCACGTGCCTGAATTGTAAAACATAATTTTGGCACAATGCTTGAGTGTTTACATTAGCCATTGTAGTTAATTTATGGCTCATGTGCATCACGTCACCTGCTAATCCAATTACCCTAGCTTGAATAAGTGGATTTAACTTATTACTTTTTAACACATATTGCCTTAAGTACAAATATAAAACCTTTAAGGCATCAATAATTTGTTGTTCTGATAATTTTAATAAACTGTTTTGCAGGTGTCCCGACTGTAAACTGGCCGACCAATCCTGACGATAATCAAGTAACTGTTGGTAGTGTTTTGAGGTCAAACTCTCGGCCAATTTTATTGGCCCTCCTACAACACCTAAACACCAAGTGACGTCATGGCGATTACCCTGCGCATCAGCTTGAGGCAATAAATCTTGCTGTGCCAGCCAGCTAATAATGTCATTTCGAGTTGGCGTGATGAAAGCAATTTTTTGGCATCGGCTGGTGATTGTGGGTAACAGATTTGCCGGTGTATCGGTTTGCAATAGCAGTAATGTATTATTACCTGGTTCTTCTAACGTTTTTAGTAATGCGTTTGCAGCGGCGATGTTCATTCGCTCGCTGTGTTCAATAACCGCAACCCGAGCACCAGACTGCTGTGCGGTATGGATTAAAGACTGGCAAAGCTCACGGATTTGATCGACCTTGATTTGACTGCCATCACTGCGGATCCAATGTAAATCAGGATGATTACCCGCTTTGAACAATAAACATGCCTTACATTTACCACAGGCACCGACGGGGGTTCTATCCATACACAATGCCATTTGTGCCATTTCGCCAGCCAGTTGAATACCACCTAACGCCACGTCGACAGGAATTAACTGTGCATGGCTATGTTCATTGCGATAACACAGTCGAGCAAACCGCTCAAATGGGGTCAATAGCCATGGTAATTGTGTCAGTCTATAATTGGCCTGAGTGAAGTCGGTCATTCTATTCCCAGTGTTTCAACATAATGCGTCACACTTATTTAGACACTAATAAGAGTCTTTTGGTTAATTCTGCACGAATATCTTGATGTACTTTTTCCATCGTTTGACTCGCATCAATCACAATGATCGAACTATCTTGTGCGGCAAACTGCAGAAATGTTTCACGTGCACGTTCAAAAAACGCGATATGCTGCTTCTCTATTCTGTCCAATGCGCCACGTTGCGATGCACGCTGCAAGCCTAGACTAGGTTCTATATCTAGGTACAAAGTTAAGTCAGGTTTGAAACCATGTAAGCTTGCATCGCTAATGGCTTTGACTAACGGCATTAATCCCCTACCACCACCTTGATACGCAAGCGATGATAAATTATGGCGATCGCCAAGTACCCATTGGCCTTTCGCCAATGCGGGTTTAATCACATTGGTAATTAATTGGGTACGTGCAGCATAAAATAGCAAGCATTCAGCTTCATCACATAAGGGATCATTGGGTTCAGCGATTTTAACCAAATCTCTGATTTTTTCAGCTAATGGTGTGCCACCCGGTTCTCGTGTGCAAACAGGCTCATGGCCTACTTCTGCGGTAATGATATTGTGGACTAACTCGACAGCACTGGATTTACCCGCCCCCTCTAATCCTTCAATAACGATAAACTGTCCTGTTTGGCTCATTTTCGGTTTCTCTGATATTCATTGACTGCGCGGTTATGTTCTTTATAAGTCGATGAAAAAATATGACTACCATCATTTTTTGACACAAAGTATAAATAGTTTACTTTCGCCGGGTTAGCCGCTGCATACAAAGACGCTTTGCTTGGCGCAGCAATAGGCGTAGGTGGCAATCCGTCGATTCTATAGGTGTTAAAAGGCGTTTTTTCTAAAATGTCTTTTTTAGTGATATTGCCTTTATATCTGTCACCCATTCCATAAATAATGGTTGGATCAGTTTGTAAGCGCATGCCTTTTTTCAATCGATTATTAAACACAGCACTAACCCAATTTCGTTCTGAGTCTTGTGCTGTCTCTTTTTCAATAATCGAGGCAATAATTAATAACTCATATGGCGAGTTTAATTTTAAATCAGGATCGCGTTGTTCCCATGCTTGAGATAAATGCGTTTGCATCATTTGATAACTGCGTTGCAACATAGAAAACAAATCATCATCAACGCGATAATGGTAGGTTTCAGGGAAAAACTTACCTTCAGGTAACCCTGAAGTATCACCATTTGCAGCCAGAACACGATTAAATACATCGTCTTCAAATGGCATATGTTCAAGGTTTTGTAGTACAGGTAGCCACTCTTTTATGGTTTTACCTTCAATTAAGGTCACTGAGAACGCCACTTCTTGCCCAAGTCTGACTCGGTTCAAAAAATCAACTAGCTTGTCACCTGGCGTCATTTGGTACAAACCGGTTTTAATTTGGCCAAATTGAGGTTCAAGTTTGACTAGAAACCGGGCTTTCCAACTGTCGGTCACTATGCCCTGTTGCTCTAATTCTTGTGTTAGCTTAAGTAATGAAGTTCCTGGCACTACAGTAATTTGTATTGCCTCAGTAATAGTTAAAGGCTGTTGTTTGTATTCTAAAATATCTTTTGCATACCAATATCCCGCCAAACAAATGATGGTAAAAAGTGGGATCAAACTGGCTAATAGTCGCGTTATTATTGTATTCATAGACATCTATTTAGGTGGATGATTATTATTGTTTATTATTTTAAAGCGCTTTAGCTTAATGTCGTTTGCAACTTTTGTGCAACTGCAATTGTATTAAGCCAAGGTTGATAGCTGGTTTTATCGACTTTTATAACATCAATAATGCCAAACAAACTATTACTGATCATGATTGAATCGGCATCAGCAACATCAGCTTGGCTTAAAGACTGAATGCGAACATCGACACCTATGTCTAACAGAGCTTCAATCACGGCCTGACGCATAACCCCACTGACTCCCGCCTGATTTATTGCAGGAGTGAACACCTGTTGTGCTCTCACAATAAAAATATTGGCCATTGAAGCCTCAATAACATTAGCTTGGGTATCGTAAACTAACCAGTCATCAAAGCCTTCGGGGAGCGGCTGTGTTTTTATCAACACCTGCTCTAAACGATTTAAATGTTTCATACCAGCCAATAAAGGCTGTTGTGCCAATGTAATACTTGAAGTGGCCAATGCGACACCCTGGTGTTGCCAGGTTTGATAGTGTGCGGGGATCTCATGGACTGAAGTTATTTCTGTGACATTGGCATGCACGGGTGCCTGGTAACCTCGTCCGCCAACACCTCGTGTGAGTAATAACTTAATACAGCAATTAGGGTTCTTTTCTGCTAACTCAGACAAATGAGCAAGTAATGTCTCAGAAACTGTCCAATTAATATGTAATCTCTCACACCCTTGCGCCAATCTTGCTAAATGTAAATCTAAAAACATAATCCCAGATTGTGGGGCTGATTTAGGGTAAGTGCGCATTGTTGCAAATACGCCATCGCCATAAGCTAAACCACGATCAAACGGGCTGACGTTCGCGCTAGATTGCTGATTAACCCAAACTTGTGTCATTTGTCATCCTGACTAATGCGGCTGGCAACAGCATCTTGTTGATCTTTGTATTTGGCACTTTTTCTTTGATTATACGCTCTTGCTACAGGGCCACTTAAGCGTTCAAAGTTTAATGCACCAATTGTCATACCGGGACGCAATGCAAGCGGCAGTTTACCGCTGTTAAAAAACTCTAAAACAATTTTCCCCTGCCAACCAGGATCAATACGATGTGCGGTCACATGTACCATTAAGCCTAAACGTGCTAATGATGATCGACCATCCAACCAACCAACAATGTTGGCTGGTAAAGTTACAGTTTCAAACGTAACGGCTAACGCCAATTCCCCCGGGTGAAGAAAGAAAGCCTCACCTTCAGCAATGGTTATTTTATCGCCCATTACGCGATCAAGGGCTGCTTGCATTTCTGCACTCGGGCCGCTTAAATCAATAAACGGTGCGGTATGATCTTGAAAAACACGAAATTGATTACCAAGACGAACATCAACACTTACACCAGAAATGGCGTCTACCGACGGTCTAGGGTGAATAACGATTAGACCCTCATCCAAACTTTGTTCAATTTCGATATCGGTTAGACGCATTTAATGTAGCCTCTTTGGTAATATCCCTAAGGTAGTTAACGGTTACTTTGCTAACAAATGTTGAATTCGCGCTTTTAAAATATCAGTCGCAATTCGGTTTTTACCACCGCGTGGTACGATGATATCGGCATACTGTTTAGACGGCTCAATAAATTGTAAAAACATCGGGCGAACCGTCTTTTTATATTGAGAAATCACAGACTCCATCGTACGTCCACGCTCAGCCACGTCACGGGTTAAACGGCGTAAGAAGCAAATGTCCAGTGGCGTATCCATAAACACGCTGGCATCCATTAAATCACGCAGTTTAGGATCGGTTAGTAATAAAATGCCTTCAAGAATAATCACTTTTTTTGGCGACATTTCGACGGTTTCAGACATACGCGTGTGCTCGGTATAACTGTAACGCGGAACATTAACCGCTTGCCCCTGTTTCAGTAACTCAAGGTGGCTAGCCAGTAATTTATGATCCAGCGCTTTAGGATGGTCATAATTGGTTTGAACTCGCTCTTCCATGGTCAAATGAGATTGATCACGGTAATAGGCATCTTCGTTGATCACGCCTATTTGGTTGGTGCCCAAGTCACGGCAAAGTTCTTGAAAAATGGTATTAGCAATTAAACTTTTACCCGATGCCGATGCACCGGCAATACCAATAATGACACACTGTTGAGAATTCATATACGCTTACTCGTCGTCCGATATACTGATTGATACGGTTGATTTAACTTGTTGTAGTGCTAGTTGTGCACCTAATTTACGGGCTATTTCACGGTAGATACCTGACACTTCCGAATCTGGCTCTTTGACTACGCTAGGCGCGCCATTATCCATTGACTCACGAATATTGATATTCAGTGGTAATGCTCCTAATAAAGGAACGTTATAACGTTCAGCAATTTTACTGCCACCGTGAGTACCAAATGGGTGTTCTTTATGGCCACATTCTGGACATAAATGGAAACTCATGTTCTCAACAATCCCTAACACAGGAATTTGTACTTTATTGAACATCGTGATGCCCTTTTGCGCATCAGCTAAAGCAATATCTTGCGGTGTTGTAACAATCACTGCGCCGCTCACCGGAAACTTTTGTGACAATGTAAGCTGAATATCGCCGGTTCCAGGAGGCATATCGATAATCAAATAGTCTAATTCAGGCCATTGAGTTTCATTCAGTAATTGAACCAGTGCGCCTGCCGCCATAGGACCACGCCACACAGCAGCTTCGCCATCGCCCAGCATAAAACCGATTGATTGTGCTGATATGCCATGGGCTGATGCCGCAGTCATCATCTTACCGTCAGGTGATTGCGGTCTAAAGTTTGGGATCCCTAGCATCAATGGAATAGAGGGACCATAAATGTCGGCATCTAAGATCCCCACTTCAGCCCCTTCTGCTTTAAGCGCTAACGCTAAATTTACCGCAGTCGTTGATTTACCAACGCCACCTTTACCAGAAGCTATCGCGATAACTTGCTTGACGTTGGCAATCGGCGCAACTGAAGTAATCGCTGAGTATACTCTTGGCTGAAAATCAATTTCACATTCGACTTCATCAATCGCATCTAAAACCGCAAGCTTGTTAGTAATCGCCATGACGGTATCGCGGTATTGAGTCATACAAGGATAGGGATACACTAATCCAAGTAACAGTCGTTTGCCTTCAATGGCTAATTTAACCACACACCCAGCGGCAACTAAGCCTTGCTTTAAATAAGGATCTTGATGCGCATCTAAAATAGCTAACACTGGGGTTAATAATTGAGCATCAAGTTGATAATCAGGATAGGAAATAGACAAAAGCATGACTCCCGTAGACAAATTTCTGCAAGTGTATCAGAACTTCACAAAAATTTAGTGACTAATTGGGATATTTTCATGCATGTTTTGGTGAAAATATTGCTTTTTTCAGTTAGTATCTGGGCAATATTTTTAGCGAAATTCGATGTTGAGAAAAAATGACCCAATCACAGCGTAAAATACTGGTTACCAGTGCCCTTCCTTATGCCAATGGTCCTATCCATTTAGGCCACATGCTTGAATACATTCAAACTGATATCTGGTCTCGCTATCAAAAGCTGCGCGGTCATGAGTGTCACTATATTTGTGCCGACGATGCTCACGGCACACCTATTATGTTAAAAGCACAGCAACTTGGGATTGCTCCGGAAGAAATGATTGCTCAAGTTCAAAAAGAACATGAACAGGACTTTGCTGACTTTAATATTCAATTTGATAATTTTCACAGCACACATAGCCCAGAAAACCGTGAGCTAGCAAGCGACATTTACCTTAAGTTGCGCGAAGGTGGCTATATTAAATCAAAAACGATTTCACAGTTATTTGACCCTGAAAAATCCATGTTTTTACCAGACCGATTTGTAAAAGGCACTTGCCCTAAATGTAAGTCTGAAGAACAGTATGGTGATAACTGCGATAGCTGTGGCGCAACCTACAGTCCTACTGATTTAATCAATCCTAAGTCAGCAGTATCAGGTGCCACGCCGATTATGAAAGACAGTGAGCATTTTTTCTTTGACTTGCCAGCATTTGAGGGCATGTTACAAGAGTGGATTAACTCAGGTTCGCTTCAGCAAGAAATGGCCAATAAACTGAGTGAATGGTTTGAACAAGGCTTACAACAGTGGGATATTTCACGCGATGCACCGTATTTCGGTTTCGAAATTCCAGATGCGCCCGGCAAGTATTTTTACGTTTGGTTAGATGCGCCTATTGGCTATATGGGTTCATTCAAAAACTTTTGCGATAAAAACCCTAATGTCAGTTTTGATGAGTTTTGGGCAAAAGACTCTACTGCAGAAGTTTATCACTTCATTGGTAAAGACATTGTCTATTTCCACAGTTTATTTTGGCCAGCAATGTTACACGGCGCGAATTACCGTAAGCCAACAAGTGTTTACGCTCATGGCTATGTCACCGTTAACGGTGCCAAAATGTCTAAATCAAAAGGCACTTTTATCAAGGCGCGTACTTATTTAGATAACTTAGACCCTGAATTTTTGCGTTATTACTACGCGGCAAAACTCAGCAGCCGTATTGATGATTTGGATTTAAATCTTGAGGATTTTGCACAACGTGTAAACTCTGATTTAGTCGGCAAGTTAGTTAACCTCGCTTCTCGAACAGCTGGCTTTATTAGCAAACGTTTTGATGGCAAGTTAGCCAAAATTGCCGACAACAGCCTTGCTGAAACGTTTTTAGCTAAACAGGATCAGATTGCAGAGTTTTACGAAACCCGTGAATACGGCAAAGCCATGCGTGAAATTATGGCTCTTGCTGACATCGCGAACGGTTTTGTTGCTGATCAAGCACCTTGGCAACTTATCAAACAAGAAGATCAACAAGAACAAGCCCATCAGGTGTGCTCTATAGCATTGAACCTATTCCGTATTCTTGTGACTTATTTGAAGCCTGTGCTGCCTCGTTTAAGTCAAGATGTTGAAGCATTCTTACAAATTGAGCTGACATGGAATAGCTTAAACATGGATATGACTGGCCATGAGATAGTACCATTTAAAGCCATGATGCAACGTGTTGATTTAGAGAAAGTGGCCGCCATGGTAGATGCCTCTAAAGACAATCTGCAAGTTACCCAAACACAGGTTGAAACCAAGAGTAAAAAGACCGACAAAGCAGATGTGAAGCCTTCTAGCGGCAATCCGTTAGAAGATGATCCTATCAGTGATACAATTGAGTTTGACGATTTTGCTAAATTGGATTTACGTATTGCGCGTATCGCGAAAGCTGAGCATGTCCCTGAAGCGAACAAACTGCTAAAATTAGAGCTTGATCTTGGTGGTGAAACCAAACAAGTCTTTGCAGGTATCAAATCTGCCTACTCACCTGAAGATTTAGTCGGTAAGTTAACTGTGATGGTCGCCAACCTTGCGCCACGTAAAATGCGCTTTGGTATGTCAGAAGGCATGGTATTAGCCGCAGGTCCTGGCGGTAAAGACCTTTGGATCCTTGAGCCACATGAAGGTGCTCAACCGGGTATGCGTGTGAAATAACGACGCAGAATGAAATAAAAAAGGCTGTAATCGAATAATTACAGCCTTTTTATTTTATGTCGTATTAACCAAGGTAAATTTTAATTTTATCTCGTTGCCATGATTAATCTTTAACAACTAACAGTTAATCTTTAAACGGCTAGCGGTTAATCTTTAGCGATTAAAGCTTAATCTTGAGCGGCTAATGATTAATCTTGAGCGACTAAAGGAATCGCACGATTTTCAAGTAACACTGGAATACCATCATTAATCGGGTAAGCAATTTTATCAAGTTTACAGATCAACTGTTGTGCTTCCTTGTCAAACTCCAGTTTACCTTTACACACAGGACACGCGACAATATCAAGTAACTTTTTATCAAAAGCCATTTAAATTTCCTTCTTAAGTTGGATAAGTTGAGTCATTCGACTCATAAACTGGGTGTCAAATTCTGTACTTAGCTTCGCATTTACTGGCAAATACCACCAGTTCGGTAATGCAAAATCGCGACATTTAACCGCATCTTTTTCTGTCATTAACAAAGGTGTGTCTCGAGATAACGCAATCAACTGATGTTTGTCATATGCCTGATGATCGGCAAAGGCGACAACTTGTTTAAGTTGGTATCCCTGCTCAGCTAAGCTGTCAAAAAATCGTTGCGGATTGCCAATGCCAGCCATTGCTGTTATCGGTGCTTGTTGCAATGCTAATTGAGCGTCTGTGTCTTCGGGTGGTAGTAAGACACTATTTAAAGACTGAACCTGACATACGGGCGCAGGGTTAAGCTGCATTAGATGTTCAGTCAAGTTGTCAGAATTAACCGAAGCAACCGGACCACCATTATTGATGATCCAATCAATGGTATTTAATCGCCAAAGCCCTTCTCTTAATGGACCCGCTGGCAATAAACACTCATTGCCGTAACGACGTCCACCGTCTACTAATGCAATTTCAATATCTCGACCAAGGGCATAATGCTGTAAACCATCATCACAAATGATCACATCAACATCAAAATCGGCCAGTAGTTTTTTTGCCGCTAACACGCGTTGACTGCCAACGACCATAGGCACATGGGTTCGGGTAACAATCATTAACGGCTCGTCACCCACATCGGCAGCTAAACTTAACGGCGTGACACTGGCGACACCGTCAATCTTGCCACCATATCCACGGCTGACAACCCCCGGTTTCAAGCCATTAGCCCGTAATAGATTAATCAAATAAATCACGGTTGGGGTTTTCCCGCTACCACCGGCGGTTATATTACCCACCACCACAACAGGCACCGGCAAGGTATGAGTTGATTTAAGCCCTAAGCTAAATAAAGCGCGCCGGATAAAACTTATCAGCCAAAAAAGTGCTGACAAGGGCAATAAAAACCATTTTGCCCAATGCCCTTGATACCAAACTTGGTTAATCCAGTTTTGCATTAGCTGCCAAACTGCATCTGATACAAGCTAGCGTATACGCCATCCTGAGTAATTAACTCTTTATGCACACCACGTTCAATCACTTTACCTTGGTCGATAACTAAAATTTCGTCGGCAGATTCAATCGTAGAAAGACGGTGGGCAATAACCACTGAAGTACGATTATGACGTAAATTATCTAAGCCTTTTTGAATCGCTTTTTCAGATTCGGTATCTAATGCAGAAGTCGCTTCATCTAAAATAAGCACAGGAGCGTCACGTAACATAGCACGCGCAATGGCAATACGCTGACGTTGTCCGCCAGACAATAACACGCCATTTTCACCCACTTGGGTGTCTAATCCCTCAGGAAGTGTATTAATAAATTCCATCGCATAAGCTAATTCAGCGGCATTGATAATCTGCTCTCGCGTTGCCTCGCCTGGGTAAGCATAGGCAATATTATTGGCAATGGTATCGTTAAATAATGTGACCTGCTGTGACACTAAAGCAACCTGATTACGCAGGTTTTTTAATTTGTAATCATAAATGCTAGTGTCATCAAGCAGAATATCACCGTTTGATAATCCACCGTAAAAACGGGTAATTAAATTGGCGATAGTCGATTTACCAGAACCAGAACGCCCGACTAATGCAATCGTTTTACCCGGCTTAACATCAAACTCAATTAAGTTTAAGGCTTGCTTTTCCTGCTCAGGATAACTAAAGCTCACCCCTTTAAATTGTAAATGACCTTGTACACGGTTCACCTCATGGGTGCCAGTGTCAGATTCTGCTGGCGTGTCGAGTAATTCAAACACGGTTGTACAAGCTGCAATACCACGTTGGAATTCAGCATTGACTCGGGTTAAATTTTTAATCGGTTGCAGCATTGCCATCATGGCACCCAAAATTGCAGTGAAGGTACCCGCGGTTAAATCGGTTTGCATGCTCTCCCAGCTGGCAGCGAATAGTACAAAAGCCAGTGCGAATGAACCAATAATCATAATTACCGGCTGGCTAACCGATTGCGCCACCGCCAATTTCATATTTTGATGGCGGTTTTTATCATTTACTTCAAAAAAACGTGCCATTTCGGTTTCTTGGCCGCCAAATGATAGGACGTTTTTATGTCCTTTAATCATTTGCTCAGTTGTCGCAGTAACCCCGCCCATTGCTGATTGAATTTGTTTTGATACTTTACGAAAACGTTTACTGACAATACTGATAACAATGCCCATCAAAGGACCAATCACTAAAATACACAATGATAATTTCCATGAGTAGAAAAACATGATCGCTAACATGCCTACGACTGTCATAGAATCGCGTACGATTGATATCAATGCACTGCCTGAGGCTCTGGCGATTTGTTCAGTATCAAATGTCACTCGAGAAATTAAATTACCGCTATTTTCGCGATCAATATAGCTCACAGGTAAACGTAAATAGTGCTCAAACACCTGCTGACGCATGTCCATAATTAACTGCGCGCTCATATAAGAAACACAGTAGGTAGAGACAAAATTGGCAAGTCCTCTGAGGGTAAACATGCCCACAACAACAAAAGGCGCCATCATCATAATGTCGGTGTTGGCATTAAAACCACCATGAGTTGGTAATTCAACTCCCGCAACCACAGGTGCAGCTCCGAAGCCTTGGTCAATAAAGGGTTTAATAAAAGCGATAAATGCGGCATCAACTGCGCCATAGGTGAGTAAACCCAGCACGGCCATAATAAACATAGCTTTCATGGGTAAAACATAAATCATCAAGCGTTTAAAAACGCTCCACATTTCATTATCTGAGTGAGCATTATCTGAGTGAGACGACATTAATATCATTCTTTGCTAACAAACATGGACAGCATTCTACTCTGCTTTAACTATCTGGCCAAATCTAAACAATCGGTTATACCAAAAAGGGGCCATATCATGTCGATAACTGCTTACATGGTAATCAGTTGAGTTGAATTTTATGCTTATTTGACCTTGTTCACCGCTGACTAGCGTGGCTATGTCGCGATCAAGATAACGGGCCATAATGTCTTCTTTAGGAAATCCATATTGATTATTAAATCCGGCATTGAATATCGCTAACTGTGGAGAGACAGCATCAATAAATGCTGAGGAAGATGAGGTTCGGCTACCATGGTGCGGCACAAATAAAATGTCTGCATTAATATTTTGCTGATTATATAGCAAGCTTTGTTCTCTTGCGGCTTCTATATCGCCAGTCAGTAATACCTTTGTTATTGCTTTATGGGGATTGTGCGGATTGTGCGAATTTATATTTGGGTTCTGATTAATGGCTAACATCATCACACATGAGCGATTATTGTCTTTATTAGACTGCAAATGATCTGCCAAAGTCGTAATTGTAACACGCCCCCATTGCCGCACACCCGGCTGACAACTGCTGACTTTTACATGTGTATTTTCGCGAGCTTGATTGAATAACAGCCCCCCCTCGTCAGCGATTAGTTCAGCGTGAGGATATTCAGCAATTAATGCCGGTAAACCACCGCTATGATCGTTATCATGATGACTGATCACTATATAATCAATTTGCGTGATCCCCCTCGTTTTTAAAAATGGAATGATTACCCGCTCGGCATAACTAAAATCCCCAAAGGCGGCCCCGCTATCATATATCAACGCCCTATTCTGTTGCTGCAAAACAATTGCACTACCCTGCGCGACATCTAAGGTATGCAAACTGATGTCATTGATTGGCGTTACACTTGTTGTTTCACTAAATCCTATGGGCGCTTTTCCTGTAAAATGATTAACATCATTTGCGGTGACAGCCGTAAACATAAGCTGCATAAGAGGAAGATTCATTACCAAGGTCAACAGACAGAGAATAAAGCCATTTTGACTCAGTCCACGCATCCGCCCATTTATGCTTTGATTCGCTCGAAATGCATTATTAAATATCGACCAACGAAATGTCAGTAATAAGCCAAAACCAAGCAAACTACACAGACTTGCAGCAATCCAAGTTTCACTGACATCAATCAAACTACTTGGAAAGTCATCTGACTGATTCAGTAATGCACTAAATGGCACTAACAAGATATCAACTAATGCAAATATCCAAGTATCGGAAGCTAAATCCACAATGTGCGTGCTACTGAATACCTCACTCAAAAAGTACCACATTGACCAAACAACAAAGCTTAACATTGCTACTGGTATCACTAATAAACTGAACCAAGGCACCACCAGCAAGTTGATCCAAATGCTATGAATAGATAATGTTCCAAATAGTAGTGCTTGCAACACACCAAGCCCTATGGCTAATCGCCATTGAATGGACCACAAATCCAGGCAATAACCGAGCATTTTTTGTATTCGATTAGCCCTTGATGTAATAGGGGATTGTGTCAATTGCTGCTGGTGCTGGTGCTGGTGCTGGTCAATGAAACGCAAAATAATGCCTAAGGCGACAAATGATAACCAAAATCCGGCACTCAAGTTTGCAAATGGATCAAATAGTAATACCCCCGCCAGTGCATACATTAATCTTTGCCACAAAGAATGATGCTGTTTCAATAAACTCAGCAGTACCAATAAAACCAGCATGATTAATGCGCGTTGTGTTGATACAGAATAACCCGCTAAATAGGCATACCCCCATGCCATTGATGTTGCTAACATGAGTGATGCATACAAAGGAAATAAGCCGAATTGACAATGTATTTTCGATAATAAAAACTGCCCAAATCGAACACGTGTCAATAAACTAAAGCATCCTAGAAAAACCAAGCCAAACACCACTGATAAATGCAAACCTGAAATGGCGATTAAATGTCCTGTACCCGTTTGCCTTAACTGCTGCCAGCGAACATCTGAAATCTGACTTTTTTCGCCAAATAATAAAGCCAGTAGTAAGTCTCCATTGTTTAATTTAGGGGTGACTAACGACAATGACGATAACCATTTTTGCCTTATTGATGGCTCATAAGACACTAAACTGGCCTGTTTAACCTGCCCCTTGGCAACGATATGGCGATGAATGTAATACCGCTGTTGGTTAAATCCCCCTTGATTAGCAACGCTGGTGATAGGCTTAAGTCGTGTATTTTCAAATAGCCAAACTTGGCCTACAGTAATTGAGGGCGGCTTCTGCCAAGTTAGTCGATATATTCTGTCTCTTGGTAACCCATTTATGCCTTGAGATAGATTAATATTGGTTAATTTAGGTTCAATTACACGTACATCCAGACTTATCCAGTCGCGGTCACCATTAACTAGTGATATTATCTCACCGGTAAATGTAACTTTGTTTTGCAGTGTATAGCTTGGTTGAAAGTCTAACGAATAGAAATAGATGCTTATCCAAAAAACGGCAAAAGTAGCACCACTTAACAGCGGTGCTTTAATCAGGCAAACAAAAGCCAAAAGCAGTATGAGGGCCAAACACCATATAGGTGGCATAACAGGCCAAAGTAATGCACTCAGGCAGCTGATGCAAAAGCCGAAAACAAATCGATTCATAAGATACTAGTAAAGACAGTAATCAACTAAGATGCCAAAAAAATTCATACAAAAATTTATGCCGGATCCTAAAACACTGCAAAAGCATAAATATTTGCGTGTGTTCGGCAAACTATTAGATAAACCTAATCTATGGTTACTGAATCGCAAATCAGCACCTGGAGCATTTGCAGTGGGCCTGTTTGTTGGTTGGATGCCGATGCCATTTCAAATGGTTGCAGCAGCAGGCTTAGCAATCATGTTCAATGTGAATATTCCGGTTGCAGTCGCCCTAGTCTGGATTACCAATCCTGTAACCATGCCTTTTATGTTTTACATTGCCTATTTGTTGGGTTCTAAATTACTGGGGCAAGAAAGTCAGCATTTTGAATTTGAACCTAGTTGGCAATGGATAGAAGCATCATTGTCTACGATAGGGCCACCATTTTTACTAGGATGTTTTGTATTAGGTATCGTGTCTGCTGCAGTAGGTTATTTGGTGATTAATAGCTTATGGAAATATTCAGTATTATTTAAATGGCAAAAAAGAAAATAGTTCATATCATCTAAATCTCTAAATTAATTAACCTTAATTGAGGTTTAGGTCTGCCTTTATAAGCGCACTTCACATCTCCACCTTGATGTTTAGCTTCTACATACCGACTAATCATGTCTAATATGTTCAGTTTAATCTGCTAAAACACTCATTTATGCTGAGTGTTAGCACGATTTCTGATTCGATAAAACAGCCAAAACACTAGATGCAGTAACAACAAGCCACTAAAAGCCACACAGAAAAACAGTAACGCAATTGACTCAACAGTTTTAGGTTGTTCAGCGTAAAACCACCACCATAGCGGCCAGCAGAAAACTGATAACAAGCTAAGTTGTGCCATACAACGAAAGCAACGCCCCAGCTTTTGGATGAAAATGGATTCTTCACACTGGTGACAGGACATGAAGCACTCTAGTTAGGTTCACGGATCGAGTTAAATTCACTGGCTAGCAGTGCGTATTGATATTCATCGCACCAGTTCCCTTTAAACAGCACATGTTGAATAAAGTGACCTTCACGGCGAAACCCCACTTTTTCTAACAGCGCAATACTGGCTATATTTAAACAATCTGTAATAGCTAGCACTCTATGACGTCCTAGCGTATCAAATAAGTATTTGAGAACACAGTAAAGTGCCTCAGAGGCTACCGCTTGCTTTTGATTCAAAGGTGCAACAGTAAAACCGACTTCAATCTGGTCTTCATCAATAAAATGCAATGCTATATCGCCAAGGAGGGTATCTGTGCGTTTATCGCAAATAGCCATTTGATACCATTTGCCAGCTTGAGCAAATTGACAGTAATCCGTTTGCTGTAAAAGCTGCTTAGCATCCTCTAGACTGTAATGGGTCCAACTTTGATATTTAGCCACATTAGGATCATTTCGATAAGCTGCAAAAGCCATTAAATCGTCTTCGTTAAAAGCACGAATGACAAAGCGTTCTGATTGCAGCACGGGTGATGATAATTGCGTTTTAGTGGTCATCACCGTATGTCCTGAATTAGCATTGCAATTTACCGACCGGCTAACGCAGCAGCTGGGGCAATTTTGGTTGCCTTCCAAGCTGGGTAAACTGTTGCAATTAAACTCATCACCAAGCCTAATACAATCACAAAAACCACATCGTGCATTTGTAATTGTGATGGCAGAAAATCAATAAAGTAGATATCTGAATCTAATAACTGAATTCCCAAAAGTGTTTCAACGCCTTTGGCAATACTGCTCAATTTCAGCGCGACTAACACCCCGATTGCACCGCCTAAACTGCAACCTAAAAGGCCATTTAATCCGCCTTGCATAATAAATATGGTCATGATGGCTGAACGCTTTAATCCCATCGTCATTAAAATCGCAATTTCAGACGCTTTATCACGTACCGCCATCACCAAAGTAGACACAATATTGAAACATGCCACAGCGATCACTAGCGCTAACACTAAATACATTACCATTCTAACGAGTTGAATATCTTGATATAAATGGCCTTGAGAGCGCGTCCAGTCATTTAAATATAAGTATTGCTCCTGAGCGTAACCTAAATCACGGGTAACACCTGGCGCGTTAAACACATTATCAACTTGCAAACGCACTCCGCTAACACCAGTGCCAAGATTGAGTAAGTCGCTTAAATACTTTAGCGGCACATACGCTTGTGAAGCTTCAATTTCACCGCCTAAATCATACACACCACTGACCAAAAACCGATGGCTTTTAGCGGCACTTAAGCGATTATTGTTCGCATCAGGGGTATACATTGCCAGCGTATCGCCAACCTTTAATTGCAATTTATTTAATAAACTGCGCCCCAGAACAATATGATTGTCATTACCTTGCAAAGACTGCCAGGCACTGTCATTCATATATTGCGCAATGCTTGATACTTGCTGTTCATAATCAGTATCGATACCGTTCACAACAATACCTTGAAAACCACCGGGCTTTTGTACCAGTCCTTGTAAACGCACAAAAGGTGCGACACCGGTAATTTGCGGGATATTTTTAGCGGTTTCAGCAATGGTAAACCAATCATGAATAGGTTCATTCACGCCGACCAACTCACCATGGGAAATCACCCCAAGCAAACGGTTTTGCAGTTCTTTTTCAAAACCATTCATTGCCGATAACACGATAATCAGCACAGCGACGCCTAAAGCAATGCCCGCTGTCGATGCAAATGAAATAAAACCAATAAAGCCATTATTTTGCCTTGCGCGATAAAAACGCCAACCGATTAAAAAAGGTAACCATTTACTCATTAATGTTACCTGCTGCCACCTGTAGCACACCGTCTTTCATGGTTAATTGTCTGTCCATTTTGGCTGCCAGTTTATGGTCATGGGTGACCACCACAAAGGCCGTTCCAAACTGCTGAGCTAATTCACGGATCAATTGATAAACGGTTTCACCGCTGGTGGCGTCTAAGTTACCTGTTGGTTCATCAGCCAACACTAACTTAGGTTGATTGATTAACGCTCTGGCAATGGCAACGCGCTGTCGTTCACCACCCGATAATTGCGCCGGGATATGTTGCAGTCTGTGGCCAAGTCCAACGCGTTCTAGCAACACTTTGGCGTTTTGCAAAGATTGCTGCTTATCCTTCCCTTGAATAAAAGCCGGCATCGCCACATTTTCAATAGCACTGAACTCCGGCAGAAGATGGTGGAATTGATAAATAAACCCTAAGTCTTCATTTCGCAATTTGGCTTGCTTAGCCGCAGATAATTGGTAAATATCTGCACCATCAAGTAACACCTTCCCGTCACTTGGGGTATCTAAGGTGCCCATCAAATGCAGTAAAGTACTTTTACCTGAACCAGAGCTGCCCACAATCGCTAACTGCTCTCCTTTGTAAACCTCAAGATTGACATCTTTTAGCACATGGGTCGTCACTTCGCCGTCGTGATAATGTTTACTGACATGATTAACTTGCAGTAATACTTGTTTGGTCTGTGTCATTATTCGTATCTCAATGCAGTAGCGGGTTGAACCTGCGCGGCGCGCAACGCTGGATAAATGGTGGCAATCAGGGTAATAAATAAGGTGCCAACCACAATCACAGTTAATTGTGTGAGTGATAATTGCACCGGAAGCGTTTGACCTGCGCCTAGAATAGATATCCCTAACGTGGTTAAAATTTCATTCAAATTAAGCGTAAGCACAATACCGGTTAAAGTGCCTATGACTAAGCCAAGCACCGCATTAAGTGAGCCTTGCACAATAAAAATGTTCATTACAGCGGCAGTCGTCAGGCCTTGGGTTTTTAATACTGCAACGTCAGTGGTTTTATCTACTACCATCATCACTAGTGCCGAGACAATATTAAACGCCGCCACCGCGACAATTAAACTGAGCATCAATGACATCATATTCTTTTCCATCTTCACGGCAGCAAATAGATGGCCAAAATCAGCGCGCCAATCACGGCTTGTAACTGCTACGCCCTGTTCACTTAAACTATCGGTTATTAACGGCGTGATGCTGGCAACATTAAAGGGATCGTTCAGATATACTCGTAATTCGGCAATCACCTCAGGGTCTTGGCGCATTAACCGACGCGCATCTTGATAATGTACATAAGCAACAGTCGCGTCGACCTGAGCCCCCATCTCAAACACACCCGCCACCTTAAATTTACGTTGGCTCGGCACTGGCCCTAGCGGTGAATAAACAACCCCATCACCACTTAAAATACGAATTTCATCATCGGCTTTAACCCCCAGTTTTCTGGCCAATTCACTGCCTAATACAATGGCATAACTTCCTGGCGTCAATGCATCAAACGCGCTGGAATAGGTATGGGAAATAATACTGGATAAACCCTGCTCTAGTTCTGGGAACACCCCCAACACCTGAGCCGCTGCAATATTTGAACTGGATTGCAACATACCCTGAGTGGTCGCGCTAGGCACAATGCCCATAATGTCATGTTGTAAACGCTTATCCTTTTTAACGGCTAAAACACTTGTTTGCCAGTCGTCAAAGCCTGTATCACTAATTAACGTCAGTTGTGGTACAGCCCCTAAAATTCGGTTTTTAAGTTGGCCTTCAAGACCATTCATCACAGAACTGACGACAATCAACGCCGCCACGCCTAAAAAAATGCCCGACACAGCAAACAAGGTAATAAATGAAGCAAAGGCATTGGCTTTACGTGCGCGCCAATAGCGATACCCCACAAAAAAAGAAAATCCAAAATTCATATAAAATTTGTCATCCACTGCCGTATTTCGGGCGTATATTGGTTATCGCTGAGCCAAAAACTATGCTAAAACTGGCCATAAAAGCTTATGACTTGCTAAACCATCAAGTTGGGCACGATAATAGGGGTATTAGTTTGATAAATAAAGAGGCAAACCTTGATAAACGATAGCAATTCTTATTTTAGCGTGCCTCACCAGTTTAATGTGTATCTTAATGCTTGGGATAAACAGCGCCCGATCCCTGACGATAACCAATTACGTCAAATGCAATCGACTGGTTTGAAACTATTATCAGAGGTGAAAGCGCTTGAAGCTAACTGTTTAATGCAAATACGTCAGCTAGAGAGTGAAACCAAATCGATTGTTGAGTTTTTAAAACTTCAATCACGTAAAGTCGATTTAGTACTACAGCATGTATTGGAAAAAGAAACCCAAACGGGTCAACAGTACCAAGGGCTTCAATTTGGTGGCAGCGGCTTAAGTATTGTGTCTGACACCCCAATTGAAGTGGGATCTATTTTTAGTTGCCATATTTATCTTCACGCAGAAGTCGTGGCTGTATTGTGCATGTGTGAAGTCACCGCCGCTAAACAGGTCAATGTAGAAACAGTCGCACCGGACGTATCAGCAGCGCCGTCATGGCATATCGAACTCGCCTATACACAAATTTTAGATGAAGATATCGAACAACTAGTGAAAGCTAGCTTAAATGTTCAACAAAAAATGCTTAAACTGCGTAAGCAACAACGTAATGACAATCTGTAAGTTCTCTTAATACAAGTTAATCAATTTCATGAAGCAATTTAGTGTAACTGCCCCGCCAAGTGTCAAAAAAGGCCAACATCAGCAAATTTTAGCTACGCTTGGCGGAGTTTCCCAAGCGCTGACAGTGGCAAACTTAATTAACCAACATTCAGGCACCAGTTTGGTCGTTACCCACGACACACCAAGTGCACTGGCATTAGAAGCCGAGTTAAGTTATTTATTGGCAAATTCATCGGTAAATGTGTGTTTATTCCCCGATCGTGAAACCTTGCCCTATGACAGTTTTTCGCCGCATCAAGACCTGATTTCACAGCGTCTAGAATCATTAGCCCAAATCAGTCAAAGCACCCATAACGTGGTCATTGTGCCGGTGAATACCTTGATGGTGCGTTTGCCGCCCAAGTCATTTTTAACCGCTAACGTGATGATTTTGAAAAAAGGCGATATTTATAGCCTTGATCAAGTACGTCAACATCTTACCGACACTGGCTACCACATTGTTGATCAAGTGTATGAGCATGGTGAGTTCGCTATCCGTGGTTCAATTATTGATATTTTCCCAACGGGCTCAAAACAACCTTTACGCATTGAATTATTCGATGACGAGGTTGAATCAATCCGCTTTTTTGATGTTGATACCCAACGTTCAGGCATGGCTCTTGAACATATACGCATGTTGCCTGCTAAGGAATTCCCAACAGATAGCGCTGCTATTGAAGGGTTTAGATTGCGCTATCGTCGGCGTTTTGAAGTGATATCAAAAGAAGCCGAGTCAGTTTATCAACTGGTTAGCCGTAATCTCATGCCCGCAGGTATTGAAAATTATTTGCCATTATTTTTTGATGACAGTGCCTCGTTATTTGATTATTTACCGGAGCAAACCCAGCTTATTACCCTAGGTGATATAGAAAAAGCCTGTGAGCAACACTTAAACGAAGTGCATACCCGCTATGAAGATCGCCGCGTTGATCCACTCCGGCCATTACTTGAGCCTAAAGAGCTGTATTTATTAACAGAGCAATTGTTTGCAGCTTTTAAACCGATGCCGCGCAGTCAGTTTATTCAGACTATTGTCACGGCTGATGGCCAACAAGATACTGAATTAGTGCCTAAAACGGCCCAAATGGTAAAAGCGAAACCGATTGGTGACATCAATGCCAACCATAAGCTTAAACAGCCTATGCAGGCATTACAGGATTACAGCCAAAAGCAACCGCAAATGTTATTTGTGGCAGAATCTGAAGGTCGCCGTGAAGCACTGGTAGAGTTGCTGGGAAAAATCGGCATAAAACCAAAATTATTCAAACATATTGATGATTACATCAGTGCTAAAGAATTTATTGGCTTAATCGTATCGCCATTATCACGAGGCTGTGAGCTAGAACTGGGTGCGAAAGGTAAAGTCAGTATCATTTGTGAAACTGAACTGTTCGGCCATCGCATTTCACAGCAACGCCGCCGTGAAAAACAAAAACAAGTCAGTTCTGATGTTTTAGTCAAAAACCTCGCCGAATTAAAAGTGGGTCAACCCATAGTGCATTTAGAGCACGGCGTTGCGCTTTACCAAGGGTTAGAAACCCTTGATACCGGCGGCTTGGTTGCAGAATACTTAAAATTAGAATATGCCGGCGGAGATAAATTATATGTCCCCGTGTCGTCATTGCATCTTATCAGCCGCTACAGTGTTGGCAATGATGACAATACCCAACTGAATAAATTGGGTAATGAAACCTGGGCCAAAGCAAAGAAAAAAGCCATCGAGCGCATTCGTGATGTCGCCGCCGAGTTATTAGATGTCTACGCCCGTCGCCAGTCTAGACCCGGTGAAGCGTTATCTCTGGACGAAGATGAATACGCCGTTTTTGCCCAAGGTTTTCCGTTTGAAGAAACCGTCGATCAAGAAAGCGCTATTCATGCTGTGTTAGCCGATTTACAAGCGCCTATGGCGATGGACAGATTAGTCTGTGGTGATGTTGGCTTTGGTAAAACTGAAGTTGCCATGCGCGCCGCTTTTGTGGCCGTCAATGCGGGCAAGCAGGTTGTGGTATTGGTACCCACCACCCTGCTGGCTCAACAACATTATGAAAACTTTAAGGACCGTTTTGCTGATTGGCCGATTGTGATAGAAGTCATGTCGCGTTTTAAAAGCGCCAAAGAACAAAGCCAAGTTGTTGAAGCGTTAGGCGAAGGAAAAGTGGATATTGTCATTGGCACCCACAAACTTCTGACCGCTGAAGCAAATTTTGACAATCTCGGTTTATTAATTATCGATGAAGAGCATCGATTTGGTGTCCGCCAAAAAGAAAAAATCAAAGCCCTGCGGGCCAATGTCGATATTCTCACCTTAACCGCTACACCTATTCCGCGCACCTTGAATATGGCTATGTCTGGTATGCGTGACTTATCGATTATTGCCACGCCACCCGCCAAACGTTTAGCAGTTAAAACCTTTGTGCGTGAGTACGATATTGCCACAGTAAGAGAAGCGATATTACGAGAGATTTTACGTGGTGGTCAGGTGTATTACTTACATAATAACGTTGAGACCATTGAAAAAGCTGCTCAAGAAATTCGTGACATTATCCCTGAGGCGCGTGTAGTAACGGCGCATGGACAAATGCGCGAACGTGATTTAGAAAAAGTCATGTCAGACTTTTATCACCAAAGGTTTAACGTGTTGGTATGTACTACCATCATTGAAACCGGTATTGACGTGCCCAGCGCAAACACCATTTTAATCCACCGCGCTGATATGTTTGGTCTTGCCCAGTTGCATCAGTTACGTGGTCGAGTGGGTCGTTCGCATCATCAGGCATACGCCTATATGATGACGCCGCATCCCAAACGCATGACAGCAGATGCACGCAAACGGCTAGAGGCCATCGATGCTCTGGAAGATTTAGGCGCAGGTTTTTTACTTGCCACCCAGGATCTTGAAATTCGCGGTGCCGGTGAATTACTTGGTGATGAGCAAAGCGGACACATCAGTAAAATCGGCTTTAGCCTGTATATGGAGATGTTAGAGTCAGCGGTTAAAGCGCTCAAAGAAGGTAAAGAGCCATCATTGGCTTACATGATGAATGCCATTTGCGACATAGATTTGCGTATTGCGGCCTTGCTACCTGAAGATTATGTCAGTGACGTTAATATGCGTTTGTCATTGTACAAACGTATTGCTAATTGCGATTCTGAACGAATGATTGATGAACTAAAAGTAGAGTTTATCGATCGTTTCGGGATGCTGCCCGACCCCACCCGTAATTTAATGGATATCACCTTATACAAACATCAAGCAACCGAGCTGGGATTACAGCGAATTGAGATGCATGCAAAAGGTGGCAGCATTGAATTTGGGCCACAACATAAAGTCGATCCCATGTTTATCATCGATTTATTGCAAAAGCAGCCACAAATCTATCGAATGGATGGGCCAAATAAGTTAAAGTTCACCATTCCAGCTGAAACAAGTAAAGAGCGACTCGGATTGTTAAAAACCTTACTTGAACAGCTTGCTAAACATCAAACTGGAGAGCAATAGTGCTTCGTAAAATAGTGATAGCAATGACAGCGCTTGGTGCGCTGTCTATGTCAGTTCAAGCCAAGGCGGATTCTTGGTTTGAAGTAGAAGTGTTTATATTTGAGCGTGACAGCCAATCATTAGAGCAATGGATCAACACTCCTGCGCCACAAATTAATGATCGTGCAATCGACTTTATCACGCCGTTGATCAGCACCGACATCACTGGCGTAGCCGCAGGCTTAAGCGGTTGCACCTCGAATGATTGGTCTACTGAATTAACCCCAGATTGTAATGATCCGTTAACCAGTAGCACGGTTCGCAGTCATCCAAGTCAGGTTCCCGTTGAAGTTGCTGCATCAAGTCCGCAACAGGCGTACTTGAACCAAGGCCCAGTGCTATTAGCGCAAAGCCAAAGCCGATTTAAAGACATTATCAGAACCGTTAACCGCGAACGTAACGTAAAGCCGATTGTGCATTTAACCTGGCAGCAAAATATGCAATCAAAACGTTACGCCAAAGCAGTGCGTATTTTTGGTGGTAAAGATTATTCTAAGCAATTTGACTACCACGGGCAGCAAGTTAGCAACCAAAGTAATAATGCCCCTTCGAATCAATTATCAATGAGTGATTATTCAACGTTAGGTAATATGATGCAAACCGAGCAAGTTAACCCCGTATGGGAGCTTGATGGCACAATCAACATTTACTTAAGTCACTATTTATATATCGAAAATAACTTAGCATTGCGTAAGCCGACACAAAAGCTTGTTGAGTCTAATCGCAGTGAGTTTAATCAATTCGATGCAGTGAATACCCAAATTGAAAAGACCATGCAGCCTTTTCTACAGGCGATCCCTTTAACCCAAAATCGTCGCGTTCGTAGCGGTGAAATCCATTATTTTGATCACCCGCAAATGGGTATTGTGATGCAAATCAGAAAAATGCCTCAACCCACCATGGTAAAACCGATTGATTTAGGTGAGCCAACACCGCAAAGCCTGCCACAATCTGAGCCATCACAAGCGATTCAATCAGGTGTGATCCAACCTTATTCTCAGTAAAGTGAACAAGTAGTTGAAAATGAAACCGGGGGCATTCTCCGGTTTTTTTATACGTAAATTCCATTGCCGTAATTGAAACAATAATGATTAATACTACAAAACCACGTTCTTATTTGGCATTTTATTGAGGGAATAAAAAAGCGGCTATCAAAGATAGCCGCCTGCAAAAATTGCATAAAACAGTAAAAATATGACATTAAAGATAGCACTCGAATCGCATTTCAAATGCTAGCTGTATCAATTTGTATCACGACAGTTCGTTTTTTGCCATCTTTAGCCTTTTTTGCCTTGCCAAATGCTGTAAAAACAAACAAAACACTCACTTTTAGCACTAGTTTAGCTGTTAATGTTACTGTCAGTACGAATCAAAAGCCTTTATAAAGAGGTTAAAACGGCTCAAGTAAAAGAATATCCAATACTTCAGATTAAAAACCGCTCACAAACTAAATAACCCCAACGTGGGTTGAGATCTGCTCAATAAGATGAATTCAATCAATTTAGCTAATCTCGTAGCAAACTTATCATTCGTTTTTGAAAACAAAGCACATCAACACATTCATAGCTGGCCTATTGCACGTTAATTAAATGCAGCTAACAAGACAAGTGACTGTTTGGTAAATATTTATTATTCCATTTTGAAGTTAAACGTCCATAACAAGCATTAAACTGACTGATGAATGAGCTTGGCCGTTTCAATCGCTTTAAGCCAGCGTGCTTGCTGTTCTAAGGCATTCACCACGGTTAATGGCTGAGGTTTTAAACTCATGGCATTTGCTACGGGTGGCGTAGTTGGCCAAACAAACTGCGCCAATAATGCGTCAACGCCAACGGGATCATTACAGACTAATATCATATCGCAGCCCGCATTCAGTGCCGCTTGGGCACGACCTAAATAGTCACCAGCAAAACTGGCGCCTTTCATCCCTAAGTCATCTGAAAAAATAACCCCTTTAAAACCTAAACGCTGACGTAAAACATCTTGCAACCAGTAACGTGAAAATCCAGCAGGATTTGGATCTACTTTATCGTAGATAACATGGGCTGGCATAACACCATTTAATTGCTCTTTTGAGATCAAACTGACAAATGGCTGCATATCAAAGGCTTCAATTTCGGCTTGGCTTCGACTGTCTACTGGCATCGCAATATGCGAATCAGCCGCCACACTGCCATGACCAGGGAAATGCTTGCCTACCGCGGCCATACCGGCGTCTTCCATACCGCTAATAAACGCCGCCGCTAAAGTGGTCACTTCATCAGGATTAGGACTAAAACTGCGTTTACCTATCACTTCACTTATACCATTTACATCTAAGACTGGTGCAAAGCTTAGGTCAATATCACAAGCAAGTAATTCTACCGCCATCAAAAAACCACACTCTTTAGCCCACAGTTTTGCTAATGTAATGTCGCCATTTGCGGCAGGTAAAATATCGCCCATTGCAGGAATATGAGTGAAGCCATCTTTGAATCTTTGTACTCGCCCACCTTCATGATCCACGGCGATAAGTAGCTCAGGCCTAATGCCTCGAACCTGTTTAACTAGATCAACTAACTGGTCTTTATTAGAAAAATTGCGGCTAAAAAGGATTATCCCTCCTACTTGGGGATGTTGAAGTTGTACCGCTTCGAGATCTGATACCGTTAATCCCGCAAGATCCATCATTAAATAGCTCAATCGACTACCTCTAATTTTTTAGCCTAAAACCATTGATGTATAAGTCAGGCTAATCTGAAATAAATGCATAAAAAAAACTAATGAACAGTACAATTAAAAACTGTGGGATACTCTTAAAAGAACTGAGTATTTCAACACAAAGCAGCTCATTGTCTTACGTTTGTGAGATGTAAAACAAATCAGTTCACGATCGTCTATAGTGAAATCACTCAGCGACAGTGAATCGATATATTTAGTTGAGCGATGATAATACTCTCAAATAACTAAAACAATAAACGACCTAATAAAGGCTACATATTATGATCAGCGTTTTTGACATGTTCAAAATTGGCATCGGCCCATCAAGCTCCCACACCGTCGGACCAATGAAAGCCGGTAAAATCTTTATGGACAAATTAGCAGAACAAAACCTGCTAGACAGTACCGATGAACTTCAATCCGAATTATTTGGTTCTTTAGGTCAAACCGGTAAAGGTCATGGTACCGGAAAAGCCGTTATTTTAGGGTTAATGGGTGAAGATCCAGAAACCGTTGATACCGATACCATTGATGCCATTTTAGAAGCCGCTTCTAAGGATCAACAGCTAAAGTTAGCCGATGGCCGCTATGTTAAATTTACCCGTGAAGATGGTGTCACTTATCATCGCCGCAAAACGTTACCTGCCCATGCCAATGCCATGACACTGTATGCATTGTCTAAAGGCGAAATCATTTATCAACGCACCTATTATTCGGTCGGTGGTGGTTTTATTCTTGATGAAGATGAAATTACTCAGCGCAACGCATCACCTGCAACACCGATTAAACAAGCTCCTTTTGATTTTCATAGTGCCGCGCAGCTACTAGAACTTTGCTGCGAAAATGGCTTAAGTATTTCATCGTTGATGATGGCCAATGAACTTAGCATCGCAACCGAAGATGAAGTTAAGCAAGGCCTATGGAATATTTGGCAAACCATGAAAACCTGCGTCGAACGTGGTTATCAAAAAGAAGGTATTTTGCCCGGTGGACTTAAACTACGTCGCCGCGCGCCTTCTTTACACCGCCGTTTAAAAGCAGAAGGACGCAATAACACCGATCCATTAACGGCCATGGATTGGGTTGATTTATTCGCCCTGTCTGTCAATGAGCAAAATGCAGCAGGCGATCGCGTAGTTACGGCGCCAACCAACGGGGCAGCAGGAATTATTCCAGCCGTTTTATGTTACTACGATATGTTCGTGCAAGAAGTGGATATCGATGTTTGCAGTCGCTACTTACTCACCGCTGCAGCTATTGGTATTTTGTACAAGAAAAATGCCTCAATTTCAGGTGCAGAGGTCGGTTGCCAAGGTGAAGTTGGCGTGGCCTGTTCTATGGCTGCGGGAGCGCTCACTGAGATTATGGGCGGCACAGTCGAGCATGTAGAAAATGCCGCAGAAATTGGCATGGAACATAACTTAGGTTTAACTTGCGATCCTGTTGGCGGCCTAGTTCAAGTGCCTTGTATTGAGCGTAACGCTATGGGCGCAGTCAAAGCCATTAATGCTTCACGTATGGCATTACGCGGAGACGGTAACCATAAGGTGTCACTCGATAAAGTGATCAAAACCATGATGGACACAGGCAAAGACATGCGCAGTAAGTATAAAGAAACCGCTAAAGGTGGCCTTGCGGTAAACATTGTAGAGTGTTAAATCTTGTTGATTGATTAATCATTAAATAAAGCCAACCCTCACAGGTTGGCTTTATTGTTTTATGCTTCATACACTTGATATTTTTAAGTTTTCAGCATAGAAATTGAATTTTGTTCAGAAACCGCTCATATGACACACTTCACCCATAACAATGATATAAGATAAGCAAAGTTAATGATTAAAGGACAATACAGCAGCATGAAAAATATTATCTGTGATATCGATGGCGTTTTACTGCACGATAATAAACTGATCCCAGGCAGCGATAAGTTTATTCACCGTATCCTTGAACAAGGTAACCCACTGGTTATCTTAACCAACTACCCAGTACAAACGGGTAAAGATTTGCAAAATCGTCTTGGCGCAGCAGGGATCAATGTCCCAGAGAACTGTTTTTACACTTCAGCCATGGCCACTGCAGATTTTTTGAAGCATCAAAAAGGCACAAAAGCTTTCGTTATCGGCGAAGGTGCCCTCACCCATGAGCTTTACAATGCAGGTTTTACTATCACTGATATCAATCCTGACTTTGTGATTGTTGGCGAAACCCGCTCGTACAATTGGGATATGATCCATAAAGCGGCGCGTTTTGTCGCGGGTGGAGCACGGTTTATTGCCACTAACCCCGATACTAATGGCCCGGGATACAGTCCAGCCTGCGGCGCATTATGCGCCCCCATTGAACGTATCACCGGAAAAATGCCTTTTTATGTCGGTAAACCCTCCAGTTGGATTATCCGCTCTGCGTTAAATCACATACAGGGGCATTCAGAAAACACCGTTATTATTGGCGATAATATGCGCACCGATATTTTGGCTGGATTCCAAGCGGGTTTAGAAACCATTTTGGTTACCAGTGGTGTCAGTCAAATGGCTGACATAGATAAAGAACCCTTTAGACCAAACCATGTGTTTGCCTGCGCCGGTGACATTGATGTTATTTAAGCTCAGCAATTTATAAGCACAATCTCGCGACCTAAGACGTCACGGCAAACATGTTCTTTGCACTCGCAATAAGGCTAACCACCCACCCATTGTAAGATTTGGTCACTGAACAATAACGTCATTAGCGCGGTAAAGACGGTTTAATATCCAATTAGTCTCGCGCACTGGGGTTATTTACATTAGGTAACATATTTTCAAGCCTGCACACTTGTTATCAAGTGCAGGCTTGCTTCATTATGCTCACCCAACAGTAACAAACAACAAACAATAATAATTGGAATACTGATGAAGCATTTATTTCCATTATGCGCTATTGCTCTTATGGTGAGTGCCTGTAACGGCGACAAACCAGCGCATGCGCCCCAGATTGAACAAACTCAGCAAACTACCGAAGCAAACCAAGCCGCAATAAATGTCACTTTTGATGAAGCGCGTTTTCGTACTGATATAAAAACATTGTCGTCGGATGAATTTGAAGGCAGAGCCCCTAACACCCAGGGTGAAAAACTCACGTTAGATTATTTAACCAAACAGTTTACCGAAATGGGTTTAGTTGGCGCCAATCAAGGCAGTTTTTTACAAGCTGTCCCTATGGTGACCTATACCCCCAGCGAGCAACAAAGCATTACCTTAGCCAATTTACCACTGCAATATCGTCAAGATATCGTCTTGAGCAGTCGTCATGCCAATGAACAAATTAGCATTGAAAATGCACCGCTAGTGTTTGTTGGTTACGGCATTAATGCGCCTGAATATCAATGGAATGATTACAATGATGTTGATATGAAAGGTAAAATAGCCGTCATTCTTGTCAATGATCCCGGTTTTGCTCATCCCGAAGGCACTAAGTTTAACGGCTTAGCGATGACATATTACGGCCGTTGGAGTTATAAGTTTGAAGAAGCCAGCCGTCAAGGTGCATTAGGTGCAATCATCATTCATGATACCAAACCAGCTTCATACCCATGGTCTGTAGTTGAAAACAGTTGGACAGGTCCTCAACAGGATCTAGTGTTAAACACTGATGAAGCAAAAAATCGAATTCAAGTTGAAGGCTGGATGACGTTAAATGCGGCGACTCAGTTATTCACTCAAGCTGGATTCTCATTGCCAACCTTAATGGAACGTGCCGCGGATCAAGCTGTCAACGTTGATTTAGCGCAAACAGCTAATATTCAGTTCGCCAATAAAGCACAATACGCTGATAGTTATAATGTTGTCGCAACGTTAAAGGGCTCAACCCAAGCCGATGAACAATTATTATTTACCGCCCATTGGGATCACATTGGTAAAGATGAAACTAAACAAGGCGATCAAATTTACAACGGTGCGTTAGACAATGCTTCAGGTACAGCGGGTATCATGGAAATTGCCCGCCAGTTTGCAGTGCAAGCAAAACAAGGCAATGGCCTGAAAAGATCAATCACCTTTATCGCCACCACGGGTGAAGAACAAGGGTTACTCGGTTCACGTTATTATGCCGCCAATCCGATTTACCCTTTAGACAAAACCGTCGCCGTCTTCAACCTAGACAGTACCAATGTGTATGGCAAAACTAAAGATTACACCATAGTGGGTAAAGGTCAGTCGGAATTAGAAAACTACCTAGCTGATGCAGCAAAATTGCAAAATCGTGAAGTAAAATCTGAACGTAATCCCGCATCTGGTGGCTTTTTCCGCTCAGATCACTTCAGCTTTGCCAAATATGGCGTGCCAGCGGTATTTGCTGGCGGTGGCAACGAGCCTTTAGATGAAGCAACCTCGACATACAAAACTCAAATGCAAGCGACCATGAAAGGCTGTTATCACAATGTTTGCGACCATTACCATGAAAGCTGGGATTTATCAGGCGCATTACAAGATTTAGGCGTCTATTATCACGCAGCTCATACACTGGGTAACAACCAAGACTGGCCTGGATATTTTGTCGGTTCAGAGTTTAATCATTTACGTCCAGCCAAGTAACCTATTTATCTTCCTCCCAAATAAGATATAAAGCCAAAGACCAGAAGCCAAGCTTCTGGTCTTTTTTTAACCTAGAAACTCACCTCAATAGTAACAAGCCATCGCAATCTAATAGATTTCTGTTCAAATAATCAGCAAACAAACCTGTCAGCTGATTTATTTATCTTCAGCACATCACTAACAATTCTTCAATAATTGCCTATCATCACCAATAAAAATCAAGATAAATCAACTTTTATCCATTTTAACTGAACTATCTTCATTAATAACAAACTAAATAAATCATATTATCGCTAAAAACACTATTAAAGTGAGTTTTTATCAAAAATAACACTTGGCGAGTGAATAAAATGCTGGCAAAGTAGAAAACAGATAAAGATTAAACAATGTTGTTGGAGCGGTATTATGTGTTCAATATTTTCAATTTTAGATATCAAATCAGATGCAAGTGAGCTTCGCCAAGTGGCACTTGAAATGTCAAAACTGTTACGTCACCGCGGACCAGATTGGTCGGGTATTTATGCAGATGAACATGCCATTCTTGCCCATGAACGCCTTGCAATTGTAGACGTTGACCACGGTGCTCAACCGCTTATCAGCCAAGATGGCAACATTGTGTTAGCAGTAAACGGTGAAATTTATAACCACAAGCAACTTAAAGCTGATTTAGGTGATAAATACCAATATCAAACCAACTCAGACTGTGAAGTGATTTTATCTTTATACCAAGAGTACGGTTGTGACTTTTTAGATAAACTTAACGGCATCTTTGCGTTTGTACTTTATGACAAAGCCAAAAACACCTATTTAGTGGGTCGCGATCATATGGGGATTATCCCACTGTATTCAGGCCATGATAGCGCGGGCAACTTCTACATTGCCTCTGAAATGAAAGCACTTATGCCTGTCTGTAAAACGGTTGCAGAGTTTTTACCTGGCCAATATTTATATTCAGCCGATGGCAAACCGACTCAATACTATGTGCGTGATTGGATGGAGTTTGATGCCGTACAAGATAACCCTGCCAGCGTTGAAGAATTACGTGACGCATTAGAAGCCGCGGTTAAACGTCAATTAATGTCTGACGTACCCTATGGTGTGTTGTTATCAGGTGGTTTAGATTCATCAATCGTGTCAGCGATTACCCAAACTTATGCTAAACATCGTATTGAAAACGATGGTGAAACTGGCGCATGGTGGCCACAGTTACACTCTTTTGCTGTGGGCTTAGCCGAATCACCGGATTTAGTGGCGGCGCAAAAAGTAGCTGACGCAATTGGCACCATACATCACCCAATTATTTACACTTTCCAAGAAGGGTTAGATGCGATTAAAGAAGTGATTTATCACTTAGAAACCTATGATGTCACCACCATTCGCGCAGCAACCCCTATGTATTTAATGGCCCGAAAAATTAAAGCGATGGGCATTAAAATGGTGTTATCAGGTGAAGGCGCTGATGAGCTGTTTGGCGGCTACTTATACTTCCATAAGGCGCCAAATGCACAAGCATTCCATGAAGAATTAGTCCGTAAACTCGATAAACTGCATTTATTTGATTGTTTACGAGCTAACAAAGCTATGGCAGCCTGGGGATTAGAAGCCCGTGTGCCCTTCTTAGATAAAGAGTTTATGGATGTCGCTATGCGTATCAACCCAGAAGCGAAAATGTCTAAAGATGGCAAAATTGAGAAACACATTCTTCGTCAGGCATTTGAACATAAATTACCTAAAGAAGTCACATGGCGTCAAAAAGAGCAATTCAGTGACGGTGTGGGTTATTCATGGATTGACGGGTTAAAAGAGCATGCAGCAAAACACGTTGATGATATGCAATTAGCTAATGCGAAATTCCGTTTCCCGTACAACACACCTGAAACCAAAGAAGCGTACTTCTATCGCTGTTTCTTTGAAGAGTTTTACCCTCTAGCAAGTGCAGCAGAAACCGTACCAGGTGGTAAGTCGGTCGCCTGCTCTACTCCAGAAGCACTGGCATGGGATGAGAGCTTACAAGGTATTATTGACCCTTCAGGACGCGCAGTACGTAACGTACACACTAGCAGTTACCAGTAATCAGCAATCTAGAATCTAGAATCTAGCAATACCTAAACGTCCGCGACTTATATCACGGACGTTTTTTTATTCTAACTTAACAAGTTAAGCTTTGTGTGATAACCCACACTTTCAGCCTTTAAGGAGATTTTTTCATCGCAAACCTGGATAATTTTTCGCGTAATATGCTGTTCGTTATTCAGTCGGTGTGTGGGGTTGATGAGCTTTATAGTGGTGTAAATCAGTATCAACGGACTCTAGCTGTAAGCCCATATAGTGATTGTTTTAGGCTGCCAAAATAAAAATTCCTCTCACCCTACTGTCGCATAAGACTAACTGAATGCTAAATAAGTGTCATATTTGGGATGTATCTTGTTTGTTTCAACTGCATCATTGAACGGCACTAACAGATAGTCGTTTGATTGTAAGTGATAAACCATGATGGCATAAAACCACTAAATAGGAGGGGAATAGCGCTAATGATAAATGTTTAGCTTAAAGGCGAATATCTCCTTGAAATGAGACAATTAACAGGGTCATACTGCGCTTATTAACAGATAATTAATTTGCTTAGATAATTTTATATGGAGTACCCGTTGTGGAACATTTTGTGTGGAACTTAGATCCCGTGCTGCTGTCTTTTATGGGCCTTACAATACATTGGTATGGGCTACTTTTTGCCACGGCCATTGCCACTGGTTTTATGGTAATGAAGCGAATGTATGCGCTTGAAGGACTAGACGGTGAATCGCTTGATGATTTATTGATTTATAGTGTTATTGGTATTGTTGTCGGGGCGCGCTTGGGTCATGTGTTTTTTTATGAACCAGAATACTATTTATCTAACCCTCTGATGATATTGGCTATTTGGAAAGGCGGTTTGGCCAGCCATGGTGGTACCATCGGCATGATATTGGCCATGTACTTTTATAAACGTAAAGCCCAAATACCGTTTTTATTTTTGATGGATCGTATTGCTATCGCCACGGGTATTTTTTGCTTCTTTGTTAGAATGGCAAACTTCGCTAATTCTGAAATTATCGGTATTCCAACAGATAAACCGTGGGCAATTATTTTCGAGCGTATTGATTTGGTGCCCCGCCATCCGGCGCAGTTATATGAGGCATTCACTTATCTCGGGTTATTTATTGGTATGTGGCTGCTTTATCGTTTTACCAATATTAAGCAAAAGCAAGGCGCATTATTAGGACTGTTTTTAGCGCTGGTTTATGGTTCACGTTATTTGATTGAGTTTGTTAAAGTGAGACAAGCCGAGTTTGCACAAGACTGGAGTATGAGTGTTGGCCAAATGCTTAGCATACCGTTTGTGATAGTCGGTTTATTACTGTTTATCATGCCGTTTATATTAAAACGTTAAACGGGAAGTTGAGCGTTAAATTGGTTGATTAAAAGGTAATGGCTGATGTTTATCGACAGATGTCTAATGGATCGATGCGTTAGCCATTACTCAATATACCGATATAACCAACTTTAGCACTCGACACTATTATGTATGATGTATGCTCGCTTCATTGAAGCCAAAAAGGTTGCCACCCATTTTGGCTCTAATTGAGTTCAAATCAACATAAGCCATACAGGCTAATACTGCGGCTTCATCGAGCAAGGCTTGGGATTTAAAGCGCCCTTCCCAGAAGCGACCCGTACAGTTATCTTCTTGATTGGCTTGCCGAGCCATGGGGTCATTTAAACAGCGCATGAATCAACTTATGTCACATAACCGACTTCGGTAAATCGCTATCGCATGCCTTAACCTGACCACTTCGTGAGGTTCAACTAGCGCACCTTTGACGAATTTTCGCGTTAAGTCGTCTCCGTTAAAACAACTTATGCCACAGCTCAGCTATTTCTCGGTCTGTCCAGCGATTTACACTTTTTACATCGATAAGCAACACCACATGCAGATGATTCGACATCACCGCAAAGCGGCTATATCAATAACAAAAACACGCTCAAGTTGAAAGAGTCGTGTTTCAATCCAACTACGGCGATGGTCATAATTTTTACCTGAAAGCGCATCATTGCCGCACAAGAAAGCCCTACGTACAACGCGGCTACAACAATGGTAGTAAGGTGTGTCTTCAAGGCTAATTTGAGTTCGACGAGGGTGCGGCATAAAAACCTGCTTGTTTAATGCTTAACCAAAGTAAAGTCGAAGATCTATTTATGTGCCATAAACTTTGGGTGTTCTATTCATTGTCTGTCCTATTTATTTTGAATTTTTTTCGCATGAAAACACCAATATGTAACTCCAATTGTGTAGCCACTTTCAACCTACACTCTTAAACAGAAGGATTCAGACAAATTAGTTTAAACTTTTGTACTTGCATCACTTAAAAATGTTGAAAATCAGTTACCTTAATGTTGTGTTTTTTTTGCTAGAATACTTTTTAAGATATTTTTTTAGTAAAAATTTTAAAATATGTTTTATTCAGACGATAAATTAATCATTTTTATGTGGGGTGTTAATAAAATGAACAAAATCTTAGGTATAACACTCGCTAGTTTGCTTTTATGTAATGGAGCGATAGCTGAAGAGAGTGAGCCGCTACTATTTAAAAGCGTTGAAAAGGATGTGAATGTATTTGAACGGTACGGACTATCTCCCGAGATACCTAAGATTGCTATGAATTCTATGATACAAGGTGAAAATCTTGTGGAACATGCTATTAGGGTAACCGAATATGATGGTGAAATAAAATCATCTGAAATATTTTTAGTTCAAAGCGTCGATGAAAAAAATAATATTGATCTAAGAATAAAATACGACCCAGCTAAACTTGATCAAGATGAAGACGTTATCGCTCGAATTGAAGATTTAACAAAATCTGAATATTTACTCCGTCAATATGCAGAAAGCTTAGATAGATCAACGTTAAAAGTGGCTGAAAAAGCTAATGGCGAAGTTGAGATCCGTTTCAATTACTCCAAATATCAACTGCCACAAAACATTGCCTATTTCCGTTTTATGAAAGTTGCCTTAACAGCAAAAGATGGCAAAGCAATTAAAATGGTCATTTCTAATAATCAATCTTTTGAATTAAATGACATTATCGTTTCCGATTATAGTCAGACTACCGACTTTGGTTATTTAGATAACGGCAATCATTATGTAAAAGAAAAAGTTGAGAAAATCATCGGTAGAAAAAAAAGCAAACCTATCACTGTCACAACAACAACCAAAACCATTGCGCTGTACGATAAAAAAAATACTGTTGAAGTCATTGATGCAGATTTATTAGCTCAAGTATCTGACCCACGTATTCACGAAGAAAAGGTCGATTTAAATAGACCTCTCCCGTTAATGGCTGACTTAGTCCGTCGCCAAGGTATTGATGTCCCGCTGCCATATGGTTTCTCGATAGCAATGCGCAAACAGGATATGGATGTGCCTTTCACGTCTTTTAACATTATGGGGATCAATCTTGATGAGTTTTTTGATCCAAAGACAACTTCGGGCTCAGTAACCGCTGAGAGTGCTACCCTCAGAGCAGATGTTAACATTTTACCATTTTGGAATGTCTATGCGCTCTACGGCAAAATTAAGGTAGATGCAGTTGTCAATGCCGATTACACAGGTAATATTCGTAATGTGTTCGTTGAACGGTGGGGTGAATTCAAAGCTGACTTAGTTTGTGGCATAGCTGAAAAAGCCGGCTTGCCTATTTGTGCACCAGCAGAGTTTGATGTGCCATTGGATCTCGATTATGACGTAGTTGGTGTCGGTACAACCTTGTCTGTAGGTTACCGGGAGTTTTTTGCCTCGGTGAATACCACATACGCTGCCACTAAATTAAGTGGACAAGATTGGGGCGATGGTATCATTACCGTTCAGCCTATGCTTGGTTATCAATTTGTTGATTATCGTGCGCAATTATTTTTGGGTGCAGAATATCAAGGCCTCGATGCTACCATGTCGGGTAATTTAGGTAAAATTGATGGACTTGATCAAGATTTTACTTATGATGTCGGCGTTGAATTAAATCAGTGGGCATATCTTATTGGTTTTAATAAGCAAATCGGTAAGAACTACAACATAACCGCTCTTTATAGTAAAGGTGAAACCCGTGATTCATATACGCTTAACTTTGGTTATCGATTCTAGTTTAAGCTAAACAAATCAGGTCTCGCAGACATGCACTTTCCTCAGAAGATATGAGCTGAAAGTGCTAGTTTAACGAAGCTGGCAGTATAGAACACTCAATATAGTGCATACCGTTCAGGGTTTATCAATGTTTAATCCTGAAATAAGTTGACACTTATTCCCTCCTAAAACGCCTGATGAACCTCATCGGGCGTTTTGTATTGTGAAACGCTCACCATGGCTGAGCTATTGGCGGTTAAAAAAGTTGTCACCCATAGTTAATCAATAACATAGCACCATTATTTCCATACTACTCCTATGCAGTCCCGGAAAGCATCATAAATGAGAACACTCATTGAGATGGCTGCGAACGGAGTATCAAAAAGGTTAAATTTGATAGAAAAAAGGGTCATCGGGTCAGAGTAAAGTTTATAAAAACCTAGCTATTACATTCAAATCTGAGGATTGAAACACTCAATATCAGCTTATTTCCTTAAACCATCAGCTTAGCCATATGCTCCATGAGTGTTTGCGAGTCGTCCGCCCCATGGACGGACGGCCGAGCTTATATTGACATTCTTGCGCATGTCGGTGAGTAAATGCCATGGTTTACCTGCAATGATTCGACCCAGGCACCAGTATTCAGTCTCAAGTGTTGCCATACTGACAACAGATTTAAAAGCGCCCTATCCGCTTTGCTTTGTGCTACAAAATGCTACTATCTGAATGCTGGTTAAATCTATTCGACTACCCGAACATCCAAGTTAAAGGCTTTTATATGAATCGTGCAAAATCAACCTTAGAGCAATGGCGTATTTTACAAGCTGTGGTTGATCATGGTGGTTATGCTCAGGCGGCTGAACAACTCAATAAAAGCCAATCATCACTTAATCATGCTGTTGCCAAATTGCAGCATCAATTAGGTATTCAGTTATTAGAAGTAAAAGGTCGCAAAGCCTATCTAACAGAGCAAGGTGAAGTATTGCTGCGTCGCTCACGCCACCTCACTCAATCGGTAGATGAGCTAGAGCAGTTAGCAACAAACTTAGGCCAAGGTTGGGAGCCAAGCTTAACCATTGCCAAAGAAATTATTTACCCAACTGAAAAGTTAGTCGATGCACTAGAAGCTTTTATTCCGCTAAGCCGTGGTACACGAGTGACAGTGCTTGATTCCGTTATTTCAGGCACCCATGATTTAATTAATCAACAGATGGTTAATATTGCTATTTGCGCCACACCACCACGCGGACATTTAGCCCAGCCTTTAGGTGAATGTGATTTTGATTTAGTTTGCCATCCTGATCACCCCTTAGCGCAATTTGGGGTGATTGAAGATGAAAAACAACTGGCTCAGTATTTACAGATAGTCATCAAAGACACAGGGTCTAACTCAATGAATGATATAGGCTGGTTAAAAGCTGAGCAGCGGATTACCGTGTCGAATTTTCATGAAGCCAAGGTCATTTTAAGCAGAAACATTGGTTTTTGTTGGATCCCCAATTTTCTAGTTGAAGACGATTTAAAGCAAGGAAAGTTACACAAACTCAAATTGCATGGCAGTTACCAACGCAGGATCACCTTAAACATCATCATTCCTAATCGTGACAGACAGGGCCCAGCCTGTAAGCTATTGGAAAGTTTGATTTTACTTCAACATGATATTGAAGCTGTGGCGGTTTAAACCGAAAAGGCTAAAGTGGATAAGTTGTTGGTGGGCTCAGGCTGTTGATTTTTGAAGTAAGCTAAGGTTGCCGATGGCATCTGCGGTGATTGGGTATCGACCGATTCATTCATTTTTTCGATAAATCGACTTGCTGGATTAGACAGTTCAGCGCCCTCATTTTTGGCAGCAAGCGTCACTTTTGGTTTCGAAGCATTATCATCAGGTAATGTGAACGGGGTTAATTGTGACTCCTGAAATCCATTTTGTTCAACGTTTGCCTGTTTATAAATATTAGCCAATTCATTGATATACTGAATGTCTTCAGCGGGAACAATTTTTTCCTGTCTTTGTTCGGCCATTTCAGCCTTGGCTTGATTCATTTTTTGCACAGCCTCTGCCGCAACACGAATATCAGCACTTGATGGCTGATTCGGCGCCATTGCTGCGGCGTAAACTTTTTGCATTTTATTAAAGGTTGCTTGTGGATCGCCTTTTATCACACCCACATCAATTTGTACTTCTCCATCAACCGCATAACGCTTACCATCTGGCCCTTTCTCATAAGAAAAAGATGGGCTTTGAGCAAACATCCCGCCGATGGCTTTATGGGCTTGTTCGTGGGTTTTAACTTCAGTGTCACGCTTGGACAGCTCATTAATAATTTGTTGTTCAGCTTGAATGGCTTTTTGTTGCTGCGCCTTTACTTGCTTTTCAGCTTGTTCAGCGGCTTTTTCTGCATCGGACTGTTGATTTATTTGGCTAAATTGAGGTTGAACAACTTGTTGTTTTTCTGGTTCAGCTTCTTTAGTAACCTCTTGAATAGCTGGCGATAATTCATCTTGCTGAGTCGCATCATCAGCCAAGCTTGTATCCTCAAATGGATTAACCCTCTCTTCTACGGCTGCATCATTTGCATCATCCAATGAGGGTGACCCTGATTGAAAAGGATTGGCGACGGCTGTGGTATCAGATAATGAATTCGGTTCTGAATTAATAGCGTTATTGGTGCTTGTTGGGGTAAAACTTGCTTCGGTTAACGCGGTTAATGATGGCGATGTGCCCGCTCTAGCGCCAGATAGATTAGCTATTTGTCCAGGATTAAAACCACCAATTTGGCTTGCTCCAGTGCGTAAGTTAAAACTATTGCTTTGCGAGATATTTGACGATGAGGATGTTGACACCGACGTCGTTGCCGCTGGCGTAACCTTAGAAATAGCAGCAACCGTTGTAGAGGTTAAGTTTACATTTGGGCTAGAAAGTACAGCTGATTTAGTGATCGCTGCAGTGGTTGCACTTAAACCAGGATTAACAGATTGCTGATGATTTATCGCAGCGGCATTAATCGACGCAGGTTTAGCAGAGCTTGAATTGACTGAATGGGTATTCGCGGATAACGACAAAACCTGCTTTGATTGAGTCGCAGCAGGTTGTAAAGAATTCATGGTTAAGCTTGATTGACGAATATCCATTTTTCATCACTAATAAGCTAAGTTTGGCTGCAGACTTGATTGGTCAGTCAACACCTAGTTAGTTATTATGCCTCAATATTGATAATGCTACCCACTGTTTCAGTGGCAGCTTCTATCACTTTAACTGAGGCTTCGCCCTGCTGTTGGGACTCAACAGCAGACACCAATGCACTCGTTTTATCAGACTGATCAACAGCACGACTACTTAATGTGACCGTGTCTTGTTGAGCTGGAGGTGCTGTTGGTTTTGGATCTGGCGCAGCAACTGCCGTAGTGGCTTGAGCAAGACCTTGTTGCGCACTTTGTAAACCTTGAACACCCGATGAATACGCGGATTGAATTTGCATAAAACGTCCTTAAATAAACAGGTGAGCCTGCTGAACAGTATCGCTCATGCAGGCTTAAATGTACAGTATTTAACCATTGACGTTATTTACTCCCCACGCTTTTTCCCAATCTTTAAATACTGGATTAAAGCCGCGGGTTTTCATGGCGACTATAACGTCATCTACTGAACGTTCATCGCTTATTTCAAATTGATCTAACTGACTGTCAGGTTGCTGGTAGCCTCCTGGCTGAGTGGAGCTGCCCGCGCTTAATTGTGTAACCCCAAGTGGCAGTAAATTATCCCTTAACTCTGGCGTTTCACGGGTTGAAAGGCTGATATCAAGTTGTTGATTGAACAATCTAAAAGCACAAATCATTTGCACTAAACCGGTATCGGTTAACAGCACTTTAGGCTCAATACCACCTGTACATGGCCGAAGCCTTGGCAGTGAAATACTATAACGCGTTCGCCAATAGTGCCGCTCAAGATAATCCAGATGATAACCCATTAGCAGTGCATCTAATCGCCAATCATCTAACCCAAGCAGCACGCCTAAACCGATTTTATCAACGCCAGCCTTAGCCACTCGGTCAGGAGTATCTAAACGGTGGGTAAAATCTTGTTTTTTTCCACGAGTGTGATGCTTTGCATAAGTTTGTGCGCGATAGGTTTCTTGATAGACCATCACGGCATCTAATCCCAATGCAACCAGACGTTGATACTCGTCCGCTTTTAACGGCTGTACCTCCATCGCGACATAACTAAAATGCTGCTTAATGAGTGGTAGCACATGGGCAAAATACTCTATCCCCACTTTTGTCTCATGTTCACCAGAAACCAATAAAATCGAATCAAAACCTCGCGATTTTATGATTTCGACTTCTGCCAGTATTTCTGCATCATTAAGGGTTTTGCGCTTGATTTTATTACTCATGCTAAAACCACAATAATCACATTCATTAGCGCATAAATTGGATAGATATAGCGGTAGATACAATCCTAAATTAGCACCAAAACGCTGGCGAGTTAATTGTGCAGCCGCCTGAGCCATTTGTTCAATATACGGCTGTGCTGCGGGTGATAACAATGCCAGCAAACTATTTAAATTGCCACTGGGATGCTGTAGTGCCCGCTCAACATCAGCTGCTGTTGAGGCGTATAGCTTCATTGATAAATCATCAAGATTCAACTGACTAAAACGCACTGAAAAACTCATTACGACACCTTGCGAGTGGCTAAAAAACCAGTTAGAGGGCTTGTATTATTCGCATTTTGGCTTACCACGCCTAAGCCTGCCTTGTAAGCTTTACGACCACTTTCTACTGCTTGCTGAAAACAGTGAGCCATTAAAATAGGATTGGCACTGCTGGCTATGGCAGTATTGACCAGCACTGCGTCAGCGCCCATTTCCATCGCTCGACACGCTTGTGAAGGCGCGCCAATACCTGCGTCAACAATCACGGGAACGGATGACTGCTCGATGATAATTTTTAAAAACGCTTCAGTGGCAAGCCCCTGATTACTGCCAATTGGACTGCCAAGAGGCATCACCGCAGCGCACCCTACCTCTTCTAATCTTCTGCATAGCACTGGGTCAGCATGAATATAAGGCAATACAATAAAACCCTTTTCACACAGCACTTTGGCTGCATTGAGGGTCTCAATAGGATCGGGCAGTAGATATTTGGGATCGGGATGAATTTCTAGTTTTAGCCATTTTGTGCCAAGCATTTCATAAGCCAACTCAGCGGCAAATATGGCTTCTTTGGCATTTCTTGCCCCAGCGGTATTAGGTAACAGTTTAACGCCACGCGATTGCAATGGACTGAGTAAATCATCTAAGCCCATCTTAAAATCGATGCGCTTCATGGCTAAAGTCACCAATTGTGAACCTGACGCTTCAATTGCCGCAAGCATGGTTGTCGAATTGGCAAATTTACCTGTTCCCGTAAATAAACGAGATTCAAATTGGTGATCGGCTATCGTTAACATCATTACCCTCCTGCTACTGCAGAAAAAAATTCTACCTGATCACCAATCTGACACTGGTAATGTGGCCATTCGCTGCGCGGTATAATGACTTGATTAACCACCACAGCAACACTTTGTTCTGCGACTTGCTTTAGCGCGAGTATCTCTACCAAAGTGATATTGGCTGTAAGCTTGTGCCGCTCACCATTAATGTATATTTCTATCACTTAAATCCCTTATGCTTTGCTATCTGCTATCTGCTAGTGAATAAATTAGCGACAAACGCAACAGTGTTTATCAATGGCCATCGTCGCTTTTGACCATGACAACCGCTTAGCATCAAATCGATGCAGTACACCAAATTCAACTTGTCTGCCAATAATGTGGTTCATGCCAGCTAATGCCTGCATTGATGCCATGATCCCTACCGCAGGTCCTAACACCCCCATTTGGCTGCAGTTTTGACTGAGCAAACTGTCAGCTGGAAATACACAGTGGTAACATCCATGTGGCTTTGTGTTTAATGCCGGATTTTTTGTCAAAACAGACTCAGGTAAGTAGGCAAACCATTGGCCCTGATCGCCTGAAATAGCTGCGCTGAACAACGGCAGGTGTCGCTCAACCGCAATGCGATTAATTAACTGGCGCGTTGCAAAATTATCACTGCAATCAAATATCACTTGTGGCGATATCGTATTGAATAGCGTCTGATAATTGTCCGAGGTTAACCGTGTTGGGTGGGCTGACACCTGGCTGTCGGGATTACGCTGTTGTAGCTTCTTGGCGGCAACTTGCGCTTTATTAACCTCGATATCATTTGCGCTAAACAATAACTGTCTTGGCAAATTGGATAACGCAACCTTATCGTCATCAATCAGATGTACATGGCCCACGCCAGATGCAGCCAGATATTGTGCCACCAGCTGTCCAAGCCCGCCCACGCCTACCACTGTCACTTCAGCTTTCATCAAGGTTAGTTGCCCTTGCTCAGAAACATCAGCCAATAACATTTGTTTGGAATAGAGTATGTATTGATGATCGTTCAAACTCATTTTCACAATGCCTCCTGATAGGGTTCAGTACTAGTAGTGCTGTTATTTAATCCCTTTGAATCAGCGATAACGGATAAGCTTTTGAGCGTTTGCCATTGCTTATTTAATGACTTATATGCCTCAACAGGTTCGCGCGCCTGAGTTATCGCCCTGACCACAGCCACATCATCCACCCCAGTGACGGCAATATCCTTGAGGTTTTGGCTATCAATACCGCCAATGGCTACCGTTGGAAAATGATGTTTCAATAACGAAGTATATTTAGCTAATTTAGTTAACCCTTGAGGTGTAGAGGGCATGTTTTTTGTGGTGGTGGCAAAAATATGACCCAGTGCGATATAAGATGGATTAACTTGAGTGGCGAGTAATATTTCAAAATAGCTGTGGCTGGATAACCCCAGTGCGATGTTATTTTCCGCTAAAGCGGCTAAATCAGCTGACAAGGCATCTTCTTGGCCTAAATGAACACCAAATGCGCCGTATTTTAGGGCTAACTGCCAATGATCATTTATAAATAACTGTGCATTAAATTTTCGGCTTAATTGAATGGCGTTAAACACTTGCTGCTCAATCCATTGGGCTTTTTGCTGCTCATCTTCAAAGGCGATGCCTTTATCGCAACAACTGATCTCTGGCTTAAGCCGCAACTGTAAGGTTTTACAACCAGCGCCTAACAACATCTCCAACATTGAAATGTTTGCCACCACCGGATAAACCTCAAGAGGCGTGGACAGTTTGCTAAATTGATATTGCTTTTTTTGCCGCATCGACTGGCTAATTTGCTGCTCAAAACTGGCATCATTAAGTAACCTATTCGCGCTATCCCTTACTATTAACGGTACAATATGCGGCATTAACTCAAGCGATGTTGGCCAACCCGTTCTGGCTAAATAGCCTGGACCGCTAGCGACTTTAATGCTTTGTTTTAGTCCGCTAGTGACATAGGCTTTTGCTAGCACTACCGCATCATGTAACACAAAGTCTTGTGCCAAAAAACAAGCCATTGCACTGGATAAAGTGCAGCCACTGCCATGATTGTTAGCCGTGTCGACTCGCTGACTGCTGAGCACAAAAACACTGTCGTTATGTTCAGCGCTGCCCCCCTCAACGTGCTGACAAACATACACATCCATCGCCCTATCAGCTTGCCATGCTGCATCGCCGCCCTTGGCAACAACATGACAACCCAAATAGCGACTGACTTGCTGCGCCATAAACACCATATTTGCCAGAGTTAACGCCTCATTGGATGACGTAATGGCAGGCGTTATCGAGGTAAACTCATCTTTGATGTTTATCTGTGGGTCAGCTTGATGGTTCACTTCAGCATGATTGCCTGCTTGGCTGGAAGCTTGATTGCGTGCATCACTTTTAAAAGCGCGCGCCAGAGCAATCAGCTCTGACTGATTTGGAGTGATCACACTGACGACACCACGTAATGGTGAAAAATCAACTACATGCTGATTTAACAAATTGCCACTACTGGCCACCATCACAGGATCTAAAATAATCGGGACGTATCGATTAGCCTTCACAATAGAGGCTGATAACCATTGTGCCAATTGGTTCACTTGCTGCTGATTAGCAATTAAGCCAATTTTAATTGCATCTGGTGGCATATCTGACAACAGGCTATCCAGTTGCGCAAATAACATTGCCTCAGATACCGCCTCGACCAAATTAACATTGACCGAATTTTGCGCCGTCAGCGTAGTGATCACCGTACATGCATGGCAATTTAAATCTTGAATAGTGGCTAAATCAGCCTGAATACCAGCACCGCCGCCACTATCAGATCCCGCTATCGACCAGACGATTTTATTCACTGATTTTTGCTGGCGACTGGGCGTTTCAGCCGCAGATAACGGCAACAACATATCCGTGGCAGACATTATTCCACAACCTCAACCAGCGTTTTTTGATGATAAAGCGATGAGCCTGTTGCTTTAAACTCAACTGATTTTTGCGCCATCTGCTGAGCAATTTCATCAACTTTACTGCCGCTTGTTTGGTAAGACTGATAATCAGCAGGTGAAATCACCTCTACTTTTTGCTCGGCTTGTTTTTCAAGATTCGCGGCATATTCACGCACATCCTGAGTAATTTTCATCGAGCAAAATTTAGGCCCACACATAGAGCAAAAATGCGCAACCTTAGCGGACTCTTGCGGTAATGACTCATCGTGAAAGGCTCTGGCGGTTTCAGGGTCAAGGCCAAGGTTGTATTGGTCTTCCCAACGGAATTCAAATCGCGCTTTTGATAATGCGTTGTCTCTTACCTGCGCTCCCGGATGCCCTTTAGCCACATCGGCGGCATGGGCGGCAATTTTGTAGGTAATGAGTCCTTGTTTTACATCTTCTTTATTGGGTAAGCCTAAATGCTCTTTTGGGGTGACATAACACAACATCGCTACGCCATACCAAGCCATCATGGCGGCGCCAATACCAGAAGTAAAATGGTCATAACCCGGTGCGATATCTGTGGTTTGAGGGCCTAAGGTATAAAATGGCGCTTCATCACAATGGGCTAATTGTTTTTCCATATTCACTTTAATGAGCTGCATTGGTACATGCCCTGGACCTTCTATGATGGTTTGTACATCATATTCCCAGGCAATCTTCACCAGTTCACCTAAGGTTTCAAGTTCTGCAAATTGTGCCTCATCATTGGCATCAGCAATCGAGCCTGGACGCATACCATCGCCCAAAGACAATGACACATCATACGCCGCACACAGCTCGCAAATTTCGCGAAAGTGCTCATATAAAAAACTTTCTTTATGGTGACTTAAACACCACTTTGCCATTATTGAACCACCACGGGACACAATGCCAGTTAAGCGTTTTGCCGTCATCGGCACATAACGTAATAACACTCCAGCATGAATGGTAAAGTAATCAACGCCCTGCTCGGCTTGTTCAATTAAGGTATCCCTAAAGACTTCCCAGGTGAGATCTTCAGCCACGCCATTCACTTTCTCTAGTGCTTGATAAATCGGTACTGTGCCAATAGGCACGGGTGAATTGCGAATGATCCATTCACGGGTTTCATGAATATAGCGCCCAGTCGATAAATCCATCACGGTATCAGCGCCCCAACGAGTCGACCAAACCAGCTTTTCCACTTCTTCTTCGATTGAAGATGTTACTGCTGAATTACCAATATTGGCGTTCACTTTAACTAAAAAATTACGCCCGATAATCATAGGTTCTGATTCAGGATGATTGATGTTAAGCGGGATGATTGCTCGGCCTCTTGCCACTTCGCTACGCACAAACTCTGGGGTGATTAATGCGCCAATTTCTGCGCCAAACGCCTCGCCTTGTGCTTTTTGGGTTAACACTGTGTCGGCAATGTCTTGTCTTGCCATGTTTTCACGAATGGCAATGTATTCCATTTCTGGGGTAATAATACCCTGACGAGCATAATGCATTTGGGTTACCCGCTTACCCACTTTGGCACGGCGTGGTGGTACCAATGCATCAAAACGTAAATGGTCTAAACCATCATCGGCTAATCTTTGCTGGGTAAAATGCGAGCTTGCACTATCGAGCTGCTCGGTATCATGACGTTCTTCAATCCAGCTTTGTCTTAACTTTGCTAGCCCTTCACGAACATTAATGTTTGCCTGAGGATCAGAATAAGCGCCAGCACAGTCATACACTTTAATCGGAGGATTAGCTTCCATAATTGGATTGTGATCATCGCCACCAATTAAGGTATCGGTTTGCAATATTTGACGCATCCCCACCCGAAGATCAGCACGACTGCCAGAGAGGTAAATTTTCTCAGAATTAGGATGTTGTAACGGTTTTAAGGTATCGATAAAAGCTTGTGCGCTAGCACGGGTTTGGCGACGATTTGACATGAGCAACCTCGAATTAAATGAGAGAAAGTTGCTTGTCTGGAGGAAAATGTGTTGAGAGCCAGCAATATGAATAACAGGTTTAAAAGCACTGTGAGACTCAAGTTACTGTCAATAATCGAAAGGAGGAAACACGGGTAAAACGAAGTGAGTATGGTAAAACCACTTCAGTTTTACGCATGAATAATCGCTAAAGATTATTATGCTTGTTACCTACGCAGGTTTTAGCCTGATCAGGTTCAACGGATCCCGAATTAACGGTCTCAGCCTTAATGGCACTCCGACAAGATGGCAGCAGTATAATCAGAATTATTCATTAAAAACAAGTCATACCAATCAGATTAAATATTTATCCCCTTATAATCCATGCGCTTTTTTAGCGTCTGTTGTTGTATTCAGATTCACCTCTTATATACCCTCTGTTAAAAATATTACTGTTATCCAGCAATCATCACTCAATATTTGAGGCAATAACTTACTTTAAATTTCACCTCGACACTGAAGCAGCTATTTGCTGTGACTCGCCGCTATTAGTGTAAGCAAGTTAAGGCTTTTGGGCCTCATCAGCTAACTTGCAGTTCGGCTTAAATACATGCCTTATCACACCCAAATCATCGTTAAATAAAGATGGTGATATGTTACTGTGAGGCGCGGGTTAGACTAATTAATCTACAGCACTAAAGAAAAATGAATTATTTTTCAATAACTGTCGCAGTCTCCCCATTAACCTAGTTATAATTAGCGTGTTTATGTAAACGCAAAGATGCGTAGAATTTTAGGAGATAATTTCCATGCCAGGTTTTGAATTATTCGGTCCAGAAGAAAAGCAGGAAGTCGCTGATGTAATGGAAAACGGTTTTACCTTCCGTTACAACTTTGACCACATGCGCAATGATCGCTGGAAAACTCGCGACATGGAGCAGTTACTTTGTGAAAAGATGAATGTTAAACATGCTCATCTTTTATCAAGTGGCACAGCCGCTCTTCAAACCGCTATGGCTGCTGCGGGTATTGGCGCTGGTGATGAAGTTATCGTGCCACCATTTACCTTTGTTGCTTCAGTTGAAGCAGTCTTCATGGCAGGCGCTGTCCCTATTTTTGCTGAAATTGATGAAACCTTATGTTTATCGCCAGAAGGCATTGAAGCCGTTATTACTCCTCGTACTAAAGCCATCAACTTAGTCCACATGTGTGGCTCTATGGCAAAAATGGACGAGATTAAAGCCGTTTGTAAAAAACATAACTTAGTGATTTTAGAAGATGCTTGCCAAGCCATTGGTGGCAGTTATAAAGGTCAAGCATTAGGTACTATCGGTGATGTAGGCTGTTACTCATTTGACTCAGTAAAAACCATCACTTGTGGTGAAGGTGGTGCTGTAGTCACTAACAACACTGAAATCTACAACCATAGCCACATGTTCTCAGATCATGGCCATGACCATGTTGGTAACGATCGTGGTGCTGAAGGCCACCCTATTATGGGCTTGAACTTCCGTATTTCTGAAATGAATGCTGCTATGGGTTTAGCTCAGTTACGCAAGTTAGATAAAATTATCGCGATTCAGCGTAAAAACAAAAAAGCCATCAAAGATGCCATGGCCAGCATTCCTGAAGTGACATTCCGTGAAATTCCGGATCCACAGGGTGACTCTGCCGGTTTCTTAACCTTCTTCTTACCAACAGAAGAACGCACTATTGAAATCAACAAAAAACTGGCTGCTAACAAAGTAGATGGTTGTTTTTACTGGTATATTAACAACTGGCACTACTTGAAAAACTGGAAACACATTCAGGAATTAAAAGCCCCTGCTGCTTTACCTATCATGCTTATCGCTGATCGCCCTGATTATACTCAAATTAAAACACCAAAGTCTGATGCCATTATGAGCCGCACCATTTCGATGCTGATCAAATTGTCTTGGACTGACGAGCAAATTGCTGAACGTATTGAAAATATCAAACGTGCTTTTGCGTAATTTAGCCTTTAATTCTGTCACTTCCTTTGAGGTGACAGTACTTTTTACAGTAAATATCTCAACTGGAGAGTGTTGTAATGAGTTTTAAAAATTTTAAATGTGTACCAAAAATGATTTTCGGCCGTGGCTCATTCGCACAACTTGATGACGTATTAGCTCAAGAACGCAAAGAAGCTGATGATTTTGTGGTATTCCTTGTAGACGACGTTCACCAAGAAAAACCATTAGCTGGCCGAGTTCCTAGCAAAAGTCATGACTTAGTGATTTACGTTAACGTAGATGACGAGCCAACGACAGTACAAGTTGATGCGTTAACCGCACAGGTAAAAGCCTTTAATACTAAACAGCCAGTCAGTGTTGTTGGTTTAGGTGGTGGTTCTACAATGGATTTAGCCAAAGCCGTATCGCTTATGCTAACGAACCCAGGTAGTTCATCTGAATATCAAGGTTGGGATTTAATCAAAAATCCAGCAATCCACCATATTGGTATTCCGACTGTATCAGGAACTGGCGCAGAAGCTTCACGCACCGCAGTATTGTGTGGCCCAGTGCGTAAGTTAGGCTTGAACTCAGACTACACTGTATTTGATCAAATCATTATGGACTCAGAGCTCATCGCCGGTGTACCTACTGATCAATGGTTCTACACAGGTATGGACTGCTTTATCCACTGTGTTGAGTCTTTACAAGGGACTTACCTTAACGAATTTGCTAAGGCCTTCGCTGAAAAATCGATGGATTTATGTCGTGAAGTTTACTTAGACGATCATCCAGAAAAAGATGACAAGCTAATGATGGCTTCTTATATGGGCGGAATGAGTATCGCTTATAGCCAAGTAGGTGCATGTCATGCAGTATCTTATGGTTTAGGATATGTATTGGGTTATCACCATGGTATCGGTAACTGTTTAGCATTTGATGTGTTAGAAGAATTCTATCCTGAAGGTGTAGCTGAGTTCCGTAAAATGATGGAAATTCATAACATCACATTACCGAAAAACATCTGTAAAGACTTACCAGATGAAACGATCGCTAAGATGGTTGCTGTCACTAAGAGCATGGGACCACTATGGGACAATGTTTACGGTAAAGGCTGGGAAGAAAAAGTTACCGATGAAATGCTGACTAAGCTGTTCCGTCGTATATAATACGTCTAAGTCATTTTGTCATAAGGGCTCAGATGAGCCCTTTTGTTTACCATTAAAATAGGTTTTTATTGATGAATGTTACTCTATTAATTCCAGCTCGTTATGGTTCAAGTCGTTTTCCTGGTAAGCCATTAGCGCCGATTAATGGTAAACCTATGATCCAACACGTATACGAACGCGCGTCTTTAGCCAAGGGATTAGACAACATTTATGTTGCAACAGATGATGTGCGCATTAAAGACGCTGTTGAAGGCTTTGGTGGCAAAGTGGTTATGACCAGTGCTGATGCTGCATCAGGTACCGACAGAATTAATGATGCCATTAGCCAATTAGGTTTAGCCGACGATGATTTAGTCATTAACCTTCAAGGCGATCAGCCGTTAATTGATCCTATTTCAATTGAACAAATCATTAGCTTATTTGAACGTCACCCAGGTGAGTTTGAAATGGCGACCTTAGGGTTTGAAATTGTTGATAAAAAAGAATTAGACGACCCAATGCACGTTAAAATGGTGTTCGATAATGACTTTAACGCCTTGTACTTCTCACGTGCGCGCATTCCGTTTGGCCGTGACACCAATGACTACCCTGTATATAAACATTTAGGTGTGTATGCTTACACGCGTCGTTTTGTAAATGCATTTGCTCAGTTGCCCTTAGGTAAGCTTGAAGATTTAGAGAAGTTAGAACAATTGCGCGCATTAGAGTACGGCCACAAAATCAAAGTGGCGATCAGCGCATTTGATTCTCCCGAAGTCGACACCCCTGAAGATATTCGCAAATGTGAATTACGTTTAGCAGTTGACTAACAAAATCTTGGAGAACCATCATGGATTTATCAGGTTTTGAAGTTTGGATTATCATTGGTTTAGTGGTAGGTGTTATTGCCAGTAATTTAGCCGTATTAAAGTACAGCGCTAAATTTAAAATGCCTCATTTAGGCTCACACAAGGATAAAAGCATTGTGTCTGAAGATGATGCCAAAGTATCTGAACAACAGAGTCAGGTTAATTCAAAAGATAACCCACCTTCAAAACCAGATTAATTTTAGCGTGCACTAAAACTCGGTCATCATTTGTTGGCCGTTGTTTAAGTTGGCTTGTTATCTAATACCATTACGTAATACCGCAACATTCAGCCGTGATGTTGTTAGTCGACGAAATGGACAAGCATTCTCAACTAAAAACCTGAGCACTCACTAACTCAAATCAATTTAATCGATTATTCAAAGCTTCTCATGTAAATGAAAAGAAGCTTTGAATTATTTTACTGACCATCCATTTTGATACAAACCAGGTAGTAATATGCCCCTTACCGTTACAGATACTCGCTCAGAAACAAGTCAACTTTCTGATGAAATGCTTGCCCGTATAGAACACTCTGAAGCTCGTGTTATTAAAGCCATTTTCCCATCAAATACTAATCACCATAACACCCTATTTGGCGGTGACGCCTTAGCCTGGATGGATGAAACAGCCTTTATTGCGGCCACACGTTTTTGCCGTAAATCATTAGTTACCGTCAGCTCAGACAGGATTGATTTTAAAAAAGCCATCCCCGCAGGTAGTCTTGCCGAATTAGTGGCTCGAGTGATCCATGTGGGTAATACTTCACTGAAAGTTGAAGTGAATATTTTTGTTGAAGATATGTATAACGACCATCGTGAGCATGCTATTAGAGGTGTATTTACCTTTGTTGCCGTTGATGAACAGCGCAATCCAACTAAGGTATGGCCTTTAAGCTAACAGTGATAACCAATTGACTTCAGTATGTTAACTATTAACTGCTGACATTCATTAGCGGCTATTATCACTAGAGTCTGTTGAACTTTACTAGAGGCGTTGTGTTCAAGATAAAAACAATTATGCGTGATGAGTTGAGTGCAGCTTAGTAATCCTATTACACCCTCTCTAAGCAAGATTCACCCAACTCAGTATAATTCGTTTTTAATCCAATCCTTCTGACAGCGTCTGTTGAGCATTTTTACTGCATCATCAGCTATTGTGTAGAATAAGCCTCAGCCTTGTAGAGGTCGCCAACAAATAGCGACAACAACCTTGTAAAGGTCAACACTGGCTCGCCAAGAAACAAAAATCCATCCTGAATCGTTATGAATAAACAACTCGGATGGATTTTTTCACGCTCTTAATTACTCACTCAATCAGCATTTCTGTCAGTTTTAGCTGTCAAATTAACAACATCGTTAATCAAACATGAGCTTAGCTTAAACGTGTTAGTTCAGATCAAACCTATCTGCATTCATTACTTTTGTCCAAGCAGCGACAAAATCTTTAACAAACTTATCCTGATTATCGTCTTGGGCATACACCTCTGCATAACCACGAAGAATTGAATTAGAACCAAACACCAAATCAACCCGAGTTGCTGTCCATTTCACTTTTCCAGAAGCGCGGTCGCAGATTTCGTACAGATTTTTGCCTACCGGTTTCCAGCTATAATTCATGTCCGTTAAGTTAACAAAAAAGTCATTGCTCAATGCACCTTCATTTTCGGTTAACACCCCATGCTTAGTATCGCCATAGTTAGTCGCCATAACGCGCATACCGCCAACTAATACCGTCATCTCATGAGCTGTCAATCCCATTAATTGGGTGCGATCTAACAGTAACTCTTCTGCACTGACAACATAGTCGCCTTTTAACCAATTACGATAACCATCATGCAGTGGCTCTAAAACATCAAATGATGCAGCATCTGTCATATCAGCGGTTGCATCACCTCGACCTGGGGTAAACGGTACAGTGAGTTTATGGCCAGCTTTGTTAGCCGCTAACTCAATACCCAAATTACCGGCAATCACAATGACATCCGCAACACTAGCGCCGCTTTGGTTAGCAATAGGTTTAAGTACATCAAGCACTTTGGCTAATCGAGTAGGCTCATTGCCTTGCCATTGTGCTTGTGGTGCCAAACAGATCCGCGCGCCATTGGCTCCACCACGACGATCTGATGCTCTAAATGTTCTCGCGCTGTCCCAAGCTGTGGTGACCATTTCAGTCACGGTTAACCCACTCGCCAAGATTTTATCTTTAATCGTTTGTAAATCGTAATCTGTCTTCCCTTGTGGGACAGGATCTTGCCAAATCAATGTTTCACTTGGCACATCTGGACCGATGTAACACGCTTTTGGCCCCATATCGCGGTGAGTTAGTTTAAACCATGCCCTGGCAAATACATCTGAGAAATAGTCTTGATCTTTAGCAAAACGCTCTGAAATTTTGCGATATTCCGGATCCATTTTCATTGCCATATCGGCATCGGTCATAATAGGGTTATGCCGAATAGATGCATCTTCTACATCAACAGGCTTATGCGCATCAGCAATATCAATCGGTTCCCACTGCCAGGCTCCTGCTGGACTTTTTTTCAGCTCCCAATCGTAATTTAGTAGCATGTCGAAATAACCGTTATCCCACTGAGTAGGATGGGTGGTCCACGCCCCTTCAATACCACTGGTTACGGTATCACGGCCAATACCGCGGGCCGTTTTATTTAGCCAACCAAAACCTTGATCTTCAATTTCAGCCCCTTCTGGCTCTGGCCCCAATAAACTGGCTTTACCATTACCATGGGCTTTACCCACAGTGTGGCCGCCAGCAGTTAAAGCAACGGTTTCTTCATCATTCATGGCCATACGTGCAAATGTGACTCGCACATCTTGAGCCGTTTTCAATGGATCAGGTTTACCATCAACCCCTTCAGGGTTAACGTAAATCAGCCCCATCATTACTGCTGCCAATGGATTTGCTAAATCACGTTCGCCTGAATAGCGACTATTAGGGTTATCACTTGGTGCCAGCCATTGTTTCTCAGCGCCCCAATAAATGTCTTTTTCTGGATGCCAAATATCTTCTCGACCAAATCCAAAACCAAACGTTTTCAATCCCATCGACTCATAGGCAATCGTTCCCGCATAAGCGATCAAGTCTGCCCAGCTCAGTTTGTTGCCGTACTTCTTTTTGATTGGCCACAGTAAACGTCTGGCTTTATCTAGGTTGCCGTTATCTGGCCATGAATTTAATGGTGCGAAACGTTGATTACCCGTACTTGCCCCGCCGCGGCCATCAGCGACACGATAAGTACCTGCTGCATGCCATGTCATACGGATCATCAAGCCACCATAATGGCCCCAATCTGCTGGCCACCAAGGCTGGCTTTGGGTCATTAAATTGTGCAGATCTTTTTTCAATGCATCGACATCAAGCTTTTTCACTTCTTGTTGATAATCAAAATCGGCATCCATTGGATTTGTTTTACTATCATGCTGATGAAGAATGTCTAAGTTCAAAGACTTAGGCCACCACTCAGTACTCGCCATAGGCTGAGTTGTCACGCCACCATGCATTACTGGACACTTACCTGTCATTGCTAATCTCCTATATGTAACCGAAAACAACACTCAATCAGTTTAGCGTTGAATAAAAATTGTGCGCATACATTCACGTTACGTGCGCTACAAACTGACAACAATGAATAAATTAAATTTAACAAAATCAATGAATTAAAACGTGCGCATGAAATCTAAATCAGACGTTGATATTTATCGATAAAACAAGTGCAGAAATGTGATGCGTTTAACATCAATAACTTAAAATCAAATATCTAGTCTTAATCAATCTGAATTATGCTTGCGTTAAAATTATTATCTGGCTTTGTTTTGAAATTGAAATTGAAATTGAAATTGAAATTGAAATTGAAATTGAAATTGAAATTGAAAATTAATATATGTTTCTTTTGTTCAATAAACCAAACTAGGCTACTTCTATACTGGGTATCGAATATTTAGGATCAATGATGTTTCACAAAGTAAGCTTGGTGGATGGAGAATTTGAAAAACAAAAACATAATGTGGGATATCAGCAAACGCTTTAACAAGGTATGACGCAAAACGCTTATTAGACCAAAGTCTAACTTTTTATAAATCTTAGTGAATTCGGATATAAAGCGTTGGAATTACCAGTTACTTTTCTGTTACATTGACTTAATCTTCACGCGCCACAACGAAATATAACAGCCATGAAGCTAGAAAATTTAAACATTATCATTGCCGATGATCATCCCTTATTTCGCAATGCCCTACGTCAAGCATTAAGCTCAGCTTTTAATAACACTCAATGGTTTGAAGCTGACAGTGCCGAAGCATTACAACAATTAATGGATAAAAACGAAGCCCCATTTGATCTCATAATGCTTGATTTACAAATGCCAGGCTCACATGGATATTCAACCCTTATTCATTTGCGCAGCCACTACCCAGACATTCCTGTAGTAGTCATATCTGCCCATGAGGATATCAATACTGTTAGTCGTGCCATTCATTACGGCAGCAGTGGTTTTATTCCTAAATCTTCATCAATGGAAACCCTTGCTGAAGCGCTTAACGCTGTGCTTTATGGCGATATTTGGTTACCCGCAGGAACACAAATTGTGCCAGTAAGTGATGATGCAACAGATCAAATGGCCAGCCGTTTGTCTGACTTAACACCACAGCAATACAAAGTGTTGCAGATGTTTGCAGAAGGCTTACTCAATAAACAAATTGCATATGATTTTGGGGTTTCTGAAGCGACAATTAAAGCCCATGCGACGGCCATTTTTAGAAAGCTTGGTGTCAGAAACCGTACCCAGGCTGTGATTGCTTTACAGCAACTTGAAATGGAAAAGGTTAACTTATCTTGATAGAGATAACGCAGCTGCCGTTTTCTCAAGCATGTGAAAATAACCAACGCCCTATTTTAGCCGTTTTAACGCATAAGCTAGCAGACTCACTTCATCTACTTGAAGTGGGTTCTGGCACAGGGCAACATGCAACATTTTTTGCTAGCCACCTTCCCCATCTAACTTGGCAAGCCAGTGATCAACATTGCAACCTTCATCATATCAATTGCCGTATCAAACATTTTAAACTGCCTAATTTACCGGCTGCTGTTGTACTAGATATTGGGAATACATGGACGGAACAACACTATGATGCTGTTTTTACGTCGAATACGTTACACATAATCAGTAAACAACTTGTTGAAGCATTTTTTGCAGGTGTAGGCCTAATAACGAGCACAAACGCAAATCTGTTGATTTATGGACCATTTAATTATCAAAAACAATATACCAGTGACAGTAATGCTAATTTTGATCTTTGGCTGAAAGATCGCGACCCACACAGTGGTATTCGGGATATTGAATGGATAGTGGAATTAGCCAAAGCTCAACAATTTGAACTCGTCGAAGATGTTTCTATGCCTGCCAATAATCGTTTACTGCATTTTATCAAGCGATAATTTCCACAGTTTGTTGGCTTACTTTTTTGCCCAAAAACAGTTAAGTTAAGCATCTATCTTAAAAGCACTACGTAGTTGAACACAAGGAAATATATTATGGGTTCAGTGACCACTAAGAAGCATCCTAATGGCCTTGATTATGTCGAGGTGAACACTGATTTATGTCAAGCACGTATTTTTATGCAAGGCGCACAAATTGATCAGTTTACCCCCACAGGAAAAGCTCCGTTATTATGGGTTTCAGAAGCAGACGATTACCAAATAGGTAATGGGATCCGCGGGGGCATTCCGGTTTGTTGGCCATGGTTTGGTATGAACGAGGTTGAAGGTTTTCCGCAACACGGTTTTGCTCGCACACGTATCTGGAACCTAGATTCAGTGAAAATGCGCAATCAACTAGTGGATTTGACGTTCAGTTTAAAAATCACAGAACAAGATAAACAATATTGGCCCCATGATACAGCAGTCAAAGTGCTATTCACTTTAGGTGAAACCCTATCTGTAAGCATAGTGAACCAAAACAATACTGATTATGAGGTTAGCCTTACGCAAGCATTACATACTTATTTTCCAGTAGAAGATATTCATCAACTCAAAGCATCTGGTTTCAGTCAATCTAAATACATTGAATTTGGCGAAGGCCCATATAAACAACCTGATGATTATGTCATTTTTGATAAAGAAACTGATCGTGTATATACCGATTTAGCATTAGTACAGCAATTGCATACGCCTCAAGGCACAATTGAAGTTAGCCGTGAAAATAGCCGTTCTGCTGTATTATGGAATCCTTGGATAGAAAAATCGACTCGGCTTTCACGTTTCAAAGCCGATGATTATTTAACAATGGTGTGTTTAGAAGCGGCAAACGTACTTGAAGATAAAGTGATTTTAGCTCCGGGTCAAAGTCATACATTAACAACGCACATCCGTTGGGTTTAGTCTTTATCGATCCTGCTAATCTGTTTTAAACCAAATAGTTTTTAGCATTACTTTTAAAGCCAGAGTTTGATACTCTGGCTTTTTAATTGACCATGAAGTCTTAATGATTAAAGGCATATTCACCGTTAAGCGATTATTGCTATTTTTCCTGCTGATGTTTATCGGTGCGGGTTGGTATGTCAGCCAGAATATTCATCCCATCAGTGTCAAAGTGCTGAATAAACTTCTCGCGCCTTATGACATTCAGGTACTTAACCTAGACTCACAATTTGTGTCTATCAATCAACTGCAGATCCCAAGGCTTATTCTGCAAATCGAAGACAGTTATATCGCGATTCAAGGCTTTGAGTTACGCCTAACGGATACCTTGGCAATCGTGCAAAAACAACAACTCGCCCCCAGTGATATCATTAAGCTCACCAGCCAAAGTGTGTATATTGATTTAGGTGCAAGTTTCTTCAATCGCCAACGTCAGCAAAAAACCGAATCCAGTGCTGTGTGGCAACTGGTCTTTAATCAAATACCTAATATTGATTTAGGCGAAGTTCTGATTAACCTGCCCTCAATACCCGAAACTGATGTTATCGCAGGAAATGATTCCGCCAAGTCTGCGGCGGTGAGTTTTCGCCATAGTTTAAAAATGGATAAGTTAACCCTGAACAATCAAGGTGATCTTAATACGCGCTGGCGATTTGACAATAATGAGTTATTTAATCTTCAAGCTCAGCTTAAGCCCAACTCTGTTACATTGACATCGACGCTAGATTTGGAGCAGAGCCAACTTGGATTAAATGCATTTTCATCATACCTCACTGCGGCGTTACACAAGTTATCTCTACAAGATAAAGAACCCGCAATAAACAGCATAATCGTTCAGCTCGAACAACAACTTGCACAAACACTATCGCCAATAAATCAACAAAAAATAAACATTAAAGGTGAATGGCATACCACAACTCATTTTGATTTAGCTGATGGTGAGATGACATCTTCAAACCATTTTACATCACTCAAAGTTCATTCAGCCCTGTATCCCTCGTTGAAATTTGAGCTGCAGGATGAATTTACGATAAAACTCACAGTTAAAGAGCAATTAATACCCGTTACAATTGGTGAAACATTACAAATGGCCTATGGTGCCAAAGTCGATATAGCACCTTTTACACAACAATTTACTTTTGAACACATTCAATTAAATCAATTTTTTAATCGATTTTTAACAACAGCGGAAGCTAATCAGTTCACTGAATTTATTAAGGGTTTATTGCTGCCTAACATAGACGATAACCCCGCCCAAGTGACGTTATCAGCCTCATTACCTGAACAAAGCACGCTGTGGTTACCATTAATTCGCGCGGCTCAGTCCCACACATCAGTGCCAGACTTATCGCATACTTTGCCAGTGACCTTTAGCACACCAAAGATGAGCGCCAATTTAGCCGGCATAACATTCAAAAATCAATTTAGTTTGGCTAAATTAAAGGTGAATAGCCTAGGTGAAGTGTACTTTGCGCTCAGTAGTGAATTAGCAGTGGCACAACCGACAGATATTGTAAGCTTACTCTCTCCCCTGCAAGCCGAGCCTTTGTCTCTTAGCTTACCTGTTGATGAATTAACCTTAGACCATGGAGTAATGGTAATTGCTGGTGATTATCAGCGTGAATGGGTTAATAGTGGCTTTGAAGAGGTCATTACATTGCTGCCTTCAAGTAAAATGATCCTCAATCAACTTCAAGTGGCTAAAACGACTCAAAATGATGCTGGATCTAACACGCAAAAAATGACCAGTGATCATGCCGATATTCGGTTAAACCAAATCAGCAAAATTATGGCTAACCATAATAACGTGCAGCTAAACATCTCTCCAGTGCAGGCCACTTTTACCAAGGTCACTTCGCTGTTTTCAACTCCTGTTGCCAAGCAACAAATTAACGCTGACAAAGCTCAGTTTTCATGGCAAGCCTTAACGGCATATTCACTTTCATTGAACACCAATTTACCACTCACGGAACAACTACTCGCGCACAGCAGTAACCATTCACTCGACACCCACATTGAACAACTAAAAGTCACTAAAACACCGTTAAAGCAACGTAAACAAACGTTGCTTAATTTAAATCAATTGACGATTAACCAGCAATTTAATATCCACAATGGCTTGATTCAAAGTGATGATAAATGGCAATTTGATACAATTCATGCCAGCAGCCAACATTTCTTTCAGCCGAAATTATTTTCGTTAGCAGGACAATGGCAGTTAGAAACCAATATCACTGACGCCCTTCCCACAATCACTAAAAACCAAAAGCTGCCATCAGGTTTAAACATTGCGGGGCTGATGAAGCTAGCTAGTAGCTTTTCAATGAGCCAGCGAGAGGGCATCAATTATTTTGAAATGTTAATCCAGCCAGATATCGATAAGCTGAATATTGATTATATTGATCAATATATTGCCGATACTAATATTAACACTGAGTGTAAATTCAATTGGCAGCAAGCAATGACTGAAACGGATTCATACAGTCAACTTAGTTGCCCGGAAACACATATCAACATTGCTAATGGCCGTTCAGGATTAATCTTCAAAGACGTTAATATCCAAGCCAATGTGGCGCTGGCAATTGATCCAAATAAACCAGTAAATAATTGGTTGCAAAAACTCACTGGTTTAAGTCATACCGATATCAGTATGACGTTATCCGGCGATGCACTGGGTGGTCAGTTTTTCATTCCTGAATTTGTCTTTAAATTGCAAGACAGATCCCATGGATACTTGTTATTACAGGGCTTAAGTCTAGAACAATTACTCGCACAACAGCCGCAAGTGGGGGTGTATGCTAATGGCACCTTTGATGGCGTTTTACCTGCTGAATTTATTGATGGAAAGCTCTCTATCACAGGAGGACATCTGGCTGCTCGTGCCCCTGGAGGGCTTATAGAAGTTGCTAACAGCGAGGCAATTGAGCAATTAAAACAAACTCAACCGTATTTAGGTTTAGTCTTTGATGCCTTAGAGCATTTAAATTATCAACAACTTGCAGGCACTCTCGATATGCAAAATAATGGTGACGCCCAATTTAATATTGCAGTCAAAGGTAAAAGCCGAGATATTGAAAGACCGATACACCTCAATTACGCCCATGAAGAAAATTTGATTCAATTATACCGCAGCACTCAAATTGGTAATCAGCTACAATCGAATATAGAAAAGTCTGTTAAATAAGGAAGATACTTTGAAACTTGCCGCAGCACTGACCTCAACCTTGTTACTCACCAGCTTAATAGCTGGTTGTACGCCTACGGTAAAAATAGAGCCCCCGGATAAACCAATCGTGATCAATTTGAACGTGAAAATTGAGCATGAGATCAGAATAAAAGTCGATAAAGAACTCGATAACTTATTAGAAAATGAACAACTATTTTAATAGGAATACTTATGAAACTCGCCTTTTCGACGTTATTAATCAGTCTATTTTTTTGTGTTAATGCTTGGGCTATAACACTGCAAGACGCTAAATCCAGTGCTTTAGTCGGAGAACAAACCGATGGGTATTTAGGCGTGGTAAAACCTTCAACTGAAATTGAAGCCCTCGTCAAAGATATCAATGCAAAACGTTTACAACACTATCAACGTATCGCGACTAAAAACGGCTTAAGTACCGCAAGTATTGCCAAATTAGCGGCAGAAAAAGCTATTGCGGCTACCGATAAAGGCCATGTTTATCAAGATAATAATGGCCAATGGCAAATTAGAAAGTAAGACATTAAATCAAATTTGCAGGCTAATCGGCATTAGCCAGCATATCCGCTAGCTAAACGCTAAACCGGATTAACCACATCAACAAAATGATGATTTAAGCCAAACTTTTCTGCTAAATGCTCACCTAAAGCCTGTATTCCATAACGCTCTGTCGCATGATGTCCTGCAGCAAAATAATGAATATTTTGCTCCATTGCACTGTGATAAGTTCGCTCTGACACCTCACCACTAATAAAGGCATCAACCCCCATAGCCACTGCATGGTCAATATAATCTTGCGCCCCTCCGGTACACCAAGCAACCGTTTGAATCGGTTTAGTACAATCACCAATATGTAAAGCATCCCGATGTAAAACGTGACTAAGGTGAGCGTTAAACTCTGTAGCCGATACTGGTTGCATTAGATGACCATGCCACAACAAATCTTGCGGAACATCTTCATATACCGCAGGGTTTAAAATACCTAACTGTTGCGCAAGTTGCGCATTATTACCCACGCCATGATGGGCATCTAGAGGTAAGTGATAACCAAATAAACTGATATCATGATCTATAAGGGCTTTAATGCGCTTGTACTTCATTCCGGTTAACACTTCAGGCTCATTTTTCCAAAAAAAACCATGGTGAACCAAAATGGCATCAGCATTTAATGCAATAGCTTGTTCGATTAACGGCTGGCAAGCGGTTACCCCTGTAACGATTGTGCGAATCGTGTCTTTGCCCTGCACTTGTAATCCATTTGGTGCATAATCTTTAAATTTTGCGACATTTAAAAACTCATTTAAGTACATTGACAAAGAATGACGATCTATTTCGTTATTAGTCATACTGGTAATCCATTATTGATGCAGGGTTAATTAAACCATTTTACAATATCCGCTAATCAAGTGACACCCTCAAAAAGTGCATGAAAAATGATTCATTTGAGTACGATAATACTAAAGCCTAAGATAAATTCCTCCTCTTCATCAATGTGTGGAACGCAATATGAAACAATCAGCACGACTATGGATACTAATACTCAGTGTTTTTGCCGCGATCACTTGTTATGCGATGGGATTATCATCGGGTATGGTCATTTTTATCGGCTTAGGCATATTCTTCGAGGTGTTGTTTTGGGGTGTTTTCATTGTTAAAAAAAGTCCTTCTTACAGCTAACTTATTCGACTCTCAAGATCATCTATTTGTTAAGATAGGTGTAAAGTTGTAGCACTAAAAGTGTCCTAAATTGGACTTTTATGTCATTTAACCTATAAAATTACCTGAAACCAAAAAAGTCAATTATATAAAAATAGGTTAATTTATGACAACATTATCGAAGGAAGACGTGATCAGTTCATTGCAGGCTGCATTAGAAAAACAGACAGGTACTGCAGTTAACATCGAACAATCTGGAAGTTGGTACAAAATTGATGGCGGAAAATCAGTTCGTTTTAGCGAGCTAGAATCCATGTTAGCAGAACTGGATAACGGCGCACAAAGCAAAGCGAAGCCGGCAACAAAGCCCGCTGCTAAAAAAGCATCTGTGACAAAAGCAAAACCAGCTGCCGCTAAAAAAACGCCTTCTGCTTCGGCAAAGTCAACTCAATCAAGTAAAGGTTCAGGCTTAAGTCCAAAAGAATTATGGCGAGCAAAACTTGAAAACACGAAAGGTAAAAATACCCTGCCACGTGGTTTTTAAATTGGTGTAAACCCTAACAAAAAAGGCGCTTAATGCGCCTTTTTTTGTTGCGACGAAACGAACATAACCTAGGTTCTAGTTACTCTATCATCAGCAGCGACTCTCAACGCTAACGGCGTTGAATTGACCTGTAATAGACCAGTTATTAACGCTTAATGTGACTAGTTGCCATTAAAAATAATCGCTGATGATGGTCAGTCAATCTCTAGACTCGAGTTCAGGTTACATCGCTAAATCCACTCGGACATAACCTTGTAAATAAACCACTCTGACTTCATCACCGGCATTAAACGTCATGCCAGGATCAACATCTTGAATGATCATAACCTGTGTACCATCTTCTTGTTTGATCATCATTTCAACTAATTTGTACTCAAGATAATATTGTTGATTACCATATTGATTCGCAATGCCACCACCTAACAGCGCCCCAAGTACAGTGGCAACATCTTGTCCCGACCCGCCGCCAAATTGATGGCCGATGACGCCACCAACCAATGCGCCACCAAATGTCCGCCAGCCTTGGTTTTTGTCTTCAACCAATTGCTTTTCGGTGATGTTTTTGACCGACTCAACATGGCCATATAAGACCTTTTCAACTGGGACCGCTTGGTTCCTATCATAGGCAGCCCGTGCAGGCAGGTTTACACTGCCCAAGCATAATATTATCAATAAAAAAGCAGTAAATTTACGACCTAAGATGTTCAACATAGACTTTTTCCGCTAACTTAATAATAAGGTTTATATGCTAACTATAATCAATTGTGAATTCACTGTCTTATTTAAATGATTTAATCAACTTTCCCGCTCCTGAAGAGGCGTTAGCGGAACCCAACGGCTTACTTGCTGTTGGCGGTGATTTATCTCCAGCAAGACTGCTAGAGGCTTATTATCACGGTATTTTTCCATGGTTCAACGCAGAAGACCCAATACTTTGGTGGTCACCAAGTCCCAGGGCTGTTTTTGTACCCAAATTAAACTTTGGCAGCAGAAGTTTAAGAAAAACACTCAAGCATGCAACTTGGAAATACACCATTAACCATGCCTTTTTAGATGTCATGGCAGGTTGCGCTCAACCTAGATCCTATCAGCAAGGCACCTGGATCACACCACAAATCCAAATGGCATATTACGAACTGCATTTACAAGGTTTTGCACATTCATTTGAAGTGTGGGATGAGGACAGATTAGTCGGCGGTTTATACGGCATTCCGGTAGGCAATATATTTTGCGGGGAATCCATGTTTCATCGACAAACAAATGCATCCAAAGCTGCATTTACCCTATTAAACCAGCATCTAGCAAAACATGACTTTGCTTTAATTGATGCGCAGCTTATCAATCCGCATTTAGTCAACTTAGGGGCTAAAGCCATTACTCGAGCATCATTTTTGTCGATTTTAAGGCAAAAGCGCACTAACCTTGTTGCCCCCGAAATGTGGCTAAAGCAAGAGGTAAAATTTGAACTCTAAATCCATATCTGTTGGTATCAGTAAGCCATTCGATTGCAGCTACATTGAAGGTAACCAAGAACAGCTCCTGGTGATTCAAGAAGAACAATTGGATGCCCAACTATTCGAACAATTGTTATCCATGGGATTTAGGCGCAATGGTAATGCCATTTACAAACCACGTTGTCCACAATGTCAGGCTTGCCAATCGATAAGAGTACCCGTTCACAGCTTTAAGTTGTCTAAAAGGCAGAAGCGAACATTACGAAATAACCAACTTTTGCATTGGAAAGTGGTGACAAAAACAACACTTGAACATTACGCTCTTTATACACGTTATATCAATGCTCGGCATCACGATGGACCTATGTTTCCCCCAAGCCAATCACAGTTTGATGACTTTTTACTTTGTGACTGGCTACCGCCCACTTTTATCGAACTTTATGATGCAGATAAACTGATTGGTGTTGCCGTTACCGACAACCTGACCCATAGCCTATCGGCCATATACAGCTATTTCGACCCCGAATATGAAAAACATTCATTAGGATCGTTAATGATTTTGATTCAATGCCAATTGGCAAAATCATTAGGAAAACACTTCGTCTATCTAGGCTATCAAATCGATGAAAACCGAAAAATGTCTTACAAGCGACAGTATCGTCCATATCAAATTTTAACCGCGGAAGGTTGGCAAAATGGTGAACAACTTCACCCTCTTTCGTGTTAACGGCCTTTACAGCAAGGCGATTTTGCGGCATGATACGCCCGATTTTCATATTTGAAGGCTAATGGGATAATTTATTAATGGCGAAAGAAGACAACATTGAAATGCAAGGCACTATCCTTGAGACCTTGCCAAACACAATGTTCCGCGTAGAGCTTGAAAATGGACATGTGGTGATAGCCCACATTTCTGGCAAAATGCGCAAAAACTACATCCGTATTTTAACGGGTGACAAAGTCACTGTTCAGTTGACTCCTTATGATTTATCTAAAGGACGTATCGTCTTCCGCGCACGTTAATGATTATAGTTTTCGTATGAAAAAAACCGACTCAGATGTCGGTTTTTTTATAACTAATTTTTATGCTCAATTGTTAAAGTTGCACGCGCGTTAATCCCATCGCGGTCTGCCTTATCGTGATTTTTTCGCAATCGCACTCTTTAATTTACAGCATAAAAAAAGATGGCTTATGCCATCTTTTTTCACTAACACATTTCAGTTAAGACACTTTTTCCGGTGTTTCACATTCAATGTGAATTTCACCATTTTTAACGTCAATATGTGCAATACCACCGGCTTCGAGTTTGCCGAATAAAATCTCATCCGCTAATGGACGTTTAATCAATTCAGTCACCACACGGCTCATAGGTCGAGCGCCCATGTTTTTGTCATATCCTTTCTCAGCTAATAAGGTACGCGCCTCATCACTCACCTCTAGCACCACACGCTTATCATCTAATTGCGCTTGCAGCTCAACTAAGAACTTATCAACCACTTTGGCAATTACTGTCATATCCAAATGGTTAAACCAGACGATTGAATCTAAGCGATTACGAAACTCTGGCGAAAATACTTTATTAATTTCTGCCATCGCATCTTGAGTGTGATCTTGTTGCTGGAAGCCTATCGACTTACGAATGGTTTCCTGCACCCCCGCATTGGTGGTCATCACTAAGGTCACATTGCGAAAATCTGCTTTGCGACCGTTATTATCCGTTAACGTACCATGGTCCATAACCTGCAACAGCAAGTTATAAACTTCAGGATGCGCTTTTTCAATTTCGTCCAATAACACCACGCAATGAGGGTTTTTAATCACGGCATCGGTTAATTGACCGCCTTGATCATACCCGACATAACCTGGAGGTGCGCCAATAAGACGAGAAACGGCATGACGCTCCATATACTCAGACATATCAAAACGAATTAACTTTAAACTTAATGCCGCGGCTAACTGATTAGTGACTTCGGTTTTACCCACACCTGTTGGCCCTGCAAATAAGAAACTACCCACGGGCTTCTTATCGCTACCTAAGCCACTGCGAGACAATCTAATGGCGGCTGACAAGCTCTCAATCGCTTTGTCTTGACCGAATACAACCATCTTAAGGTTACGTTCAAGGTTTTTCAGTAAATCCTTGTCAGACGACGACACCGATTTTTCCGGAATGCGGGCTAATTTAGCAATAATGGATTCAATTTCAGCCTGACCGATGGTTTTCTTGCGCTTACTGGCAGGCATCATCACCATTCTCGCACCCGCTTCATCAATCACATCAATGGCTTTGTCGGGTAAATGGCGATCATTAATGTGTTTGGCTGACAAAATGGCTGCACTGCTGATAGCCGCCTGTGTATAACGCACACCATGGTACTCTTCGTACTTCGACTTTAATCCCATCAAAATTTTAGTGGTTTCAGCAACTGAAGGCTCATTCACATCAATTTTTTGGAAGCGACGAGCCAAGGCACGATCTTTTTCAAAAATACTTTGGTATTCCTGGAATGTCGTAGAGCCCATACAACGTAATTTACCACTCGACAACAATGGTTTAAGTAGGTTTGAGGCATCCATTACCCCGCCGGACGCCGCACCAGCACCAATGATGGTGTGGATCTCATCGATAAATAAAATGGCGTGTTCATCGGCCGCGAGTTCTTTTAATAAACTTTTAAACCTTTTTTCAAAATCCCCGCGGTATTTTGTTCCGGCTAACAAGGATCCCATATCAAGTGAATACACAGTAGCATCGGCCATGACATCAGGCACTTGACCATTAACGATGCGATAAGCCAAACCTTCAGCAATTGCGGTTTTACCCACACCTGCCTCGCCCACTAGCAGTGGGTTATTTTTACGACGACGACACAAGGTTTGTACCGCACGCTCAACCTCTGCATCACGACCGATTAATGGATCGATCACTCCGTCTTTTGAAAGCTGATTCAAATTAGCCGCGAATTGCGACAACATACTCCGCTCTTCAGGTGCATCGGTTGGATCATCGATATTTGAATTGTCACTGTCGTCCGCTTTATCTTCATCTTTCGAAAAACCATGGGAAATAAAGTTAACCACATCTAATCGGGTAATTTCACAGCGGCGTAACAAATAAACAGCTTGTGATTCTTGCTCGCTGAAAATAGCCACTAGCACATTAGCGCCTGTAACTTCATTGCGGCCTGATGATTGAACATGAAAGACGGCGCGCTGAAGCACACGCTGAAATCCTAATGTCGGTTGAGTTTCTTTGTCTTCGCTGCTTTCTGCAATAATTGGCGTGGTTTGTTGAATGAAATTATGTACTTCTTCACGCAATTTATTAATATCTGCTCCACAAGCCATTAATGCCTCGTAAGCTGCAGGGTTATCTAATAACGCTAATAATAAATGTTCTACCGTCATGTATTCATGACGCGAATCTCTAGCTTGCTGAAACGCTAGGTTCAAAGTGACCTCTAAGTCTTTGTTCAGCATAAGCACCCCCTAAATTAACCACAAACAGCAGAGTAAGATTATTCTTTCTCTAAACTACACAGTAACGGATGTTGGTTTTCTCTTGCAAATTGATTTACTTGTAAAACTTTAGTTTCTGCAATGCCAAATGGATACACACCGCATAAACCTTTCCCTTTGTGGTGAATGGCCAACATAATATCCACGGCCTGTTGCTCATTCTTATCGAAGAAACGTTGTAGTACTTCCACTACAAAATCCATTGGAGTGTAATCATCGTTATTCAGAACCACTTTATATAAGTTGGGTCTTTGTAGGTCTGATTCAACTTTTTCTTCCGTTTTTTCAATGCTGCCTATTTTAGCCATGCTCTAATACTAGCCTCTCATTTCAATGCCGACCACATGATAATATTAAATTAATTAAATGTTGTCTTTTTGTTAATTTATGCTTGACTTCTTTTCGTACAAATTTCATTCTGTTTGTCAGGCGGCAATTCAAGACCGCTGAATAATAAGTTTTACTATCTTACTGGTAAGTAGACAAAAGAAGGAAGTGGAAGTATGGCAAGCGGAACTGTAAAATGGTTCAACAACGCCAAAGGATTCGGGTTTATTTGCCCAGATCAGGGTGGCGAGGATGTTTTTGCACATTATTCAACCATAGAAATGGAAGGTTATCGAACGCTAAAGGCGGGACAACCAGTTTCTTTTGAGGTAGAAGCAGGCCCTAAAGGGATGCATGCATCAGCCATTTCACCAACTAATTAGTTAGGTGAAACTATAAAGCAAAAAGACAGGGATTTTAATCCCTGTCTTTTTATTTAACCAAAATAAATGCTAAAAAAACAAAAACGCGCCATTCAGGCGCGTTTTTTATTGGCTAAAAAGTGACTTATGCCACGATAAAGCTATTTAAGGTTTTACTTGGGCGCATTGCTTTTTCAGCTTTAGCTGCATCTAAGCGGTAGTAACCACCTAAATCTACCGCTGGCCCCTGTGCTGCATTTAACTCAGCCACAATAACAGCTTCATTCGATAATAAATCAGTCGCTAGTTTTGTAAACTTCGCGGCTAATTCTGGATCAGATGTCTGCGCTGCAAGGGCTTGGGCCCAGTAAAGTGCTAAGAAGAAGTGCGATCCACGGTTGTCTAACTCACCCACACGGCGTGAAGGAGACTTGTTGCTATCAAGGAACTGGCCGATAGCGACATCAAGCGCATCTGCGAGCACTTGTGCTTGAGTATTGCCTGTCGTTTGGCTTAGGTGTTCTAAAGATGCTGCAAGTGCTAAGAACTCGCCTAAAGAATCCCAACGTAAGTGGTTTTCTTTTTCAACTTGTTGAACGTGCTTAGGTGCTGAACCGCCTGCACCTGTTTCGAATAATCCGCCACCATTCATTAGAGGTACGATTGAGAGCATTTTAGCACTTGTACCTAGCTCAAGAATTGGGAACAAGTCGGTTAAATAGTCACGTAACACGTTACCAGTAACAGAAATAGTGTCTTCACCTTTGATGATACGGTCTAAGGTGAAACGTGTAGCATCAACCGGTGACATGATGCGGATATCTAATCCTGCAGTGTCATGATCGGCTAAATATGTGTTCACTTTTTTGATTAATTCAGCATCATGTGCACGATTACTGTCTAACCAGAATACCGCTGGAGTATTACTTAAACGTGAACGTTTAACTGCAAGTTTTACCCAGTCACGAATTGGCGCATCTTTCACCTGACACATACGGTAAATATCGCCAGCTTCAACAGCGTGAGTCATTAACACATCACCCGCTTGGTTAATAACCTTGACGGTACCCGCTGCTTTGATTTCAAATGTCTTATCGTGGCTACCGTATTCTTCAGCTTTTTGAGCCATCAAACCCACGTTTGGTACACTGCCCATCGTCGTTGGATTGAAAGCACCGTTAGCTTTACAGAATGCGATGGTCTCTTGATAAACACCTGCATAGCAACGATCTGGGATCATGGCTTTAGTGTCTTTCAATTGGCCATCAGGGCCCCACATTTGGCCAGAAGAGCGAATTGCTGCAGGCATAGAAGCATCAATAATGATGTCGCTAGGCACGTGTAAGTTGGTGATACCTTTGTCTGAATCAACCATAGCAAGCGCTGGGCGAGCGGCATAAACAGCTGCAATATCGGCTTCAACTTCAGCACGTTGTGCATCTGGTAATGATTTAATTTTGGCATATACATCACCAAAACCATTGTTAACATCAACGCCTAGCTCAGCAAATAATGCGCTGTGCTTGTCGAATACGTCTTTGAAGAATACTTTTACTGCATGACCAAAAAGAATTGGGTCAGACACTTTCATCATGGTCGCTTTTAAGTGAAGCGATAATAAAACATCTTCTGATTTAGCCGCTTCAATTTCACGAGTATAGAAATCAACAAGGGCTTTTTTGCTCATCACAGCAGTATCAATCACTTCGTCAGCTAATAAGGCTAAACCTGCTTTTAATACTTGCTCGCTGCCATCAGCTTTCACTAATACGATGCTAACCTTATCGGCTGCAGCTAAAGTCACTGACTGTTCGCTACCGTAGAAGTCGCCTTCTGACATATGCGCAACGTGTGACTTAGAATCACTCGCCCATTTGCCCATTGAGTGTGGGTTTTTCTTAGCATAGTTTTTCACAGACGTTGGCGCACGACGATCAGAGTTACCTTCACGTAATACAGGGTTTACCGCACTGCCTTTGATTTTATCATAACGTGATTGAATTTCTTTTTCTGCGTCAGTTTTTGGCTCATCCGGGTAGTTAGGGACGTCATAACCTTGCGCTTGAAGTTCAGCAATACACGCTTTTAATTGAGGAATTGAAGCACTGATATTAGGTAATTTAATAATGTTAGCTTCAGGAAGATTAGCAAGTTCACCGAGTTCAGTTAATGCATCAGCAATTTTTTGCTCTGCTGTTAATTTTTCAGGGAAGTTTGCAATCACACGGCCAGACAAAGAAATGTCACGTGTTTCAACTTTAACGCCCGCAGCATTTGTAAAGGTACGAATAATAGGTAACAGAGAAAGTGTTGCTAATGCTGGCGCTTCGTCCGTTTCAGTATAAATAATCGTTGGAGAGTTATCTTTCATGGTTTTTCCTACATTATTGTAAATTAATAATTTATTAGAATATTTGGTGCGGATATGTTGACGATTTCACGATGATGTCATCAAGCAAGATGATTATCTGTTTGCTGTGATGAAACGTTGTTTGCCACATGCCTCAAGTGAGGTTTTGATGCGGTAACATTTGTGAAATCCCCTATCCCATTTTTTATTTTTATTAATACTTCCTTCATTGTTTTACTTGAAACAATGAAAAATCAGCTAGTTAAATATATCTCTACAAGCCAATTTAAGAAAAAATTAGGTACAGATCACAATTTTCAGGCCAACATCATAGAGCATTCTGAATAATATTCAAATTCCACTTATGGCGAATAAGCAGTAAACTGGTCGTTGTTCCGATTTTTTAACCCTTTTTACGCATATTTAACGTAAATTTTTTATGCCAACCTGATTCATTAGTGAAAAGTTTCCAGCTTGGAAGTTTCAATCTTATTCAGGACGGTGGCATAACTGAACGCAAAGGCATCAAGCTTTCACTATGGCAACCCCTGTAAAAAACCAATCATTTAAAGCACGTTTTAATAAAAGCCTTGCTAAGAATGCAGCTATGCGCTCGTCGAAAGCATCGCCGAATAAATCATTGGCCAATAAATCGTCACCTAAAAAACCTCGAACAGCCAATCCCGTCATCGTGCTATTTAATAAGCCATTTGATGTGTTATGCCAATTTACCGATGAAGCTGGCAGAAAAACGTTAAAAGATTTTATCGCCATACCCGATGTTTATGCCGCAGGAAGACTCGACAGAGACAGTGAAGGTTTATTGCTGCTGACCAATGACGGTCAATTACAGGCTAAGCTCACTCAACCAAATCAGAAAACCTTCAAAACTTATTGGGTGCAGGTTGAAGGTGAACCGACTCAACAAGCGATTGAATCGCTTCAGCAAGGTGTTGTATTAAAAGACGGTAAAACCTTGCCAGCCAAAGTACGTGTAATGCCTACACCTAACATTTGGCCACGTACGCCAGCTGTAAGGGAACGAAAATCCATTCCAACCAGCTGGTTAGAAATTCAAATATGTGAAGGCAAAAACCGTCAAGTCAGACGAATGACGGCGCATGTTGGCTATCCCACACTCAGATTAATCCGTTACAAAATAGGTCAATGGAGTCTCGATAACTTAGCCAATGGTGAATACCAAGTGATTAATCAAACTGCATCCGCCAAGAGTTAATGCAATGAGTGAACGCTATAAACCCAATACCACGGTTGCCACTATCATTCACTGTGCCGGTAAATTTTTACTGGTAGAAGAGCTCATCGACGGTGAAGTGCGTTATAACCAACCCGCGGGTCATCTTGAAGCCGACGAATCGATCATTGAGGCATGCAAACGTGAAATACTAGAGGAAACGGGCTTAATCATTACTCCGTTTTCATTGGTAGGCATTTATCAATTTACCGCCAGCCCTGAGTTGGCATTTGTACGTTTCACTTTTTGTGCAGAATTACCCATTCAAGTAAAATGCGAGCCACTTGATCCTGCAATTACTCGAACCCATTGGTTTAGCAGAGAGCAAATAGCGAAAAAAGCTGATCAAATGCGAAGCCCGTTAGTGCTTAAATCTATTGATGATTTTATTAAGCAACAAGGTAAACATTATTCGGTTCGGCTGTTAAATTCAGACTATTTATAATCGGTCTGTCATTGAATTCAACAATTACCGTCCCAAGATAGCCCCTAAAGCGAATGCGTGATAGAATACGCGCCGCAGAATTTACACATAATTTCTCTCTTGAAACGTCGAATTTTGGCTTTTCATAGGTATACAGAACGGTTTATAGGATCTATGACATCAATCACACCCACTAATGGTAAAAAAGTCATCGTTGGCATGTCTGGCGGTGTAGATTCTTCAGTTTCAGCTTATCTGCTAATGCAGCAAGGCTATGAAGTTGAAGGTCTATTTATGAAAAACTGGGAAGAAGATGACACGGATGAATATTGCGCTGCGAGTGAAGATTTAAAAGATGCACAAGCGGTTTGCGACAAGCTAGGCATAAAACTGCATACCGTCAATTTTGCCTCTGAATACTGGGATAACGTTTTTGAGTATTTCCTCGCTGAATACAAAGCAGGTCGTACCCCTAACCCCGATATCATGTGTAACAAAGAAATCAAGTTCAAAGCTTTTTTAGAATTCGCTGATGAAATATTAGACGCTGACTTTATTGCAATGGGCCATTATGTTCGTCGTCGTGACAATGCTGATGGCAGCACTCAAATGTTACGCGGAGTCGATAACAACAAAGATCAAAGCTATTTTCTATACACACTAAGCCATGAGCAAGTGGCGCGAAGCTTATTCCCTGTTGGCGAACTTGAAAAGCATCAAGTACGTGATATCGCAAAACAAATGGGACTCATTACCCATGATAAAAAAGACAGTACGGGTATTTGTTTCATTGGTGAACGCAAATTTACCGACTTTTTAGCCACCTACTTACCTGCTATGCCTGGCGATATTGAAACCGCTGAAGGTGAAGTGATCGGTACGCACCAAGGTTTGATGTACCATACATTAGGTCAACGTAAAGGCTTAGGTATCGGCGGTTTAAAGAATAGCAACGAAGACCCATGGTATGTCGTTGATAAAGACTTAGACCGCAATGTATTAGTGGTTGCCCAAGGCGGTAATCACCCGCGATTAATGTCTGTTGGCATGAGCGTAAAACAATTAGATTGGGTTGACCGTAAAGGGCCTGCGGATGCTGAACACATAAGCGTCAAAACCCGATACCGTCAACGTGATGTACAATGCAAAATTAAACATATCAATGAAGACACCATTGAAGTGTTCTTTGATGAACCTGTTGCCGCCGTCACGCCTGGGCAATCGGCAGTTTTTTATGATGGTGAAGTTTGCTTAGGCGGCGGGATCATCGATACGTTAATCAGAGGATAGGTAAGCCACATCGTGACTGACAATATCTTATATGAACGCACCATGGCATTTGCTGGCATTTTACAGGCCATCGGACAAGTGCAATACATCGCCCGTCATGGTGAAAGTGACGAACAAGCGTTAGCGGCTAGCTTGAATACCATTTTAGTCACTAACCCTGAAAGCACCGCTGATGTTTATCCAAACAAAGAAATATTGGATAAAGGCTACCAGCTTATCCAAAATCAACTTGGCGATGGCAGTAACAAAGATGTCGAAACCACCCGTTATTTAGTTGGTGTATTGGCATTAGAGCGCAAACTGTCTCGCTCACCTAACGGTTTAGGCATGTTGGCTGAACGCATTAATCAGGTGCATCGTCAGTTAGCCCATTTTTCGATTACCGATGAACAAGTGCTCGCAAATCTAGCTAGCATTTACAGTGATGTGATTAGTGCTCTTGGCCCTAAACTTCAGATATCAGGTAATCCAGCATTTTTAAAACAAACTAACGTGCAAAACAAAATTCGCGCATTGCTACTATCAGCTATGCGCAGCGCCGTGTTATGGCGTCAATTAGGTGGCAAACGTCGCCATTTAGTCTTTGCACGAAAAGCGATATTTGATACGGCTGTTAAAAGCCAACAAAAATAAATAATCGAATCACCCTACAATAAAAGTTCACCAAGGAGCTTCAAATGGATCTTTCCGCACTAACTGCTATCTCTCCGGTAGACGGTCGTTATGGTAGTAAAACCGCGTCATTAAGAGGGATTTTCAGCGAGTTCGGTCTTACTAAGTACCGCGTACAAGTTGAGATTAACTGGTTAAAATTATTATCTAGCTGCCCAGAAATTGAAGAAGTACCACCGTTTAGCGAGTCAGCATTAGCATTATTAGATAGCATTAAAGATAACTTCAGTGAGCAAGACGCACTACGTGTTAAAACCATTGAAAGCACCACTAACCATGACGTGAAAGCGGTCGAATACTTCATCAAAGAAAAAATTGCCAACAACCCAGAGTTAGTCGCAATCGATGAATTTGTTCACTTTGCCTGTACTTCAGAAGACATTAACAACCTATCACACGGCCTAATGCTTAAAGAAGCTCGTGAACTCGTTGTTGTGCCACAGTGTCAACAAATCGTTGATGCAATCAAGAAGTTAGCCCATGACAATAAAACTGTGCCATTAATGTCACGTACTCATGGTCAACCTGCTTCACCAAGTACCTTAGGCAAAGAAATGGCTAACGTGGTTGTACGTTTAGAACGCCAACTGAAGCAAATTCAAGCTGTTGAAATTATGGGTAAAATCAATGGAGCTGTGGGTAACTACAATGCTCACATATCTGCTTACCCTGAGGTTGATTGGCACGCGTTGTCACAGCGTTTTGTGACAAGCCTAGGCATTAACTGGAACGCTTACACAACACAAATTGAGCCGCATGATTACATTGCAGAATTATTTGATGCTATGGCACGTTTCAACACCATCTTAATCGATTTCGATCGTGACATTTGGGGTTACATTGCGTTAGGTCACTTCAAACAACGCACTATTGCTGGCGAAATTGGCTCTTCAACCATGCCGCATAAAGTTAACCCAATCGACTTTGAAAACTCAGAAGGTAACTTAGGCATCGCCAATGCGCTTATGCAGCATTTAGCCGCTAAATTGCCAGTTTCTCGCTGGCAACGTGATTTAACTGACTCTACCGTATTACGCAATTTAGGTGTTGGTATTGCTCATTCATTAATTGCTTACCAAGCTACCCTAAAAGGGATCAGCAAATTAGAAGTTAACGAAGCGCATTTACGTGCTGAATTAGACGTAAACTGGGAAGTGTTAGCAGAGCCCGTTCAAACGGTAATGCGTCGTTACGGTATTGAAAAACCATACGAAAAACTAAAAGAGTTAACACGTGGTAAACGTATTGATGCACAACAGTTAGCGGTATTTATTGACGGACTTGAGTTACCCGCTGACGTTAAAGTTGAACTTAAAAAAATGACACCAGCTAACTACATTGGCCGTGCAGAGGCATTTGTTGACGAATTAAAATAATTTGTCAGCTGAGGATAAAAAGCCTCACTTAATTTAGCGGCAGCTCGACATTCGAGTTGCCGCTTTTCTTTTACACTGCTTTCACAACGTACAGAGAGTAAGACCATGTATCAATTAACTTTTGACACCCAAGCCTTCATTAAGCAGCACTGGCAACAAACCCCTGTGGTACTCACACAAGCCTTCGCTGACTTTGTTGACCCAATTGCCGCAGATGAATTAGCTGGTCTTGCTTGCGAAGAAGAAATTTCATCGCGTATTGTTGTCACTAAAGACAATCAATGGGACGTTATCCAAGGCCCCTTTGAAGATTACGATGCTTATGGTGAAACGAAATGGCAACTATTAGTGCAAGCGGTAAATCACTGGTATCCAGACTCTCAACCATTGGTTGATGCATTTCGTTTTTTACCCGATTGGCGCTTTGACGACTTAATGGTGTCATTTGCCACACCAGAAGGCGGCGTAGGCCCACACATTGATAATTATGATGTGTTTATTATTCAAGGTGAAGGTGAACGTCGCTGGAAAGTGGGCGACAAAGGCAATCATCAACGTCGCGGTGGTGATGCTACATCGCCATTAGTGGACGATTTTGAACCTATTATCGACGTTGTATTAAAAAAGGGTGACGTGTTATATATCCCACCAGGTTATCCACACTGTGGCGAGACATTGTCTCTAGCCTTAAGCTATTCAATTGGCTTTAGAGCCCCTAGCCAGCAAGAACTGCTAACTCAACTTGCAGATTCGCTGATTGATAATAACAGCGGTCACAAACGTTTCACCTCAAAGTCTGAGGCAACAGATCCAGGTGTGGTAAGTCAAACTCAGCAGCAAGGTATTATGCAGTTATTGGCAGAGCTAGCCACTCAACCTGAAAAATATCAAACCATGCTTGGTAAATTATTAAGTCAAAACCGTTTTGAACTCGATATTTGTGAAGGTGAAGAACCTGTCACACTCGAAGAATTACAAGAAATGGTACAAGACAATGCCATTATTGCGCGCATCGGCGGGTTAAAAGTGTTGCGTTTAGAGAACGACCAACAATGTCGTTTATTTATTAATGGCGAAGTATACCCACTTGAAGATGTTACAGAAGCACAGCTAATCCTGTTAGCCAACACAATGACTTTAGATAGCGAAAACGCCACTGATTTATTGGCAAACGCATCTATTGGGCAACTGCTAGTTGAGCTAATCAATCAAGGGTTATATTACCTGGCTGAATAACATCCACTCGCGGGAACAATAAAAAAGGCACATTATGTGCCTTTTTTATTTAGCCAGAATGAAATGAGGTTTAAGACCAGAGTTTTTCATCTTCATGCATTTTGTATAAGCTTTCTGCGCGTGAAACTAACAAATTAGCAAACTTCAACTGAGTCGCATCGCGTGTTGCGCCAGATTTATGAAGGTTTTCAGCTTTAAGTTGCCACATCATTGAAAAGTGACGCAGTGCATCACGAGCAGTTTGTGCAACTTTTACATCAACATAGTCAGACGGTAAATCACCTGACATGACCCAAAATGTTTGTTTGGTAGGCTGTTTTGAGTCCATTTTCCAAATCGCAAGGTATGGCGCAAGATAACGACTTTCATCTGCAAAAACCTTATTAGGGATCACGCCTTTTTCCGCGAGAAAACGATTTGCTTTTTGGAATTGTGTTTTTACCCATTGCTGTCTTAATGCTTCTTGATCAACAGCAGGCTCTGCAACCTGTTCAACTACTTCATCAGCCATAACACTTCCTATCTTATTGTTATTAAGCATACATGGGTTATTTTTTATTCATCCATTATGCTGAAATTCACACTCAACACTAAAATACTTTACGTTTACGTAAAGTGGCAAGCAAAATTGCCAGCTTGATCACAAAAATTACGTCATCAGGCTTTGTTGAGAGTATCGCTAAATGCTATCGTGCTGCAATACTAAATATCGAATTTGATTCATTTACGACATTTAATATGAACAGGATATAAAGTATCGCCAAGCCTGTGTGGTAGCTTAATCTACCCTACTTTGGCGTTGTTATAACTGTTATCTTAAGCGTCAGAATAAATAACCAAAGCGTTAATAATTAAGTGTTAGTCAAAACTAACACACGACCATAAAGCAAGTGGAGAATTTACGTGGCTGTATTTAATCATGTCTCGTTTGATGAGCACGAACAAGTTGTGTTTTGTCATGATAAAGAAAGTGGCTTAAAAGCTATTATTGCAGTGCATAACACCAACAAAGGCCCTGCCGTTGGTGGTTGTAGAATGTGGAATTATCAATCTGACGATGAAGCGCTCACCGATGTATTGCGCCTGTCGCGCGGTATGACCTATAAAAATGCCCTTGCAGGCTTAACTATGGGTGGTGGTAAAGCGGTTATTATTGCTGATCCAAAAACCACAGATCGTGAAAAATTATTTCTTGCATTTGGCCGTTTCGTTAATAGCTTAGGCGGTAAATACTATTCTGCCGAAGATGTGGGTGTATCAACTTCAGATATGATGATTGCAAACCGCGAAACGCCATATGTTGCTGGATTAGAAGGCAAATCGGGTGACCCGTCACCTCTTACCGCTTTAGGCACTTATTTAGGTATTAAAGCTGCGGTAAAACATCAACGTGGTATTGATAGCCTTAAGGGCATTAAGGTATCCGTGCAAGGCGTCGGACACGTGGGATATTACCTTTGTAAGCACTTGCATGAAGAAGGCGCTGAATTAGTCGTGACCGATATTCATCAAGCATCGTTAGATCGTGTTGCCAGTGAATTTGGCGCAACCGTGGTTGAACCACAAGATATCTACAATCAAGATGTTGATGTGTATGCACCATGCGCGCTAGGGGCAACCTTAAACGATATTACCCTGCCATTATTGAAAGCGACGATTGTTGCTGGTTGTGCCAACAACCAGCTGGCAGAAGTGCGTCACGGTGAAAAGTTAAAAGAAATGGGCATTTTGTATGCACCAGATTACGTCATTAATGCCGGTGGTATTATTAACGTATCATTTGAAAATAACTACGACAAAGCGGCATCTATTGCCAAGGTAGAACAAATCTATCAAACCTTGCTGACCATCTTTACTCGCGCAGATGCAGAAAATCGCACCACAGGCTCTGTGGCAGATGAAATGGCAAGAGCCATTATTGATGCTGCACGATAGTTCATCGCGATAATCTTAAAGACTATATTGTTCAAGACTATACCGTTTAAAAGGGAAGCTTAGCTTCCCTTTTTTGTTACTAGCATCAATAGGGTCGATTGAACTTGCAAGACTGTTTTGCAGTGCATCGTCCTTAGAGCTAGCCAGTCCACACTCACCGCACTAAATTCGTTTGATCTCGAACAACATGCCACCAGTAAATATTCCCCCTCGTATTATTCATCCAATTGCAATATTTCCGTCACCGTTTAGTCAATTTCCGCCATTAAGCTGAAGCTAACTTAATACAGTGCTATTTGGTAGAGAGTAAATAAATGAATAAAATAAGCACACTATTCAAGCAAGCGACTCAAGCTAACGCGCATTCATCAACCTATGTGCCCCCCGCCTTAACCTCTTCATTATCCAAAGCAAAAAAAACAGCCCATGAATCAAATAGCCAACAAGGTTTTTATGCTGTGTGGTTATCCGATGTTCACCTAGGAAGTATCGATTGTAAGGCTGAGTTTTTATTAGATTTTTTGAATAACACTCACTGTCAGCATTTATATCTTGTCGGCGATATTATCGATATTTGGGCATTAAAAAAACGGGTATTTTGGCCAGATAGCCATCAAGCCGTGTTGACAAAAATACTCGAACTAGCCCAAAACGGCACCCAAGTATTCTATATACCAGGCAATCACGACGAGTTATTTAAAGCCTATGTTAACAGTCATTTTAGGGGGATCACCATTGCACCCGATTATGTACATCAATCAATCTTGGGTAAAAGATGCTTAATGTTACACGGTGATCAATTTGATTCTGAAGTGTGTGTAAGTCGCACCTATGCCAAATTAGGAGACCATTTATATGATGTCTTATTGTGGCTAAATCGCAATCTACACCATGTACGTAGTCAACTGGGATACCCCTATTGGTCATTGGCAAGTTACATCAAATTACGCGTAAACAAAGCACAGCAGGCCATAAATAGTTTTCGTGATGCGGTCATTCGATTTGCCGATAAACAGCAGGTCGACATGGTCATTTGTGGCCATATCCACCAACCAGAGCTTTCCATTCATCACAGTGGTGAACGGCAAATCATCTATGCAAATGACGGAGATTGGGTTGAAAACTGCACCTTGGTGGTTGAAACCTTATTAGGCGAGTTTCAGTTATTAAAGTGGGATGAGCAGAACAAAATCCCTAATATCATTGAACGTGTTGAAACGGATCAGCCTCTACCAACAGCCACATTTCAGCCATTACAACAGCCATTACAACAGCCAAACCAGAAGGTGGCATAATGAAATCAAGGCAAATGATGTTTACAGTCGACCAAATGGTGGAACAAAACCTGCCACTATTAGCCAATAAACCCTGGTTAGCTAAACCCACTAAAGCCATGCTTCGCTACTTGCTGCACGAACAGCAGTGTAATGATATCGCTCAGCAGCACCAACATCTTACCGGCGTAGATTTTGTTGAACAGGTGCTCGCCAGCTTTAATTTCAGTTATAGCGTTCCCAACAATGAAATTGAAAATATCCCCATTGACGGTCGTGTGATCATTTATGCCAACCATCCAATCGGCTCGCTTGATGCATTGGCACTGATAAAGTTAATCAGTAAAGTTCGACCTGATATCAAAGTCGTCGCCAATGAATTACTCATGGCCATTAAGCCATTACATGCCATTTTGCTACCGGTAAGAAACATGACAGGTGGCACCCCAAAACAGCATTTAGACAATATCCACCAGCATTTAAAATCTGAAGGGGCGTTATTAATATTTCCCTCCGGTGAAGTGTCACGTTTACGCCCCAGCGGTGTGACAGATCTACTCTGGCAAACGGGTTTTGTCAAAATGGCCAAAGCCTGCCATGCGCCGTTACTGCCGATGTTTGTTGATGCGAAAAACTCGGCTACATTCTATGGCGCATCGATGCTGTATAAACCCTTAGCGACACTATTACTGGTCAAAGAGATGTTTCGTCAAGTCAACCAAGTGATGCCAGTTCGAATTGGTAAATTGATTGCTAAAGAAACCGTTGCCAACAATGACTTTCCGCTAAAAACACAGGTGAAGTTACTCAAAAATCACCTTTACCGTATTGGTAAAAACCGGCCACCTTTATTTAGTACCCAAAATGCCGTTGCTCACCCAGAATCTCGAACCAACTTACAACAGGAATTACAATTATGTGAGCCATTGGGACACACTTCTGACAATAAAGTGATCTACCTTTACCAGCATAAAAAAAGTAGCGCGATTATGCGTGAAATTGGTCGTTTACGGGAAATCGCTTTCAGAGCTGTGGGTGAAGGTACGGGAAAACACAGAGACATAGATAAATATGACAATGATTATTGGCATCTAGTGTTATGGGACAAAGACGATTTAGAGATAGTCGGCGCATATCGTTTTGTCAGTGCCAAACATATGCATCAGCAAAATACAGCCAATGGCTTATATAGCGAAACCTTGTTCACTTACCATGCCAATTTCGCCCCCTATTTTGAACAGGGATTAGAGTTAGGCAGAAGCTTTGTACAACCAAAATATTGGGGCCGCAGAAGCCTTGAATACCTTTGGCAAGGTATTGGTGCCTTTTTGGCAAAACACCCACAATATCGATACTTGTTTGGCCCAGTGACGATAAGTAACAGCTATCCTGAACCTGCGAAAGAATTACTCATCCATTTCTATCAAAACCAATTTCCAAGCCAGGTTGATTTAGCCAAATCACATAACGCGTTTTTTATAACTGATGAACGGTCACACCAATTACACCGCCTATTTAACGGGGATAATTATGCTGACAATTTTAAAATTCTTAAAAGGACATTAGCAAACATGGGTGTATCAGTACCGACACTATTTAAGCAATATGGTGAGCTGTGTGAAGATCAGGGCGTGCAGTTTATTGATTTTGGCATTGATGCTGAATTTGGTGATTGTATTGATGGTTTAGTCTTAGTGGATATTCATCAGCTCAAACCCCATAAGGCACAAAAATACCTTGGCCTCACCCCTTAAAATTGACTTGAATGACTTAACAATGTGGCTAACTCGTTGTTGTAATATAGTTTATCTGCTATAAATTAATAACGCGGCTAAGCAAAGCTGAAGATGCCGAGTTAAAGAGGATAAATATGCCTGCAGCAATCACACTTGTTAGCCACATTATGACCAAGCGAATTGTCACTATTTCAATTGATGATCGTTTATCTGTTGCTAAACACATTTTCGATAATGTCAGCTTTCATCATTTGTTAGCCATTGATGAAGATGACAATTTACAGGGTATTTTATCCCATCGTGATTTTTTGAAAGCACTAAGCCCCAATCTCGGCACTGCTGCTGAACTGATTAGAGACACTGAAACCCTCAACAAACGCGTACATCAAGTCATGAGTCACAATCCAATCACAGTTGCACCTCATACCACCTTAAAACAAGCCTGTGAAATCATTCTTGAGCACGGCATTGGCAGTTTGCCAGTATTAGATAATGGTACTTTAGTGGGCATTATCACCTGGAAAGACTTACTAAGAGCCTATAGCGATAACGACTAAATAGAGGTCAGTCTCCGCAATCTCAAATAAGTGTATAGCCAGACATTTTGCAAGAAAAAATAGATAAATATATTTTTCGTTTAGCCACCAATCAATTAGCCCATATTCTTAAAATCGTCATATTTTGGTACTGGAAACTGTCACATTACTCTGCTTAGATTAATACACCTTTAGGAGAGTAAAGTGCAATGGAGCGATGCCATGATTAAGTTCAGTTATCTTTTAAATCAGGACAATTTTGAGTTACAAGCCAGCAATTGGTGCGGCTTAGAAAAAGTACTGCTTAATGGTAAAGTGGTATCGCAAAAGTTCAACTTTGGCATTTTAAGCAATCACGATATCTTATTGAAAAATGGTAAACAATATAATCTACAATTATTAGTCGATCCACAAACTGATCTGCTCACATGCAGAATTTATAACCAACAAAATTTAATCACCGTATTGAAACAAGGCAAAAATCAGCTACAAAAAAGCCAGCGACTTATTGAGGCTGGCTTAGTGTGTATGCTGTTCTCGCTAGTCACGGTTTACATGGTAATTTAGCTATCAGCAATGGTGAAATCTAGACGCACTTTGGCTTCGGCTTCAACCGGATTCCCGTCAACAAACTTAGGGGCATAGCGCCATTTTTGAATGGCCTCTAACGATTCTTTTTCAAAACGTTTTCCGCCCTTTGAGTCTAATACCGATGCCGATTTCACAAAGCCATTTGCATCAATGGTAAACACCATATCAACCCATCCCGATTTTCTGTCTTTTGCATAGGATTTTGGATAATTTGGATGATGTCTAAATAAGGGCACTTGATCCTGATCATCCGACCAAGGTTTCATCTTACCGATCGCAATACAGTGTGCCGTCGCTTGTTGGCTATTATTTTGTTTCTCGTACAACTCAACCAGCACAGCGTGGGCATGTAACTCTGATGGATGGCTATAATCAAGGGCTTGATACTGTTTTATCACCTCAAGAAATAAGCGCTCTGCTGTGTCATAGTGTTTTTCAGCAAACTGGATGGATGCGGCCAAGTAAGTGGCATCAACGCGGATAATAGCATCCTCTGGAAGATGTTGGCTGTAAATGTCATACGCCTTTAAACCATAGTTTTTTATGGTGTGATTATATTCGGGGGTTTTATATAAGTGTTTAAATGCCGCAGTATACACTTCAGCTATCACTAGAGGATCATTTAATGACTTAGCCACATCAATGGCATCTTCAAACAGTGCTTGGGCCTTTTTATCATTGATTGTTGACTCTGCAGCTAACAACATAGGATCTAACACTTCAATGTTATCGTCACCATAATGTGCCTGGTAGCTGGCCAGCACTTTGTTGTAATTCTGACTTGCGGAAACCTTATCACCACTATTACGCTGCGCATTGGCAAGGTTCATCAGTAACTTCGCTGTATCGATGTGGTTTTCACCAAAGCTGACTTTTCCTAAATCATAAGCTTGCTGAGCGAAGACTAATGTTTGCTTACTATCATTTGCGGCAACGGCTTGCTGATAAGCTTGATAACTTGATGAAAAATCATCTGCTTGCACCATAGGCGAAAGCATGCTCGACACTAAAACACTGCCGTAAACACACATTTTGATGTTTGCAGTAATAGTATTAGAATTAAACTGGAAGGTTTTATGTTTCATATAGATTCCATTCTCTTTTTGTCAGTGTAAAGTACCTATACTTGGCACTCAAAAGATAAGATGTTACATCAGATACAATAACATCACTTACCGTACAAAGTCACCACAACAGCCCCACCTAAACCCAGATTATGTTGTAAAGCTAAGCGAGCACCTTGTACTTGACGATCACCTGCTTGACCGCGTAAATGCCAAACAAGTTCAGCACATTGTGCTATGCCTGTCGCCCCGATTGGGTGACCTTTTGACATAAGTCCACCTGACGGCCCAATAACAAATTGACCACCATAGGTATTATTGCCCGCATTGATAAACTGCTCCGCTTCGCCCTCAGCACACAAGCCTAATGCCTCGTAGGTGATCACTTCATTTGGGGTAAAACAATCATGTAATTCAATCACATCAATATCTTGTGGTGCAATACCCGCTGTATTATACACGTTCGCTGCGGCCATCATTGTCATTGACTTACCAACGGCATTGATAGGATCTTGCCATGAAACCTGAGTATCAGTTGCCATAGACTGAGCCAAAATTTTCACCGCTGCCCCAAGGTTGTGCTGTTTTGCAAAGCGCTCACTACACACTATCACCGCGGCGGCGCCGCAAGTCGGCGGACATGCCATTAGGCGAGTTAAATACCCGTCATATATGACCTTATCTGCTAACACCTGATCAGTGCACAGTGGCATTCTAAATAACGCGTTAGGGTTATTAATAGCATGACGGCGAGATTTGACCGCCACCAGAGCAAATAGCTTAGAAGACACATGGTATTTATCCATGTAATGCTTACCCGCCGAGCCAAAAGCACGCAAAGCAATCGGACCATCGGGAGCAGTGAAGGTTGATAATACCGGGTCCATTCTGGTAAATGGGCTTTCACGGTCCTGCCAATGTGCGCCTAAAGCTCCGGGTTGCATTTCTTCAAAGCCAAACGCTAATGCACAATCCACTTCACCCGATAACACGGCCTGTCTGGCTAAATACAACGCGGTAGAGCCACTAGCGCAATTATTGTTTACATTAATGATTGGAATACCACTTTGGATCACATCATAAAACGCATGTTGCGCGCAGGTGCTGTCACCATAAATATAAGCACCAAAAGCCTGCTGAATATTGCCTGCCGATAAACCACTATCTGCTAAAGCTAATGCTATCGCCTTGGCAGCCATAACCCGATAAGGCTGATGCTGACCAGGCTTACAAAACGGCGTCATTCCCACGCCAGCGATCACGACGTTATTCATGGCGCGACCTGACATATTGCAACAACATCACCCGTTACACAAACATTATGAATAGCCTGAAATTGGCCGCTACCGGCTGTGAGAGTCGTTATTGCAATCTCACTACCTGCATCAAGATTATCCTTGAGTGCTGTGTTGATAATCGTCCCATCACGCACAAAAGTTACCGCCGAGGCAAAGTCACCAACGTCTATATCACGATACAGTTTTACGCTAATACTCCCAATGGAACGCGGTTCTAAACGCCCTTCTTCAATCACTACTGACATGCCATTTTTCAACCTTAGCACCTGTAAATAACCATCAGACTGATTGACCGTGATGTTACTTACGTCATTATCAGCACACATAGCGGGGCTATTGAACACAAATACACACACTAACATTAAAATATTACATGTTTTCCACATCACAAAACTCCTTTTAAATCTTGAAAGTTATCATACCCTGAATGATTGCAATGTGAATGCTAAACACAGTTACCTATCTCACAGCAATTGCACATTTATTGATTAACATCAAACAAATGGTGACTTTTGTAAACAATTTGTTGAGTTCCTTGATTACTAAGGCACACTGAAAATATGACTTACTGATTTTTATGGAGGATAGATGTCTGCAGTGCTGAAGCTTTTAACCTCAATGTTCAGTAGCTTTAAAGATTTGGTGCCGATTATCTTAGTTGTTGGCTTTTTCGAAATTTTTATCTTACAACAAGCACCCGATCATTTAGGCTCAATCTTAATTGGCTTAATGTTTATTGTCCTTGGACTAACCTTTTTCGTGTTCGGCCTTGAAATGGGGTTATTTCCGATTGGGGAATCTCTTGCAGAAGCCCTCGCCCGAAAAGGCAGTGTTTTTTGGTTGGTCATATTTTCATTTTCGCTCGGTTTTGGTACCACCTTAGCTGAACCGGCCCTAACCGCGGTTGCCAATGAGGCCGCAAAAGTTGCGGCCGAATCAGGTGCAATCGCTAATGATGAAACATCATTAGATGATTACGCCATGGGATTGCGCTTAACGGTAGCGATATCTGTGGGATTAGCCATTTTACTCGGCGTAATTCGTATTTTAAAAGGCTGGCCTATTCATTACATCATTATTGGCGGTTATGTATTAGTGATGATCCTCACCTCATTCGCACCACCTAGCATCATAGGTATCGCTTACGATTCCGGCGGCGTCACCACGTCTACCATTACGGTTCCTTTAGTGACCGCGCTGGGTGTTGGCTTAGCGACCGTCATTAAAGGACGAAACCCCATGCTTGATGGATTTGGATTAATTGCATTTGCTAGCCTTACTCCGATGATTTTTGTAATGGTTTACGGCATGATTTTTTTATAAGGAGCCAAGATGTTTTATCAGTTATTGGAAACCTTATTACTGACAGCCAGAGACGTTGTCCCCATTGCCGTTATCTTATTTGGTTTTCAACTAGGTGTACTAAAACGCCCTATTCCTAACTGGCGTAAAGTCGCGCTGGGTTTTGTATATGTCATTATTGGGCTGACGTTTTTCTTAGTCGGCCTTGAATTGGCATTATTTCCCATTGGCGAAAGCATGGCGAACCAATTAACCACACCAGAGTTTTTACACCCTGATGGCTCACTTACCCCCTTTATTTGGCAAGACTATTTATGGGTTTATATTTTTGCTGCCGCCATTGGATTTAGTACCACCATTGCCGAGCCATCCCTAATCGCCGTGGCAATTAAAGCCAATGAAGTATCCGGCGGTACCATAGGTATTCAGGGTTTACGGATCTCGGTGGCGATTGGTGTCGCCTTTGGGATTTCTTTAGGCTGTTTTCGTATTGTGGTAGGTGATCCCATTCATTACTACATTATGGGCGGCTATATTATTGTGGTCATTCAAACCTTTTACGCCCCTAAAATGATAATTCCATTGGCATATGACTCTGGTGGAGTCACCACCTCAACCGTTACCGTGCCGCTTGTTGCCGCCCTAGGGTTAGGTTTAGCCACCAATGTAGAAGGTCGTAACCCTTTAATTGATGGCTTTGGCCTTATTGCTTTTGCCAGTTTATTTCCGATTATTTCCGTGATGGCCTATGCCCAAATAGTCGAATATATCTCTAAACGTAAAGCTGCTGCTAAGCAGCAAGAGGAGCATACAGATGCGCTTTAAATTAATTGTCGCCTTTGTTGATGACGACTGTACCGATGACATTTTAGATGCGGCCCGTGAAGCCGGTGCGACTGGCGCAACAGTCATTAATCACGCGCGCGGCGAAGGGCTAATTAAGAAAAAAACCTTTATGGGCTTAGGATTAGATGTACAACGAGATGTCATTTTATGGTTAGTTGAAGAGCACATGTCACGCCATATTTTGGAAAAGATCGCCAAAGTGGGTAAGTTTGACACTAACAAAGGCCGTGGCATTGCCATTCAAATTGATGTGGAAGACGCTGTTGGGGTTGCCCATCAAGTGCAAGAGCTGACAAAAGAAATTGAGGACCAGATATGAACGCTAAAACCCCTGTCAGAAACCGCGATGTATTAAACCAAGATTACGCCATGGTAGAAGGCACAATTACGGTTTCAGAGGCTATTGCCGTGGCTTTGGCTAAAAATGTCAAAGTGTTAGTGGTAAACAAGCGTTCTGAACATGACGAATACGGATTAGTTTTGATGAGTGACATTGCACGCAAAGTGTTGGCTAAAGACAAGTCACCAGATCGCACCAACGTATATGAAATTATGATCAAACCGGTTTTTTCTGTCTCGGCCGATATGGACGTACGTTATACCGCCAGACTATTTGAGCGTTTTGACATCAATAAAGCGCCAGTGTTAGAAGACAACGATATCAAAGGGTTCGTAACCTACGATGATATTGTGTTAAAAGGCATGATCAACACCTAATTAAATAACATGGTTTTTAACAAGACATACGCCATAAGCATCATTAAGTGTAAACAAGTGAGCCGTATTCAAACCTCGGCTCTATTTATTTTTGCTGTTTACATTTAATCCGAATTAAAATACTCGGCTGTCGACTTCGCCAACAAACCCAATACAAGCTTTGACTCTGTGCAACTGCACTGCTGACAAGGCTAATAAATCAGTATATTGATATTCACTGTGTTCATTACTTAGCTTAATGGTAAAAGGTTCAACAAGTGTGCATTTAAAAATAAACACTTGTGATTGATAAGCACTGTGATAATAAACACCTGAAAGATAATCAATGTTAATATCGCAGCCTAATTCTTCCAAGCATTCGCGTTTAACCGCTTGGTGTATTGTTTCGCCTAACTCTAGTGCACCACCAGGTAAGCCCCAACATTTATCACCATAAGTCGCTTTAACCTGTAATACCTGCCCTTGGGTGTTCGTTATCACTGCATGGGCACTAAGCCGAAACATATCATTAAATGCCATTGTCATTCCTGTCTATTTCATTATTTGAACGCCAAATAGAGCTTAGCGACAAAGTAAATAGCCACCATTATTTGAAGGTAAAACCTCTACGGTCATTAACGCTCAGATAATAAGCAAAACATCACTTTAAACCTCAAACAACCCGTTGCATACTCGCTAGGGCTGTTGATCTTTCAAGGTTATTTTGCAGCAAATTATTGGTAATTTGTACAAGCCAGAGACTTTGTGGTGTAGTTATTCTACAGAATAAGTCGATAACGCAGTACAAATGACCCACAAACGCTGCCCGAAGGGTTCGGCTAAAAACATTTTTAACTCGAACTAAACTCAACCAGCAAAATCAACAGCCCTAGTTAGCAAAAAAAAGATAACCAGCGAGCATGCAAAGAGTTAAGGTATATTGTGTTAGGTTGCATCAATATCAATTGAAAATCGATAGTGATGGGCTATAGCTAAATCTGATCGAATCTCATGAGCATTCACCAAATTGCATAAATAACCCTATATAACCAATCCTACCTTTAACAATCTAACGCCATACTCCCCATTCGCCAGTGGTTCCAGGCTCTTCACCTTGAGTCCACCACTGTGCGGTCCACTCTTTGCCTTTATGATCAACCTTGTCGCCACCAGTATAAACCGCTTTAGGATCCCAATTTGAACCAGGCTCTGGGCTTGGCCCCGGACCAGGATCGACCTGAGTAGGTAAAACCGTAAAACTATACACAGTTGTGTCTTGCTCATCTTGAGCTGAAATGGTTAATTCAAAACTCAACTGATGCTCAGAATTATCAAGTGAACCAGTGTGAATCATCAATTCATTATTCGAACCAATTTCAGTTTCAACAGCTGAGCCACTTATTTGATTCCACGATACCGAATCGATATCGCCTACACTGTCTTTTGGCGTTAACACAACATAATCGCCATAGTTAACTGTAGCATTTTCAATCGCTTGCAAAACGGTAGGTGTTATAACCGCTTCGACATATTGATTAGGTGGCGAAATACTGAACTGACCAGATGCTTCACTGTTTTTAGTGTTAATGAAGTTATTATGTAATTCATCACGGAAATACATATAGTGATTCATTTGTGCATGCCAACGACCAATAAACACATGACCACCGAAATTGGTTTCATAGTAGCCATTAACTTGCGAGGCCAATAAACGATCCCAATCTGTGATATTTTCTTGAGTGATGGTTAATGAAAATCGGCTATGCTCGACCCCATCTTTATTAAATACAGTGTAGTTAACCGACTCGCCAATTTTAGGCGTCGATAACTCAATATCACTTGGAATAAATGCATCACCCTGCTCTAAATAAGGCAAGCCTGGCTCAGGTGGGTTGATAGCACCTTCATCTGAAATGGTAATATCACTGCAGTTATAAAACCCCTCACCAACAGCATCATCACGTTGCCAGCGAGTATACAAAATTGCATCACCATTACGATTAGCTGGAATAGTCACATTCATGCGGTATTTTTTGTCGCTATCCACAGCGACGTTGCCATATTCCTGGATAAGCGTTAAGTTATCCCATTTTAAAGGCTTAGAAACATCAACACCGGCTTTAGTGATATAAAATTGCCAGAAAGAAGGGTTATGCGGTGCCGTGGCATTAAACACTAATTCAAAAGTGCCTGGCTGCATTTTAGTCCGCGTCCACTCAGAATGTTCAGCACCCATACCACTTTTTTGTGGATCGTTGGCATAACATAAACTGCCATCTGGCACTGCCGCTTTAACTGCGTCCATATTATTGTAATGAGGTGCGGCAATATTGATGGCAAACTCATTACGTTGCACAAATGGATAAGTACCAGATTGCGCTTTAGCTTGCGCACAGGCAGCATTTGGTGGTGTCCCAGACCACAGTCCACCTTGCTCATAACAGATTGATTGTCTCGCCTCAGGAAATTCGGTCCAACCATGCGCATGAGCTTGTTGTTCAGGGAGAGTGATTTGAATTGCAGTTAAAGCAATTGCTACACCCCAATATGTTGTACTTTTCATTAAAAAGTCCTTTATTATTTTATGAGAAAATCTGTGATCTTTTTCAACATCTAACATGTGTTAAGTCACAGCCCAATATTATAAAACGACTTTAGATTATTTTTAGTTAACTTTATGAATAATTTACTTTTTAAACTCTCATACGATTACTTAATACTCATTTAGGCTGTTAATTCGCATCCAGACATGATGCACCTGTTATGTAAACATTCATTGATGTAATGAGTTTACTTTCTACGCTCGTTTTATGTTACGAATTTGCAATGTATCAATGATTGAATCTAATCCTGAATGGGAATGTGCTTATAGCGCAGCTAGAGAAATGACGATTGAACATAACAATACTTAAAGCTGATTAAGTTGCGTTCAATCTTGTGTTAAATTTGGAGCTACGAAGTATATTAATGGGTGAATTGGACTGTGGATGAACGCTGAAATAAAAGCGTTTTAGTTCGCTGACACCATTGAACATAGCTATGAACAAACATTTTGACCGAACTAAACTAACGCGAAAAATCCAGATAACATTCACTTGAAGACTAATGAGGTATTGTGCAGCTTAATACCAACTAAAGTCGTTTTAAAGAAAATATTGGCATTTCTACAGCAGCCATAAAATACCTGCTGTGGCTAATTATTAGATAAATACCAAATGGCTTTTGCGGTAGATTGATCATGAGAGGCCTTTTCGAAATCCATATTTCGATCAGCCATAGTGACAATAAGAGAAAAATCATTGGCAGCAGCTTTGGCGACAACAGATAACCTTGTCAGCTAAAAAGCTAAACCATAAAACCCCTTAATATTTCACTCGTGTAGCGATCAACTCGCTGGTCATTTATACCAAGACGACGCAACATCTTGGTTACGGCTTCTCGCCCTCCAGCAAGTGTTAAACATATATCGGTCGCCGTATTGTCACTGGCGGTTAGCATCAATTCAATCAAGTTTGCTACAGATAACTTTAAACCGGAATGAATAAAGGCTTCAGCTCATGCATTATCACCAGCAACCATCAGATCAGGTGTGACATCAATTAAATCAGACAACTTAACCTGACCTTTCTCAACACGATTTAACAAGGTAACCGCAATTTATAGGTATTGGCAATCACAAGCGATTCATCGTCATTAACCGTGATGCTATTTCCTGTGCAGCCACGCCAATATGTCCCGGTAATCCCTGCGAAACACGCTCAATTTTGTCAGAATTAGCGTTAAAATTATGTTCCGAAACCAATACTGGCTGAACAACAAATGACGAGACGATTATTGTAAAAATAGCGCGACTTTTGGTTTCATGAAATTCATCCTTAAAGTAATATTTTTTATCCATTAAGCTTGTTAAACCTAAAAAAATTACACAAAAAATGCGCAACAAAAAAGGCGCCTAAGCGCCTTTTTTCTAGTAAGTAACGATATTACCAACCAGTACGAGTACGTAATGCTTTACCAATGTCAGCTAAAGAGCGAACAGTAGTTACGCCAGCCGCTTCAAGAGCAGCAAATTTATCAGCAGCTGTACCTTTACCACCAGCGATAATTGCGCCAGCATGGCCCATGCGCTTACCTTCTGGTGCTGTCACACCAGCAATGTAAGATACAACAGGCTTAGTTACGTGTGCTTTGATATATTCAGCCGCTTCTTCTTCAGCATTACCACCAATTTCACCGATCATAACAATCGCTTCAGTTTGTGGATCGTTTTGGAACATTTCCAATACGTCGATGAAGTTAGTACCAGGAATTGGGTCACCACCGATACCTACACAAGTAGATTGGCCGAAACCTTCGTCAGTCGTTTGCTTAACCGCTTCGTACGTTAATGTACCGCTGCGAGAAACAATACCGACTTTGCCTGGTTTGTGAATGTGACCAGGCATGATACCAATCTTACATTCACCAGGAGTGATAACACCTGGACAGTTAGGACCGATCATACGTGTGCCAGTTTCTTCTAGCTTCACTTTCACTTGAAGCATATCAAGTGTAGGAATGCCTTCAGTGATACAAACGATTAGCTCAAGGCCTGCATCGATTGCTTCAAGAATGGCATCTTTACAAAATGGTGCAGGTACGTAAATAACAGTTGCAGTTGCACCTGTTGCCGCTACAGCATCTTTAACAGTGTTAAATACTGGAAGACCTAGGTGAGTTTGACCACCTTTACCAGGAGAAACACCACCAACCATTTGCGTGCCATAAGCAATCGCCTGCTCAGAGTGGAAAGTACCCTGACCACCAGTGAAACCTTGACAGATTACCTTGGTATCTTTGTTAATTAAAACAGACATTATTTGCCCTCCGCAGCTTTAACAACTTGCTCAGCCGCGTCAGTTAGACTTGTTGCCGCGATGATATCAAGACCAGACTTAGCCAATACTTCACGACCTAATTCGGCGTTAGTACCTTCAAGACGCACAACTACTGGCACTTTAACGCCAACTTCTTTCACTGCACCGATAATACCTTCAGCGATCATATCGCAACGAACGATACCACCGAAGATGTTAACCAATACCGCTTTAACATTGCTGTCAGAAAGAATGATCTTAAATGCTTCAGCAACACGTTCTTTAGTTGCTCCACCGCCAACATCTAAGAAGTTAGCTGGCTTGCCGCCATGTAGGTTTACGATGTCCATTGTTCCCATTGCTAGGCCTGCACCGTTAACCATACAACCTACGTTGCCATCTAACGCAACATAGTTTAATTCAAACTTAGCCGCGTGCGCTTCACGAGCGTCATCTTGAGATGGATCGTGCATCGCTTTGATTTTTGGTTGACGGAATAATGCGTTGCCATCAATACCAATTTTGCCATCTAAACAGTGAAGGTTGCCTTCAGTGGTGATAACAAGTGGGTTGATTTCTAATAACGCAAAATCATGGTCGTTAAACATGTTAGCTAGACCCATAAAGATCTTAGTGAACTGCTTCATTTGAGTTGGGTTTAAACCTAACTTGAAGCCAAGATCACGTGCTTGGTATGCTTGAGGACCTGTTAACGGGTCGATGATCGCTGTGTGAATAAGCTCTGGAGATTCTTCAGCCACTTTTTCAATTTCAACGCCGCCTTCTGTCGATGCCATAAAGACAACGCGACGCGTGCTACGGTCAACAACTGCACCTAAGTACAATTCGTTGGCGATATCAGTACAGCTTTCAACTAGGATTTTAGCAACTGGCTGACCTTTAGCGTCAGTCTGATATGTTACTAAGTTTTTACCTAACCAGTTTTCAGCGAATGCTCTGATTTCGTCTTTATTGCCGGTAACTTTAACGCCACCTGCTTTACCACGGCCGCCTGCGTGTACTTGACACTTAACAACCCACATATTTCCGCCAATGTGGCCAGCCGCTTCAACTGCTTCTTGAGCAGTATCACATGCAAAGCCTTCAGAGACTGGTAAACCATATTCGGCAAATAAAGATTTTGCCTGATACTCATGCAAATTCATGATGATCTATCCATATACTTCTAATCAAATCCTACTGGCTCAACTTGAGCCAGCGACGAGGGTGTGTCTAGTTGACTCTTATAGGTCAAGCAATAGACGAGTTGGATCTTCTAAGAAGTCCTTAATAGCGACTAAGAAGCCAACTGACTCACGGCCATCAACGATACGATGGTCATAAGAGAGTGCTAGGTACATCATAGGCAGGATTTCAACCTGACCATTGACAGCCATTGGGCGATCTTTAATAGCATGCATGCCTAAGATAGCGCTTTGCGGCAGGTTCAAAATTGGGGTCGACATAAGCGAACCGAAAACACCACCGTTAGTGACGGTAAAGTTACCGCCGGTCATGTCTGCAACAGATAATTTTCCGTCACGGCCTTTGATTGCTAATTCACGCACTGCTTTTTCAATTTCAGCAAGGTTCATAGTATCGGTATCACGTAGCACAGGAGTAACCAGACCACGTGGTGTAGATACAGCAATGCTGATATCAAAATAGTTATGGTAAACAATATCATCGCCATCAATAGATGCGTTTACTTCAGGGAAACGCTTAAGTGCTTCAGTGACCGCTTTGATGTAGAAAGACATAAAGCCTAAACGGATACCGTGGCGCTTTTCAAAGATATCTTGATATTGCTTACGGATATCCATGATTGGCTTCATGTTAACTTCGTTAAACGTTGTTAACATTGCTGTAGAGTTTTTCGCTTCTAACAAACGCGTTGCGATTGTTTTACGTAAACGCGTCATTGGCACACGCTTTTCGCTGCGGCCTTCTAAAGGTGCTACTGGCGCTGCCGCAGGTTTTGCTGCAGGAGCTGATTTAGCAAACGCTTCAACGTCTTCTTTAGTAATTCGACCGCCAACACCAGTACCTTTAATTTTTGCAGCATCAAGATTATGCTCAGCAATTAAACGACGTACAGATGGGCTTAATGCGTCATTAGACTCATCAGTAGCTGGTGCAGCGTCTGCAGCAGGAGCCTTAGCTTCCGCTTTAGTCACTTCTTGACCAGCAACAACACCTGCGATGAACTTTGCAATAACTTGCTCACCTAAAACGGTGTCGCCTTCTTGGAACAATAATTCAGAAATTGAACCATCTTCAGGGGCAACAACTTCTAGAACAACTTTATCGGTCTCAATATCAACTAAGTTTTGATCACGAGATACCTGTTCGCCAGGTTGAACATGCCAAGTTGCAATAGTTGCATCAGCAACTGATTCTGGTAATACCGGTACCTTAATTTCGATACTCATGGAAAGCTTCCCTTTATATAAATTATCTTTACGACAGTTTTAATGCGCTATTCAATAATGATTCTTGCTGTTGTACATGCAACCCTGGATAACCACAAGCAGGTGCAGCTGACGCTTCACGACCCGCATAAGTTAATTGAGCGCCTGCTGGAATATTAGCCCAGAAGTGATGCTGACTACAGTACCACGCACCTTGGTTTTGAGGCTCTTCCTGACACCAAACAAAATCAGTAACATGTTGATATGTTTCTAATGCTGCACGCATTTCCACATCTGGGAACGGATACAACTGCTCAACACGAATGATTGCAATGTTAGTGATGTTTTCTTTACGACGTCGTTCAAGTAGCTCGAAGTACACCTTACCGCTACAGAACACCACGCGATCAACTTTGCTTGCATCTAAGGTATCAATCTCACCAATGATATTTTGGAAAGTTCCTTCAGCAAGCTCTTGCATGCTAGACACGGCTAATGGATGACGTAACAAAGATTTTGGTGACATCACAACCAGTGGACGACGCATTGGACGCACCACTTGGCGACGCAGCATATGATAAACCTGTGCCGGTGTTGAAGGAACACACACTTGCATATTATGGTTAGCACATAACTGTAAGAAACGCTCTAAACGGGCACTTGAATGCTCTGGACCTTGACCTTCATAGCCGTGAGGTAACAACATAGTTAGACCACATAAACGGCCCCACTTTTGCTCACCTGACGATAAGAATTGGTCAATCACTACTTGGGCACAGTTAACGAAGTCACCAAATTGAGCTTCCCAAATGGTTAATCCGCCAGGTTCTGCAGTAGCATAACCGTATTCAAATGCTAACACTGACGCTTCTGACAATACTGAGTCGGTAATATCAATCGGGGCTTGTTCTTCGGCAATATTGCGCAGCGGCATGTAAGTAGATGCATCTTTTTGATTATGCAATACCGCATGACGATGGAAGAAAGTACCACGACCAGAATCTTGACCGGTTATACGGACACGTTTCTTGTCTTCAAGGATTGAAGCATAGGCTAAGGTTTCTGCAAACCCCCAGTCTAATAGCTTCTCGCCTTTAGCCATTAATACACGGTCACCGTAAATCTTTTCAACACGTGATTGTAATTTATGACTTTCTGGAATATCCACTAACTTATTGGCTAAGTTTTGTAGACGCTCCATAGACATAGCACCTGCGTAATCTTCATCCCACTCGCGATTCAGATAAGGAGTCCAATCAACCGTATGTAGCGTCATTGGACGCCACTCTTTAACGACACAATCACCCGCATCAAGCGCGTCACGATAGTGGTTGATTAACCCTGTTACTTCATCTGCAGGAATACTGTTTTCAGCAATCAGCTTGTCAGCATAAATCTTACGTGGGGTTGGGTGTTTTTTGATTTTTGCATACATTAGCGGTTGCGTTGCACTCGGCTCATCCGCTTCGTTATGGCCGTGACGGCGATAACACACTAAATCAATCACAACATCACGTTTGAACTCGTTACGGTAATCAACAGCCAATTGAGAAATAAACGCAACAGCTTCAGGATCATCAGAGTTCACATGGAAAATAGGTGCCTGCACCATTTTAGCGATGTCAGTACAGTATTCCGTTGAACGCACATCTGCATGGTTTGACGTAGTAAAGCCAACTTGGTTATTCACTACGATGCGGATGCTACCACCCACTTTAAAACCACGGGTTTGAGACATGTTAAATGTCTCTTGAACGATACCCTGACCTGTAATAGCTGAGTCACCATGAATAGTGATAGGCATGACTTGTAAGCCATCTTTACAACCACGACGATCTTGACGTGCGCGCACTGAACCGATCACCACTGGGTTAACAATTTCCAAGTGAGATGGGTTAAAGGCTAGCGCTAAATGAACATTGCCACCCGGCGTTTCAAAATCTGATGAGAAACCTTGGTGATATTTAACGTCACCTGAACCGTGGGTATCAGCGTGTTTACCAGCAAACTCGTCAAATAACTCACCAGGACGTTTACCTAGAATGTTAATTAATAAATTCAAGCGACCACGGTGAGCCATACCAACGACGATTTCTTTAGTACCCGCTTCACCTGCGCGATAAATAATCTCACGCATCATCGGCACTAATGCATCACCACCTTCTAGCGAGAAACGTTTAGCGCCTGGGAATTTAGCACCAAGATATTTTTCAATACCTTCCGCAGCATTCAGGCCTTCAAGAATACGTTTCTTAACTGCTGTACTGTAGTTAGCTTTACCTAAGGTTGGCTCAAGACGTTGTTGGATCCAACGTTTTTCGTCTGTGTCAGTTATGTGCATATATTCTGCACCGATAGAGCCACAGTAGCTGCTCTTAAGCGCAGAAATAATATCCGCAAGCTTCATGGTTTCACCGCCTAAGGCGAATGAACCAGTATTAAACTCACGCTGCATATCTTCTGCAGTTAACCCGTGATAAGCCGGATCTAATTCCTGAACTTCATCACGCTTCCACAATCCTAATGGATCGAGTTTGGCATTTTGGTGTCCACGAAAACGATGAGCATTAATTAACTGAAGAACTTTAACCTGTTTTGCATCTAACTCTGGGTCGCTTACGCGAGCTGCGCCTTTGGCACGACTTTCAAGAGCTAAACTACGGAAATAGTCACGAACTTTAGAGTGGGCAGCTTCCGGTGCATCTTTAGCGACACCGTTAACTGGAGGGAGATTATCAAAAACAAGCTGCCAATCAGCTGAAACTGATTGCGGATCTTCTTGATAGGCTTCATACATCTCTTCTACATAGGTCGCGTTCGAACCACTTAAGTGAGACGACTCGAGCCAGGCTTTCATGATGCCTTGGTGCATTGTTATTCCTTTCAAACTTGATACACGTGCTAGCCATAATGCATAACAATGAATCTCATCGCCATGCTTAACTTTCTATCTCTGCCAAAGACTTGTACTAAATAACGAATTTCACAAACTCATGACAAAGGTAATCCATAAACACACAAAAGAGCCATCTCCTACTCAGCAGATGGCTCTCAAAAAGAGCTAATTAAACAGGTTAAAAGGCTCTTCTATGTTCATTAAACAGCTCGCTTCAGTAGCATTGACTTAATATGGCCAATAGCTTTAGTTGGGTTTAATCCTTTCGGACAAACATCAACACAGTTCATGATACCGTGACAACGGAACACACTGTAAGCATCGTCAAGCTCAGATAAACGCTCTTCTGTAGCGGTATCACGGCTGTCGATTAAGAAGCGATAAGCATGTAATAAACCACTTGGTCCGATAAACTTATCTGGATTCCACCAGAAAGACGGACAAGCGGTAGAACAACATGCACACATGATACATTCATATAAACCATCTAAGTGCTCACGCTCTTCAGGTGATTGTAAATGTTCACGTGCTGGTGTTTTTTCATCATTGATCAAGAAAGGTTTGATTTTCTCATACTGTTTATAGAATTGAGTTAAATCAACCACAAGATCACGTACTACTGGCATGCCAGGTAACGGACGAATTTCAAGCTTTTTACCCTTGAAGGTAGAAACTGGCGTAATACACGCTAGTCCATTTTTACCATTCATATTGATACCGTCACTGCCACACACACCTTCACGGCATGAACGACGGAACGCTAGCGTTGGGTCTTGTTCTTTAAGCTTAATTAATGCATCTAACACCATCATATCCGTGCCATCTTGCACTTCAAGGGTGTAATCCTTCATGTATGGCTTAGTATCTACATCAGGATTATAACGATACACTGCAAATGTTAATTTCATCTTTGCAACTCCTGCTTAGTAAGTACGTTTCTTCGGAGGGAAGGCTTCACGTAACTTAGGCGCCATATTCACATCACGTTTAGTCATTGATGTATCAGCTGGGTCAAACAAACTGTGGCATAACCAGTTGTCATCATCACGCTCTAAGAAGTCTTCACGAGAATGCGCACCACGACTTTCAGTACGGAAGTTAGCAGCATATGCTGTTGCTAACGCAGTAGCCATAAGGTTATCTAGCTCTAAACATTCAATACGTTGAGTGTTGAACTCTCTTGAGTTATCAGAAAGTTTGGCATTATCTAAACGTTTTTGAATTGCTTGAAGCTGTTCTAAACCTTCAGCCATTGCATCACCAGTACGGAATACAGAGAAGTTTAGTTGCATACAAAGTTGTAAATCTTTACGAATTACTGCTGGATCTTCACCGTCTTTGTTACTTTCCCAGCGATTTAAACGCGCAAGAGAAGCATCAATGTTTGCGGTAGAAGCATCTTTAGGATCAGCAGTTGCATCAAGCGCCTTACCTAAATGTTGACCTGCTGCACGTCCAAATACGACTAAGTCTAATAGTGAGTTACCACCAAGACGGTTTGCACCGTGAACAGATACACAAGCGATTTCACCCACAGCAAATAAACCAACAACTTCAGATTCAGTGCCGTCTTTATCCATACGGATAACTTGACCGCTCACTTTAGTCGGTAAACCACCCATCATGTAATGGCAAGTTGGTAATACTGGGATTGGACCATCAGCCGGATCAATGTGCGCAAACGTACGTGATAATTCACATACACCTGGTAAACGCGCTTCTAGGGTTTCTTTACCTAGGTGATCAAGTTTTAGTAAACAGTGTGGACCTAAAGGACCATCAAGACCGCGGCCTTCACGAATTTCAGTCATCATTGAACGTGCTACCACGTCACGAGATGCTAAATCTTTCGCGTTAGGCGCATAACGTTCCATGAAACGCTCGCCATCTTTATTTAATAAGTATCCGCCTTCACCACGACAACCTTCTGTAACAAGTACACCTGCGCCAGCAATACCCGTCGGGTGGAACTGCCACATTTCCATGTCTTGTAATTGAACGCCAGCACGTGCTGCCATACCCACGCCATCACCCGTGTTGATATGTGCGTTAGTGGTTGAAGCGTAAATACGCCCTGCGCCACCAGTAGCCAAAATCGTTGCTTTACCTTTGAAATAAACGATTTCACCGGTTTCGATTTCGATTGCAGTACAACCAACAATCACGCCATCATCGTTTTTTACTAGGTCTAACGCATACCACTCAGAAAACACTTGAGTTTTATGCTTAACGTTTTGTTGATATAAACAGTGAAGCAATGCATGACCTGTACGGTCAGCAGCAGCAGCTGTACGTGCCGCTTGTTCGCCACCAAAGTTTCTTGATTGGCCACCAAATGGACGTTGATAAATTGTGCCATTTTCAAAACGAGAGAATGGTAAACCCATATGCTCAAGTTCAATAATCGCTTCTGGACCGGTTTGACACATAAATTCGATAGCGTCTTGGTCACCGATAAAATCAGAACCTTTAACCGTATCGTACATGTGTTGTTCCCAGTGATCTTCATGCGCGTTACCTAACGCAACAGTGATACCACCTTGCGCAGACACTGTATGAGAACGTGTTGGGAAAACCTTTGATAAAAGCGCACAGCTTTTACCTTCTTTAGAAATCTGTAATGCTGCTCGCATACCAGCGCCACCGGCACCAATAACGATTGCATCAAATTCGCGTACTGGAATACTCACTTATACACCCCACACTATTACGATGCCGGCCGCTAAATAACTGAATGCGGTCACAACAAAGGTAAACTGTAATACACCACGTAACGACGTGCATTTAACATAGTCAGTTAATACTTGCCACACACCAATCCATGCATGGACAAGTAGAGCAACTAAAGCTAACAAGGTAAATACTTTCATTGGCAATGTGCTGAATAAGCCGTGCCAAATGTCGAAAGTTAGTGGCGAACTACACGCGATAAATCCAACCAAGAAGATTGTATAACAAGCTAGGATCACCGCACTGGCGCGTAGTAAAATAAAGTCATGAACACCACTGCGTCCAAAACTTGCTGCGTTAGTTACCATACCCAAATCCCCGCTATGATTGAAAAGGCTGCTGCTAAAGCAAATGTCACTTTAGCTGAAGCGATACCTGAAGCTAATTCTTCCCAACGACCAGTATCCATGATCAAGTGACGGATGCCACCTAATAAGTGATAACCAAGCGCGGTTAGAATGCCCCAAAGGATGAACTTCATTACGAAACCATCAAACAAGGATTGTACGCTAGCGAAGCCTTCAGCAGAGGTTAAAGTAGAATTTAACAACCACAAAAGTATACCAATAGCGAATAGCATGATGACACCGGAAATGCGGTGTAGGATTGATGCGATAGCTGTCGCAGGGAAGCGTATCGTCTGCAGGTCTAGATGGACAGGTCTTTGCTTTTTCACGTTCTGCTCACTCAGCTCCATTGAGCATTATTTTTGTTATGTATTTCTTTTTTGCTTAAGACATCAACGCCAAAAAAGTGTTAACAACATGTTTAAGCAAAAAACAAACTACTATCAAACACCTAACTAATTGAGAAATCACTAATTTAGATTGTAAAATAATCATTTCAAAAGTGTGATGTCTGTCGCCCTTAAGGACGCAGGCAAGTATACTCGCGAGAATTGTCAAATACAAACATCACATTATGCAAATTATGTTTTTTTATGAATTTTTTATTCTAAAGCCCAAGGTGCAAGGCTTTTAACAGGGTATATACCATGGTCTAACAAATTTAAACGCTTATTTAAATTGATCTGATATCCCTTTCCACTGTAAAGTAATGTCCGCTTAACATGCCGCACTCATATAAAAGAATGACGTAAGGAGAACGGGGTATGGCTGATAATATAGCCAAATTAGAGTTACCAGGTAACGATTCAATCGACTTACCAATTAAGAAAGGTACTGAAGGGTTTGATGTAATCGACATCAGTACATTGGGAAAGAAAGGCTATTTCACTTTTGATCCTGGCTTTCTAGCAACAGCATCTTGTGAGTCTGCAATCACATATATCGATGGTGACCAAGGTATTTTATTGCACCGTGGCTATCCAATTGATCAACTTGCAACTGAATCAAGTTATTTAGACTTATGCTATCTGCTCCTTTACGGAGAGTTGCCATCTAAAGCTGATTACGACAAATTCGAAACCACAGTGAAAGAACATACTATGGTTCACGAGCAAATCGCATTCTTCTTCCGAGGTTTCCGTCGTGACGCACATCCAATGGCGATGCTATGTGGTGTGACAGGTGCACTTTCTGCTTTCTATCAAGATTCTCTTGATGTGAACAATCCAAAGCATCGTGAAATTGCTGCTTATCGCTTGGTGTCTAAAATGCCAACTATTGCTGCAATGTGTTACAAGTACTCAATGGGTCAACCCTTTGTGTATCCACGTAACGAACTAAGCTATGCGGGTAACTTCTTATCTATGATGTTCGCAACACCATGCGAAGAGTATAAAGTTAACCCTGTAGTTGAACGTGCAATGGATCGTATCTTTGTTCTTCACGCAGATCACGAACAAAATGCTTCAACGTCTACAGTACGTTTGGCTGGTTCTTCTGGTGCTAACCCATTTGCGTGTATCGCAGCGGGTATTGCATCATTATGGGGCCCTGCTCACGGTGGCGCGAACGAAGCTTGTCTTGCTATGCTTGAAGAAATTGGTTCAGTGGATCGTATCCCTGAATTTATTGAAAAAGCCAAAGATAAGAATGACCCATTCCGTTTAATGGGCTTCGGACATCGCGTTTACAAAAACTTCGACCCTCGCGCGAAAGTTATGCGTGAAACGTGTCATGAAGTATTAAAAGAACTTAAAGTGGTTGATCCATTACTCGATGTAGCAATGGAGCTAGAGCGTATAGCACTTGAAGATGAATACTTCATCTCTAAAAAGCTTTACCCGAACGTTGATTTCTACTCTGGCCTAATCATGAAAGCCATTGGTATCCCTAATGATATGTTTACAGTGTTATTCGCATTGTCTCGTACCGTTGGTTGGATTTCACACTGGAAAGAAATGTTAGATCAACCAGGCCACAAAATTAGCCGTCCTCGTCAGTTATATACTGGTGAATCAGCGCGTGATTTTGTCAGCTTAGATAAACGTTAATCTATTAATGTTTATACGAAAAAGCGCCTTAGGGCGCTTTTTTTATGCGAGTAATACTCAATCTATCTCAAATAACTTCGCCATTCTTTGGATCTGTTTTAGTGAAACACTATGCTTATTTCGTTGCGAACATAGCTCTTGATGTTCCACTGATTTAGGATCGCCGATAAGCACTACTTTTACTTGGTAGCCAAGCGCAACAGCAGCCGTTTTATAAGCAAGATACTCCCAATGACAGACATTAGTATTATCGCAAATCACCACAGGTTCAGCTCTTGCTAGCGCTTCAATGAATAAACTCAAATTAAGTTGATGGTTTTGTGACAGCTTATTGATATCAAATCGATATTCGCCATCGTTAAAAAAAAGATTATCTGTTGAATAATAGCCATATTGTTTAATCTGAGTCGCTACGGATAGCGGCTGAGATTGTATAAATTGCTCTACCCAGTAGGATTTTCCACTACCGGGTAAACCGCGCATAATAATGACCAATTTACTGTCATTTTGAGCCTGATTTACATCACTCATGATGCAATCGGTTCACTACCGAGGGTTTTACCCTTGAGAATATCTTCAACCAGTTGTGGAACGATATCCCCCGCTTTACCGGTAAAGTGATATTGAAATTGGCTGTGCCTATCTGGTGCGACTAAATTGACCTCAACGGTTTGTGCACCGTGGTGATTAGCGCTATCAACAAAGCCCGCAGCAGGATAAACGGTGCCAGATGTACCAATTGCAATAAACAAATCACAATGATCGAGTGCATCATGAATTCTATCCATACCAAATGGCATTTCACCAAACCATACTATGTGAGGCCTTAAGCGCATTGCAGGAATACAACAAGTACAGCAGTTATCAGGCCCAAACGGTTCTCGAAGAATAAAGGTTTGTAACGACTTTGGACACCGTCCCTTAGACAATTCGCCATGCATATGTAGTAAACGACGTGAGCCTGCTCTTTCATGGAGATCGTCCACGTTTTGGGTGATCACTAGAAGATTGCCATCAAATTCAGCTTCTAATTTAGCTAGCGCAATATGCGCAAGGTTTTCACTGACTTCATCTGAATGCAATTGTTGCCAGCGGTTATTGTAAAAACGTTCTACTAGTTCAATATCTTTAGCGTAACCTTCCGGTGTAGCAACATCTTCAATATGATGCTGTTCCCATAATCCATGTTGATCGCGAAACGTACGAATACCTGATTCAGCAGAAATGCCTGCGCCGGTTAACACGACAATATTCCGGTACATTGTGCTTCCTTTTTATTATTGGCTTGAATTAATAAATCAATATCATAGCCGGATTGAACTCATAAGCTACACTAGCAAAAACTGCGATTAACCTGCAATCGATTGCTGCAGTAATCCTGAAAATTTGGCTATTTATAGCGCTAAAAGTTGTCACTTTATAGTGACTAAATAAACGTGAAAGTCATCTGACTTAACCTTAACGCTGGTTAACAGATTTACTCACTTATTAATATGATTAATTAAATATACGCGACCTCTTCAGCCGATGATTTTTAGTGGTAACAGGCGAATTTTCGTGTCAAATAAGTGGCCTATTGCATGTAAATTAAACGCTACTCCCGTCGAAAAATAGCCGCTAAAAGAAGATTAATTAACCAATATCAGGTTACATATTATTATCCAGTGTCGCTTGAACCTAAATATATCGCAATAATCCCTTAGTATAAGTAAGCTTATTGTCGCAAATGGGATGTATTTTATTGCACTGTGGACAATTTTTATATTAATAACCAGATTAAGCCACTTAGAGGTTTAAGTTTTCATATTCAACACATATAATGATTTCATTATCCACGGACGAACCGATTGGTTCTGCAATCAAGAGATTAGCAATGACAGATGGAAATCAAGCCCTTAAAAAAGCCGGTTTAAAAATTACCCTGCCGCGAGTAAAAATTCTTGAGCTAATGCAAAATCCTGAAAACCAGCACATTAGCGCTGAAGACTTATACAAGAAATTGTTAGAAGTGGGTGAAGAAATTGGCTTAGCCACTGTATACCGTGTACTCAACCAATTCGATGATGCTGGTATTCTTAACCGTCATCATTTTGAATCCGGCAAAGCCGTTTTTGAAATGTCGACTCAAAAGCATCATGATCATTTAGTCTGCTTAACCTGCGATAAAGTTATCGAGTTTTCTGATGAGGTGATTGAGCGTCGCCAAGATGAGATTGCGATGCGTCATAATATTAAACTGACACATCACAGCTTATATTTATACGGTCACTGCACCAATGATACCTGTGACCACGCTGACGAATAAATCGACGTCGATAAGAAAAACCAGCTGATACGCTGGTTTTTTATTGTCTACACAATGCAAACAAGCTAAAACTCGCGCTGGTAAACATGGACTTTGTGGCCTAAATATTCGTTTTGTTCAAATAACGACATACCGACCTTTTTAGCCACACCTTCAGAACCTTGATTACCATGTAGGATCAGCGCAATAAACAAATCGATATTAAATTTGGGTTGAAAAGTATCTACAGCAGCTTGTGCTGCTTCATAGCCAATGCCTTGGCCCCAATATTCTGGAAAATAGCGATATCCAAGTTCGACTTTATTAAACTCAGGTAAATATTTAGGCCCACAAAAACCGATGACTTTATTATCATCTTTATGATGCACAGCCCAGCGCCCAAAACCATGCTTTGCGTAATCAGCTAGGATCACATTATGGTAAATATCTGCTGCTTGAGCCTCATGAGTGAAAGGCTCCATAGGAATATAAGTCAGCATTTCAGGTACGCTGTTCATCAAAAACAGAGCTGGAATATCTGGTTCGGTGAATGGCCTAAGAATAAGCCTGTTGGTTTCAGTAATTATTTCTGTTGGTAATTGACTGTTATCAACCATGATTGTGCTTCCATTTGAACAATTATCGACAAAATAATGATAACACAAAGTTGATATGTAAAAAGATAGAATTAAGCTATTTTGTTGATTTTATTAAGAAGTCGCATTAACTCATCTTGTTCATCTGTGGTTAATAGTGCTAAATAATGCTCGTTGACCCACTCTGCCTCGTGAACTAAATCATGCTCTAAGGCTTTACCATCATCTGTCAGAAATATTTGAAATGCGCGCCTGTTGTCCGCTTCTTGATGGCGGGTAATCAGCCCCTGTACTTGTAGTTGATCAAGCAAGCGGGTCATGGTGTAGTTAGCAACATCACAGCGTTTTGACAATTCCGTTTGGCTTAAGCCTTCTTCTTGCCATAAGGTAAATAACACTGGCCAAAGTTTAATATCCAATTCGTAGCGTTTCAAGCGTGTATCTAGCGCTTGCTGCAAGGTCAAATTAAGGTGTGATACCAAATAATTTAAACTTTCATAACGTTTCATTGATACCTCCTCATTACACCCATCAATATTTTATTGATGTAAACTTGATACTGATATTAGCATACGCTAGAAAGGGACAAATTAGTCAAAAGATAAATACTCATTTATATAACGATAATAACAAGCACGGTTCAGGCTTGCTATTAACCCTTTATTTAAACTGACCAAAATGCCCTTCTCTTTCACTTCAATTGCAGTATCCGCGACATGAAATCTTGTATCAAGACTACTGGTAAAGCAAAATCCATCATCATTTTTCTCGACATCAACCAGTAACAACGGCCAAGATTCGACGGCGACTTTCACTTTTTCAACGGGTGTAATCAAAAAGTATTCACCGCCAATACAATGCAGAATATAGCTGAACATTCGAGCAAACTTTGTCGGTAATGGGCTATCAAGATAAAGCCAACGTCCGTCAGATAAAATACGAAACAGCACATCTTCACTGCATAACTTTACACCACTTTGGTGAGTGAATTGAGCTATTGAAGAGACTGTTTCTGTATCGCTATCTGTCATGTACTGATTAGCCTTAATTGTTGTTCAATAAAGTTAAAAGTGCTTCTATCGGATGTTTAGGACTGAATTTAGCGAAGCGTTTTACCTGGCTACGGCATGAATATCCTGAGACTAAAATTTGCCCTTTTTCAGCGATGTCATCGATACTTGATTGCCATGACATTTCAAATAAGGCTTTAGAACGCTCAAGGTTTTCAAGTTCATGGCCATAGGTTCCAGCCATCCCACAACACCCTAGATTCAAACTAGTGACCTTTGCGCCAAAATGATTAAAAATAATTTGCCATTCTTTAGCCGTATTAGGTTTAGCTGTTGATTCTGTACAATGACTAAACCAAGTGAACTGTTCAGGCACCTCTTTGCTTATTTTAGGACAATGCTCAATGGCATTAACTAACCATTCATTCGCCAATTTGACTTCAAAATTACCGCGTTTTTGCCCTAATGCTTCTTTATATTCATCGCGGTAACAAAGAACTAATGCAGGGTCTAAGCCTACCATCGGCATACCGAGCGCATGCAACTTATTCAAAAAATCGGCACTGTTTTGCGCAGTTTTAGCAAATTTGGTTAAAAAACCTTTGATATGACTGGGTTTACCATTCGGTTTAAATGGTAACAATACGGGTTTAAATCCAAGTTTTTCAATTAATTGTATAAATCGATACACAATATCGGCATCATAAAATGAATTAAATGGGTCTTGCACTACTAACACATATTGGCTGCGGTCCGCCTTTGGCACGGCATATAAGTCATCTAATTCGTAACCTCGGCTTGGGTGACCATCTAAGCGTTGTTTCAATGTCGGAACAGAAAGCTTGGGCGAATCGACATAGCCAATTGTCTTTTTGATAATCCACTGACTCACAGGGTTTTGCGATGCAAAGTTAGTCACTTTTGGCATTGATGCCATCAATGGCAGTGAATCTTCAATTCCAGCCACTAAGTAATCTTTTGCAGGACGTAAGTATCGTTTGTAGTAAATATCAAAAAATTGCGCTCGAAACTTTGGTACGTCAACTTTTACAGGGCATTGACTTGAGCAAGCTTTACAAGCCAAACATCCTTTTAACGAGTCCATGACTTCATGGGAATAATCATAATCTCGTTTCGCATTTATGGTATTTTGCGCTCTTTGAAGCAAACTTGACGATTTAGCTGCCGCTAACTCATTAACATCCACCCCTTCAGCTTCGAGTAATCTTAACCATTCTCGCATTAATCCCGCACGACCTTTAGGTGACTGAATACGATCGCCAGTGGCTTTAAATGATGGACACATAGGCGAATAAGCACTGTAGTTAAAACAAAGGCCATTACCATTACAGTTCATGACATCTGGAAAAGCATCACGCACTTGAATTGGAATTTGACGATCAAAACTACCACGCTTGGCACTGTCGACGTTAAACATTAACGGAGCCGATTTTGGCGGCGCGACTAATTTTCCTGGATTTAAGCGATTATCGGGGTCAAACAAACCTTTAATTTGTTCAAGCACACCATAAAGTTCATCACCAAATACCGCGGGACCATATTGACCACGAACACCTTTACCGTGCTCGCCCCACATTAAACCACCATATTTTAGTGTTAATGCGGCAACCTCATCAGAAATGACTTTAAGCAATTTTTCATCGGCTTCATCACACATATCCAGAGCTGGACGGACATGCAATACGCCTGCATCGACATGACCAAACATGCCATATTGTAATTGATGACCATCTAACAGTGCTCGAAACTCCATAATAAAGTCGGCTAAGTTTTCAGGTGGTACCGCGGTATCTTCTGCAAAAGCGATAGGTTTACGTCGCCCTTTCGTTGCACCCAGTAAACCAACCGCTTTTTTACGCATAGCATAAATTTGCTCAATACTGGGTTTATCGTTAGTAATTTGAAAACCCACTAGGCCATAGAGTTGATCATTGAGTTGTTGAGTTAATACCGTTTCTAAGTTGGCTACTTTTAAGTTAACTTCAGCATCATCTCCGGCAAACTCAACCATGTTTAAGCCTTCAATAACCTTATTAGGCACATCTTTGATCAGATCAGAAACTGAATGCCAAATAATGTCTTGTTTAGCCAAATTGAGTACTTTTGAGTCGACCGTTTCAACAACGGTGGCTTTGGCTTGAACTAACGATGGTGCATGGCGTAAAGCTGATTCAAACGAATCATATTTGATATTTACCATCATCCGTGTTTTAGGCAGTGGCGTAATATTCAGTTTCGCCTCGGTGATCACCACCAAAGTCCCTTCAGAACCGGTTAATATGCGAGAGACATCAAACTGTGTTAAGTCATCATTCCAAACATGCTTTAAATCGTAACCCGTTAAAAAACGATTTAATTTCGGAAAACGGCTTTCGATTAATTTGCGCTTATCAAGGCACACATCGGAAATAGCGGCAATAATAGTATCAGCTAGCGAGTTTTCGGTTGGAGAGGCATGTACGGCATCTTTATTTATTGGCCTTGAAGTTAATACACTGCCATCAATCAATACACTAGTAAGCCCTAAAACATGATCTGAGGTTTTGCCATAGACTAATGAGCCCGCCCCAGATGCGTCCGTGTTGATCATGCCGCCGACAGTGGCACGATTTGACGTCGATAAATCAGGACTAAAGAAAAAGCCATGGGGGCGTAAGGCGTCATTCAATGCATCCTTAACCACTCCCGCCTGTACTTTCACCCAGCCTTCTTTCGCGTTGACTTCTATAACTTGGTTCATGTGACGTGACACATCTAATATCAAACCGTGTGTCAAAGACTGGCCATTAGTGCCTGTTCCACCACCACGTGCGCTGAACGTCACGGCTTTAAACTCAGGTTTTGCCGCTAGACGTAATACCAGTTCAACATCTTTTTGGCTAGCAGGATAAATGACCGCCTGAGGTAAGAATTGGTACACTGAGTTATCGGTAGCTTGGATCAGTCTGGCACTATAACGCTTGTCAATTTCACCATTAAAGTCACTTTGTTCTAACGCATCTAAATACGCTAAATAAACGGGTTCTAATGTTTGTTTGTGTGAGAGTAAAGGTAACATGGCAGACTTATTATTGATTTTGAGTTACCGCCATTATAAACAAAAAAAAGCCGCTAAAAAGCGGCTTTTTTAACAAGTTGATAAAAATACGTGTTCTGGAATTAACCTAAATGCTTAATCACATTCAAAGCCCGTACTTTAACAAGTTTAATTGATTAAGCATGTTCTTTGGCTAGGTATAACCAAGTATCAATTACAGTATCTGGATTCAGTGATACGGTATCAATACCTTGTTCAACTAACCATTGTGCAAAATCAGCATGATCTGATGGGCCTTGGCCACAAATACCAACATACGCGCCTTTTGCTTTAGCGGCTTTAATAGCCATAGCTAATAGCGCTTTAACCGCTTCATTACGCTCGTCGAACAAGTGACTGATAATGCCTGAGTCACGATCTAAGCCCAAGGTTAACTGGGTTAAATCGTTTGAACCGATTGAGAAACCGTCAAAGTACTCAAGGAACTGTTCAGCAAGAATGGCATTTGAAGGTAATTCACACATCATAATGACGCGTAAACCATCTTTACCACGCTCTAAACCTTGTTCTTTAAGCAACTCGATAACCTGTGATGCTTCGCCTAATGTACGTACGAATGGGATCATCACTTCAACGTTAGTTAAGCCCATTTGGTTACGAACACGTTTAATCGCTTCACACTCTAACGCGAAACAATCGCGGAATGATTCAGAGATATAACGGCTTGCACCACGGAAGCCCAACATTGGGTTTTCTTCTTCTGGCTCGTAATGTTCACCACCGACTAAGTTTGCGTACTCGTTAGACTTAAAGTCTGACATACGTACAATCACTTTTTTCGGATAGAAGGCCGAAGCAATAGTGGCAATACCTTCAACAAGACGTGCAATATAGAATTCAACAGGTGATTCATAACCCGCAATCATTTCATTGATTTCAGTTTGTAATTCAGCACTTTGTTGATTGAACTCAAGCAAGGCTTTAGGGTGAATACCAATCATACGGTTGATAATAAACTCTAAACGCGCAAGGCCTACACCTTCGTTTGGTAAACGCGCAAAATCAAATGCACGATCAGGATTACCCACGTTCATCATGATTTTCATCGGCAAATCGGGTAATGAGTCAACACGGTTGGTGACAACTTCAAACTCTTGCTTACCTGAGTAAATTAATCCTGTATCGCCTTCGGCGCATGACACAGTAACTAACTCACCATTTTTAATTAAATCAGTCACATTGCCACAACCCACAACAGCAGGGACACCTAACTCGCGAGCAATAATTGCCGCATGGCAGGTACGACCGCCACGGTTAGTCACAATCGCACTAGCACGTTTCATGATAGGTTCCCAATCAGGGTCAGTCATGTCTGTAACCAGTACATCACCCGGTTGGATTTGATCCATATCTTCAATCGATGCGAGTACTTTCGCTACACCGCTACCAATTTTGTGGCCAATGGCACGACCTTCGCAGATCACATCACCTTTGGTTTTTAAATGATAACGTTCAATTAACTGCACGTCTTCACGACTACGCACGGTTTCAGGACGCGCTTGCACAATATAAAGCTTACCGTCGTTGCCATCTTTTGCCCATTCGATGTCCATTGGACGACCATAGTGCTTTTCAATCACAACGGCTTGTTTAGCCAGTTCCATCACTTCAGCATCATCGATTGAGAATAAACGTCTTTGCTCAGCAGACACGTCTTCAATCTTAACTTGCTTACCGTGTGACGCATCGTCAGAGTAAACCATTTGAATTAACTTGCTGCCGATATTACGGCGCACAACGGCTTGGTGACCTTGCGCTAAAATTGGTTTATGAATATAAAACTCGTCAGGATTAACTGCACCCTGCACTACCATTTCACCTAAACCGAATGAAGAGGTGATAAACACAACGTCGTTATTACCTGACTCAGTGTCCATTGTGAACATTACGCCTGACGCAGCTTTATCTGAACGAACCATGCGCTGAACGCCGGCTGATAAAGCAACACCTTGGTGTTCATAACCTTGGTGAACACGATAAGAAATAGCACGGTCATTAAATAGCGAAGCAAAAACATGCTTAATGGCTAAAATAACGGCGTCATAGCCCTTTACGTTTAGGAAGGTTTCTTGCTGACCCGCAAATGAAGCGTCTGGCATGTCTTCAGCAGTGGCAGATGAACGCACTGCAAATGAAGCATCTGAGGTTTCGCTGGCTAATTTTTCATAGGCATCACGCACTGCTGCTTCAAATTCTGGATGGAATGGGGTTTCAATAACCCACTGTCTGATCTGTGCACCGGCTTTCGCTAGCGCGGTTACATCGTCTACATCTAAGGTTTCTAGAAGGTCGTAAATTTTTTGATTTACGCCACTTTGCTCGAGGAATTCATTAAACGCATGAGAGGTAGTTGCAAAACCACCAGGTACTTGAACGCCTGCATTGGCAAGATTACTGATCATCTCTCCAAGGGATGCGTTTTTACCGCCAACCTTGTTTACATCACCCATGCCTAATTCTTGATACCAGAGTACGTATTGCTGCACAGTTTTATCTCCGCAAGTTTTTTATTTCAGTGGCCACTTCACATGAGGGCAAGGGCATTCTACACTCCCCAATAACACGCGTAAATCTATAATTTTATTTGTAATTTTATTACTACAAGAGGTCATAATGGCACCAAAAGTATTTTATATCTCAGATGGGACGGCGATCACAGCAGAGGTTTTTGGGCATGCAGTGCTTTCTCAGTTTCCTATTCAATTTGAAGCACTTACCATTCCGTTCGTTGAAACGTTGCAGCGTGCAGAAAAAGTAAAACAACAAATAAATGATTGTTTTATTACAACAGGTGAAAGACCGTTGGTATTTCATTCCATCGTAAACCCGGATATTCGCAACGTGATTTATTCCTCAGAAGGAATGGATTATGACTTTTTAAACACCTTTGTTGCGCCCTTAGAACAACATTTAGGGGTTGAAGCTAAACCGGTATTACATCGAACCCATGGTAAAGCCAATCACAGTTATGAAGCGCGAATAGATGCAATTAACTTCTCTATGGAAAACGATGATGGCCAAACCATGAAACATATGGACAAGGCCGATATCATTTTATTAGGGGTTTCACGTTGTGGCAAAACACCATCAAGTCTTTATTTATCAATGCAATTTGGTATTAAAGCAGCCAATTACCCCTTTACCGAAGATGACATGGATAACCTCAAATTGCCTGATGCGTTAAAGCGAAACAAATCGAAATTATTCGGTTTAACAATTGATCCGATGCGTTTACATGAAATTCGTCAAAGCCGTATGGAGAATAGCCGTTACTCTTCGCTGAGACAGTGCCGAATAGAAGTCAAAGAGGTTGAAATGCTTTACAAAAAAGAGCGGATCCCCTTTGTAAATACCACGAATCATTCGGTTGAAGAAATCGCCACCAAGATATTGGATGTCACCGGACTAGAACGCCACATGTTTTAAAACCTGTTCTGGAATTGGAACAATATTACTGACGGCTTTTGACGTTTATTTTCAACTTTAAGGATAAAGAAAATAGACGTCGTCCCTCACCTAATTTATACCTAAATGAATTCTTCAATTAGGTTCATCGATAATTTTCAACTATAAGTTAGCCTTTGAAACTCGCAAAGCCTGCATAATTGGGGTTATAATCGCGGGCATTATGATGCGAATAAGCACCTCACGATTTAGCGGTAAGATGAATGACCATTAAAACAGACGAACTACGTACATCCCTTTTATGTAAAGTAATTTCACCCGCACAACTTGCGTCTGAATATCCGCTTACTCAAGATGCTGCCGATTATCTTGTTCAGCAACGCCGAGAAGTAGAAGCCATTATTTCTGGTGAAGACCAGCGCTTATTAGTCATTATTGGACCTTGTTCAATACATGATACTAAAGCGGCATTAGATTACGCGCAGCGCTTATCTGCCCTGCACCATGAATTAAAAGATGATTTATGTATTTTAATGCGGGTTTACTTTGAAAAGCCTCGCACGATTGTAGGTTGGAAAGGATTAATATCAGATCCAGATTTAGACGGCAGCTTTAGCCCTAACAAAGGCTTACGCATGGCGCGTCAGTTATTACAGCAAATAACTGAATTGAAGTTACCAATCGCCACTGAATTTTTAGACATGGTAAACGGTCAATATATTGCTGACCTAATCACCTGGGGCGCAATTGGTGCCCGTACAACAGAAAGCCAAATTCACCGTGAAATGGCTTCTGCCTTATCTTGTCCTGTTGGATTTAAAAACGGCACCGATGGCAATATCAATATTGCTGTTGATGCTGTGCGTGCTGCACAAGTGCCACATATTTTCTACTCGCCGGACAAAGATGGTGCAATGGCGGTATACCGAACTCACGGCAACCCTTATGGTCACATTATTTTACGTGGCGGTAAGCAGCCTAATTATGAAGCCGCCGATATTGAAATCGTCCGCCAACAATTAGAAGCTGTTGGTGTTAGTCAGCGTATTGTGGTCGACTTTAGCCATGGCAACAGCCAGAAAAAACATAAAAATCAGCTCAATGTGGCCGATAGCATTATGGCTCAGCTTCGTGATGGTTCAACCGCAGTTGCAGGTATTATGGCAGAAAGCTTTATGATTGAAGGCAACCAACAGGTCGTTGAGGGCCAGCCTTTAATCTACGGACAAAGTATTACCGATGCCTGTTTGCATTGGGATGATTCTGAAAAGTTATTACGCGATCTTGCTCAAGCGTCACGAGATCGTAAAGCAAAGCTTGCCAATAACTAAGGTTTAACGACTTCAGCAAAAACACAAAACCAGCATCAAATGCTGGTTTTGTGTTTTCATCCGATAAACAAATTAATATTAGCCTGACTAGTGGGTTGTTGGCCTCCCACTCTAACCATAAACTTGCGGCTCACTTAAGTGGCTGTTTGGATTCAGCTTAGCAAACTCATTCTCTACCAGTAAAAAAGCACGCACAAGATTGGCATCAAATATACGTCCTGATTGCTGAGTAATAAACGCTACAGCCTTGCTATGTCCACTGATCTCTTTGTAGTGCCTTGGGCTTGTCATGCCGTCATAAACATCGACTAGGCGCATAATTCGTGCACTTAAAGGAATAAGTTCACCTGCGATATTTTGTGGATAGCCAGAACCATCCCAATTTTCATGGTGATATAAAGCAATATCTTTGGCCATTTGCAACATTGGACAGTTATTATCACAGCGTAACATCTCTTTGATGATCCTTGCCCCACCAGCACAATGCCGTTTTATCTCTTCGTGATCATCTAATGATAGCGAGCGTTCGATACACAATAATTCATCTGGTACATCGGACATGCCAACGTCATGTAACATGCTCGCAAGCATTAAATTATCCGTATCCGTCACTACGTCTTTTTCATTGGCTGCTGAGCGAGAAAACTGTTCGGCTAACATTTTTACATACAGTGCAACCCGATGGATATGTTGCTGAGTATCAATGTTGCTCCCTTCTAGTGCCGTCGCTAATCCGACAACCAATGCATATCGAGAATTAAGCGTAAGACTTAAATTCTTAGCCATAATGGATATTAAATAGCCACAAATCAACATCGCCAGTATATTTGTCACCATAAAATTTAACGCTATGACACACCAGATAAAAAAGGAATATCCCTCTATTTTTGGCCAAGGTAACCAATGGTAATAATAACAAAGTCCAATAATAGCAAGTGTAAAAAAGTTAATAACTTGGGCAATATATCCTGATTTAGTCCCCGTTAAAGCGCAGCTTAATAATGGGTAGATAAATAACCAAAAAAAGCCTGCCCCGGCAGGTCCAAGCACAAATAAATATGCCACACCAATAATATAAGCCATGGTGCTGCCAACGATAAACCTCACTTTTAATGGAATAAAGCTTGCAAAAGTGACCAATAAGAATATGCCGTAAACAAGGGTGTCGAATACCACAAGATCCCAGTGTTTAATGTTAATGCACAAGTAGACACTGCTAATATAAACCGGAAAACATAACAGGGCTAAAATGGAGAAGACACGCTCGAAAATATTTTTTCGCCAATCGGTAAGCGCCGAAGCAAAAATAAACGTGATTGAATTAGGGTTTTGATAGGTTATCGTTACTGACATTTTCAATCCATTGAAATATTTACTTAATAAGCTTAGTTCGTTATATTGAAATCGCAATTGAATAAAATTTGATTAGTGATGAAACCTGACATTAATCCCTTATTGAAGGAACAAAGATGCAAAAATCCAGCGCAACAATTCTAGGCGTCATGTTAGTAATCAGCTTTACCATTTTTGGATTGCTCATAAAGCAGGCATTGTTAGAGGTAAAAACCTTTGATCGCAATGTCACGGTTAAAGGGCTTGCAGAGGCCGAATTCCCAGCAGACATCGTTATTTGGCCTATACAATTTACAGCCGCGGGTAACGACCTGGAAAGTTTATATAATCAAGTCGATGCACAGGAACAACAAATCATTAGTTTTCTCGCATCACAAAACATTGCTCCTGATGAAATCAGTTTTTCTTCGCCAAAAATTAACGACAAACTAGCGCAACAATATGGTGGGCAACAAGACTTTGAATTTCGTTATAGTGCGCTGCAAACGATCACGGTTTATTCTAGTAGTATTAAATTGGTTCGTGATGCTATGCCTAAAATCACCGAACTCGGCAAAAAAGGAATTGTTTTCAGCCAAAATGATTACAACGCGCAAGTAGAATATATTTTCAGTCGTTTAAACGATGTAAAACCGCAAATGATTGAGCAATCCACCACAAATGCGCGCATGGTAGCAGAAAAGTTTGCCTCAGATTCAAATAGCAGACTCGGTAAGATTAAGAATGCCTCTCAGGGACAGTTTTCTATTGGCGATCGTGATAAAAATAATCCACACATAAAACGAGTAAGAGTGGTATCGACCATAGCTTATTATCTTGCTGATTAAATAATAAAGGCTCTGAATTTCAGAGCCTTTAATCTATCTAATTTTGTTAAAACTATGCCGTGCGATACTGAGTTAAAATCTGGCTTAGTCCTTTAGAAGACACATTTAAATCTTTGGCAATTACTAAGGCCTGGTTCGCATTAGCTAAAATGGTATTCGATTGACTCCTCACTTCATTAACTTGCGAAACTATATCGGCCGATGCCACGCTTTGTTCTTCAGCTGAAGCGGCAATTTGGCTGCTCATATCAAATACTGCATTGATTGAGTCTGCCATGTGGGTAATTTCTTCACCTACCGCCATGATACTGGCACTGCCCTCATCGGCTTGTTCGACAATTTCATTGGTGATTTGGGTTAACTTAGTTGAGCCTCTTTGCAACCCTTCAATCATGGTTTGAATTTCAACCGTTGCATTTTGTGTCCGTCCTGCAAGTGTACGCACTTCGTCTGCGACAACAGCAAAACCCCGACCTTGTTCACCGGCACGCGCCGCTTCAATTGCCGCATTGAGTGCTAACAAGTTAGTTTGCTCTGAAATGCCATTAATGGTGGTCACAACAGCATTAATTTGAGTCGCATCTTTGGATAACTGCTCAACTGATGCGAATGCTTCTGAAATTCTAGCCGTTAAATAACTGATACGTTGTTCAGCATCTTTAATTTTCTTACGGCTTTCATTCACCTGATTGGCATTCTCTTTTGTATGACCAGACGTAGTGGAAGCATGATGCGACACATCCGAAATAGCAGCCGTCATTTGCTCCATCGAATGTGAAACTGAATCTAAAAAATGATGTTGTTGTTTTATTAAGTCATCATTTGTACTGGCTTGTTGGCTAAATGTGGTAGCTGCCATGGCTAAGGTTTTTGCATTTTCACCAATCGCGGTCACCATTTCACTCATGTTATCAGCGCAACGGTCAATCTCTTTGGCAATCAAGCTAAAATCATCAGTACCAAAAAAATTAAGACGCTGAGTTAAGTTTCCGTCGGCTAAACGCTTAATCGCCACGTACATGTCCCATAATCCGCCACCTAATGAGGTCGAGATCCAATAGCACAATTGAAATAATGGCAATAAGCCTATTAAGGCATACCAAAATAGACTGCTATCAGATTGCGAGGCTTCCCATTGTGCGACATTCTTGGTCAATGATAAATGTTCATTACCTACTGCGGCGGTTACGGTAATCGAATCACCCTGTCGAGCAGAGGTTGACCGTGACACCAAAGACAACTGGTTATCTCGAGCAAACTGATCTAATTGATCGGATGATAATTGTTGATTGGTTGCAGCATCGGCAAATGCCTGCACACTGGCTGTCACTTGTGCCATAGAGGCGGCTTGAATGATTTTTTGATTATGCTGCTGATTCAACACCGCAATGGCGAGCGTGATTATCGAGACTAATGAACAAATTACCCAAAACTTACCGTTCAAACTAAGTTTGATCAACATTGCATCGACTTTACGAAACTGAATTTGTTTCATAAGATTTCCCTAGTAATTATTTTGTAAACAGAAAAGCTGAACCAAAGTATAGTTTAATATTATTTTTTACTTTAAATAGCACAGCGACTTATTCTAAACACCCTGAAACACATTTTTAAACAAATAAAGCCTAAGTGCTGACCCTTAACACTTAGGCTTTTATTATCGGCCAGATTGATATAAACGTGAGTCGATTGGCTCACAGTTTTAGGCTAGCCTTTAATTAGGCTATTTTAAGAAAGACATCACTAAACTGTAAGGCCTTCTGTCGTCAATATTAGCTCCTTAGTGGCATTAAAGTACTTTACATACCCTGTGCAACGGCAAACATGATCACCTAGGGTATCCTCTATCACTTTTTCCACTTGTTCTTTAGCAATAGGTTGCTTCTTCAGCTTTTCAACCAAAGCCACTGTTTCATTAGTAAACCCTGGCGCGCACCAACCACATTGAAAAGAGAAGTTCTTAATGAACGCATTTTGCACCGGATGAAGCGCAATGATTTCACCCACTTTATTTTTTTCAGCATGACCTTCAATTGTTCTTACACGCTGATTATTAAATAACATCACATTTGAGATACAGGTTCTATGTGTAGAAGATGTGCCATCATCATTATCAATAATAACCACACAAGCATGACAAATACCTTCGCCACAACCAAACTTAGTGCCAGTCAGATTGACGTACTCATGTAAAAAGTTAATCATCGGCATGCCTGGTTCTACATCAAATGGACCATAAGGTTTACCGTTTATTGAAAGATTTAAAATGCTCATTATTTTATGGCCTCCAGAATGTCATTGGGAGTGATAGGTAAATGGTAAAAACGCTTGTTAGTCGCTTGATAAATTGCTTCAACAACTGCGGGGACAATAGGGATCATCACAACCTCAGCAAGACCTTTTGACTCATCAATACCTTCAATAGGAGGCAACATAGTGTAGTCAATATTCCAAACGCCATTATCTTTAGCAAACGGGACTTTATAACGGTCAATGTTCCATTCGCCATTACCCGCTCCTGTTTCATCTGCAGGTAAATACTCATGAAGTACATGACCCACGCCCATTGTAAGGCCACCTTCAATCTGTCCCTCGACTAACTGTTTTACGTGTACCTTTCCTGGTTCTATCCAGGTATGACTCCGTAAAATCTCAACCACTCCAGACACCTTATGCACCGCAACCTCCACCATAGTTAAACAAGGTGTGTAGTATCGAACCATTGCACTATTGAGTTGAACTTTAGGGTAACGCATAGATTGGCGAGGTATCACTTTAAAACCTTGCTTATTAAGTGTGGCTTTAATTGCTTTACTGGCACCTATGCCATATTCCACAGCTATTGCATCTAGCGGATAGTTTTTAAGTTGATTGCTGACTTTAAAATCACCATCTGCCCACTCCCAGCGGTTAAATGCATGGGTCATCACCCCAGTAACTATGCCTAATGCATGGGCTTTTTTACACAGCAAACTAAATTCAATCGGCGCGAAACCTTCAAGGGTCAATTGTCCATTTTGCCATTGTGCATTATCAATCAATATTTTTTCTGCTTTGCCACCCGCCTCTAACCAAATCGCTTTAGCGGCAGGAAATAATGTCTCTTCAAATAATATCTTTGCCGCATGTTTAGTCGCATGGCTTTGAAAAAATGCCGACTGACTAGCTGAAGATGCTGAAACCACAGCAGGCGTCCATCGAGGATCATTGGCCATTTTGTCTTGGTGCTCTTGGCTCATGATGTAGGGATTATCATCCTCAAACAGCTCCATTGCATCAAAAAGTTTAATCTGAGCAATCTCAACCGTATCAGCTGCTTTACCTACATAGTCAGACACTAATGTCGCTTGCGATGTGTCTGTTCCAGTACCCATTTCAACTGAAAATATTTTTACAACTAATTTACCTTCAGGTGTCACACCTGCATAAGCGGACGGTGCATTGGCTCCGGTGCCATAATCTTTGCTAACAAATCCAAATCCCACGCCAAATGATTTATCAGGATTAGCTTTATCAAATTTGGCTTTATTCGCATCTCTTTGTTGCCAAATAGGATGTTTTTCAGCTAAATCTAACATTTCTACATAACGAATTTTACCTAGAGGTGTGGCTCCCTGGGTATTTTTATCCCCATCAACCATGGCATTAGCACGGCGAAGTGTAAATGGGTCAACTGCTAACGTATCAGCCGCCTCATTCATCATCATTTCCATTGCGGCCATGGTTTGTAATGAACCATATCCTCGCATTGAGCCTGCGGTAGGCAAATGTGACGGTAAACACCAAGCTTGAATGTCATTTCGAGGCATATAATAAATGCCCTGACTTGCGCTTGCGCCCACTGAAGTCACAGATGGAGAGAAGTTTTCTCGACCGCCGCCGTCAACTTTAATATCAGAGACGAAACCTTGAATTTTAAGTGTCTTTTTATCAAATGCGAGCTTATTTGAAATGCTAAATGGATGTCGTTTTAAACCAGATTGAAATTGTTCAAATCGATTGTTAGCCAAGCGAACTGGCGCTGTGGCAAACAATGATGCAATGACACCGTAATAAGGGAAAATGGTATGATCTTTTGCACCAAACCCACCACCGATATATGGCGAATGCACCACCAAATTGGTAATGCCTTTTGTTAAAGGGCTTTGAGCAAGTACTTTACCTGCCTGTTGAAAAAAGTCCTGCGGGGATTGGGTAGTGATCACAACGTGTAACGTTTGACTCTTCTTATCATAAAATCCATTAAATGCTTCAGGTTCTAGCATCATAGGTTCTATTGATTGAGTTTGGTAATGCTTATCTAATACAAACCAACTTTTATTTGAGTCAATCTCCTGGCGAAGTGCATTGGCAATAAACATGCCTTTTTCGCCCGCATCTTTACTGTCATTATTGGCTTTTGGCCATTCAAGTTTTTGGCCTACGTATTTCGGGAAAAACTGTCCATTGCTGAATGTGCTGTATTGATCTTCTGCTGCCACGCCTTGAGCGGATTCTTGACGAATGATACGCCAAGCTGCGTAAGGTGGACGAGATAATGCCGTATAAGGCACCACTTCATCACCATACTTAACAAACTGCTCATGGAATTGCAGCAGTAATTTGGCTTTAATAAAATCGTCGAATTTATCAAATAAAAGGATAGCCAGTTCATGTCCTAAATAGTCTGGTACTTTACCGACCTCCAGCAACATATTGTCACCATAAAATGGTGGCAAGGTGAGTTCATTATTTTTAAGATCTTCCGCAGTAATGATTTTATATGGTTGAATATCTGCAGGAATAATGTCTAAATCAAGCCCAAGATACACTTTGTTGGCAATATGGGATCTCACAATAAAAGCATGATGCTGGGTGTCCGGCCATGATGGAATATCAACAGCACGATAATCACGGCCATATATCTTTTGACCTGTAATTTTTTCAATGGCATCAAATCGAAAAGCGGGCTTGCCATCCTGAAACCAACTTTGGGCCAGCGATTCCTTAACGCCAGCGGCAATAGCCTCTTCAGGTTTAAATAACATAGGTGCACTGTAAACAGTCACCCCACCTATTACGCATTTTTTAATAAAATCCCTGCGGGATAAAGCCCAATCCTTCATATATCGTCTCCATGTTGCATGACACCAACATCACTGTATTTTTACAAAAATATATTCACATCATCATTAAACACTACATAAAGAGCATCACTCTTTCGCGTCATAGGTGTTTTTTGTTAATCCATCAACCGCAATTAAAACGTTTGTAAATCCAAACCAATTCAACCTAAAAAAATATCAGTAAGTCCTAGTCATACTTCCCCAAAATGGCTTTTAGGTTATTTACAACACTAAACAGATAGCACCTTATTTAAAGGAAGATCGCGATACCGAACCCCGGTTGCAGCAAAAATCGCATTGGTTAAACTAGGAGCAACTGGCGGTACACCAGGCTCACCGACTCCGGCTGGCTTGGCATTTGACTCAACCAATATCACTTCAATATCTGGGCACTGTGGTAATCTAAGTAATGGGTAATCATGGAAGTTTGATTGGGTAACCTTGCCGTCTTTAAAACTGATCTCGCCCATCATGGCCAAAGTTAATCCAAAAATGATTGCGCCTTCAGTTTGTGATTTAACTCTATCAGGGTTAACCACTAAACCGGCATCGATAGCGGCTATCGATTTCAACACCTGTAATTTGTTATCAACCACTTCAACTAAGGTTGCCACAGCAACGTAGCTAACAAAACTGCGATGAATGGCAAATCCCCAGCCTTGATTTTTAGCCACTTTAGGCTGTTTAGCTAATGAGGCCTCCATAACATCTAAAAGGTGATGATAACGCGCGACATCAACGGGATGGTCAGCTAACTCTTCGCCATAATTGCCATAACTAAAACCCTGATCGGCAAATGTTTCCTTACGCGGTGCACCAAGCATTTCACGCCACATTTGAATACAAGGTTTTTGGGCTTTTACGGCTAACTCATCAACAAAACTGCCAATGCCAAAAGCATGCTGAATATTGCACACGGATCGCATCCAACCAATGCGTGTGCGAGCTACGGCTTTAACCGCTTCTAATCGAATTTGAGGTAATGCTAATGGCACATCTGTAAAGCCAAGATCTAACTCACCAGCGGAAGGCATCTCGACCCCTTCGGCAAAGGTCGAGCTAATAGACGGGAAGCCTGTTCTTGCCAATAAAGCATCAACTTTGTTGTTGCCATCAAACTTGGCTTGGTAGAACTGCGCACTGATCGCATGGTAATAACCATGCTGAATTTCATCTTCACGGGTCCAAGACACCTTGACCGGTTTATTAAGACGTTGTGACAACATAGCCGCTTCAACGCTAAAATCGGGTTTTGATTTACGCCCAAAACCGCCGCCTAATAAGGTTACGTTCACTTTAACATTGTCTTCTTGCAGCCCTAAAGCGGCTGCAACAGTTTGTTGTGTGCTTTGCGGTGTTTGAGTTGATGACCATAACTCACAGCCTTGTGCCGTCACATTCGCGGTTGCTACAGGAGGCTCCATCATTGCATGGGTAAGATAAGGCACGGTATACACCGCATTTAACGTCGACTCCTTTGGCCATTTTTGAACACTATCGCCTAGTTGACGCATCACTTTTCCTGGGGTTTTAACCTTCGCCACCAACTCAGCCATATATTTATCAGTGTCATGACGGTCATTAACCGAAGCAGTCCAGGTCAGTTTGAGCGCTTTACGCCCTTGCATTGCACTCCAAGTATTGGTTGCAATAACGGCGACACCACCGAGGGCTTGGAAAAGAGGTGCCCCTTTAGGCACGGGTAGTTGAATAACATCAATAACGCCAACCACTTTACGAGCCTCAGTATCATCAAGACTCGCCACATCACTGCCTAACACTGGCGGACGGCTAATACTGGCGTACACCATGCCATCTAACTTGATGTCATAGCCATAAATAGCTTTGCCGTTTAGCATGTCTTGCATATCAACAATGGTTTTGGACTGACCAATATGGGTAAAATCACTATCAGACTTTAACCTGACCGACTCTATTGCCGGTACCGTTTGTTTACCCGCATCTAGGGCCAACTCGCCAAATGTTAGGCTTTTATTTGAGCTTTTATGAAATACCTTACTTGATTTGGCATAGACCTCTGATACAGGCACTTGCCATTTAGCCGCCGCGGTTTGTTCAAGCATGGTACGAGCCACCGCGCCCATTTGACGCATACGAGTATAATGCTTACGAATACTGCGACTGCCATCGGTATTTTGGCTACCATAGCGCTTGTCCGCTAAACCTTGAATAACCACCACATTATCCCAATCGGCTTCTAATTCATCTGCCAAAATCTGCGGGATGCCGGTGCGGATCCCCTGACCCATTTCAGATCTATGACAGGTTAAATAGACCTTATTATCTTCACCAATAGCGATAAATAAATTCATCATGGCTTGGTTATCTTGAGCAAGTGCCATAGGGCTCCAGGCTAGTCCCGTTGCCCCTAAAGCTAATCCACCACCCGCTGCGCCAAATAATTTTAAAACATCGCGTCGACTGATATTTTCAACTGCAGTAAATGTTGTCATATTAAGCCTCCGCATTTTCGGTAGCGGCAGCTTTAATTGCAGCCTTGATGCGTGGATACGTGCCGCAGCGACAAATGTTACCTGCCATCGCTTCGTCAATTTGGCCATCTGTCGGTGTCGGCGTGGTGGCTAACAAGGCCGCGGCAGACATAATTTGCCCAGCTTGACAGTATCCACATTGCGGCACGTTATACTCGGCCCACTTTGCCCTTAGCTGCGCAGCCTCTACACCTTCGATAGTCGTCACCTGTTTACCTACCACTTGTTTCAAGCTGGTTAAGCAGCCACGCATTGGCGCACCATCGACATGAATGGTACAAGCACCGCAAAGACCTGAGCCACAACCGAATTTGGTGCCACTTAATCCTATAATGTCACGCAATGCCCATAACACAGGCATATTCGGATCGGCGTTAATGGTAAAATTTTTGCCATTAACCAGTAATGTTTGGGTTGAAATTGTCATCGGTTAGTCCTTATTTGCCAACCACATAGTCAGATCGGCTTGAGTATCAATATCAATGCTTGCTTGCGGTAAGTCGACACACACTAAGCGAGTTGACTGCTGCCTTATTCTTAATATTTTTTTTGCGCCTGCGTCACCGATTAAAGCGAGTAAAGGTTGAAAATCTTCCTTAAGAAATATAGCTGGCACGCCGACATCTTGCTGATAAAATGCACAGGTTGTTTGACAGTTGTCGATAAATGCTTGCCATATTGCAAGATAATCCTCTACATTCAGCGCCACTTGATCCGCCAGTAACAACATTAATCCATCTGCTTGCTGGCTTTGGGCAAAATTCACCGCACGATGAATCGAAGTTGATAACCCCTGTTGCCATTGATGATTATGAATCACGTCAACGTGTTCAAGTGACGGTAGCAAAAGTGGGTTAGATAGTATTTGCTGTTGATGCCCACCTAAGACGACGGCGATTTTGGTTAGATTGCTTTGTTTTGTCTCATCAGTTTCACATTGCTGATGAATGATATTTTGCACTTGCTTAACCACATTCAATGTTTGAGCAAGCATGGGTTGCTTAGTACCTAGCGCAGCTAACTGTTTTATTCCGTCAAAACGACGGCTTCCTCCAGCGGCTAAAATAACCGCTACCAGCTTTTGAGGTCTGTCTTTAATAGATGAGATAGCTTGAATAGGCTGCATTATTTCAGCATCACTTTATCTAAACTATTAGCGTTGCTACCGTGCAAAATGCCATGGCATTGAGCCAAAATACTTAATCCGACAGAACTGGGTAATTCGCCTCCTAATGCTAAACCTGCAGGGGCCGAAAAATAGCCGCTGAAATCAGTCAAACACAATTGCGCTGCATGTAATACTTTATCTCGACGATGAACAGGACCAAGTAATGCAATATAACCAAGATCGAATCTCACCAATTGATTCAGTGCTTTCGCATCTAAGTTGACATTATGATTCATGACAAATGCCGCATCTAAACTCTGGTAAACCTCATCATTCACTGCATCACAGGGCATTTTCATGATGTTGGCACTCGGGAAGTCATATTGACGTGCATAAGCTGTGCGCTCATCAAATATCGTTACTTTCCAGCCTAAGGTTTTCGCCATTTGCGCGATGGGTTGCGCATCTAGTCCACCGCCAAAAATACCTAAATGGATAGGTGGCGTAATAGGAATAATTAACTGCCCCTCACATTCATCGGATTCATTTTGTAGAAGCTCTGCAGGAGTTGTTTGTGCAAGAGGTAATGCTTCGGCATGAATGGGGTTAATTATTGCTGCTTCAGCTTCTAGTTGGTCTTGTTGAGAAAGAACATTAAGATGTGAGTCTTTTGGGGACGCAGCTTTTAGGGTTACAGTTGATAGTGCTTCAACATTTTGGCTGGCTGCGACAAAGGTGGTTTTGCTAATTTGCGCCGCTTTAGATTTTATTAGCCATCGACCTTTAACCTGTGCCGCCGATGCGCCATCATTAAAAATATCAATGTGAAACTCACCAGATTTACCGCTGTTTAAATCATGATAAAGTTTTTGGAACCCGAGGTAATGATTGGCAGAAGTAAGCGGCAACATCATTATGTTAACTATGCCGCCACAGCCTAATTGATAGCTGGTATCAGACTCATCAGTGGCATCATAGGTGAGCTGAATAACTTGTTGAGATTGAATAGCACGTTGGGCATGGCGACGTAAATCGGCCTCTAAACAGCCACCGCTTAACATACCCAGCGTTTTCCCCATAGGGTGGAAAAACATCAGCGCACCGGGTTTTCGATAAGAAGACCCTTGCACATGAGTGAGAATTGCAACAACCCAATCATCTTGATAATCAGCTTGCCAGACATCTAATAAATCGAGCAAATGTTGACGCATGTATCATCCAAGTCACTCTGTTATATTTAAGTTAATCTAACAGAGTGCTACAAGAATGAGAAGTCTATAACAAGGTTAATATACCATTAGTCTAACCATAAGATTTTGATAAGTAGTAACTAACCCAAAAGTTGATCGGCCACAAACGGGTTATGTTCACGTTCTTCTGCAAATGTTGACATAGGACCATGGCCAGGAATAAAACTCACATGGTTACCTAAAGGCCACAGTTTCTGTGTAATGGAATTAACTAGATCTTGATGATTCGATTGCGGAAAATCGGTTCTGCCAATGGAGCTTCTAAAAAGCACATCCCCCACCCAGGCTAAACCTGATAATTTTGAAAAGAACACAATATGGCCAGGAGTATGACCGGGACAATGGATCACAGACAAAAGCTGCTCACCAACATTAACCTCATCACCTTCAGTCAAATACTGAGTTGGAGCAAACACTTCCACTGCTGGAAAACCAAAATTTTGGCTTTGTTTAGGCAAACTGTCTAACCAAAACTTATCCGCAATATGGGGGCCGACAATAGGTACATTTAATGACGACGCGAGTTTTTGGGCACCACCAACATGATCAATGTGCCCGTGGGTCAACAATATTTTTTCAACGGTTAACCCGAGTTTATTCACTTCAGTTAACACACGCTCAATATCGCCACCTGGGTCAATAACTGCCGCTTTCAGGGTGGTGTCACACCAAATCACACTACAATTTTGCTGAAACGGGGTTACAGGTATGATTTGATATTTCATGAAAAACACTCCTAAATGCAATAATAAACATTTCATTATTAGCTAATTTTACCTTTGCTAACTTGATCTTGATACCAATTTACTCAAATTTAATCCACCTGACTGATTGTGCTCAATGGGTCAGCCACATACAATCGCCCTAAAACCAATAACGAAAAGCTCACATGAATATTGCCCAAACCTTAAGTGACATCATTGTTCACAAACACACTTTCTCTGTTCCGTTAGACTATCAACAAAGTCCAAGTGAGCAAATCTCGATATTTGCCCGGGAAATTGTCAGTGTAGAAAACCAACATAAACCTTTACCCTACTTGGTATTTTTTCAAGGCGGGCCGGGATTTGGTGCTGCTAGACCGGTGAATAACAGCGGCTGGATAAAGCGAGCTTTACAAGAATACCGCGTATTATTACTTGATCAGCGCGGCACAGGACTTTCTACTCCCGTCAATGCAGTATCACTAAGTTATTTGAATGCTAGCCAACAAGCTGAATATTTAAGTCACTTTCGTGCAGACAATATCATCCGCGATGCTGAACTGATCCGTACTAAATTATCAGCCAACGAGCCTTGGACCATTTTAGGCCAAAGCTTTGGTGGTTTTTGTGTATTGCATTACTTATCGGCAGCGCCTGAAGGTGTTAAAGAAGCTTATATAACAGGTGGCATTCCCTCTTTAACCCGTAGCGCTGATGAAGTTTATCAGGCAACATACCAACGAGTTCTTGCCAAAAATGCTGACTTTTTCAAACGCTTTACCGATGCAAGAACATTAGTTGATAACATTGCGCACCATTTATATGAGCATAAAGTGTATTTAGCCAGTGGAGAGCAACTCACCGTTGAAATGTTCCAATTGCTCGGCATCAATTTGGGCATGGAACAAGGCCCTGAGGCGGTTTATTATTTATTAGAGCAAGCCCTTATCGACACTCGTCATGGCATTGAAGTCAATCCACTATTCTTGCATCAATTTAGCCAATTTTTGGATTACAACACTAACCCTATTTTTGCCCTACTGCATGAGTCTATTTATTGCCAACAAAGTGCCTCTAAGTGGGCGGCACATAGAGTACGTGATAGCTACCCTGAGTTTCATTATCAACCCAACAAACCGTTATTGTTCACTGGCGAAATGATCTATCCATGGATGTTTAATCAATTTGAAGGTCTGCAACCATTAAGCGCTGCAGCAGATCTTTTGGCCGCTAAAAAAGATTGGCCTGAACTGTATAATTTACAGCAATTGGCCAACAACAAGGTGCCACTTGCTGCGGCAATATACAGCGAAGATATGTTTGTTGAGATGCAATATAGCTTAGAAACGGCAAAACAGGTCGCTAACTTAAAATACTGGTTAACTTCAGAATATGAACACAATGGTATTCGTATGGACGGTGAACATATTTTAGATAAATTAATCAAATTGAATCGTGGTCATAGCTTACGTTAATACTTAACTCCTCCCAAGTGAAGGGATTAACCAAAAAGTGATGCTTAGCCGCAACAAACAAAATTTGATGCACTTAATTTCTAATTAATAGTCAGTTAAGTATCAGCTTGTAGGATGTAAGCGTTCTACACACTCTTTATACATTTATGTGTTTAATCAATGATATTTGACCCATCATTATAAGTTTTAAACCTTTCCCGTATGCAGGTAAACCGAATTGGTTTACCTTTTTTTTCATCCAAATATTCATTAGCGAACCTCATCCAAATAGCCATTAAAACCATATAGGCCACGGCTCTTTTTATGTTCAGACAGTTAGTCGAACCTTTTTATAGATTTGGCTGAATGTGTTATTGCTAACAACAATCCCCCTAGCTTAAAACAACTCTTCAATATCACGAAAAATGAACGAGAAACGATGATAAAACCAAACTGCTGGACCAATAATTTGATTAAATAATGATAACCTAGTTCGTTATTTAAATTTTTATTCAAAAGTTATCGCAAAAATGAAAAAGTAGCTCTCAAGTTAACGGCAGCGATTAATTTGACAGTACCTACCCGATGGGGACTACCGTTACATCACTTATGGTTAATAGCAAAGAAATACATGAATAGTAAATTGAATTCAGCCTTGTTAATATCAGTTTTTACGACTAGTTTGAATACGGTGCAAATCTTAGTTAATGCGAGGATACGCTAGTTTATCTTCTTATATTTTTCACAATCTATATGAACATTAGCTACTGTGATTGGGATTAACTAAATACACCTCTGTTTCGAATTAGCTCGATAATCTTGTCAATAAAAAAGGATCTTTTATGTATAAGCTTTTCATGACAACCGTTTTAGCAATCGCGGCCCTTAGCGCTTGCTCGAACTCAACTGACTCCTATGATGTAAAATCATTACCTGACCCAATTAATTCTGTCGCTTTTGAAACCTATAATGCGGAAGAGTTTTTCAAAACGACAAGTGTTTTTGGTTCGTCTATTAATCATCTAGGTAATGCCGTTTTAGTTAGTAATGATGAAAGTGGCATTTTTAATGCCTACCGAGTGCCTGTTGATGGCAGTCCAGCAAAAAAACTGACTAACTCCACTAAAGAATCCATATTTGTTGAATCATGGTTTCCTCAAGATGAACGATTTTTATATAGCGCTGATAAAGGCGGTGATGAACTGAATCACCTTTATGTTCAACAATTAGATGGTACAAAGTTAGATTTAACCCCAGGTGAAGACTTAAAAGCACAAATGATGTCTTGGCATGAAAATAAAAACTCATTCTTCGTTGCCACAAATGAACGTGACTCAAAGTTTTTCGATGTTTATCAATACAATACTAATGATTACAACCGAGAATTAGTGTTTAAAAACGATTTAGGTTTTAGTGTTGAAAGTGTCAGTCCTAATGGACGATTTATCGTCTTGAGTAAAACACATTCGAATAGTAATTCTGATCTTTACCTAGTAGATCTGCGTTTGAAAATGGTGAAACCTAGATTGCTAACCCAACATAGCGGTGATGTATCATATTCTGTTTATACTTTTTCTAAAGATAGTAAACAGTTGCTTTATGCAACGGATGAATTTGGTGAGTTTAATCAATCTTGGGCTTATGATTTAGAAACGGGTAAGAGTAGCTTAAACTACAAGGCTGATTGGGATGTCATTTTTAGCTACTTCTCAAAAGATGGTCGATTCCAAGTAACCGGTGTTAATGCTGATGCACAAACGCAACTCGTCATTAAAGATTTGTTTAATCAATCAGAACTTAGTTTGCCAACATTACCTAGTGGCGATTTACGTGGCGTAAATTTCAGTGATGATTCCAAGTCTATGGTGTTTTATATTAACTCTGATACTTCACCCTCTAATTTATATGTTCATACATTAGGTACAAACTCTATAAAACGATTGACCAACTCTGGTAATCCAAATATTAAAGAGCAAAACCTAGTTACTGGTGAGGTGGTGAGGTTCAAAAGTTTTGATGGCCTAGAAATTCCCGCAATATTGTATAAACCTAAGCAAGCCAGTGTAAACAAAGTGCCCGCATTGGTATTTATTCATGGCGGCCCTGGTGGACAATCACGTAAGGGTTACAGTGCCATGATTCAGCATCTTGTTAATAACGGCTATGCGATTATGATGATCAATAATCGTGGGTCGAGTGGATATGGCAAAACATTCTTCCATTTAGATGATAAACGCCATGGGGAAGATGATTTACAAGATGTTGTATATAACAAAAAGTATCTTCAAACTTTAGATTGGGTTGATGCTGATAAAATAGGTGTTATGGGGGGAAGCTATGGTGGCTACCTAACCATGGCGGCAATGACATTCACAGACGAATTCAAGGTTGGCATTAATATCTTTGGTGTAACTAATTGGGTGCGCACCCTCGAAAGTATCCCACCATATTGGGAAGCCTTTAGGAAAAGTTTGTATGACGAACTTGGTGATCCAGCTACCGACAAACAGAGATTACACAACATTTCACCGGTATTTTTCGGTGAAAAAGTTAAAAGCCCTGTTTTGGTTGTGCAAGGAGCGAATGATCCACGGGTACTCAAAATTGAAAGTGATGAAATGGTAGAAGCAATTCGTTCTGGTGGCACCTATGTTGATTATCTTGTGTTTGATGATGAAGGTCATGGTTTTACTAAAAAAAATAACCGTATCAGTGCTTCTAATAAATATCTCGAATTTTTAAATACTTATTTGATGAAAACGAGCAAATAAGTACCGAGTTTAATTTACTTCAAATCGCACCAGGCCATTGGGCGAATCAATGGCTTGGTTATATCTTCATCAGCAAGCAACTCAACACCCGCCCTTGAGTGTTCGATATAGGAAATATTCTTCAACTGGTCATTCACTGTTTCAATGATGAATCGCTTTTTTAACATGGCGCTATCCCATAAAGAAATAAACTTTTTCTTCATGTTCTTACGTACGGTGGTGCTCAATTCAACGCCCTTTTCCAAAAGCCCACCCGTTAGGTCTTGGATAATCTAGCCTTTATCGCCATAAAGCTTACCGAAAAGACACTCAGCCATTTCTCTGACAGGCTGTCTGTCATCCACATTACCTTTTGTCAGTTTTAACGCTACAATTTCACCCAAGAGATTGATAATAAGATGCAGTTTAAATCCAAACGACCACCCCATGGTCTCCTTTCCATGTTCGGCAATGCCTTCAAGAACCTCATTTCGCTTCGCTCTAATGATATGACAGACTTCAATTTTACTGGAGTCTACAAACTGAATTCCAGTTGGCTTTCCAAGTTTTGCAGTCAGATAGCTACACATGGGTACAACGACGCTAGGCATTAATGCAAGAAAATGCGTGCAACATAACAACTCAGGAAAATAGGGCTTAAGCTGGCGACAAACATAGTTAAGATAGTAATTTTTGAAATCTCGGTAATGTGATTGATGGAAATGAATAATAATGGTCATCACTTCTGCGGGAGAAAGGCGACAAGTTCTATTGCGCTTCATTTCACCATTTCAAGTAGTATGCGCTGCCAATGTGGGATAAATAACTGGCAGAAATCATCGACATCACATTAGGTTTCAACTAATTTCTTCATGCTCGTTCCTTTTTCTAATCACTTTTGGTCGAATGATCTGATCAGGGGACGAGCATTTAGTTCCTTTGGGGAGCTAATTTTTTATCCGAAGCTCAGATTAGTTAACTAATTTGCAGCAAAAACAACACTAATATGTCCACCGGACTCTAATATCTAGTTCAATTTAATAGTAATTGAAATTTGAATTCTCTATCATTATGGAAGCCAACATTTTTACAGCATCACACTAACATCTCGATAATAGTTTAGTTTTATTAAAAAGTAGTTAAATCGATAGCCTCATTTCAAAAGGGAGTAGACGTAAAATGGAAATAAATCTACCTAAATTAAGTTCTGCCTGCATAGTAACTACGCTATTATTTTCATTATTTTCAACAAGTAGCTATGCTGTTAACCTTTTTGACCCAATTGATAAGCAATTTGATATGGGTGAGTACCTTGCCGAAAATGCCTATGGATTTTTGCCCGTCCCCATCATTATTACCGAGCCTGCATTAGGTTACGGTGGCGGTTTTACCGGTGTATTTCTAAACGAAAGCGACGAACAAAGAGAAAAACGTAAACAATTAGCACTTAAGTCTATTGATGGTGGAGCTCAATTATTAACAACTGGGATTACCGCTATCGGTGGTTTTGCTACATCTAATGGTAGTTGGTTAGGCTTTGCGGCTCATCGTCACTCATGGAAACAAGATTCTATTCGCTATTTAGTTGGTGGCGGCTATGGCCAAATAAACATGGTTTACTATCCATTTAGTCAATCGGAAGCCAGTGGTTCAGGTATTTTAAATGATGGCTTAGAACTAGAGTTAACCGGTTTTGGTGCTATCCAACAACTACAATTTCGCATTGATGGCAGTCCATGGTTACTTGGCTTAAAACAATCCTATGTCAAACCTGAAATGGGAATAAAAGATCAAGACCGATTAAATGACATTTTAGGCAAATGGCTAAATTTGTCACCGGCCTTATCGGGACTTGGCGTTATGGTTGAATACGACAGCCAAAACAGCTTTATGTATCCTACAGAAGGTTATAATTACGTATTGTCATATATGCTATTTAGGGACGCTATCGGATCTGATTATAAATATGACTCTATTGATATTGACGGTAAAAATTTCTGGGAATTAACCGATGTGGTTAATTTAGGCGTAAAAGTACAATTTGATGCCTTAGTCAATAACGAACAATTTTTACCACCAAATGCTTACCCTTATATCAACCTTCGCGGTATTGCCAGTAATCGCTATCAAGGTGAAGTTGTCGGTTCACTGGAAGCACAAGTAACGTGGGAAATTGATAATAGATGGTCTACTCTAGCTTTTGTTGGCGCAGGGTCAGCAACCGATGAATTTAGCGATTTATTTAATTCAAATACTGAATACGCTTACGGCTTAGGCTTTAGATATTTGATTGCCAGACGCTATGGCCTTAGAACAGGTATTGACGTGGCATTTAGTGAAGAAGATAGCGCCGTATACTTTAAAGTCGGTACAGGTTTTTAAACATACCGACTTAGCTCAAATTAAAGCGTCTTTCGACCAGAGCAATAAACTAGCTCGTCACGACTATCGACTATATCAGCAGAGATATCTGCTTCACATATCTAAAAAATAACCGAGTATAAAACTAATGCCATTCGCTTAAGAGCGAGTGGCATTTTTACTTTGATATTTCACCGTTTTCTTTAGTACCACGCGTGGATATCATGGTCGCTTCCTCTTTGGGGGTAAATCAACCTTTTGCCATTTTGCCTCAATCGTTTTAAGTGCTGTGGGATCGCGCCTGGACTCCCTCTGTCACTCCAACCAAACTCATCCTGTTTTAAAGATGGGGCATTAATGAAACTGATCCTCTGTGGCTCAACTTTATGCTGCACAGCCATTGCCAACTTGCATCGTCAGTTCAATGGTATGTGCCTGACTGAAAACGATAATGTGGCTTACAAGCCATTCAATAAACAGCTCCGTAAAGAAGCGTTTCCTCATTTTATGCAACAACGGGTTCAGTTTGCTATCGCTCAATTAGCCCGCCAGCAATGTGCTCAGCTTCCGAAGAAGCTGTCTTGCTTTGATGATATCTTGCTTCAGGATGGCAGTTCTTTTTATGTTCACAAAGCCTTAGCTGATGTCTACACCAGCCGTTTTAAACGTAATCCTGCAGCGATATCCTATATAACGATGTCTCTGCGAACATTTAACCCAACCTCGATGACGATAACAGCTGATACGGCTTCAGAAAGAGCCTATCTCCCCAAGCCATTTAAGGTGAAAAACAAGCTACTTCTGGCTGATACGGGATACCCTGATTTCGATTTTTTTGCCGATGTGGAACGTCATAATGGTTTCTATATTGTTCGGGGTGCAAAGTCACTCAACCCAAGGGTTGTTGAAGCTAAAAATGGCAAGGGCCGCGTTCTTCCTAAGCTTGTTGGAATGAAACTCAAAGACATAACGCGCCTTACCAACCGTACAGAAGCCCTTGACTTAACAGTCAGCAGAGGAAAACAAGAGTTTCGAGTTGTAAGGCTGTGGTTGCAGAAGAAAAGCGTTTTTGCATCTGGTTAACAAACCTACCGAAAAAGGCCTACTCAGCCGATGATATTATGGCGATTTATCGCTATCGCTGGTAGGTTGAACTGCTGTTCAAAGAGTTGAAATTACATACAAACTGGCAAAAATGGCTACCGCGCAAAAAGCGGTAGTTGACGGCCTAGTCTGGGCCAGCCTGCTGGCAGTTATCATCAGACACAGTACCGCACTTCAAATAATGCCAACTGTTTAACTGTTCAAAGCAGCAAAGAATGTGGACGTTTGGCTGCTGCCTATCTTTGAGTGTATCTGTCATCTAGCCTGGTCAGAAATAGCAGAAAAGCTAGACTGGGCGATTTGTTTTATAACAAAAACACTCAAAAGCCACAGCAAATAAAACCCTAAGAAGACATAAGCTTAAATGTGATTTATGCTAAGCTTAATGTCCAGTGTATGATGTAGGACTCCCCCATCTAACCTCGAATACAATTAAAAATTGGAGATAACTTAATGAAGACATTTAATAACTTGGCCAAGTTCATGTTTATCACTTTGTTTATCACTTTGTTTATTACTGCCTGTAGTACTCATCACCAGCTTGATATGCGTGTTGATGAAGACAATTATAAAAGTGCGCAAGTCGCACCAGTAACCAACAAAGCAGCAGAGCCCTACCGTTTTTGGGGCGATGAGCAACCGGCCTTTTTATTTGATTCAGCAACAAACACGACGCCACTCGTTAGTGCTGCTGATAGTTTAAATATACTGGTGTTATCTGGCGGTGGTGCCAATGGCGCGTTTGGGACCGGTGTAATCAATGCACTGTATGACACCAACCAATTTCCTGAATATTCTATTGTCACGGGGATCAGTGCTGGCTCAATGATTGCCCCTTTTGCGTTTGTCGGAGGCGATCAAATACCTCGCTTAAAAGAAGCAATGCTAGGTATTAATGACAAGGAGGTTTTGGGTAGCCGCAACTTTTTAAACGCGCTCATTAAAGATGCCTTTACCAATGGTGACAAGTTATTTAAAACGGTTGAACACTTATATAATGCTGAAATGATCGAGAAAATTGCCCAAGAGCACAACAAAGGCCGCAGACTGTTTATTGGTACCACTCATTTTGATTCTGGTGAATTAGTCATTTGGAATGTAGGAGCAATTGCTGCAAGTAATTTAGCGAATAAAAACCGCTTAATCCACCAAATTTTAGCAGCAAGTTCTTCTATACCTGAGGTATTTCCACCACAATTTATTCAAGTTGAAGTCGATGGTGAAGTTAAAGAGGAATTACATGTTGATGGTGGTATGAACACACAAATGTTTGCTTCTACAGGTAACTTTAATTACAACCTAGTCAATAACGCGCTCGGCAAGCAGCAAAAAACAACCATTCATATTATCCGTAATGGCGTGCTTAAAGCCACTTACAAACCTTTAAGAGACAAAGGTGTGGATTTAATCGGTCGCAGTTTGGAAACCCTATTGGTACAACAAACTCGTGGTGATTTATACCGTATGCTTTATTCAAGTGAAATAAACCAGTACGACTTATCATTCACTTACATTGAACATGAGTTTGATGGAGAAAAAGCAACCAAACAAATGTTTGACCAGCAATACATGCAAGCCTTATACAAGTATGGTTACGATAAAGTAATCAACAACAGTGTTTGGCAAAAAACCGTCCCTTAACAATATCGTTATATCGCAGCCAATGACCCCAGATTTAGTCTTAATGCCATTTGCTTAAGAGCGAGTGGCATTTTTACTTGGATATTTAACCGTTTTCTTTAGTACCACACAACTGCTTGGAGTTGATATTGGAACATTTAAATGCTTGAGGTTCAGGCTATGAGAAAGCATTAACTTTGAAAGATGCAAAATTAAGAGGATAGTGCTCACGGCAAAATACATCAAAAATTTACTTTGGGCACATGGGCACAAGTTTGGGCACAAAGGCTGAGAGCGAGGATTTAATCGAAGTACAAAAAATTAATTTTTTGAGTACTCAATACGATTTTTCTGTTTGAATAATTTAAAAGCTAGAAATTGAAAACTTGATTTAGGCACAGATTCGAAATAACCTGAAAATGCTAAACACATGAATTTAAACAAGAAATGGTACACCCGAGTGGACTCGAACCACCGACCCCTACCATGTCAAGGTAGTGCTCTAACCAGCTGAGCTACGGGTGTATATTGGGATGCTTTAGGAAAAAAAATTGGTACACCCGAGTGGACTCGAACCACCGACCCCTACCATGTCAAGGTAGTGCTCTAACCAGCTGAGCTACGGGTGTACTGATAATGCTTTCCTAACAAAGCGGTCGCTATAGTAAGTGTGATAACCACAGCATGCAAGCAAAAATTAACCTGAAATGCTTAAATGGCGATTTGCTGTGCAACTTGTCAAATTTAAACTAAAAAGACCAAGTTGGTGAGGCATAGAGGCCTAGACTTTTTATTAACGCAATAACCTCTACACTTAAATGCAGACTCAATTTCCCTATTAAACAGAAAACTTTTAGTACTCCTCAAGCAATTGAGAGAGTTCTTTTTTAAACACATCACCCAATTTAGGATCATGCAGGCCATACTCAACAAATGCTTTCATATAACCTAATTTGTCTCCACAATCGTGTGACTTGCCCGTCATATTAAACGCTTCAACCAAATCTGAAGCAATTAACATATCAATTGCATCTGTTAGCTGAATTTCATCACCGGCACCTGGTGGCGTTTTAGCAAGTAAAGCCCAGATTTTTTCTGATAGTACATAACGCCCAATAACAGCCAGATTAGAGGGTGCTTCTGATTGATTTGGTTTCTCAACCATTCTGGCTATTTTAGCCGAATGTCCAGGTATAATTTTCTCACCATTACAATCAGCAATACCGTACTTGTGCACATCCTTTTCAGGAACAGGTGCAACCATAATCTGACTCGCTTTAGTTTGTTTAAATCTTGCGATCATCGAAGCTAAGTTTTCAGTACGTTGATCCGCAGAATAACTGTCCAAAATAACGTCAGGCAACACCACCGCAAAGGGCTCATCGCCTATACATGGCTTAGCACACAATACTGCATGACCTAAGCCTTTGGCCTCACCTTGACGGACGTGCATAATCGTCACATTTTTTGGGCAAATGGATTGTACTTCGTGCAACAACTGGCGCTTAACGCGTTTCTCCAGAGTCGATTCCAGCTCATAGGATTTATCGAAATGGTTTTCGATAGCATTTTTACTCGCATGAGTAACCAACACAATTTCGGTCACTCCTGCACTCACACATTCATCAACAATATACTGAATTAATGGCTTATCCACTAAAGGTAACATCTCTTTAGGTATAGCCTTAGTTGCTGGCAACATACGGGTTCCGAGCCCGGCGACAGGAATGACTACTTTCATTAAATTTCCTTAAAAAGAGTTTTATTCGCTTTTACTGACGGCTGCATACGTTATAAAACAATATTTTTGTAATACTCAATATACCAATTCAAATGGTTATATCACATTGATATAAATACTTTTCAAATATAACACACCTTCTGATTAACTGCTTTTAGGATTAACCTTAATGATAAAAGCTCACCCGCCATAATATCTACAATGTGTTATGGACTGAATTTTCATATTTCAGGTTGTTTTTATATCATATTGCATAATATTTGGTAAAAAAGTGACAAAATTGCTTTATCCGCTATTGCAAACAAAATCATTAACGGTTAAGTTTTAAAGCACAAGAAGTTCACCTGTATTTATCGCTGAACTTAATATGAATTTTATAAAATAGCTTATTGCTGTTTTAACAAAGAGAAACAAAACATGAACATCCAACTGACTACTATTCATCATCACCACCATATGCGGTAGCCTTCGGATGCTTACTGCCGAGGGTCTATTTCCCTTCCGGCGGTGAAACTATCACAAACCCCTGGAAGGAATTTCAGGGGTTTTTTGTTTTCTAATTTTAACGCTTTTATTTTAACTAATTGTTTTTAAATTTTAATTTTACTTATAGGTGTTTACTAATGACTGAATCAAACCGTTTAAGAATCGCCATTCAAAAGTCTGGTCGTTTATCAAAAGAGTCACAGCAACTGTTAAAAAGCTGTGGTATAAAATTCACTGTTAACGAGCAACGCCTTATCGCCCACGCTGATAATATGCCAATCGATTTATTAAGAGTGCGTGATGATGATATTCCAGGATTAGTAATGGATGGTGTTGTTGACTTAGGGATCATTGGTGAGAATGTTCTAGAAGAAGAACAACTAGAGCGCCAACTCGTCAATAAACCCGCTGATTGTACCAAGTTGCGGGAGCTTGATTTTGGTGCATGCCGTTTATCTTTAGCGGTACCGAATGAATTTAGCTACCAAGATGCGCAATCGTTAGAAGGACTTCGCATCGCCACTTCCTATCCAAACATTCTTCGTCGATTCATGCAAGAAAAAGGCATTAATTACCGTGATTGTATGCTTAAGGGTTCGGTTGAAGTTGCCCCTCGCGCAGGCCTTGCTGACGGTATCTGTGATTTAGTGTCAACGGGAGCAACCCTTGAAGCAAATGGCTTATATGAAACAGAAGTAATTTACCGCTCTATGGCTTGTATTATTCAATCTAACCAGCCACAAACACCATCAAAACAAGCTTTAATCGATAAAATTCTATCTCGCGTTAATGGTGTGATACGCGCCCGTGAAAGTAAGTACATTCTATTACATGCCCCTACTGAGACCCTTGACCAAATCGTTGCACTTCTTCCTGGCGCCGAAAACCCAACGGTTTTACCGCTAAATGATGATACTAATCGTGTGGCGATTCACGCTGTTAGCTCAGAAGATTTATTCTGGGACACGATGGAGCAATTAACCGCCTTAGGTGCCACATCGATATTAGTGATGCCAATTGAAAAAATGATGGGGTAATGTCGATGCCTATGACTCAAACATCGCAGCCGACTGCACCCATGCAAATTCTTGATTGGAACAGCTTAAACGCTTCTGAGCAGGTTGCAGCTTTACAACGCTCACCTTTAATTGGCGACAACAGCGTTGAGCAAAAGGTAAGAAGTATTATTGAACAAGTTGTATTAGACGGTGATGCCGCCATTACCAAGTTTAATCAGCAGTTTGATGGCATATTAGTTGATGATTTAGCTTTATCTGCCGAAGAAATTGACTTGGCATGCGCGCGAGTCTCAAGCAAAGTGAAGCAAGCGATTGCTCAAGCGACGGCCAATATCGAGACCTTTCATAATGCTCAAGCATTTAAGCCTATCGATATTGAAACGCAGCCAGGCGTGCGATGCGAGTTACGCTCAGAGGCAATTGAAAAAGTCGGATTATATATTCCCGGCGGAACAGCACCGTTAATTTCAACCGTAATGATGTTGGCTTTACCAGCTAGAATTGCAGGTTGCGATAAGCGTATATTAGTTAGCCCGCCACCTATCAACGATGCAATCATATACGCAGCAAAAGTGTGTGGAATTACTGACATCTATCAAGTTGGCGGTGCACAAGCCATTGCAGCTTTGGCATTTGGTACAGAGTCTATCCCAAAAGTGGATAAAATATTTGGTCCAGGTAATCGTTACGTGACCGAAGCCAAGCGTTTGGTCTCACAGGATAATCGCGTGAGTGTTACCATTGATATGCCAGCAGGCCCTTCTGAAGTGTTAGTCATTGCCGATGCCAACGCTAACCCAGCTTTTATCGCTGCGGATTTACTCTCGCAAGCGGAACATGGTGTGGATTCACAAGTTATGTTAGTGACAGATAGCGCTGATCAGGCACAAGCGGTGAATCTGCAACTGTCTATTCAACTTGCTCTGTTGCCAAGGCAGGATATTGCTAACCAGGCTTTAAAATGTAGCCGCACTGTGGTGGTTAGCGATTTAGCACAAGCTGTAAAGGTATCAAACCAATATGGACCTGAGCATTTAATTGTGCAAACAGACTATCCCCGTGACCTACTTAATTCCATTCGAGCTGCGGGCTCAGTGTTTTTAGGGGCTTATACACCTGAATCTGTGGGCGATTATGCTAGCGGCACTAATCATGTGTTACCAACCTATGGTTATAGCCGTGCTGTTTCAAGTTTGTCTTTAGCCGATTTCAGCCGCCGTTTTACCGTGCAAGAACTGAGTGCTGAGGGGTTACAAAATCTTGGTCAAGCGGTGATGACATTGGCGGAAAACGAGCTTTTAGATGCACACAAAAATGCGGTGGCTATTCGCTTAGCTAGCCTGGCACAGTAACGGTAATAACTATGAATACATTCGATGCCAAACAACTCGCAAGACCTGAGTTACTTGAATTAACACCTTATCAAAGTGCACGACGTATCGGTGGTCGTGGTGATATTTGGATTAATGCCAATGAATCTCCGTTTAATAATAGTGATATTGACAAGCTAAATCGTTACCCTGAATGTCAACCTCCTGAATTAATAGAAGCTTATGCAGCATACGCTGGCGTAAATACCCAACAATTGATTGCAAGTCGTGGTGCGGACGAGGCCATTGAGTTACTTATTCGCACGTTTTGTGTGCCAGGTAAAGACAGCATTGCCATTTTTGGCCCGACTTATGGGATGTATGCCATCAGCGCGGCAACCTTCAATGTGGAAGTAACGGCGTTAAGTTTAACAGGCGATTACCAATTACCTGAAAGCTGGCCAACACAAATTGGTGGTGCCAAATTGGTGTTTATTTGTAACCCCAATAATCCAACAGGAACCGTCATTAGCAAAGCCGATATTGAACAAGCCATTATCAGTGCCCCGCAAGCAATTGTGGTCATTGATGAAGCCTATATTGAATTTTGCCCTGAGTATTCGGTTGCTGATTTACTTGAAAAGTACCCTAACCTTGTGGTTTTGCGAACTTTATCTAAGGCATTTGCATTAGCAGGTGCTAGATGTGGTTTTATGTTAGCTAATCAAGCCATTATTGATTTAGTGATGCTGGTGATTGCGCCTTACCCTGTCCCCTTACCTGTTTCAGTGTTAGCAACACAGGCTCTGAGTTCAGACGGCATAGCGTTGATGCAGCAACAAGTGGCTAGTCTTAATCAACAAGGTGAACGACTCAGTCAGGTATTAATTCAAATAGGGGCGAATGTTCTTAAGGCAAATGGTAATTTCGTGTTAGCTCAGTTTGAAGATGTCAGTAAAATAGCCACGTTATTAGCCAATAATGGCATTGTAGCCAGAGCCTATAAAGATCCAAGATTAGCCAATGCGATACGGTTTAGTTTTGCCTCTATCGCCCAAACAGACAAATTAGTTGAAGTGCTATTAAGCAGCAACTAAGTAACCTTAGCTCGGGATAATAAGTGCAGTTAAAACAACGATTTGAACCGCGAACCGCGTTGAATATAAGTATTTTAAATCACGTTTATTAATCTCTATAACCCGAGTTGAGCTAAGTAATACTATTCCTACATATTTTAAGGTTGGCAGCATGAAACAGAAAATTCTCTTTATCGACCGCGATGGCACATTAGTCGAAGAGCCTGCAATTGATAAACAACTCGACAGTCTAGCCAAGCTAGTATTTGAACCACAAGTGATCCCCGCTTTATTAAAACTGCAAAAAGCCGGTTTTAGACTGGTAATGGTGAGTAATCAAGATGGTTTAGGTACGCCGTCATTCCCAAAAGATGACTTTGATGCCCCGCATAACATGATGATGCAAATTTTTGAAAGCCAAGGGGTTACGTTTGACGATGTAGTGATTTGTCCGCATTTTAACGATGAAAACTGTAGCTGTCGCAAACCTAAACTTGGCTTAGTCAAACGCTATTTAACTGAAGGTAGAGTCGATTTTACTGAATCTGCAGTGATTGGCGATCGCATTACCGATGTTGAACTGGCGAATGCTATGGGCATTAAAAGCTTTCAATATGATCGTCAAAACCTAAATTGGGATAGCATTTGTGAGGCGTTATTAAGTAAAGGTCGTCAAGCAACTGTTGTTCGCACCACTAAAGAAACTGACATTAAAGTCACCATTGATTTAGATAATCAATCTAAAGGGAAGATTGAAACAGGTATTGGTTTTTTTGATCACATGCTTGACCAAATTCAAACCCACGGCAACTTTAAAATGGACGTGCATGTTGATGGTGACCTTGAAATTGATGATCATCACAGTGTCGAAGATACCGCATTAGCGATTGGCGATGCGATTAGACAAGCTTTAGGAGACAAACGAGGCATTGCACGTTTTGGTTTTAGTTTGCCAATGGATGAAGCCAATGGTGAATGCCTGATGGATATTTCTGGACGTCCATTTATCAAATTCAACGCCGATTTTGAGCGTGAGATGGTTGGCGAAATGGCGACTGAAATGGTGCCACACTTTTTCCGCTCATTTGCAGATGGACTACGTTGCACCTTACACATTAGCTCACAAGGCGACAACGACCATCATAAAGTAGAAGCCCTATTTAAAGTATTAGGCCGTACACTGCGTCAAGCAGTGAAAGTAGAAGGTGACATTTTACCTTCCAGTAAAGGCGTGTTGTAAGGAGTTAACGTGACAGATTTAGCGGTTTCTTCAATAAACGACAATGATGATATTACCGTCATTATTGATACAGGCTGTGCCAATTTAAACTCGGTGCGCTTTGCCTTTGAACGTCTTAATGCCAACATCAAAGTCACTGATGACTTTGATGTTATCCGCAGCGCCACTAGAGTTGTTCTGCCAGGTGTAGGAACAGCAGGCGCTGCAATGGCTGGATTACAACAAAAGGGCTTAGTCACGTTAATAAGCAGTTTAACTCAACCCGTAATGGGCGTTTGCCTTGGGATGCAAATGCTGGCGTCTGTGTCAAATGAGCATGGCGGCCGTGATAACAAAGCCATAAATTGCTTAGGCTTAGTCCCTACTGACATTGGTGATTTAGACAGTAAAGGGTTGCCTCTTCCTCACATGGGCTGGAACCAAATAAGTGTGACCGACCATCCTTTATTTGAAGGAATTGAAGATGGGAGCTATGTGTACTTTGTTCATGGCTATCGTGCGCCGATTAGCGAATACACATTAGCCAGTTGTACCTATGGTGAAAACTTCAGCGCAGCTATTGGTAAAGATAACTTTTTTGGGGTGCAGTTCCATCCTGAAAAAAGCGCTGCTGTAGGCGCTAAAATTTTACAAAACTTTTTAAATATGGGGAAAGCACAATGATCATTCCAGCAATTGATTTAATTGATGGTCAAGTGGTGCGTTTATACCAGGGCGATTATCAACAAAAAACCACATTCGATTTAAGCCCACTCGCCCAACTGCAGTCATATCAAGCGCAAGGTGCTAAATTACTGCATATCGTAGACCTTACAGGGGCCAAAGATCCAGCTAAACGCCAGATAAGCTTAATTGGTGAGTTAGTGGCAGGATTAAGCACTGATATTCAAGTGGGTGGTGGCATTCGTAGCGAAGAGCAAGTAAAAGAGCTGCTAGCATTGGGCGTAAAACGCGTAGTGATTGGGTCTTTAGCAGTAAAAGAGCCTGAGCTGGTAAAAAGTTGGTTTATTAAATATGGCAGTGATGCAATTTGCTTAGCGTTGGATGTCAATATTAACGATGCTGGCGAAAAAATCGTTGCTGTGTCGGGATGGCAAACTGGCGGTGGTAAATCGTTAGAGTCATTAGTCGCTGAATATCAAACGGTTGGATTGCAACATGCCTTAGTCACCGACATTAGCCGTGACGGCACCTTACAAGGTGCTAATACCGATTTATATCATGAGCTAAGCAGTGCATACCCTAATATTAGTTGGCAAGCATCAGGGGGTATTGCCAGCCTTGATGATGTGGCTGCTGTGCGTGATAGTAAAGCCAATGGCATTATTATTGGCAAAGCATTACTGATTAACAACTTTACCGTCAAGGAGGCTATCTCATGTTGGCCAAACGCATAGTACCTTGTCTTGATGTACGTGAAGGTAAAGTGGTAAAAGGCGTTCAATTTCGCGACCACGAAATAGTCGGTGACATAGTCCCCTTGGCTGCGCGTTATGCGGCAGAAGGTGCCGATGAGTTAGTCTTTTATGACATTACCGCCAGTGCTCACGACAGAGTCATAGACAAGTCTTGGGTGAGTCGCGTAGCTGAACAAATTGACATTCCGTTTTGCGTTGCCGGTGGGATTAAGACCATTGAACAAGCTCGTGAAAAACTCGCTTTTGGTGCAGATAAGATATCCATCAATTCACCTGCGTTGTCTGATCCTAGTCTTATTTCACGTTTACAGGATGAGTTTGGTCGCCAATGCATTGTGATTGGTATCGACTCTTTCTACGATACCGCTTCAGATAGCTACAAAGTAAAACAATTTACTGGTGATGAGGCTGCTACTAAAGACACTCAATGGTTTACACAGGATTGGGTCGAAGAAGTGCAAAAACGCGGTTGTGGTGAAATTGTGCTTAATGTAATGAATCAAGATGGCGTGCGTGGCGGTTATGATATCAAGCAATTAAGCATGGTCAGAGCGATATGTGACGTGCCTTTAATTGCATCTGGTGGTGCTGGAACCATGGCACATTTTAAAGAGGTATTTGAACTTGCTCAGGTCGATGCAGCACTAGCTGCCAGTGTTTTCCATAAAGGAATTATCGATATTGGTGAATTAAAACACTATCTTCACAACCAAAATATTGCAATTCGACTGTAATACGTATCAAACATAAGAGAGTCAAGATGACACAAATAACTTTTGATAGTGCAAGCTTAGCCTGGGACAAACAAGATGGATTAATCCCTGCAGTTGTGCAAAACCACTTAACAGGCAAAGTACTGATGCTGGGTTATATGGATAAAGCCGCACTGGAAAAAACCTTAACCAGCAAAAATGTCACGTTTTTCAGTCGTTCTAAACAACGTTTATGGACTAAAGGTGAGACCTCTGGCAATACCTTGCAGCTCATCGCGATTGATAAAGACTGCGATAACGACAGCTTATTGGTTCAAGTGATCCCGAACGGCCCAACATGCCACACTGGCACAGAAAGTTGCTGGCCTGATGGCAATGCGCATTGTTTTATTGATAATCTCACCAAAGTGATTATTTCACGTAAAGGACAAAGTGCTGATTCAAGTTATACGGCATCCTTGTTTGAACGTGGTACTAAACGAATAGCTCAAAAAGTTGGTGAAGAAGGTTTAGAAACGGCCCTCGCTGCGGCAACCCATGATAAAGAAGAATTGGTTAACGAGGCATCTGATCTTATGTATCACTTAATCGTACTCCTTGAAGATCAAGGTTTGTCGATGGCGGATATTAATCAAAATCTACTAGAGCGACATACCAAAGCAAAAAAGTAATCTTAATTGAGGTTAAGTAACCTTGAAAAAAAACATTCCAGACGTTACACACGACTGGAATGTTTTCAATATAACTTGCTATAACCCTGCTACAAATTCTGTTGTAAATTCAGTTAGCAAATCGTCAAGCATCAATAAGCTGAGTTGTTCTCAAACCCTTTACGTATTGAGTTGACAATAAGCAAATCTCAGCCGATGCGTCAATTTTTTAATACCCAGCAACATCGTTCTCAGTACTGAAATTATTGGGTTTTATCACCATGATTAATCGTCAAATTACCATCAAGATGAATATCTCTTTGAGGGTATGCGATACAAATATCATTTTGATTGAATAAATCATAAATTCTAAAGCGAATTTCACTGCGGCGACGGCGAATATCAGTTTCAGATACCGCATTCACCCAAAATACCATATCAAAAATAAGTGCGTTATCACCAAAATCCTCAAACAGGACGATAGGTTTGGGATGTGGCAAAATGTCATCACGCTCTTCTAACACCTGAAATAATAACGTTTGCACCAGCAACACATCTGAGCCATATGACACACCTACACGCACAAAAGTACGGGCATTTTTATCAATCAGTGTCCAGTTGGTTACGGTGTTTTCCAGCAACTGACTGTTTGGCACTAACATGTGCACACCGTCATTTCGTCGGATTAAAGTTGAACGGGTATTAATGCATTCAACTACACCTCGTGCATCACCAACTTCTAAAAAGTCACCAATCCGGATCGGACGCTCCCACATTAAAATCCAACCAGAAATAAAGTTGTTAATAATGTTTTGTGCGCCAAAACCGACCCCAATGGCTATCGCACCTGATGCAAATGCAGTGAGTGGAATATTCAGAATATCCATACTGGTGATCGCCAAAATGGCAATCATTTACACTAAATACATTCGTGAGAATAAATGCACAGCATCAGCGCTAACATTGCGCTTTTTAAGCGCGCGCACAATAACCTTTCCAACTCGAGTCACAATTAACCAGGTTAGAAAAATATAAAGCGGTACTTGAATAATTTGCAGTAATGTTATCGGGCGGTTGTCGTAGGTATAAACAACAAACGATAATACTGACAATAAATCGTTAAATTCTATTATGGTGATCTCTTAGTTTTATTATGATCATATAAGAATAAGTTTAGTAGATCTCTGCCTCACCGGGGGGACGGGTTTTTAACATTTTCAAAAACCACATGTATTGCTCCGGATAAGCCTTAATCACTTGCTCTACCATTTGGTTTAATACTAGTGCCTCATTCTCTTTTGTATCCATAGTGTCAGTTTCAACGTCAGGCAAGACAGTTAAGTTAAACACTCTATCATGCTGATCATATCCAATCGTCACAGGCATCACTTTAGCTTTACCCGCCTTAGCCAAGCGACCAACTACGGGTAACGTCGCTTTGGTTGTGCCTAGAAATGGTGAAAATACACTTTGTTGTGGCCCCAAATCTTCATCTGGTAAATAGAAAAAACTGTGATCGTTCTTTAATTCTGAGAGCAAAGCGCGAATGCCTGCTTCTCGCATATAAATTCTTCCCCCCATACGGCTGCGTAAACGGTTACTGAACCAATTAAATAACCTGTTACGGTGCGCTTTAGCCATAGACACCATAGGTATTTCAAGGTTTAACCTTAAACCAGCATAATCAATAGGCCAAACATGAGGCATAATAAAAATAATTGGCCGGCCCTCTGCCCTCACTTTTTCAACGTGTTCAAATCCATGTAATTTAACACGACGCTTAATGTGCGCTTTAGAACGACAAAGTAATTCAGCCTGAGATAACAGGCACAGCACAAATGCATCGACGTTCTTTTTAATCAGAGCATTAAGTTCATCGTCGTGCATTTCAGGAAAACAGTGGCGAATATTAATACGCGCAATGGCAATTGGCTTAGTCGCAATTCGCATAACAAGTTTAGCCAACACATTTGCTATAGGATCGCGGATAACTGCAGGTAAAATACCAAATAAGAATAATACAACAATTGCCAGCCATGTACCCCAAAGACGTGGGTGCAATAATGCTAAAGTAAAGCGTGTATCAAAATGCTTTTGTTGTCGAGCCAAAAGATAAACCTCATCAAAAAATCGAGACCGAATAATAGCATGCCAAGTTAGATCAGCAAATTTCAAAAAAAGAGCCACTCAACCTGAGTGGCTCTTTCACTTTTTTATTTAAAGCAGATAAGCTTAATTCAACTTGTGAATTTATTTCTTGCCAGCGTTAGCGGCTTCTACTCGTGCTTTTAACTTTTGTCCAGGACGGAAAGTCACAACACGGCGCGCAGAAATTGGAATATCTTCACCAGTTTTCGGGTTCCTTCCCGGTCTTTGATTCTTGTCCCTAAGGTCAAAGTTGCCAAAACCAGATAACTTGACCTGCTCACCATTTTCGAGTGCTTCACGAATTTCTTCAAAGAAAGACTCCACCATCTCTTTAGCCACACGCTTATTAATACCAAGTGTTTCAAATAGATGTTCTGCCATTTCGGCTTTGGTAAGTGCCATACTTTAATCCCTCAACGATGCGTTGAACTCGGTCTTTAGAGCAGAAATTACCGCGTCCATAGTCGCTGTAATGTCTTTTTCTTCAAGCGTACGAGTAGTGTCTTGTAACGTAAGTGCGATTGCCAAGCTCTTTTTGCCGGGTTCTACACCTTTACCTAAGTATACATCGAACAAGTTTAAGCCAACCAACTGATTTTCGCCAACTTTTCTTATCAAATTAATAACATCAATTGCAGATACTTGATCATCTACAACTACGGCGATATCACGTCGATTAGCTGGAAACTTAGATACAGCTTGGGCTAGCGGCAAACTGGCATGTAATAAAGCGTCCAGTTCTAACTCAAAAACGATTGTTTTACCATTAAGTCCAAAAGGCTTCTCCAAACTAGGATGGATAGCACCTATATGACCAATGACTCGATTATTTCTTAATATTTCAGCACATTGTCCTGGATGTAGCGCAGGATGCGTTGCTGCTTTAAAGCTAAATTCAGAAGCGGCAACTGTCAAGCCGATTATTGCTTCTAAATCACCTTTTAAATCAAAGAAGTCGACAGTTTTGGATTCCATTGACCAATGTTCATCGTTTTGAACGCCTGAAATCACTGCACCAATCATAGCTTGCTGACGAACACCTGCATCGGCATTTGCGTCAGGAACAAAGCGTAAACCGGTCTCAAATAAGCGTACACGGCCTTGCTGGCGGCTTTGGTTGTAACCCACGGCAGTCAACAAACCAGTAAACATAGACAAACGCATTGACGACATCTCTGTCGAAATTGGATTTGGCAAAATCATGGTCTCTTGTTCAGGATGAACAAGAGCTTGCATTTTAGGGTCAACAAAACTGTAAGTAATTGCTTCTTGGAACCCACGTGCCACTAACATGTTGCGAACACGCTTAAGTGGAATGTTTGATTCTTTATGATCTGACATCTTTAATGCAGCTTGTGGCGCTGTATTGGGAATATTGTCATAACCGTAAATACGAGCCACTTCTTCAATCAAATCTTCTTCGATTGCCATATCAAAACGATATGTTGCGGTTGTCACTGTCCAATCATTATTGGCAGCTGCAACGCTAAATCCTAAACACGTTAGAATTTCGACCACGTCAGCATCAGAAATCACATGACCTAATGTTTTATCTAATTTACTGCGGCGTAATAGAATGCTAACAGGCTGAGGCAAATGCTCGCTGGCTAGCGCTTCAATTACTTGACCGGCTTCACCACCACAAATATCTAATACTAGACGAGTAGCGCGATCCATTACCTTGTGTTGCAGCTGTGGGTCTACACCACGCTCAAAACGGTGTGAGGCGTCTGTGTGTAAGCCTAGGCAACGAGATTTACCCATGATAGCGAGTGGCGCGAAGAAAGCACATTCTAAAAGAATGTCTTTAGTTGTATCACTGACTCCCGTTGCTTCACCACCAAATACACCCGCTAATGCGATAGCTTGTTTATCATCAGCAATCACTAAGGTATCACTTGGAACCGTAATTTCATTGCCATCAAGTAAAGTAAGCTTTTCAACACCGTCAGCTAAGCGCACATTGATGCCGCCATTGAGGGTATTTAAGTCAAACGCGTGCATTGGTTGACCAAATTCAATCAACACAAAATTAGTAATGTCAACAATTGGGTCAATAGAGCGAATACCACTACGACGCAATTTCTCTTGCATCCATAATGGGGTTTCAGCGTTAATATTGATGTTTTTAACCACACGGCCTAAATAACGTGGACATGCTGCTTTGGCATCAACGTTAATGGCGATTGGAGCATCAATACTTGCTTCAACGGCTTGCCATGTTGGCTCCACAACCGCTTGACGGTTCAAAACGCCAACTTCACGAGCAAGACCTGCCATACCTAGGCAATCAGCACGGTTAGCGGTTAGATCAACATCAATTACTGCATCATCTAAATCTAAATACTCGCGTACACTTTGGCCAATAGGCGCATCTACTGGTAGTTCAATAATGCCATCACTTTCGATATCGATACCAAGTTCAGAATATGAACACAGCATACCGAAAGATGGCTGGCCGCGTAATTTTGCTTTTTTGATTTTAAAGTCGCCAGGTAATACAGCACCCACCATGGCAACGGCAACTTTTAAACCTAAACGACAATTTGGTGCACCGCAGACAATATCAATCAGCTCTGCTTCACCTACATTGATTTTTGTTACACGTAATTTATCGGCATCAGGGTGCTGACCACACTCAACGACCTCACCTACAATCACGCCACTAAAATCTGCCGCTACAGGCTCGACGCCGTCGACTTCAAGACCAGCCATAGTAATTTGGTGTGATAATTCGTCACGACTTACTGTTGGGTTAACCCACTCACGAAGCCAAGATTCACTGAATTTCATCTAATATTGCTCCGTTATTTGAATTGCTTAAGAAAACGTAAATCGTTTTCAAAGAAGGCACGTAAATCATTGACGCCGTAACGCAACATGGTCAACCGCTCAACCCCCATACCAAAAGCAAATCCAGAGTACTTCTCAGGATCAATACCAACACTGCGCAGTACATTCGGATGTACCATACCGCAGCCTAATACTTCTAACCATTTGCCATTTTTGCCCATTACATCAACTTCTGCTGAAGGCTCTGTGAATGGGAAATAAGATGGACGGAAGCGAACTTGTAAGTCTTCTTCGAAAAAGTTACGTAAAAAATCATGTAAAATGCCTTTTAATTCAGCAAAGTTTACATTCTCAGCAACCATTAACCCTTCTACTTGGTGGAACATAGGTGTGTGGGTTTGATCATAGTCATTACGATAAACACGCCCCGGTGAAATAATACGCAACGGAGGCTGCTCATGCTCCATGGTACGAATTTGAACACCTGATGTTTGCGTGCGCAGCATGACTTTTGGATTAAAGTAAAACGTATCATGATCTGCACGTGCTGGATGGTGCTCTGAAATGTTTAATGCATCAAAGTTATGAAAATCATCTTCTATTTCAGGCCCATCTTTCACTGTAAAACCAAGCTCACCAAAAAAGGTTTCGATACGGTCTATAGTGCGGGTGACTGGATGTAAACCGCCATTATCTATGGTGCGGCCTGGTAAAGTTACATCGATTTGCTCGGCAGCTAGTTTAGCTTCAAGTTCAGATGCCTTTAAGCCTTCTATACGATCAGATAACTTCTGCTGTACAGCTTGCTTGGCTTGGTTGACGGCTTGTCCAAAGGCAGGTTTTTCTTCTGCACTTAATTGACCCATCATTTTCATCATGTCAGTGATTTTACCTTTCTTACCAAGGTAGTCGACACGGATATCATCCAATGCCTTTAGATCACTGGCCTGCTCTATCACCGCTAAGGCTTGTTCTACGATCTCTGTTAACTGCTGCATTTATTCATCCACTGCATCTGGGCATTACTAATGCGATTTTTACCATCATATTTGACGATAAGATCGTCAAAATATCCTTTAAGCTAGCCTAAGTGATATTTTTCGATCAATTAAAATAAAAGAGACAAATTTTACGTTAGCAGCCAACAGATTACTAGACCTTTTTAGCCACTTATGTGCTGTTTTAGTCCCCTAGCACTAATAATCCATGGCGCTATTTTTGAATAACATAATAAAGGTGACTATATTGTGGTTTAAATTCGGTGGTGCCAGATGTATAACTTCGATTACACTTAACATAACCGATGATTCATTTTGTTACATACCCTTAATCACCTTAACTTGGCTTATAAAATAATCAACCAACCTTAACCCAGAATGTTAAGCTAAAGTTAACCTAAACCATACCGATAGATAATTATCGTATGTAGCTAAATACCAAGCCCATTACAACAAGAGGCACTAATGAAAGAAGTAAAATTTAGATGGATAGATCAATACCTTATCCACATGACTTTAAAAACAAAATTTAGCATTTTAGCCATCGTTCCAATGTTGATGATTATTGGTTTAACCGTATTTCTAAATCAACAACATGCCAATAACTTGATGTCCAGCAACATTGACAATCAGCTCCAGTTCATTAAGCAGGCAAATAATTATTTAGATAATGCTTACGACTTAATCGAAGAAAGCAAGCAAAATGACTTGAATAGTCAACTATCGAATACCAGCCAACTAATGACAGTTGATAACCTTGATAACCAACTACGAAATTTAGCTCAACAAGGCGGCGGTGTTGATATTCAAGGCAATAGAATTCGTATTGTCAGTGGTGTAAACAGTCATGACAGGGTCATTGTCAGTGAACTGGCTGCCAATCAGTTAATAAAAGATGATACCAATACCACTGCTGCATACGGCGTTATGGTGGTGTTATTAATCGTCCTTTTTGCTTTTGCTTATTATATTTCTACCTTTGTTGGTGGCGCGTTATATACCACAGTTATGGCATTAAAACGTGCTGCTAACGGCGACTTAACGGGCCGATTAAACTTTTTTGAAGTAAAAGATGAGTTTAGTATTTTAGCTATCAGTATTGATGCTTTGGTTGAGCGCCAGCACACATTAGTGAAGCAAATCACGCAAGCAACAGATCAAATTCGTACTGTCGTTTCAGGCTTTAGAACAACTGCTCAAGAAGGCCAATCTATGGCCGTCAATCAGCGCCAACATTTAGATTCTCTCGCTACTGCGATGGAAGAAATGACCGCTGCGGTAAAAGAAGTGGCACGTAACGCTGAGCAATCATCCAGTGAAACGGAAGAAACCAACAGCCAAGTCTCAGCAGGCTCAAAAGACATTGAAACAACGGTTCACGCGATTGATGTGCTATCTTATGAAATTGGACAGGCATCGAACGCCGTTGGCGTGTTAAATGATAACGCCAGTAAAATTGATGCCGTTGTCACAACCATTAATGCGATTTCAGAACAAACAAACCTATTGGCATTGAACGCAGCCATTGAAGCGGCTCGTGCTGGCGAACAAGGTCGTGGTTTCGCGGTCGTAGCTGATGAAGTACGAACGCTTGCTGGCAGAACACAATCTGCTACTGTCGAAATCAAAACCATGATTGAAGCATTACAATCAGGCACTCGCAACCTTACCCAGTTAATGTCACGGACGGTTGAACAAGCATCTGAAGGTAAAAAGCATGTTTTACAAACAGGTGAAGACTTAGTCAACATTGCTCACCATAGTAATCGTGTTTTAGAGATGAGTGTGTTAATTGCGACCTCTGCCGATGAACAATCTGCAGTGGCTAATGAGATTGCGACCAATTTAATGGAAATTCGTAATCAATCCCATAATGTCGAGCAATCGGCAAACCAATCGGTGTCTGGTTGTGATGAGCTACACGCAACAGCTGAACAACTAGATCAGTTATTGGTTGGTTTAAAGCTGTAATAACGATGAGATGTATTAAGCAGTAAAAAGGTGCCTAGGCGCCTTTTTTATTGCTTTAAACAAAGCGTTTAAACTAAACGGGCATCATGTGGTGAGCAGATAAACTTCTGAGTTTGCTGGCAGAATGATTTATTGGGATCACAAAATTACACTTTTACAGAATCGGTTATCTCCTTATAAAGCTTTGAGCAACTTTGAGCAGCTTTGATTAACCTTAAGCCATATCATGCATAATTCCCCCTAAGCCTTCTAGGATATCGAAGAACATGAAACACGTCTTGCTGATGCCCATCATGCTTAAAATCCTTTTATTATCGCTTTTATTGCTGGCATATCGTCACGATTTCATGCACCAGTGAGTCAGGAATATGGTGAAGCTAAAAGTCAAAAAACTCGACCATTATATATTTAACTAGAATGCCTATTAAACAACCTAACTCTGGTTAACTCATAAAACATAACCGAAAATATGAGCGTGATACTGCGATTGTCATACACAACATATGGTTCTCATCGAGTTAGAACCTTTCCAAGATAGATGCTATATGACTAAATAAATCGATGAGCTGTGGGATCTAGGTTGCGGACAAACTATTTTCCATTAATTTTACTGCGCTGTTCTGGCGTTACATATCAATTTGAAGACAATAAAAAAGCCTTAACGTTTCCATTAAGGCTTCAACAATCTTATTGAGTGATAATTATTTTTTTGAAACATCGACCATGTAATGGCCTTGTAACCAGTTACGGCCAATTAATAATTTATGGCTCATTTTGCTACGGTCTTTTAAATTCACGTCAACTAGAAACTCTTGCCCTGGCTCACCTACACTTAAACGCACCATGTAACGAATTTCAGACCCTTGCGCATTACGAATAAGTGAAGTACCACGAATTTTTGTACGAATATCGACTTTTTTACCTTTATCATTTTCAGTGGTAAAAGTGATCATTTTACCGATATTATTTTCCATATCGGTTTTATCTTCTTTCTCGATGCGTAGATTGACAGCATGCAATGAGTTTTCAACCGCACCAGTATCAATACGCGTGTTGTAAATTAAATTTGCTTGCTTGATATTTAACTTGGCAATTGGACCAATAGTCTTCTTTTCAGAAACATCAACAATGTAGTCTTTTTTTAGAAAGTTACGACCAATCAACAGCTTATAATCCATATGACTGCGATCTCGTAAATTAACTTTTACTTTCTTTAACGCGTCTGGAAAGCCTATTTCAAGATTAACCATGTAACGGGTTTCGGTACCCTGTGAGTTTTTAACCGTTGAAGTGCTGACAATTTCAGCCTTCATACGTTTTTTTTCACCTTTTTCGTTTTCTGTTGTAAATTCAACCGTTTTACCAATATTTTGTTTCATCTTCTTTGCTGCACCACCAATGATAGTTAAATCAACAGCATGCAATGAGGAATTAACAGCCCCAGTATCCATACGAGCGTGGTACATCAAACCAGACTTATCGACTGTCATCATTTCAGTTTGTTTTAAAATCTGCTTATCTGCTGCATGAGCAAACGTTAAACTTAAACACAAAACAATGGATAAAATAATGCTTTTCAACATGTTTGTTCCTAAAAATGGATATTGAGGATAATAATAACTAACGCAATAAGTGATCAATTTCTTGATCAAATAAATTTTTGATTAAACCAGAAAACTCAGCAATAAAAATACTTTGTTCTGGGGTGGCTTTATGGTTTGCAACTTGAGCCAGAATTTCTTCTAAGTCATATACAATCGCGTCAATTTCACGAATAACCATGTTGCGTTGTGCAAATGATAATTGTGGGTTTTGACCACACACCATAATAATTTGGGCAGATAATTGCTCTTCAAATAATTCTAAAACAGTTTCAGACACTAAAGCATCATTTTCAGGCGTTTCAAACAAGCCTAAGTGTTCAGTTAAATACTGAATTAAATGCATGTAACCGTCTTTATCTGTAACCATTTGAACTCCAAGGATTAGGTTGGCAATATCTGTTTATGTTGGGGTATCCATATCATAATGAACACCCACAAACATCAATAACCAATACTTCATATTTTTATTGCCATAACTATTGCGATAAAGTTATCACAAATGACACAGGCACAGCTAAACTGATGCTAGTCAATCCGGCAATATCACGTAACTTTTCAACACCGGTAGCAAGATCAAAGTCCCCCGCTTGAACAACAACAGGCGTTAAACTTGTCACTACCATTTTCTTTGCTGATAATTTAGCAACTAATACATTAAAGGTTTTAGTTTGCTTTTTACCATGCAACTCAATTTCACCATCGACCTGTAAAGTCATTACCTCGCCGATATGTAAATCAGCCAGTAGTTTGGGGTTTACTGAAGCATTTAAGGTTAATTTAGGAAACTGAGCCACTTCAAACAGTAACCCTTGCATCCTTTCATCTCGAATCAAAATGCCCGTATCAACACTACTTAAATCAATTGTCAGTGAAAACTTGCCCGCTTCGGTCAACGTTCCTTCAACCTGCTTAAAACGATGTACTTCTGCAATATCGCTTTTCTTAATAGAAATAAAACTGACTGTTGATTGGTTGTTATTAACTGACCAATCACCAGCAAGAGCAACATTGGACAACAAACCGAGTGCAATAACCGATAACCATTTTTTCATCTTAAAATCCTTTTGCATGTAAAAAACTCTTTGATTATAGATCAGCGATGTTTAACTAACCATTTATCTAATGATTGTGCAAAGGCATGTTTGTCCGCTTGGGAAAAACTATTCGGCCCCTGAGTATGAACACCACTGCTACGCATTTCTTCCATAAAGTCACGCATTGTTACTGTTTGTTTAATATTTTCCGGTGTATAAACCGTACCGCGAGGGTTAATCGCCAGCGCCCCTTTCTCAATAGCATCTGACGCTAAAGGGATATCGGCGGTAATGACTAAATCACCTTGTGTAAGTTGCTCAACAATATAATTGTCTGCTTCATCAAAACCTGAATTTACGCGGATCATTTTAATAAAAGGCGATAACGGGACTTTTATCATCTGATTTGCCACTAACACGATATTAATTGATTTACGCTCTGCCGCGCGAAACAACATCTCTTTTACCGGATTAGGGCAAGCATCCGCATCCACCCAAATTTTAGCTTGCATCATAGCCTCTTATTATGGCGCCAATCGGTCAATTTGCCAGGATGAATCTGGCGATTTGCTATACAAAAATCTGTCATGTAATCGGTGTTCACCACCTTGCCAAAATTCGATACTTTGAGGACGTATTAAATATCCACCCCAAAACTTAGGTAATGGCACATCACCTTGGGCAAACTTTGCTTTCATTTCAGCAAATTTCCCCTCTAATGCCTGCCGAGCTGAAATCTTACTCGACTGTTTTGATACCCAGGCTGCAATTTGGCTATCTTTGGGCCTGCTCATAAAATACTTTGCCACTTCAATCATTGATAAAGGCTCTGCTTCGCCCAAGACTGACACCTGGCGGTCTAAAGGATGCCAAGGAAAATGTAAACTCACCTTGTTATTCGTTTCGATATGACACGCTTTTCGACTTTCTAGATTGGTAAAAAAAACAAAGCCTTTATCATCGAACTTTTTTAGTAACACGATGCGTTGAAATGGTTGACCATTTTTATCAACCGTCGCAACACACATTGCTGTTGGGTCTGATAAATTGGCGTCTTTAGCTTGCGCTAACCAGGTTTCAAATAAGTCCATTGGATTACTGGGTAAATCGGCTCTTCGTAATCCACCTTGGGTATATTCGCGGCGGATATCACTTAAATCGCTCATATATTTCCTTTAGTTAACTGAGTAAATTGCGGGTTAAACTACCTCAAAAGACTCTCAGTTTTATGTGACACCTATTTTAATTAGGGCTGCGCAATATTACATTTCAACTAGGCCTTAACCTTAGGTCGAAAAGTTTAACATCTCTAAATCTAGCATCCGCCTACAATGTTAAAGGTATCTGCTGAATCATACGTATATTGCAATCTTTCCAACCGCCACACCAGCAACATTATTACAATGTAAACAAGTATTAATCTACATCACTGAACACAGATTAAATCGCTACTTATTCATTGCCCTTTACCTAGTGTATTAACGGAACTGATAAATCGATGTCAAATATCAGGTATTTGGATTATTACCTATACGTTTGTGTATTACAAAAACTCTGGGGTTAGCACTTCAGTGCAACACTGCTGATGATGACTAAAGTGTATATTATAACCTTGCTTAACCGGATACGAGCAATGCCCTAAACAGATATTTTCAGGCATATTTGGCGATGCTACCTGAATGTTAAAGCCAATAATATCCCAACTGCGCGGCTGTAAAATGGCCAATAATTTTGCGGTAATATCCACTGGATAATTATTGAGGTCCACATTGGTTTCTATGCTGACATATGAGCTTTTTTCTTGCGGCGTAATGTGAATGGTGTAATACAAATCATCTTTAATACCATTAATAGAGAAGCCTAAAGGTGTAAATAAATGCGCGTCATATGTAAATCCCGCAAATAACTCATCTAATTGTAAAAGCGAATATATCTGAGCAATAGATTGCTGTTCGGTGCGCAAATAGTCAGCAACAACACCGCTAATGTGGTACATCAATACTTCACAGGTTTTGTCTTGGGGATCTATCAGGTTAGCTATGCCGCTGGTAAAAATAAAATGATGATGATTATCTAAATGCCCTACTCGGCATGCCGTTCCTGAAAGCCTTTGCCTTAAAGAAGTGATATCTTCAACAAAGGTTGACGCTTGCAGATGCGCTACATATTCATTTTTACGCTGATATGTTAACCATTCAATATTATTGACCCCGATGGCATCGACGAGTCCATAAACACAATCAATTAATGTCGATAAACCACAGGTTAGAATCACAACTTTATGATCCCAAACAAATAGGCTCGATTCGCTCAATAAGTAGGCATCACATTGATCGTTACTAATCTGTGACAAAATGTCAGCTTTCGCTAAGCTCACGATTTGTTTCCAAAAAGAGTAAGGCAAAGCACGAAGTGAGCCCGTTGTAGGCTCAATTCCTATTTCTGCTTTTTTTTCAGAACCTTCAAAAAACATATAAATACTAAATGACTCAACAGATTAAAAATAAATAAAGGCTTAGTCATTATTCATAACTAAGCCTTACTATCAATCAATTACTCAAATATTAAATCAGTAATATTTAAAAGTCTTCAAGGTAGGTGTAACCATCAAGACCCGCTTGTAGCTCTTCTAATGTACTTGCTCTTTCGTCTTCAGCAATATGTTGCTCAACTAATTCTTCGAATGTACGCATAAATGCATTGGCATCTAAGTTCACATACTTCAGCACATCAGCAACGGTATCACCTTGTAATACTGAATCAATATTGGTTAAACCATCTTCATCAATACGCACAACGGCCGAATTAGTGTCACCAAATAGGTTATGCATGTCACCAAGAATTTCTTGATAAGCACCAACCATAAAGAAACCGATTAAGTACGGGCTTTCAGCACTCCACGCAGGAACGGGCAATGTTGTTTCAATACCTTGACCGTCAACGTATTGATCAACAATACCGTCAGAATCACAGGTAATATCAAGCATAACGGCACGACGCTCAGGCGCTTTATCTAAACCTGACAAAGGCAACACTGGGAAGACTTGATCAATACCCCAAGCATCTGGTAACGATTGGAATAAAGAGAAATTAACAAAGAATTTATCAGCTAACTTTTCATTTAACTCATCAATAACCGGACGGTGGTAACGGTTATTATTACTTAATAGGCCCTTAACTTCATGACATACACGTAAATGTGTTTGTTCAGCCCAAGCTCTGTGAGCCAATGTAAATTGACCAACAGCAAACAAAGAGTGCGCTTCAGCAATGTCACTTTGGGTGTCATGATAAATTTCAATCATCGCGCGCTGGTCTTGACCACCGCTGATCTCCAACCAAGATTGCCACATGTTGTGCAATAATTGTGGGGCATCTTCTGATGGCGCTTCAATCACTTCAGGCATGTATGCTTCAGTACCAATAACGTCAGTAATCAGTACTGCATGATGTGCTGTTAGATGACGACCTGACTCAGAAATAATACGTGGCATAGGTTGCTCGTATTCATGACATAAATCAGTTAGCACATTAACGATATTATTTGCGTACTCATTTAAACCGTAGTTCATTGAGTTGTTGCTTTGGCTTCTGGTGCCATCGTAATCAACGGCTAAACCACCACCAACATCGAAACATTCAATTTTGGCACCAAGTTCACGTAACTCACAATAGAAACGCCCTGCTTCACCCACACCCTGACGGATATCGCGAATATTAGCGATTTGTGAACCTAAGTGGAAATGTAGCAACTGTAAAGAGTCAAGCATATTAGTGTCTTTTAGTTCTTGTAACACTTTCAATACTTGCGCTGCTGATAAACCAAACTTTGATTTTTCACCTCCACTTGCCTGCCATTTACCCTTGCCTTGGAACGCTAAACGAACGCGTAAACCAAGACGTGGAGTGACACCTAATTCTTGAGCTTGCTCTAATACCATTTTAAGTTCAGACATCTTCTCAAGAACGATGTAAACTTTATGGCCTAATTTTTCACCAATTAGTGCTAAGCGGATGTATTCTTTATCTTTGTAACCATTACACACGATCACAGAGCTGGCTTTTTGCGCCATGGCTAATACCGCCATTAACTCTGGCTTACTACCCGCTTCTAAACCTAATTGCGGTACTTCTTTAGAGGTTTGGCTAGCAAGAATTTCTTCTACAACTGTTTGTTGCTGGTTAACCTTAATAGGATAAACCAACAAATAATCATTCTGATATTCGTACTTTTGAATGGCATCATTAAATGCTTCACACAAACTTTCTACACGGTGATGCAAAATTTGTGGAAAACGAACTAAAACAGGTAATGATACACCCGCATTAACCATATCTTTCGCTAATGCGTTCAGTGCGATTTTATGATCTGGTTGAGATGGATTCGGTGAAACCGTCACTTCACCATCTTCACGAATACCATAAAAACCCTGGCTCCAATGAGTTACGTTATAACCCGCACGAGCATCTTCAATAGACCAATCAGACATAATTTTTTTCCGTATTTACCTTGCTGCATTGTGTTTGAAAGATGCAATAAGGTGTGTGAATAAAATCAACATAACGCTGTCGCATTATGAGATGTATAGTAGATGAAAAATAGCAATTTTCTCTAGCCAGATCGCGATTATTAAATCTAGTAGATTTTTCATCTATACGTACTTTATTTGCCATTTTCGCCGCTTCGTTTTAACAATTATAGCGGGACATTGCAAATGGTTGTCTAAGTTTGCTTAAAGCAGAAATGAATACTTATAATCCATTTATGCATAATTACTTAGGTTGATTTTTTGAGGCCATAAAGACTCATTCGTCAGTGTGTTAAACCTTAAAAGTCGACCGTTAAAAAACGGCGCAATTAAACCGCGCATCGAGTTTCATTGCAAGTAGAATTCCCCCTCAAACATAGATAAAAACACTAATACGGCTAATTTAAGTCGAACGTCCACAATTATTGTAAAATCACTCATAAATCGAAAAAGCGTGTATACTATGCAACAGAAAATATTGCCCCATTCCCAGTAAACGTTTGCATTTAAAGATGCATCTAAAGATAGAGATACACATGATACAAATCGGTAAAAGCTATTCACTCGAAATCGTTAAAGAAGTCAGTTTTGGGATTTATGTTAATGCCCATGAACTTGGTCAAGTGTTAGTCCCGAAAAAGTTTGTCCCTAAGCAATACGAAGTGGGTCAAGCTATTGACGTATTCCTGTACCTTGATTCAGATGATAAAGTGATTGCGACAACACAAAAACCGTTTGCTCAAATAGGTGAGTTTGCCTACTTGAAGGTAGCGGGAATTAGTGAATATGGTGCCTTTTTAGATTGGGGGCTTGATAAGGACTTATTTTTACCTTTTGGTGAACAACATAAAACCATTGAAGATGGCCGTTCATATCTTGTCTATGTTCATGCCAACAGAGCTGATGAACGTATTGTTGCGTCTTCAAAGGTCGATAAATTTTTAGATAAAACCCCTGCGGATTATGAGGTTGGCCAACAAGTAAATTTGATTATTGGTGGCACAACCGATTTAGGCTACAAAGCAATTATCAATAATCAGCATTGGGGCGTAATTTATGAAAACGAAGTGTTTCAACAATTACGTTTCGGCCAAAAACTCACAGGCTTTATCAAAACATTACGCAGTGATGGAAAAATTGACCTAGTGCTACAACAAGGGTCTAAACAAGAACTTGATAAACAAGCTACATTGATCATGAATAAACTGGCTAAAGCAGACGGTTTCCTCCCATTACATGACAAAACAGATGCTGACATTATTTATGCCCAACTAGGGATGAGTAAAAAAGCCTTTAAAAAATCTATCGGTGGTTTGTTTAAGGGTGGTCAAATCAAAATCGACAAAGACGGTATTAGACTCGTTTAGTCATTCAACAATCGCATATTGTTCACGACATAACCGATTACATTGATATCGTTGTTAAAACTAGCATGAGGATGATATAACATCTTCATGCTTTTTTATTTGAGGATCACCATCAATGGAATTAAATGCATTAGAAGCCAGAGTGATTGGCTGTTTGATGGAAAAAGAAATCACCACGCCTGAACAATACCCGCTATCGCTCAATTCCCTTACCTTAGCCTGCAATCAAAAAAGTAGCCGCGATCCCGTGATGTCGCTCACTGAATCAGAAGTGCAAATCATCATTGATGGTTTAGCAAAAAAAAGGCTGATCAGTGAACAATCTGGATTCGGCAGCAGAGTGATTAAATATAAACATCGTTTTTGTAATACTGAGTTTAGTGATTTAAAACTCACACCTGCTCAATATGCGCTGTGCTGTGTTTTATTGCTTAGAGGCGCGCAAACACCCGGTGAATTAAAAACGCGTACAAACCGTTTATATGAATTTTCAGACGTCACCCAAGTTGAGTCTTTGTTACTTGAGTTAGTTAAGCAAGATAAGCCCTTTGTTGCACAGCTAGCGAGAGAAGCAGGTAAGCGCGATTGTCGCTATATTGAATTATTCAGTAGTTCAATTGAAGATCATCAAGCTAATTCAGTAAGTAATTTAGACGTTTCGGTGCAATCGCAACAATCATTAGCGGCTAATGAAAAAATTGCCGAATTAGAGCAAAGAATTGAATCGCTTGAGCAGAAGTTAGCCACACTTGAGGCTTTATTGTCTTAAGGCATTAACTTAACGACGGTTTAATCAAAAAAGGAATGTTATGAATAGCCTAACAGCTTCATCGCCATCTGGAATAACCCATATTTGGCAACTCGCTAAATTTGAACTTAGCAAAAGATTCAGTAGCCGTAGTGGGATTATTGCGTTGATTGCTTTCATTTTAGTCTGGAGTGTAATTTTAATTTACCCCATAAAACAAGCCTCAAATATTATCATGGAGCCAAGCTTTAAAGAGTTTATCGCCGCAGTATTTGGTCCTACGACTTTAGATCAATTGTTTAATTGGCAAGTTTCTGAATTTGCCATGTTTTGGGTTGCTGCGCTCTATTTGTTTCCAATGTTCAGTATTTTTATTTCAGCAGACCAATTCAGCTCAGATAAGCAACGTGGCACCCTTCGCTTTGTCAGCCTACGAGTCAGCCGAAATAGTTTGTTTTTCGGCCGAGTATTTGGTCAAATCTTCATCCAAGGCTTTTTAATTTTCGTCACCTTAATTGCAACAACCTTGTTGGTGATGAGTAGAGATACAGGATTATTAATACCAGCAATTAACACCGCATTGGTCATTTTTGCAAATCTACTCATTATTGTACTACCTTACATTGCGACAATGGCATTGTTATCACTCATTGCCAATAGCGCTCGCCAAGCCAGTATTTTCGCTATTATTCTATGGGTTATCGTTTCAATTATTATCACTTTGGTGAATGTGAAGTTTCCCGGTTTAGAAATACTAAGATACCTATTACCAGGTTCGCAATTATCAAACATGGTTAACACCCAAGGGTTAGCCGCCTTTGCTTATGCTCCTATACCATTGTTACAAACAGCAGTTATATTAATTATTGGACGCATAGTTATGCAAAGGAGCGCATTATGAGCTTAATTCAATGTCAGCAACTGAGTAAAAATTATAGCGGTAAGGCGGTTTTATCTAAAGTCGACTTCACATTAGAGTCAGGTGCACCGATTGCGGTTGTGGGCCCAAACGGTGCAGGTAAAACAACGCTGTTTAGTATTTTATGCGGTTATATAAAACCAACTAGCGGTTCGGTGACAATAATGGGCGAGCCCGTTGGAAGTCCCAAATTACATGGGATTTTATCGGCATTACCACAGGATGCACAGCTTGATCCTGATAGTAGCATCCTCAGTCAGCTACGCTTATTTGCTGAGCTTCAAGGAATAAAAGGCAAAGCATCCAAAATTGAAGCCATGCGGGTATTGGAGCTTGTTGACTTAACTAAAGAAGCAAAGGCCAAACCTAAAAGTTTGAGTCATGGCATGAGCAAACGGGTTTCAATAGCGCAAGCGCTTATTGGCTCACCCAAATTAGTATTATTAGATGAACCAACCGCAGGGTTAGACCCCGCTAATGCAAGACGCATTAGACAAATTGTCAGTGAGCAGTCTGAGCACACAACCTTCGTGATTAGCTCTCACAATCTTGATGAACTGGAAAAGCTATGTGATCAAGTGATATATCTTGAAGAGGGAAAACTAAAACAAGCTCTTTCAATTCAATCAGCGCAGGAGATTGATTACTTAACCTTGGTAATGAAAAAAGTCGATATGCCATCAGTGCATCAAGCATTGCTTGGTTTACCGAATATAACCAAGGTCACTCAAAGTTCAGATCATCAATTTATTATTGAATATCCTACCCAAGAAGACTTTTCATTAGAGCAGCAACTCTTTAATTTACTGGCTGAAAACCAATGGCATTATAAGTCGATATTAAAAGGCAGAACCTTAGAAGACACCCTTTTCTCATCTTAACTATGTCGGTATTGATTAGATAACCTTTACTCGGGTTATTAGATGGACTCAATAAGCTGAACTCAACAGGTTTAGCTTATTTTGTAGCAGAATTGTCATTTGTTTTGAAAACAAGGCACATTAACACGCCAATAGCTGGCCGATAGCACGTTAATGAAACGCAGTTAGCAAGACAAAGGGCTGTTTGGTTAGCGTTTTTATGTCCCATGAGGTGAGATAGTATTTGAATTAGCACATCTAATTCATTAGCTTTATCAGGCAAATAGCTTAAGCTGTTACCTATTCACCTACAATTATCCCTATGTTATCAAAGCTCAGCCATTGTGTTGTCACATGACGTTAGTCACTGACTTAACAAGACTAATTTTCTGAATTATCCGTTCCGAACATCAATAAATATTATTGATAAGCTTAATGATGAATAGATAGGCACTAATTTTGCCAATAGAGAAATGTTGTCAGCTACAACTGGCGAGAAGAATAACTTAGCGTAATAAAAAGCCACCAAACATAGCGTTAGGCGGCTTTAAACATTTGCAGTAAATTGAGTTAACCTTTACTGCTTAGACTCAAAAAAAAGACAAAAAAAACTGCGGCAAATGCCACAGCTTTAAGTCCATTTCACCGAAGTGAAATAATAGCTTAAACGATAGTTACGTTTTCAGCTTGAGGACCTTTCTGACCTTGAGTCACGGTGAAAGAAACTTTTTGACCTTCGTCTAAAGTTTTGAAACCGTCAGAGTTGATAGCACGGAAGTGAACGAATACGTCTGGACCAGACTCTTGCTCGATAAATCCGAAACCTTTGTCAGAGTTGAACCACTTAACAACACCAGTAACTTGAGACATGATATAAATCCTGTAAATATAAAATAAAGCCTAAACGGCGGTAAAGCTGGAAAATGCCGGTATTACTTATGTTCACAGGACGAAACTGATCGTATTGAAACACAAAAAATAAGCCCAACCTTCAAGCTATAAAGACTATAAACCATTCTCAGAATAAGTCAACAAACATCATATCAAGGTTCATAATTATTTCATATTTGTTCTGAGTGTTTATCTAAAGTCATCAATACCTTATTGGTGCAAATACACAAATATAGCGTCATTCATAACGTCTATGTATTTCAATTTTAAAATCTAATTCACACTTTAATCCTTCATCTGCCATTTTTTGCTTTTGCGTTTGAGTCAACTTCCAGGCATATGGCGTCATATTAAGCAGATGCTCAATATCATTCACATCGGTTAGCTCGAGGTTATATTCAAGGCTATGCTGCTTTATGTATTCAAATCCCTCTAGCACTAATGGCTCATGGGGGTGCAAGCGCGGCTCGGCATAAATCACCTGCTTGATCGCAAAATGATGTTTAGGGCCGGGTGAAACTGTAATTAGTACCCCACCAGGTTTTATAACCCGTTGCAGCTCTTCCACTTTTGAAGGAGCGTAAATACGAATAGCTAAATCAAAACTGTTATCGGCAAACGGCATTTCAAATACGCTTGCCACACAAAATTGCATTTGAGGGTATTTTTTAGCGGCATATTTTACCGCAGTCTTAGAGATGTCTAATCCCCACAGCTGACAATCAACTTGAGTTTGTTTAATTTGCTCAATCAATCTGTCACTGTAATAGCCTTCACCACAACCAATATCTAAAATATTTTTTGCAAACGGTTGATGACACACGGCAAGTTGATTTACTTGGTCACTTAATGCCTGATAATAACCTTTGTTCAAAAACTCTCGTCTGGCTAACATCATCTCTTTATTGTCGCCGGGGTCTTTTGATTTCTTTTTTTGAACGGGCAATAAATTAACATAGCCTTCTTTAGCTGTATCAAATTGATGATTGTTGGTACAAGACCAAGTCTTAGTTGGACTTTGGTTCAGAACAAGCTGGCAAATTGGACAAATATAGGACATCAATAATTCTTTATAAGTAGTTAGTTATCATCATCTGAAAGCTGATTTACCAGTTCAGTGACATCTGAAGGCGCGAGTAAGTTGTAACATTCAAGTTTTTGTTGCAGTTTTTCAACATCAAGCGAGGCTTGATTAGAGGCTCTAGACAAACTAGGACGCTCTAATGATTGATGATAAGTTCGCATTAACCATTGACGCTTATTTTGCAATAAATGATCAAGTTTTAACAGCTCTGTAGAGACGCCAGGATGTATCTTTCCTGACTCGCCTCGCATGTAGTCAGCAATATCCCGTCTAACTTGCTCAAGCTCACTAATATGCACGGCTAATGCTGCGGTGGACTCACCATGTGAAGGCTTCTGACCTAAAATGGTTTTAGCCATGACTAATACTTGCGGTTCACACAATAAGCGCAAATCTTGCTCTAGCGGTATTAATTCAAAGGGCATATTCTCATATACAGTAAAATAGACCTCACCATCAGCTTGTATGATGATTTCAATGCCTTTTTTTAATTGTTCAATACAAATCCTTGGCGCTACAGCCATTCTTGAATATAGCCGAACCCCTTGGCCAACCACTCTGTTAACGTCATATTTATCCGCTATCTGTTGTACATTTTCAAAATCAACGCTTACATATGCTTGCTGACGAGAAATCAATGTTGCTTCAATCCCATCCACTTGACTAATAATCATTTCAAATAACGGATTACTGAGTGAAGCAAGCACGAGTAAATCATCAATATTATCCAGTAAGCGCACCTTAATTAGCATCGGATGGCTTATTGGGATCACAGTGGGATGACTAAAAATGTGCTGGTGCATGCAAGAATCCTTTTACAACGTATTGAAGATTATATGTCGCTTCGTTAGTATGTTCGATTTATTAGTATGATGGTATATGTATTGTGATGTTAGTTTTTTAATGTTCTCTGTCTAACATCATCCTTTCATGAAAGCAGATTGAAAACCTCAAGGTTAAATTTAGGCCTGTTATCACTAAAAACCAATACATAATTACAGGTAATTGAAGCGCCATTGCAACTAAACCCCGTGATATTAGACAAATCGAAAGCCAAAATGCCCACTAACTGCTTTCATTGCGCTTTATGAAAGATTTATCGGCTCATTTAAGAATATCTGCACATAAAACTTATATTCAAGCTGATGAGATACATGCAAGAACTTACCATCCTGTTACTTTGGGTTATCAATTTCACCGTCGGTTTGCTTAAGCCGCTGCAAAACATCACTAGGCAACAAAGCATTCGCCCAATCTTTTGTCGGTTCATCGGTTGAGTCCTTTAGCAGATTGGCTTGATTAAGTCGGCTTTCATGAGGCGCGGTAAAGGTGACATGTTCGCCTTGTGATAATGGCGGCGATAATCGGTCTAGCTCGGCATCAAACTTTGATACATCATCAGCCAGTAAATCTAGGCATTTGAATCTAGGCATTGCGCCTCAGTAAACGACATGCCATTTTGAAGCGCTGCACTTGTATGGCCAAAGCAAGCGGTAATAATGCCCGCAGGGTCAATATAGGTGCCGTTAACCTGCCCTTCTTGGGTGGCAATAAAAACCCCACCCGTAAGCAGTGCGCCAGTTAACCCTAGCGCCATTAATCGTGATTTGATGTTCATAATGCAGCGAACCTATTAATGCTATTTGAGGCACACCTAACATAAGCCTAGTGACTCATGGTGTTATTGTTTATGTACTCAGCAAATAACAAGCAAAAAAAGGGCTCCAATGCAGGAGCCCAACGGCATTGATGTTATGAGAGGTAACCAAAGTGAAACGAGAGATTAAGCAAAGCCAGTTACGCAGTGGTATCAAGCTTATATAAACTGTAGCTGTTTTTAGGGGTGAAAACACGCCATATATGGCGTGTTTTACGCCACATATGGCGTTGGTCGAATTGCATTTGTGTGATATGTAAAACCGATAACTTCTAGGTTTGGTTTAAAAGTTATCGGTTTAGTGAGTTGCTGCATTTAAGAATAAAGGCAATAGGCTTTAGCGCGCTGAATCACATTATTCTAAATTTAGTGAATTGAGATTATAAATAGCCTACCCGAACCATTCCTGTCTTCGTTAAAAAGTCTGTACCTAAAAGAAACGGTCTATGGTAGCCAGACTTATCATCTTCGGACTGATTTGGTTCAACTAACATTATACATTCATGTGCTGGGTGCACGCCGCGATCTTGTAATAAATCTAAATGTGCCTGAGCGGTACAATCTAGAATAGTACCATCAAGAAGTGTTAACCATACATGCGCTTTTATTGTCTCGTTTACATTTGGGTTTTCAAGTTCTTTTTTTATACTATAATCAGTCATTTCACAGTAAATGTAATCATCCCAATATAGGTCACCGATTGTGATACAACTATCTATGTTTAGATCTGATTTCAGGTGGCTTTGAATCATTAAATGTACAGGTGTGCACTTAGCAGCAAGTTCAAAAGAGCTGACATAGCCATAATGGTTTAATGCATCCGCACATAACTGAAAGATATTTTTTTTAATTTCTTTCGGGATGACTACTTTTAAAGGGAATAGCGGAATATCTATTGTAAAATCAAGTTTTTTTGTTTTAGAAAAAGCTTCTTCTAATCTCTTTTTATAATCCAATTCATAAGTCCTTTTAATATTAAGTCAAAATTACTAACTGATTCAATGACAAAAATATACTCGATTGAGTCAGCATTTGGCACCACGCAGCTACTTAGTTAAACGGCGTATTAGCGTGTCCACTGCAGCCAACTGCAATTATGGCCATGTTTTGGTGCCGTTTTCACTTAAGTTGGCTCGAACTGAAAATGCTTGGTGCTCGGTATCAGTCTAAAATACCTTTTTACAGCTATTGTTCACCTTCCCAACTAAGTATGACAAAGATAGAGTCTGCAGTATCATAAAGGTTATGAAGGCTAGCAATAAACACTGCAATAAGGCCTGACTCTAATAACGGCTTTATATATATGTTAGAGTCAATTACAAGCTTACTCCCGAGTAACACTAAGAAAAATATAGCTAGAACGATAAAGACTAACTGCTCGACGATAGAAAGCTTAAGCTGCACTAGTGTCGCAGAGAAGTTACCTCCATGCAGTTCAATAATTTCTCTTAACTTTGTCATTACAACGCTACCTGTCGTTGTGTTGATTGCTAGTAGCGCAATCAACAGCGTGATTAAATTATCACTTAAGAAAGACACTAGAAAGCTGGACTCAATTAGATTGCATAAAAACCGAGTCAGAACACCCAAAACGATGAACAATGAGCAACTTTTCAAGTAATCCATAATCATGGCCTCAAAAAACCTAATAACATTTCTAATGATTGCGGGTTTAAATTTTCTACAGTCAATTCATCTAGCTCCACTGTTTTGTTCGTTTTTTGTGTATGAACCGATCTTTTAAGTCCATTAATTTTCAGGGATATATCTCCCCCACCCTCAGCAGCGTATTCAACGATCCCATCAATTATCTCATTATCATTTCTGATTTCTAGCACTGCGTCATCAGCTGCATTTAACTCTAAACACGTTCGGTGTGAGTTCGTATCTAAATTAATTTGCTTCAGGTCAACCTTTAGACATTTGGAAATGTTTGCCATGTTAGGAGATATAAGTTCAAACTTGACGGATGTGATCTTACCTCTATATTGACTAACCAAGTCCCAAAATTCCTTTTCATCAAAGAGCTCTTTTACATGCATCGATAGCTGCAACCTTTTGAGGTAGTCTTTTAGCGAATTAGTGAGAATATTTGCGACGATACGGGAACTAGAAAATGCCTTTACGTTTTTCGAAATAGCAATAAACTGGCAGTCTGGTGCATTATTCAAGATAACAGTTACATGAGGCCAGTTTTCAATACGCTCTTTGTTGAAGTTTTCATTTTCCCTTTCAATAGAGCGTTGAACCCCTAATTTACATGCAAACCAATCACCTTGATTCAGGACCACTATCTGATGCAAAATGTTGCCTTGACAAACTAGTTTTGGGAAGCTGGATAAAACTTCATTGAACAAAATGTTCTTTTGTTCTTTGAGTTGTTCAACTGACAAAATTTTTCTGTACATATCAGGCTGAACTTCCTGAGTAATCGGAAGTAATTGATACCTGTATAAATCAAAAGATATCTTCTTATGTTTCATTATTATCCTGTAAGCCCAAAATAGCTATAACGACTAAGAGGCAAATAATAGTTGATTAAAATAAGCAAGTAATTAATGGGGTCAGAGTAAACTTTATGAAACTCACTTTTGGACATTAATGCGTAGTGCAAAGGATCTAAAAGTGAGTAGTGGGTTTAGTAAATAATGAGTATCTACTAAAGTTTACTCTGACCCCACATATCTACGTGCCGAATCACTCTTGAACAATTTGTTAGGTTTTAGCTAAAGAGCCCCAAAAATATAGAGGCTGCGATTGAAACGAAAAAACCAATAACTACTGTAAACCTGAACTTGTCTTGAGTTTCATACCTTTTGACACCTTGACCAATAGCAAAGCTAGCTATGGGAAAGAGGTAGTTTTTCCATTTATTTAATAACTTATGGGAAAAATACAATGCAGATCCTATTAGAGCTAATATAGCAATGGCTGTAGCACTTTGTTTGAACGTAAGTGCGACACCTTCGGAATTGGAAGCATGCATCATATCAGTTATCATTAATGCCAAAAAACCTGGCACATAGACCAACCAAAATACATCTAGGCGACTTATTGATGAGTACCATGGCTTTAGACCACAAATAAACTCTGAAAACTCATCACTTATTCGCGTAACTAACTCATCATTTCCAGTAGCATTGACGGTTATTGTGCGGTATTCTGAACTATCAAACTCAATGCTAGTAATACTATTACGGTCATCTGAACGAGATTTCAGCTCGATACTTAAGATCGATTTTTTCTTTGAGTTTTCGAAACCGATTAAATCTTCAATTGTCTCTACTTCTCTTTCAACCTTGTCACTAAACTGAACAATTGCAGTTACACTGCAACCATAAGTTTCTAACTTACGCCACGCATTTCGCAAGTCGCTTTCATTCAACACGAAAGCGTGGTCAATTTTATCACTATATGTCGATTGCAACTTTGTTCCCTTTCCTGATGAAATATTTGCTGGTTGCTAAAAAAATCTAACAGTTTATTGAACGGCTAGTCCGATAAGCCGCCCGTTTAAGTTATTGATTAATATCATCCTACGTTTTCTATGTCTTTGCAGTAAAGCAATTTAATGACTCCTACACTCAAACTTATTGGGGTCAGAGTAAACTTTATGAAACTCATTTCTGGACATTGATGCGTTAGTGCAAAGGGTCTAAAAGTGAGTGGTGGGTTTAGTAAATAATGGGTATCAATTAAAGTTTACTCTGACCCCCACATATCATGGGTATCAATTAAAGTTTACTCTGACCCCCACATATCAAGCCAAGCTTTTTTAGTCCATGCGTTGATGCGTTTGTTATAAGCCAAATCTACCATCAAACTCAGAAACCAATTCACCATTTTGAAACTGCTGAACAGAGTAGTAGCTATTATCTTTATTTAGTTCGATGAAATAGCCAACTTCATATCCGCAAACATGCTCGGGGTGAGTTTGCCCATCGAAAGACCAAATATCATCAAAACTAGCTTTAGTTAAGGTACGTAACCGTGCTCTATCACTAACTTTTTCTTCGTCAGGTCTTTCGGACTTTTTCATTTCAATGGCGATTAAATTGTCTCTAGCCATTACTTCACCACGACTATGCAGAATTAGATCACAAGTAATATTTATGACTTGCATATCGTCATCCAACATTGTTTTTACTTTTCCATTTTGCTTTCGGTTGAATTCAGTATCAGCATAGTACGTTGATAAACCATTTTGATGAGCTATTGCTTCAAGAGGAATTGCGAGCCTAGCACAAAGGTTTCTTTCACTAACGCCACTAAGAATATTTTGAGCTTCTCTTTGGAAAAACTGGGCTAAACTTTGTTCGAAAATTTGAGTTAACACTCGATGCCTCCTTGGCTTATAACGATTTGCTAAGCGGAAATAATGGTTGGCGATAATAGCAAAGCGATGGCCAACTGTTATTTTTTCATTTGGGAATTCGTTATGTTCGTTGCATTGATTTCATATATTCTTGAGTCATTAGACTACTAACAACCCAGTTTACAACAAGGTTAATTAATAATTTAAGATCATTAATATCTTTTTTTTCCCACCTGCGCTCATAATGTGTTTCATCATTTCCTAACCACACGGCACGAATAGCGCATTCCTTGATATTTGTATCAGATATATACTGGCTTATGCACGGCATAAGCATCAGGCGCTTAATTTTTTCAGCATAAATAATCATGGGTGGCCACTTTCCGCAAATAATGGGGAGAAAAATGTAACCCACTTTTTTAGTTGCGTTTAAGTGCCTTGCTAGCTTTTAACGACTCGCGAAGTTTATCTTTTAAACCTTTTTCAGCTTTAACTTTAAATGACTGCCCAACTGATGTTGAAACACATACTTTTAAGCCATTTATCCCGCGTTCTGAGTTTTTAGTTAACTCTTTAGGTAAAGATATAATCCAATCTTTATCAGTGTTATCTAGATGAAAAGGAACTAAAAAAGCCCCTTCCTCTCCTTCTTGCAATGTTTTAGGCACATTGTCAGAATCAGGAGTTCCAAACATTTGTATTAAGTGTATTTTTTTCTTAAACCTACCAGACTCCCAACCAATACCCGTTATTTTAGCGGGACGAGTTCCTTTATTAACAATTTTTATCATGCATAAATCAGTAACTGTCGTTGAACCGCGCGTAACTAATTGACGGTGCCCAGCCACAATACCTAGATGTATTTTTCCTTGCCTATTAGCAAGCCATAAAGATGTAATTACTGCACCTATTGTTCCAATACTTGCTAACCAAGTACCTATAACATTCCATAACTGCAGAGAATCGTTGTCCATACATTTCCTTGAAAGATAACGTTTTAATATTTATTCGTTGCGGTGTTTGCACGGCACAAACCGCTTGTTGGACTTGCCAATGCAGGATCCAGGATAATTGATACGCTTTATGCTGTAGCAATAATCGTGGGTGGCCATGCTTAGCACTTGATGAGCATAGTAAAGCGGTCAATTTGATGGCCTTGATAGCTTATGATAAGACATAATGTTGAAGGTCATGTTTAGAGCTATGATATTTATCAACTTTCCCTTTGGCGAGCGCAGTGATTTCACCACTATCAATTTTAGCCATTAGTTCTGTCTCTAGCACAGCCAAAGAATCTTTAACTCGACGAATATCCCTTCCAAATAACCCAATGATTGGTAACTCATCACCAGCTGTAAATTGCTTTAGTTTCTTATCTAATAAACTCTTGAATTGGTCAAACTCAGTAATCAGAGTATCGATCTTATCTTGAACTTCTTCTTCCAAAATATAAACACTGGACAAAAGGTGCTCGACAATTTTAAGAGCAACCGATAGTTGTGCGGTTTTAGGCTTTTTAATTTCATGGGCTGCATCATTTCCCATAAATCGTATACCGTGCAAACGTTCGGCATCTTTGCGAGATATATATCCTGCCGTTGCCAATTTTGAAATTCTTATCTCAAGATTTCTTCCGCTCACCTCAAGGTCATTACAAACGGCCTCAACAGTACCTCTTAGGCCTAGGCCTGCCAATATAAGAGCGTCTTCTTGGAATGCCAGAAGCACTTCTTTATAAATTCGCCCAACCAAGCTCGGTAAATAATATTCGCCATCTAATGAGCGGTGGTCTTTTATAAACCTTGGATAGACAGTTATTGAAGTAGGAACTTCCCATTCAGTATCAGAAATCTGATAGGCGTGCTCTACTTCTTCAAACACATCACGGAATGATTTTGTATCGCAGCCAAGACACTCAACAATTTGATATACTCTGTCGAATGAATACTCATCTCTTGACGACTCGTTGTGCTCTGACAGAACGCTGTGATTGGTATCTTGACCACAGTAGCGACAGTGGCTCTTGATCTTTTTGGTGGTCATACTTCTAAACTCAAATTAAGTAAGCTAACGTTTTAGTATTTATGCGTTGCGCTGTTTGCATGGCATAAACCGCTTGTTGGACTTGCCAATGCAGGATCCAGGATAATTGATACGCTTTATGCTGTAGCAATAATCGTGGGTGGCCATATTTAGCTTTCTACCAATAATGTCTTATTTTGTAACTTTGATAGCAACGAATACCCCAAGGTTCTGGCTCTTGAAGACATTGAAATAGTTTGATCAATATTACCAATAAAAGTTTGAATCTCTCCTTGCATATACTTACTTGCCCGGTTAAAACTCTTCTCTAAACTAGGTAAATTTTGCATTACTTCCAACATACTTAAAAAACCATCTCGACCAGTTTGTGCACCGACTTCCAAAGCTGCAAAGTTATTTAGAAAGCTTTCTATACCACTAATAGATTCATCATCATGCTCATTTTTTGATGTTAAAACAAATTCGATACTTGTTTCTAGATTTTTAATAAGGTCACGATACTCATCATTTTTAGGCTTTAGAAAATTAGCATAATCATCAACATGAGTCGCTAATTCCTTGACTATATTTCGTCTTTGTTTTGCTGTTAAGTCTTTAGCTATAGATAGAGTATTTGTAGATGCTGTTATTTTTGGTGTAAAGTCATTTTCTAGTTTACTTCCAACTAATAAGACGATTTCAGTTAAAGATTCAAAATTTTCCTCTACTTCAACAATGTGGTCTAGAAAACCTAAATCTTCGCTCACTTGATATGGTTCAATTACTGAAAGTGAAGTATTAGTTTGTAAGACTGAACCATAGTCTTTAACAGGGTTTCCAAAAGGCAAAGTACCATCAAGCGCTTCTTTCGCTAAATCTTTTAATGTATTTTTGGCTTCATTCATTTTTGAAAAATGGGTTGAATATGCAATAACTCTATAAGATCTTAAGTCAAAAGGAAGTTCTTCAATATCCTGAGTAATTAAGACTACTTTTTTTTGTAATGCGTGTGCAATTCCTAGTTCGTAATATACATTTGCATTTGAGTCTGTTAAATCAGCAACAATTAATGAGCTTTGTATAATTCCTGTAATGATATCTTCCAATATATTACTTTGGCTTTTAATATCATCAGCTCTTGATACTTTGTACCCAGCTTCAGTTAGTGCACCTTTTATCAAAAATTCATACACTTCATTTAGAGGTTCTGAAAACGGCATTAGTATAAATGCATTATTATTGTTCATTTTATAATCCTTTATAATTTACGACTATCCAACAAAGACAGCTAATAATTAGTGGTCAGAGTAAACTTTATGAAACTCACTTCCGCAGCAAAATCACAATTAATGGCTACGCTTTATGCTATAGGAATTTGCTTTTTTTGATGCGAACTCTGGGCTGTAAAGCAATGTTGAATTGATTATGAGGCTTGATTTGTATGTGTTCAATTGCAATTCCCTTTTCATAGTGGTGTTCCATCACATTTTTTAAATCTAACTGATTCAATTAGGTTAATACACTCGATTGAATCAGCTTTTGGCTTAGCTCAACGCCGCTTAATTAGTAGGGTCAGAGTAAACTTTATGAAACTCACTTTTGGACATAAATGCGTTAGTGCAAAGTGTCTAAAAATGGGTAGTGGGTTTAGTTAATAATGGGTACCTATTAAAGTCTACACTGACCCCACATATCCTACTATGGTGGGCTGGATGGGAGCACTTCGGTGCGCCGTTTCCTTGGGGCGGTAAGGCTAATCCTGTTCAGCTCATCACCCAAGTTTAGCCTTCTTGGTTGATGAGAACTCTCGAACCAAGGAGTGTCACCCATGAACTTACAAGAGTCTAAAAACTACCCTGCACAACTCGTTTTTATTAACGGCCAACAAACCATTACCAATTCACTTATCGTTGCCGATTATTTTGGCAAACTTCATAAAAATGTATTGCGTAAAATTGATGAAATCCTTGCTGATGCCCCTAGTGAATTTACGTCAGCTCATTTTAGAGCTAACGTGGAAAATCAACAGGTTGGCACTAGTCAGCGTGATTTAAAGTGCTACCACCTGACCAAAGACGGTTTTATGTTTTTAGTGATGGGGTTTACCGGTGCAAAGGCCGCTAAATTAAAAATCGACTTCATTAATGCTTTTAACGAAGCCCAAAAGCGACTTAGCCGCACGACACACCCGTTTGAGCGTCAGCGTATGATGTTTACATGGGAAGGCGGCAAAATAGTCAGCTCGCAACCAATACATGATGACCAGTTTGTCACCAGCCGCGATAAATTAGTGCAGTACATGCGCGAACCCCGCTTTTTATCGCTTGAGCAATTGCTAGAAATCAGCGAAGCCGCAAACCAACAAATTGCAACACTAGCAAGATTGGCAGAGAAACAAGCCCGTTTACGCTAAAAACACCGTTAAACGCCCATAAAAATGGCTACATCAAGTAGCCATTTTTGTTTGTAGTGCCGACTTAATGGGCTGGTTTGTTTGTGAACAATGGCACAGAGGAAAGACTGTCCAGCCTGTAGTGACGAACATTAACGCGTTTTTTATGACTAGTGGTCTGGCAGATCAGAGATTATATTCCCATCGATTGGGCTTACTTTTAGCTCTCGCTTTTCAACGCCTTTATATACTTCAGCTTCCCAAACACCATTATCAATTGATATTTCTGTAATGGGTGTATATCCCTGATCTTCAATTATTTTAACTATCTCAGATAGCGCTATTGCATTAACTGGTGGCTTCTCTCCGGCAAAAGCATTGCCTGAAAGAGTGAGTAAACCGACAGACAATATAGCCGCGATTTGGGTGTGTAATTTATTCATGGTATTTCCTCTTTGTATGAAAGTCATAACAGCTTATTGAACAGCTAATCCGATAAAGCTAGCCGTCTAAGATATTGATGAAGATTATCCTACATCGATTATGTATTTTCTTTGAATTAAAGTAATTTAATTACTTTTGCATTCAAGTATAAAATATTGATTTTACGTTAAAAACACTAACAATTAACCAACAAATCGCAGCCCTAACAAGATTGACAACAACAAGCCCGTTTACGCTAAAAACACCGCTAAACACCCATAAAAATGGCTACATCAAGTAGCCTTTTTTTGTTTGTAGGTAATCAGCGTGGTTGGTTATGTTTTGCATTAGACGCTTCTATGAGTTTTATTTATGAGGGAAAAACCACATTATTTTTGTTTGCTCATTTGCTATAAGTCCTTTTTCTAACAAACTTAACCGGACTCTCTTTAGCGTATTGTATGTTCGAAAATCACTGCCAACAATTGCAGCTGTAATAGTGAACAGAGCCATTATGAATAATCCTGCAACAAAACCTACACCAGTACCTTGTACAAATAAATCCCCGCCAAAAATAGCCCCTATTATTATTAAGAAGAGCGCTGCAACAAAGGAATATAGAAATTGCAATTTATCCGTCCAATTAACATTAATGTGTACTTTTTTACCAGAAGGTACCAAGTATCGTTTAATACGTTTCAAATCGTGATTATCAGCTGAACCGAGTAAGTATATCTCCATCAGCATATCATTTTTCTCAGAGGATGATTGGATCCCAGAAGCTAACCTAAAAACTTCATTTTCTTTAAGTTTATCTAAATAGTCACACACGCGTGTTGAGTCATTAACATGTTCTTTTAAAGCGATTAACCTTTTAAAATACCTTTTAATTATTACTTCTTCATAAAAACTGATTAAACCGGTGACAACTTTAATTGAAACACCAATAAAAGCGAAAGCGAGTGCGAAAGCAAACGTAAACGTATTTTTTTCTAAAATTTCAGGGTTCGAAAATTCCATGTTAATCCTTAAACTATAACGAGGCTGTAGAATAACTCTGTAGTAAGCGTCCGCAATTAGTGAATTAGTTGGTCAGAGTTAAACTTTATGAAACTCACTTTTTCCGCTACCAAATCACAATTAATGGGTACGCTTTATGCTATAGGAATTTGATTTTTTTGATGCCGGCTCTCGGCTGTAGAGCAGTTTTGAACTGATTGTGTGGCTTGATTTGTAAGTGTTTCATTGAAATTCCCTTGTCATTATTGTGTTCCATCACATCTTTTTTAAGTCTAACTGATTCAATGAGGTGAATACACTCGATTGAGTCAGCACTTGGCGCTTAGCAGCGGCTTGGTTTAACTAGCATACTAACGTGAAATTGAACATTCTAAGACATTCATCACAACCCAACGTTTACGCAGCTGTATTTTAATATTTTTAGTAAGTTATCGCCTTACTGAGCTAAATGCAGTGTGCACGATTTTGACTAATACTTTTTCTTGTTCAAAAGAAATGGGAACGGAACGATCGTAATCCCAACACAAATCATTGTCCTTGGTAAAAACGTTTACCGCTAAATCTTGGGGTAAGTCGTCGGCCCATTTCATCTCATTTTGAATTATCTCTTCGATGATCGACATCTCAGAGGTGGATTCAATACAATACAATTCTTTGGCGTTACTCATAGTCATCCTTAACCAGTATTTACATCAATGTAACAAGTACATTAAAGATAGTATCAAACTGAAGTTACAGAAATCAATTTAGGCGATCAAAAGTTGTGATTTAAGACTATCAAAAGTTGAGTGGAATTGCGCATCATCAAATGCAGGGTAAAACACTATTAATTCATTAACTTAATAGGTTTATTTTTTAGGTAAAATTGAATAGCAGAGATCAAGTTCATAAAACAACAACGTAACCCCCTAAATTTTTCATAAATAGTGAAGCACCGCGCTTGTCCTCCCCCGCAGTGCACCGAGCCAGAAGGACCCATATTAATTCAGGAAAATAAGAAAGGCGCCTAAGCGCCTTAAGTTATAATGATTTTAACTACTTCCAACACCCAGGACCAAACTGACTGCTAAATGTCGTATCAAAAACACCTTTAAACATGGTTACTTTCTTTCCTTCTAAAGTCGTTATCATCCTGATAGGCATTCCATTGAAAGCTGGCATATATTGAGCCGAGGTATCAAGAGGTGATATTGCATATTCTCTAAAATCAATTTTGTGCTGTATAACTTCACCAGCCTCCATTGGATACCAGTCACCTTGACCACCGGCATTCGCCTTACTAGTCATTTTCGGGTAACTATCAGAAATAGTGAGGTTGACTAAATCAACTCCAAATCGATGAGCATCATATTTATCTACTTCCATAAAAGCTGGATCTACCAGCAGCTTTTGACCGGAGACATTAGTAATTTGAAAAATCGTTTGTCCCTCACTTGTACATAGAGGCAGAAACTCTAATTTCAAATATTGTTCATCTGTAACTTTTTCATAAAGAGAAGCAGCGGAGAGCGCGCTTGGGACTATAGCAAGGCTTAATAAAATGGTTATTAATAAGTTTTTCATCTGTACACCTTCATAATATCTTCAAAAATGTATGCATTTGTAATAAATACTCGCGCCCAATACTTTTTAGCTGACTCTCCATCACCTCTAGAAATGGAAGATTTAAAGCGTTCTACTGATACGTTTAAAAAGTCAATCCGTTCGGATTTAATTTGCGCAGTAGTCAAACCTTTTCCATTATCTGTTAAGTCATCGCGTGCGTTACATCTGTGGTGAACTTCATGAGATATAGTTGGAGATAGCTTACTTGTATAGCCAGTAAAGAGCTTTTTCGACAACTCAGTAAAATCAAGTAGTTCCGAACCGACCTGCTTCTTACAGTTGACCCCATAAAAACCGTCTTCATAGTCATTTATTCTGATGTTATTGCCTTGTGGATCAGTGATAATAGCCTCTAGTTTTGGCCTTATGCAGCTAGCTTCCGTTGAAATCTGTAGTGGTCAAGTAAAATTGGCCACGGTTTTAGAGTCATTCCAATATAAACGTTCTGACTCATTTGGTGTTAACCCACCATTATACTGATGGGGCCTGGTTTCACTGTAATATCCAGTGATGTAGTTTGTTATTTCTTTATCTGCTTCTGTAAAATTACCATAACCATTTGCTGGCACCCATTCAGATTTCAAACTTCTAAAGAAACGCTCCATTGGGGCATTATCCCAACAATTTCCGCGACGACTTATGCTTTGCTCAATCTGAAGACGCCATAATAATTGCCGGAATTTCAAGCTAGTATAATGCGAACCTTGGTCGCTGTGATACATCACATTCTCAGGTTGTGCCCTTAACTCAAATGCCATTTTTAAGGCCTTACAGGTCAGCTCACTGTCAGGCGATAATGACAAAGCCCATCCCACAGGTTTGCGGGAAAATAAGTCTAGAACAACCGCTAAATATGCCCAACGATTACCGACCCAAACATACGTCACGTCGCCACACCACACTTGATCTGGTTGGGTAACAGCAAACTGTCGATTAAGCGTATTCGGGATAGCAACATGCTCTTGTGTTGCTTTCCTATAAGCATGCTTAGGCTGCTGACAACTAACTAACCCAAGCTTTAGCATGAGATTACGAGCTCGATAACGACTAAGTTTAATCCCTTTGTTAGTCACTAATTGTGCAATCGTTCGAGCACCGGCAGAGCCATTACTAATACGATGCGCGGCCTTCACTTCACTGCATAAAATGGTAAAATCAGCATCGATATGGTCTTTTCTTTTTAGCCAATATTTATAGCTACTTCGATGCACTTTGAATGCATTACAAATTGTGAGAATAGAGTGGCTCTGCTTGAGTTGGCTGATTAGCGCAAATTGTTCATCGAGTCTGACATCAAGAGAGCGGTAGCCTTTTTTAGGATAAGATTATGCTCCTCAAGACGAGCTATTTGCTTCTTCAGCTCACGAATTTCAATTTGTTCAGGGGTAATGGGAGAGGCTTTTGGCGTGCCACCCTGGCGTTCTAGTTTTAACTGTCTCACCCATTTGTCCATGGTTGATTTACCCACGTTCATCGCCTTTGCAGCTTCGATGATGCTATGGTTTTTATCGAGGACTAATTGGGCTGCTTCAAGTTTGAATTCAGCACTAAATGTTTTTCTGGTTGTCGATCTCATGTGTTCACCTAAAGTAATTTACGAGGTAATAATATCACCTCTATTTAGGTGGCCAAAATTAGTGTGCCACTACAATCAAACTAGCCAAGATGTGAAAGTCTGGGTCTTGATAACCACTTAAAGAGAAAGATTGAGCTATTCCATCTAATCTAGATTTATCGACTGCTGCTTCAGGGTTTACCATATCACTATCAAGTGAATTCAAAGCCTCAAGCGCACTGCTAGCTGCAGCTTTTATCGCATCCTCATCACTTGTACTTGGAGTGGATACAATAGGAGCACCTTCTTTCCAACAAATATTATCTGAAACGATAATTCTTTCTTTGGCTAAATCTTCAGGGTTATAACACTGATCTATTTCACCATCACCATCAACATCTCGACCGTGGGTATGAAATGGAAAATCCTCCGGAGGACACACCTTAGAGCTATTTATTGATTGTTCGTGCCAGCGCCCTAAAGTAATCCAGCCATCACCCGTAGTGCCAACTCTTGATAGATCCATATGTGTTCTAATAAAAAAACCAGGGTACCCATAATAATTTATGGGTACTTCTCCTTGCTCATCCATGGGAGTATCTTTCCAATGATTAAGCCCATTTGATAAAGAGTAACCTTTGCAACTTTCATAATTAATCAAATCCGCAGGGCTAGCACCATAATAATAAAAACAAGGCCCTACATTTTCATGAATTACTTCAGGTTGCACAGCTTTTGATTCATCATATATATCAGAACTATCAAAAGCGGCCTGAGCTTTAAAGCTCTCCAGACACAAAAATAAACAAATTAAGTAAAAACTTAACCTTCTCATATACAAACCATCCTTAGTCTGAAAAAGTAGAAGTTACAATATTTCATTAACAATATCAAAACTTTCTACTTCTGCTTTTCTCAACCAGTACACATAAGACTTCTTGCTATCGAACCCCATCAAGGCCCACTGCCCTTTGCATACATAGTGCGCTCTAATGGCCCGTATACATTGGGGTGCTAAGCGTTCAATCATCACATCGAACTGTCTGACCTCACGCGGTGGCGTTATCTCAACCACTGCAGCACTACCGTACACAA
>NZ_JAMTCD010000007.1 GCF_025370255.1 Shewanella holmiensis
AAGCTACTTTGTTGAAATGTTATGTTCATCATCATCCTCCCTTAGATAGTGTTTATGCCTATCAAATGAATTGCATATTGCAGTGATAGCAACCTTAACCAGGTTGCTTTTTTTTGCCTGTGATTTGGCATCTCAGAAAAGGGGAATGAAAATAATAGCGATATTTTGAATTTTTTACTGCGCTGCGGAACTTATTCAAACAAAGCGACTCTGATTATATGAACCGAATTTTTTAAGCTATTTTGTTGAAATGTTATGTTCATCATCTCCCCTTCGATAGTGTTTTTGCCTATCAAATGAATTGCATATTGCAGTGATAGCAACCTTAACCAGGTTGCTTTTTTTTACCTGTGATTTGGCATCTCAGAAAAGGAGAATGAGAATAATATCGATATTTGGAATTTTTTACTGCGCTGCGGAACTTATACAAACAAACGGACTCTGATTATATGAACCGAATTTTTTAAGCTACTTTGTTGAAATGTTATGTTCATCATCATCTCCCCTTCGATAGTGTTTTTACCTATCAAATGAATTGCATATTGCAGTGATAGCAACCTTAACCAGGTTGCTTTTTTTTACCTGTGATTTGGCATCTCAGAAAAGGAGAATGAGAATAATATCGATATTTGGAATTTTTTTACTGCGCTGCGGAACTTATTCAAACAAAGCGACTCTGATTATATGAACCGAATTTTAAGCTACTTTGTTAAAAGTTTATGTTCATCATCATTCCCCTATTCGATAGTGTTTCCCCTATCACCATATTGCAAATTGCAGTACGCGCAACCTCAAGTAGGTTGCTTTTTTTTATCCTAAATTTCACCCATAAAAAAGACCTCATAAAGAGGTCTTTTTAGTCAAGTTCAATTTAGCTTAAAGACGAATACCGGCTTTTTCTAAATCTTTGGCAATCACTGAGCTAGGTAATGGCACATAACCATCTTTTTCAACAATTTGCTGACCTTGCTTAGACAGTATGTAACGGATGAACTCGCGATCCATTGGTGATAAATCTTTGTTAGGATGCTTGTTGATATACACATACAAGTAACGAGAAAGTGGATACGTACCGTTTGCCGCATTTGCAGCTGTCGCATCAATAAAGTTATCACCTTTCTTCGACACAGCTACCGCTTTAACACCTGCTGTTTTATAACCGATACCAGAGTAACCAATAGCATTTAGGCCCTGTGATACTGACTGTACAACTGACGCTGAACCAGGTTGCTCGTTTACGTTAGCACGGAAGTCACCTTTACACAGGGCTTTCTCTTTAAAGTATCCGTATGTACCTGATACTGAGTTACGACCATACAATTGAACGTCTTTTGCAGCCCAGTTGCCATCTAGGCCTAAATCGCCCCAACGTTCAACTTGCTTACCACCACATTTATTGGTAGAAGAGAAAATACCATCAATTTGTTCGATGCTTAACCCTTTAATTGGGTTATCTTTGTGAACAAATACTGCTAATGCATCAATAGCAACGCGAATCGCGGTTGGCTGGTAACCGAAGTGTTTTTCAAATGATTCAACTTCGTTTGGCTTCATTTTTCGGCTCATTGGGCCAAACTGTGAAGTTCCTTCAGTTAATGCTGGAGGCGCAGTTGAAGAGCCTGCAGCTTGAATTTGGATATTTACGTTAGGATAGATATGCTTAAATTCTTCAGCCCATAACGTCATCATATTGGCTAACGTATCTGAACCAACAGAAGACAAGTTACCAGAAACACCACTTGTTTTTTCATATACAGGTAAAGTTTGATCAATTGCAGCCATTGATGCTGCCGAGAACACACCAGCGGCTGTTAAGGTTATTGCGCCGACAAGTTTTTTCAGTTTCATTGTATTGCTCCAAATTAAGCGTACTAAGTTTTTAAAACGCAGTCAGTATCAACTTCAATGATGACAAGTCTATGACTCTAATGTGACAGTTCGGTGACAGCGGAAATATATTTGCTATATTTTTGACTTATTTTTGCCATAGAAACAAAAATGCCGTCAACAGACGGCATTTAACATCTAAGAACGCTTAGATTTTTCGCTCAAGTAAATGAGTTGGAATAATAAAACTAAAGGTACTGCCTTTTCCAAGCTCGCTAATGACCGTTAATTCACTGTGATGATGACTTAGGGCATGTTTAACAATAGCTAAACCTAAACCACTACCACCAGTTTTACTTGAACGGGCATTATCCACACGATAAAAGCGTTCAGTTAATCGATTGATATGCTGCGGCGCAATACCCACACCGGTGTCAGAAACAGAAAATTTAGCGCCACTAGCAACACTTTGCCATTTTATCGTGATCTTGCCACCAGGAGAGGTATAGCGAATAGCGTTGGAAATTAAATTTGAACAGGCACTTCTTAGCTGTAATTCATCACCATGGATATTTAATTTTGATTCACAGAAAAACTCGAGGGTATATTGTTCCGCGGCAAGAGCATTTGCTTCTATTTTTAATTGGCTAAACATCATATTCATATCAATGGTGTTAGACAAATCGACATTAGCCCCCGCTTCAATGCGTGATAACGCCAGTAATTGTTCCACCATAGATTGCATACGGCTGGTTTGTTGCTGCATTAAGTGTAATGGTTTTTGATTGGGTGAGGCTTCATCCTCCATGCTTTGCATGATCTCTAAATAACCTTGCAATACCGTCAGCGGCGTTTTTAGCTCATGGGAGACATTGGCAACAAAGTCTTTGCGCATGCTCTCTAGTTGATGAATTCGCGTAATGTCTCGCGCAATTAATAATAATTGCCTGTCGCCATAAGGCATTAAACGAATTTCGAGCAAACGTCTTTCAGAGACTGGGGAAGGAATTTCTAAGGGTTCAAAATATTTGTTTTTACGTAAATAAGCCGAAAAGTCTGGGTGACGTATTAAATTATCAATCCGTTGGCCGTTATCTTGTGGCCACACAAATCCTAAGATCAACTGTGCAAGCTTGTTACACCATAAAATATTATGCTCTGAATCTAACACCACAGCCGCATCAGGTAATGCTTCAGCTCCTTGTCTAAAGCGTCCCAGTAAAGCAGCTAACTGGCCGACGCGTCGTCGATTTTTACCTTGCAGCCGATAAATACCATTAAAGATGCTTTCCCAGCTGCCTCTTCCCTGTGGAGGTGTGAGTTTTTTATCTTTCCACAACCAGTAATTGAGTCTAGCTAATTGACGATAATGCCAAAACAGTAAACCCGCCAAGCCAAGCAATACGGTTAATGTAATCTGATCGACTACCCAGCCCACCAGCACCAATAACAATACCATCACCCCAAGGCGAAAAAGCAGGCGATAACCTGAATATGAGTTCAATATTTGTTACCTAAATGGTTGCATAGCAGTCATTAATCCATTCAATTGAATGCTTAATACTGCCACACAGTGTGACTTCACCGTTAATTGGCTAGATTACCATTAATTAACACTGCAAACATCTCAGCATTTTGAATGGACAAAGACTTTCTACATTCTAGTAGAAAATCTGTAACCCGAGCCACGAACCGTTTGAATTAATTTATCATAACCGCCTTGCTCAACCGCTTTCCGTAAGCGACGAATGTGTACATCGACAGTGCGATCTTCAACGTAAACGTTAGTGCCCCATACATTATCTAATAGCTGCTCACGGCTATAAACACGTTCAGGGTGGGTCATAAAAAAGTGTAATAGTCTAAATTCAGTCGGCCCCATATCCAGCACGGCATCGCCAACTGAAACTCGATGACTCACAGGGTCAAGCTGCAGACCTTGCACATCAATGGTTTCTTCTAAGCGTGTTGGTGCACTACGGCGTAATACTGCTTTGATACGTGCAACCAGCTCTTTAGGGGAGAAAGGTTTAGTAATGTAATCATCAGCGCCAACTTCTAAGCCTTTGACTTTATCTTCTTCTTCACCACGAGCTGTTAGCATGATAATGGGGATCTGCCGAGTAAACTCGTCTTGCTTTAGCCGTTTAGCTAATTGAATACCACTCCCACCAGGGAACATCCAATCTAACAAAATTAAATCAGGATAAGGTTCCGCTAATAATTCGATTGCGGAATCAAAATCTTCAGCTGCAGCGGTTGTAAACCCGTGTTGATCCATCACAAATGTCAGCATCTCACGGATGGCTGATTCATCTTCTACAATTAATATCCTTGCTGTCATATTCGCTTCTATCAGTAATTTGCCACGATGACTATTATTGGTCAGTTTTATTACAGAATTATGATCCTAGCGATATTTAACCATATTAATTGATAAACTACTTCAATTGCTTGGCTAAATAACATGCATAAACTGAATTAGATTTAAAAACAGAGCAATAACCCCTAAAACATTTTCATCTATAAAGCAAAAAAGGAGCCACAGCTCCTTTTTTATTTACCCGTAAAAATTTAAAACTTATGTTCTAAACCTAAACCTATGTATGAATCATCCACATCACCTGAGTCATACCAAGTATTGGTCGTGTAGAAAGCGAACAGTTTTGTTGGCTTAGCTAACTTATAATCAGCGCCTACAGACCATGAATCACCTTTGTTATCCATATCTTGATATTGGCCTTTTAGGGTTATGTCATTAATACCGTATGCCGCACTCAATAAATAACCGTTATCAGTAATACCCGAATCGACTTTTTCTTGCTGCTGGTACATACCACCTAATACAAAACCAACAATCTTACCTTGTATTGTTGCACGGCCAGTGTCATAGCCTTTTACTTTCGAATCATAGGCAATGGCTGCATATACTGGCGTTTGTTTTAAATCAGCATCACCATAGGTGGCAGCCATACTCACACCGTTTTCAGCATTTTGATCAGAATCACCGTCTGCAACATAAGTAACCCCAACTTGAAAATCACCAAACATAGGCGTCATATACGTTGCGGTTTGTGCCATACGGTTTTCACCTTTAAACACATTTTTCATATCGCCAGCTAAGTCATTGAATTGATCAACTTTACCTTGAGAAACTTTTAACATTGTGTCGTTACGTCCCACAGAGACTAGACCAAAGTTACCTTTTAAACCCACAAACTGATTACGCGCTTTAAAGTTTTCTTTTTCAGCATCGCCGGTATCGACTTCGTATTCGATGGTATAGAAAGCTTGAAGATCATTGCCTAGGTCAAAATCACCCTTTACACCAAAACGTGATGCATTACTTTGAATTGTCGTTTCTGACTCATCGGCTACATCATTATATTGTGCAGATACATTCAATTTACCATAAACCTGCAATGGGTCTGCCGCGTAAGCAGTTGAAATTGTTGCAGCTGATACAGCACAAGCCAGTAAATTTTTAGCAAATAAGTTCATCATTTCATCCTTTCGACGTTTCATTTCGTCATGTGTTTGTTGTTTGGAACGGGGCGGATTTTGCCTTGGAAATGTTTCAGAAATATTGCAATAAATAAGCAAAGCCTAAACAACCTATACTTAAATGACATCAATAAACTATTAGTCATTGAAAAATAACAACAAATAAATCTAAATGGAGAAATGTGACATTTTTATTAAACCTCATTCCTACAATGCAATTTCAACAAAAACCGCTGTTTACCCAACCATAAAGATGCCGTAAACTGCTTGGCCAACTAATTTATTTATTAATGAGTGTCTTTTTATGTGGTTTAAAAATCTCACCTTGTATCGTTTCAATAAACCGTTTTCAACCGACACTGAAACGCTTGAACAAGCTTTAGCCGACTTCACATTTTCTCCTTGTACCAGTCAAGACATCAGCAAATTTGGCTTCTCCAACGCTTTAGGAAAAAAAGGTCAATCTTTAGTACACAGCGCCGAAAACCGTCACTTAATTTGTGTCACTAAAGAAGAGAAAATCTTACCTGGCCAGGTCATTAAAGAAGCATTAGATGAAAAAGTGGCTGAAATTGAAGCGCAAGAAAACCGTAACGTCACCAAGAAAGAAAAAGATGCCATGAAAGATGACATCACCACAACATTACTACCACGGGCTTTTTCTCGTCGTAGTCAAACGCGCGCATTAATTTTGCCAGAACTAGAAATGATCTTAGTCGACAGCTCAAGTGCAACTAAAGCCGAGGAATTGCTAGCCCTGTTACGTAAAGCACTGGGCAGTTTACCTGTTATTCCGTTAAGTTATGCTAAGCCAATCGAACAAACTCTCACTGAATGGCTTCAAGCCGGTGCAGCCTCATTGCCGTTTGAAATGCAAGATGAAGCAGAGCTAAAGTCAGACTCAGACGAGGGAGGGATTGTTCGCTTCAAACAACAGGTTTTACAGGAAGACGAAGTGCTTGCGCATTTAGCAACCGGCAAACAAGTACATAAACTGGCATTGCACTTTGCTCAGTCAATTGCATTTGTCATGCAATCTGATGCCAGCATAAAGCGGATTAAATTCTCCGAAGAATTTAGAGCCGGTAACGATGATGTCGGTAATGAAGATCCAATGGCACGTTTAGATGCCGACTTTGCCTTAATGGGCAGTGAACTTATCGCATTCATTCAGGCATTACATGGTGCTTTTGGGCCGATGGAACAAAGTATTTAAGCTTAGTAACGAAATAACATAGATAGCAGGAGTCAGAATGAAACTTTATGGTAGCTACACCTCGCCTTTTGTACGCCATTGCCGTATGGCTTTGATGAGTTCTGGCCAAGTGTTTGAGTTTGTTGAAACAGATCAAGCCAGCAGTGCGATGCATTCGCCGACAAAGCGAGTGCCTTTTTTGCAGGACAATGACACTTTCTTAACAGATTCAAGTGCGATTCTATTCTACATTCGTCAACAAGCGGGCCAGGATTATTTAGCTTCACCGGCAGAACTTGATATCTTTTGTATGGTTAATACCGCGCTTGATAGCACTGTAAACCTGTTCTTTTTAGAAAAAGATGGCGTCGATATTCACAATGTGGCTTATACCCAGCGACAAGCCGCTCGAATAATGTCAAGTCTTGCGCAATTTGAACAGCTGACGTTAAGCGATTCAGCGCCCTATAGTGATGCTGAATTACGGTTAGCCTGCTATTTAGATTGGGGATTATTTCGTCAACGTATTAATATTGCAAATTGTCCTAATTTGCAGCGATTTTTAGCTGGAATAGCCACTTATCCGCCTTTTGCAGCCACTAAGCCTCCACAATAATTGGCCGGCACAAAAACTCACCCTGTAAATTGACGCTGCCAAACAAACATGCCCATCAACTTGTTGATGGGCATGTTATATTTTGAATCTCAATAAAGTTAACCAGGTAAATTTATCGACAATGTTTTAGTCCATTTTGGATTGAATTACTTTGCGGGTTTGATAAATTCCCCATCACTATCAAACGGCCAGTCAATGCCTATCCACGCCTTCAGGAAAGCTTTTTGCTCAGCGGTTACTGACTCAACAGGGGAGATTTTTTGCTCACCTTTGGGTTGCTCTGCTAAGGTGATAGTGCGTTTGGCGAGCTGATCATTATTAAACAAGGTCAATTCAATTGTATCTCCTGCTTTAAAATCAGCTAAACGTTTACCCCATCCCGAAGCCGTCACTTTCAATCCGTTAACCGCAATAATCTCATCTCCAGCATTCACTCCTGCTTGCCATGCTGGACCTTCCCTACGTACATTGGCAATGGTTAAATCATTATGCGAACCGGTAAGCGTTAAACCGGCATCAACTAAGTTTTTTGCTTCTTGGTCATAACCCACTTGTAAACCCGCTAGCAATAGCATGGCATCAAAATCTAATGTCACAGGTGAACTCACATGTTGTTGCCACCATGCTTGATAATCTTTACCCGTTAATCCTTTCAAAATATTCTTCACATCGTCAACGCTATATCCTAAAGGGATTTTAAAATCTTGATAAAGCTTTTTATGAACATCACGATATGAATGATTTAGTTGAGTTTGTGAAAGTAAATCAAAGTCTAAGGCTAAAGAGGTCATGTAGCCTTCAGAGTAAATATTAACGCTATGGTTAACCGCATAATCCCCCCAAGTACTACTCCACTGGCCTAAACTGGCTTCGGCAATGGATTGAATTTCACGCCCAGGGTTATGTTGATTGCTGGTGATACGCTTGCTTAAATCATCAAAAAATTCTTTTGCACTGATAATACCTGCGCGCAGTAGCAGCTGATGCTGAAAATAGCTAGTTGAACCTTCTGCGATCCACAATAACTCTGTCATATTTTCAGTTTGGTAATCATAAGGAACTAAGCCTTGTGGACGATAGGCTTTAACATTCCAGGTGTGGATAAACTCATGTGATGCTGTGCTGATAAAACGTAAATAATCTTCACGCTCTCGAAAGTTAAAACGGGGCAGCTGTATAACCGTGGAATTTAAATGTTCGGTCGCCCCGCGAGCGCCACTTGTCGCGTGCACCATGTAAACATATCGCTCAAAGGGATAGCCATCCCAAATAGCTGATGCTTGATAACTGATTTTTTCTAAATCAGCGACTATTTCAGTGGTGTCATAATTACCTTCCCCCCAAAAAACCACTTCATAATCACGTCCGTCTGCTTTAAAGGCAAAATGTTGATTAATACCGGTTTCAATTGGTGAATCCACTAACACATCATAATTATCCGCAATAAATGAATGTGCCTTAGTGCCAGGTTTCATCCCCGAATAACTTTTCCATTCCTCTGGGACTGCTAAATTAACCTTAACCGCGTCATGTCTAAATGACGGGCTATACATAAATATACCACTGGCATCTAGGTAAGCATGGGTTCGGTCGATATGACGCAAACGGTCACCCAACTGGTTTGCGTAAACCTGATAATTAACGGTAACACTGGTAGGCTTAAGTAAGCTGACTTGCCACTCTCCGCTAGCTGTGCGGTGCCAGTCTAATTCATTTCCTTGGCTATCTGTGGCTTTAAATAATCTTACCCCATCGGCAATCGGTAATACTTCATAACGTCCGGTTCGCCATACGGGCATGTTAATAGTTAACGATTTAGCATCAGTTTTAGGAAAGGTCACTGCGACTTTGGCTAAATGATGTTGCGGTTGAGTTAAGTCTATCTGGTAGTTAACATCGGCTAATACCTTTGGTGTCCAACAGGCAACAAAAACAGCACTACTGAGCATGATTGCTAGAGAGATGGGTTTCACTATAACGTCCTTCTGATATGATGAGTTTACCTGAGCTCGAGATAATAAATGCCTAGCAAACAGTCCTTTACCTGCTAACTGTATTGAGTTTACTTACGATTTACGTTAAATTCACATTGTTATTAATGCTAAATCAATTTTATATGTAAGCACTTGAATATTAACTAGTTAAACCTTCCCTGTTCATTTTCCAACCCGAGCCAAGGTTGTTTTTTTGTTATATAAATGATTTTTATTGATATTATTTTGCTTTCTGAAAAAAATTATAACAACCTATTGCTCCAGTCTCAGCAATAAACAACATTAGTTTACAATTTATTACTCATTTAGAGTTCCGACCGTTGTCGGTGCATCAAGGAAGAAGGTCTACGATTTATGCGACATTTTATCGTTTCATGTTTGCTGTTTTTAATATTGACTCCCATCGGCGCGAACGCTAATGAACTTGAAGAGCAAGAGATCAGTTTCAGAGAAGTCCCGCAAACGGTATACCAACAGCTGAATAAAAACATTCAATTCCCACTCTCATTTTCAAATAATGTCGAATTTGATCAAATAGCGAATAAACTCGATATGGAACCAGAACTTCTGGTTCAAAAACTAATTCTTTTAGCAAGACTCAATCTAGAGTCTAACGTTCATTCAGCCACTAAATATGATGACGCACAAATGCTCGTCAACCAGCTCGAAATGGTGATAACAAGGCCCCTCGACCAAGCCGTGTTAGTCATGCTAAAAGCTCGCCTGAAAGCCAGAAAATCTCAAGATTATGTGTTTGCAATTGATCAGTACAATGAAGCGCTGAATCAGGTTAGCTCTGATTTGTCTGAAGAGGCCACCCTGTTTAAATTTACCTTACATGAACATTTAAGTGGTCTTTATCAAATGGTTTTGCAGCCTGCTGCACAACTCACCCATCTCAATCGATACCGAGAAATAGCCTATCAAATGCGAAATGATTACTTCATTGCATTATCTGAATTAGAATTAGGACGCTATTACAATCGCAGGAATGAACATGCTAAATCATTACAATACTATGGTGAAGCTTTCCGTGTAGGTAACCGCATCAGCTATCCCGGAATCAAAGCCCATGCACAAATGAACTTAGCCCGTACTTATCGTGATTTAGAACAGTGGGATGAGGCTTTAAAACATGCTCACGACGCAGCAACCAGCTTTCAAGCTCTTGGCCAGGATTCATATACATCCGAAGCCTTAACGGTTATAGCAATGGTTTATGCTGAGCAAAAACAATGGAACCAAGCCATTGTGCAATACCTTAACGCACTGCAAGTAAATGAGCGCTTAGATAATGAAATTGGTCAGGGGCTCAACCATCATAACCTCGCCGAGGCTTATTACAACCTGGATAATGGTCCTGCGGCTTTAACATCTATAGCCAAAGCCAACGCAATTTTTACCGCTAAAAATGTCAAACATTACTTAGTGTTTAACGAGGCTTTATATGCACAAATTTTAATAAAACAATCTATGTGGATAGAAGCAATAGAGCATGCTAATAAAGCGTTAACCCTCGCCAGAGAGAAAAACTTAAAAGAGCAAGAATTAGAAGCGCTAAAATATTTATCTACCGCTTATCGGCAGTTGGGAGATTTGGCTTCAGCCATCAATATTGTTGACGCAATTATCGCTCTCACCAATGTACAAGAAGAGCAACAAAGCTCCCCTTCAGCAACGTCAGAATTGACCGAGCAAAAGTTAAAATTTGACTTGAATTTATTACAAAACAAAATGAAGGAGCAGGCAACCGAACTTAACAACAAACATTTCGTCATTATCAGTTTAGTGAGTTTGTTAATTTTTATTGCCATTGTTTTGCTGATAGCCTTGAGCCGTTCAAGCAAAATAATTAACGCACAACGAGAATATAAAAAACAATATTTATTAGAACCTATTACCCAACTAAACGGTTTACGTGCATGTTTACAAAGATTAAACCCTGACAAAATAGATGGCATTTCAACTTTCGCGCTAATTAAAATTGAAGCGCTAAGCCATAGCGATACTCAAATGGGCCTTACGGAAGCAGCAAACGTCATCCATAAATTTATTAATGAGCTCAGCCAAATACTCACAGCTGACATTTATGTGATTAAACCTGGGCAATTTGCATGTTGCTTTAATCACAACATAGGCGCAGATGAACTGCTAAACGCGATAGAAAAATACCTTGCAAAAGCGGTGTTAGATAACCCCGCGATTCCCTGCTTTAATCGTACAATTGCACAATCAGATATTTACATCGGCCACTTATCGCTTCCACTTATAGCAAACCCTGATGTCAACATCTCGGCTGAACTCCATTTTGAAACGGCGCAATATGCTATCGCAACAGCCATGACGCAACCTAAAAGCGCCTATGTTTCTCTTAAAACCCTTAACTTTGCTCCTGCTACGATTTTTAGTGCACCTTTATACCTAAATATCACCCAAGCATTAAAAAGAGGAATAATGAAAGCGGAAAGCAATCAGGCAATTACAGAAAGGTCGTGGCCTAAATAGTAATTGCTCAATTATCCAGCAAATGCTCATAAACAGCATTTTTTGTATGGATTTTAGATATCCGTCGTACACGCTTTGTTATAACATTGCTACACTTCTTAAATCTAAGTTTTTATTGATAAGTAATAGCAACGGCTATTTGGCTTTAGATTTAGATTTAGTTAACGATATATGACCATCACGCATTTTTTTGGCTTAACGTTTATCTCAAGCAACAAGGCATTTTATGAAAGATTCTGAAATAGCGATATCGCAAATAACGCTAATGAAACAAAAGCTTCATGCTGCTCGTTCAGCTTTAGATGACATCAATAAAGATCGAAATGATAAACTAAAAACCTTGATCCAATTTATTGGCCATTTGAGTTTAGCCTGTAAAGGGCAAAATTTAGAACTCGATAATAAATTAGCCAAATTACGACACCACCTTCACGGTTATGAGCAAATCGATGAAGCATTGCCTGAATTAGTCGATATTGAACGAATATTAAAAGGCCAATATAACCATACCATGACACAACTTGAAGAGAGCCGAATGGGCCTTTCAAGAGTGATCAGACAAATTCAGCGGGTTAACTCTGCACCAGAAAAAGTTAAAAAAGAAATCAATTATTTTAAGAAAGATCTTGCTAAGCCATTTCATACAGTGTGGGAATATATTCCTAAAGTAGAAAAGTTAATTGGTTTTTATGAGGAAATTTTACAACAGCAATTTACCTCAGCCGATGACTACGACATCCTGCCGCAACATATTCAACTGGCAAGAGAATTAGCCGTTAAAATATCTGAAATTGAATTTCGCAAAGATCAACGTGATCAAATTTTAGTCATGAAAGAAGTGTTGTTAGGTGAAATTTCCTTAAACACTTTACTTGAATCATATCAAACAATTCTCAGCTTATTGCTCGACAATATCGCTAGAGAGAAATCCGCTTCACAAGACTTCCTTTATGCTCTTAACGATGCGTTAACCGTTGTTCGTGATGTCGTGAATAGTTCACATAACAATAATGAGCGTAGCCAGCAGCTTAAACTACAATTAAACAAAGAAATCAATTTAAGGGTAGATAATGCAGGTGGCATTATCACCGATGTTGAAGATATCTTAGCGTTAAAAACTCAGCTAACGGTACAACTTTCATCGCTTCGTGATGCATTAACTCGTAAAGAAGCATTAGAAAGTCGCGAACAAACCCTATTACGAAAATCCATTGAATCTATGCGTAAAGAGCTAAATAGCATTACGCAAGAAGCCAATTGCTACAAAGAAAAACTGTTCGAGCACCAAAAGCTAAATTTACTTGATCCACTCACTCAACTGGCTAACCGCACAGCATTAGAAGATAGAATGGATCAAGAGTACCGCAACCACATCCGTTTCAAAACACCATTATGGATTGCCGTTACGGATATTGACCATTTCAAATCGGTTAATGATAACTTTGGTCACAGTACCGGTGATAAAACCTTACAAGTCATTGCTATGGCATTGAAAAACTCGCTACGTGACAGTGAATTTGTGGCGCGCTATGGTGGTGAAGAGTTTGTATTGCTATTACCCGATATTACTCAAGATCATATATCCACGTTACTTAATCGAGTGAGAGAAAAAGTAAAAAACATTCCATTTAAGTTTAAAAATCAGAGAATTACAGTTACATTATCTATAGGTGCAGCGCAAGTGATGGATAATGAAACCATGGAAGAAGCATTTGAACGAGCTGATGCTGCTCTCTACAAAGCAAAAAACAATGGCAGAGACCGAGTCGTTATAGACATGTAAGCAGCACAAGCGCTTAAGTGTCTTGACGCTTAAGTCTAAAGGAGTTGCTTATGATTATACGGATTAGTCCTCGGGGCAGTTTAGATCAACTATCACAGCTAGAAGTTGATCGCCTCAAACAAGGTGCAAAAAGTGAGCTTTATCAACTGTATCGCAGTTGTTCTTTAGCGGTATTGTCGTCAGGTCTTATTAGCGATAATGCCGAAGCCTTATTTGAAAAATTTGAAAGCTTCGACATTAATGTATTGCAGCGCGAGCGCGGTATAAAACTTGAGCTGATCAATCCCCCAGAAAAAGCCTTCGTTGATGGTAAAATTATTGTTGGTATTCAAGAGCATTTATTTGCCGTATTACGCGACATAATTTATATCACCAATAAATACGATAATCTCAAACACATCAATCTGACCAATGCGAGCCACATTACCAACGTGGTATTCGATATATTAAGAAATGCCCGTGCAATTTCCCCAATGAAAGATCCTAACGTGGTTGTCTGTTGGGGTGGACATAGTATTAATGCTATCGAGTATCAATATACCCGTGAAGTAGGTTATCAGCTGGGATTACGCGAGTTGGACATCTGCACAGGTTGTGGTCCTGGCGCGATGGAAGGTCCAATGAAAGGGGCTGCGATTGGTCACGCCAAGCAAAGGGTTAAAAATGCCCGTTACATCGGCCTAACAGAACCCAGCATCATTGCCGCTGAACCGCCTAACCAAATCGTCAATGAGTTGGTTATTTTGCCGGATATTGAAAAACGTTTAGAAGCTTTTGTACGTTTAGGACATGGGATAGTTATTTTCCCTGGCGGTGCAGGTACCGCTGAAGAGTTATTGTATTTTTTAGGTATTTTATTAAATAAAGAAAATGCTAACACCCCTTTCCCTTTGGTGCTAACCGGCCCAAAAGAAAGTGCCCAATACTTTGAGGAGATAGACAAGTTTATAGGTGCAACATTAGGAGAAGAGGCGCAAAGCAAATATCAGATTATCATTGATAACCCAGTAAAAGTGGGACAAATCATGAAACAAGGTATGGAAGCAGTAAAAGCCTATCGCAAGGAAACAGGCGATGCATATCAATACCAATGGTCATTAAAAATCGAACCTGAATTCCAATTACCTTTTGACCCTAGCCATGAAGTTATGGCAAATTTAAACTTATATTTTCAAAATAATAAAGCAGAGCTGGCCGCCAACTTGCGCAAGGCATTTTCGGGTATTGTGGCAGGTAATGTGAAAGGTGAAACCATTAAACTCATCAAAGAGCATGGGAAATTTCAGATAAAAGGCGATCCCAAGTTAATGAGCATGATGGATAACTTGCTTAGCGCATTTGTTACACAACAACGGATGAAATTGCCTGGCAGCGCCTACGAACCATGCTACAAAATAATAAAATAACTTAATGAATAAATTACTGATTATTGATGGACTCAATCTGGTACGCCGCATTCATGCGGTGTTACCAGATGAAAATGATATCGAAAGCGTAAAAGTGCGATCGTTAGCGGCTTGCCATAAAATGCTCCAGTTGCATCAACCTACCCATGTAATTGTAGTATGGGACGGTGAGCAAGAGTCATGGCGTAAAAAGCTCTATTCAGATTACAAAAAAGGTCGCAAACCTATGCCGACTCCTCTTCAGATCGGACTCAAAGATATTAAAGCAGCTTTAGCAGCAGAACATATTCACTCACTTGATGCCCTTTCTGAAGCTGATGACGTTATAGCTACCTTGGCACTTAAAATCACCCAAAATCAAGGCCAAGCCATTATCGCATCTACAGACAAAGGCTTTAGCCAACTGCCGCAACATGAGTTAATAATTTGGGATCATTTCAATCAACAAGCATTTGATTTAGTTGAGCATGAACGTAAACTCGGCGTGGTACATGGCCAATTTTTAGATTTTATTGCGCTTGCTGGCGACAGTGGCAACAAAATCCCCGGCATTGCCGGCATCGGCCCAAAGTCTGCTGCGGATTTACTCAATAAATTTCGAACCTTAGCTAACTTATATCGCTCACTGGAAAATCTCGGCCCTAAACAAGCACAGAAACTTGCTGAAGGCAAAGAACTTGCGCGTATCAGCTATAAACTGGCTCAATTACAATGCGATATACCTCTTAATATCAATTTGAAACAATTTCGCTATCAAGTTGATATCAACAAACATGTATAAATCTTTTACACTGAATAAAACATATTCAAATACCGCAATTGTGGAGCAATAAATGAAGGCAAGTGCTACTTATATTATCGGTGGGATATTTATTGCTTATCTCATATTTGTTGCTGTGGTGATGTTTATTTATGAGCCTCTTCCAGAAGACCGTGCTTGGGAAGATAGACAAGCTTACAATAGTCAAAAAATTACTGAAATTAGCTTTGGACAATCGTTAGAAGCAATCAAGAAAATATTTGGCCGAGCTGACTTTGTCGAAGCAAAAACAGCTACTGATGGGCAATACCAATTGCTGTTTTATCGCACCCACCACATAACATCCGACGGAATAACAACTCGAGACGAATGCACCCCTTTACTGTTTAAAAACAATGTTCTTATCGCTTGGGGCTTAGAGACCTACCAGCAATATTTAGACAGCAAAATATTGCTTGAGGCCTCACAACCAGCTTTAGAACACTAAATCTATTATCCTTTAGCGACTCAAATCATTTTGAGTCGCTCGTTTACATCCTCGATCTTTTTATCATCCGCATTCAGCATTGTTGCAACAACTCGCTCTTTGAGGTCACGTTACCCGCAGATAAAATCAAAATGTTTCAAATAGCACTTTTAATTAACACTCAATTAAATGTCATCCGCATAAAAATGCAGACCGTTAAGCCTGCATTTTATACGAGTCATTAGAACCTATAGTACTTGGTAGTTTTAACGCGAGTTATTGGTTATGCTTACACTGACAAGGCTGAGTGTTGCGGTAATGACTCTACATAAAAAGTCGATATCGCACTAAGAATGGCCCACAAAAACAGCCGCAAGGATTCAGCTAAACACCTGGTACTCTTTGTTGAATGGTTTTTACCTAGATGACTAGGCATCACGATTTAAACGTGTTTAACTCGAAAAATTAAACCGATACAGTTCAACTTGCTCTAGTTAACCCCAGTTCTGGATAATAAACGCTTACCAAACAGCCCTTTGTCTTGCTAACTGCGTTTCATTAACTTGCAATAGGCCAGCTATTGACGTGTTAATCTGCCTTTTTTCAAAACAAATGACAAGTTTGCTACAAAATTAGCTAAATCTTTTGAATTCAGCTAATTGAGCCCATCTATTAACCCTAGTTGAGGTTAGCTAATATCATTAATCCTTAGCAAACTCTCGATAAGCCTCGCCTTTTTCAAGCCATACTGGGGCAGGTTCACCTAATAAATAGTGGTCAAAATATTCACGCATTTTAATGGTGTAATCCAACTTATTTGGATACTTTTTCAGATGATGAGGCTCACCCTCATACTGTAAAAACACAACATCTTTTCCAGCTCGGCGCATCGCTAAATACATTTCTACACCTTGCTCCCAAGGAACAGCATCGTCAATATCACCAAACATAATCATCATTGGCGTTTGAATTCGTTCAACGTAAAATATGGGAGAGTTTTCAATATATTTTTGTGGTGCTTTAAATAAACTTTCACCTATGCGGCTTTGCCCTGTTTCATATTGGAACTGTCTTGCAAGACCGCTTCCATGACGAATACCACTGTATGCGCTAGTCATATTAGAGACTGGCGCACCTGACACAGCTGCAGCAAACATATTAGTTTGCGTTACAGCAAATGCAGTTTGGTAGCCGCTCCATGAATGACCATGAAGACCTATTTTTTTCGGGTCGGCGACGCCCATATCGATTATTTTTTGCACGCCTGTAGTTAACGCTTTAACGGCTGAAATCCCTGGATAGCCGATTTCAAAGCGGATGTCAGGTAAAAATATGGCATAACCATTATTGGTGTACCAAGCAAAATTGGGCCTATGGTTGATTTTCATATCAGGGAAAGCATGTAATCGATCACTCATAAAGCGATAGTAATACACCATCACAGGGTAACGTTTACCTTCTTGATAATTGCTTGGTTTAATCAAAACACCATCAGCAACATTGCCATCAGCATCGGTCCATTGAACCAATTCAGATTTACCCCAGCTAAACGCCTGACGATTTTTATCTAATGATGTCAACTTTTTAGAGTTATTAATTCCATCTAGTGATGCGGCATAAATATCTGGGTATAAATCGAAACGCTGTTTCGAATACAGTATGTCATCGCTTTGCTTTGCTCTGGCTAATACGGTTAATTTACTTTGGCTATCGGTGAGCTTTTTAACCCCCGCAACACCTACTTTTGCCACATAGAAATCATCGGCTTTAGTACGATGGCTGTAACCTTTTAACAATATGGATTGGTCAGCTTTAACGGTTGCCGGTTGTTTATCTTTAATAAGTCCTTTAACTCGGTATTCAACACCCTGCTTGCGACCTTCGCCATTAGACAACATAAATCCGCTATGCGAAATGGTGTTGAATTGCCACACATCGTATTTGTCGTAGCTAATAAAACCTGAACCATCATCAAGCCATGGACCGAAACCATAACCCGGCGCCGCACTTGGGTAATCATGATCCTCATCGGCAAAAGGTACGGCATATTGCCCACTTAAGTTATAACTTCTGGCCTGCGCTATATCATAAATATGTACGTTACCTTGCTGATAATAGCGTAAGAATCTTGCATTGGGCGACAATGTCGGAATCGCATCGCTTGGCTGCTGTGCCAACACCAATATTTTGCGTCCAGTATTTAAATCAACTAGATACACATCTTGATAGAAACCCGCCCATGTGATCATTTTCTGATAAGGCACGTCTGATGTAGCAACCAAATATCGCGCTTGCTCGCCATACTGAACGGTTGGCACCTGTTCATCTGCCAATTGGATAATGCTGTCAGCGCCTAAGTGATAAACCGCTAAATAAGTGCGTTTTAATTCATCCTGATATTGTTTTATTTCATGTGGCTTAATTTTGGCATCATCACCGTGCCAAACACGTAGATTTTTGTTGTCAGCAATCACATTCAAATCAAACAAAGAATTGTCATCGGTATACTTTAGCTGTTGTCGCGGTGCAACAACTTGCGGGACTCGGCCAACAAACAAACGCTCGCTGTCACGGGAAAACATTAAAGTAGCATATTGATTTAACGTCCAGTCTTCGCTAGTCGGCTGACGATGTTTACCTGAGCTGATATTAATAACATGCAATTGATATTGGCGACCGTCACGTTTCTGAGTCAGTTTACCTGTGGTAAATCCAACATAACGTCCGTCATTACTTAAGGCTAGTTCACCAATTTGCTCATTATTAACGCTGTAAATATCTCGCTGTGTCTGATGGGTTAAATTGACTAGCACCACTTGATGTTGCTTTTGTTCATGACGATTTACTGCGGCAACAAAGTTAACACCTGACTCATCGAACGCAAATTGAGTCACATCTGTAAGCTGGATAATTTTATTTGTGGTTAAGTGAATGAGGCTTAATCGAGTGCCTTTATCATCATCTTCAAGTTTGTCACTTTTACGGGTATTAGGCTCGAGCGCTTTAGTATCTGCATCAGCAGTTTTATCTTCTTTAAACCATACCGCTAAATATTGGCCATTATCATTAAACTGAGCGGATCTAATATTAGTAAAGGTTTGTTGATTACCCGTTTTTGTATCAAGTAACGCTAGCCCTTGGGTTAGTTCAGACTTCTTTTTAGTTTCTTGTTCTAACAGGCTTGCAGGAATCGTCGCAATAACAAATCGGCCACTGGCGTTGATTTTTGGCTTAGTTCCGTTAGTAATATTAAAACTCTTGGTAGCATCAATAGATTTAACAATGACAGAGCTTTCACCACGATCGGGCTTAGCCTCTACCGCCATCATGCTTCCATCCTCAGCAATAACTGGTTGCTGTAAGGTACTAAAATGCATAATGTCCGTCAGCGTTAACGGCTGCGCAAATGTAAAACTTGTCGTAAATGACAGTGATAACATCACCATCATTGGATAGGTAAGCAAATAAGATAGTTTCACAACATTCCTCTTCTTATAATTATGATGGCACAAACCTTAACGCCAGCTAACGTTGTCAATACGAGTAAGACTGACTATTCGACTATGGTCGTCTAGCAAAACCGCTAGATAAATGAACAAAATACCCTGCTTTGATACGGTTAACCTTTTGTATAAAAAGGCTTTGGCTAACCAATAACGTGTCATCACATTCATTTGTCATTAATGCGGCTATTTTAATCTAAAACACATCACAAATGTTTGTTAAATGCGATTTGATCAACAGTATTGTGTAAATAAAGATTAAAAATCGTTAAAATGGTCGCTAGAAAACAGATGATTAACATCATCAAATCACCATTTATGAGACTGACGAAACTAACTTAACTCTCATACAGTGGCCCCAATTAATGCGCTGTAATTATTGCAGTAACCCTAGGGTGTAAGGACTTTTCATGTCAAAACGTACAATAACCGTAATTCCAGGTGATGGAATTGGCCCAAGCATTATCGACTCAGCATTAAAAATTCTCGACAAAGCAGGATGTGATTTTGAATATGAATTTGCAGATGCAGGCTTAACAGCGCTAGAGAAACACGGTGAATTATTACCGCAACGTACACTCGATTTAATTGAAAAAAACCGTATAACCCTCAAAGGGCCGTTAACGACGCCTGTTGGAGAGGGGTTTACATCTATCAATGTTAGCCTGCGTAAAAAATTTAGCCTGTACGCCAACGTACGCCCTGTTAATTCATTTAAAGGCACTCAAGCACGATATGAAAATATCGACATTATTACGGTTCGTGAAAATACCGAAGGTATGTATTCTGGCTTAGGTCAAAAAGTATCTGATGACGGTGAAACAGCAGAAGCAACCAGTATTATTACCCGCCAGGGCGCTGAACAAATTGTGACTTTTGCCTATGAATTAGCTCGTAAAGAAAACCGTAAAAAAGTGACCATAGTGCATAAAGCTAACATCATGAAATCAACCTCAGGTTTATTCTTGAAAGTGGCTCGTGAAGTCAGTCTTCGCTATCCTGATATCATCACCGAAGAAATGATTGTTGATGCAACCTGCATGAAATTAGTCATGAATCCAGAAAACTTTGATGTGATGGTCACCACTAACTTATTTGGTGATATTTTGTCTGACTTGTGTGCAGGTCTTGTCGGCGGTTTAGGTATGGCACCGGGGGCTAACATTGGACGTGATGCAGCTATTTTTGAAGCCGTGCATGGTAGCGCCCCTGACATTGCGGGTAAAAACTTAGCCAATCCAACATCGGTTATTTTAGCGTCAATTCAAATGCTGGAATACCTTGGCATGTCAGATAAAGCGGTAATGATCCGCAATGCCGTATCAGCAGTGATTGAAGAAGGCGACCGTACTACCCGTGACTTAGGCGGCACATATGGCACCACAGACTTCACCCAAGCAGTATTAGACCGTTTAGATTAATTTGTTGGCGTTTGGTTTAGCGAAAAAAGCCCTAAATTATTAGGGCTTTTTAGTTTGTACTGTATCACTAACATTAGTAAAGCAACGTTAATGCTTTATCTTTCGCCCAGCACGGCATAGTTAACGCCTTTTTCTGGGAATAGCCATAAATGTACGGTGACTTCATCGCGATCATGATACAAGTGCTTACACTGCATCTTATATTCAATATTATTTTCTTTAAAAATTTCAGCCATCGTATCTAAAATAACCCGCACTTCTTTATAACGGCTTTTCATTGGCAATTTCAGGTTAAAGATGGCTTCTTTAAACCAGGCATTAATTGCCCATGCTTCCATTAATTCTGCGACGCGGGATGGTTTTTCCACCATGTCACAAACTAACCAATAGATATTTTTACGCGGCGGTTCAAATCTAAAACCATCGGCACGGTAATGTTTAACCTGCCCTGTTTCCATCAATTTTTCATTCATTGGGCCATTATCAACTGCGGCGACCATCATACCGCGACGCACTAATTGATAAGTCCAACCACCAGGACAAGCCCCTAAATCAACGGCATTTAGCCCGCTGCGACAGCGCAAGTCTTGCTCTTCTTTGGTTAAAAAGGCACCGAAGGCTTCGTCGAGTTTTAAGCTTGAACGGCTTGGAGCATCGGCCACCATTTTTAAGCGCGGGATCCCCATCGGATGCGGCGAGCTATTATGACTTAGTGAATAGCCAACATAGGCCTTACCTGGACCAATAAAACACACATGGACAATAGGACGGCGTGGGTTTTCGGCCCCCAGTAAAATTCCCGCCTTTTTTAAACCTTGGCGCAATGGAACGGTAAACTTGCGGCAAAAAGCTGACAATTCTTTCGCTTCATTAGTATCGGGGGTTTCGACGCGCAATTCACCGCACTTAGATAATTCACCTAGTGCCTGAATAATCGGGCTAACTCTATCTTGCTCAGGAAGATCAATTAATAAATCTGCCGATGCAAACATCTGCCGAGTAAAAATAAGTGAACTTAACGCTAATTTCTCAGCTAATTCATCGGCACCATTATCATCAAAACATTGATAAATAACATAAGCATCATTGTTATTGGTTTTAACAAAACCACCAATATTAAGTTCTGCGGCACGTTGTTGAATTTCTGCAGCGCACTCTTTCTCGTATCCAGCACGGCAAAATAGGAATAGGTTTTTCATGTAAAGCCTTAGCAATAATCGAACTTGAAGCCAAATTTTGTCGGATTATAGCAAGAATATGGCGCTATAGCAGATTTAGATTTGATCCTTACTTACAGGCTTACGCCATGCCGCTGTTGCAAATATCGCCCAGCCTATGAGCAAGCAAACACCGCCAATGGGGGTAATTGGCCCTAGCCACTTTTGACCAATCAACGCATATAAATAAAGAGAACCGGAAAATAACACCATACCTGTGATGAAAAAAATCGCCGCCCAGTTAATCAGTTTAGGGCACAACCAATTTGCAGCAAACGCCAAAGCTATTAGTGCAAAGGTATGGTAAAACTGGTATTCGACAGCCAAATTAAAAATACTAATCAGTTCTGGTGAGGTCACTTTCTTTAAACCATGAGCTGCAAATGCCCCTAACGCGACTGCGATAAAGCCACTCATCGCCGCGACTGATAATAATCGATGTTTCATATCATGCCTTAATATTGGACTTATTGTTTACACAAGCCTTCGGATAACAAATTTAGGCTAACGACTTCGAGAATCGAATAATCTCAGCCACCACAAGTGCTAGATTAGCGTCAAACGTTGTACCAGACGACTTCCTGGGGGCAAAACTATGATCACCATCAGGTATAGAGGTAAATTCAATGCCTTGGCGAAATGTCCACGAGGCTATTTGGTCCGGTAAACCAAATTTATCTCGCTCACCTTGTAGGACCAATGTCGGCATGCTTGATTCATTCAGCGGGGGTAAACGCGGCTCACCGCCTTTGATCGGCACAAAGGGATAACCCAGGCATACTTGCCCAATAACACGATTCAACGCAGATTGTGCAGCTATCATTTCACATTGATGCAAACTTGAGGTTAATGTTGCCATCATACGAGAGCCCATAGATTTACCAACAAACAAAATTCGCTTGGCGTTTATTTCACCCTGCTGCTGTTTATGTTGGATATCTGCCAATACACTTTCGAGATGCTGTACGAGTTTTGGCGCTCTATCTGGTGGGCGTTTTTTACCATCAAGCATATTGGCTTGCATATATAAAAAATTAAATCGATAAACAGCAAAGCCTTCATCCACCAAACTTTGAGTTAATTGCTGCATAAACGCATGGTGCATATTTGCCCCCGCCCCATGAGCTAACACAATAAGCGTCTCGCTTGCCACTGCACCATCTAAAACATAATCTCTAGCTAATTCTGCGTTAGCGTTAATGCTATCCTGCGAGTAAATCACTACGCGACTCCTCAGCAAACATGTCGACCATCCATTCACGAAACGCGCTGACTTTTCCTAACTCTGAATGATTCTGCTGACACACTAAGTAATAGGCATCTTTACTCACTAACACTTCAGAAAAAGGACATACCAAGCGCCCAGCTTTAATATCGGGGCGAGCTAACACGCTGTAACCTAATGCCACACCTTGACCATGTGCAGCAGCCTGCAATACCAATGAAGAATGACTAAAAATGGGCCCTTGGTTTACATTAATATCGCTGACGCCACATTGTCTAAACCAGGCTTGCCAATCATGCCGACTAGAATCGTGTAGTAGCGTATGGTGTTTTAAATCTGCCGGAGTATTTAACGGTTTAGGTCCATTAAGCAATAAAGGCGAACACACGGGGATCAATACTTCATTGCGTAATTTATCGGCTCTAAGTCCTGCCCAGTTTCCTTGACCATAATAAATCGCCACATCGACATCATCAGTTAATGAGCCTGTATCACTGTCAACGGCTTTGATGCGCACATCAATATCAGGGTTTTTCTCACTGAACTTCGCTAAGCGAGGCACTAACCATTGAATAGCAAAACTAGGAGACATACTCACGGTAAGTGAGCCTACAGCACTACGAGCAAGCAGCCTTTCCGTCGCTTCACCTAGCTGAATAAAGATATCTTTGATGTCGAGAAAGTAGCTTTGACCTTCTTCTGTTAACAATAATGATCGATTTTTGCGCCTAAACAACTTTAAACCCAAGAAATCTTCTAATGCTTTAATCTGATGACTTACAGCAGCCTGAGTCACAAACAACTCCTCTGCAGCCCTTGTAAAGCTGAGGTTTCTTGCTGCCGCTTCAAATGCTTTTACTGCATTCAAGGGAGGTAATCGTCTAGACATGGTGATCAATCTCTCGTTTTTTAATTAGTTTTTCTAATGATTATCGATATTTTTTGTCGTTTGTAAAGAACAGTATTTTTGATTAAATTGGCATCATTGAAATTAAGTCAGTTGGACAGTCTCTTCGACGTATTTGGGAATGTCCGGCAATCAAAAGATTTGTCAGCCCGGAGGCTCACCTATGTTCAACCTTAAATCTGTTCTAGCACTGGCTATGATGTCATCACTCAGCCTTAGCGCCGCACAAGCTAACGAAATGGATCTAGTAGATATTAGCGATTTACACGCAACGATTAATGCGCAATTAGCTGATAATCTCAATCAAATGCAACAAGAAGTCGTTAAAGATGCGAATGAAGTTATCGTTGCTGAAAATGATCAACAAATGAAAACGGTTCGCACACAAGTTGCTGATTAACCTTTATAATTGAATAGTACTTTCACACATTTACACTCGCCTTGATAGCTTGCCATAAATGTCATAAAAAAACCGCATAGATTGCGGTTTTTTTATGTGTCATTGTTAATCAATCACGCTCAATAAGAGAGTTTAATGAGGGGCAGTACTTACATCACTGCCCTCAATAAACTTATCAGCACTTACGGGCGATAGACCTTGACATTATGATGACCTTGCTCAATCAAATATAAAGCTTGAAGTTTGCTCATCACACCGCGATCGCAATAAAGTAAATAGGTTTTACTTTTATCTAAATCTGCAAACTGGGTGGCTAATTTAAAGAATGGAATCGTTTTAACCTCGACGCCTTCGATATCCAATGGCTTACGCTCTTCTTCTTCAGGAGCGCGCACATCAATTACAACTTCACCCACGGCAATATCGGTAACGGTTTCGGTTTCAGTGATTTGTTGATTCATTTCAGTCTCAATATCCCTAATATCCATTACCTTTGCAGAGGCGACAATGCGTTCAATAAGATCTTCATCAAACTTTTTCTCCTCCGCTTCAATTTTAGATAATACCGCTTTAACTGTTGGTTTTTGTGAAATCACGCCACAATATTCAGGCATGGTTTTGGCAAAGTCTTCGGTACCAATTAATCGGCTTTGGTTAATGATATCTTGCTTATCCATAGCAATTAACGGGCGCATAATTAACATATCAGTACAGCGATCGATTACATTTAAATTTGTTAACGTCTGGCTAGAGACCTGACCTAAACTTTCACCAGTAACAATGCCTTGAATACCATATTTTTCAGCAATTTGGGCTGCAACACGCATCATCACGCGCTTGAGAATTACGCCCATTTGACCATTATCAATCCGCTCTAAAATCTGTTCAACAACGGGTTCAAATGGCACAGTAATAAAACGCACTTTGTGAGATTCACTATACGTTTGCCATAAGTGGTAAGCCACTTGCTTTACACCAATCTCATGCTGGGCGCCGCCTAAATTAAAGAAGCAGTAGTGCGTACGGGCACCTTTTTTAATAAATTGATAACTGGATACGCCAGAGTCAAACCCACCTGAAATAAGTGACAACACATCTTCTTGGGTCGCCATTGGAAATCCGCCTAAACCTTCAATGCGACGCTCAACCATATAAAGTTTATCGCGATCAATTTCAAGATTTACGGTCACATCAGGATTTTTCAGTTTTACGCCCAACGCATCTGTGTGTTGATTTAACCCTCCACCGACGTAACGTTCGACATCAATTGAGTTAAAATCATGATTACCTGTACGTTTAACTCGAACACAAAAGGTTTTTCCAGCAATCTCATCGCGATAACGCGGTAACGCTAGCTGATAGATACTGTCAACGGTGTCAAATGGGTATTCACTTACCTGAACCACATGGGCAATACCTGGAATACAGGCTAAACGCTCGGCAAATTTTCCTTGTAATTCAGGTTTATCTTCAGGCACCTTCACGACGATTCGGTCAAATAAACGTTGTACTTTAGCCTCTTCATCGACTTTTTTAAGTACGTTACGAATATTGGTTTCGAGCATTTTTGTAAAACGTAATCTTACCGATTTACTCTTCATCATGATTTCTGGGTATAGCTTTACGATAAACTTCATAGCGGTTCCGGCAACATAAATGACCGACTAAAAACTAACATTAGTTTAGCCTATGTGACATTTAATGGTTTGAATTAATAGAATAAAGACTTATTTTCGCCGAATAAAATCTGAGAATCGAGTCGTTGATAATCGATAAAATGATTCCACGGGGGAAAAGTAAGCAAACAATTGCGGCGGATTATAGCAAAATTATCGCTCATTGTAATAACATTCACGCGGCATTCGCAGGTTATACACAGATCATGCAAGGCGATAAAAGTGTATCTTAATTAAACGGTCAAACACTGAAATGAAAAAAGTGAACCAAATAAAAAGCGCAGCCAAATGACTGCGCGGTAACAAATAAAACTTCCCTAACTAAATCATATTATTGGATCACTTTAATCTCATCAGACTCTTTGGGTTTACCCTGCTCAATAGCAATTTCAACGCGACGATTTCGAGCTCGATTACTATTGCTGTCATTTGGGACCAGCGGATTATTGGATGCTTCGCCCATCACTTTCATGCGGCTTTCGTCAAAACCTGGCACTTTCATTAACTCATGGGCTACTGCAACGGCACGTTGGCTTGATAGATCCCAATTAGAACTGTAAAGCTCGTTACTTATGTGAGCACCATCAGTGTGGCCTGAAACCGTAATAACACCTGGTACATCTTTCAATAACTCACCGATTGAGCGGACTATAGGTCTAAATTTGGGTTGTAAAAAACCTGAGCCTGATGCAAACGAGCCTTTCTCTCGAATACGAATGATAATTTGCTGACCTAAAGACTCTAACTCAATGGCTCCGTCAACAATTTGCTCATTCAATTGTTCAGCCATTTTTTTAAGTTCTTCATTGATATTGTCTTGCGCTGATGCGGCATCTTTCTTAACGGCTTCAGCTTCTTTTTGCGCTGTAGCACTGGCATTACCACCACGCTGAGCGCCATTTTGTTTTTGAACACCACCAGCACTGTCTTCTTCACCAGCTTGATACTCAATTGTTTGCTGGGTCATTTCATTGGTTTGCTGGTTAATAATCTCAATAGGGGTGGGATCTGGACGTCCTGGGCGAAACTCAAGCGCAATAACCGATGTTCCTTTAGGAATATCTTTTACTTCAACTTTATTCTGTACACCAAATGCATACTTCATTGAACCCGCAATTTGCTTAAACTTCATTACGTCCATTTCAGAGAATGCCAGCAGTAACACGAAGAAGCACATCAATAGCGACATAAGATCAGCAAAGGTTGCTAACCACATAGGTGCGCCTGCGGGTGGACAATCACATTTGGCCTTGGCCATGGATTACTCTCCGTCCGTTGTATCGACCTTACGCTGTTTTTCAGCAAGGTAATTTTTCAAAAAGCCTTCAATGACTCGCGGGTTTTGGCCATCTTGAATCGCTAACACGGCATCCATGATTAAATTACGGTTCAATAACTCTTCATTCATGCGCAGCGACAATTTATCGGCCATTGGAATAGCTATCATGTTAGCGATTACCGCGCCATATAGTGTGGTTAACAAGGCTACCGCCATAGAAGGACCAATTGATTTTGGGTCATCCATGTTAGATAACATCGCAACCAAGCCGACTAAGGTACCAATCATCCCCATCGCAGGTGCAACATCACCCATTGCCTTAAAAATACCAATACCGGATTTATGGCGTTCTTCGGTTAATGCTATGTCTTTTTCTAGGGCATTACGTACAACATCGCCATCATGACCATCAACTAACATATCAACGGCTTTTTGCATAAAGGTGTTGCTAATTTGCGCTTCTTCCAAGGCTAAAAAACCGCCTTTACGCGCAGCATCGGCCATATTAACTGACTGTTCAATTAAGTCTTCAGGTTTGTCGATTTTAAACATAAACGCTTTCAAACCAATCTTAACTGCACCAAGAAATTGCTTGAGATTGAACTTCATCATCACAACAAACAAAGAACCTGCCACAACAATCAGAATTGACGGTACGTCGATAAATAAGCCAATGCCACCACTGGTGACCATAGCGCCGATAATAAAAGCAAAAGCGCCAATAATACCTATCAAGGTTGCTAAATCCACAACTTCTCCTCAAATGCAGTCAATTCTGCTTGATGTGCTAATGCCTAATTATCTCTAAGGTAAGCATAATCTTATTATGTTATCGGTCAAAATCATTTCTAGTTTAGCTCGATTTTCAACTTTCTAAACAAATTTCAGTAACAAAGCGTGCTATTGAGCAAATATCCAGCGTCTGTATTTGACCCTAAAGCTTGGCTGATATACCTTGTCACACGCTGAACAAGAGGAATTGTAAACGTGGCGAAAAAACCTGAAAATCTTAGTTTTGAACAATCATTAAATGAGCTTGAAACCATTGTAGCAAATTTAGAACAAGGCGAAGTTTCCCTTGATGATGCATTAAAGCAATTTGAACGTGGTATTAAGCTTGTACGTCAAAGTCAGGCTAAACTTGAACAAGCGCAACAAAAAGTGTCCATTCTTCTTGATGAAAAAGACACATTATCACCATTAGACATTGAACAATAACATTGTTTTAGCCGTATTTTGAGGTAATCCTGTGTTAACAGATGCAATAAAGACTTATCAACAACGAGTTGATCAAGTACTAAGCCAACACTTACATAATCTTGATGATGCCGCTCCCACTTTAAAAGCAGCCATGACTCATGGTGCATTATTAGGTGGTAAACGTATCAGGCCATTTCTGGTCTACAGTGTGGGCAATCTGCTCAATGTACCGATAACTACCTTAGATAACCTTGCCGCAGCAATTGAGTGTGTTCATGCCTACTCGTTAATTCATGATGATTTGCCTGCCATGGACGATGATTGCCTTCGTCGTGGTCAGCCTACTGTGCATATTGCTTTTGACGAAGCCAGCGCAATACTTGCTGGCGATGCTTTACAAACCTTGGCTTTCGATATAATCAGTACTCCAATTGACGGTTTATCTCCTAAGCAACAATTAGCGATTGTAAAGTCATTAGCCAAAGCCTCTGGATATCAAGGCATGTGCGGTGGCCAGGCGATTGATCTTAGTGCCACCAATCAGCGTATCGAATTAGCAAGACTGACTGAATTACACAACAAAAAAACCGGCGCATTAATAAGTTGTGCCGTTGAAATGGCGTTAATCGCGGCTGATGCCAGCGAAAGTGATTATGCCGCTTTAATGGGCTACGCTCATCATGTTGGTCTTGCTTTTCAAGTGCAAGATGACATTTTAGACATCATTGCCAGCACCGAGGAACTCGGTAAGCCACAAGGTAGTGATGAACAATCGAATAAAAGTACCTTCCCCCAACTATTGGGTTTGGAGGGGGCTAAACAGACATCACAGCAGCTTGTTGATGATGCCCTATCAGAACTGACTAAATTGCCATACAATAGCCAGTTAATTGCAGACTTTGCCCGATATATTATCGTGCGAAGAATATAATAAGACAGATATCTCACTATGAGTTTCGATAATTCTAAATATCCTGTGTTGGCCCAAGCCAATACACCAGAAGAACTTAGAAAACTACCGCAAGGCTTATTGCCACAGGTATCAGATGAGTTACGCCAATTTCTACTGCAATCAGTAGGCATGTCGAGCGGCCATTTTGCTTCTGGTTTAGGTACGGTTGAATTAACCGTAGCACTTCATTATGTCTATAACACACCGTTTGACCAATTGGTGTGGGACGTTGGCCATCAGGCTTATCCGCATAAAATTTTAACTGACCGCCGCGAGCATATGCACACTATTCGTCAAAAAAATGGTTTGCATCCTTTTCCGTGGCGTGAAGAAAGCCCATACGACACATTCAGCGTAGGCCACTCTGGGACGTCAGTGAGTGCAGCTCTGGGTATGGCGATTGCTGCAGAAAAAGAAGACCTCGGCCGTAAAGTGGTTGCTGTCATTGGTGACGGTGCAATGACCGGCGGTATGGTGTTTGAAGCGCTAAACCATGCTGGTGACTTGCACAATGACATGCTAGTTGTCTTAAATGACAACGAGATGTCAATTTCTGAAAACGTTGGCGCACTTAATAATCATTTAGCCCAATTAATGTCAGGGCGCTTTTACACCACCATTCGTGAAAGCAGTAAAAAAGTGCTAAAAGGCATGCCTGTTATTAAAGAAATGGCCAAGCGCACTGAAGAACATTTAAAAGGCATGGTCGTTCCTGGTACGCTTTTTGAGGAGCTTGGCTTTAACTATATAGGCCCTATTGATGGTCACGATGTTGATGCCCTAGTCGAAACCATGCGTAATATGCGCAACCTTAAAGGACCACAAATTCTGCACATTATGACCAAAAAAGGTCGTGGTTATGAACCTGCAGAAAAAGACCCTATCGGCTGGCATGCGGTGCCTAAATTTGACCCAAGCCAATTTAAAAAACCGGCAACTAAGCCTGGCTTACCTACTTTTTCACAGGTTTTTGGAAAGTGGCTATGTGATATAGCAGAGCAAGATAAAAGTGTAATGGGCATTACCCCTGCTATGCGTGAAGGCTCTGGTATGGTTGAGTTTTCTCAGCGTTTCCCTAAACAATATTTTGATGCAGCCATTGCAGAGCAACATGCTGTGACACTGGCTGCAGGTATGGCTTCCCAAGGCCTAAAACCTGTTGTAGCAATTTATTCCACTTTCTTACAGCGTGGTTACGATCAACTCATTCATGATGTGGCATTACAACGTTTACCTGTATTATTTGCTATCGATCGTGGTGGTATTGTCGGCGCCGACGGCCCAACTCATCAAGGGGCATTCGATTTAAGCTTTATGCGCTGCATTCCCAACATGGTGATCATGACGCCGTCTGATGAAAATGAATGCCGTCAAATGCTATATACCGGATATTGTTATCAAGACGGTCCAACGGCAGTTCGCTATCCTAGAGGTAGCGCGACGGGCGCTGAACAGGTCGAGCAAATGACAGCCTTACCTATTGGCAAAGGGGTTATTAAACGTCAAGGTAAAAATATCGCGGTTGTTAATTTTGGTACAACGTTAGCAGCAGCTTTATCAGCCGCTGAAGCTCTTGATGCGACGGTAGCAGATATGCGATTTGCTAAACCACTCGATATTGAGTTGCTAACTGAATTGGCACACAGCCATGACATCATAGTCACGGTTGAAGAAAACGCCATTATGGGTGGTGCGGGCTGTGGCGTAATGGAAGTATTACAGAAGCTTAAAATCATTAAACCTGTGCTGCAAATTGGTTTGCCTGATGAGTTTATCAAACACGGCGCACCGGATGAGATTATCAGTGAGTTAAAGCTTGATGCCGCAGGCATTGAGCAACAGATCAGAGACTATATCAATTAACGCTTGTGCTGATTGTATTGAATAATCATTAACTACAAAAAAAGGGCTGAATTATCAGCCCTTTTTTACATTAATCCATTAACATTATTCGACTAACAATAAATGAATTATGCTTGAGTATCGATACTGGCTCCGCCTTGCGATACCATCACCATTGCGGGGCGTAAAAGACGATCATTTAAAATGTAGCCTTTTTGCATCACTAACATCACAGTGTTTTCAGGGTATTCAGCACTGGGTTGCATGCCAATTGCCTGATGATGCTCAGGGTTAAAGGTTTCACCTAACGGGCTAACTTGCACAACGCCAAATTTTTCGACTGAGCTTAAGAAACCTTTCATGGTTAACTCAACACCTTCGTATAACGCTTTAGTCGCTTCATTTTCAGCAGAAGTCCCTTGTAAAGCGCGCTCCATATTATCAAGTACAGGTAGCAACTCGTTGGCGAACTTTTCTAAGGCAAATTTACGTGCCTGTTCAACGTCTTTGGCCGCACGAGTTCGAATATTTTGCGTTTCAGCTGCTGCACGTATTTCAACATCTTTACGTTCAGCTAATGCCGCTTCTGAAGCGGCTAATAATTGCTCTAATTCTTCAATGCGAAAGTTTGCTTGGGTTAACTCATCCATTAAGCTCGCTTCATCAGCTTCAATGACTGTACCTTCTTCCACTTGATTTTTAGTCTCGATATCTTGTGGATCGTAGTTTGACTCGTTGCTCATTTTCACTCCAGCTAAAAAATGCGATTTTTTTGGTAATCATAATTGAAACATGCCAGATGCAGAATAATTACCGCCACACTGACACTTTTAATTCGTTTGGGTATATTATGGGGATCAATTTTGGCGTTTCAAGCCTTTTAAGGCCAACAAATATCAATATGACCAAAAAGTTTAATACTATCGGCCTTATCGGCAAACCGCATCACCAAGGTACAAACTTAACCTTAAAACGTTTGCATCATTGGCTATCAGTGCAAGGCTATAAAGTCATCGTCGAATCTCGCGTATCGGCAGAACTAGGTAATGATGTTGCCTCAATGGACTTATTAGACATGGGCGAGCATTGTGATTTGGCCATCGTCGTCGGCGGTGACGGTAATATGCTGGGCGCTGCAAGAGTCTTGGCACGCTTTGATGTAGCCGTGATAGGTGTTAACCGAGGTAATTTGGGTTTTTTAACTGATTTACCTCCTGATAACTTTGAAGATGCTTTGGCTAATGTGTTAGATGGTGAGTTTGAAACAGAACACCGATTTTTGTTAGAAGCTGAAGTACATCGCTATGGCAAAATCACCTCCAGTAATACCGCGGTAAACGAAGCGGTTTTGCACCCAGGTAAAATTGCTCATATGATCCAGTTTGAGGTCTACATTGACGAGCAGTTTATGTATAGCCAACGTGCTGACGGGATGATTATTTCCACGCCAACGGGTTCTACCGCTTACTCATTATCAGCAGGCGGGGCCATATTAACCCCGAACCTACAGGCGCTGATACTCGTTCCTATGTTTCCACACACCTTATCGTGCAGGCCTATCGTGGTCGATGCTTGTAGCACTATCAAATTAGTGGTCTCACCCGATAACGGTGAGAATCTTGAAGTCAGTTGTGATGGTCATGTTCATTTAGCCGTTTTACCTGGGGATGAAATTATCATTCGTCGCTCAAGTGAACAGTTACGGCTTATTCATCCTAAAGGACACAATTATTTTCACGTACTACGTAATAAATTAGGCTGGGGAAGTAAACTGTTTTAAACAAAATGCAGCAGCGCTTATTCTCCCCCCTATCAGCACAGCTAATCAAGGTGATAATAACCAGTATTTATCACCTTGATTGCTCACCTCGTGAGTTACTTCACATTCATATTCGCTAATATTCAGTAAAGTTGCCTCACAGTTCACCACCTTTAATACCGTGATTTAAATCACACATGAGAATAGTGAAAACCGATCCTTGTCGCAATAACGGTGAGACAGGTGACAGTCTTGTTTTAAGATGATCTTGATCAAGTACTCAAGTCACAAAATACAGTCTATTACACTCACTTCGCGCAAGATTGAAGCATAAATCAATAACTCAAATAAAATTCAGACCTTAATTAGTACTATACAAGCAAAGAGGTATTCATGACTACGTTACAGCTACTCGCGAGCTTAACGCCTATTATAAGCGTTATGGTTTTTCTTGTTTTACTCAAACTCCCGGCATCAAAAGCAATGCCGATATCGATGGTTGCAACCGGTCTAGCCGCCCTGTTTATTTGGCAAATGGACTCCACTATTTTAGCCGCTTCTGTGGTTGAAGGTTTACTGTCGGCAATCACGCCACTGTCAATTATTTTAGGTGCTGTATTCTTACTAAATACCCTTAAATATTCTGGCGCGATGGATACTATCCGCGCAGGCTTCACTAACATCAGTGGCGATGCCCGTGTTCAAGTTATCATCATCTGTTGGTTATTTGGTTCATTCATAGAAGGTTCTGCTGGTTTTGGCACCCCAGCGGCAATTGGTGCACCTCTGCTTGTTTTACTTGGCGTACCGCCTATTGCCGCAGCCGTTGTTGCCTTGATTGCTGACTCGACTTCAGTATCATTTGGTGCAATTGGCTTACCGGTTCTATTTGGTATGGAGCAGGGCCTAATGGAAAATGGCGTGTCTATGGCGTCAGCGCAAATTGCTCAACATGGCGGTAGCTTTGTTGATTATGCTCAATTCATCGCTATGCACATGATCACCATCGATTTGATTACTGGCTCGCTAGTACCATTAGTTATCGTGTCTGTATTAACCGGTTTCTTTGGGCGTAACCGCTCATTTAAAGAAGGCTTACAAATTTGGAAATTTGCATTGTTTGCAGGTTTCGCATTCACCTTACCAGCATGGTTAATTAACTATATCGCCGGCCCTGAATTCCCATCTGTTATTGGTGCATTAGTCGGTATGGCAATTGTTATCCCTGTGGCCAAAAAAGGTTGGTTATTACCGGCTACACCTTGGAATGACTTTGCTGAAAATGATGCAAAAGATGACACAGAAGACAAAGCTGTTGCCGCTGAGCCAGCTAAGTTTTCACAAATTGCGGCTTGGTCTCCCTATATCATTATGGCAGCACTATTAGTGCTGTCTCGTGTAGTAGCACCATTTAAAGATTGGTTAAACAGCTTCAACATAAGTTGGACAGGCCTAATGGGCACTGAATTAAAAGCAAGTTTTGCCACTTTCTATGCCCCAGGTATTTTCTTTGTACTTGTGTGTATTCTTGGCTTCTTCTTATTCAAAATGAAACCAAAAGCGATTAAACAATCGATTACCGTTTCGTGTACCTCAATGTTACCAACGATTATTTCATTAGGTGCATCAGTACCTATGGTAAAAATCTTTTTAAACTCTGGTGCTAATGGCTCTGGCTTAGCTTCAATGCCTGTTGCTTTAGCTGATTTATTAGCCAACACCATGGGCTCGGTTTGGGCTTGGGTATCACCCGTTGTCGGTATTTTTGGTGCCTTCTTGTCAGGCTCTGCGACATTTTCAAACATGATGTTCTCAGGTTTACAATATTCAGTAGCAGATAACATTGGTATGAACCACGCTATGGCATTAGCCCTACAAGGCATTGGTGCTAATGCCGGTAACATGATGTGTGTCATGAACGTTGTTGCAGCCGCAACCGTCGTCGGCATGGCAGGTAGAGAATCAGAGATTATTCGTAAAACAATGCCCGTTGCCCTTCTTTACGCCTTCACTGCCGGAACAATCGCATTTGTCTGGGGTGGTTTCTAATATTTAACTCATTGCAAGTAGCTATCATAGCTACTTGCTGATTTACTAAATTGCAAAAATGAGAGCAAAATATGACTATTAATTATCAAATCGTCATGGATGAGTTATTAGCTAAGCTAGGCAAAGATGCTGTTAGCAACGATCCAGTTCGTCGTTTCGCTTGGTCAACCGATGCAAGTTACTTCAGAATTGTCCCCGAAATCGTTGTTCATGCTGATGATATCGACCAAGTAAAAGCGACCCTTGAAATTGCCAACAAATACCAAGCGCCGGTAACTTACCGTGCGGCTGGTACCAGTTTGTCTGGCCAAGCTATTGGTGAAGGCATTTTACTTATTCTTGGTCATGATGGTTTCAGAAAGATTGAAATCAGCGAAAATGGTGAGCAAATAACACTCGGTGTGGCGGTGATTGGTGCTGATGCCAATGCGGCATTAAAGCCATTGAATAAAAAAATCGGTCCAGATCCTGCAACATTAAATGCCGCAAAAATTGGGGGTATTGTGGCAAACAATGCCTCTGGCATGTGTTGTGGTACTGCACAAAATTCTTATCAAACTATCGACTCAGTAAAGCTAATTTTTGCTGATGGTACTGAACTAGATACCGGCTGTGAGCAGTCAAAAGCAGCATTTAACGCATCCCATGGCGAATTAGTTAAGTCGTTAATGGACTTAGCCGAAATGACCCAAAATAATCCAACCCTTGCGGCGCGGATTAAGAAGAAGTTTTCAATCAAAAACACTACGGGTTACAGCATCAATGCGTTAATTGATTATAGTGACCCATTCGACATCATTAACCACCTTATTGTGGGTTCTGAAGGAACGTTAGCCTTCGTTAATGAAGTCACCTACCACACGGTTGAAGAAGCTAAGTTTAAAGCTTCAGCCATGGCAGTATTTTTCAATATGGAAGATGCAGCACGTGCTGTTCCCCCATTAAATATTGATGCAGTTGCTGCGGTAGAGCTACTAGACTGGGCGTCAATCAAAGCGGTAACGGGTAAACCTGGTATGCCAGATTGGCTAGCATCACTACCTGAAGGCGCGGCGATTTTATTGATTGAGTGTCGTGCTAATGACCACGAAACCTTAGTTGAATACACTGAAACAGTTAAAGATAAAATTGCCCATATTGAAACTGAACGTCCTATCACCTTCAGTGCTGATCCTGCAGTATTTAGTAAATACTGGGCGATGCGTTCTGGTTTATTCCCAATTATTGGTGGCGCACGCCCTAAAGGCACGTCAGTAATTATTGAAGATGTGGCATTTGAATTACAACACCTTGCTGCTGCCGCTGCGGATTTAACCACATTGTTCCATAAACATGGCTACCCTGAAGGGGTCATTTATGGCCATGCGCTTGCGGGTAACTTTCACTTTATTATCACCCCGACTTTCTCTACCCAAGCCGATATTGATTGCTTCCATGCGTTTATGCAGGATGTAGCAGAAATGGTTATCAATAAGTACGATGGCTCAATGAAAGCGGAACATGGTACTGGACGAGCGGTCGCACCATTTGTTGAAATGGAATGGGGTGCTGATGCTTATACTTTGATGAAGCAAATTAAGCATATTTTTGATCCTCAAGGGTTGTTAAACCCAGGGGTTATTTTAAATGATGATGCCGAAATTCACGTTAAAAACATCAAGCCATGCCCTGTAGTAGATGACTTTGTCGACAAATGTATCGAATGTGGTTTTTGTGAAAAAACCTGCCCAACATCGGCACTTAATTTTTCACCTCGTCAACGTATCGCCACATTACGAGAAATTGAACGCTTAGAACAAGTTGGTGAAAAACAAGCGGCTGCTGAAATGCGTGCTAGCTCAAAATACGATGTCATCGATACCTGTGCAGCCTGCCAGCTATGTACTATTGCCTGCCCAGTAGACAACAGCATGGGTAAACTTGTACGTAAATTACGTACTCCCTATATCACCACCACAGAACAAAAAGTATTAGACTTCCAAGCCAACCATTTTGGCCTGGTAAATAGCGCTATCAGTACTGGTTTCAATATTCTTGGCACTATCCATAAACTTACTGGTGCGACTATTACTAACTCAGTAATGAATGTGGGTCGTATGATCACCAAAGAAGTGCCTTATTGGAACCCTGATTTTGCTAAAGGTGGCAATGTAGCCAAGGCTCCGGCACATAAAACAGGTCAACCAACTGTGGTGTATTTCCCTGCTTGTGGTGGCAGAACGTTTGGCCCAACGCCAAAAGATCCTGATAATCGCACATTATCAGAAGTGACAATGACCTTATTAGAACGTGCTGGATATAACGTCATTACCCCAGACAACACGCGCCATTTATGTTGTGGTCAAATGTGGGAGTCAAAGGGTGATTTTAAAAACGCGGATGCCAAACGCCAAGAGCTTATTGATGAAGTCAGCAAACTCACTCAAGGTGGTACCTTACCTGTCATTATCGATGGATTGTCTTGCACCAAGCGAACATTACAAGATAATAATGTTGGCGGAAATGTCAAAATTGTCGATTTAGTTGAATTCATCCATGATGATATTTTACCTAAATTGACTATCAACAAGAAATCTAATGTGGCGTTGCACATAGGTTGTAGTGCCAGACACATGAAAGTTGAACCTAAAATGATGGCTATTGCAGAAGCTTGTGCGCAAAACATTATTCGCCCAGCAGGTATTGAATGTTGCGGTTACGCTGGAGAGAAAGGGCTTTATAAACCTGAAATAAACGCCAGTGCTTTGCGTAACATTAAAAAGTTACTACCTGTAGAAGCGAAAGAAGGTTATTACGCTAATCGAATGTGTGAAGTTGGCTTAACCCAACACAGCGGTATTTCTTATCGCCATTTAGCATATTTAGTTGAAGAAAGTTCTCGTTAAACGTTAATAACTTAAACAAAGGGCCAGTCATTTGACTGGCCCTTCTTTTTACCCCCGAAATAACAATACCTCAATACTGCGTACCATGCTGCCCTAGTCTAATAAATCATTTTATTCTGCATAATCTCAGGGGCATTTTCTTCATGAAACCTACGGCCTATAGTTTAATGTTTTTATCGCTGCACTTCTGTCATATTTGCATATTAAACCTATAATTAATCATGAACTTGACTGACTCGACAGAAATAGCGGATATTAACTAGCGTGATCTCAGGATGAGCTAAAAATAAGTAAATTAATCATATGAAAATAGAAACCTCTCAATTTATTACTTCAATGTCATACTGGGTTCTTACCATTTTATGGTTAGTCATAGTGGGTATTTACCTGCAAAAAATAAAACAGTTAAAGGCAATAAAAGGTGTTTTAGGTGGAACAATTACCGTTTTACTGATGATCCTTACTATTGATGCAATTAGAACAATCATTGAAAGTGTTTATTTTGGTCTGTATTTCAACTCTATGTATGGCTTACTCCCAAATTCCATTCATGAATTACTGTCGCAACCCAATCTGCTTATCCTTCCTAAAACCATCAATATTGCCGCAGGTTTACTAGTAATATGGCTATTAATCAATCATTGGATCCCCAGGGAATTGCGAGAGCGTGAAGAGTCATTGCGCATATTGAATGAAGCAAAAATCTCATCTTTAAACAATGAAAAATTATTTACATCAATTTTTAACTGTGTGTCTGATGGCTGTGTTTTTGTTGACCCTCAAGGCTGTATTATTTCGATAAACCAAGGCTTAGAAAAATTATTGGGCTACCGTAAACAAGAATTAGTAGGCCAAAACGTCTTAATAATTTATGCCTCTAATGAAGAATATGAACAACACGGTCACAGATACTTTAACCCCGAAGCAGAAGAGACGCTTGAATCCTGTGAAGCTAATTACAAGCGTAAAGATGGGAGCATAGTAATAGCTGAAACCAGCAGGGTTATCATTAAAGATGTTGATAACAAAATTCAAGGTTACATGGGGCTCTTTAGGGACATAACTGAACGAAAGAATATCGCGTTCAAGCTGCAGGCAAGTAAACAAAAACTGACTCATCATATCCAAAATACCCTTCTGGGCTACATTTGCTGGGATAAAAACTCAAATTGTATTGATATGAATAAGTCTGCAGAAAAAATTTTTGGTTATTCACTAGAGGAAGTAAAAGGTAATTCATTATTAGATTTATTAGTTCCTGAAGACATTCGTGTCAATATTAAAACTAATTGTCAATCACAGTTTAAAAGTAATAAGACATCAGTAAGCATCAATAAAAACCTGACCAAAGATGGTCGAACCATTATTTGTGAGTGGCACAATACGCCAGATTTAGACACTGAAGGTAATGTGGTTGGTATGACATCTTTAATCCAAGATGTAACTGAAAATAGACTAAATCAAATTGCTTTACATGAAGCAGAAAAAAAATTTCGTGAACAAAGTCAGCGTTATGCCGAAGTACTATGGGCCGCCAACTTAGGTACTTGGGAATGGAATATTCACACTGGTGATTTTGTATTAAATGAAAGATGGTGTGAGATGCTGGGCTTTACGCTTGAAGAACTTAAACCTATCACAATTGATACATGGAAAAACCTATTACATCCCGATGATACTCTGAAGACTAATGAACTGGTTCACCTCTGTTTTATAAACGAAATTGAAACCTATGAATCAGAATTTAGGATGCGCCATAAAGATGGTCATTGGGTCTGGATTCTTGATAGAGGCCGTGTGGTTGAATGGACTATTGATGGTGAACCGGTTCGCATGTCTGGCACACATCAGGATATCACCGCGAAAAAGAAAGCTGATGAAGATGTAAAGCTAGCAGCAAGTGTATTTACTTATGCTAAAGAGGGAATCATCATCACTGACTCTTCTGGTACAATTATTGATGCCAATGAGGCATTCACTACCGTGACAGGATACACATTCGATGAAGTGATTAATCAACATCCTCGAATTCTTCAATCTGGACGTCATACATCAAAATTTTACAAAAACATGTGGACAACGCTTCACGAAAAAGGTTTCTGGACCGGAGAAATATGGAATAAGCGTAAAAATGGAGATATTTACCCTGAGATGCTCACAATAAGTGCGGTAATAGACAGCTTGGGTAAAGTAAAAAACTACATAGGCCTGTTTAATGACATTTCTGCAATTAAAGAATACCAAACTCGCTTAGAACGCATAGCCCATTTTGACACATTAACCAACTTACCCAATAGAACATTGCTGGCAGATAGATTAACTCAATCTATGAGCCGTTGTCAGCGACAAAAGACCCTCATAGGCGTTGCATTTCTTGACTTAGACAAATTCAAAATAGTGAACGATACCCATGGTCATGATGTTGGCGATCAATTATTAATTTTGATTTCAACTCGGATGAAAAAAGCATTACGTGATGAAGATACTCTCGCACGTATTGGTGGGGATGAATTTGTCGTGATCATGGAAAACATCACAACAGTGTCAGATTGTGAGCCCATCTTAAATAGACTTTTAGAGGCAGCATCTGAGGCGGTAGTCATCAACGGCATTAAATTAGAAGTTTCTACCAGTATTGGAGTATCAATTTATCCTAAAGATGGACTGGATGCAGACCAACTAATTCGTAACGCTGATCAAGCAATGTATATAGCAAAACAGCATGGTAAAAATCGTTTTCATTTATTTGATAACGAACAAAATATTGCCATTGTGTTAAAACACGAAAAATTAAAACAAATTCGCCATGCACTAGACCAATCTAAGTTTAGACTTTTTTATCAGCCTAAAGTAAATATGCAGACGGGTAACATTATCGGCGTTGAAGCATTAATTCGTTGGCAATCTTCGGAAAGGGGAATTATCGGACCAAATGAATTTCTTCCCCTCATTGAAAATAATGAACTGATAATCGAAATAGGCGAATGGGTCATTAAAACGGCATTACAACAAATCAAAGTATGGAAAACTATGGGCTTAAATATTCCTGTCAGTGTCAATATCAGCGCGCTGCAGTTACAGAGTAATGACTTCCCTGCTCGATTAAGCGCACTTTTATCACAATTCCCAGAAGTACCACCAACAGATCTAGAATTAGAAGTATTGGAAACGAGTGCATTAGGTGATTTGTTAAAAATATCCGAAACCATGCAGAATTGTATAAAACTCGGGGTAAACTTTGCTCTAGATGATTTCGGCACAGGTTATTCCTCATTAAGCTATTTAAGACGATTACCCGCAAGTGTCATTAAAATAGACCAAACATTTGTCCGCGATATGTTAATTGATCCCGAGGATTTAGCGATTATAGAAAGTGTAGTCTTACTCGCTAAATCATTTAAACGAGATGTGATTGCTGAAGGTGTTGAAACTATTGATCATGGCATCGCACTTTTGGAATTAGGCTGTGTTTTCGCACAAGGATATGCCATAGCAAAACCTATGCCCGCAGAGGAGATCCCCCACTGGATAGAAAGCTGGCAACCTGAAGTTAGCTGGCAGCAATATTCTAATAAGAATTAATCGTAAGACTTGATTCACACTAAATTGAATGAATTTAATTAAAAACGGTAAAATTTAAAATAAGACATTGTTATCGTCATTTTCAATACATGCCAGTAACGATTGTTGTAACTCAGCACTATTAAGTGGTTGTTCTGTGATAATTTCTAAACGAGAATCCACAGCCTCATCTAGCTCTGATAAATGCAATATTGAATCAACCATGTTGATCCCTAATATGCCATCTAGGGTAATCATCACCGCTTTTAATCGGATAATATCCGGGCGTTTAAATGCCTCACCCCATTGCAGCAATAAATCAAAATTAAAGGTCACACTGGCGCTTATAAGCCAGCCTATACTGTAACAACCTTCACCTTGATTGAGTTTGCATACCACCTCACCCTCCATCAAAGCAGGTGTTGGTGTATCATCAGCTTGATTAAACCACACATTAGATCCTGCTGTAGCGCTATTCAAAAGTGAACTGCGCTGTAAGGGATTAACCTTAGATGGTTTATTTCGAGCGGGAGTATTTAATCCTGCGTATATTGCATGGATAAATGCACTGGATTGGAAGTAATCGCCGCCTTGCAACACCCTAGAACTAATGGCTAGTTGATGAAGAAAATCATCCAACACCTCTAACTCATTATGTTGATAAAGCTCGGTTTTACTGGCAACAATGATATCGGCTATCAACAATTGTTGGCGATAAGTAGCGTGGTCACGATAACGGGGATTTGCAAGCTTACGGGCATCAATTAAACACACACTCGCTTGCAAATTTATCACCTGAGCATAATGCGGGGCTGACAACACGTTAATCATTTCCTGAGGATGACCGAGTCCTGTTGGTTCGATTAACAATCTGTCTGGCTTAGCCCGTTGAATTATTTGATTAATGGCAACCTGTATTGGCACTCCGGCTGCACAACAAAGGCAGCCACCAGCCACCTCTTTTATCACTACACCCGTTTGGCTAGCACCATTGATTAACCCTGCATCAATGCCGATTTCACCAAACTCATTCACCAACACAGCCCAAACCTCATGTTCAGGTTTCTGATTCAATAGCTGCTTAATCAGACTGGTTTTACCCACACCTAAAAAGCCTGTGATTATGTTGGTTTTTACAGGGTTAATTATCATTTTTTCGCTTTACTGTACTTACCTTTACGCTGCGGTTTACCAGAATCTTTATCAAACTGGCCAGAACGGTTATTACGATTAGGTCGCCCGTGTTTTTTAACGGCCTTAGCAGGCTCTATGTCCTGCTCACGATAGCGAGCAGGAAGCGGCGCACCTTGCTCATAGCCAGCCACCACGCTTAAGTGCAGTTTTTGCTCAATAACCTCTTCAATCGCAGCGAGAAATTCGTGCTCCTGCGGGCTCACCAGTGAAATTGCTTCACCTGATAATCCAGCTCGCCCAGTGCGACCAATTCGATGCACATAATCTTCTGGCTCTTCAGGCAGCTCAAAGTTAATCACCCGCGGTAACGCTTGAATATCCAGTCCTCTTGCGGCTAAATCGGTTGCGACTAACACCCGCAATTTTCCCGATTTAAACTCTTCAAGCGCCTTATTACGTGCGCCTTGAGATTTATCACCATGGAACACCGCACTTTTAATACCGTCTAAACTTAATTCTTTTTGAAGGTGGTCAGCGGTTTCTTTACGGCTGGTAAATACCATCACTTGTTGCCAATTATGTTTACCGATCAATTCAGACAGCAACTCTGCTTTACGACGTTTATCGACTTGATAACCTAACTGCGACACAGTGGTTGCTGTCGTCGCCATAGCAACATTGACATATTCAGGCTCAATTAACATCTTGTCTGCTAACAGCTTAATCTCGTCAGAAAACGTTGCTGAAAACATCATGGTTTGATGATTACGGCTAATTAAACGCTTCACTTTTTCGATGTCTTTAACAAACCCAAGATCAAGCATGCGATCTGCTTCATCGATAACCAAATACTTCACGGTATCCAGTTGTAAATCATGTTGACCGACTAAATCAAACAGTCGACCAGGTGTCGCCACTAAAATACTTACGCCCTGGCTAATAGCTCCAAGCTGTGGACGAATACTCGCCCCGCCATAAACCGCCACACTTTTCAGCGTCAAATGTTGGCAATATTGAACAATATTCTGTTCAATTTGAATAGCAAGCTCGCGCGTTGGCGTCATGATCAGCACGGATAACTGACTATTTTCTATATTATTTACATCCACATTCGAAAGCATTTCGATTAATGGCAATGCAAACGCAGCTGTTTTTCCTGTACCAGTCTCGGCATTAGCCAAAACATCTTTGCCCGCTTGGATCAGTGGGATCACGGCCATCTGAACTGGCGTGGGGGTCACATAGCCAATCTCAGCAAGTGCTTGTTGAATTTCAGGCTTTAATCCTAGCGATAAAAATGACATAACAGACTCTACACAGTAAAAAGAATTAGCAATCGCGTATTGTATACCGAATTAACCAGAAACTCAGGAAAAATCAGCTACCCATGCGTTAAAAAGCAACAGAGCTTCAGACTGTTCAAGGTAACAGTTTGTATCCATTAAGTGTTTTTTGTTGAATCTATACGCCAAAACAGCAAATATACTCGCAAACTTATAACAATTTCATAAAGGAATGTATGAAACACTATTTAATTGCCGCTGCTGTTTTCGGTTTAACTGCTTGTGGTGGTTCTGACTCATCGCCCGAAACACCTACAATCCCTCCCGCACCTGCACCTGAGTTAACGGTTAGTCTTTGTTATGCCGTAGATACCACTATGGGAGTATTTACCTTAGGTATTGATAACACCAATATGCCGATTACTGCGGCGAATTTCAGCCGATATGTCGACAATAAATTTTATGACGGCACCCTATTCCACCGTATTGCGAATAACTTTGTTAATCAGGGTGGTGGTTTTACAACAGGGCTAAATGCTAAAACTACCTTTGAGCCGATTAAAAATGAGTCAAGCGTAGGCCTTAAAAATGACCGAGGTACTATCGCAATGGCACGTACCCAAATATCAGATTCAGCAACCAGTCAGTTCTTTATTAATATCCATGATAACGACAATTTAAATTACCCTAGTCAAGGTGGATATGCGGTATTTGGTAAAGTTGTTGAGGGTATGGAAGTTGTTGACATTATGAATGCTGTAAAGACAGCTTCAGTACAAAAAAATGGTGTCACTTTCACCGATGTCCCTGTTGAGGAAATTGTCATTAACAGCATCACTGAGGCAGACTGCCCGGGTTAATCGGTCTGGGTTTATTTTTTTCTGATATGAGTTGTGTATAAAAGATCTCTCTTCTCTTTTGTACACAACTACTCTTCCTATCTCATTTCTTACAAAACTTTCGATTCCGTAACAAAACTACTCCTTAATAAGTACTAATAGCGCTGTTCTTTGATATTGCTCACAAATGCAGGTCAATGACATTGGTATGTTAACTACAGATAAAATAATCCGTAGAGGTAACAACCATGGCGACAAAATTTTTTATTCCTAGCGTTAATATCTTAGGTCAAAACAGCGTAGAGGAAGCCGTTAAAGACATTAAAAGCTTTGGATTTAAGCATGCGCTTATCGTGACAGACAAACCTTTAGTCAAAATTGGTTTAGTCGCCAAAGTTGCTGATAAGCTACAAACTGAAAGTATCCAAGTGTCTATTTTTGATGGTGTTCAACCAAATCCAACAACAGGCAATGTTGAAGCGGGTTTAGCCTTATTGAATAGCAATAAATGTGATTTCATTATTTCATTGGGCGGCGGCTCTCCACATGATTGCGCTAAAGGCATCGCATTAGTGGCAACAAACGGAGGCCAAATTAAAGATTATGAAGGTGTCGATGTTTCAACAAAACCGCAATTACCTTTAGTAGCGATCAACACCACTGCCGGCACTGCCAGTGAAATGACGCGTTTTTGTATTATCACCGATGAAGCCCGTCACATTAAGATGGCCATTGTTGATAAGAACACCACACCAATTTTATCCGTCAATGATCCAGAGCTAATGCTTGATAAGCCGGCATCACTAACCGCAGCTACAGGTATGGATGCTCTGACTCATGCTGTTGAGGCTTATGTGTCAATTGCTGCAAATCCGATCACCGATGCGTGTGCCATTAAAGCGATTGAACTCATTAAAGCTAATTTAGTAAATGCGGTTAAGGATGGGCAAAACATTGATGCTCGCGAACAAATGGCCTATGCACAGTTTTTAGCAGGCATGGCATTTAATAATGCAAGTTTAGGTTATGTACATGCGATGGCTCATCAACTAGGCGGTTTCTACGACTTGCCACATGGTGTGTGTAATGCAATTTTACTCCCTCACGTGCAAAGCTATAACGCCCAAATTGTACCTCAGCGCTTAGCCGATGTAGCCAAAGCAATGGGCGAAAATACCAATGGGTTATCAGCAGAGTTAGCAGCTAAACTTGCTATAGAAGCAATTAAGAATTTATCTGAATCAGTAGATATTCCTGCAACACTGACAGAGTTGGGAGTAAAAGCTGAAGATATCCCCACTCTTGCGGAAAATGCACTTAAAGATGCTTGTGGTTTTACCAACCCACAACAAGCTAGCTTTGATGAAATTTGCCAAATTTACCAAGCTGCATTATAACGTTTTGCAAAAATATAACATCTCTCAGCACATATAAGCCAGCTAAGTGATGCCACTGAAGCCCGCACTCCCGCGGGCTTTTTATTGGTTAAATTTTGTTTACCAACAACTGGTTAGAAGATACATTAGTAAAAGCGAACCTACCTCTCAGTTCTGATAATATCGATTGACCCCTAATGAATTTAAGGTCTATGATGAATCAACTTAAAAAAAAAGGTACTCACCATGACAGCGATTACTCATGTTCACAATTACACCGTTCGTTGCCCTCATTATCAACAAAATGACAAACAAGCCAGTTGGCAGAATCACATCGAAGTTAACCATTCTTGCGAAATAGCCTTAGACAGAATCACCAAATGGCATAACAATGCTGGTAGTAAACTATTTGAAATCGACGGTATTACAATTCGTAAAGCCGATAAAGAAGAAGCTTACTTTGCAATGCAAAGCAGCCGCTTGAAGCACGATGGTCATGGCTTAGTGACATTTAAGGTTTACTTGGATAATTGTTGTCAAGATGCGTCGGTGAATGACATCATGACTCATCTTATCCAGGATTATCAGCAACGCTGCGAAAAAATTAGTTAACATCAACTCGGGTTGATAGATGGGCTCAATAAGCTGAACTCAACAGATTTAGCTAGTTTTTTAGCAAACTTGTAATTTGTTTTGAAAACAAGGCACATTAACACGTCAATAGCTGGCCTATTGCACGTTAATGAAACGCAGTTAGCATGACAAAGGACTGTTTGGTCAGCGTTTATTATCCCAAGCTGAGGTTAGTTGATTAACCTGCGTTAAAATAAACAAAAAAGCTTAGTAAATACTAAGCTTTTTTGTACTGACTTTGAGAAAGAACTAACCACAATCAAGTTGCATAAACCCCCCAGCATGGATGTTTTCATCAAACACTAACCCTTTAAAATGATTGTTAAGTAATTCTTGTTGATGTTCTTGATGATGGGTACCAATACAAAGATTTTCCCCCGCAGCCAGTTGTCGTTTCTGCACACTAGGTTTACTCCACAATACAGAGCCGATAGGCTGGCAATCTGGTAATGCTAAAGGTAATAAACCTGTGGTGTTACGTAAAAAACACCGTAATCCTGTACCTGCGCGAGCGATTGTTGCCTCGTAATGGGATAAATCAACACAGATATAAATCATATCAGTAATGATGTGTAGCCCAGACCCCACCATTCGCGCATTCAAGTAGTTCAACATCTCTGTAGGGCAAAGAAGCGCATTACTTGATCCTCTTCGAAAATTTTTCAGCTTCTGATTGATAAAACTACTCAGCAAAACACAACCAAAAGCAGCACTATTATCTTCTGGCTTAAAATGCGCCATATACATAATAAGATGCTTCTCTCCCACCATAGTGGAATCAATAAAATAAGCACTGACGTCACTGTTTTTGTATAAGCTGTAATCAATCGATGCATGGGGATATTGAATGTGGGATGAAGGGAAAAGCTGTTGCTGAACATTCTTAGCTGCGTGAGCACTTTGCTCTAACATTAATAGGTTGTCGTTTAACTCTTGATAGGACAATTCTGCCAGCTGACGCGCGAAAACATCCGTTGGATCATAAGCCACTTTGGCTGAATGTTGCGCAGATTGACTTAACGCCTGCTCAATAGCGGCCTCAATAATAAATAAATCAGCGACTGGTTTAACAAGGTAATCACAAGCGCCAATACGTAATGCCTCAACCACGTCAGACATAACATCGTTACCAGAGATAACAATAGCGGGCACATTAGCATTAATGGCCATCATTTGCCGTAACATGGGTAAACCACCCAATTTAGGCATATTGAGATCAGCTATGACAATATCAAACTTAAGCTCGCTGAATAAATCCAAACCTTCTCTGCCATTACTGGCATGTCTAACGACAGCCCCTTTACTGTGTAAAAAGTCTGTCAATAATTGACTGAAAATGGGGTCATCTTCAACAAATAAAACGGATATATCTGTTAGCGCCATACTACAACTCCACAGATGAAAACCTGCCAGAGTTATAGTCTCTGGCTATTCTAGCTCATCCATATACTCATCTAAAAGCTCATCATCTTGTTGATTTTTAGGCACATTACCATCATAAACTTTATAATCCATGTGCTGAAAAAAGGCTTCCTTTACAAAGGTATATGGGTCAAGCGCATTATCTAATAACCTTTCCTGATCGATGGCTGCGGCGCGGGTATTTAGGCCTTTTAATCCCCACTTCAATGCTGATTGCCAAAAAGTAAAGTCAGACAAAGGAAAGTATAGACTATCAACCCAATCTGACGCGAGTTCACGCGTAACATAAGGTCCTAAAAAGGGTGCCATAAAATAAGGACCATTTGGCACGCCGTAGTAACCGAGGACTTCATTGAAGTCATCATCTTTACGTGGCATTCCCATCATCTCTGCGACATCAACAATGCCTAAAAGTCCGATGGTACTGTTTATGGTAAAACGTCCACCCGCATTAGCAGACCAAGCCCACTTGCCTTGCAGCGCATTATTCACCATCGAGTTGGGCTCTTCAAAATTACGCACAAAATTATCAACCCCAGTTTTTACTGGTAGGGGAATATAATCATTGTAACCATGCGCCACAGGTCTAAATAAATACTTATCAAAATACAAATAATTTAGATCCCACATCGCGCGGTTAAATCCTTCAAAAGGATCGCGCGGATCATTATAGCTAACGGTAACCGAAGGGGTGACATCATCCGTTTGCAGTGGCTTATTATCGGGCTCATTTGCAGCTGCTAAACACGAATTAAGCAACAACAAAGGAAGCAACATCCTTTTATACTTCGTCATAACACTCTCTTAAAAAGACAACGGCTAAAGCGAATAAACAAACTGCTATTTTTGTCGTTTTTATTAAAGCAATGATTGTTCAAGTCGATAAATATTGAGATAGTGAATCTCGATTTCAATTCTTGACGGTTAAATAAGTCGAACTGACTATTAACTCTAAAAAGCGTTCAAGCCGCTAAGAATACTGTAGCCTTGATAAATCGCAAAATCAAAATTGTCATAATAGGTTAACTTTTAGCTCAATATTTTACAAACAGGGAACATTTAAGGCCATAACATGCAGGCGCCAAACGTTACAGTGCAATCATCTTCACCAGCAGGTAAAGACGCGGGTAAACCAGAACTTACAAACAAGATTACTGGTTCAGCTAACCAAATCCAAAATTTATCTCCCAGTAAATCGGTTACTGAAAACGTTCAGCCCCATGCCAATACAAGCTCAAGTAGCTCTTCAGTCACAGCCTCTTCTGCTGATAGAGTAACATCTGCACCAGCCCCAAACGCAGTGGTTGGGCAAACATCACCAACGGTAATAACCGTTAGTGATAAATCATTAATCGCGACAAACAATCTGCAACCCGTACAAGTAACCACACCTCAAACCGGCACGACGCCATCACAGACGGTGAATGTCACTATTGCAAATCAGCAATACCAGTTTAATTTGACCGTCGAATTACAAAAATTATTGCAGACAACAAACAAAATAATGATTACGGCAGATGCTGTAAAAGCAATCAGTTTACAAAAGTTATCTTTAGAGACGAACTCGCCTCACTCAATGCCAAATGTTTCAGCAGCAAAACCTGCATTAGCACAAAATCAACTCTTACAAAGCCCATTGGTATTACTGGCTCAAGCCATTCAAATCAAATTACCAGCATCACTCACAGCCCTTGCCACACAAAATGGGGTTTCTACCGCTCAATTATCACAACTTGCCTCTCGTCCACAGGGATATCCGCTACCCAATGCAGTTATTAATAAGCATCAGTTGACGTTTGTTGATGGACCGACGATCAAGTTAGACAATGTCAACCTAACGAAAGGGCAATATTTAGCCAATATTATTAAGGTAGATCAGCGTCTCGTATTAACATTAACCCCAATTCAAGCCGAAGTTAAAGTTAATTTAACTCCTTCAACATTAATGCCAGATGCGCTTGCCAATGCTAAACAAGAATCGATTGTGATAAGTAAACCAGAACCCTCTCAACTACTGAATTTGTTATTTAAAAAGCTTGAGACATCATTGATAGCAACTGAGTTATCCGTCACTACAAAAACGCCAAGCTTAACGGGTTCTGCGGACAATCAGCAAAAGCTGCCACCATCATCGATAACGAATGCGGATGCCAAATCGATTTCGGGTTCAGATACAATACCTAAGCACAAAATTGATGTTTCTGTGGCTCACAAAATGGCTCAAGATATTGCAGGATCTCTCAAAGGGCCAGCCTTAACAACTGAGTCAGTAAAAAACCTCACTAAAGGTTTAGAGCATGTTTCTACAGGAGTGGTAGTCGAAAACTCAAAGTCATCTGTGGCAAATACGCATAAAGAAAACTTAGCCCCAATGGAGGTGCTGCAAAAAGCATTATCAAAAGCGGGAGCGATGCCACTGATGATACAAAAAAATATTCAACAACCTCAAAACTTGGCGTTAGAACTGCTGAAATTACTACCACAACTTGCGCCACAACCTTTGACTACGCTGACAGAGCCGACGCATTTGCTAGGTGAGTTACACAGTATTACGAGTTTAAACCTTGCTCAAAGCCATACGCCAACGCAGGCACAATTGTTTTCTGGCGGAGCCATTACTACCTTATTTCAATTAATGTTAGGCGTAAGAGCTCAGAATTCAGGCAAGCAAATCAGCGATAAACTGCAAAACCATTTACAGTTACTGCAACGATTAACGGGCAAGCATACCAGTGGATTAGGCAGTCTACTTGGCTTACTCGAAAAGGCTGGTACGCTAGACAGCATGAGTCAATTAGCTAGCAGTTTTCAATTATATCAACAAGCCAGCAGTGGAAATGAACAAGCTTTAAACTGGTACTTCTCACTCCCTTATTCGCTAAATCAACGAAATGAGCAATTTGAAGGGCATTTTCAAAAGGAAGACAATAATGATGCTGACAAACCAACAAACTGGCGTTTACAGCTAAAATTTAACTTATCTGAGGGTGCAGTGTTAATACAAGCACATAAAAAAGATCAAGTATTGGATCTAAAGTTTAAAGGCAATAATCAGTATTTATTAGATAAAATAACCCGTTTTAATTCAGAGTTATCACAAAAAATAAGTCAAATTGGATTTACACCTGGTGAGTTTTCAACCCAAATAGCGAGTATTCCCGCAACCTTATTACCCGGCGATCACTTTTTAGTAAAAACACGAGCATAACGGACTTGAGAAATAAATATGCAAGATAATGATTCTACACCGAAAATAAAACAGGCTGTTGCACTGAGTTTTGATGGGAAAAGTGCCCCCAAAGTTACCGCATCTGGCAAAGATCTGCTTGCAGAAGAAATTATATCTCTCGCTAAAGATGCAGGAGTGCATATTCATCAAGATCCTCATTTGGCAGAATTTCTTCAATTGCTAGAAGTTGGCGAAGAAGTCCCTAAAGAACTGTATCTGTTGATTGCTGAATTGATTGCTTTTATTTACATGCTTGAAGGTAAATTTCCTGAGCAATGGAATAACTTGCATAAACGCATTTTGACTGAAGTGTAAACCGCAATTAAAGCTTCTATGGCAGCACAATTAGCAACATAGTCAAATCGATGTCCAACATGATAAACTGTTTGCTCTAATCATCTTAAGTAATGACATCAAATATTCATGAATGACTCTCTATTGCCCATCAGCAAAGTAGCCAATACTGGCGCCGAAAAACGTGCCATTAGCTATGCCAATACGATTTTTAATTTATTTGACAGTGTACTTAGCACTAAACAGCCCGCTGATCGTGTCATAGCAAACTACTTTAGAGAACATAAAAAACACGGTTCTAAAGATCGCCGTGTCATCAGAGAGAGCTTATTTGGTTTATTTCGTTGGTGGGGCTGGATACAGCAACTTGGCAACCATAAACAAGAAGACATTTTTTTCAGTATGCTAGCCAGTGCGGCACAACTTGAAAACCACCCATGGGGTGATATTCGTGACGGCTGGCTTGCCTTTAGTCAGCACTGTGAAGTGTTAACACCTCTTCCGGTACCAACATCTGAAAGTGTTAGCGATAAGCTTTTGGCTTTTCAACAGTTTTCAAATATTCACACAACAAGCATAGACCAATTATTACCGGATTGGTTTTGGCAACATTGCATAATTGAGTCGGAGGTTGAAAAACAATTATTCATTCAAGCAATGAGTACCCGTCCTCCCATTTGGGCTAGAGCACAGCAAGCGTCGAGACATGTGGTATTACAAAAATTATCACGGGATAACGTAGAAGCAAGTGGCTCTGAATTTTTCGATGATACGATTAATCTGGGTCATAACAGCATCAATCTAAACCAAGTCGCGGCATATACTGAGGGATATTTAGAAATACAAGATCTGGCTTCACAGGTTATTGGCCAAATGTGTGCTCCACAAGCGAACAGTGAATGGTGGGATGCATGTTCTGGTGCTGGAGGCAAGAGTCTACAATTATTATCATTAATGCAGCAGGCTGGCATTGAAGGGAATATTATTGCATCAGATATTCGCACTAGCGCGCTTAATGAATTGTTAAAACGCGCCAAAAGAGCCCATTTTAAACATATCAGTATTACCCCTTGGAAGACGGAGTTACTTCCGGTAAAAGCCGATTACTTTGATGGCGTTTTAGTCGATGCGCCTTGCAGTTGTACTGGCACCTGGAGAAGAAATCCTGATATGCGCTGGATTGATGATGTCAGTGCGATTACGGAAAAGCCTGAACTACAATTAGATATTTTAAAACGCAGCGCTGAAGCGGTAAAAATGGGCGGAGCATTGCTTTACGCAACATGTTCATTAACCGAAATTGAAAATCAATCTGTCGTAAACGCTTTTTTGAAAGCCAATACACAATTTGAACTTGAATGTCTTACGCATCCTTTCACTGGAGAATCAACTACAATGCTTACGGTGTGGCCACAACAAGCAGACACTGATGGTATGTTCGTTGTCAAAATGCGTCGTAAATGTTGATTATAAAAGCGTTGAAAGACATCTAGGGTTTGATTTCAATGGTTAGACAATATTGAACGCAAACCTCTTTTCACCATGATTTTTGAAGATTGATTTTTAGTGATAATTGTCTGAGATGATTTTTAAGGTAAGTTTAAATATTAAACTTACCTTACAAAAATGCCATTACAGTTGTAATGGCATTGGTTTACAGGGGGGGAACATTACTTCTTATGTAAACGCAATAAAAGCTCAACCTCAGCTTTGGGTAATTCACATTCCCGCATCAGCTCTTCGATATCTGCACCTAAAGCAATCATTTTCACGGCTCTAGAATACAACTTAGCTTGTGGATCTTGCTGGCTACTTTCTTCAATTAATTCAGATTGAGCAGTGAGTTTTTTTTCAATTTCAATCAGCTTACGACCCATGCCGATGGTACCGCTTCGAAGTTCATTGAGTTCTCTTTTTACAGCCTCTCTTTGGCGGTCGCTTTCTTTAACAAGTAGCGTCAACGCTTCTACCCTACCTCTCAATCTACTGGATTGCTTTTGCAAGTAGAACATTAATCCAACACTCGAAATAACATACACTAAGGCTGCAATTAAATATTCATTACCCATGCTTCATTCTCAAAAAAACAATAACAAAAAAGCCAGCATACTGAATGAGCTGGCGCTTTGTCACTGAAAATGTCGTTAAATATCGCTTAATTCAGCCCATTCGTCATCGGATAATAACTTATCTAGATCTACCAAGATCAATAATTCATTATCACGATTACTCACGCCTTGAATAAATTTAGCACTTTCTTCAGTACCAACATTCGGTGCATTATCAATTTCTGAACGACGTAAATAAACGACCTCAGCCACGCTATCGACTAAAATACCAATGACTTGTTTTTCCGCTTCAATGATTACAATACGCGTTGAATCATCGACATCAGCAGATTGGAGACCAAATCGTGATCGGGTATCAATAACCGTAACAACATTGCCACGAAGATTGATAATTCCTAATACATAATTAGGCGCACCCGGCACAGGCGCGATTTCCGTGTAACGCAATACTTCTTGCACTTGCATTACATTAATACCATAGGTTTCATTATCTAATTTAAATGTAACCCACTGTAATACTGCATCGTCTGAACCTGCAGCGACAGCTGCTACACTTCTAGAATCACTCATAGTTAACCTCGGTCAATCGAATCCTGACAACCTAAACCTGCATCAAGCATGTCAATTAACGCTTGTACATGCAATATGCCACACATTTGTTGTTTTACTACTCCTGCAAGCCATGGACGCTTGCCGGGCTTTTCACGCCAATTGACGTGTGATTTATCAATTTTTACAGCATTGACTAATGATTCACAAGCCAGTCCCCATCGACTGTCTTCCAACATCACAAGATATTGATAATCTATAGACTCTGCCATCTGTGGTGAATACTTCTCAGGCATAACCCATGCACATGTATCCACAACGTTAATTTTTTCTTCTCTGTGAGGCTGAACTCCTAAAAACCATTTTGGTCGACCAATTAAATGGTTAATACGCTCAACCTTCACTATGCCACCTAAACTTACCAATGGTACTGCGAGTGTGAGTCCTGCAACTTTGAAAAACAACACTTGAAACTCTTCATCAAGAACCTGCTGAAGGTTTTCAGTAATACTAGGCGGCGTTGCACCCAACTGAGTCTGAGCTACGACGTCAGATTGTTCTTCACCATTAATAATAGCCTTATTTATCGGGCTTGGGGTTGTTTCTGCTAACTTTATATCGACTAACGGTTTGATTTCTTTATCTGCAACTGCATTTTTTTGCGTTAAAGCCGAAGTGACAGATGCTTTATTAACCGCCACATCGGTTGCAAGCCCTAAGGCTTGCCTGACTTTATCTGCACTTGCCTTTATTTCAACTGCTGTCATTAGCGGCTTTGGTTGAGCCTCAATAGCAGCTTGGGGCTCTGGTTTTGATACCGCAGAAAGCAGTTTCTCCAACGCTTGTTTATTTATATTTTCAATCGGTTCGGCAAAGCTTCGCTCAGATGAAGGTTTGGCTATTGGTTGATACAAGCTGGCTGGCGTCGATGTAACAGAATGATCTGATGACGGAATACTTCTATCTTGAACAACATGTTTACTGATTTCATTTGTTTCAAAAGATATTGATTTAATCGAATCCTCAATCGCTTTTGAGGGTTCAGCTTCAATATTGAAAGGAATGTCTTGTGCAGACTTTTTGGTCACTAATGGCACTGAGGCATCAGTTTTAGGTGCAACTGTACCTTGCGTCTTTAAATTAGATTGCACAATTGGCGATTTCTCGACAGTGTCCTCAACTGGCTCTTTGAGAAGCAAGGCAAAATAATCAAAAACAGTTTCATCAACCGATTTTGACATGTGCGAACTCCTGCGTTTCAAGATAATCTAATAATAAACTGTATGCTTTGACACCTCGACTTGAGGGCGAATAATGAGACGCAGGTAAGTGAGCTAAACTGGCATCTCTGAATTTTGTATCGACAGGAATAACATTATCAGGCCACAGGTTCTTATTATATTTTTCTTGCATGTAAGCTAATGCGATTGGAGATGCTTTGGTTCGTTTGTCATACATAGTCGGAACAACACTGTAACTGTAACGTGTTTTTTTTGACCGTCCCATCAGCTCCATCGTCTTTATCATTCTATCTAGCCCTTTGATAGCTAGAAATTCAGTTTGAACAGGAATAATAATATGCTGACTAGCCGCCAATGCATTGACCATTAACACCCCTAGCACGGGTGGACAATCAATAATTGCCACATCGTAACAGTCTTCTAATAACACTAATAGGTTACGCAGTACTAATCCCATGCCTTCTTGGTGACCTAGAGCACGGTCTAGTGTTGCTAACGCCATAGTTGCAGGAATAAGGTCAAGCCCTTCAATTTGAGTGGGCAAAATATATTGCTTAATAAATTCTTGAGTTAATGATTTGTGGTTAACAAACACATCGTAAAGCGAACCAGGCACTTCTTCTGAATCAATGCCTAAATAATAACCAAGAGATGCGTGAGGGTCAGTGTCGATCATCAAAACACGCTGACCTCGCTTAACAAAAGCACCGGCCAAACTTGCCACGGTGGTAGTTTTACCCACTCCACCTTTTTGATTTGCTACGGTCCAAACTTTCAAATATCCATCCCTCGGTCAGCAATGATAAGTGTCATATTAAGTTTACTTTTTATTGCGACTCATTTTTTTGAGGTAACTCTCGTGTTGTCACCCGAATGCCACCATGGGGTAAACGGATAACTTTAACACCTTGTTCATTTTCAGAAACTAGGACATCTTCTGATATTTTTTCAGATGCATTGTCAGGGCTTTGTATGTTTGTCTCTGCTAGATTATCAACATGTGGTTGCGGACTAAGCAAAACACTTTTCGGCGCATTTTCAATGTCAACTTTATCATCGACACTTTGCTTGTCTCGCCCAGCAAACTCAATAATAGTCTCTGTTTGTTCCGGATGCTGGGTAAGCCAATTAGCAATCTCAGCGGCCTGTTCATCAGGCACCATTAATAGCACCTGTGATGATTCTAATCTTTTGATGTCAGCCTTTAATAAATCATTTTTTTTTAAAACATCAATGTATAAACTAGAAAATACAACAACAGCCATTAACAATAAAAACAGTATCAAGTTAATACCGACACTGCCGCTATTAAATTTAACACCAACGAAGCTAGCCACGAGCAGTTTCTTTTAAAATTGCCTCGGCCATGTTTTCTAAGCTAATGGAATGACTTGATATTCCAGCAGCAGCCACAGCTTGAGGCATACCATAAACAACACAACTGGCTTCGTCCTGAGCCCAAATATTCGCGCCGGAAGTTTTGAGCATTCTTGCTCCCTCTCGGCCATCTGCGCCCATGCCGGTTAATACAACAGCTAAAATATCACCACCATAAGCTTTAGATGCTGAGGCAAAGGTGATATCAACACTAGGCTTGTAATTCATGTCGCTGTTCCCGGCCATTACTTTCAAACGACCTACCATGCCCGCTTTTTCAACGAGCATTTGCATTCCACCGGGTGCCAAATAAGCACATCCAGGCTTTAATACATCACCGTTAACAGCTTCTTTGACACTGATTTTACACAAACTGTCTAAGCGAGCAGCAAAAGCTGGCGTAAATGCCGCAGGCATATGCTGGATCAGCAAGATAGGATGAGGGTAATTATCAGGAAACTGTGTTAATACTTTTTGTAACGCAACCGGACCGCCAGTGGATGTTCCAATTAGCAATAGCTTATAAGATTTGCCGCTAGCTCTAGTGGGTGCTGACGATTGTTGAATTCCCACATTAACTGATGCAGATACATGTCTGTCAGTGCTTTCTGTCAAACTTTTTCTGGACGTTAAAGGTCTCGACAAACTAGAGGGCTGAGCTTGTGAACCAAAATTTGAACTAACTGAAGTCGATGTTCTAGCTGTCGAAGATGGCGTACTTGAACTCATTCTGGAGATAGGACGATAGACTCTTCTTCGTCCTAACGCCTTAATACGTTGTTGCAATAAACTTATTGCTTCATCTTTGTTTGTCGCAATATCTTCAAATCGTTTTGGTAAAAAATCTAAAGCGCCCGCTTCAAGGGCGTCTAATGTAGATTTGGCACCATCATGAGTTAATGATGAAAACATCAAAATAGGGATAGGATTGCTTGCCATAATAGCACGCACAGCACTAATCCCATCCATTACAGGCATTTCGATGTCCATTGTAATAACTTGCGGGTTTAATGTAGCGGCCATTTTGACAGCTTCTTCGCCATTGACGGCAACACCAACAACTTCGAGTTCAGGATCTTGATTAACAATTTCACTGACTCGACGTCGAAAAAAGCTTGAATCGTCAACAACTAATACTTTTATAGCCATTTCATTCCTTAAATAATGGAACTTTAATTCTTATTTTTGGCGTAATGTTTTAATAAACCAGGAACATCTAGAATCAGTGCAATACCACCATCAGAAGTAATGGTCGCTCCCGCCATACCAGGTGTTCCTTGTAGCATACTTCCTAGAGGTTTAATCACCACCTCTTCTTGTCCAATTAACGCATCAACCACAAATCCTATTTGCGTTGTGCCTAACTGCACGATAACGACATGCCCATGCTTTTTATCACCGTGCTTAAACTTGGTTTTATTACGGTGTAACCAATGCTCTAAATAGAATAATGGCACCGCTTTATTACGGACAATGACAGTTAATTGACCATCTACAATATTTGTTTTGGTTAAATCAAGATGGAAAATCTCATTCACACTAGAAAGAGGTAACGCAAACACTTGCTTAGACACATCCACCATCAATGTTGGCATGATCGCTAATGTCAGCGGCACTTTAATCTCTAAGACTGTGCCTTTACCTTTCATTGAATCAATATGAACGGTGCCGTTGAGTTGGGTAATACGGGTTTTAACCACATCCATTCCCACACCACGACCTGAAATGTCAGAGATCTCAACTTTCGTTGAAAAACCAGGAGCAAAAATAAGATTGTAAGCTTCAGTATCTGACATTCTCGCGGCGGCATCTTCGTCAAGCACACCACGTGATATTGCAATTTCTTTCAGTTTTTGCGGATCCATACCCGCGCCATCATCCTCAATTTTAAGCAGGATGTGATCACCTTCTTGGCTCGCTGATAGTGTAATAGTACCGGTTCGGGACTTACCATTTGCTTCACGAGTGATTGGCATTTCGATGCCGTGATCAACCGAGTTGCGCACTAAATGGACTAACGGGTCGGCTAATGCCTCTACTAAATTCTTATCAAGATCGGTTTCTTCACCAATCATGACTAAATCAATTTCTTTATTTAATGTACGCGCTAAATCACGAACAACCCTTGGGAAACGTCCAAAGACTTTCTTAATTGGCTGCATACGGGTTTTCATCACAGCGCCTTGTAGGTCTGCCGTGACTAAGTCTAAGTTAGCTAATGCCTTAGACATTTCCTCATCTTCACGGGTAATACCAAGACTGACTAGGCGATTTCGCACTAATACTAACTCACCAACCATATTCATGATTTGATCAAGTCTTGCCGTATCGACCCGGACAGTCGTCTCACCTTGAGGCACAGAAGATGCCGCTTTGGCAGGCGCTTTATCCTTAGCGATAACCTCAGCCGGCTTCGCGACTGGAGCAGGAGCAGATGCTTTGGGTTGAGGTGGCGCTACCGATTTAGCTTGTGGTGTAGGAACGACCTTTTCGGCAGCTGGCGATTTAACGGTCGCAGCAGGAGTTACTGCCTCAACAGATTTAGTTGGCGCCGTCCCTTTACCATGTAATTCATCAAGTAGCTTTTCAAATTCATCATCTGTGATGTCATCTGAATCAACTAATTGTGCAGGGGAGTCAACAATAGCTGCAGGAGAGAGTTTAACTGCTTCCGCTTCCGCTTTAAATTTACCTGAGCCATGAAGTTCATCAAGTAAAGCTTCAAACTCATCATCGGATATTTCATCGGCACCAATAGCTACGGGTTCCGATGTTACAGGAGCTGGACTTGGTGTTGATGGAGTGGTAGTCGTTGGACTTTTGCCTTGGCCATGAAGTGCATCTAATAAAGCTTCGAATTCTGAATCGTTAATTTCATCAATACTGTTATCGCTAACAACATCTTCAATGTATTCAACTTGATGAGAGACTTCTTCGACAAGTTCTTCAATGATTTCTTCAGCGGGCTCTTCAGCAGCGCCATTTAACTCAGAAGGCAAAGGTGCACCAGAACTTAATAGCTTTAATTTATCAAGCAATGCTGGCTCAACAGGGTCTTGTTGTTCCCCTTGTTGTGTTTGCGCAAACATAGTGTTGATCGCATCAACGGCTTGTAAAATTATATCCATCAATTCAGAATTAACACCGCGCTTGCCCGTTCGGAGCAAATCGAAGGTATTTTCAGCTTCATGACAGACATCTACCATTGGCGTTAAACTTAAAAAACCTGCCCCGCCTTTTACCGTGTGGAAACCTCGGAAAATTGCGTTTAACAAATCACTGTCATCAGGATTATTTTCAAGTGCGACTAACTGCTCTTGTAGAAGCTCTAAAATCTCGCCAGCTTCTATTAAAAAGTCCTGGAGTATCTCTTCATCAACATCAAATGACATTCAATTGACTCCTAATTAGAAACCCAGACTTGATAGCAAATCATCAACTTCATCTTGACCAGCTACCACGTCATCACGCAACTCGGCGTGCATAATTGGGCCCTCTGCCTCTATTTTATTATCTTTTTCAACAGGTTCCGAGTGAGGTTTGTAATCACCAAATACCGTTAACATTGAGACAAGATTATTTTCAACTTCACGAACTAAGTCGATGACTCTACGGATCATTTGTCCGGTTAAGTCTTGGAAATCTTGTGCCATCAGTATTTCATTCAGTAATTGCCGCAAACGGTTTGAATCATGCTCACTGTGTAACATAAATTGTTGAACATCATGGCACAGGGTTTTGAACTCACCCAATTCTATGTCACGACGCATCAATTTATCCCACATAGGAGTAACTGACTGTATGTTGCTAATTATTGTATCGGCCAAAGGTAGACATTCTTCAACTGCATCCATAGTTTTATTTGCAGCTTGTTCTGTCATATCAATAACGTAGTTTAATCGCTCTTTCGCATCTGGAATTTCGGTGTTCGCTAATTCAGATAAACGATTATCTAATTGGAAGTCTTGAAGAGCACTATGAAGTTGGCGGGTTAACTTCCCCACCTCTTCAAATAATTCACGCTGTAATGGTGTAGCTAGCTCTCTAACAACTTCATCAGCTTGGTCTTGCTCCCCCGCTTTAAGCAGTTCGACAAGTTGCTGTGCCTGTTCGAGAGTAATTAATCCCGAGATTGTTGGCTGCATAACTTATCCTTTGCTTAAGCGAGACGTTCGAAGATTTTGTCTAACTTCTCTTTAAGAGTAGCCGCTGTAAATGGTTTTACGACATAACCATTCACACCTGCTTGAGCGGCAGCAATAATCTGCTCACGCTTCGCTTCGGCGGTTACCATTAATACGGGTAAATGTTTTAACGAGTCGTCAGCACGGATAGCCTTAAGCAAGTCAATCCCTTGCATACCAGGCATGTTCCAGTCTGTTACGACGAAATCAAAATCGCCTTTTTGTAACATAGGTAGGGCTGTTGAGCCGTCATCTGCTTCTTGGGTATTATTGAACCCCAAGTCTCGCAACAAGTTCTTGATGATACGTCTCATTGTTGAAAAGTCGTCAACAATAAGAATCTTCATATTCTTGTCCAAGGTTTCCTCCGGTGAGCTGATACTCTAGTGCTCAAATTAATAATTATTGTTGTTGTGTCCAATGCTTGAGCTTGCCTTTTAATCTTAGCATCGCCTGACTTAATATCTGGCTAACCCTAGATTCGCTTACTTCAAGAATTGCACCAATTTCTTTTAAGTTTAACGCTTCGTCATAATACAGCGAAAGTACTAATGCATCTCTTTCTGGTAAGGTTTTAATTGCTTCCACCAGTGCCGACTTAAATTGCGTTTCGGCTAATGCGTCAAAATTTTCATCCGGTGTTTCATCTTCTGTGACAAGCACATCTTGCGAAACACCCAAATCTTCTATGCCTATGATTTTCCCAACAGAAACATCATTTAAAATATGATGGTACTCATTGAGCGACATATCAAGTTTTTCTGCAATTTCTGTGTCACGAGCATCACGCCCGAGTGATTGTTCTAACTCATCAATCACCTGAGCAACACGGCGGTTATTGCGATGAACAGAACGAGGAACCCAGTCCCCACGCCGAATTTCATCAATCATGGCACCGCGAATTCTAATACCTGCAAAGGTTTCAAACTTAGCGCCTTTACTACCATCGAATTTTGATGATGCTTCAAGTAAGCCAATCATACCAGACTGTAACAAGTCATCTAACTGAACAGAAGCAGGTAATCTTGCCAACATGTGGTGTGCAATTCTTTTTACCAGCGGTGCATACTGTTCAACAACGGATGTTTTATTATCGAACTGAGTATACGCAGCGGCTTTATTCACTCACTCTATCCTCTTGTTTTTCTTTACGCTGAACTAAACGTTCAACAAAAAACTCTAAATGACCACCTGGTTGCTGTGGTACAGGCCAACTCATTATTTTATTTGCTAAACCATGGTATGCAATGGCTGCAGGTGACTTAGGATAAGCCTCAACAACTAATTTTTGCTTACGAACTGACTTACGTAGGTTCTCATCAAATGGCACTGTTGCAACAAGTTCTAAGGCAACATCTAAAAATCTATCTGTAACCTTACTCAGTTTAGCAAACAATTCCATTCCTTCACGTAAACTACGCACCATATTCGCCACAATTTTAAAATGGAAAACACCGTGCTCACGGCTTAATATTTTAATCAGCGCGTAAGCATCAGTAATAGACGTTGGCTCATCACACACCACAATCAATACGTCTTGAGATGCCCGTGAGAAACTCAGAACCATATCAGAGATACCAGCTGCTGTATCGACAATTAAAATATCGAATTGAGTACGCATCTCACTGAATGCTCTAATTAATCCAGCATGCTGTGCTTGAGTTAACTCTACCATTGCTTGAGTGCCAGATGTTGCAGGCACAATACCGACCCCTTTGGGACCACGTACAATAATATCGTCTAATTCGGCATCGCCAGATAAAACATGAGATAAGTTTTTCTCGGCACGAATGCCAAGCATCACATCGACATTAGCTAAACCAAGATCCGCATCTAGTACTAAAACACGTTTCCCTTTTTCAGCTAAGGCAACGGCAGTGTTAATTGACACACTGGTTTTCCCTACCCCACCTTTACCACCGGATACGGCAATTACTTTAACTTTTTCGTTATTTGGTTGATTCATCATACGTAAACCACTTGCTTGATCACGGGTCATATTCTTACTCGAATGCATAAGCCATTTCATTAGACCATGCGGTTGTGTCTTGAGACGTTTGTTGTTCGGTTTCGTTCAGTGCGGCCAAAGCTTGCTTAGCCAGCGCTAAGGTATCTGCTACTTTCATGTCCTCAGGAACACGTTGGCCATCAGTCACATAGCTTAATGGTAACTCATTTTGGATAAGAACGCTCAATGCTCCTGCAATTGATACCGATTCATCCAATTTAGTTAATATCGCACCGGCTAAAGGAATACGCTTAAAGTGATTAACCGCATCTTGTAACACTCTACGCTGTCCGGTGGCTGACATCACCAAATAACTGCGAATAGGGATCCTACTGTTTGCTGTCAAATTATCAAGTTGTTGATAAAGACGCATGTCACGTTGTCCCATTCCAGCGGTATCTATCAAAACCAATTTACGATTTCTAAATTGATATAAAATTTGTTCTAGTTCTGCAAGATCATGTGCTTGCTTTACCGGACATCCCATTATTTTGCCATAAGTTGCCAATTGCTCAAAGGCGCCAATGCGATAATGGTCAGTTGTAATCAATGCAACTTGATCTGCGCCGTGATGCGCAGCAAAACGCGCTGCAATTTTAGCCAATGACGTTGTTTTACCAACACCTGTTGGCCCAACGAAAGCAACGACACCGCCACGTTTAACAATATCATCACCCTGATTATCTAATAAATTAGCTAAACTTTGGGGTAATGATCTCACTAATTCAGCGGGGTTATAATGCTGACTAAGCGATGAAAGTCTTGCTGCGACAGGTGCTGAAAATTCAGCTGCAAGCAACTTACTTTCAAGCATAGCACCCACAGGATCTTTACGCTTTTTTTGATCATTCATTAATGAAGAAACTTGATGGGTCAGTAAGTTACGTAATGATGCCATTTCTTCACGTAGCGCCTCTACTTCAGCTGAATTAACTTTATTATTTTTAACTGGTTTATCAAATGCAGCTTGTTGGTATTGAGGCTTCGCAGGCTTTGACTCCGCCGTAGCGCCCTGTAATTGACGAGCCCATTCTGGTAGTTCAGGGTCAATTTGTTTAGAAGGAGCCTGTTGACTCAAACGACTTTGCTGCTTTTCTAATAACGCTTGCAAAGAATCAGCCACTGGTGGAGGGCTTACTTTAGTTTGGGCTTTTATAGCTGGCTTTGTTGCCAGTGAAACTTTATCTTCACGTAAATCCATATAACCAGATGACGGCGCTTTCATGGCGACATTCGCTTTAGGTTCATCGTAATCAACGGCAGCAACAATCTCAATTCCACCGGCTACTTTTTTGTTAGACATAATCACAGCGTCAGAGCCAAGGGTTTCTTTTACTTGCGCTAATGCTGCACGCATATCTTTGGCAAAAAATCGTTTAATTTTCACTACGCACCTCTTTTATCTGACGTTATCACTATTGGCCGACGGCTGAAACAATGCGTATCTGTTTCTCATCTGGGATTTCTTGATATGAAATCACCCGTAAATTTGGAATAGTGTATTTAACAAATCTTGACAGGGTGGAACGTAGCATACCTGATGTCAATAAAATGGCTGGTTGACCGACCATTTCTTGCTTCTGTGAAGCATCTAACAATGACTGCTGCATACGTTCTGCGAGGCCTGGTTCAATATTTGGACCTTCGCCTCCTGTCGCCTGCATAGACTTATGCAACATCTGTTCCAACTCTGGCGCCAAAGTAATGACTGGGATCTCTAATTCTGGACCTGATATTTCTTGGACTATCATGCGTTTTAACGCGATACGGACTGCAGCGGTCAACACTTCGGTATCATTGCTCTTAGTGCCGTACTCTAATAATGTTTGCACAATAGTGCGTAAATCCCTTACTGACACACCTTCATTCAGTAGATTTTGCATAACCTTGACCACATTACCTAATGACATAATGTCTGGGATAAAGCCATCAACTAGTTTAGGTGATTGCTTGGCTAACATATCCATTAGCTGCTGGACTTCTTCGTATCCTAATAGCTTGGCCGCATTATTACTCAAAAGTTGGCTAATATGCGTTGCTACCACTGTTGCGGTGTCAACCACCGTATAGCCTAGCGTTTGTGCATGCTCGCGCTGCTCAGGTGCAATCCAGACGGCTTCCAAACCAAATGCGGGGTCGGTTGTTTCAATACCATCTAATTTGCCGTAAACCTGTCCAGGATTAATGGCGAGCTCGCAGTCGTGTCTCACCTCGGCTTCGCCTACCACGACACCCATCAACTGAATTCGGTATGAATTAGGTGAAAGGTCTAGATTGTCACGAATATGTACCGCTGGCACTAAAAATCCAAGTTCCTGGGATAATTTTTTACGTACACCTTTAATTCTGCTTAACAATTCACCACCTTGACCTTTATCAACCAAGGGGATCAGTCTATAGCCGACTTCTAACCCGATAGTATCAACGTGGCGCACATCATCCCAGCTCAGTTCTTTAGGCTCTTTATCTTTAACATCAACCGGACCTTTCTTCACTAACTCTAATGCCTGTGCTTTCTTATCTTTAATTCGCTTATGCACAAAATAGGCTGCGCCAGCTGTAATTGCAGCAAAACTTAAAAAAGCAACGTGAGGCATACCAGGTACAATACCCATCACAAATAACAAACCGGCTGCGATAGATAATGACTTTGGATTGTCAAACATTTGGCTCATCATCATCTGGCCCATATCACCAGACTCATTTTGACGAGTAACCATTAAGGCCGCTGCAATGGAGAGTAATAAGCCTGGTATTTGTGCCACCAAGCCATCACCAATTGTCAGTAAGGTATAAATTTCAACCGCACTTGAAAAATCAAGCCCATGTTGAACCATACCTATCATAAAGCCGCCTAGTATGTTGATAACTAGAATCATAATACCCGCGACTGCATCACCTTTTACAAACTTTGACGCACCGTCCATCGCCCCATAGAAGTCCGCTTCACGCGTCACTTCCTCTCGGCGAACTCTTGCTTGTTCTTGATTTAAAATACCCGCGTTCAAATCGGCATCAATGGCCATTTGTTTACCTGGCATAGCATCTAACGTGAAACGCGCGCTGACTTCTGATATCCGTCCTGCACCTTTGGTTACTACTGCAAAGTTAATAATAATTAGAATTAAAAACACCACTAAACCAACGGCATAATTGCCACCAATTACCACTGAACCAAACGCTTCAATCACTTTACCTGCAGCGTCTGCGCCATTGTGTCCTTCAAGTAATACCACACGGGTCGAGGCCACGTTTAAGGCTAATCTTAATAAGGTTGCAACAAGTAATACGGTTGGGAATGCAGCAAAATCGAGGGGTCTGTCGGTATAAATCGCCACTAAAAGAACCACTAACGCGAGGGCAATATTAAATGAAAACAAGATGTCCAATAAGAATGGCGGAATAGGTAAAACGACCATTCCGAGAGCAGCCAACACTAATAACGGCGTACCTATGCCCTTAAAAGTGGATAGTCTAATTTGTTTGAATTGCCCTAAAGCTGCTTTTGCATCCATTAACGAAGGCCTTTTACTGATGAGTTTTTGACACGTTCAAACAGTAAAAGCAAGAACTAAGCCAATCCGTATAACATCAGAAAGTATTAGTGTTTTAAATCATCTGGAATAGGTTGTTTTAGCGGCACAGGAGTTGGCCGACGCCCCTTACCTTTTTGATATTGTTTTAATTGAAATACATAGGCTAGCACTTGAGCGACTGCCGTAAATAAGCCCTCTGGTACTTGCTGATCTACTTTAGTTGTGTGATATATCGCTCGCGCTAATGGCGGAGCTGAAACAATGGCAACATCATGTTCACGGGCTATCTCACGAATTTTAAACGCAACATCATCAACACCTTTAGCAATCAAAAATGGCGCAGATGAACGGCTAACATCATATTTCACCGCTACGGCATAATGCTCAGGGTTTACCACAATAACATCTGCATTAGGAACTTCGGCCATCATTCTTCGCTGAGCGATTTCACGCTGCATTTGCCTTACTCGACCTTTGATTTCCGGCTGACCTTCTGAGTCTTTATATTCATCTTTAATTTCTTGTTTGGTCATTTTGAGCTGTTTGTTGTGATTCCAAATTTGAAAAGGCACATCAATCACAACAATTAACAACATAGAAGAACACAATACAATAAACATCCATACCAGCAAATCTAATGCATGGTAGACATTACCGGGAAGATGATCGCTTGAAAGGGTTAAAATATCGTAAAAATAGATATCTAGTAATAAATAAGCTGCCACTGCAACCACAGAAAACTTGGCAATACCTTTGGTTAATTCAACCAAAGCTTGAGTACCAAACATGCGCTTAAAGCCATTCATAGGGTTCATTTTACTGCCTTTAGGCATGAAGGCTTTGACTGAAAAAGACATGCCTCCGAGCACAATATTACCTAAAAATGACACCAAGGCTAATAAGGCAATAAAGCTAAATAATGACCACGCAAGCTCATTACCAACAACTCCCCACACTCGATACATAGAGTTAGTATCAAAGATTTGAGCCCGTTCCATGGTAAAAATTTGTTTCATCATATTGTATAAACTTGTGGCAATCGCCGGTCCTGTTATGGCAAAACCAACCGATGCAGCAAGCAATACAGCAGCAGTGCCTAACTCTTTAGAGCGAGCAACCTGACCTTTTTCACGCGCCTGTTCAAGGCGCTTACTGGTAGGCTGCTCTGTGCGTTCTTGACCACTATCAGCTTCTGACATTTACAGCATCCTTAAAAAGTCACATCACCATCAATTTGACATTGCAGTTGTAAAATATCACACATCAATAATTGCGCAGCCAACCACACCTCATCAAAGTGAGCCATAATTGGCCCCAAAGTTAACCATAGAATCAACAAGCCACTGACCATAGTGACAGGAAAACCAATAGAGAAAATATTTAATTGGGGTGATGCCCGAGTCATTACGCCAAAAGACAAGTTAATTAATAACAAAGCCACGATGGCTGAAATTGACATGGTGAGTGCTGCGCCAAACATATAACCGCCCCACTCAGCCAGACTTCTATAAGTGGATATATTAATGCCTTGGTTTGAAACGGGAATAGTTTCAAAACTGGCCACCATCATACGAAACATCAATAAATGCCCATCCACAGCCAAAAAAATTAATGTTGCAAGTAACAAGAATGTATTACTGACAACTGGCGTCTGTTCACCCGAGCCGGGATCAACCATAGACGCAAAACCTAAACTGGTTTGCATACCAATAATTTGACCAGTTAACACAAACGTTTGCATCATCATCAAACTGACAAAGCCCATGGCAGTGCCTATCAAAATTTGCTGTAAGGTAATAAATACTGAGCTCAGTGCAAATAATTCAACGTTTTCAACAGGAGGAAGCACGGGTACGATTGCAAAAGTAAAAGCGACGGACAGCATTAATCTAACACGTGATGGAGTGGTATTCGCGCCGAAAACCGTCATGGTCATTAACATCGCAGAAATACGAAAAAGCGGCCATAGGTACATGGCAATTGTCTGACTGATTTCATCAAACAAAATGTCCATTAACTTAACCTATCACTACGGGAATAAGATTAACCATTTCCAGAAAGAAATCGACCATTGTTTGTATTAGCCAGTGCCCTAAAAACATCAGCGCAAACAAGGTAACTAATAATCGAGGTAAAAAGCTTAAGGTTTGTTCGTTAATAGAGGTGGCAGCTTGGAACACAGCGACCACTAAACCAATCGCTAAGCCAGGTAAAATGATGGCCGATACAATCAATACAATAATCGACAGCGCTTCTCGAAAAATATCAATTAAGGACTCAGGAGACATATCCCCTCCTATATCCCAAAGCTATTGGCTAAGGTTCCCATAACTAAACTCCAACCATCAACCAATACAAATAGCATTATCTTAAAGGGCAATGACACAATCATTGGCGATAGCATCATCATACCCATTGCCATCAAAATACTCGCTACCACCAAATCTAACACCAAAAATGGCACGAACAACATGAAACCAATTTGAAATGCGGTTTTTAATTCACTGGTAATAAAGGCGGGAATAATGACGCTCATTGGCGCTTGTTCAGGCGATTTAATGTCTTTATAGCCTGATATTTCGATGAAAGTTGTTAAGTCTGTGGTTCTAACCTGAGATAACATAAACGCTTTTATCGGCTCTTTACCCACATCATAGGCTTGATTTAACGTCATCGACTCATTCATGTACGGTTCAACCGCTTCAGCATAAATTTTATCAAACACGGGCGCCATGATAAAAAAAGTCATGAACATACTGATGCCAATCAATACCTGATTCGATGGCGTTTGTTGTAGCCCCAATGCCTGACGAAGAATAGATAACACCACAATAATTCGGGTAAAAGACGTCAACATAATGACCATTGCAGGAATAAAACTCATTGCCGTCATTAACAGCAAAATCTGCATTGTCACTGAGTATTCGGTAGCACCATCGGCACCGGTTGTGACCGTTAATGCAGGTAAAATCCCATCTTGAGCCGCCGCACCTGAAGACCAAATAAAGGCTGCGGCAATAAAGCCCCAGAATAGACCTTGCAACCCTTTACTCATGATGTCTTTCCTTAGCTTGTTGTAAATTCTTCGCAAATGAGTGGTTTGATTCTTCAATCGGTTGAGCTAATTTATCGAGTAGATTTATTTGATGTGGCGTCACGCCTAGGAGGTATTGTTGTTGATTAATTTCAACTACCATCAACTTTTCTTTTTGTCCAACTTGCGTCATTGCAATCGTTTTAATTACTGCATTTTGACTCGGAACAAGATTAAGCCTTTTGACTATGTAGGCGAGTAAAAAGATTAACGCGATAACAACGATTAATCCACCTAACATGTTGGCGAATGTAGACACATAACTTGTGCTATTACTGCCAGACGAAACAACTTGTGAAGCCGTTGTTTCTTCAATAGCGACTGCTGCGTTAGATAAAAGAACCGTAAGATATGACACAATTAATCCTTGAACCAGACACCACTAAATGTTTTAGCAACAATCTGAGGCATAAAACAGTTTAGTGGTTGTCGTTAAATACAGATCAATAAAGCAACAAACTGATCTTATTTGAGTTTCTTAATCCGCTCTGTTTGGCTAATGACATCTGTGAGTCGAATACCAAACTTATCATTGACGACAACCACTTCACCATGGGCAATCAAAGTACCATTGACCATCACATCCAATGGTTCACCTGCGACGCGGTCTAATTCAACTACCGAACCTTGGTTAAGTTGCAACAAATTGCGGATGCTAATAAAACTGCGCCCGACTTCCATTGAAATCGTCACTGGAATATCAAGAATAGAATCTAATTTTGCCGCATCTTCTTTCGAAATAGGCTTAGAATCATCAACTAATTCATCAAGTTCAACTTGCTGAGCCTCTTCAATAGCTTGCTCTGCCATGGCTGCGGCCCAATCATCACCAGTATCTTCAGTACTCATCACTTCACCTTATAAATCTGAAATATCACGCGACTTACCTTTGCGTGTTACCAATTGTAATTCTGACTTAACCGTTTCTGGTCGTGGTATTTTTTCACTAATTTTAAGCGCTAAATTATCGCGAGATTTCCCCAGTTTACAACGGTATGTTGGTAAATCTTCAATGCGCATCATAATGTGTTCAGGCAATTCAATAGGGATAATATCACCCGCTTTAAAATCCATTACATCGCGAAGCTTTAACTCATGTTCAATAATATTAGCGTCAAAGCCGACTTGCACATCCATGATTTCATCTCGTAAAGCCTGAGACCAACGCATATCTGTATCTTGTTTATCACTTTGTACGCCCGCATCCAGCAGCTCACGGATAGGTTCTATCATGGAATAAGGTAAGGTGATGTGAAAATCACCGCCACCACCATCGACCTCAATATGGAAAGAGTTAATCACAACCACTTCCGTAGGACTGACGATGTTAGCCATCGCGGGGTTAACTTCTGAATCCAAATATTCAAACTCGACATCCATTACCGGAGCCCAAGCATCTTTATAATCTTCAAAAATAATTTTTAATAATAACTGAACAATGCGGCGTTCTGTTGGGGTGAATTCTCGACCTTCAATTTTGGCATGGAAACGACCATCACCGCCAAAAAAGTTGTCCACTAGTATAAACACCAATCGAGCTTCCATGGTAATTAGCGCGGTGCCTTTTAATGGACTAAAACGCACCATATTTAAGCTAGTAGGCACGAAAAGTGTGTGTACGTACTCGCCAAACTTTAACATTTGAACGCCATTAATTGACACTTCAGCGGCACGACGCATCATATTGAACATACTGATCCGCAAATGACGCGCAAAACGCTCATTAACAATTTCCAACGTTGGCATACGGCCACGGACGATCCGGTCTTGAGATGAAAAGTCATACGACCTCGCATCATTTCCACCGTCATCTATGTCGTCTTCATCAACATCATCAACTCCATGAAGAAGCGCATCAATTTCGTCTTGGCTTAATAAATCACTCACATCATCACCTTAACTATCCAGTCAGGATTACTGCATTACAAAACCGGTAAACAACACTTTTTCAACCACGGTTTTACCGGTTACGGATTGTAATGTGTTTTGCACACTCAACAGGGCTAATTGCCGCATTTCATCTTTGCCCGCTTGCGTGCTTAATTTCTGCACATCGGCACCACTAAATGTGGTTAATAAAGCATCTTCTATTAATGGGATGTGTTTTTTGACCATTGTTTCATCATCCGTTCCACGAACCATTAACTGTACTTTAATTTCAACTAAACGTGCTCGGTCAACCCCAGGCAAATTGAACAAAAAAGGCCTTGGCATTCCAACATAATTAGCTTCAAGTCCTGAAGTCTTAGACTCCATTTGTTCCGAAGAACCTGCAGCAGAGTCACTGGAATCAGCTGCGACAGTTTGGTCGTCAGAACCGAGAAAAAACCATGCTCCAACACCTATAAGGATTGCGACAACAATGCCAATACCGCCAAAAAGAATTAATTTATTTCCCTTTTTAGGTTCCGCATTTGTTTCATTAAGTTCTAATTCTTCAGCCATTACACTTCCTAACACGCTTGAGCGACATAACAGAGGTTAATTATATTTAGTATTAACCGAATACATAATAATATCTCTATAGGTTACCGACTTAAGCGTAATAATCTATACCTGATTGCAAACTCTCTGAATGATTTTGAAACATTGTATGCTCTAATGCTGAATTTTCATCCAAATCATGTTGTTGGCTTGTGCCTTGAGATGATTCTTGTGATTGGCCATCACGCCCCCCACCACCTTGAGAAACCTGACTATCCGCAAGTTGTAATCCCTCTTGAGCTAACATTTCCCTTAAGCGCGGAATAGCCTGCTCAATTAAATCTCTGGTTTGAGTTTGAGCAACATGGAACTGCACTTGTGTTTGATCACCATGAACCTGAATCTTGACCATTAAATGGCCTAGCTCAGGAGGATCTAAACGTATCTCAGCCTGCTGGATGCCATTGCTCACCATGGTAATTAATTGCTGTTTCATTACGGGAGAAAAACGCTGGATCATCTCCTGCATTTGCACTTGAGACTCGCCATGTTGTTTTAATGCTAATTGAAACTGAGGGACATCACTTTTATGAATGGGAGTAAAGCTACTTTGATTTTGCAAAGCCTTTGTATCAACACTTTCTTCAACGGTAGATAAACCATCAAAGATTAGGGCTTTATCAAGTGTTGCTGAAGTAGCACCTGCAGCTACAGCATTAGGTTTAATAAGCTCAACCGAAAGTTGAGTTTTATTACTGGCATCTAATGAAGGAGTCGCGCCATTGCCCGATAAATCAGTTTCTGTACCTAAAATATTCGCCTTATCGCCACTTGTAGATGCGGCGATGGCTGATTGACTTTGTTTTGCAAACTTGTCAGCCGACTCTTTGCTGACATCTTTTACTGTAGTAAACCCTGTGGTTACCTGAGCAACTTGGATTGCTTTGTCTGCATCAACCAAGTCCACATCAACCAAATCAAGAATAGAATCATCAAGCACAGGAGACTGTAAGTTAAAGTCATCGACTATTTTAGCTAAATCATCATGTGATAACGAAGCGAGCTCTGCTTCTGTTAACGATGCAAACGTCTTAAGCTGTTCCATTTGAGAAGCTGGTAAAGAAGTTAAATAAGCAGCATTTAACTCTTCCGGTAAAGGGGCATGAATTGTTTCGACAAATAATTCATCAGTTATCATTTCACTGCCTGATATAGCCTCTACCGCTTGAGTATCTTCGGCAAATGCCTCATCGAATATAGGTAAAATTGTTGAGTCAAAGACGCTTTCATCTAACATCACCTGGTCTTCATTCGATGCAATATCGTCATGCGGCAAAATTTTTCCGTCTGTTTTTACCTTGTCAAATGACAGCGCCATATCAAGCTGAGCAAAAATGAGAGCAACATCTCCTTCATCAATAGGCTCTGACAAGTCGACTTCAGTACTCATGATGCCTGATAACTCTGATGTTTTTTTAGTATCAGCTAAATCGGCATTTTTAAATGATGATGTTTGGTTAGCTTGATTAAAGACAGAAAGGAATGACTGATTATCAGACACTTGCATTGTATCTTTTACTTGCGAGGACTTATTTGTACCGTTACCCGCTAAAAGGATATTGCTCATCTGTTGCATATTATATGCTCCGCAAACTCAACCTAAAGAATAAATTAATCATCATTTCCATATAAGTTTTTTTAGAATAAAAACACAATAAACTAAAATGAAAAACGTCACTTCACTGACGATTAATTTTAATATAACGAGTATGAAGCAAAATGGATGCCAATTATTTTTTGAGAATTAAACCGTTATTTGTCTCGGCGTTGGCGAATATATTGTTGCATGGCAAATTCATCCGACATTTTTTGTTCGCGTCTGGATTCTGCAATTTGAGCTTTTTGAGCTTTTTGCGTGAGTAACATCTCAATGGCTTTGCGTTTTTGCTGTTTCTCCAACCAATGAGTTTGACGGTATCCTACTTGTTGCTCTGCATCTTGAACTGCAGCCACCTGCTGAATAATGGCGTTATCGACTTGCTTAATAAATTGATGGAATTGATGATATTGATTGGCACTTAGGCTTTGACCTTGTTGTCCTTTCATTTGTTTCATGTAATCAAGGCGGTAATTATTTAAAGCATCTAATTGGCCTTGTCTTTTTTGTTTTTCAAACTGAGCAGATTTAAGCTGCATTGCAGCTTGCTCTTCTGCTTCTGTCGCTAATTTAAGGACGATGATTAACGGATCACTTGCCATGTTTTTTCCTAAAGACCGTTATGCAATGAAAGGATTAATTCTGACATTGGCCCGCTATTTGGCTCATCATAAGGGCACTATTTTCAAAACTAATGGCATCTTTAAAGCCTTGACGTAAAAACGCATTCATCGCAGGCTGTAATCTAATAGCGTTATCTATTCGAGGATCACTACCTTGTGAATAGGCTCCAATGGAAATCAAATCACGATTTTGTTGATATAAAGAATACATTTGTTTTACACGGCGCATTGCTTCTAAATGTTCAGCACTGATAACCATAGGTGCCACACGACTAATAGATTGCTCAATATCGATAGCAGGATAATGGCCTGAATCAGCCAGGCGACGAGATAACACAATATGACCGTCTAAAATGGCGCGTGATGCGTCAGCAATAGGATCCTGTTGATCATCACCTTCAGTTAATACGGTGTAAAATGCGGTAATTGAACCTTGTCCAGGACCACCGTTACCAGCTCGCTCAACTAATCTAGGTAATTTAGCGAATACCGAAGGAGGATAGCCTTTAGTCGCTGGCGGCTCTCCAATCGCCAAGGCGACTTCACGCTGCGCCTGAGCATAACGGGTTAAGCTATCCATCAATAGTAGGACGTTGTAGCCTAAGTCTCGAAAATATTCTGCTATTCGGGTAGATGTTTCACATGCTCTAAGACGCATCAGTGGTGAAGTATCAGCAGGAGCCGCTACAACCACAGAACGTGCACGTCCCTCTTCACCTAAAATCTCTTCAATAAACTCTTTTACCTCGCGACCACGTTCGCCCACTAGACCAACAACAATTACATCGGCATTAGAGCCGCGGGTCATCATTCCTAACAGCACACTTTTACCGACACCAGAACCTGCAAATAACCCCATGCGCTGACCTTTACCCACGGTTAACATCGCATTAATCGCACGAACGCCAACATCTAAAGGTTCGGTTATCGCGCGGCGAGAAAGTGGATTGATATAAGGAGGGTGGCGAGACGCTTGCTCATTGGTTGTTAACGGACCAAGTCCATCTAAGGGTTGACCACTGCCATCTAACACACGGCCTAATAGGCTAAATCCAACACTTAAACCGGATTGCTCACCCAAAGGCTGTACACGGGCTCCAGGTAAGACTCCGCGCAGTTCTTCAACTGGCATCAAATAGAGTAATTTATCATCAAAACCCACCACTTCTGCAATCAATTCACCTACCATGGTTTCTATCGAGCACAAACTACCAACGGGGGCTCTGCATCCTGTAGCTTCTAATGTTAAGCCAACAACACGCACCAATTGACCACTGGCAATGGGCCTAAGTGGCACAACACTTTGGTGATGAACTTTTAGTTTATTCAGTAATTGATGTTGACGGTTTATCATCGACTTCACCTTGATCAACTGCATCCACTGCATTATCGCTATTGAGCATAGAACGCTCGTCCGAGATTGGATTTAGGGGGGCGCTCTTCGTTTGAAGATTTACTTCTGGCTGCAAAGCTGGCATATCACTTTGGGAGTGAGCAACGCTCTCTTCTTTCCCCGAATTCACATCACTATCTTGCTCATCAGTGTTAGGTGTTTTAGTGAGTGCATTGGCTAAGTCATCTACAGTTTTTGAGCGATAAACACTATCATCTTGTTTTGCTAGATTAACTTGATGGCTAAGTTGCAGCGACTGCGCATCCAAATGAGTAAAAATTTGCTCAATCCGTTGTGCTAAGGTTAAATTGACCGTGGAACGCAAGCTTTCAATAAACACGTCACCTTGGGATAAACTCGGATCGCTTTCTAATACCCAATCATTTTGAGTTAATTGAGATTGGCCATATAAGGTTGTCACTAAATTGACATCTTCAGGGTGCAACCTCACTTTTACACGTTGCTCTTTTATAGGTAAAGCATCAACGCCTTGACGAATAGTTGCGGCAATATGCTCTGGGTGCATTTTTAATTCTTGCTGCACAACAGCTTTAGCAAGTGAGAGTGTCATAGCCAGTAATTCGGCTTCTACTTCGGCATCTAACACAGCTAAAGGCTGTTCAAATTGGTTTATTAATTGAGTAAATTGAGCGATTAATTGCTCTGCCTTAATTGTGCCGGCTTCATGCCCTTGTATTTCCCCCTGAGCAAAACCTTCTTCATGTCCCTGGGCTAAACCTTCTAATCGACCTTGTTCTAACCCTTGTTGAAAACCATCTAGCTTACCTTGTTCAAAACCTTCTCGTTCAGCATCGGCTCTGATCTCTTCAATCTGCGCCATTGTGGGCATTTTTACCGCCTGCTCTACCGCAGGTGTTGATGATTGATAGGCGCCAGCTTTTTTACCGTACAAATTTGAAGGCTTATCGGCATTATCAAGCGTCACATCCGGCAATTGCCAATGGCTGAACTCATGTTCATCCTCAACATTTAACACTTTTTTGGATATTTTTGAGTCTGTCATAGTTAAACCAATTTTAAATGCCTATGTAATGATACTTTTACTGCGGTTAAAGGAACTCTTCTCCACCACCGCCGCCAAGCATGATTTCACCACTATCGGATAATCGTCTGGCAATCGATAAAATTTCTTTTTGTGCCACTTCCACTTCACTAATACGAATCGGCCCCATTGCTTCAAGATCGTCACGCAATAATTCAGCTGCACGTTTGGACATGTTACCTAAAATTTTCTCTTTTAAGGCTTCATCGGCACCTTTTAGTGCTTTCATTAATATGTCTTGCTGAACCTCACGTAAAAGCGCTTGAATACCTCGGTCGTCGACATCAATGAGATTTTCGAATACGAACATCATATCCTGGATCTGCTGGGCCATTTCTTCGTCAGACTCACGCATGGTTTCCATAATCTGACTTTCTACCCCTGTATCAAGGTAGTTCATAATGTTGGCTGCAGCTTTTAAGCCACCCATTTTGGCTGCCTGTGCACCGCCCTGACCAGCAAATTGTTTCTCCATGATATCGTTTAATTCTTGTAATGCCGCAGGCTGCACTTCTTCAAGGTTTGCAATTCGCATCATTAAATCAAGTCGGGTATTTTCAGGGAATTGGCTAAAAATCTCTGCGGCTTGATCCGGTTCTAAATAAGATAAAACAATGGTTTGAATTTGTGGATGCTCATTTTGAATAATGGTGGCAACTTGGCGTGCATCCATCCATTTCAATGAGTCAAGACCTTTGGCACCACTGCCCATAATAATTTGTTCAATCAAATTACCCGCTTTATCTTCGCCCAGTGCCGCGGTTAATGCTTTTCGCACAAACTCTTCACTGTTAAAGCCTATTGAGGAAAACTTTTGAATGTCATCTAAAAAAAGCTTGTGCACGCCAATCACTTTCTCTTGACCAAAATCTTGCATTGCCGCCATAGACATACCAACTTTTTGCACTTGTTTAGGTTCAAGGTGCTTTAAAATTGACGCGGCATCGGCTTCGCTCAAACTCAGCAACAGAATAGCCGTTTTTTCAATCCCAGATAAAGACTCAGGATCAAAGGCGCCTTTTTCAGCTTTTTCTACTTTGTCTACTTTTTCATTAGCCATTGTCTTGTAACCAGTTTTTAACTACTTGAGTGGATAATTCAGGTTCATTTGCAACAAGTGCACGAATCGCCTTAATCATATCATCATCTTTATGTAAGTTAGGGATAAGAATTGAACCGTCATCAGCATAACTGTATTCGGCTTCTTTACTGTTGAGCATTCCCAAGGTATCCGCAGCATATTGATCTTCAATCTCTGCGAGCTCATGCCCTAGACGCACATCTTCAGGCATATTAACACCATCAGGATTAATAAGGCGTTTAAGCATTGGACGTACAACCGTTAATATCAGTACCAAGACAACTAAGGCTCCTAGCACTAACTTGATAGCTCGCCAAAACCAAGGTTGTTCCCACATATCAGGTTCAGGTAATTCTTCCATCAACTGATCCATGAAGGGTACGGTAACAACCTCTAATGCATCACCACGTTGGCTACTAAAACCAACCGCGCCTTCTAATAAACGTCGAATGTTTGTCAGTTCTTGTTCCGTACGTGGTACTCGCGTAACAACACCGTCTTCACCTGCGGGGCCTGGTTTAAAATCTAGTGCAACAGAAACACTGACTCTACGCACTTGACCAACCTGCTGACGCGTATGGCTAATGGTTGTGTCATGATCAAAGTTACGAGTGGCTTCGCGATGAGTATCAGAAGATTTCGTGGTTTCAGATGCGCCACCAGCTTCCATCGGTATGTCTGCATCCATTGGAGGTTGATTAGTAAGTGCGCCAGGAATACCGCCTGTACTGCCACCCGAAGAGTTACTTTCAATGGTCATTTCACTTCTTAGTGCAGGTAAATCTGGGTCAAAACGTTTTGATGTTTGTTCTACGGCAGTAAAGTCCATATTCACATCAACTTGCGAGGTATAATTTTCAGGGCCAAGAATAGGCATTAAAATTGAGTCAATTTTTTTACGGTATTCAGCTTCTTTTTGTTGCACTATTTCTAATTCACGGCGCGCACGAGCTGATGCGCCATCTTGACTGCCTGAATTTAATAAACGTCCATTTGAGTCTGTCACTGTTACGCGTGCAGGCTCTAACCCTTGAACTGCGGAACCAACGATATCAACAATAGCATCAATTTCTTCTTGTCCTAAACCGCCTCGACGTAAGCTTACAACCACGGTAGCACTTGGCTTTGATGCATTTCGAGCAAACACATTTTCTTTTGGTAGCGCCAGAATAACTTTAGCGCGGCTAATACTTTTTAACTCTTCAATCGTGCGGGCAAGATTTAATTCTTGGCTATGTTTTAAGCGCGCTTGTTCCATGCGTTGGCTAACGCCAAAGCCGCTGTCTTTACTTAAGTAATCATCATTTTGGGTACTGCTTTCGATACCCGCTCTGCTAAGCAACAATTTCACATCTTGATACTGATCTTCTGGAACCTTAACGACATCAACATTGATTTCGTATTTGATTTTGTTTTTATCTAAAACGTCCAAAACTTGGATCATTTCAGAGGTTTCCATCTTACCCAGTGGACGGTATTCAGGTTCCTGCGCCCACATCATGATAATAACAGCTAGCGCTAAACACACCGCCAACGCCAAGATCATGGTCACCTGACGCATCATATCTGCACCGCCCATATTGCTCAGCAAGCCAGATTTATTCTCTTGCTGAATGCCGCCATCAAGTGCCGCATCTGAACCTACCATTATGTCTGTGCTCACAATATGCCCCTACTATTATTCTTTTTCATCAGCGAACCGGTGTTTGCCACCCGTTAAACCGGCATGCTCATAATTTCTTTATAAGCTTCAACCAGTTTATTTCTCACTTGAACGGTTGCTTCAAATGCCACGCCCGATTTTTCTCGGGCAATGACCGTATCAGACAAGGTCACGGTTGAATCGCCCATGTCTAAACGAGTCGCTAAATTTGATGATGTTTGCTGCAAGCCACTAACATGCCCCACAGCTTGTGAGAGCAGTTGGCCAAAATCAGCACCGCTGGTGTTATTAATTTGCTGAGTTAAATTAGGACGAATGATCGAGTCCATACTCGAAGCATTAGATGGTGTAATCGCGCCACGAAGCGACTGCATTTCTTGAAGTAATGGATTGGCGTTAATCTGCATGCTGTACTCCCATTCGTCGATTATTTGACGATAACTAGATCTGTTAATAGGGATAAAGCAAGTTGAGTGCCAATATGAAGAATAAAGCAAAAAAGCTACCTTTTACGTGTAGCTTTGTTGATAAAACAATAGAGTTGCGGATTAATCGAACAGTTTTGATGCTTATGCAGGTAACTGGATCCCCGCATCACGCATTTTAGCCATTTTGTAGCGAAGTGTTCTGGCACTGATGCCTAATTTTTCTGCGACAAGTTTTCGACTACCATTACATTGATTAAGCGTTTCAAGAATAATGACATGTTCTTGTGCTTGTAATTCACCGCCTAGCCCTTCATTTTCCGTGGTTTTTTCAGTATGTTGAGCATCTAGATGCATACTGACATCAGCAGAATCGATAATGATATCTTGTTCACAAATCTCACCTCCAGCATGTAAAATTAAGGCGCGTTGAATGACATTATCAAGTTCCCGCACATTTCCTGGCCAGCGATGCGCCAGCAACCGACGCGTCGCTACCTCACCTAATGAAGGAACAGGTTTGATATTAAATGCCTTGGCATGTTTCACTAACAGGTGTCTGGCCAAGGGTAAAATATCAGCTGGCCGTTGATTTAGCGCTGGCCAAGTAAGCGGAAACACATTAATACGATAATATAAATCTTCCCTAAATTCACCAGTACTGGCAATGGCTTTTAAGTCTCTGTTCGAAGTAGCTAAGACTCTAACATCAAGTTTTATGGTTTTACGACCACCTAAACGTTCCACTTCTCGCTCTTGCAACACTCGAAGTAACTTAGCTTGCAAACCTAATTCCATTTCCGAAATTTCATCAAGCAATAGTGTCCCACCCTGAGCTTGCTCAAATTTGCCAGGACAAGCTTGGTATGCTCCGGTAAACGCGCCTTTTTCATAACCGAATAAAGTAGCTTCGAGCATGTTTTCAGGAATTGCGGCACAATTAATCGCAATAAACGGTTCATCTTTACGGCTACTATGCTGATGAATATATCGTGCTAGCACTTCTTTACCTGAGCCACTCGGCCCCATGATCATGACTGAAGCATCTGAGTTTGCAACTCGCTGGGCTAATGCCAATAATGCTAAGCTTTTCTCATCAGCCACTACAGGTTGATCGGTATTTTGTTTTTGTGGCAAGTATCTTGATACTTGATTTAATAATACTTCTGGTGCAAAAGGTTTCGCTAAATAATCTACGGCACCTAATTTTATAGCACTCACGGCACTGTCGATGGTTGCATAGGCTGTCATGAGCAATAACGGTAACTTCGGCTGAGCCTGCTGTAAATAATTTAATAAACCTATGCCGCCAATCCCTTCCATTTGCACATCACTGATCACCAAATCAAAATGATTCGCCTTTAGGGCGATTATCGCTTCTTCAGCACTGCCGACATCAACACATTCATAATGGGCTAACAGTAAGGTATCGAGTAATGCTTCACGTAAATCAGCATCATCTTCAACTAACAGCAATTTTGCTTCAGACATGATTAATCTCCTGAGCGTTAGCCTCTGCATCAACCACTTTTGACATAGGAAAACTTAACCTCACCTGGCAACCCATTTGTGGCTTACAGGATAATTGAATTTTACCGCCATGATTGCGTACAACAGACTGCACAACAGCCAACCCTAAACCTGTACCCTGCGCTTTTGTGGTAAAAAACGGCTCTAGTACCTGTTGCTGGGTTTTAGGGTCAAGGCCTTTACCATTATCGATAACATCTAAAATAACCTGTTCATCATCTTCAAATGCACAAATTTTTATTTTTGTCGCACCAGCTTCGAGGCTGTTCATCACTAAATTATTTACCGCTGAACTCAGTGCATCACCATTTGCTATTAGGCTTGCGTCGGTTAAACACTCTTGAAAAATTTCACACGATTTTCGCTGAGCAATCACTTCACAATTAGCCATTACCACATCGATGATTTGCGCGATTGCAACATTATCAGCTTTCGCATCTTGACGACCTTTGGCCATCAGCAGCATATCGTTGACCTGACGTTCAAGCTCATTAAGACGATCAACCAATTTTGTTTGAAAACGCGTTTTCGAAGGTTCTGCAAGTTTAGGGTTACCTAAATTTGAAGCATAAAGTAATGCCGCTGATAACGGTGTGCGAATTTGATGTGCCAGTGTTGCCACCATTTTACCCAGCGCAGATAAACGCTGTAGATGCGATAAATTTTTCTGGAGTAAGCGGGTTTCTGTTAAATCGGTTAGCACAATTAACTGACCAGGTTCAGGAGTCAATGGCGAGATGGCTAACTTAACTCTGCGGCCATTTTTTAATGACACTTCATGCCCATCATCGTCCTGAGGAGAAAATGCCCGGTTTATGATTTCAAACCAGCGTAGCCCTTGTAAAGGTCGACCAAGTAATTCTGCCGCCATTGGATTAGCTAACGTCACGACACCATCGCCATTAATAATCACCACCCCAGAAGGGAGCGCTTGAAGAATATGCGCCATTTGATTTGACATATTCGCGGCCTCTTGCACTTTGGCAAACTGACCGTAAGTCAATTTACTGTCATGTGGAAACTCAGGAGCGCTATTGACTCGCATTGAGGACACAGCAGAAGATTCCAGCGAAAACATGTTTTGCTGAAAATCTGTTTGATTTTGCTGAGTTATGGCGTGTGCGTTTAGCATAACGACTCCGTCAAAAGAATTACATTTAACGGGTTACTGCATTAAGTGTGCCAAAAAAATAAAGCATATCGAGTCGATATGCTTTAGAAAGTATTATAGGCTAGTTTGAAATAGGCGCTGTTAAATTTTTATTCTTTACTCATGCCATATTTACGCATTTTTTCAACCAAGGTAGTACGACGAATGCCCAGCATTTCAGCGGCTCTTGCTACTACATTGTCTTGCAATTCTAACGCTTGCCTGATCATATCAATTTCTAACTCAGCCAATAAATCTTTAAGATTTACCCCCTCAGGAGGAATCTCTGTCGGAAAGCGAGTTTCGGGAATATCAATCGGCTCATCATCATTAAAAATTGATGCCAAAGCATCCCTTTCTAATTGTTCTTCACTAATTTCGACACAATATTCAGGCACATCTATATGGCGATACTTTTGCGGTAAATCATTTACATCAACTAATCCGCCTGGATACAAAATAGTAAGACGCTCAACTAAATTCGATAATTCACGCACATTACCAGACCAAGCGTGTTCTTTAAGCGATTCGATTGCACGCTGCGTAAACCTTACTTTACCTCGGCCTTCGTTAAATACTCTACTGACCAACTCTTGTAACAGTAGAGGTACGTCGTCACGACGCTCACATAATGCCGGCATTTCGATAGGAAAAACATTCAAACGATAGTACAAATCTTCACGAAACTCATTTTCAGAAATCATGGTTTCTAAATCACGATGGGTAGCGGCAACAACACGCACATCGGTTTGAATGGTTTTACTACCACCCACACGCTCAAATACGCGTTCCTGAAGCACACGCAGCAATTTAACTTGCATTTGCAATGGCATATCACCTATTTCATCCAGAAATAGCGTACCGCCTTCGGCTAATTCAAAGCGACCTTTACGGGAAGATATCGCCCCAGTGAAAGAGCCTTTTTCGTGACCAAACAGCTCACTTTCAAGTAACTCTGGCGGAATAGCGCCACAGTTAACAGGTATAAATGGGCCATCACGGCGCTCAGAAATATAATGAATATTGCGCGCAACCACTTCTTTACCCGTACCAGATTGCCCAAGTACCAGCACTGTCGCATCAGAACTTGCTACTTGGCTGATCAAATGGCGAACATTCGCTATTCCTTGGCTTCGGCCAACAAGACTTCTAAATAACTTAGTTTGATTACCACTGGTAGGAACTTGCTCTTTCTTGGCTAGGCCAAAAACCTGGCAAAAATGTAATAGCTCAGTAAGTTGGGGATAATTGAAAGGTTCTTCGATAACACCCAAAATGTTTGATGTCTCGACCTGAGCATTACCTAACAGCAGCAAAGGTTGCCATGGTGCGATAGTTGCGATGTTTTTGATGCTTTCGGTCACCATACCATCAGATACAAGCACAATGGCACGGTATCGAGACTCTTCAATTAATGGTATTAAGGCGTCAACAGAAACAATGTCACATTGTTCACCTAAGAATTCAAAAATGCAGCACAGGCGTGTTACACGCTCAGAAACGGTACCGACAATTAAGATTCGTTGTTCAATTTGCATCATTTAGGGGCCAAAAGCTTGTTTATAGGTACATATTCCGCTGGAGTTATTAAGATTCTAAGGATTAATCAAAGAATTAAATCATCACATTTGTGATGACTCGTTATATAAAGTCAGCCAAATAAATCACTTTATCAATTTCACGATTACAACTTATCAGTATAAAGATATTTGCGAAGAGTAATATTGTATTAACCAACTTCAAGAAGCAAGTAGAACCATGGTCAAATTAATACTCGCGCTAATTTTAGAGTATAATCGCTTATTTTGCATGCAACTATCACATTTTTATCTAAAATTTCTCACCAGCATCATAATCTCAGATTTTTATAACGTTAGCTAGTTTCATGCTCCGTATGAGTGCATTTTGCTATTACAAACAAGAAACAGATAGAAGCGACTTGAAAATACACATTAATATAAAAGCAGAAAGCGCTAATTAGTGTTGACTAATTAGCGCTTTAACATCAAAAACTTAAAGCGGCTAGCTTGCTTCTGAGGTCATGTGATGCTTATCTTGTGGAATGGCATCCCACCCTTCTTTAATCGTTTTCAAAATAGCTGTGACATCATCAACAGCTTGAACATCGTTATTGATATTAGCTTCGGATAGTCTTACCAACATAAAGTCATATAAACGACTTAAGTTGACTGAAATTTCACCACCTTCATCCATATTTAAACTGTTATTTAAACCATTAATCAAACCAATTGACTTTCCAATTAAAATGCCTTTTTTCTCAAGGTCACTATGCTCAATAGCATAACGACATTGAGCCAAGCGCTCAAGCGTGCCTGCAAACATCATCTGAATAATTTTATGCGGAGAAGCCACTGCTATTTCACTCTCAAGTGAAACTTTTCTGTAAGACTTTAAAGATCCTCTCATAATTACCTACCTGTTTGAATCTACATACTCATACATATTAATTTTTTTCTTAGTAGAGCGCCTAAGACTTAACAACTCTTTACGATTATTCATAATTTTTGCAGATATCAAACTAAATCGATTGGTTAATTCAATTTGCTCACTGATTTCATCACGTAAATTAGTATCAAATGGCAAGCTAGCCAAACGATCAACGTAAACTTGACGCTCTATGACTGCTAATTGCAATAAATGAACCAACTCATCCGTATTTTCATTTTCAGCAGGTATTTTCTCTAAATTTGACAATAATTCAGTTATTCTATCGTTAATCAACTTCAGTTCATCGAACAAAATAACATCCTCTATTCAGCGTAAAATGAATTCTAAACTCAAAAATCTTCAAGAACTAATCTAACGATTAGTTCTTAGATACGGCCCCAGGTAAGGAGTTAAGGCGGTCAACGAGACCGGCACTTTGTTGATTTAATTGAGCGACCACAAGATCCATTGCATTAAACTGCTTTAATAACCTTGATTCTAATTGCGCCATTTTAAGGCTAAATGACTCACGCTGAAGCGTCAGCCTTTTGGTTTCTTCAGTATAAGAGTTTTTCCGATTATCAATCACACCGCCAGTTTTAACATAGTTATTGGCCAGTTCATCGAACCTATTCGCCAAACCAGTACTGGGTGTTGAAAACAAACCTTCAATTGATGACATATTATTGGCAATACTTTCATCAAGTTTAGCTTCATCAATATTCAATTTACCGTAGCGGTCAGTCGATAAACCTATATCGTAAAGCGCCACATTACTGCCATCAACCGAGACCCTTTCACTGACCATGTTTCTTAATTGCGACTCAAGAGAACGTATCATCGAGTCCCCTTGTAACGCAGCAGCCGTTTTCTTATCTGCATCATAAGAGGATAATTTTTCAATGGACGTCAGTAGTGAATTATAGGTTTCAACAAAGCTTTTTAAATTTTCTTTTACCGCTTCATTGTCTTGTTCAACCGTAAGAGTCGAAGTTGAATTTAAATCCGCTTTTGTAAGGTCTAATGTGATTCCGGCAATCGCATCTGTGACAGAATTACTTTGAGACGTTAGTTTTTGGCCATCAACTTCGATAATTGAGTTTTTTGCATCAACTAAGGTATTTAAATTGGTACCATTGAACATATCATTCAAACCAGTACCTGCTATGTCGTTTGCAACAACAGAAATTTGATTATCTAAACCTGTTTTAGCTGAACTAAACACAATTTGACTACCAGCATCGCTTTTAACCACGGTAGCAACAACACCAGAGTTATCTGATGCACTATTAACTTTTGCAGCTATAGCATATAAATCATCTGCGGGATCTACTCCAACAGAGAAGTTTTCACCGTTGATCGAAAAATCTAAACTTCCCTCCCCTACAGCGGCTTTAGGATCAGTAACATGTGCCCCTCCCACCTTGTGAGCTTGGGCAAGCTGCTCGACCTTAATTGAGTAAGAGCCTGACTGAGCAAGACTTGATGCTTTGGCTGTAAAGTATGGGCTATCACCCGTTGAAACCTTACGTTGGCTAAGTAACTCGCCTGACTGCAACTTTTTTGCAGCATCTTGGAAATTTGACAGCGCACTTTTTAAGGTTCCGATAGCGGAAACTTTTGCGTTAATTCTATCTTCGGTTCTGTTGAATATCGCTTCTTTTGGGAGTTTCTCAGCATCAACAAGTACCTTAACAATAGTCGAAATATCTAAGCCTGAGCCTATTCCTGTCGCTGTTAATGCCATACAACCTCCAAAGCTTAATTCAACAAAATTACATATTTAATAAGCGTAAACTTTACACTTCAATTTTCATTAAAATTCCAGAGACTTCGCTTAACTTCTCCGCAAGTTGAAGAGCTTCCTCACTTGGAATTTGACGAATAATATCACCAGAGTCAATATCTTGCACTTTAATCACTTGTTTTCCTGACTCTTCATCAACAGAAAACTTCAATCCTTTTTGCATCATAGCAACCATATCCGTTAACTCTTTAGCGACAATATCTAAAGATTCATTTTTATTTTGGTTTGCAGTTGCAGTTTCATCTGACAATTTTACCGCTTGAATTGGTGAAACTCGGTCTAATTCTACTTGGCTAGTATTTATCGCTTTAGTATTTAAAGGAACACTATTTAAATCAGATTTTGTCGTTTCAGCTCTGGCAATAAAACTTGCACTATTGCTTGTTTGAATTTCCATGATCCACCTCAACTTACATCGTTCTTGCAGCCAGTCCATTGTTTAAACAGATATATCTATGAGACAACAAAGGGAGAAACGCAAGCGAATCTCCCTATTAATACTGACAGACTTATCTTATATTATAGTAAAGATAACGCGACTTGCGGTAACTGATTAGCCTGAGCTAACATCGCAGAACCCGTTTGCTGAAGTACCTGGTTCTTTGTCATCGCTGATGTTTCTTTGGCGAAATCGACATCTACAATACGAGATTTAGCATCTGCAACGTTTGCTTGAGTATTGGCACTGTTGCTGATGTTATGGCTTAGACGGTTTTGAATCGCACCTAAGTCCGCACGTTGAGTGTCGATATTCTTAATCGCAGCGTCGATTTTACCTAGCGCAGCGTTACGGCCAGTTGATGTAGCAACTGAAAGTGAACCAACAGATAATGTACCCGCATCAGTTTTCTTCACTTTAATCGTGACATCTTCACCTTCCTGATGTCCAACCTGGAATTTAGAACCCGCAGAGAAAGTACCAGTCATTAGTTTGGTATTACCAAACGCTGTAGTTGAGCCGATAGCGGTAATTTCTAATGCTAATTGATCCATCTCAGCTTTTAACGCACCTAAATCGTCAGTACTGTTTGCACCGTTTTCAGCTTGGATTGCTAAGTCACGCATACGTTGCAGCATGTTAGTTTGTTCTTGCATTGCGCCTTCAGCAATCTGTGCAATTGAAATTGCATCGTTTGCATTTCGCATACCGACCTCTAAACCACGAACCTGAGAGTTTAATCGGTTAGAAATAGCCAGACCTGCCGCATCGTCTTTTGCGCTGTTAATACGCAAACCACTTGACAAACGTTCCATAGAAGTCGCAAGTGCACCAGAAGATGAATTCAAATTTTTCTGTGCTTTTAATGATGTAACATTAGTGTTTACTGTGATAGCCATGATTGCTTCCTCATATTTATTCTGACTTGAGATATGCCTGTTTGCTTTGCTCAAGTCAGACAGGTCTTGCTCGTTACAATATATGTAACGGCAAGTCATTTTTATTCTTTAGTCTTTTTTTGACTTTTTTTTGTTCAAAGTCGATTGAATAAAAAAATTTCTGGGAAAACAATATTTAACAGAATAATAAATTTTTAAAGAATCAGCTGTACAGAAGCTATTTAGAGGCTTTCACAAACAAAATCAGCCTCTATGTAGAGGCTGATTAATATCTATTTATCAAATTATCCTAATAGAGATAATGCAACTTGAGGTAATTGGTTCGCTTGTGCAAGCATTGCTGAACCTGTTTGCTGCAGAACCTGGTTCTTAGTCATAGTTGAGGTTTCTTTTGCAAAATCCACATCTACGATACGGCTTTTCGCATCTGCAACGTTAGCTTGGGTATTAGCACTGTTAGCAATGTTATGTGCTAAACGGTTTTGCACCGCACCTAATGCTGCGCGTTGGGTGTCAATTTTATTAATTGCACTGTCAATTTTACCTAAAGCAGAATTACGACCCGCTGATGTCAATACAGTTAACGCCCCAACCGAAAGTGAACTTGCATTGTTGGTGTTCACTTTAACAGTGACATCCTCGCCCTCTTGATGACCGACTTGGAATAATTTACCGCCAGAGAAGCCACCTGTCATTAATTTGGTGTTACCAAAAGCCGTACTGTTACCAATCGCAGTGATCTCTGTTGCTAGCTGATCCATCTCAGCTTTTAACGCAATTAAATCGTCAGCGCTGTTTGCACCATTTTCAGATTGGATGGTCAAGTCGCGCATACGTTGCAACATGTTGGTTTGCTCTTGCATCGCACCTTCTGCGATTTGTGCAATCGAAATGGCATCATTCGCATTACGCATACCGACTTCTAAACCACGAACTTGAGAATTCAAGCGGTTAGAAATTGCTAAACCAGCAGCATCATCTTTAGCACTGTTAATACGTAAACCACTGGATAAACGTTCCATTGACGTATTCAATGCACCGGTTGACATGTTTAAGTTTTTTTGCGCCTTCATCGAAGTTACGTTTGTGTTTACTGTAATAGCCATAAATATTTCCTCATTCCTAGTTTGCTGCCAAGACTTTGGAGCTTGGCTAAATTTTACAATTTAACGATTTCTATAATGGAGCTTTCTAAATGACAACTACTTATAAGTAATCAAACAATGAAAGCGAGCCTACTCTTCCAAAAACACTTGATACTGCATTAAGTGCTAATTGTTGCTTTTCAAATTCAGTGAACGCAGCTGCCATGTCTAAATCTTCTAACTTAGATAACGCACTATTATTAATAATGAGTTCTTCTTCATGGTTGCTAGTGATATTCTCAAGCGCCTTTAAGTTATTACCTGCAATACCTCTTGCAGTACTGACTTGATTTTGACCACTATCAATACTATTCAATAGTTGTGCCAACTTTGATTTCCCTTGAGGGGTATTTGTCGCTTCAGGTGTTTCAAGCAGTTTTATTGCTTGCTGAAGCGAATCTAAAATACTGACTTCAGATTTAGGCTCTAGAGTAAAACTGTCACCGGCAACAGGTGCGCCAGATAATGTCACTTCTATACCATTGAAACTAACAGGGTTATTAGGGTCAAAATTGGGCACTGTTGTAACATTAGTGCCTGATGAATCAGTGACTTGCAAATCTACACCCGTACCGTTTGCGACGAAGCTAAAAGTGTATGTATCTTCAACGTGAGTAGCAGGGTTTACAATGCTTGCTCCAGTAAGTTTGAAATCCCCCTGCTGTGATGCCAAATAGTTGACGTCATAGTCACCAAGTGGATTTTTGGCCGACATAAACGCCGTATCACCGGCAACATTCGTAGCTACATTACTATTTTGCGATACAATACTTTTCCTTACACCAGAATCACCGCTATAAACAATTGCTCCAGCACTATCAAAAGCAAAAGGAGGTTCGTTAGTCTTAAATCCTGCAAACAAGTAATTACCCGATTCATCTTTGGTATTAGCGATCGACATTAACTCTTCAAGGCTTGCCTTCATTTCATCGGCAACCATTTGCCGCTCAACCGAACTCAAACTGCCGTTTGCCCCTCGTAAGAGTTGCTCACGCATGTTGGTGATCAGCGATTCTGCACTGCCAAGTTTGCTTTCAGCCATTGAAAGATGATTTGTTGCATAGTCAATATTTTTGACAAACTGCCCAACCAAGGCATTTTTTTGCTTTAAATTATCAATAACAATTGCAGCTACAGGATCATCGCCTGCGGTATTTACTTTTTTACCTGAATTTAGTTGATCTAAAATTTTATTGGTTGCAGTTTGCTTTTGTAGAATACTGGTCGTGTTTTGATGAAACATTTGCCCGGTAGAAATACGCATAATTTAATTCTCCTATCGAACAGAACTAATTAAAGTGTCAAATAATTGTTGCGCAGTGGTCATAATTCGTGCGGAGGCTTGATAAGATTGCTGAAAACGCATTAAGTTAGCCGCTTCCTCATCAAGGTTTACACCGGATTCACTTTGCACGCGTTTGTAAGCTTGCTGATAAATGGCATCGGCGGATTCGACACGAACTTCTGCTGCTTTGGTTTTATTACCCACATCAAGTTTGGTATTTTCAAAAACACCCGTTAATGTGGTTGTTCCGCCATTCATTAATTTAGCATCAGCAAGCTCTGCCATGGCTACTGCGTTGCTGTTGTCACCTTCGGCGAACGATAAATCAAAGGTAAAGCTGTCAGAAACACCTGCGGCTGACCTATCATCAATTTCAAAACTGAACCCAAAAGGTGTGTTTATTTGTGGTGGTGTGAATGCGCTTGGCCCTGCGATAGAGGTGCCTGCAGCATCAAAGACTTCAAAGGTATTCGTCGCACTGTCAATTTTTACAGTCAACTCACCACCCGTTGTCGGAAATCCAGCTGCATTGCGATTAATATTATTGACTTTGACATCCATCTCGCCTGAATTTGCTGCGTCGGCAGTGATTTTTGGCGCTGCAGCAGCAATCCCTTTAGGATCGGTCATCACTGTCGTTAATCCTGATGCCGCTCCTGAGGTGGGACGGATTTCAAATTTATCGCCATCAGCCATAGCTCCACTACCTATGTTAATCGTAAAGCCATCGCCGCCGACCAATTCACCTGGTGGATTTAATGTTAATGGAGTAATGTTTCCCGTTTGAGTATCTTTCAATTCATATGTAGCTGGCGCGGTGAATGACAATTCATATCCGCCGCCACTCAATTGACCAACATCGTCAATATTCACGCTTAGCTTTGCAGTGCCGGTATTAGTAGAGTATTCACCCACTCGACCGGATGACATTAATGGGTCGTTAATATCGCGAAAGATGTTTTGACCAATGTTGCCGTTTAAATCAAAACCTTTAGATTGCATATCATTAAACGCATCGGCAATACCCAGTGCTAGCTGACCTAATTCTTGGCTTGCTGGCACTAAGGTATCGGAGCGAAAATCAAATAAAGCCCCTAACTGGCCACCTAATTTAGAAGGATCAATTACAAGTGATTGATTACCTGTGGTAGCGGTAATTCGTGGCTCGTTTGGATATGGGTCGCCGGTGGTCACGCCCACTGACATCGACACTTCACCTGACACCAACATCACCGAACCCCCTAACATGATGGATTTAGCGCCGGTATCTAACGGAATCACATTAACTTGCGAATATTGGCTAAGCTCTTGAATCAACGCATCCTGTTTATCCAGTAACTGACTATCCTGGCCGCCCGTTTTCATTAGCTCTAAGTTAATGTTACCCAGCTCTTTGCTAATTTCATTGATGCGGGTAGTCATTGACTCAATTTGGCTATTAGTCTGTTTCGTTTGATTATCTAAATGCGACTGCATTTGGTTTAGCGTTTTTGCTAAGCTTTGAGCCGAACCGAGAGTACTACTTCGAATGGCCATATCAGTGGGTAAATCAGCTATGCTATTCATGCTGGCAAAAAAATCATTTAACCCTGCAGGCACCATCTTGCCAATTTGAGAATAAAGCTGATCTAACTCACTCATTTTTAAATACGAGGCTTCAGCCGCACTTAAACTGGTTTGTCCGATACGTAACTCACGTGCCGCAAACTCGTTGTACACCCTTTTGACGTCTGAAACATAAGTGCCTGTACCGTAAAAACTATTACCTAAACGTTGTGATTCAGTAGCGGCCTGAGTAGCCACTTGACGGTGATAACCTAAGGTATTTACGTTATTAATGTTATTACTGGTGACACTCAGTTGTGACTGAGATGCTAGTACGCCCTGACGGGCAATGTTTAATAGATCAATAGCCATTATTTAGTCTCCCCTGGTATGACAGACTTAAGCCCTTCTGTGACTGATTGCATAACGCGGATCACCTTTTTGGCATATTGAGGGTCTGTGGCGTAACCCGCTTTTTGTAAAGCATGAATAAATTGACGTGGCTCATTAGCCACTTTACGAGCATCCTGGTATCGATCGTTTTGTGAAATAAACGACACGAAATCAGTAAAACTTTGCTCTAAATCTTCATACATTCTGAAGTCGGCACGTTGCTGAACCGGAATTCCTTTTTCAAACTCAAGCGTGTTAACCGTAGTTTTGTCGCCATCCCAACGTTTATCAGCTTTGATATTGAATAAATTGTTACTCATAGTGCCGTCTGGTTTGCGGATAACTTTTTGTCCCCAACCTGTTTCTAACGCTGATTGCGCAATTAACACTTCAGGTGTGGTACCCAGTTGCTTCGCGGCTTTTTCTGCGTGAGGATAAAGCACTGAAATAAAATGCTGTGGGTCATTAAATTTACTCAACTGCTCACGTTGACGTTTTATGGGTTGTACCACATCACTTGAAACCATTGCCGTCGGCAAGTCCTTGCCGTTAGCCTTGTCTATCGGATTGGCAGGTGCTTTGCCAGCTAAGATTAAATCCATCATCTGTTTAGAAGATGCCGACGTCACTGATAATGCCGCATGGTCAGATAGTGGAATAGCTGATGGATTAACATCTGAATTAGCTGCAAGCAATGTTGGTACAGCTTCTGATCCACTTGGGTTATTAACAAACATCGATGGATTAACCCGATTATCGCTGTTACCACGTAATACCGAAGCTGGAGTCATAGGGCTGTCATCGGGGGAAAGCTGATGCACCATTAACTCTGCCAAACCCAACATGCCTTTGTTGGATAAATCCATCGACATTTGCTGATCACGCATTTGCTCATAGAATGCTGTTGCATCGCTGTTAAATGGACTATCAGATTTAAAGGCTTCGTTAGCATCGCGCATGCTTTTCATCAGCATTTGAATAAAGATACCTTCAAACTGCTTGGCGACTTCTTTAAGCGCGCCCTTCTCGTCTTTCTGGGCCTGAACACGGAGTGAATCCAGTCCTCCTAGATCCAGAAAGTGCGAAGAATTTGACAGCTTTTCCATAGTAATCCCGTTACAGATGTCGGCTTATTAAATTGTCTACCGCATAAAAAGTGACAATTTTTAGATGATGATAAGTTCACCATGCAAAGCGCCTGCCATCTTTAACGCTTCTAGAATAGCTAAGACATCAGAAGGCGCGGCCCCCACTAAATTCACTGCGCGAACCAACTCATCCAGCGTGGTACCAGGGTTAAACATAAACATGCGGCGATCGCTTTGCTCAACATCAATGGTGCTATTGCTGGTCACCACGGTTTGGCCGCCCGCTAACGCATTAGGTTGAGACACTTGCGTAGCTTCAGCAATGGTGACCGTCAATCCACCGTGCGTTACAGCAGCGGGTAATAACTGGACATTTTTACCGACAACAATCGTACCTGTTCGAGAATTAACGATAACCTTAGCGGATTCATCTGCGGGCTCTACTTCTACATTTTCTAGTGTCGCTAAAAACGATACACGCTGCGAAGCATCTCTTGGCGCACTGACTTGAATTGAACTGGCATCTAAAGCACGTGCCATACCTGGCCCGAGTAAATCATTGATGGCATCGGCTGTTCTTTTGGCGGTTGAAAAGTCGGCACGTCGTAAGTTAAAGGTTAAATGATCGCCACTAGCAAAAGGTGACAACACACTTCGCTCAACAATTGCACCACTGGGGATTCGGCCTACCGTTGGAGTATTTTGAATAACTTGAGAGCCATCCAATCCTTCAGCACTAAAACCACTGACAACCAAGCTGCCCTGAGCGATGGCGTAAACATTACCGTCAACCCCTTTCAAAAAGGTTTGCAGTAATGTGCCTCCGCGTAAACTTTTAGCTTCACCGATGCTCGAGACGGTAACGTCAAGAGTTTGACCTGGTTTGATAAATGCTGGCATATCCGCATGAACAGCAACCACAGCTACGTTTTTAACTTTAGGTCTAACAGAGTCAGGTAAATTAATGCCAAAGTTTTTTAGCATGGTTTTAAATGTTTGCTCTGTATATCGGGTTTTTTCACCCGTTCCAGGTAACCCCACTACAATACCGTAGCCCACTAGCTGGTTATTACGCACCCCCTGTACATTGGCAATATCTTTGATTCGCTGTGCATCAACAGGTGTAGCGATAACCATACATGCTGTCAATAACATGGCTAAAATTGGTTTAATGTTCATGTCATACCCCTTAGAAAGGCCACCACTCACCCATAAAGAACGAGCTTAACCAGCCCACTTTTTGAGTGTCGGCAAAAGTGCCTGTACCGCTATATTGAATTCGGGCATTTGCTACACGCGTTGATTCAATGGTGTTGTCGGGCGTAATATCTTGGCTACGAACAATGCCGGTAACACGAATAAATTCGTCACCATTGTTAATCGAAATCCACTTTTCGCCCCGAATAACTAAATTACCGTTACCTAAAACTTGCATCACATTGGCTGAAATACTGCCATCTAAACTGTTAGATTGATCGGCATCCGCTTCACGCTTGGTGTTCATGCTATCGGAGTAACGTAAATCTAACGGCACCCCTTTAATTGTGAGATTGCCACCACCTGCATAAATTGGGTCAACACTTAAATCACTGCCTTTTTTCAATTCATTATTAGCGCTCTTTGTTGCTTGGGTAGACTCTTTAAGTACCACGGTAATAATGTCACCAACTTTATGGGCGCGAATATCTGAATACAAACTGGATGCTTGCGAGTCCATATAAATAGACCCCGTCGCCACAGTTTGAGTGCGTGGCTCATCTGGATAAACCGGCGCATAAAACGGATCATCAGGGATCGGCTTTTTCTGAGTAGAACTACAACCGACCAACAGCAGCATGGCTGCTAACGCTAGGTATTTACTCATCGCCGCCCCCTTATAGGTTTTGATTAACGTAAGACAACATCTGATCTACCGCTGAAATCACTTTTGAGTTCATTTCATAGATCCGCTGACTTTGAATTAAATTCACCAACTCTTCAGTCACATTGACATTAGATGTCTCTAACGCGCCCTGACGAATTGCCCCTAAACCATCTAACGATGCCGTCCCTTGAATAGGTGTGCCACTGGCGCCGGTTTCGGTATATAAATTTTGACCTAAAGGATCTAGCCCTGATGGATTAATGAAATCTGTCATGGTGAGCTGGCCAATGGTTTGACTGTCTGTCGCCCCGGCTAACTTCACTGACACTTCACCTTCAGCTGATACAGTAATACTCATCGCATCTTCTGGGATCGTAATCGGTGGCTGTAATACATAACCTGATCCTGGTGTTACAATCTGTCCGGTATCATCTAGGCTAAATTGACCATTACGGGTATAAGCAGCTGTACCGTCAGGCATTTGAACTTCAAAAAAACCAGGACCTTCAATCATTAAATCTAACGAGTTGTCTGTCGTTAGCATGTTGCCCTGAGTAAACATTTTTTGAGTCGCAACCACTTTAGTACCTGCGCCTAAATTTAAGCCGTTAGGTAATTTGGTATTGTCAGCACTGATCCCACCGGCCTGATTGATAGTTTGATAAAGCAAATCTTCAAACACCGCGCGGCTTTTTTTGTAGCCGATAGTACTGGCATTGGCGACGTTATTAGAGATCACCGCAATATCAGTTTGTTGGGCGTCTAAACCCGTTTTACTAATCCACAGAGCTGGATGCATAATTAAGACTCCTAACCAATTCTTAATAACGACGAAGAAGCTCGATCGGCTTCTTCCGCATTTTTCATCATTTTGACTTGCATTTCGTACTGGCGTTGAATGTCGATCATCGCCACCATTTCATGTACAGGATTAACATTACTGCCCTCAATGGCACCGCTTTCTACTTGAACCATAGGGTCTTTAGGGGCGGGTAATCCTGACATTAAGCGAAACAGACCATCTTCACCGCGCATCATTTGGTCGTTACCCGGATTAACGAACTTTATCCTGGCCACTTCTTCAATCACTTCAGCAGTTGCGCCTTGAGGCCGGACGGAGATAATCCCTTCTGGCGAAATTTGCACTTTATCAATAGGAAGCGGTAACACAATCGGCCCCGCATCGCCCATAATCGGGGTATTGCGACTATTGATAAGCAAACCCGTATTATCAAATTTCAAACTGCCTGCTCGGGTATATGCTTCTGAGCCATCGGCAGCCTGCACCGCAATCCAGCCATCACCTTTTATGGCAATGTCTAAATCACGTCCGGTACTTTTAATTGGACCTGAAGAAAAGTTAGTGCCTGGGCTTTCAATCATCGAAAACACGCGAGTCGGTAAGCCTTCACCAAACGCTTGCATCGCTCTTGCTTGGGTCATGTCAGACTTAAAACCATCAGTGTTGGCATTGGCTAAATTGTTAGCACGAACCGCTAAAGCATTCATGCCTTGTTTAGCGCCGCTCATTGCAACATACATAAATTTGTCCATCTGCCGCTCCGTCAATAATTCTTCAAGTAAAGATATTAACTAGTTAATGCAAACAGAGTGCCAATAATTAAAGTGCGCGTAAGACGTTGATTCTATTTGGTAGGAAGGGTTTGTCGCGAGGAAGATTAAATATACAGTGTCAAAAAAACACCTGTTAGATTTATTCAGGCTTATGAGCCACTATAATAGGCAAGGTGTTGCCGCTAATGGCAACACCTCTCTCTATATTAGCTGTTTAAATAGCCGAAAACTATCTGATCTGTAACACGGTTTGGTTTAAGGTGTTGTTCACTTCAAGCGTTCTAGAATTGGCCTGGAAGTTACGTTGCGCTGAAATCAAATCCACTAACTCAGTGGTTAAATCAACATTCGACTGTTCAAGCGCTGAAGAACGAATACTACCAAAAGTACCACTATTAGCCTCACCCGCTAAAGCAGGGCCAGAATCCAAACTGGCTTTCCAAGATGTATTACCCACTTGAGTTAAGCCTTGCTCATTGGCAAATCGCACTAGGGCTACTCTTGAAAGTGGTACAGTAGACCCGTTACTGTAACTTGCAGTAACCAGTCCATCGGCACCAATACCCACATTTGTTAAACGCCCAACTGTAGTTCCGTCTTGAGTTAACTCAGTTACTTCGAATGGTGATGCATATTGTGTTGGATTATTAAAGTTAACAGTAATTTCTTGAGAACCATCAGCACCGGGACCTAATACATTGGCGCCGCCAACACCCAACACTTCAGTTTTTATTACCGCAGGGTCGCTACCGGTATAAGCGCCTGCATCATTAAATTTAATAACAGCACCAGTCCATCCACCAGTAGTTTGCGCGCTTCGAGTACCATCGACAATACCATCACCTGTGGTATCAACACTATACTGTCCTGCAGCACCATCTAGATTTACCGGTTTACCATCGACTGCGTAGTAAGCAACCCAGTTACTTTCACCGGTATATGACCCTTCTTCAGGTTTAATAAAATAAGTGGTCATAATATGTGATTCACCCAATGAGTCATAGATTGTCACAGAGGTTGAATTATTAAATGTATCGGGATTTGTTGGGTCAAAAGCTGCAGGGTCTAGTGCTGACTCCCCTACATTTAGATTCATTTGTAAACCGACTTTACCTGACATTACTGGACTACCAGCAGTATCAGGGATTTTAATCGGCTGAGTGGTAGTTAAACTCACTGAAGTTGAATTACCATCTTTATCGACAGGAAAACCTTGTAAAAAATTACCTGCCGAATCAACCATATAATTTGCAGAATCTACCTTAAACGCACCAGCACGAGAAAATGACTGATCACGGGTGCCAAGCTCAGATGAGGTGACAAAAAAACCGCCACCACTGATCGCCATATCTAATGAATTACTGGTAAATTGCAAGCTTCCCTGGTGAAATTGTTGTGCGACCTGAGTGGTCGTTGTACCACCACCCACTGCCGTTTTACTGTTTGAGAAGATTGAATTAGCGTAAACATCCGCAAATTCGGCACGTGACTCTTTAAAACCAATGGTATTGACGTTAGCAATATTGTTGGCTGTGGTATTTAAATCTTTTTGAGCGGCTGCGATACCACTTAGTGCGATGTTAAAAGACATATTTCACCTCAAATAATCAGGTTTTCTTAAATGACAAATTCTTGTCACAAGTTAAATTGTTAAGATTCAGATACCGCGAGTACGTCGGTCAACTTAATACCGCCAATCCCACGTAAATTCAAAATAGCGCCAGTTGCGGCAGTACCCAGTGAAACACTAGTCACATGGGCATATGTTGACACAGGTAAGTCTTGTGATTGCCCATCAACTTTACCGCTCGCTTTAATGGAATAACTTCCCTCAGCGACAGGCTCACCATTTTTATCTAATCCATCCCAGGCCACATCCACATTGCCGCCTGCACTGCCATCAATTTCATAGGTTTTAATCAATTGACCAGCTTCATCTTCTATTCGAATCGTAATCTTATCAATTGCTTCTGGTGTACTTACCACACCTTTTATTTCAGAACTGCCTGCGGTAATTGCACCTGTATCAGATGGGATTAACACTTTACGTCCCACTAAACTAGACGCTTGTAATGCTTGGCTAGAACTCATCACACCATTTAAATTCAGAATTTCTTTATTTAAATTAGCAATACCATCTACCGTTGAAAACGAGGCCATTTGTGCAATCATTTGATCATTATCAACCGGCTTAAACGGGTCTTGCATCGAAAGCTGTTGGCTGAGCAGTGCAAAAAAATCTTCCTGCTTAAGCATTTGATCTTTCGCTTCAGGCGTTTCCGGTTTTTCTGGTAAGCGAATACCATCTAGAAAAGGATTACCCGTACTTGTGGTAGTCGAATTTGACTGCACAGTGTTTTTACTTACCGTACCGGTATTCGTTGATGTCGATGCCTGTTGCGGCAAAGACTGACTGCTATAAGGATTAACGAGGCTCACAACTTACCTCCTACAATAGTCATGTTATTTACCCATTCTAAGTGTTTGTTGCAGCATAGATTTAGCGGCATCAGCTACTTGAACATTCATTTGATACGAACGTGACGCTGAAATCATATCGGCCATCTCTTCCATGACATTCACGTTTGGCTTGTAAATAAAGCCATCTCCATCAGCCATTGGATGATCTGGTGCAAATTCTTTCATCAGGGGCTTATCACTTTCAACAATACCACTGACGTTAACGCGATGGGCACCAGATTGCTGGTGATTCGCTTTTGCCATTTCAGCTTCAAAAACGGGATGACGTGCTCGATATGTTTTATCAATGCTACTTGATACAGAGTCAGCGTTGGCGATGTTACTTGCAGTGGTATTAAGCCTGACAGACTGAGCCGTCATACCTGAACCCGCTACATCAAAAATATTAAATAAGCTCATAGTTAATCACCTCGCAATGCTTTACGCATTCCAGAAAACTTACTTTCTAAAAACCCCAATGACATTTGGTATTCAAGAGAGTTTTGCATAAAGGCGGATTGTTCTTGCTGCATATCGACCGTATTTCCATCACCCGTATCAGGCTGATTGGGCACTCGAAACTTTACATGCTGCTGACTGAGTGCAGTTAAATCGAAATGTTTTTCGTTGGAAGAACTCATCGTCAAACCTTTTTGACGAGAACTTGCTGCTTGCATCGCTGAGGCAAAATCGACATCACGCGCTTTATACCCTGGGGTATTTGAATTCGCTATGTTGCTTGATAATACTTCAGCGCGTTGCGCCCTAACACCCAGAGAGTATTGATGTACCCCAAGTGCATTATCAAAATTAATCGCCATAAAATTGCCTCCATCAGCTAACTGATAGATATAAAGCAAAGGTTATGCCAATTATTTATTAATAGAGGGGAAATATAGAGAGGAAAGCATGTATCAACAATAACACATGCTTTTCAATAGATTAACTAGGTTTTCTTTTGATAATAAATGCCAGGATTACAACGAACCATATCAAATTCATCTGTTAACCCAGCAATAGATTCTGACGCTCCAAGAAATAAAATCCCTTTTGGATTTAATGCGGCAGCAAATTGCCGCAAAATTTTCGCCTTTGCCTCAGGGGCAAAATAAATCAGCACATTGCGGCAAAATATAATGTCGTACTTACCAAGAAGCGTATAACTTTCAAGTAAATTATGTGCTCTAAAGTTAACTAAGCGTTTCACATTATCTTTGATTTTCATATTACCGTTAGGTAAAGCATCAAAAAACTGACGCTTACGCTCTTCAGATAACCCACGCGCTAATGCCAAACCATCATATTCTGCATTTTTACAACGCTCCAACATCGACGGAGACAAATCGGTTGCCTGAATGGTGATACCGCCAGGCAGTGCACCAGGTTTACGTTGCTGATACTCTAAAGCCGTCATTGCTAATGAGTACGGCTCTTGACCAGAAGAACACGCAGCAGACCATATACGCAATGAACGACCTAATTTAGAGTATTCAGGCAACAAAGTGTTATGCAGTAAATCAAAAGGATAACGGTCACGAAACCACAAGGTTTCATTAGTGGTCATAGCGTCAATCACCTCAGCACGCAACTGGCGTTCTGTCGGTTTCATTGAATGTTTAACCACTTCTGAGAGTGAAGGTAAATTGTACTTGCCCATTAACGGCGCAAGACGACTCCGCACTAGATATTGTTTGTTCTCACCTAATACGATGCCGCTGTGTTGTTCTAGGAACAACCTAAATTGATTATATTCTGCTTCTGCGAGTGATTTATCTGTCACATTCACATCCTAATATAATGAGTCATTGTTGCCCTATTTCATTAGGGCTTTTACGCATTAACAATACTCATGAACTTGCCATGTTGTCTACTGCGATCAATAGACGATGATTATAAGCTTAAATGTTTGTTAACTGCCGCGGCTAATTCATCTGGATTAAATTTTGCAATAAAGTCATTCGCGCCAACTTTTTGTACCATAGCCTGATTAAACACACCACTTAATGAAGTATGCAGCACGACTTTAATATTTTTCAATTTTGGATCATCTCTGATTTCAGCAGTAAGGGTATATCCATCCATTTCTGGCATTTCAATATCTGAAATAATCAAAGGGATCTCGACAGAAACATCATCCATTTCTTTGGCAATGTTTTTAAGTTTTTCTAACGCTTCACGGCCATCTTTAGCGGTATCAATTTGCAACTGAAGTGACTCAAGTGAACGAATAATCTGCTTACGAGCAACCGCAGAGTCATCAATCACCATAATGTGATAATGCTGTTCTCTATCAATGGTTAATTGCTCATTGACTTCTTCACTTATCGCCGTTTTAACGGGTGATATTTCATCAAGAATTTTTTCAACATCTAAAATCTCAACAAGCTCACCTTCAATTTCCGTTACTGCGGTTAAATATGAATAACGACCTGCGCCCTGTGGAGGAGGCATAATTGCAGCCCAATTCATATTAATAATCCGTTCAACCGAGCTGACTAAAAAGCCCTGCACACTGCGGTTGTATTCAGAAATGATAATGAAGCAATTCTCAGTAGACGTTAATGGTCTACCACCAGTAGCAGCACTTAAATCGATAACAGAAATAGTCGCACCACGAATATGTGCCACACCTTTAACAAACGGGTTCAATTTGGGCAAAGTCGTTAACGGTGGGCACTGAAGTACCTCTTTAACTTTAAAAACGTTAATACCAAAACGTTGACGTCCATTAAGTTTAAACAACAGTAACTCTAATCGGTTTTGACCAACTAATTGAGTTCGTTTGTTGACGGATTCCATGATACTCGACATAACACTGCCTTTTTTTATTAAAATATCCGAATAAATAGATACTAGCCTGTTTTGCTTCAAAACATAAATTGAAACTGGATTTCTTGTCGGAATATGACAATGTAAAATCATCGCCCGCAAGTAAACTGAACCAATTAATGCACTTTGTTATGCCGCTACTTTATATAGGCATATTTTTTGCTTGTTATTACTTGTAAATCATAAATCAAGAATAATCTACTAAAGCAGTCAATCTACTGTCATTACAGCTTAGCAACTTATTCATCATTTCACGTAAAATTAAGTATAGGTGCAATCTAGCAAAACAAGCTAGTATCTCCACTATGAAAGTATATTTTTTGTGTTTTTTCTATTTATTGTTCAATTCATTAGCAGTTTTTGCGAATGAAGATGCTAGCGTACCTTCCTTATCGACCATTAGCCAATTGGCTGAAGAGGTTGTCAGAAAAAAAATTCAATTAGAACCCAATGCTAAGTTACTCATTACGCCACAAAATTTAGAAGGCAGACTGACACCGCCCCGCTGTTTTGCCCCAATAACCGTTGAATTAGCCAGCGATCGCGAAATTGGCAGAAACAATACCGTCAAAATAAGCTGCAACAGTCCAGATTATGATTACCCTTGGCAGATTTACTTATCAGTTCGAGTCGAAATCATGTTTCCAGTTGTGGTGAGTAGTGAAATCATCTCACCAGATACTTTACTCACAGAACAGCAATTACAAATCGAATATATTGACCAGTATAGTCTTCGGGGGCAATTCTATGCGGATATTAATGACGTTTTAGGCAGTAAAACCAAACGAAGAATTAATAAAGGAACGCCCATTTTGAATAGCCACTTATGTTTTGTCTGTAAAGGCGATGCCGTATCAATCTACGCCAACAGCCAGAACTTACAAATAAAGACATTAGGTGAAGCAATGCGTGATGGAAATGTAGGTGAATCAATTAGAGTTAAAAATGTTAACTCAAACAGAGAATTAGAAGCCACAGTGATTGGCGTTGGCGAAGTAGAAGTTAGAATGTAAAATAAGCTAAAGTTTTCCCCCACAGTGCCGATAGCCTGTTTGGAAAACCAAAATTAACGCTGGAGCCTATCATGGCAATTGACATTAACAAACTTAAAACAGCTACGCCTACGCCAGTTACTGCGCGTGATGCAAAATCAACAAACAACGCAGCTAAAGCAGCACCACAGGCAGCAACTGCAAACGTAAAAACAGATTCGGTAAGCATTACGCCGCAAGCACAAGAGTTACAAGGTGCACAGGCTAAAATGGCAAGCTTACCCGAAATAGATCAAAAGAAGGTGGCTGAAATCAAACAAGCCATTTCTGAAGGTCGCTATAAAGTTGACCCTGAAAAACTTGCAGCCAACATTGCAAGCTTTGAAGCTGAACTTAGCGGACTGAAGTTCCAAGAAGAATAGCAGACGTTTGACGGCAGCTGCCTACAAGGACAGTTTTTGCTTTAGTCTATTCTTGAGAACAGTATAGTATGAGAATCAGGCACCTATTGGTGTCATAGACAGGTATTTCCAAAGCAAAATAATCTGAGTATCAGTATGACAGCACTTTCAACCTTACTTTCACATCAGCACGGTATTCTTACGTCGCTTAAGTCTCTAATTTCTGCCGAAAAGCAAGCATTGCAAGCGCAAGATGCAGACAAGTTATTGAAACTTGCCCAAGAGAAACAACAATGCCTGATAGCATTAAAAACAAATGATGAATCTCTGGCTAATCATCCAGAACATTCATTACTGACAACTGATCCAGAATTAGTTGAAAAAGTTTCCGCCGCCAAAGCAATTTTAGCCGTCTGTAAAGATATCAATCAGCAAAATGCCAGTTTAATTGAATTAAATATTGCAACCTTGAATAGGTTCTCCCAGGCTCTACAGGCGAGTCGTAATTCATCCAGCTTAACCTACAATGACAAAGGCAAAACCTCGACTATTTCTACCCTTGGGAATGATTTTAAAGCATAAGTATTGATCATACTCATTAAGGTTTAGTTTTAAAAATTGGATAATATAAGACTCAGGGTAACTGACAAATCATAGTTACCCCGAAAGAATGTCAAGAGTTTAGGATGCTTAGTGCTTAGTGCTTAGTGCTTAGTGCTTAGTGCTTAGTGCTTAGTGCTTAGTAGTACACTTGTTCAAGATCTAAAGTTGAACTAGAAATGATGCGTTCGCATCATTTCTGGTTACTAGATAAGATATTAAAGCCCTAAAAGACTTTGTTTCAAACTGTTCTGAGCGGGAGCATCACCCAACCAAATTTTTATCAAAGCTTGGCGAAATAACTCCCCCTTCACCTCTCCCTGAGGCTGCTCATTCTTGAAACTGGTAACGCCTTCATTCTTGGTTAAGACGAACGAAAACTGATCACCTTGTTTAATTTCAGCATTGAAAAGCCCCATAAACTGGCTGATTTCAGCTTTTATACTCGAAGAGTCGCCATTTGTTGCAGCATCAAATCCTTCGCTGATAGCATCAACCATTTTATCGGAGGTGATCATGCCCGACGTAATATCCAAACGAATCACCGCAACCGATTGCTCAAGCACAGCCGTTAAATTATCCTGGGGGGTTGGTAAATATAAGCTACCAACATATAAATCCATGAAAAACTTACTGCGAACGCCAGCTCCATTTAAAACCAGCTCTTTCGACTGGATCGTTAAAACCTCCTGAACATCAACCCCAGAAACGGTTTTGGCATGGAGTAACGGACTGACCAGTAGAGCAGCGGTTAACGTTAAAACAGATAATACTTTCATGTAATTGATTCTTTTAATAAGGAGCTACGAAGGGAAGATCTAAAACCATCAAATAAATTAACCACGAATGCCTAATTTATACTGGCCATTTTGCTCAAACATCAAAGTTTGTTTGTGATTTGGTGAAATCAATAATGGGCCATCATCAAAAAACAAAAAACATTTCCAATTGCGAACAAATACATCCCAACGGGTTTCAATTACTTGATATTTTTCATAACAAAAATACACTTTGGCATCATCAGGCCATTGAATATGTTCAATAATGGCATCAGGCAATTGATTATCAATTGAATCCCAAGCTGATTGCCAATGCTCTGTTGCACTCCAAGCATCTTGCTTTGCGGGCCAATCACCTTTAGAAAATTGTTCCGCTCGGCTACTTTTATTGCTAATCCATTTGTTCCAGACTTCCATGGCACTCTTATCAGACAAAGGCATGATGAATGCTTTGTCATCTTCGCTGACAGGTAAATCTTTATGGTTAAAAATCCATTTACGTTTATAGGATTCAAAAGGGATATAGGAATGAGACAAAAATAGCGCTCCGGCGAATAGGCAGTAAACAAAAGATTATACAGCTAAATAGCCTTATACATCGATATAAGGCATCAGTAATTAATCAAAAAATTTATTTTTGATTGTGTGCTTGTTTAATTTTATTTAAAAAATCTTGTGCAACATGGTTTTCAGGATCAGCATTTAACGCACTCATAAATGCCGTTTCTGCAGCATCAAGCTGATTAACATCAATCATAAAAATGCCTAGCTTCAACCACGTTGCTACATCTGCGGGATATTTATCTAAGTAATCAAGATAGACGTTTAGCGCTAAGTTAAACTGACCTTGCAACCTCAACACATGAGCATATTGCGGCATATATTGGTCACTGTATCTAATGACTTTTTCTAAGGTTTGACTGGCTAAATCAAGTTCCAATAATACCAATGCTAACTTCAAAACCAGCTTTAACATCAATTCGTCATAAGCGCCTTTATAAGCTTGCAGAAACGTCAACGCTTCACGATGCTGATTCTGTAGTAGAAGTAAATTCGAATAGGCTAAATGATACAAGTAATCAGCATCGCTGTCTGACTCAGCAAGCGACTTTAAATTACGTACCATATATTGCAACCCTTCTAAATGCTTGATTTGCACTAGATGGATTATTTTTTCAAGAATTTTTCTTGGTGCTGACTGATTTTTAACAACATCGATATATACCTGAGGTTTTCGTTCAAATTGGTCTTTATACTCAGCTTTTAACTCTGAAATAATTGATAATTCACGTTCATCAAAATCAGATAGGGCATTAAACTTTAACCAAATAAAGACCCTTCCCGGTTGGGCATCCTCTCGCCATTGCTTCGCAAGTAAATCAATAGAACTATTAACCGCGATCTCTTCTAGTCTCGAATTAATCCTAGTAATGGTGTTGAGTGTTTGTTGATATAAATCAACCGCGATGGTGTTAAAAGCAAAATAATAATTTGATGACATATCAAATAAGTGCTTTTGATCCCAATCTTCAGTTTTCTTGGTGGTTAAAAATTTTGAAAATTCTAAATAACCATAAAATTTTATCAGCTTGGCAAAGTCAGCAAACTGAGTATTGATATGAGATTCTATAGACTCTACTGAGTTTGTTACCCGAGTAATTTCTGGCAACTCTGCATCGACAGAAGAAACAGACTTAAGTAATAGTATCGCTTCAGAGGTTTTATCAGCGATTTCTTTGAAGACTTTATTAGCAGCTATGGTTTGGCTTAATATACCCTCAATATCAGCGGTTAACTTGTCTTGAGAACCAAGCTTAATGGCTTTATTTAACAGCATTTCGGGGGTTAAATTACACTCAGTTAAGGCAATTTCATCATGGTTGCGATAAGGGATATTATTTATTGCTGTGGCATTTTTAGAAAGGTTAACAATTGAAACATGTGGGTGATTTTCAACATCGACAGCCAGTGACTCTGACGCCATTTTTAACTGTACAACGGTTTCAGCCGAGTGACCTGCATAGGTTTTTACCCATTCACCAATAAAACCCAGGTTAGGTCCTAAACTTGTTTCAAGCGAGCCCTTAGCGTGGGTAAAGCCAGTAGGTGAAAAACAAAAATCAGATCCTGTTAGTAATATCTGTTTAAAACCCAGTTTTATTGCTAAATGAACCGATGAGTTGGTTACAGTTGGCCCCATTGTTTGAATATTATTGCGATCGACTTTTTGTGACCAAGGTAACCTTGACCCCATATATAAAGAGTGTCCTTGCCATTGAGAGAGAAGCCTTGAACTTACATGGTAGGAATTAACAAACAAGCTCTTATTCGCTAACTCCAACATGCCTCGGTTAACTTCAAAACTAAAATCTTCAGGGTCAACTGACACAATTATATGCGGTGTAATCCCTGCGGTATAAAGTTTCCCTGCCACTCTAGATGCCGCAAACACAATCAATTTAGATTGATTTTCTTTTATCCAACCAATGGTTTCATCTAATGATGGCCCGCCAGCAACAACAATTGCAGTCATATTTTCAAAAGCACCAATTAACTCAGATGCTTGAGTATGATTTTCACAAATATTTCTTAACTGTTCTCTAAAAAATACTTTTTGTGAGAAGCCGATACTTTCTTGATAAACAGCATCATTAATCAACTTTTCAATATATGTAGCCAATATGGCATATTGAGGTAAATAATCGCCTGATGCAGCTAAAGAGCGATGAATGGCATATTGGCGCTTTGAAAGAAAAACACTGGTTCGATTATCATTTATAATCTCTTCAAATTCAGCTGCACTGCAAACGGAAACTTGGTTTTTCTCTGGAGGAATATCGATATTTAACAAAGCTAACGCTTCATCTATTTCAACAAAAACATATTGTGAACCTTTTGCTAATGGCATTGATAGAACATAATTAGCAAGTAAGCCTGAATCTAATCCGATGATAAAATGCAGTGTGTCTTCTTGTTGAAAATTTTGTTTAAAGTGTTTGTCAAACAAACTCTTAGAATCCAACTTCTCAAACATCGATCGGTTAATACTCGGTAAGTAATACTCATCAAATGCACTGATCGCAAATATGTTTAAGATTTCAGTATCAATCTGCATAATTATCTTTATTCCCTGTAAAATAGTTTACTGGTATGTCTGCCATTATGTAATTTTGACAAAAAACACTGGTATTAAAAAAATTAAAGTCATTCAATTTTTTTAATAAATTTAGCAGGCTGTCCTGCTACAACAGTATTGTCAGGCACATCTTTGGTCACAATGCTTCCTGCGCCAACCACACTATTTCGCCCAACCGTCACCCCAGGTAAAATGATGCAATTAGCCCCCAGCCAAGCGCCATAGGATATTTTTACAGGCTTTATTTTTTCATGGCCTTGAAAATATATCGCCACAGATGGATCTGAATAAGCATGATTTGCCGTATAAATATGCACACCAGATCCCATCAAAACATAATCTTCAATAATAATATTAGGCGTATGAGCACCATGACCTGAAGCGAACAACATAGTGGAGGGGCGAATAATAACCTTTTTACCTATCGTGATATGCTGAGTGCAAATAGCATAACTGCCATATCGCATTTCACTGCCTTCATCGAAGTTAGCGAACTTTTTTTTACAAAGCCAATAACCCAGTCGCCTTGAATGCAGCAAAAAATGCGTCAGTGGTATATCTGGGCCGATACGATAACTGGTTAACCAAAACTTTACTTTATTCAGCATAATTAAAGTGAAAATCCATCATCAATAATCAAATTCTGACCAGTAATGTATTTTGATTGTTCGGAAAGAAGAAACAGAATAGATCCGGTCATATCCGTGGCGTTTAACATCCCTGCGCCCATGGTTAATTGCTTATATTTATCTAAAAATGCATCAGGTTGAGCGTCAAACAAGCCGCCAGGACTAATACTATTCACTCTAAAACGGCTATCGTGTATGTAACTGGCAAAGTATTTATTCAAGTGCACAATTGCAGATTTTATTGCCGCATATTCGACTGGCATAGTCATGTTGGTATCTTCATAAATCTCAAATTTAGGTGCAACTACGCCATAAATTGAAGAAACATTTACTATGGATAACGGGGCATTTTGCCTTAAAAACAACGCGGCACTTTGCTGCATGATTAAAAATGCCGCGCCTAAATGCAGAGAAATATTATCGTTAAAACTGGCTAAGCTAACGTCAAATAGCTTCTTACCATAATCTTTGTTGCGTGGATAACTACAGTTAACCACACCATCGATAGGCTCTATATTTTGGAAAAATGAGACAACTTCAACTTCGTTATTTACATCAAGATGCTCGATTGAAAGTTGGTCATTATCAAGACCAAAATGAGCGAGCAAGGAGTCAGTATTAATATCTGTCGCAATGACTTCAGCCTTGTTTGCTAAAAGTGCTTCTACCACAGTTTTACCCAACAAACCGCCGGCACCTAGAACTAGAAATCGATTATTAGAATGCATTTTTTGCCCTTTCTTTCAAAATGGTTTCAGCCATCATAAAATCATAAATATCATCAATATCAATCGCCCTTTCTTTTGGCACTTCAATACTAGTTACTCTGCCATTAAATAAGCTTTCACTCGATAAAACATATTCTGGTGTGGTGCTATATACCACGGTTGTAATATCAAAAACGGCTGGTACATCTTGTCGTCGGGTAAATTTACCGTGTAGCGGATTGACCATCGAAACCTGCCCAAAAGTATCGACAACAACCATATTAAAAAAGGGACTACGATTTGCGGGCGTCACTGAAATACAAGCATCAAAATCAGCAATTTGGTTTGTTTTTTCAGATGAAATGGCAACTATTGCGGCGGTAATATCGTCATTACTACGTAGTGGACTTGTCGCCGGCAAGCTAACAAAGTAATCGAAGTCACCATATTTTTCTTTTACCCAAAGGCACGCATGCTGCCAAGACAGCCATTCAGCACTGGTGTCACTGGCTAACTCAGCAGGTCTAATAATCACTTCTGCGCCAGCTTGAGTTGCAATCTTTGCAATCTCTTCATCTTCTGTAGAAACAAAAACTCTATCAATCAAAGGAGACAATATCGCACTTTCAATTGAATAATTGATAAGTGGCTTCCCCTGTAATAACTTAATATTTTTTCTTGGTAACCCTTTTGACCCACCACGAGCAAAAATAAACGCAAATGTTTTCATATTCGCCCTCTATAACACGCGCGATCTTTTACCGTATCGATTAATGCAATTGTTTTTGCTGCTTGTAAAACGGTATGGTTATCATGTGATTGATTGTTAATTTGGGTCATAAATGACTTGAGCATATCGACGTACATTAGATTTCTATCCCATGTCGGCTCAGAATAAATCACTTCAATACCGCAATGATTAAAAACAGTGACAGTGTTTTGTACCAAATCCCACTCGACTCGACCATTATGCCCTATCAACTGGCATTTACGCTGCGGCACATGTTGCAGAAAATCCATATGCAGTTGGCATATCGTGCCTGACACTGTTGATAAGGTAATATCAGCAATCTCTTCAACATCTAAATTAAGATCCTTTGAACCTCTTAATATCGCATGTTCAAATTGCAAATCCCCAAGCAACCATTGCAAGTAGTCCAGCTCATGACTCAGTTCTAATAATACGCCACCGCCTAATTCAGCATTAGCAGACACAGTGGTTTGGTAATCTTTATTAGGGCGCCAATCAGGTAAGTACTGCCCTACGTTACAAGTGCAATGATAAATATCACCAATCAAGTTACTTTCTACAATGCGTTTAAGCGTTAATGCCGCTGGCATAAAACGTAAACAATATCCGATAGCAACTGGCGTGTGATTTTGCATTGAAACTGCCAATAAAACATCAGCTTGATCCGTTGTGGCAGCAATCGGCTTTTCAACCAGTACCGGAATATTGGCATTAATTAAAGTGATAGCGTGCTTTGCATGTAACGAAGATGGAGAGGCGATAATCACAAAATCCGGCAGTAACGGAATAATCTCATCTAAATTCAATAAAATCGCTTCTGCATCGTCTATCGGTTGAGCCAGAGCTCGCCCACTAGCAGAAACCGCAAAAATTTTTGCCTCGGGAAATAATTGTTTAACGTTTTTTCGATGGCGCGCCGCAATAGCACCCAAACCAATGACAACAACGGTTTTCATTCACTCATACCTAAAGCGCAAATATCAGCTTGTGCTCGATTAAAATCATCTAACCGTCCTATATCTAACCAATACTCATGCAATGGAAACATAAGCACTTTTCCACCCACTTGGATCTTGTTATCTAGTAGCGTAGGCATATCAATCACTTGGTTTACGCTCACTTGCTTAATAATTTCAGGCGACACCACATAGATACCTGCATTGACAAAAAATCGTTGCGTCGGCTTCTCTTCCATACTCACAACTTCATTACCTTTGCCATTAATCACCCCATAGGGAATTTGGTACTCATACTCCCTCACACACATAGTGGCCTGGGCTTGATTTTCATTGTGAAACTCGAGTAAACGCTGAACATCGACTTTAGTTAACACATCACCATTCATCATAATAAGTGGTAAATCAGGTATATCATTTGGCAATAAACCCAAAGCGCCACCTGTGCCTAAGGGGGAATCTTCATGAATATAGGTAATGTTGACATTCAAGCGACTACCATCCCCAAAGTAATCTTTTATTTGCTCTGGCATAAAATGAGTAGAAATATAAAAATTCACAAAACCGGCTTTGGCAAAATTAAGTATCGTCATTTCTAAAAGCGGTTTATTACCGACTTTTAACATAGGTTTGGGACAATTATCAGTCAGAGGACGTAAACGCGTACCAAAGCCTCCGGCCATAATCAGTACAGGATTATCATAGTAGGATTGGTTCAACGCCTGTTTAAGCGTTTGCAAACCAGCCACTCTGCCATCTTTAATCAATGGTATGGCTAAAATGCTTTTCTGTTCCATTAAACGGATGAGTTTTTGCTTCGGCGTGTCAAATTGAGCAGTAATAGGATTATGGTTCATCACCAAATCCACGGTTTGATCTAAGGTAAGGTTATTTAATAACGCACGTCTTATATCACCATCGGTAACAACACCTTTTAATTGATCATTTTCATCGACCACCAAAGCAACTTGTAGGGCATGAAGGTTAATGATTTCTAAAGCATCACGAATGGACTGCTTAGGTGCTAAAGCAACATCTTTCCAATGCTTTTTCATAACATTTCATTCCTTTTTTATGATTAACGCTCTGTGCCCATAAACAATGGCTTTATCTTCAATATTTTTTATAACTGTAGCGCCAGCGCCAACAATGACATGGTCACCAATATTCACCCCCTGGATCACACAAGCATGTACACCAACATGAACATTATTGAGGGTTTGCACCCCACCACAAAGTGTCGCCCTTGGAGCAATATGGTTATTGGCACCTACAACGCAATCATGCTCAATTATTGCGCCGGTATTTATGATGCTACCTTCACCAATACAGGCTCCCGCTTGAATAATCGCGCCATGCATAACTTGCACACCCCGTGCCAATTTGGAAGAAGGAGACACTATAGCCAATGGTGATATAACGGATGTGAAGCTAAAACCCAATTTAGTAAAGAATGTTGCCACATTTTCCCGATTATTATGTTTTGGCATACTACCAATACCATTAACCAATAACACGTCATCGGGATTAAACTGATTGATATCTTCATCATTACTCAAATGTTGTATCTTTTCAAATACTTGAGTACTGGTGTTTTTATTCGGAGAGATATAAGCAATAACCCGTTCGCCACTTAAATTCAGCGAATCCATTAATACACTTGCATGGCCGCCTGAACCAATCATGATTAATGGCTTATTCATCAATAAGATCCCCAACCAGATAACTCTTTGTTGCAACTTGCCCTGAGGTAAGCTGCCAAAATAAATCAGGTGACATTCCCGTTCCGGGTCTTTTTATTGTCAAATTTCTGACATTAAAAGGTTCGCCTTGTTTAATATCTGTTTGAGCCACAATACTTTTTCGCGCTATCGGAATGTTTTTAACTTCTGAAAGACTCGGCTTTTTAATACCATGACCTAATGCTTGCTCGACATGCCTAATTGACTCGACCATCATTTTTAACTGCAAAGGCTCAATTGAAGCGCGATGATCGGGCCCAGGCAATGAACAATCTAAGGTAAAGTGTTTCTCAATAACGACAGCCTCTTTAGCCACTGCCGCAATCGGAATTGCAATCCCTTTGGTATGATCTGAATAACCTACCGGCAAACCGAAACTGCGTTTTAATGTCTCCATAACATTTAAGTTAACTTCTTCAAATGGTGCTGGATATTCTGTTGTGCAGTGTAAAATGGTCACTTTGCTCGATAAGGCTTTTTGACCTTCATCTGAGCTAAACGCAAGCTCAAAATTTGCCAAAGAAGGCGGCATATCTAATGACGAAACATAGCCAAAGGCAATAACACTCAGCGCGTTTTTCACTTCTTCTAGGGTTGCCATTCCTGTAGACAAAATAATATCTAGGCCAGTACGGGCATGGTCTAATATAAATGGACTATTTGTCAGTTCACCCGAAGGGATCTTTAGCCTTTTAACCTTAATATCGTTCACTAAAAACGCTAAGCTTTCAGAATCAAATGCGGTCGATAAAAATTCAATGTTTTTTAAAGCACAATATTCAAGCAATTGATGATGAGCGTCATAACTTAATTCAAGGCGCGTTAACATTGCTAACTGTGACTCTTTATTACCGGTAGTCTCTATCTGATACTGTGCTTTACCTGCAGCGGCGGTCACTAAGTTTTTCGCTTTAAACGTTTGAAACTTTACAATATCAGCACCAGCATCAACAGCTGCATCGACCAGCTTAAACGCCATTTCAAGTGAGCCATTATGGTTAACACCCGCTTCGGCTATGACTAAGGTTTGCTTCATTTTATTATCTCTTTTAGCAACATAAACGCTTCTGCTGAATCACATCCAGCTTGTACTCCTCTCACATGCCCTAAAGACTTAATCGCCTTTATACTTCGCGGAAATGGAAACTCACCCATTTCAGATGCATACAGCTTCAAAATTGATATTTTCTTTTCCATAAACTCAGAAATATCGACAAATACATTAGGGCTAAACATCGTATTACCTGGCTTTATATTAAAATCAGTTTCAGACAAAGTTTCATAGGCCAGTATTTTTTCGATGAAAGGGTATCTAAAAGATTTCGTTGTCGAAGCAACAACATCAAATACTACTTCATGATCACTATGAACATCATTTCGAAATGGGGTATATACAATTTGAGGTTTTACTTGATTCATTACCGCAGAAAAAGCATCAACCAAATTGCTTTTTGATTCGGTGTCTAATAATGCAGGCGAAAATGCGAATTGATGGACTGATTTAAAACCATATTGCTGAGTAACAGCCAACACTTCCTCTTGGCGCTTTAACATCGCCTCTTCTGAATAACCACAAGCAGAAGACATTTGAGTTACGATTAACCAATGAATTTCATCACCATTTTGTTTATGCTTTAATAAAGTACCACCACAGCCAAGCGATTCATCATCCGCATGAGGAGCAACCACTAACACGCTTTTATTAAACATATAAAGGGTCCTCAGGTTTATTCAGAAGCGATTTAAAATCGATTGATTTAATTAGCTTGTGGGCTTTTTCTGCGGAATGGCCATCACCATAAATATTAGTCACACCCTCCATTTTCAAAGCGAACTCCACTGACGAGATTTCATTTAACCCAGCTTGGATAGCCTCTATTGATGTGTCCACAAACAACACATTATCCGAACAATCTCGCCCTCTTTGGCGTAACCCGACATTTAAACAAGGTATTGGGATACTGGCAGATTCAAGCAAACCCGCCGATGAATTACCCACAATGATATTGCATGCACTAAAAAGATTAAGAAACTCACCTCGAGGTAAATTTCCATAAAGCGTTATTTCAGAGTATTTTGCAGCTAAACCTGACAATGTTGAAACAATTGTAGCATTGCCAGGATCACTATTTGGCGAGCCGATGAAACAATGATAACCATTTTTTATCAACGTCATTAGCATGTTAGTGATAATTTCAGGGGCTTGTATTACTTCATCTTTTATAGGGTGAAAAATAACCAACGCAGCAGGCTTATCGACAATTCTCCCCGCAATGAGATCTTTTACACCCGCTATCGGTACAATATTCTTAAACTTATCAAGTGCAATACTTCCCAAATCAAAAATTCGATTTGAAGGCTCTTTTAACGCTAATAAACGTGCTTTGTGCACAGCTGTACTGACAAAATGTACCGTTGATAACTTACTTACTGCATGACGGATAGGATTGTCGATATAACCATCACTTGCATGGTCTCCACCATAAAAATGCAAGGTAGGAATAGATAAATAACCACCCAGTAATGCCCCAACCATGACATCTTCTCTATCACCGGCATAAATAATTAAATCTGGCGAAAAAGCGGCAACAGCATCGACAGCCGATAACAATAAAATGGATGCGCTTTTAAGTCTAGATTTGGCCGTATCACTATTAATTAAGCTATCAATCTCAAGAAGCACATCAAAACCATCACGGTGAATATCGTTAACCGTATAGCCATGAACGGCCGAATTATGTGTGCCACCAACTAATAATTTCAAGTCAATATCAATGTCATTATGCAGTCGAGAATATAAAGGACTTAATAAATCATAATCAGACCTAATGGAGGTCAACGCTAAAATCTTCATCAAAATATATCCGACATTGACATCTGTACAAAGATATTTGGCGCGGTTGTCATATTAAACGTTCGATATCCAAAACGATAAGGAAACGAGGTACTTACGCCTTCGGGTAAAATATCATCTTCTTGAATAGGTAAAATAATATTGTAGTCTTGTTCTAAGGATAAATCGTGCAAACTGCCTCCAGCACCCAAGTGCATTACATCGGCAACACCATCCAAAGGTTTAACACCTAATCCATTGCTATAATTCCATTGTTGATTAGGTTTATGGGTTCTCCAGTATCTAATATCAGGTTTTTCCATATTTAGCGTTAAAGAGTCCGCTGTTTTCACTCGGGCAAGTTTTTCAGTAGCAAAATCAATTGATGGTTTAGTAATTTGCATCACTCGGTATTCATCCGAAATAACCCACTGTAGTCGCCTGATAAATCCAGGCGTCGAATTTTCATTAGGAAAACCAAACACCATTGCAGGTTGATTAAATGTATTAATTAAGTCATACACACGCTCTGCTAATTCTTGAAAGAGTCCGTGTTTGCGATAATCAACACCCACCATTGTCGTCATGGATAAAAAGCCCAAAACAGATTCGCTTTCAGACTCTAAATTCATCGGGACAACGGCATAATGACCAATCAACTTTTCACCATCAAAAGCCATCGATACTAAAGGTTCACCAAATGGATTATCTAAATATGCCCATTGCCATAACTCTTTTGACAAAGGTTTTTCGAAAGACTCCAAAAACAACTCAGCAATGGCATCATAATAATTGATCAATTCATCTTTATTGGTGACATCAACAATTTTAAAATCATGACTCATCATTTTCTCTACCCTTCTGGTTCAACATTAGTTTCAACGTCATTTGGATTTATCAAATACTATTTATCTAAAATTAAGGCACTACTAGGAATGTTAACAAGGCGCTGTGAAAGCCACTCCGAATAACTCAAGTCACCTCTTAGTGCATTTTTAAACATAGGCAGATGATGCATTAACGTCCAAACAGGACGGGTCATCACTCCGCTATCATTGGTCTCATTGAGTAATGTATTTCTCGACTCAAGGCTTTCGCATATCACCGCATTGAGCCAATAATTCGACTTCGCATAGCAAGGCTCTTCAACAAACTGTATATCAGAACCGGCAAAAAACTCACTGTATTGAGAGGCAAGTAATCGCTTACTTGCTAGAAGGTCATCAATAACTTCCATCTGAGCACATCCCAAAGCGGCATTCAGATTAGGCATTCGATGATTAAACCCAGGTTCATCATGATAAAACTCATAAGCATGAGGTACTTTGGCTGTCGTGGTAATGTGCTTTACTCGTTTACCACTTTGCTGACTAGCGCAAAGCACCACTCCCCCGCCACCAGTAGTAATAATCTTATTGCCATTAAAGCTTATGGCGCCATATTCGCCCATAGTACCAGTGTGTTTATCTTTATAAACCGAACCTAAACTTTCAGCGGCATCCTCAACCATAATCAGCTGCCATTGATGACAAATAACCAGCAACTCATCCATTTCAGCAGGATGACCAAATGTATGCATTGGCATAACTGCTCTTATCCGTTGTCCTGTCTGTTTATGAACACAGCCTTTATCCGTTAAACAGGCATACTGGTTAAGATATTTTTCTAACGCATCAGGACATAAACTTAAGCTAGTCTTTGATACATCGATAAATATAGGCTCTGCACCTAGGTGGTAAATAACATTGCAGGTAGCAACAAACGTTAAAGCTTGAGTGAAAACTAAATCACCGCGTTCAACTCCGGCCATATATAACGCGGTATGTAATGCCGCTGTTCCATTTACAACTGCAACGGCTTTTACAGCACCTGTGTATTGTTCCATTTCAGTTTCAAACTCATCCACATACTTGCCGACGCTTGACACAAAAGTACTGTCAATTGTATCTGCCACATAACGTTTTTCATTGCCGGAAAAAGTAGGTGCATGCAAAGGGATAAACTGATCTGTTTTATAAATATCACGAATAAACTGACAAATATGAGCTGATTTCATCTGTGCACCCTACATTTTGCCATCTAAATACTTACCCGTTTCTTTATGTTCAAACTCAGGCATCATTTTATTAAACAGGGCAACAATTTGGGTTTTAGTCCAGGCTTGTTCAGTTTTCATCGCGCAGATCTCCTGCTCAAACATCTGCAAAAGTGGCTCATCATAATCAACAGGCGGTTTTATCACCCCTAAATTGGTAAAACGTGCCATATCAAGCACATCATTGCAGGTAAAAAACTCTTCAATATCTTTCTCACCTGTGGTGTCACTTTGAGTAAACAAACAAGGCCACTTCCCTTGACTAGGTAATGAGTGAACTAACTCCCTTGCCTCGGTTTCACTTTGGCAGATATGAGGCTCATAACCCAGCTGAACTAAATATTTAACCGCGATATCGGCGAATGACACTAATGGTAGAGCCTGGGTTTGTTTGGGAAAAAAAATGTCGCGATTCTCACCCAAAAGACAAGACATTAAACAAAGCTCACCCGACTCTTGCGGCGTCACAAAATAGCGTTGAACATCATTAGGGGCAACAATAGGTTGTTGCTTTAAAATACGCTGATTGAAACTATGCAGCAGTGATCCATCAGAAAAGGCAACATTGGCAAATCGCGCGGTAGAAATGTTTATTTGATGGCTACGGCGCATTAAAAACATTTCCATAATTCTTTTAGAAGCCCCCATCATATTCACTGGATTAGTGGCTTTATCAGTGGAAACGCAGAAATATTTTTTGACACCGGACCGAATAGACTGCTCAATGGTTTTATCGGTATTAAACACATTCACATCTATCATTCGCATCAAGGTAAAAGGATCTTTTTCACTTCTCACATGCTTTAAGGCTGATAAATTAAGCACATAATCATACTGGCCGTCAGCCTTGATAAACGCATCATACTCAATTGAACCGATATCAAGCGCGAAGCTTTGAAAATCACCCGCGATATAGCCAAAAGTACTTCGAATATCCCTCACCAATTCCGCTAAATTATTTTCACTAATATCAACAACATGCAACTTAGCTGGTTGTCTTTTAAAAATTTCTTTTGTCACCGCCTGGCCAATGGTACCCGCAGCGCCTAAAACCAGAAAACGTGAATTTGCAACCAGAGAACTTAGTTGAGGAGCTAATCTCGACACGTCACTATCTAATAAAGGAAACTCTCTTCCAATTAACGATAAATCAAACAATTGCATGAGTTGAGTTCCTTTTTGAATCAATAGCAGACATGGTTATAAGTATTCACAGCCAAAAAATTATCACATATGAAAATACAGCAATAATTATTCCAAGTAATTATATACATGGACATAAAGCTACTATAAGAGACTAGAAAGCAATTTACTACTTGATTGTAAAGTAAATATAGCGTTTATCACTGAGTATAAACCAGATAACAAATAGGGAGGAAAAAGTCGTAACGAAAAGAAAGCTTAGGCTTGAAAATAAAATTAGAAAGGTCTGTTCAGTATGGAATGGCGCGAGATAGATCATCAACTTGGTATTTGGCTTATCCCAACCAGCAAAATGAAAGTTAAAAAGCCTCATGCTGTGCCAATAACTAAAGAAGCGATGGACATTCTTACTAGGCGCAGCCAAGAAACCGTTAAAGGTGAACGCTTTGTATTCCCGAGTGAGCGCAGTCAATCAGGCCATATTATCGAAAAGGCAGGCAAAGGTAGCTTTTGGCATCGCATTTCAGAACGTGCAGAGCTTCGAGGCACTGAAAAAGGCCTACGCTTTCAAAAAGAGTTGTCACCATTCATGATTTAAGGCGAACCATCGCCAACTGAAGCGTCATGCGAGGCGGTAAAATTCAAACCAGTAGTAAGCTACTAGGCCATTGTAATATCAGCATTACTGGCAGTCCTACTGTGGAGAAAGTGCGCGCCGAGCTTGGGCACTCCACGGCGTACCTGCTGGAGACGAATGTCGAAGAATTGAATGTTATGGTCTCCCCACAGGGACTCGAACCCCGATCGGCCGCTTAGGAGGCGGCTGCTCTATCCTGTTGAGCTATAGGAAGACAAAACAATTATACTGTTTTTTGCCTTGATGAAAAGCGCTTATTTGGGTTTAAAACTGTTTAGATTTAATTGGTTAATAAACAAACGCCACTGTATAAATGGCGACTTGCTTTAACCAACAAATCAACTCAACATTTACTGATAAAACCCTTACAGTGATTACAACTTAATGGCTATATCATGAACCTGGATATTATCTGCAGCATCAATATTTTCAATCATTGCGGTGGCGGTGTCTTCACTGACTTGATCTATGATAATTTCAGCGCGATTTTTAGTCACTAATGCACGCATATTATTGAGACGGTCTGGAATATTCTTTTGCAAAACGACTTGAAATTTGTCTCCTAATTTAACCCCATTTTTTCGGCCTAAATTAATAATAATACGGTCGCCCTGCCTCGCTATAATCTGTCCTAATAATGGACGACAGTTCAACGTGTTATCTAATGAAATAATACTTTGTTGCAGCTGCTGACTAATTGCTGCGCCATAGGATGAAGACCAGAAACGTTGACTGTTAGGTACCACGGTTTCTTGGCGTTCAAACTCCCACGGAGCATTGGTAGTAAAAGACTCACTCCAAACCACTTCACCACTGATCCCGTGAAACAGGGTCAACTCGAAACTAAACTGCCTTAAAGGCGTATCATCCACAAACCCTAGAAAACTAGTGGTGTAAGGCTCTGTAGACATATCAATCACTTTAGTTTTTAAAATATACTGACTATCGGTGATTTCACCTAACCAACTTGGAATACCATAACCTTTAAAGTTAACTAATTCGTTTGTGTCGTCTAAACGTTCATCCGCATGCACTCTTGCAAAACTGGTCACAGACTGACTATTTATCAGCTGACCAAATTGAAAGGTTAGCGCTTTATTGAAACCAAATAGATGACCATGATTAAGCTGACTGCGATCGGCAACTTCGATTTGTGGCAATAAAATGGCAGCCTTTAAAGATTGGGCTTTACATTGGTCAGTTTGGCTCGTGTCATCAACATAGAGTGACAGCATCACGGTTAACGTATCACCGCTGACCATCTCACTTAGCAGTTCAATGTTATTGGCTGCGCCCATACGCTGCATAGAAAAGGTATCTTGCGTTAACGCTCCTTGGCTAATTTGCTGTTGGCTTGAAAAATTAACCCCTGCTCGCAAACTGGCATAGTTTAGTGCTTGATTTATGGCGTCTTCACGAGCTTTATCCATATTACCATTAACGATTTTAGCTGTGCCTGTCACTTCGACTTGCTCCGCAATACCATTAAAGCTGATAAAAACAGGTAATAGCATTAATACTCGTGCCCAGTTAAGCCAAGTTTGTGTGCTATTTTGATTTTTTAATGCATAAAACATATTTCACCCTGCGTCAGATATCTGTCGTCTGCATTGCAAATCCGCCATTTTACGGTGATTGCATCGCTCTATAACTAAGAATCTAGCAATAACTATGCCTAAACGTTAGGTAAGGCGTGAGTCTTTGGTTTCATCACAATCAAGCTATAAAGTTAAAGTCGTCAGATAATCGCTGTAAAGAAAATCGCTTCAATGCCGATAAATAGTTATTAATCGAATTGCATTGCTTTTTAACCTAAAGCGAAGGAATAACTCATGCAGCAAAAGTACCCTATTCTCGCGCTGATGCTAACCACAATTGGTCTTGCTGGATGCAGTAACGCAGTCAATCAATCACATAACTTGGACTATGTTCAAGATGGGCAACGCATTGGCTATCAAGACCAAAATGACATGTACCAGGAAAAACTGGTTTATGATGTTCACGCTTCAGGATTAGCACCAAAAGGCCAGTTGAATGTTTGGGCAGAAAAATTAGTCAATGAACTGGTGTTACAAAATGATGCATTAAGACCTGATCAACCCTTGCTTGTTACTACACCTGTAATGAGTGATGATTTTAATCAAACCAATGAATTAGCCTTGCAATTACAACAAAGTTTACAAGCGGCTTTTCATGCCCATGAATTTAACTTGGTTGATTTGAATGTTGCTAATTCGCTACGTGCAACAGATCACGGTGAACTTATTTTAAGTCGTAATTGGGAGCTACTCCCTACCGATTTACCCGTGTCACATGTGCTAGTTTCAACACTCAGTTTAACTAATGAAGGCGTAAGCTTTAACGGCCGCGTGGTAGATGTAACTAATAATCGAGTGGTTTCAGCGGTGCAATCGTTTGTAGCAGGTAAAAGCTTATCTGGATACGTATTGCCAGCCAATAAAGTACAAACCCGTGGCGGCATTATCTACCGTACAGAAAACACCAAAGAGAGTCGTTTTACCGTTTTAGGAGATGAGCAATGAAAAATATAATGCTATTTATCGCATTAAGCTTATTGATGCTGGGGTGTTCCAGTAATGACAAATACGTGCAATGGGAAACCGAGCCACCGAGTCATTTTCCTAAAATTACTGCAGTAGGCTATGCGCCGTTAGCGACTCAGCCGAGTGATATTCAATCACATAAAATGCTTATGGCGATGCAAGCTTCTAAGGTTGCGGCATATCGTGAATTAGCAGAGCAGGTGTATGGGCAAAAAATTGATGCGGTAAGCAATGTGAGTGAGTGGCTACTGACTAATGATAGTGTTAAGTCATCCGTTAGCGGAATTATTCGCGGAGCTAAAGTCGTTAAAACCTACCCTTCTGGCGACTTTTATGTCACTGAGCTTGAGCTAGATTTCAAACAGGTTTGGCATTTGTATGAACAGCAAAATCGTTCAAAACGGATTAAAGATGTCACTTACTTTTAGATGATGAACCGACAAAAAACGCCGCGAATTATCGCGGCGTTTTAGTTTATGTGAAGTTCAATGAGAGACTTATACCTCATTGGACAATCAAGATTAGAATTTCACTTTAAACGCAAGTGCTGCCGCGGCTTGATCACTGATCTCTTCGCTAAGTTGTGGATTGCTAAGTTCCATGTCGCCATTAAAGTAATAGCCAGCATAAGCATTTAAACTAACACTCTCGCTGATATTCCATCCAGCACGTAAAAAGCTTACCCACTCTTCAATCTTAATGGCCTTGTCGTCATTTTCAATTAAAAAGCTTTCCGTTCGACGAGAGCTGCCAACACCAAAATTCCAATCCTGTGATAACTCGTAAGTTAACTCTAAACCAGCAGGGCCACTAAATCCGGCCTGAAAAGGGTTAGCAAGTACCCACTTGTCAGTAATTTGCCAACGTACCGCAAGATAGGGAACGGTTCGCACCTCAGATATATCATTAAGATAAGCCACACCTATGCCAAGCATATTGCCAGATTCAAAACGGTACATACCTGAAGCAACTACACCGTAACTTTGTGCATTAGATGAGGAAGCGGTATTGGCATAAGCATATTGAAGTTTTGGGGCAAATAAGAAGGTCCAATTATTATCTGGGCGATAAATTAACGATAAACCTGCGCTGTATTGATTTATAGTTGACCAAGGTACATTACTGTTTATTAGTGGGCTTTGTTGATTAACACGCCAGCCGTAATCAAGGTTTTCATAGCCGATATTAGCCCCAATCATCCAGTGCTTATTAAGTGGCATAGCAGCAGAAAGCTTAGTGATCCAAACATCTCTTTTAAGCTCATTACCATTTTCCCCCACATCGGCGGATTGCACTGAAGTGCGAGCAACGTTCAACTCAAAAGGTGAGCGTTTACTCGCCTGTGCATTCATGCTGCTTAAACCAACGGCGACAACAATGATTGGCACAAGCTTAGGTGTAGACAGCAAATTCCGTATTTGAGTTTGTTGATAAAAAGCACTTGTCATTAATTGCATCCTTTCGGCTTAATTGATGTTGGATTATTTATTGGTAGAACAATACGTCACACTATACAAACTAGTTCAAAATTATGAAGCTTTATCAAAAATGACATTTAATTTAACAACATATCACAAACTATACCTTGTGTGCCCTTAAAAACATTAAGGCAGTCTCTTTCAAATAGTCCTGCCTTTTAGGGAGAATATCTGCCGTTGATAAGCCTAACTCTAAACGCATTCGCAGCTCACCAAATAACATTAAGCTCAATCTCACTGCACTGTCGTGTGGGTTTTCGAAATAATACTGACCATGCTGATTAACTTTACCTAAATATCCTTTTACTAAATTCAAAATATGTTTCGGGCCAGCATTATAAAATAATTCAGACACCTCAGGATGAGTGTCGGACTGGGCAACACAGGTTGTAAATACCCTAATCGCCTCTTCTGAAACAATCATTGCACCAAATTGCTGTGCAAAAATAGTCAGTACAACCTCTGGTTGAGAAGCATCCACTAATAGGTTTTCAGTGAGTTGATGCACCACACATTTTGATTCTATTGATGCAACAAAAAGATCGTCTTTAGAGCCAAAATGGGAGTATACCGTTTGCTTAGAAACCCCTGCATGTTTAGCCACCTCATCCATACTGGTATTGGAAAAACCTTGATGGCAAAAAAGCTCAATAGCCGAATGAAGGATCTGCACCCGTTTTTGTTCACTTTTCGATAATGTTGCATCCAAATTTACAGCTAGCACATGGTCTTCTGTCATCTTTAACTCGTAGTGTTTTTACTTATATTCAACATTTAATACTATTTAATCACAAAATAGACTAGACAGTCCAGTTTCATATAATTAGACTAGACAGTCTAGTTTAACATTAGTGTTACATTGCTACGTTACATAGCCGAATAAGCATTTTCTGCTATGGATTAATAAGTTGTTTGCATCACGTATAAATTATTATCCTAATGGGGTACAAAAATGGAATATCAATCGATCGGCCAAGTGCGACTATTAATGGTAGGCCTATGCAGCTTACTGGTAGTTAGCGGTTGTGGATCTGAAGTAAAACAACACTCTGAGTCGGTTAGTTATCAAACCGTAGCAACCACTGCCCTCACGCCGTCGGAATATTATCAACACAAACAAACCTATACTGGCACTATTCGCTCAGCTAATACCACGGGTATTGGTTTCGAATTAGCAGGTAAATTAAATAGTATTCAAGTGGATAGTGGTGACAGTGTCACCCTGGGACAAACCTTAGCATCCTTAGATACTGACCTTTTACAGGCCGAGAAACAACAGCTTGAAGCCAGTTTGCAGCAAACAAAAGCAGACTTAGATTTAGCTGAAAACACATTAAAGCGTACCCTTAGTTTAAAAGATAAAAACTACGTTTCTGAGCAGCAGCTAGACGAAACTAAACAGCAAGTCACAGGTTTAATCGCCAACCGCCAACGACTCAATGCAAGCTTATACGCTACAAACTTAAAACTTGAAAAATCGATATTAATGGCACCTTTCAATGGCAAAATCAGTAAACGTCACCATAACCTAGGTGAAGTGATTGGTTTGGGTAGTCCCGTATTTACCTTAATCGGTGATGATCAGCAGCTTGCTTATATTGGTGTGCCTATTCAAGTGGCATCTAGCTTGAAAAACAATCAACAAGTGCCGATTCGCGTTGGTGATAAAACCCTTAACGGCAGTATTGCCGGAATAAGCGCCGAAGTTGATGCTATCACTCGTACTGTGCAGTTAAGAATTAGCCTGCCCAAAGATGCTGACGTATTAAATGGTGAAATCGCCTATTTTGAATACCAACAGGATATTCCGGTTGCTGGATATTGGGTGCCAATTTCCGCCTTAACCGATGGCGTAAGAGGATTGTGGAATGTTTACGTATTAAATAAGCAAGCTGATTCCAGTGGTGTAAATCACTTCAGTATTGAACGTCGTGACGTTGAAATTATTTATACCAATCAAGATAAAGCCTATATAAAAGGCGCATTGCGCAATGATGACACCATTATCATTGAAGGGTTACATAAACTGGTCGTTGGACAAGTTGTGACACCTGCGACCACCGCTGTTGCGGGGGCCATATGATTAAAGCATTTTTAGAAAACGGCCGTCTAACCAGTTTATTTATCGCCCTGTTAATTGTGGCGGGATTTGGTGCCATTTCCAGTTTACCGCGCACAGAAGATCCGCACATTACCAATCGTTTTGCTTCAGTGATTACCCATTACCCTGGTGCTTCAGCTGAAAGAGTAGAAGCATTAGTCACCGAAGTATTAGAAACACAACTGCGCCGTTTAGAAGAAATAAAGCTTGTTCAATCGACTTCCCGCCCGGGAATATCGGTAATTCAGCTTGAGCTGAAAGACACCATCACTGAAACTGAGCCGGTTTGGTCTAGGGCGCGTGATTTAGTGGCCGATGGTAAGCACTTGCTTCCCGCTCAAGCGCAAAATAGCACTCTAGATGATCAAATTGGCTATGCCAGCACGGCGATTCTGGGGGTAGTATGGGCGGATGATTCGCCGGTAAGAAGTGATATTTTAAACCGTTACGCCAAGGAGTTGCAAAGCCGGATCAGACTATTATCAGGCACTGATTTTGCCAAACTTTATGGCGCGCCAGAAGAGGAAATTCTCGTAGAGCTTGATGGCAATAAAATCAGTCAGCTGAAACTGACCCCTGGGGTAATTGCACAAATTTTAACAAATGCTGATAGTAAGATTTCAGCCGGTGAAATTAACAACCAGCAATTTCGCGCGTTAGTTGAAGTTTCTGGCGAGCTTGATTCGCAAAGTCGTATTCGACGTGTGCCGTTAAAAGTAGATGAATACGGGCAAATTATTCGCCTAGGCGATGTGGCAACCATCAGCCGCCAATCCAAAACGCCGGCAAGCAGCATTGCGCTGATCAACAGTCAGCAAGGTGTACTGATTGGCGCGACCATGCTTAACAGTAATCGCGTTGATGTATGGCAGCGTCAAATAGAGCAAACGATTGACAGCTTTTCACAAAATTTGCCAGCCAATATCAAAGTGCAATGGTTATTTGATCAGCAAGGTTACACCAGTGTTCGACTCGGCGATTTGGTCGTTAATTTGCTGCAAGGCTTTGTGATTATTGTTGCCGTATTAATGCTGACCTTAGGGTTGCGTAATGCATTAATTGTGGCGTTATCATTACCTCTTACTGCCCTATTCACTTTAGCCTGTATGAAATACACAGGTTTACCCATTCATCAAATGTCGGTAACGGGTTTGGTTGTCGCATTAGGCATTATGGTAGATAACGCCATTGTTATTGTTGATGCGATTGCCCAGCGCCGCCAACAAGGTATGAGTAAATTAGAGGCCGTATCTAAAACACTACATCATTTATGGCTCCCGCTTGCCGGCTCAACGATTACAACTATGTTAGCCTTTGCGCCAATAGTATTAATGCCAGGGGCGGCGGGTGAGTTTGTCGGCGGCATTGCTATTTCGGTCATGTTTGCGCTATTGGGCTCTTATATTATTTCCCATACCCTTATTGCAGGGCTTGCAGGTCGTTTTAGTCGAAGCGAGCCAGCTACCGCCTGGTATCAACAAGGCATGGCTTTTCCTAGAATAGGCCGAGCCTTTAAAACCAGTTTAGCGTTTGCACTTAAACGGCCATTATTAACGGCGCTTGTGGTCGGCGTTCTGCCTATGAGTGGTTTTATGGTGGCAGGTAAAATGACCGAGCAATTTTTCCCGCCATCAGACAGGGACATGTTCCAAATCGAAGTGCATCTGGCCTCGCTGGTGAGCATAGAAAATACTCGCCAACAGGTTGCCTTGATAGATAAAAAGCTTCAAAACCTTGCCGAAATCAGCGAAGTCACCTGGGTTGTTGGTGGTAATACGCCATCATTTTATTACAATCTGACTCAACGTGAGCAAGGGGCAACTAACTATGCTCAGGCAATGGTGAAAGTCACTGACTTTAACACCGCAAACAAACTGATCCCCCAGTTACAACAATCACTTGATGTTGAATTTCCTCAAGCACAAATTCTAGTCAGAAAATTGGAACAAGGGCCTCCCTTTAATGCGCCTGTCGAACTGCTTATTTACGGACCGAATCTTGACATGCTAAAAGAAATTGGCGATCAAGTGCGGGCACTATTAATTGCCACGCCTGACGTTATCCATACCAGAGCGACGCTGTCACCAGGCGCGCCTAAACTATGGTTACAAGTCAATGAAGACGCAAGTTTGATGAGTGGCTTAAGCTTGACTGATATTGCCAATCAGGTACAAATGGCCACCACAGGCATCATTGGCGGCAGTATTTTAGAACAAACGGAGTCGTTGCCTATTCGTGTGCGTTTAGGTGATAGCAGCCGCGAGCAAGCAACGCGATTAGCAGAACTTAACTTAGTCTCGCCAACAGGCACTGGGATCCCATTATCGGCATTATCCTATAATGAAGTCTGTGTCAGTCGTGGGGCGATACCCCGTCGTAATGGTGAACGAGTCAACACCATTGAGGCATATATCACCAGTGGCGTATTGCCAGCTCAGGTGCTTGATGATGTGAAATCAAAACTCAATAACATTGCGCTACCCTCTGGATACCATATTGAAGTGGGCGGAGAAAGCGCTAAACGCAATGAAGCCGTTGGTAACCTAATGTCTAACCTCGTTGTAGTTATTACCCTATTACTGGCTACTGTGGTGTTGTCATTCAACTCATTCCGCCTCACTGGCATTATTCTATTCAGCGCGATTCAGTCTGCCGGATTGGGGTTATTAGCCGTATTCGTGTTTGGCTACCCTTTTGGCTTTACAGTTATAATTGGTTTATTAGGTTTGATGGGATTAGCCATTAATGCCGCCATTGTGATCTTGGCTGAACTTGAAGATTTGCCCGAGGCAAGACAAGGTAATATGGCAGTAATTATCAATACCGTTAGCAGTTGCGGCCGCCATATTGGCTCAACCACCATCACCACAATCGGCGGTTTTTTACCCTTGATTATTGCCGGCGGTGGATTTTGGCCTCCCTTTGCAATAGCCATTGCTGGCGGTACCTTATTAACCACTATGCTGTCTTTAGTGTGGGTGCCTGTGATGTATCATTTAATGATGAAACCCAAAAAACAGACACTGCAGCCAGACATGCTGCCCGTTTAGCGTAAAAGTACTGACAAGACAAAAAGAGTGACATGATAAAAAGAGTGATATGGCAACATGTCACTTTTTTTTATTCGAGTAATCCTCCAAAGTCCCCCACCTTGGCTCTGTTAATTAACCGCATTCAATAAATACTTGATCCCCAACGATGCTTAAATGACTTGATTTAGTCGAGCTATTGACGCGTAACCTTCTCTTATTATCAGTATTCAATTCAAGTTTGACGCAAAGCAGGTGAATGTTCGCCGAGTCAATTTTATTTATTCATTTCTCAAACGAATTTGAGGTTAGCTAATGTGATTTGAGTCAAGGCCTTAACTTCAGATTTGCTATAAATTAACCATACAGTAACTATCCGGAAATATTGTCATGAATTATAAAAATTGGCCGATTGCAAAACAGATCAGCTCGCTTGCCTTACTGTCATCCATTGCCATTTTTGTGGCGATGTCTTTATTTTCATATCAATCGGCCTCTCACTCGTTAAATGACAAAGCGGTTCAAGCCATTGGCGCGCAAATGCACAGTAATGCCGAACTGATTGAATTGCAGTACGACAGCATGCTTACCCTCGCCAGAAGAAACGCAGATATTCTTCGGACTTTATATCCAAGCACGTTCTATTTAGGTGGCCGAAACGTAAAAGTGCTCAGTGTCAGCTCACCCTCATTGAAACATGGCAATGAGCAAATTAATGCATCACGCAGTAAAGTGGACAGATTTTCAAAACTCACCGGTGGCGTGGCGACAATTTTTGTGCGCGATCAGGATGACTTTACCCGTATTTCAACGTCATTAAAAAAAGCCGACGGTAAACGCGCCATTGGCACAAACTTGGGCACCTCGCACCCTGGATACAAAAAACTGATTAACGGTGAAGAATATGAAGGTTATGCCAAATTATTCGGCCGTGATTTCATGACAATTTATCGCCCTATTAAAGATGTCAGTGGCAAAGTCATAGGTATTTTATTCGTTGGTTTTGATATCACCCAATCGGTTCAGCAAATCCAACAAACCATGAAAAAAATGACCTTAGAAGAGTCCGGCTCCTATGTCATTATTCGAAATTCAGACAAACAAATCATTGCTCATCCTAAATTAACAGCAGATGCCCCTTTTGATGCAGCCTTACTTGATGGATTAACCATTGAACAAGCTTTAACCGATGAACAAAGCTGGTTTTATACTTCGCTAAATAACGATGATATGTTTTCTTACTCAGTCGCCATTAAAGGCTGGAATTGGACCTTAGTGGGATTTGTGCCGCAACAGGAATTGAATAATGAAAGCGTGACTATGTTGCAGCAAAATCTGCTAATTGCGGTAATTGGTATTGTGCTTATTTTCATATTGTTGAGTACGTTAATCACCCGCGCAGTTAAACCACTACAGTTATTAGAGGCCAAAATAGCCAAACTCGGTGAAGGTGATTTATCCCAAACATTTACCGCTTGCGATCCACACAGTGCAAATGAAGTGGATCAAATCACCATTAGTGTCACTCAAATGGCCACCAATCTGGCTGGGCTGATTAAGTCATTACAACAGTCAGTATTAAGCTTAGAAAGTCATGCCAATTTAAGTCAACAAACTGCAACAGATAATGGTAATGAAGCTAAATCATTACTCAATCAAACAGAACAAATCGCTACCGCAATTGAAGAAATGTCAGCGTCAATTAAAGATGTGGCACAAAACTCTGGCCAAGGCGCGATTCAAGCTCAAGAAATTGATAAAGCCTCAAGCGATGGCCATAACCAATTAACACAAGTGGTCAACGATCTGCAATCACTCAGCGAACAACTCACCCAAACCCAACAAAATATTGAAGGGGTAAGTTATGAGAGTCAGGCCATCAGCCAGGTCACTGAGGTCATTAACGGTATTGCCGAGCAAACTAACCTACTGGCATTAAATGCTGCTATTGAGGCCGCAAGAGCAGGTGAACAAGGAAGAGGCTTTGCTGTTGTTGCCGATGAAGTACGATCTTTAGCACAACGCACCCAACAATCCATTAGCGAGATCAGTGTCACCATCAACAAATTACAACAACAGGTCAAACTGACGGCCACACAAATGAACCATTGCCAACAATTGGGGATTAAGTCTGCCGAGCAAGGCGATGATGCCAATACTCAGCTAAGCCAAATTAATACCAATATTGCTGAAATGGCCATGTTCTCCTCCAGTATAGCCAGTGCGACCAAACAGCAAACCACTGTGGCGGATGAAGTATCGAACAGCTTACATTCTATTGCCTCTTTGGCACAAAACAGTGAGCAAAGAGCCATTAAAGCGGTTGACGATGCCGATGTGTTAACCCAATTAGCCGGTAATATTAAACAGCAAATTGGTGTATTTAAAGTAGACTAATATTGTTCTGGATTAACAGCCGTTGTTCAATTTGAGGTTTAAGCAGCAAATTGACAATCGCTAATTAAATGGCCTGAGGCATCTTGCTTCAGGCCATTTTTTGTTTGCATGACCCCTTTAAGCATTAAGTTCAGCTAATTTATAGACGATGAATTATGCTAGGTGATTGATGCCAAATGATAAGAATAAGTAAAGGTGTTAATCGATAAGGTGAATTGCCCTGCGACTAAAGATCACTGGTTTTTGTTGATAGTGGACGATAAATCTATTTTCAGTGGCGATTAGCAACGCTAGCAGTGATGGCTTTACTAGCAATGGGCTAGTTGTTGACGCAAAACACAACACGGTTATTGGTGCAAATTATCGCCGCTATGGGCTGTTTGATATGCATTGATTATCCATAGCAGTGTTGGAATTCATTAGCGGTTGAATAACCAAGACGCGGTAACATTTATTTAAGCCATAAAAAACCCCGCAAATAAGCGGGGTTTTATTATTTAACTAACAAAACTCGTTAGCTTTCGCTATGTTCTTGGCGGTCCATGTTTTCAGTGTTTTCTAACCATAGCGCATTAATAATGCCGAAAGAACAAGCCAGTAATACACCTAATATCCACGCAAAATACCACATAGATGATGACTCCTATTAATAAAGTGAGGTTTTATTGTCTTCAATAAAACTACGATTCAAACGACCATACATCTTGTAGTAAGTCCAAATCGTATAACTTAATACGGTTGGTACAAAGATAATCGCGGCGAAGGTCATCACTTTTAGGGTCATTTGGCTTGCTGTCGCATCCCACATGGTTAAGCTTACATTCGGCTCAAGCGATGACGGCATAACAAATGGGAACATCGCTGCACCACAAGTTAAAATTACGCCAGCAATGGCTAATGAACTAAATAAGAACGCGAAACCACTGCGGTTAAAGCGGCTAGCAAATATTGCTAACACTGGCATTAATAACCCTAAAACAGGGAATAACATGGTCACCGGATACTTGTCGTAATTAGCTAACCAGGCACCCGCTTCAATCGCAACCGTTTTCGTTGTTGGATTAGATGGGCCCGCTAAATCAAGTGTTGAGGTAATCACATAACCGTCAATGCCATTTGCTAACCACACACCGGCAGCTGCAAATAGTACGACTAACAAACCACCACAAATCTGGGTCATGTTAGCGGCACGAACACGTAACTCACCTTCGGTCTTCATTTGTAACCATGCAGCACCTTGCATCATGATCATGCTGACACACACAAGGCCAGTAAGAAGCCCAAATGGATTCAGTAACCCAAAGAAGCCACCATGGTATTTAGCACGTAAAAACTCATCAAAGTTAAACGGCACGCCTTGTAACAAGTTACCAAACGCTACACCTATGATGAGTGGCGGTACAAAACCACCGATAAACAGTGCCCAATCCCATGACTTACGCCATTTTGGATCTTCAATTTTCGAACGGTAATCAAAGCCTACTGGACGCAAGAATAAGGCGAACAGCACCAGCATCATCGCGACATAAAAGCCAGAAAATGACACGGCATATACCATAGGCCAGGCTGCGAATAACGCACCACCAGCGGTAATTAACCAAACCTGGTTGCCATCCCAATGCGGCGCAATGGTGTTAATCATAATACGGCGCTCAGTGTCATCTTTACCTATGATTGGTAATAACGCACCTACACCCATATCGAAGCCGTCAGTGACGGCAAAGCCGACAAACAACACACCGATTAATGCCCACCAGATAAATCTTAAAACTTCATAATCAAACATAGTCAGGTCCTCTGATTAAGCATCTTGGTTTTCAAAGTGATAACGACCAGTCTTCATGCTGCTAGGGCCAAGACGGGCATACTTGAACATCAAGAACATCTCAATAACCAGTAATACTGAATAGAACAAGGTAATTGAAATGATACTGAACCATAAATCAGACACAGTTAAGCTTGATGCTGACATAAAGGTCGGTAATACTTCTGAAATCGTCCAAGGTTGACGACCATATTCAGCTACAAACCAACCACACTCAATGGCAATCCAAGGTAACGGTAAGCCGTATAGTGCCGCTTTAAGCACCCACTTTTTCTCAGCAATCTGATGACGAGTACTTTGCCAAAACGCTGCAGCAAAGATAAACAGCATCAACACACCCGCGCCAACCATAATACGGAATGACCAGAACATTGGCGCGACATTAGGAATAGAGTCTTTCGCAGCCGCTTTGATTTGCTCTTCTGTCGCATCAACTACGTTTTCAGTATAACGCTTCAGCAATAAGCCATAGCCTAAGTCATGCTTAGTTGCTTCAAAGTTATCACGCAGTTCCTGACTGGTATCGCCAGCACGAAGCTGTGTTAAGAATGAATAAGCAATCATACCGTTACGAATACGCACTTCATGCTCGTCAATCAAATCGATAATACCGGTCACTTGCTCATCTAAAGAGCGCGTGGCAATGATACCCATTGCATACGGAATTCGAATCGCATAATCATTTTTCATGGTTTCTTCATTTGGGAAACCAATGGCAGTAAAGGCAGCTGGAGCCGGCTCAGTGTGCCATTCTGCTTCAATTGCCGCTAATTTCACACGTTGTACTTCACCGACTTTATAGCCAGATTCGTCACCCAGTACGATAACAGACAGAATTGACGCCATACCAAAGCTTGCTGCAATCGCAAAAGAGCGACGAGCAAACGGTAAATCACGGCCTTTTAGAATATAGTATGAACTGATTGCCAGAACGAACATGGCACCCGCTACATAACCCGATGCCACGGTGTGAACAAATTTCACCTGTGCAACAGGGTTGAAAATAACTTCAGCAAAGCTGGTCATTTCCATGCGCATGGTTTCATAGTTAAATACTGAACCTACCGGGTTTTGCATCCAACCATTAGCAACCAAAATCCACAACGCAGACATATTTGAACCCAGCGCAACCAACCAGGTTACCGCTAAATGCTGACGTTTACTGAATCGGTCCCAACCAAAAAAGAACATACCCACTAAGGTTGATTCGAGGAAGAATGCCATTAGGCCTTCAATCGCCAATGGCGCACCAAAAATATCACCTACATAGTGTGAAAAATATGACCAGTTAGTACCAAACTGGAATTCCATTGCCAAACCGGTGGTAACACCTAAGGCAAAGTTAATTCCGAATAATTTACCCCAAAACTTAGTCATGTCTTTATATATCTGCTTATCTGTCATCACATAAAGTGACTCCATGATCGCCAGAATAAAAGCTAGGCCCAAGGTGAGAGGAACAAATAGAAAGTGATACATGGCTGTCAGCGCGAACTGCAAACGCGATAGCTCAACTACCTCTTCGATAATCATTGGCGACTCCTTACTTCAGTACAACCAAATGCAAATTAAACAACATACCTGTTGCCAATATGGGTGTTTACTTATTGCCATCCAACCAACGGGTTTAACACCATTAGTTAACAAGGTGTTAAAGCACGAGGTTACAGCAATAAATGACTCGTGTGATTAAAACATGAAACCTGAACAAAAAAATCGCTCAACATCTCATTTAAAGCAAAAGTGTGATCTCGCTTTATGCAAACTTATTCAAAAATAATTTTAAGTACCAATATCAGCAACTTACATTTCAAATAAATTCAGAATACGCAGATTTTATACCATTGAAAATTGACCCAAATCAATCTAAGTTGCAGCTTTAAGTGGGTTTTGAGCATGTGCGCATAATACCACACTTGAGATATTGACAAGTGCATAATTCATTGGTAGGTAAAATTTCATAAATCTATAACGTTCATTACTAATGTAGATGATTAAGCTGTAACTACACCCAAAGCAACGACACCAAAACATTAACAAATTAAGCAACAGATATACTAACCCAAACAAATTACATTTTTTAAATAAAAACAATAGCATACAAACTTCAACAAACAAAATTAATAGCTTGTTGATTAGAAAAACTAATCTTAAATATCATTTTTACTAGTTTGAAAGTTTTCATTAAGCTCAGTATCATACACACATTAAGAAAACGAGTAGCATTTATGCCAAGGAGCCGTTGACTTAACCCTAAGGTATTTAACGTTCTTTGATGAACCAAACAATTGAGAGATGTTGCTATGACTAAAGTATTTGAAAACGTTGTCAACTTATACAAACGTGCTTTTGTTGAGATGTACACCGCTAAAGAAATGAAGTAAATCACTAACAGTTTATGTTTTGTTAGCGCAAAACAGTCGGCATCGTGATAAACAATACGATGATTGACACAAAAAAGCCCATTCATAATTGAATGGGCTTTTTTACGCCTGTATTTTTTTGCACTGTTTGGTGATGTTTTCTATCAAACACCAAAGCATCATCGCACTCAGTGCGTTTTTACTCGTCTAAGTGGTTTTGTCTTATCCGGTTCAATATATACAAACGCATTTCAGCACCAAACACATTCCAAGGTAGAAGGCTTAATAATGAAAAAGGCGACTTAATCGTCGCCTTTTGATGGGATTAAAAGAGGTTACTAACCAATTTTAACGCGCGCATTACGGAACATGCGCATCCATGGGCTATCTTCACCCCACTCTTCTGGATGCCATGAGTTGGCAACCGTTCTAAATACTCGCTCTGGGTGTGGCATCATAATAGTCACACGACCATCTGTGGTACAAATCCCCGTTAAACCATTTGGTGAACCATTTGGGTTTAATGGATATTGAGTCGCGATTTGACCGTGGCCATCAACGTAACGCAATGCTATCGTGCCTGAAGCTTCAGCTTTTGCTAATGCATCTGCATTGGCAAACTCAGCTAAACCTTCGCCATGAGACACTGCGATAGGCATACGCGAACCCACCATTCCCTCAAAGAACACTGACGGTGTTTGCTGTACTTCAACCAAACTGAAGCGCGCTTCGAAGCGCTCAGAACGGTTACGTACAAAGTGTGGCCAATGCTCGCTACCAGGAATAATTTCTTTCAGGTTTGACAACATTTGACAACCGTTACACACACCTAAGGCAATGCTTGAGTCACGTTCAAAGAAACGACTGAACTCATCACGGGCACGGGCATTAAATAGAATCGACTTAGCCCAACCTTCACCAGCACCCAATACGTCACCATAAGAGAATCCACCACAAGCCACTAAGCCCTGGAACTCTTCTAAGCTGATACGACCTGACAGAATGTCAGACATATGCACGTCACGGCTTTCAAAGCCTGCACGGTCAAATGCTGCAGCCATTTCAATATGAGAGTTAACACCCTGCTCACGTAAAATCGCCATTTTAGGTGCTGCACCTTTTAATATATAAGGGGCGGCAACATCTTCACTTGGGTTAAAGCCCAATTTAACCGTTAAGCCGGGTGCATCAGCTTGTTGCTTAAGCTCAAACTCTTCTTGCGCACATGCTGGGTTATCACGAAGTGACTGCATACGGTAAGTGGTTTCTGACCATAAAGTACGAAGTGCAGTACGGCTGTTCTGATAAATAACACGCTCACCATCAGTAATCTTGATGCTGTCCGCAGAGTGTAAACCACCAATGTTATGACACGTCACGCCTTTAGCTTCAAATTTAGCGGCAATATTTGCGGCATCCGCTTGGCTTACTTGAATAACCGCGCCCAACTCTTCGTTAAATAAACGCTCTAAATCAGTACCGTTTAGCGCTGCAAGATCAATGTTTAAACCACTGTTACCGGCAAAGGCCATCTCAACTAACGTCGTGAACAAACCACCATCACTGCGGTCGTGATAAGCAATAACCGATTGGTCTGCGACTAGCGTTTGCATGACTTCAAAGAAGCCTGCAAGGTTAGCCGTTTTATCTAAAGTTGGGGCAATATCGCCTAACTCGCTATAAACCTGTGCTAAACAAGAGCCACCTAAACGATTTTGACCATTGCTTAAATCCAACATTAATAAGGCTGTATCACCTTTATCAGTGCGCAGTTCAGGGGTAACGGTTTTACGAATATCTTGCACCACACCAAAAGCGGTGATCACTAGAGACATAGGTGAAGTGACGGTTTTCTGCGTGCCGTTATCTTCCCATGCCGTTTTCATTGACATTGAATCTTTGCCAACAGGAATGGTGATACCTAATGCTGGACATAAGTCTTCACCAATTGCTTTAACCGCTTGATAAAGACCGGCATCTTCACCAGGGTGACCCGCTGGCGACATCCAGTTTGCAGACAGTTTAATGCGCTTGAATGAACCTATGTCTGTGCCTGCAATGTTCATGATAGATTCAGCAACCGCCATACGGGCTGAAGCATCAAAATCAAGTAAGGCTAACGGCGTACGCTCACCCATTGACATGGCTTCACCGCAGTAACTGTCGTAACTTGATGCAGTAACCGCACAATCAGCAACGGGAACCTGCCAAGGACCAACTAATTGATCGCGATTCACTAAACCCGTTACAGAACGGTCACCGATGGTGATTAAAAAGGTTTTATCAGCAACAGTAGGTAAAGTCAGAATACGCTTAACCGCATCAGCTAAATCAATCTTAGATTGATCTAACGCTGGCGATACGGCTTTAGCAGATACCACATCGCGGCTCATCTTAGGCGCTTTACCTAATAACACTTCAAGCGGTAAATCAATTGGCTTGTTGTTAAAGTGACTGTCGGCAAGCGTTAGGTGCATTTCTTCAGTCGCTTCACCCACAACGGCAAAAGGTGCACGTTCACGGGCACAAATATCAGCAAATTGTTGTAAGTTCTCTGGCGCGACAGATAACACATAACGCTCTTGTGATTCGTTACACCAGATTTCAAGCGGGCTCATACCTGGCTCATCAGATGGTACGTTGCGTAAATTAAATACGCCACCACGATCACCATCATTAACTAATTCAGGGAACGCATTCGATAATCCACCCGCGCCAACATCGTGAATAAACTGGATTGGGTTTGCATCACCTAACTGCCAACAACGGTCGATCACTTCCTGACAACGACGTTCCATTTCTGGGTTTTCACGTTGTACTGAGGCAAAATCTAAATCTTCACTTGATTGGCCTGATGCCATAGATGATGCTGCACCGCCACCTAAACCAATGTTCATAGCAGGGCCACCAAGCACAATAAGCTTAGCGCCAACGGTAATTTCACCTTTCTGCACATGTTCATCGCGAATGTTACCTAAACCACCGGCAATCATAATTGGCTTGTGATAACCACGCACTTCAACACCATTGTGGCTAGACACCTGTTGCTCATAGGTACGGAAATACCCTGTTAAAGCAGGACGACCAAATTCGTTGTTGAATGCTGCGCCGCCTAATGGGCCTTCAAGCATAATCTCTAACGGTGTGACGATGCGATCAGGCTTACCGTAATTCCCTTCCCATGGCTGAACAAAACCAGGGATCTTCAAGTTGGACACGGTAAAACCCGTTAAACCGGCTTTAGGCTTTGAACCACGACCCGTTGCACCTTCGTCACGAATTTCACCACCAGAACCAGTAGCGGCACCTGGATAAGGGCTAATTGCGGTTGGATGATTATGGGTTTCCACTTTCATCAACACGTGCATCGGCTCAGTGTGATAATTGTATACGCCATCAGGATCAGGGAAGAAACGGCCAGCAACAGGACCTGTCATTACCGCAGCGTTATCTTTGTAGGCTGATAACACGTTATCAGGGGTCACTTCAAAGGTGTTTTTGATCATTTTGAACAATGATTTTGGCTGAACTTCACCATCAATCGTCCAATCTGCATTAAAAATTTTATGGCGACAATGTTCAGAGTTAGCCTGAGCGAACATCATTAATTCGATGTCATTTGGATTACGTTTTAAACGAACAAAGTTCTCAACTAAATAATCAATTTCGTCTTCTGCTAACGCAAGTCCTAACTTAACGTTAGCCACTTCAAGAGCACGGCGACCTTCTGCAAGAATGTTCACACTGTTAAACTTAGCAGGTTCAGTGCGCTTGAAAAGCACTTCAGCACCAGCAAAATCGGTTAACACCACTTCCATCATGCGATCATGCAATAAACCTAATAATTGCTGCTGTTGTGCTGTCGATAACTCAGCTGACTCAACATAATAGGCGATGCCACGTTCTAAACGCTTTACTTTACCTAAGCCGCAATTACGCGCGATATCTGTGGCTTTGGAAGACCAAGGTGAAATGGTACCAGGACGAGGCGTGATAAAAACTAATTGTCCTTGCGGGGCGTGGGACTCAATGGCTGGGCCATAGGTCAAGATTCGTTCAAGCTGAACACGCTCATTATCATCTAGTTGTTCAGTTAAATCTGCTAAATGCATATATTCAGCGTAGATACTTTTCACAGGAAGATCTGCGCTATCGCAGGCCTCCATGAGTTTTTGAACTCTAAATGCAGAAAGTGCAGGGGCTCCGCGAATGATTTCCATCACGTCTATTCACCTTATAAATTATATAGGAGGGTCAGAATTGGCGCTATTATAGGGAATTGCACCGTACAAATCACCTGCCATACAGTTTGAAAACAGTGTTTCCTTTTAGGCAAAATATCGTCGCGAATTACAGTTATTTTCCGGCCAGATATAAAGCGACAATTTAAGATTTTAAAAACTGCTGGAAAAGTTCCCCATCAAAAATACCCAGCCAATATCGACGTTAAAAACAAGACCTGCCAAGATCTTAATATTAAAAAACGTTTACTTTTTAACCGCGACTATGCGATTTCAATAACACCTGTTAAAATAGACACTATAACAAGCCCTACAGCTCTGCTATTTGCTCTTTTCTTACTTAGCTTTATAACAGTAATTCTTTTCGATTCTTAACGTTATTTTAGAAAGTAATTCATTAATAATTATGATAAAAAAATTATTTGTCATTTTGTTTGCGGTTACATTACTCGCTTGCCAGCCAGTTGAAACTCCACAATCAGAAGACGTTATTTCTCCGGTCACAAAACGTACCGAACTTCGAGTTGGTACACTTTATGGACCGCAAATTTATCTTAACTCTGAAGAGTTAGGAGAGTCTGGCTTTGACTTTGAAATGGCCAACAAATTTGCTGATTACCTTGGTTTACCATTACAGATGGTGCCTTTTACTAACCGTAAGCAGCTGTTTCAATCTCTTAAAGAAGGTAAAATTGATATTATTGCCGCTGGTATAGCCAAAACCCCCAGCCGTTCTCAACAATTTAAACTGGGTCCGACCATGTATAAGGTAAACCAGGTATTGGTTTACAAAGAAGGCACACCGGAGCCGAAAGATATCGCATCTTTACCGGGTGAAATTACTGTTGCTTCGCATTCATCATCGGTCCATACCTTAACCCAATTACAGAAAAACCATCCGGATCTCGCCTGGAATCAGGTTAACGAGCAAGATTATGACGATTTGTTTGCTCTAGTTGCCAATGGTGATATCAATTACACCATCTCGGACTCTAACAGCTTATTGATCAATCAGCGTTTTTTACCCGAATTGCGTGCGGGGATGATTTTAGAAGAGAAGCTAGAAGTCGTTTGGCTTTTGCCAGCCGATGAAAGCGATCGTTTAATGAGCAAACTGTTAGCATTTTGGCATAAAGAAAAACGCGCTGGAACCTTAGAACATTTAAATGAAAAGTATTTTGGCCATGTAAAGCGTTTTGATTATGTCGATACTCGTGCCTTTATTCGCGCAATTGATAACGTTTTACCTGAATATAGGTCGATGTTTGAGCAATACGCTGGTGATTTTGATTGGCGTAAACTTGCCGCCACCAGTTATCAGGAGTCACATTGGAATCCATCAGCTCGCTCGCCGACAGGTGTTCGAGGCATGATGATGCTAACACGTCCTACAGCTGAATATGTTGGCGTGAATGATCGACTTGATGCTGAACAAAGTATTCGTGGTGGTGCCATTTACCTTAAAGACATGATTGATCGCTTGCCTGAGTCAATTCCTGACAGCCAGCGTATTTGGTTTGCACTAGCTTCATACAATATTGGAATGGGTCACGTGGAAGATGCGCGAAAATTGACGCAATCTATGGGGATGGATCCCAGTTCATGGCGAGATGTTAAAAAGGTATTGCCTTTACTTCAGCAATCTAAATATTATAAACAAACACGTTATGGTTATGCCCGTGGCAGTGAAGCCGTGCATTATGTTGACAGTATCCGTCGTTACTATGACACGCTTGTTTGGGTTGATAATCAATCTAAACAAATGGAAACATTGACGCCAGAAAATGAGGCAGAAGCCGTAGCAGAAGTGAACAACAATCTAACAAAAAGCACGCTTCCCCCTAAAGGCTAACCCTTAGTTTTTAGCGTACAGTTAAGAATATGGAGTATTTATGAGAAGACGTTTAATGAGCAATATTAGCTCTCGCAGACGCGTGATGTTGAAGCTGCAAAAAAGACGTATTAAAAACAGGCAACACTCTTTCTTTTCTTTTCAAACTACGGATGCTTAGGCATCCGTTTTTTTATCAAATATTTCGAGAAAAACCCCGTGATCCGAGCGAAGCGAAAGTCGCGGGGTAGTTCACCTGTCATTTACCTTAGATAAACGTTACAACTAATGTATCGATATTGGGTTCCAGTATTGACCTGAACCGTGGTTAAGCGATTGATTCATTTAATATACTCTACCACTTCAACCAAAGATTTTGACTGATAACCGTGTCAATTTACCCGCCAAGAGTGAGATTATTGCAAGTCAATCCTACGCAGTTAACCTTGAAAATAGCCGCTGAAGATAGTTATTCATCAGTGTTCAGCTGATTAACTGCCCTTGCCTGTTTTAAGGCTTTTATTTCCTGTCTGCGTCGTTTAAAAAAAGCACTTAATTGCGCGCCGCATTCGTCTGCCAACACTCCAGAGGTTACTTGTAACTGATGGTTAAACTGGGCATGTTGTAATAAATTAATCACACTGCCTGCCGCCCCTGTTTTTAAATCATCAGCACCATACACCACTCGCTTAATACGGCCGTGTACTATGGCGCCGGCACACATGGCGCAAGGTTCTAAAGTGACATATAAGGTGGTATCGAGCATACGGTAATTTTCTAAAACCTGCCCCGCTTGGCGAATGCATTCCATTTCAGCATGGGCGGTGGGATCATGATTTAGGATACTTAAGTTAAAGCCACTTGCGATCATCACATCATCTTTAACCAGTACAGCTCCCACAGGCACCTCGCCTTTAAGTTCTGCTAGCTCTGCCAATTGCATAGCAACGGCCATCCACTTTTGGTCGATTGCTTGCTGTGCTATATCAAGGGGGTCTGTCGTATGTTCGCTTAAAGTCACTTGCCTAACCTAACAAAATCAATAATGATTTATTCTAACAAATAAAAAAGACGCCGAAGCGTCTTTTTTAACAAAGTGTCAGCCAACACTTAATAAGATTATTCCCATTCAATCGTTGCAGGTGGCTTACCCGATATATCGTAAACCACACGAGAAATGCCATCCACTTCATTGATAATACGATTAGACACACGACCTAAGAAATCATAAGGTAAGTGTGCCCAATGCGCGGTCATAAAGTCGATAGTTTCTACTGCGCGAAGTGAAACAACCCAATCATATTTACGACCATCACCCATTACGCCTACTGAGCGTACAGGTAAAAACACCGTAAATGCTTGGCTAACTTTGTTGTACAAATCGGCTTTGTGTAATTCTTCGATGAAGATAGCATCTGCACGGCGCAGTAAATCACAGTATTCTTTCTTCACTTCACCAAGAACACGTACTCCAAGACCTGGGCCTGGGAACGGGTGACGGTAAAGCATGTTGTATGGCAGACCTAATTCTAAACCAATTTTACGTACTTCATCTTTAAATAATTCACGTAAAGGTTCAACTAAACCGAGTTCCATATCATCAGGTAAACCGCCCACATTGTGGTGCGATTTAATTACATGTGCTTTGCCTGTTGCACTACCTGCTGATTCAATCACATCAGGGTAAATAGTGCCTTGTGCTAACCATTTTGCATTGGCACATTTTTTCGATTCTTCATCAAAAATTTCAACAAACACACGGCCAATGATTTTACGCTTAGCTTCAGGATCTGCAACGCCAGCCATCGCATCTAAGAAGCGGTTTTCAGCATCAACATGAATGATATTCAGTCCGAAGTGATCGCCAAACATTTCCATGACTTGCTCAGCTTCGTTTAAACGCAATAAACCGTTATCAACAAATACACAGGTCAACTTGCTGCCAATTGCGCGATGTAACAACATTGCCACGACGGATGAGTCAACACCACCAGATAAGCCAAGAATAACTTCGTCATCACCAATTTGCTTTTTCAAACGCTCAATCGCATCTTCAATAATTGAAGAGGGTTTCCAGTTTGCAGGGCAACCACATATTTCAAGGGCAAAATGCTCAAGCATACGCTTACCTTGACGGGTATGGGTTACTTCAGGGTGAAATTGCACGCCGTAAAATTGTTTGTCTTCATTCGCCATAGCCGCATAAGGACAAGTATCCGTTTTTGCAACTGTCACAAACCCTTCAGGGATAGCAGACACTTTATCACCGTGACTCATCCATACATCAAGTAAGGGTTTGCCATCAGCGCTAACGGCATCTTCAATGCTTTTGAATAAAGCAGAAGTGGTTTGTAATTCAATTTGGGCGTAACCAAATTCACCTTCACCTACACCTTGAATGACTTTACCGCCAAGTTGTTCTGACATGGTTTGCATGCCATAACAAATACCTAAAACAGGTACACCCGCGTTAAACACATATTCAGGAGCGCGTGGAGAATTTTCAGCAGTTACGCTTTCTGGGCCACCGGCTAAAATAATACCATTAGGGGCAAAACCGCGGATTTGTTCTTCGGTGACATCCCATGCCCAAAGTTCACAATAAACGCCAATTTCGCGAATACGGCGGGCAATAAGTTGGGTGTACTGAGAACCAAAATCAAGGATCAGTATCTTATGCTCATGGATATTACTCATGGAGTACCTTCAAATAATAATTAATGCACTAACTTAAACGGGGTGTTTAAGTCATTAAATAAATAAACAAGAGCGGCTTACGCCGCCCTGATTAACATTAAGAACCTGAACGGTAGTTCGGCGCTTCTTTGGTAATAGTCACATCGTGTACGTGTGACTCTCCCATACCTGCTGAGGTAACTTTTACAAATTGTGCTTTTTCATTAAGATCTTTAATGGTTGCACAACCCGTTAAGCCCATACATGAACGTAAGCCGCCCATGTGCTGATGGATAATTTCTTTTAGTTTACCTTTGTATGGCACGCGACCTTCAATACCTTCTGGTACTAATTTGTCAGCAGCATTGTCACTTTGGAAGTAACGATCTGATGAGCCTTGAGATTGGCCCATTGCGCCTAGTGAACCCATACCACGGTATGATTTATAAGCACGGCCTTTATACAGTTCTGTTTCACCAGGTGCTTCATCAGTACCTGCAAACATTGAACCCGCCATAATGCATGATGCACCTGCAGCTAATGCTTTGGCTAAGTCACCAGAAAAACGTACACCGCCATCGGCGATAACTGGAATACCCAAAGCTTTAACGGCTTCAGCGGCATCTGATACCGCAGTAATTTGCGGCACACCTACACCAGTAACAATACGTGTCGTACAAATTGAACCAGGACCGATACCGACTTTAACCGCATTAACACCAGCTTCAACTAACGCTAATGCGCCACTTGCGGTGGCAACGTTACCGCCAACAATTTGTAAATCTGGGTATTTTGCGCGGGTATCACGAATACGTTGTAATACGCCTTCAGAATGGCCATGGGATGAGTCAATCAACAGCACGTCCACACCAGCTTTGACTAACGCGTCAACACGTTCTTCATTACCGGGACCCGCACCAACAGCAGCACCAACACGTAAACGACCTAATTCATCTTTACAGGCATTCGGCTTACGCTCTGCTTTTTCGAAGTCTTTAACTGTGATTAAGCCTTTTAGCTTGAAGTTATCATCAACCACTAACACTTTTTCAATACGGTGTGAGTGCATCAATTTTTGCACTTCGTCTAGCTTAGTCCCTTCAGCAACTGTCACTAAACGATCTTTTGGCGTCATCATATCCGCAACGTTTTTACTCCAGTCAGTCACAAAACGCACATCACGACCTGTGATAATACCCACAAGTTCGTGTGCATCATTAACGACGGGATAACCAGCAAAACCGTTTTTCTCGGTCAACAGACGTAGATCTGTCAGGCTAGTCGATGGGGTAACAGTCACTGGGTCTTGAACAATACCGGCTTCATAGCTTTTAACTTTACGAACTTCTTCGGCTTGTTGCTCAATGCTCATGTTTTTATGAACAAAACCTAAACCACCTTCCTGAGCAATTGCGATGGCAAGACGTGACTCGGTCACAGTATCCATGGCAGCTGACACTAAAGGAATATTAAGTTCGATTTTATTGGTTAAACGCGTTTTGAGAACAGCGGTATTAGGGAGTACGGTCGAGTGGGCAGGAACCAACAACACATCATCAAAGGTTAGTGCATCTTTCAGTAAACGTAGCATGGCAACATCTCCCTATTTAAGTAGGATTTGAGGTGAAATATTGCGGCGGGATTATACCTTGCATATTGGGGTTGGTAAATGGAAAATAGGATTTTATTACCTTTAGATTAAGAAAAGACATGAGTGCCACAAAAGACAATGTTTATACCGTGTCCAAATTAAACGGTGAAGTAAGGCAAATTCTGGAAGGTCAATTGGGTAAAATTTGGCTTAATGCCGAGATATCCAATTTCTCTTCGCCTTCTTCTGGCCATTGGTATCTCACTCTTAAAGATAATTTTTCGCAAATTCGTTGTGCCATGTTTAAAGGCCGCAACCAATCTGTGCGCTTTCGCCCGATAAATGGCCAGCAAGTATTAGTAAAAGGTGCAATTAGCGTTTACGAGCCTCGCGGCGATTATCAATTATTAATTGAGTCTATGTTGCCAGCTGGTGACGGTTTATTAGCCCAAGAATACGAAGCCTTGAAAATGAAGTTAGCGGCGGAAGGATTATTTGCAGCAGAAACCAAACGCCCGTTACCTAATAATATCCAACGTATTGGCGTGATCACCTCCGCGACAGGTGCTGCTCTTCGTGATGTATTGCATGTATTAGCAAGGCGCGATCCATCAATTGAGGTCATCGTTTACCCCACTCAAGTGCAAGGTGGCGCGGCGAGTCAGTTAATTTGCAATGCAATTCAACAAGCTAATCGTCGCCTTGAAGTTGATGTATTACTATTAACCCGAGGTGGTGGCTCTTTAGAAGACCTATGGTGCTTTAATAATGAATTACTTGCCCATGCTATTTATAACAGTGCTATACCCATTGTCAGCGCGGTAGGACACGAAATTGACACCACTATTAGTGATTACGTTGCCGATGTGCGTGCGCCGACGCCCTCTGCTGGCGCTGAATTATTATCAAAAGATAAAGGTAATAAAACCGAAAAGTTAGCTTTGATGCTATCAAGGTTACAGCAAAGCATTCGTCACTATCAGTTACATCAAGCCAGCCAACTGGAAAATGTGCACCATAAATTACAACGCCATGATCCAGCAAGGCGATTACAGCAATTTGAGCAACGCTTTGATGAAATGCAGATGCGTTTAAACAACGCCCTACAACACCGCTTAAATCGATTAGCGATGCAGCAGCAGCAATTACATAGCCGATTACAACAATGCTCACCGGTCAACAGCTTAAAAGTAGAAAGTAATCGACTACAGTTTTTAGCATCACGCTTTGACGATGCCAGTAAAAATTACTTTCGCCAGGCTGATTTACGCTTACAACATGCAGTGCATCAACTGGAAACCGTCAGCCCATTATCAACGTTAACCCGAGGATATTCGATTACTAAGCATAATGACGGCGTATTGACGGATTCAGCACAAGTGAACAAAGGAGACGAGCTAACAACCCAATTAAAACAGGGTGAAGTTAAATCAACCGTGATTTAATACAGCAGTGGTTAAATAAATAGGGTAGTCTTAGAATTGTAAATAACTGTATATTTCTGAAAAAGAGTTATTAGAGAAGGATTTCTATCAATGAGTATCAATGCAACCTTGCTTGGCCAACTGTTTATTGTGTGGCTGGTTATCTCAACAATCATCATTGCCATACTGGCAAAACGTAAAACACAAACTCCGATAATGGTGACGGTTATTGGCTTTATCGCAAGTTTTATTCCCATTCTTAGTATCGGGATGATGATCTTCTTGGCAATTAAAAAAGATAATAAGTTCACCGATAACAACACAGCTACCAGTGCCTAAATTGATTTATTCACGTTGTTTTAGGATGTACTGATAAAACAACGAATTGATATACTAATGATTGTCGCTAGATGTGATTGACAGTTGAACAACAAAAAGCCACCTTGCGGTGGCTTGATTGTTTTTGACTAGCCTATTGGCGTCAACATAATTTCTACACGACGGTTTTGTGCTCTACCCGCAGCGTCGGCATTCGATGCTATCGGCTGGCTTTCGCCCATCCCCGTTGAAGACACACGCCCCCCACTAACCTTCTGGCTTGTGATGTACTGGGCCACTTCGCTGGCGCGTACCTGTGACAAACGTAGGTTATAAGAGTCTGAACCTGAGCTATCAGTATGGCCAATCACATTAAGACGGGTTTTATCATACTCTTTGGCCACCAGCACCACACTATTGAGCACTGATTTAGCCCGTTCACTTAGCACGGTTTGATCAACGTCGAAGGTGACATCATTAGGCATATTCAAAATAATATTGTCGCCATTACGGGTAACACTAACGCCCGTAGATTTTAATTGCTGACGCAGTTTAGACTCTTGCACATCCATGTAATATCCAATACCGCCACCCACTGCTGCGCCCGACGCTGCACCAATTAACGCGCCTTTACCACGATCTTTTTTACTTGATGAGGCTACGCCAATTGCTGCTCCACCAATGGCACCAATAATGGCACCATTTGTGGCTTTGCTGTTTTCCGCTTCGCCAGTATAGGGATTAGGTAACTGACAACCTGATAATAGTATCGCCCCAGAGACGAATAGCACTTTGTATTTATTTTGCATTATTTTAACACTCGCTTATACATTACTTTGCATTACACACTTGTTCGCACCGCCATAACGATGACACTCAAGTGACAACAATAATTGGGGGTGATTGTATCGATAACCCAACCTTTTGGGCTAATCTATTTTCTGCTTCATGCCCCGTCTGCTGAATAAGCCAGCAATCAGAAGGATTAATGCCCCCCATGACAAACTTCCTCCCCCGACGATGACCACTTCTTCTACAATTTCTTGCTCATACACCACATCACGATCATGACTTTCCAATGCTAAAGCATATAAACCATCGGCTTCATCGGCACTTAATGTCGCTACCACTTCAGGGTACCCATATTCATAAAGATCGATAAGCACATCGTAATAATCCGTTTGATAACCTTGGCTCAAAGTGGTTAACACCTCAAAGTCATCATCTTCTGATTGGCCATATATCGTAAATACATCTGTGGTGTAGTAATGTTCCCACGGGCCGCCGTTACGGCTTAGATACATTTCAGCATACACATTTGCAGGCTCATTAAGGGTGTAGCCATAAACATCGGCATCAAATGTCACACTGAAAGTTTGATAAAATCCATCCTCATCGAGATCATCAAACAAGCGACTATAGGCTTGAAAGATGGCAAAGTCACGGTAGCCAATCACACTTTGTTGTGCCTGTTGCACCTGCGTTCTGCCGATATTCCCCTTGGTATCCACGGCCGTTTGTTGCGGGCTAATTGAAGATAAAACGGGTTGGGTCAGCTGACCTTGTTGGTAAGCTGCGATACGGGCATCTCGCTCAAAAAATTGTTTTTTAACAGTAAGCTGCTGTTTAGCATTTGATTTAAGTATTTCTATTTGTTTGTGTTTATCTTCAATGCTAAAGCTGTCTAATTGCCCCTTAGTCATACGACCTTCACTCACGGCTCGCATTGTTTGCACAGGCTCATCGGCAGTGGCTAATGGGGACAGTGTTAATCCCGCAATAACCATGGTGGCTAAAGCCGCTTGCTTTGTTTGATCCAATAATAATTCATAATGCGATTTCATAATCATTCCTTAATGTCTTTACGCTTGAGGACATTAAAAACGATTCAAAATGAATCCAAGCTGAACGTGAATTATCCTGCGACTAAAGATCTCTGGGTTTTCTCGATACTGCATGATAAAAAATTTACATCATTCAGATTGTATTCATTTTAATTACGAGATAATTGGATCTGTTACTTGTTAAGTGTTTATAAAATGAGGTGGATCTTTTACACTGATGGCTGATTTTGCCTAATATTACTCACACAGTTTGTGATAACTACGCGCTGAACATTTGAGTGGAATGGAATAACACATGAATCTGGTTTCATTAAAAAGCGTCATAATATCGGCATCACTGATTTGCATCAGTTTGCCCAGCATGGCACAGATCTCACCTGTGGCGGCAAGCATTGCCGTATTGCATCTACCAGGCCCACAAAAAACGAAGCAGCAAAATCTGGTCATCAAAAGTGCTCAACAAGCCTCAAGCCGTGCCCAAAGCCAATACGGCGGTAAAGTGTTGCGGGTACAATCCAGCCAAGTAAATGGTAATCCTGGTTATCGGGTAAAATTATTAAGTAATGATGGTGTGGTTTTTTACGCCAGCGTCAATGCGGTAACCGGTGCAGTATCGAGGAACTAACCATGCGAATACTGATTGTTGAAGATGACTTAAGTTTACAAGCTAACCTTGCTCAACACTTACAGCAAGCCCACTACAGTGTTGATGTCGCATCCGATGGCGAGGACGGACTTTTTCAAGCGCAAGAAACCTTATTTGATGCCGCAATCATTGATGTTGGCTTACCTAAAATAGATGGCATTAGTTTAATTGAACAACTGCGCCAACAGGGCATCAGCTATCCGATTTTAATTTTAACCGCCCGTGATGGTTGGCAAGATAAAGTCAAAGGCTTAGATGCTGGCGCCGATGATTATTTAACTAAACCTTTTCAAGTTGAAGAGTTATCTGCTCGTTTAAATGCCTTGATACGCCGTTCAGCGGGTCAAGCTAGCCCAGTAATCAATAACGGACCTTTGCAGTTAAATACTCGCACCCTTGCGGTAAGTTTGCATCAGCAACCTATCACCTTGAGCAGCTCAGAATTTAAATTATTCGAATATTTGATGATGCACCAAAATGCGGTGATCTCTAAATCCACATTAATTGAGCACATTTACGATCAAGATTTTGACCTTGACTCAAATGTGATTGAAGTGTTTATTCGTCGATTACGTAAAAAACTCGACCCAGACAATCAATATCAATTAATTGAAACTTTGCGCGGTCAAGGTTATCGCCTCCGGTCTCTTGAAGACAACGCAGAATGACATCAAGCAAACAATGGCATCATTCATTAAAAACCCGATTTGTGGTCAGCGGCTTGTTACTGATTATGGTGCTATTGCCTGCAATTGGTTTTACGGTTAATAAAGCCTTTGAACGACAAATTGCCCTGTCGATAGAAAACCAACTTAACGCCTACATGTACAGTGTTTTGGCGGTGGCCGAAGTCGATAACGGTGATATCAACATGCCGCCACATCTGGTCGAAAATCAATTTAACGTAATCGGTTCTGGCTTATACGCTTTGATCAGTGATCAACACAATAAAACCGTATGGTCATCTGGCTCTTTTTTTGGCCTAAACACACCAACACTGCGCCAGCCTTTAGTGGGGCAAAGCCAATTTTATCGGGTTAAAATCGATAAGATTAAGCATGTAGTGTTTAGTTTTACTGTCAGTTTTTCCCATCAAAAACAACTTATTCCGTTGACGCTCCATATCATTAAAGATGAATCTGATTACCAAACGCAAGCCGATGAATTTAATCATACCCTGTGGGTGTGGATCGGCATTTTGATGTTGGTGTTAATTATTATTCAGGTAGTGTGGTTAGCCTGGACGTTAAAACCATTGCGCCAGTTTAGCCATGAAATAACCTTAGTGGAACAGGGAAAACTTGCCGAATTAAGCCAGTCATACCCCAATGAATTATCTATTTTAGCCAAACAGCTTAATACCTTATTGCATACAGAAAAACAGCAACGAAACCGATATCGTAATGCGCTTTCAGATTTAGCCCATAGCTTAAAAACCCCCTTGGCAGTGATCAAATCACAGCCACAATTAACCCAAGATAGCCATGAGCAACTGGATCATATTAATCACATCATTGGCTATCAACTGAAAAAAGCCCAAAGCGTCGCGGGTAATGCCTGGCATTTGGGTATCAATGTTGACGAGACCGCGGCTAAACTGATCCGCACCCTGACGAAAATTTATCATAGCAGCCATAAAGATATTGATTATCAGCAAACGCTTTATCAAGATCAGGCCGCAATATTTAAAGGTGACAGCGCTGACTTAAGTGAAATGATGGGTAATTTGCTTGATAACGCCTGTAAAGCCGCCAAACATCAGGTGTTGTTAACCTTAGAAACAACGGCAAGTGAATTAATAATTAGCGTAGAAGATGATGGTCCAGGCTTAACAGCCGCACAACAAGCCTTAATATTTGAACGCGGTGCAAGGGCTGATACCTACCAACAAGGCCATGGTATCGGCCTAGCGATTGTCAGTGATTTGGTCAACAGCTACCAAGGGAAGTTAATCGTAAGTGATTCTGCACAACTAAAAGGGGCAAAATTTAGCCTAATATTCGCAAGGTAACTTTTCACTTTCAGCTTATGTTCATTTTCAGTTTTGTATTATCAGCCTAACTTAGCAAAAGTGTTGGAGATGATATGAAACAAACTCACTTTTTACCGTCATTACGATTACGCACATGTGCTGTGATGTTTGTTGCTAGCATAGCGCTTTCACCATCCCATGTTTATGCGCAAACCACATCGGCACAACAGCAGATTACTCAATCCGTAGAACAACTATCAGAAGCTGAACTGGCACAAACGCTTGCGCCGATTGCTTTATACCCTGACAGTTTGTTAACTCATATTCTCATTGCATCAACCTACCCTTTAGAGCTTGTGCAAGCTAATCGTTGGGTAAAAAAGCAAGCCAATGTTGATGTTGAAACCAGAATGCAACTTGCAGAACAGCAATCATGGGATCCGAGTGTGATTGCCTTAACGGCTTTTCCCACAGTATTAGAAAAGCTCAATGATGATTTAGATTGGACTCAAAACCTAGGTGATGCCTTTTTGCAAGATGAGGAAAGTGTATTGGCGATGGTGCAAACTCTGCGTCGACAAGCAGATGAAGCCAACAGCTTTGATGACATGGATAATATGAAAGTCACTAAAGTTGAAAAGCAAATCATTATTGAACCCGCTAAACCTGAAGTCATTTATGTACCTTATTACGATACCCGCGTGGTTTATGGTAATTGGTATTGGCGCGCTTATCCGCCAGTGTATTGGTATACTCGTCCGGTTTACGCTTATCACCGCCCTATATACTGGGGACCAAGTGTTTATATTAACTTTAACTATTTCTTTGGTTCAGTGCATTGGTCACACCGCAGAGTAGTGGTGATAAATCATCACCATAGTCATTATTACAAACCTTCACGTAAGATTGCTTACAGCAGTGGTGCCAAGCGTTGGAAACATCAACCATCTCATCGCCATGGTGTTGCGTATCGAAGCAGCGCGGTCAGTAAACGTTATGATTCGCCGCCGCGTTATCAGCATCATCAACAGGCAAAAAATGTGCGCAGAGATCTGCATCAGCAGCCGCGCCTAAACAACAGTCAAGCTATCCATAAAATGGATAAGTCGGCACAACATCGAGTGAGCCAATCTTTACAAAATGGTGCTAAGCCACGCCAATATGATGGAAATAAATCGCTCAACAAAGACAATCGATTCAATCAGCCATCACGCGATAAAATGGCGAATAATGATCGCATCAAAGAGTTCAGCAGCCATAAACTGGATAGGCAAGACCGTGTTAAAGATCAATTAAAAGATCAATTAAAAGATCATAAATCGCCTGCACAAAATAAAAACTATGATCGGACAACACAAATTCAAAAAAACCAAGTAATGACTCCGCGCCAGCAGCCAAAGGGGGCCGTTGAAAGGTCGAGGCAAAGTACTAGCCATATTGCTAAAACGCAACCGAGTCTCAATAAACCCACTTATGCTCAGCCAAGTCATCAAGCTAAGGTATCACCAAGGCAAGATAGTTACAGGCAGGTAAATAATACGCGGCAATCAGCCGTTAGAACACCGCCAACTAGGTCATCTAACCACCAAAGCAATGTGACTAAATCAAGAGGGATTGAAAGATAATAGCTAACCATGGTTCTGGAAAAGTAAAACCATAAAAGATTAACGAGCTAGTGTAATAAATAGCTCGTTAACCGATAGCCATATCACAAACAGAATGACTGCAACCTCAAATCGGCTTAAGAGATAAATAAATGGAGTTTTAATAGCCAAAATTCAAGTATTTATCCTTAAACTTGAGCTTTGCGCTGGTAACTGGGCGAATTAATACGCCAATAGCTGGCCTCTTGTAAGTAACTTCAACGCAGTTAACGCAGCAAAGAACAGGTTGATATGCATTTATTATCCCGTTCTGAGGTTACTGTAACACTTCAGGCTCAACTAACACGCTCATATCGGCATTAGATAACCACACCTGGCCTTCATTAATATTGACCTGTATTGCCATATTACGTCCAACAAAACCAGCTAGCTGTTCAACGGCTTGTTCAGGAATATTGACCACTTTAAGGTTTTTAAAACGGCTTAATATAGACTGGTTTTGCTGCCACCAAATTGGCACACTGCGGCCACCATAGGTATATAAAACCACCTGTTTGGCTCTGCCACTGGCTTTACGAAGCCATTTTTCATCAGCTTGACCAAACTCGACCCATAAATCGACGACCCCAGACAAATCAACATCCCACAACTCTGCCTCATCATCAACACATAAGCCTTTGCTGAACTGCAATGTTTCACTGGCATTTAATGCAAATGCTAATAAGCGCACCATCATTCGGGTATCTGTTTCAGATGGGTGCTGCGCAATCGTTAGCGGATGCTCGGCATAATAGTGCCTATCCATGTCGGCAATCTGTAAGTTAACTTTATAAACAGTAGATTTAGGGGCCATATTGAGTCCACAAAAGAAAAAAACCGAGTAAACTCGGTTATTAAAGATAGCGGTATCATAAAGGAAACTAGCTTAAATTGCGCCAGGTCTTAAATGTTTTGCCATTGGAAAATGCGCTTTAAGCTGAGTTATTTTTTCAGCGGGTGCAACCAGTAGCATTCTATCGCCAAGTTCAAACTGCTTTGAAATGGCACTTAATGCCGGCAATGACTCACGCGAAGCATCACGCCTTAATAATTCATTCGTTTGCTCATCAAGTGCATTTTCACTGAACACCACATCCAATTTTTGCAATAAAGGCATCACGGCAATAGGTAATAAGCCTGCAGGGGTATTTTCATCGAGTAATAAAATTTCTCCCCGGCTGGCATAGCTATCAAAAGCTTGCTGGTAATGTGACTCAGTTGCAGCGTCAAATCGGTCTTGGTTTAAATTAAAAAACCGTTCCCAAAACAAACGCCTATCTTTGCCATTAGTCAGTTTTAACTGCACCTCTTCACGTTTAGTCGCCACGTAATCAAACAAGGGGGCTAACGAGTTCGGCAGCAAAGTCTCAAGGCGTGAGCGAATCGTGCGGGCAAATACAGGTGCTGCACCAGCAGTACTGATGGCCACCACTAAACGGCCTCTATCAACGATTGATGGTGTGATGAAACGACAAAATTTGGGGTTATCGACCACATTAACCCAAATACCATTTTGCGTCGCGATAACCGCTAAATCAGTGTTTAGCGTTTCATTAGCGGTTGCTAAATAAATCAGGTCATAACATGTCATATCTGTAACAGATACTTCTCGTCGTGAGAGCTTGATTCTGCCTTTTTTTGCATAAGCTTCAACATCTGCTGCCACTTGCGGCGCAATAACGTGAATATTGGCATCCGTGCGAGCTAACAAATCAAGTTTTCGACTTGCAACTTCACCCGCGCCAACGATGAGCACAAAAAGGTCTGTTGTATCTACAAATAACGGAAAATATTGCACTTAATCTTGCACCACTGGAAATTGATGTTGAACCCAGGCTTTAAAACCACCCACTAACGACCCGACATGGGTATATCCCATCAGCTGAATATTATGCGCTGCTAGCGATGAGCGATGACCGCCACCACAATAGAGTAATAAGGGTGTCGCCTTATCAGGAAAACGTGTTTCAATGTCACGTTCAATAATACCTTTACCTAAATGCTTTGCATTCGGTAGATGGCCTTGGAGCCATTCATGATCTTCACGGACGTCAATTAACACCCAGCTATCGTCGGCTTGAAATTGCTCAATACTGATATGGGTAACATTGTCTTTAATTGAATCAACTAGTTGCGAAAATGCGCAAGTTGGTTGCATAGCAACTCCTTAAGAATACGAATATATTTGGTATAACGATTACATTTTAATTGTGCGATTCGCTTCGTGGCGAACTGCATTGCCAGCATAATTCAAAACTACCTTCATTTTGTTCATGGCATTGAACACATTGCCATTGAGGTTGCTCGACATTTAAACTGGCCAAAAGTGTTTGTGCGGCGGTTAATTGTTCCGCTTCAATCCACAGTTCAACGGTCTGCATATCAACGGGTAACTCACCCACGCCACCCATTAACGCTTCACCTCTTAAATCAACACCAATTCCGCTGGTTTCTAACAGACCTTTCCAAGTGTGGGCTTGAAGTAAATTGCCACCTGTTAGCAAAACTTTGCGTTGTTCCATTATGATTATCCTAGCGTGTTATTTGGAGTAAAATACCGCTTAAGCCTGCAGCACTTTAGCAAAATTTTTATTCATCCTACTGCTAAAGTTATTTGCTGTCGAGTTGATAACTGTGCCATGGTTAACAAATAGACAACAACAGCAATTACCGTTAAAGATAATATCCATTACAGTAAATCTGCTTAAAACTTCGAGGCTAAACCATGAGTGACAATAACATTTACAAAGGCCGCTTTCAGATCACCTCTTGGGATGAAAACACTTACGCCACAATGCCTGGAGGTAGTAAGCAAACCCATGCCAAGATAACCCAGCAATATGATGGTGCGGTGACAGGCGATGCCAATGTAAATTACCTGATGACATACCTAAGTGATGATCACGCATTGTTTGTTGGCTTTGAAGTGATCAACATTACCATTGGGCAATTAAATGGCACACTTACCTTACAACACAATGGTGAATATCAAAACCATATTGCCTCAAGTAATTTTACTGTTGTAGTGGATTCTGGAACCGGTGATTTTAAGGGCTCGACAGGCCAAGGCTGCTTTAAAACGGCTGATAATGGTCAAGCTAATTACGCGCTATCATTGTCTATAGCTACAACCTAAAAATTCATCCGTTGCAGACCATTAAGTTGTGCTGTAAGCGTTTAATTATGTGAAATTATTAGCAGTTAACGCCCTACCCCAAAAGGTGTTAATTGACTATTGTTAAACAGTTACCCCTTACACTTCCGGACGACGAGGTTATTGAATGACGCAACCGCAAACCGATGAACAAAAGCACCCTCCATCATCGCCGGTTGTGGCCGATATTCGTCAAGATGACCTGATTGTAAAGTTACTCGGGCGACTCCCTTCATCATTAGCCCAAACATACACTGATGAGCAACTTCATGGCATTAAAAGTGCCCTAGGTCCTAACACATGGGGCGGCCATTTTATCGATAACAGAGGTACATTTAAGTTTCCCTTTATAAAATGGCGATTTTATTATGTGTTCCTGTTAGGTAAAAACAAACGTGCTTATACTCGCACAGAAAAGAAAATGTCAGTGGCCATGTTAATGCTCAGCATCACAGCGCTAATTTTGGCGGGGATGTTGTTCGGGTTGTTATCACTGTATATCTTAAAGTCAGCATTAGGTATCGACCTATTCCCAGACGCGTCATTAGGAATATGGGATCAAGTGAAAGACTGGTTTGGCTAAAACAAAGGTGTTTAACCTCTTCATCCAAGTTAGGTTATTTAACAAATAAAAACGCCACTTTAGCAGGCTAAAGTGGCGTTTTCTTCGAAAAAGATGACCAATTAAGGCATCATTGGTGGCTGATCTGCCCCTTCTTTTTCAATCTCAACCGGCAACATATGCTCGCGGTTAATGCCCAATTTAATGGCAAGATAACTTGCAACATAGATAGATGAGTAAGTACCCACAAAAATACCACACAGTAACGCGGTTGCGAAACCGTGGATCATTGTGCCACCTTTCAAGAATAACGCGATAACCACAATTAACGTGGTACCCGTAGTGATCACAGTACGGCTCATGGTTTGCGTAATCGACTGGTTAACGATTTCTTCAGGGGTGCCTTTACGCATCTTAAGGAAATTCTCACGAATACGGTCATATACCACAATAGTATCGTTAAGTGAGTAACCGACAACGGTCAACAAACCTGCAAGAACTGTAAGATCAAACTCAAGTTGCAGAATTGAAAACACCCCAAGCGTTACAATCACGTCATGGGCCAACGCCGCAACAGAGCCCGCTGCTAGACGCCATTCAAAACGGAAAGACACATAAATCAAAATACAGATTAATGCGACAATTACCGCTAAACCGCCTTGTTCTGCAAGCTGTTTACCCACTTGAGGGCCCACAAACTCGACACGCTTTTGGATGGCATTTTGATCCATTGAATTAACAACGTTCATAATACCCATCGCTTGCAGGTCACTTTTAATGTTTTCACGTACAGGCAAACGGAATAGCACGTCAGTACTTGAACCAAAGTTCTGCACTAACGCACCTTCTGTTTCAACTGAGGTTAACTTACCGCGTAACTCATTCAAGTCTACAGGGCTAGAAAACTCAACTTCAACAACCGTACCACCGGTAAAGTCTAGTCCCCAGTTAATGCCTTTAGTTCCTAAAGAAACAAACGAGGCAATAACCAAGATAACCGAAAGAATACTGATCGGTGCAGCATGACGCAGGAAGTTAACGGTGTTTTTTACTGAAAATAACTGAAACATGTTCAACCTCTTCCTTAAATAGACAACGTTTTAAGACGTTTACCGCCCCAAAGCGCATTCACGATTGAACGAGTACCCACAATAGCCGTAAACATCGATGTCGCAATACCAATCATTAAGGTCACTGCGAAACCTTTCACCGCCCCCGTACCCACAGCAAACAAGATTAATGCTGTCATAAAGGTGGTAATGTTAGCATCTGCAATGGTTGAAAACGCATTCGCATAGCCTTCATGAATCGCTTGTTGAACACTGCGTCCAGCCAGTAACTCTTCACGAATACGCTCATAAATAAGCACGTTACCGTCAACCGCCATACCGACAGTTAATACCATGCCCGCAATACCTGGCAGGGTTAATACTGCCCCTGGGATCATCGACATCACGCCCACAACCATCACTAGGTTTGCTAGCAATGCTAAGTTAGCAATAAAGCCAAATGCACGGTAATAAACAAGCATGAAGACTAAAACGATGGCTAAACCAAAGATCATAGCTTGCATACCGTTTTCGATGTTTTCTTTACCTAAGCTAGGACCAATAGTACGTTCTTCTACAATTGTTACGGGTGCAATCAAAGCACCCGCACGTAACAGTAAAGCTAAGCTTTGCGCTTCTTTATGCTCAAGACCTGTAATTACAAAGTTACGACCTAATCGTGCTTGAATCGTGGCAACTGAAATGACTTCTTCAATCTTAGTCATTTTTACTGTGCCATCAGGGTTACGTAAACCGCTATCTTTATATTCAATAAACAAAGTCGCCATTGGGTTACCAATGTTGTCTTTGGTGACATTAGAGAAAATTGAGCCACCTTTCGCATCGAGGTTAATGGCAACCTGTGGACGACTGTATTCGTCAAAAGTAGGCTGTGCGCCAGTAATATGATCACCGGTTAACATGACTTCTTTACGTAATACCGCGATACCGCCGCCGCGACGTTGATAGACTTCAGATGCAGCAGATACTCTGCCACTCGCAGCCGCTTCAGGATCAGCTTTATCATCCACCATACGGAATTCAATTGAAGCCGTTGCGCCTAAAATTTCTTTTGCACGAGCAGTATCTTGCACACCAGGAAGTTCAACAATAATGCGCTCAGCACCTTGACGTTGAACAACCGGTTCCGCCACACCTAACTCGTTTACACGGTTACGAATGGTGGTGATGTTTTGTTGTAATGCTTCTTCTTTTACTTGCTTAATATAAGCTTCGCTCATATCAGCTAATAACAGGAAGTTGCCATCACGACTGCCATCAGAAAAGACCATGTCATTACTTTTGGTTTTCAGGAACCGTTCCGCTACGCCAACCGTTTCAGCATCGCGAAATTTAATTTCGATGCCTTTAGCTGTTTTGCGAATACCTGCGTAACGAATTTTCTCGTCACGCAGTTGGCTACGAAAATCAGCAATTTTTGCTTCTTCCATTTTGCGTAGGGCTTCGCCCATATCCACTTCCATTAAGAAGTGAACACCACCACGTAAGTCAAGACCCAGTTTCATAGGTGAACCACCTAGAGACTCAAGCCACTCTGGTGTCGCTGGCGCTAAGTTCAACGCCACCGTGTAGTTATTACCTAGCACATCAGCAATGGCTTCTTTGGCCAATAACTGTTGGTCTGGGTTATTCACACGCACCAACAATTGACCATTTTCAAGCTCAGAGCGCTTTACCGCTATGCCTTTGCTTTCCAGTACGTCTGTTACTGTTGATTGTGTGGACACAGTGACTTCAGCACCGCGGGTTGCCACAACTTGAACGGCATGGTCTTCACCAAAAAGGTTCGGAGTAGCATAAAAAGCACCAATGGCGATAATAATTATCACCATCAGGTTTTTCCACATAGGGTATTTATTTAACACTCTGACGCCCTCTTGGCTTATAGCGACGCAATAGAACCTTTAGGTAATACTGCCGCAATATAATCCTTTTTAATGGTGATTTGATTGTTGTCATTAATGGCTAATAACACGTAATCATTCTCGTCGCTGATTTTGGTGACTTTACCCAAAATACCGCCACTTGTAAGTACTTCATCACCTTTCGAAATTGAAGACATCAGGTTTTTATGTTCTTTAACACGCTTAGATTGCGGACGGAAAATCATGAAATAAAAGATTAAGCCGAACATGACTAGCATGAACACTAATTCCATTGTACCGCCACCTTGTGGAGCGCCCGCTGCGTTTGCATATGCATTTGAAATAAACATAGTTCTCTCTTCTTATAAATAAACAATTAAATGAACAATAATAAGTCTAAACAAACTGTAATTAATCTTTTAACTCAGGTACTTCTGGAACTTCACGTCCCAAACTGGTGTAGAAGTCCTTCACAAAGGCGTCTAATGTACCTGTCTGAATCGCACCACGCAAACCTTCCATCAACATTTGATAGTAACGCAGGTTATGAATGGTGTTTAAACGCGCACCTAAAATTTCATTACAACGATCTAAGTGATATAAATAGGCACGTGAATAGTTTTTACAGGTGTAACAATCACACTTGGCGTCCAGTGTTGATGTATCATCACGGTGACGCGCATTACGAATTTTAATCACACCTTCGCTGGTAAATAAATGACCATTACGGGCATTTCGCGTTGGCATTACGCAGTCAAACATGTCCACACCACGGCGAACACCTTCAACTAAATCTTCAGGTTTACCGACACCCATTAAATAGCGAGGCTTATCTTCAGGTAACTGCGGACAAACGTGCTCTAAAATGCGGTGCATGTCTTCTTTTGGCTCACCAACAGCCAGGCCACCAACGGCATAACCGTCAAACCCAATATTGGTTAATCCTGCAATTGACTCATCACGTAAATCTTCGTATACACCGCCTTGAATAATACCAAAGAGTGAATTTGGATTTTCCAAACGGTCAAACTCATCACGTGAACGTTTAGCCCAACGTAAAGACATTTGCATCGACTTACGCGCTTCATCATGTGTCGCAGGATAAGGCGTACATTCGTCAAAAATCATCACCACATCACTGCCGAGCGAATCTTGAATTTGCATCGACTTTTCAGGGTCTAAGAAAATCTTCTCACCATTAATCGGTGAACGGAAATGCACACCTTCTTCAGTGATTTTACGAATATCACCTAGGCTGAATACTTGGAATCCACCTGAATCCGTTAAAATTGGACGTTGCCAATTCATAAAGTCATGGAGATCACCATGCTTACGCATGATTTCTTCACCAGGACGTAACCATAAATGGAAAGTGTTACCTAAAAGAATATCTGCACCGGTTGCGCGCACTTCTTCAGGTGTCATCCCTTTCACAGTACCGTAAGTCCCAACAGGCATAAACGCCGGGGTTTCTACAGTTCCGCGTTCAAACACTAAACGACCACGACGAGCACGGCCGTCAGTTGTATCTAATTCAAATTTCATAAATCACCTTGCCAGATAAACAGTCTGACTCGTTGTTGTTTCAATAGTAATGAGGGCAAATATGACCAGTTCAAGTGTTGAACTGTCACATTGCCAAAAAAATGCGTTAAAAAAGCCCACATATCAGTGGGCGCTTATTTTAAATCATATTTTGCTTTTAGGGGGCTTTTTTCGTCACAAACATCGCATCGCCATAGCTAAAAAAGCGATATTTTTGCGCAATCGCGTGATGATAGGCTTGCATGACCTCATCATAACCAGCAAAAGCACTCAATAACATGATTAATGTTGACTCAGGAAGATGAAAGTTAGTTACCATGGCATCGACAACTTTGAACGTAAAACCTGGATAGATGAAGATGTCGGTATCACCACAAAACTCAGTTAATGGATTGTCACCACAAGCTTTGGCGGCACTTTCTAACGAACGAACAGAAGTGGTACCAACCGCAATCACACGATTACCGGCGGCTTTGGTTTGGGCTATTAAATCAACGACCTCTTTTGGCACATCAGCCCACTCAGAATGCATTTTATGCTCAAGCACATTATCAACGCGCACGGGTTGAAAAGTCCCCGCACCTACGTGCAACGTCACAAACGCAATATTGACACCTTTATCTTTCAAAGCCGCCAACATAGCATCATCAAAATGTAACCCTGCTGTTGGCGCAGCAACTGCCCCCGGCTTTTGGTTATAAACGGTTTGATAACGTTCTTTATCAGCATCTTCATCAGGGCGGTCAATGTAAGGCGGCAGTGGCATATGGCCGATTTGCTCTAACACTTCCAAAATAGTGAGTTCTGATAATAACTCAAGCTCGAAAAGGGTATCGTGGCGAGCCACCATTTTCATTTGATATCCGCAACCTGAATCAGAATCTAAGTCTATTAAGCTATCAACTTTCGGCGATTTTGAGCTTCGTACGTGAGCGAGAATCCGCTTATCATCAAGCATGCGCTCAACTAAAATTTCTAACTTTCCACCTGTTGATTTTTGACCAAATAAACGTGCTGGGATCACTCGGGTATTATTAAATACCATCAAGTCACCGGGATTGATCATTTGCAATAAATCAGTGAATTTTTTGTCTGCTAAGGCGCCAGTTTGGCCATCAAGAGTAAGTAAACGCGATGCATTGCGTTGCGCCGTTGGGTAACGGGCAATCAATTCATCTGGAAGCTCAAACGAAAAGTCGGTGACGCGCATAATAAGATCTCAACAAGTCTAAAAAACGGCCGCTAGTCTATGGTGACCTTGAGTGAAGATCAAGTTTAGACGATCATTTAATTAGCTTAACATTGCATGAGTTATTACTTGTAGCGCTATCTATCCGGCTCGTTTGACTCAGAAATCGTGCTGTCAACGGCATTGATTGCAGCGGATTCTATTTCTTTACCGGCATTTTTAAAATCGTCCATGGTAAAGCTGTGCGATTGATAGCGTAAATCGACCGTGACTTTGTTGCGGGTAGGCGCAGGCGTGCGACCTATTATTTTATTCAGCCAGTTTTTCATCTTCCATGATCCTAAAAACAAACGTTACTCAAGAGATAATTCGGTAGTTAATGATAATTCGGTAGTTAATAATGCTTATGTCATTGTTGTGAGGCTTATTTGTGCAGCATTTTGCTTGTCTGTGATACAGTTAGCAAACGTAATGATTGCTTTACTGACAAATACCCTTTTATTTTTAGTTGTTATCATACTGTAAAATCATTAAAAAAGAAGCATAAACTCATGAACTTTCTTGCACATTTACACCTTGCTGATATCAGTGGCACTCACTTAACGGCCAATCTAGCTGGTGATTTTGCCAAAGGTAGCATAATTGACCACCCTAAACATTTGCAGCAGGGCATTTGGTTGCATAGACAGATAGATGTGGTCACCGACAGTCATGAGATTATTATTGATTTATTAAAGCAATTTCCCAAAACGTCTCGAAGAGTTGCACCCATTTTAATTGATTTAGCTTTTGATCATTACCTGGCTTATTACTGGGAAGAATATCATCACCAATCTTTGGCCGATTTTACTCAAAAAGCCTATCAATGCATGCAAACCACTCAGCAGTTACCGGAAAAACTGCAGCATATCATCCCCAATATTGTGCAACAGGATTGGCTAAGCAGTTATCAATCTAAGCAAGGATTAAATCAAGCGATTACTGGCATAAGTAAGCGTTTGTCGAAACCCGAATTATTCAACAGTGCAATAAAAGATGTAGACAAGCTCTATATTGATATCGAAATCGCTTTTCGCACTTTTTATCCGCAACTTATGGCATATAGCCGCATTTATAGCAGAAAAACACCGGCAGAATATTTAAAGTAAACATAAGCGAAATACACATGAATAATAATCTCCCCCTTGGCCAACGCGTTAAAAGTCGCGCTTTTTGGATAAAGCAAATTCGCGATCTGTGCATTTTGTTAGCTGTTCTTTTTGCAATTGCCAGTTACTTACAACGCGATATGATAAATGGCCAGGCACCACCACTTTCGGCCATCACAGTTCAGCAACAGCCATTTATGCTTGCTAGCTCGACCAAGCCTACCTTGGTTTATTTTTGGGGAACATGGTGCCCCGCCTGCAAAGTGACCTCACCAATGATTAACAACCTTGCATCCTCTAATGACTATCAGGTTATTGCTATTGCAGTGGCATCAGGTAGTGATGAAGATATTATTCAATACATGCACAAAAATGACTTGCAGTTTACCGTGATTAACGAGGCGAATATGACGTTAGCCCCACAACAACAAAGCCTTTCACAACAATGGGGAGCGAATGCTTTTCCCGCTATCTATATTATCGATAATCAACAACAAATTCGCTTTGTGACATCAGGTATTACTACCCAGTGGGGGCTTAAAATACGGTTGTGGTTAAGCACTTTTTGATGATCATTTGACGACAAGTTTGCTAAACTCCCCCTCATCATCCGTGTTAATTTCTTCTGAGTGAACCAATGCATATTTTTAGTTATCAACCGCCTAGCATTCCTTGGTTAGATATTCGACATGTAGACAAAGACATCATCGTTATTAATAAGCCGTCGGGATTATTATCGAACCCAGGACGAGCGCCAGAGACCCATGACTGCGCGATTAGTCGCGTGATTGAGCGTTATTCCGATGCCATTTTAGTGCACCGATTAGATTGTGACACGTCAGGCATTTTAATTTTTGCCCGCAACAAAAAAGCCGAATCACTTTTGAAAACCCAATTTCAAAACCGTGAAGCGAAAAAGGTGTATATAGCCGAGGTTGCAGGCCATGTATCACCACTTTCAGGACAAATTGATTTAGCCTTAGGCCCCATAGCTGATAACCCACCTTTTCAGCAAGTAAGCGCACAGGGTAAAGTTGCGATAACCGATTATCAGGTGCTTAAGCATCGTGATAACAGTACTTTAATCGAACTCTGCCCTCACACAGGTAGAACGCATCAATTACGGGTTCACATGCTGGCTTTAGGCCACCCCATTCTAGGTGATACTTTTTATGCCGATACGGCAGCGATTAACGCAAGCCCTAGATTAAAACTGCACGCTAAATCCTTGTCTATTACTCACCCTTACAAACTGACTCAATTGACCTTTGTTAGCCCAGAGCACTTCTAATTCACGTTCAAGTTTACCTACCATTCCAGAGCCCCTATTCAATTTAAATGGGATCATCAGCCATAAAAAATGCCGACATTTCAAAGTGTCGGCATATCATTACTCAATGCGAAGATTAACGGGATTGGCGCAAATTAATTCATCGCGCCATCCGCAAAATCATTTACACAGATTTAGCTTTATTCTCAGCGGCTTCACATGCGGCAGCCGTAAAGACCACATCAGTAGAACTGTTTAATGCGGTTTCAGCAGAATCTTGAATAACCCCAATGATGAAGCCCACAGCAACCACTTGCATGGCAACATCATTCGAAATACCAAATAAACTACAGGCCAATGGGATTAGTAGTAATGATCCACCCGCCACACCCGAAGCTCCGCAAGCCGATACAGCAGCAACCACACTTAATAAAATCGCCGTCATAAAATCAACCTGAATCCCTAAAGTATGTGCCGCTGCCAAGGTTAATACCGTGATAGTAATCGCCGCGCCACCCATGTTAACTGTTGCCCCTAAAGGGATCGACACTGAATAGGTGTCTTTATGCAGTTTTAACTCTTCACATAAAGCCATGTTAACTGGGATGTTAGCAGCACTTGAACGGGTAAAAAATGCCGTCACGCCGCTTTCACGTAGGCACTTAAACACTAATGGATAAGGATTACGCTTAATTTTGATGTAAACAATCAATGGATTTACCACAAGTGCAATAAATAACATTGCGCCAACTAACACCAATAATAACTGGGCATAACCGGCTAATGCAGCAAAGCCAGTTGTGGCAAAAGTGGCCGCGACCAAACCAAATATACCAATAGGCGCAAGGCGAATAACAAAGCGTACAATACTGGATACCGCATCGCTTAAATCAGCTAGCATTTGCTTAGTTGAATCACTTGCATGGTGCATAGCAACACCTAAACCCACACCCCAAGCCAAAATACCGATGTAATTGCCGGTCATAAGTGCATTTACAGGATTATCGACCACTTTAAACAATAAGGTATTCAGTACCTCACCAATGCCCTGTGGTGGATTTGAACCTTCAATCCCCGTTGCGAGTAATAATGTGGTCGGGAACATAAAACTGAATACAACCGCGGTAATGGCCGCTGCGAGTGTGCCGAGTAAATACAACACAATAATAGGACGCATATTGGTGTGACTATCTTTCTTCTGATTCGCGATAGAAGATGCCACAAGGATAAAAACTAAAATAGGCGCAATAGCTTTTAACGCACCGACAAATAAATCACCTAAAAAAGCAACTTGCCCAGCCGCCGACGTTGAAACCGATGCGAGGATCACCCCTAAAATGATCCCGCCGATAATTTGTAGCACTAGGCTACCGTTCACAATACGCGCAAACAGCGATGTGTTTTGATTCATGACTTAACCTTCAAATTTATTTTATTATTTTTATCTGTTATTCAGATATAGAGGTTGTATATCAGGATGCTATGGGCAAAGTCTAGCAAAGGCGGTTAATTAAACTGAAAATTACTCAAAATTCGCAACCTGACCACATTTATTAAACATGCTCAGGTGCAACGGCAGCATAATTAGCCGATTTGGCAGTTAAGTGAGAGGGGCGGTGAGATATCGATGGATTAAATCTTAGCGGCATAATTGATAACAGATTAAACTGGAGTATTAAGCGTTTAATGAAAACCGATAATGCCTACCAAACCACCTAGAACAGGTAAAGAAATAGCTTCAACTGACAGTACTTACCCTCTTCTATAGAATGGCTGGAGTTAGGTTTAATCAACGCTCATTCACGCATGAACGCATTCACGGCAATGCGACTATAAATACAAACAAGCCAAAGTACCCAGTGGTTTGACTCAGCATTACTGCAATGCCAACAGCTTACTTGGATAAAAATTGTGCGCCCCGAAGCATAGCTTCAATCAGTTCTTTGGCATCAAACTTGGTTAGAGCTTCATTCGCGCCAACCTGCTTGGCCTGGCTTAAGCTAATCTCACTTGAAAGCGAGGTATGCAAAATAATATACGCCTTAGCGATTTCAGGATTATCTTTTACTTCAAATGACAACTCATAACCGTCTAACCCTGGCATTTCAATATCGCTGACCAACAGGTCAACAGGCTTACGCTCTTTTGCCGCCTCCACCATCATCATTAAAGCTTCATGGCCATTAGAGGTCACTTCATAAGAAATATTGATTGAATCAAGCGCATCGGATAACTGCTTGCGGGCCACTTTAGAGTCATCGACAATTAAAATTCGCAGCGGTTTGAGTTTTTCGCGTTGTACGTCGGTCAAAATAGCGCGGTTAACGGTAGGATCATTGGGAAAAATCTTAGATAAAAGCAACTCAACGTCGAGTAACTGTACCAAGCGGCCATCAAAACGGGTAACGCCGGTTAAGTAAGCATTTTTACCTAAACTACTTGATGGTGGTTCAATATCACGCCAATTACATTCAATGATTTTATCAATGGCGCGTACCACAAAACCAATAACCATCCGCTGACAATCTGTGATGATGATAAAACAATTTTTCAACTCACTTTGTTCAATCGGCCGAAAACCAATGGCAGCCGCCATATCGATAACCGGAATAGTGCCACCTCGAACGGTCGCCGCCCCCATAATACTAGGATGAGAATTAGGGATTTTAGTCAATTCGGTAAAAGGGACTAATTCACGTATTTTAAGCGTGCCCAAAGCGAATAGCTGCGAGTGATTCAAGTGGAATAACAACAACCCTTGTGATTGACTAGCTTTACTCTGCTTTGACGCCATTAACGTTCCTCTATCGATAAAAATGAGTTCAAATTATTGCGACTTAATTAGTCACATTCCTATCATAACCCTAGGGTCTGTTGATCTTTGCTGGTGGAATTTTGTTCGAGATAAAAACGAATTAAGCGCGGCGAGTGAATTGTAGCCTAGCAATCTAAGCAAAACTCACTCAACAAAGCGTAATTCGTTTTTAGCCGAATCCTTCGGACAGCGTTTGTTGGCCATTTTTACTGCGTTATCGGCTTATTATGTAGAATAACTACACGGCAAAGCCTCTGCCTTGTATAAATGGTCAACAATTCGCTGCAAAAACAACCTTGAAAGATCAACAGACCCTAAACACATCAACGAAACGGTATTGTAATACCGTCAAACATTTTAGGGTATAAACTGACTATAGCATCAACATCAAATAATGATGGCGTTATTCATTAAAAAATCCTGAAAAAACATCATCAAAGTTGTGATTCAATAGGCAAAAGCGATAGGGATTTTGCCGAAAATCGTTGCCACCAGCTTGTTTCAGGCTCTTGTTGATAATAGGTTTGATTTTGAATATCCAACCATTGTAATTGTTCATCTTTATATTCAAGCAAATACGCCCATTTTGAGATGCTGTTATCAATGCTTTCAACAATTAATTGCGTTAATTCAGGGTTTTCAATAATCACCCCCATTTCAGTATTTAACCAGGCTGAACGTGGATCAAAGTTAAAGGAGCCGACAAATAAATGCTGCTTATCAATCGCAATCATTTTGGCATGCAAGCTGCTGCGCGAGCTTCCCGCTAGAGTCGACTTTTTCGCTTTGGTTTTATCATTAGCGGGATGGGCTTTCATTTCATATATGGTTACCCCGCCTTTGACTAAACGTTCTCGATAATGAATATAACCAGCATGTACCGCCAGCACGTCGGTGGCGGCAAGTGAGTTAGTAATAATGGTGACTTTCTTGCCTTGTTTTACCGCCGCTATCAAGGCATCAGCGCCTTTCTCGGTTGGCACAAAATAAGGCGACAACATGACCATTTCGTCATTGGTTTTTTGAAAGAATAGATTTAAATCATCCAGTAAAATAGGCTCATCGAGTTGATTTAGCTTATTCGGCATATCATAAATCAGCTCAGCATCAGACCAAAACCAGTTCAATTGATGGTTAAGCATTTGATATAAAAACTGCGACTGGGCTAAACGCAGCAGATATGGATGATCGAGCACCGATTGATGATAATCCCTAAAATACTGCTGAATTTCATCGGCTGCAGGTTGGTTAGATGTTCTTACAAACAGTTGTTCAATAGGCCTAACTTGAGATGAGTTCCAGTACAGGTCAAATTGCTCAGACACCTGCTCAACAACCTTACCCACCATCAATACATCAAAATCACCAAACTCAACGTTGTGGTTTGCCGAGTAATATTCATCGCCTATGTTTCTGCCACCCACCACGCTCACTAAATTATCAATAGTGAGCGATTTATTATGCATTCTATGGTTTAAGCGCGAAAAGTTATTTAAAAACGCTATATTACGAAAAGTTCGATCATCGGCTGGATTGAAAATACGAATACTAATATTAGGGTGAGCGGCAAGGTTTAATATGCCTAAGTCACGCCCTTTGGTGGTCATGTCATCCACTAATAACCTTACCCTTACGCCACGCTCTGCGGCGTTATAAAGGTGTAAGGTTAATAGCTTGCCTGTTTCGTCATCATGATAAAGATAATATTGCAAATCGATAGACACGCTGGCGCTATCAATCATCAATAATCGCGACGTAAAAGCATCTAAGCCATCATGTAAAGGATAAATGCCATTATGCGTTTCCAGTTCAGGAAGTTGCTGCAAATACTGAGCTAAAGGTGTGTTATCAGGTTTGGCGAGTTGATATTCAAGCGGCGCGGTGGGGTAAACATAATGGGTTGAACATCCGCTGACAAATAATGCCAATAAAAAAATAGATGCGTAATAAGAAAATAGCGGCCTTAACATCCTGTAGCGAAACATGTTTTGCTCCTTTAAACAAAAATGAGCTAATTGACTAAGTTAATCCCTTGGCCAAATAGCTCATTCAATCGAGGCTGTATGCTGTTTTAATTCGACGGGCTTTGTAATGTGTAAAGCACATCATAGACAAACTGATCCCAGCCCTCAGCATCAAATGCTAAACCACTGGCATTACGAACTTGGCTGACCGCGTGCACTGGAGCCGCACCGTTTTCCATTAAATAATAAGCCATCATTAGCTCAGTACGATTGATACCTGAACGGCAATGTAACAATACTGCTTTATTTTGCGCTTCGGCTTGGCGAATAAACTCAAGTACCTTGGGCATGATTTCAGCGCAAATGTGCACATCTTCAGGCTTGGGCGGAATATTATCCGGCAAGTTAAATATTTGATGTTCGATGCCCAAATCAGCCATCTGTTGTGTATCACACATAGCGCCATCATTCAGTGATGCTATCGCACCAAAACCTGCGGCTTTTAACTCTGCTAAATCCCATGCATCTTTATTGGGACCACTGCGTCCTGCAAGTTGCCCATCAATTAACCAAAAAACTTGTTTCATATACCTACTACTTAATCTGGTTTTGTTGACCATACTTCGACGTTTACAGCGGGAAGTTTTTTACGCTTCTTTTTACCTGTACCGGCGGGTTTGGCCATTGGTTTAACGATTTGCGCACTTAATGGCATTTCTTCATCTGCCTCAAAGCCTGCAACTTGCTCACGCTCAAGGCGGATCTTATTCTTTTTCTCAATCACTGAGAAATGATGATAATCATCATGACATACCAAACTAATTGCCAGGCCAACTTCACCGGCTCGGCCACTTCGACCAATTCGATGCATATAATCAGCTGGACTTCTTGGTAAATCAAAATTAATCACCACGGGTAATTTATCAATATCAATACCCCGTGACGCAATATCGGTGGCAATTAATACATCAATTTCAGATGATTTGAAAGCCTCTAATACACGATTTCTTGCACCTTGGGCTTTATCACCATGAAACACCTCAGCATTAATGCCTCTTTTAGCTAATTTTTGCGCTAAATGTTCACAGGTATTTTTAGCATTGACGAAAATGAGTGCTTGTCGCCAGTGATTCTCATTAATTAAATGAGCCAATAATGCAGTTTTACTTTCACGATTTACGGTAAAAACGCGTTGTACCAGGGTGCTCGCTTCAGCACTTTGCATTTGAATTTCAAGAGGATTTGTTAATAACGATGAGGCTAAAGCTTGCACATCTTCCGGAAAAGTCGCTGAAAACAACAAGGTTTGCTTTTTCTTTGGCATTAACTCAAGCACTTGATTTAACTCTTCGGTAAAACCAAGACTTAACATGCGGTCAGCTTCATCTAACACTAAATGCGTCACTTTGTTTAACTTAAGTGCATTTGACGACAATAAATCTAACAATCGACCCGGTGTAGCAACAACCACATCCGCACCACCACGTAATGCCAACATTTGGGTATTAATCGACACACCACCAAATACAGCTACCGTTTTAATCAAGCCATTTAAGTGGCTAGAGTAAGACTGAAAACTATCAGCAACCTGCTTGGCCAATTCACGAGTTGGCACTAACACTAAACAACTGACATTATTTTGCTTAGAAGCACCGCGCTGGGTGTTCACACTTAAATGTTGAATAATGGGTAACGCAAACGCTGCCGTTTTACCAGAACCGGTATTCGCCCCCGCTAGCACGTCTTTACCTTGTAATAAGGCCGGAATAGTGGCTGCCTGCACAGGTGTGGCCGTGGTGTAGTTCAGCTCAGTGAGTCGTGCAAGTAAAGGTGCAGACAAACCAAAATCAGTAAAAGTAGCCGCTTGGGTCATGAATCAATTCAGTCAATTAAGATAAACGCTGATTTTACCTTAATTTAGCCAAAGAGGCTAGAAACACGGGGCGAGACACCAGTGTTATCACAGCTAAAAGTGACGCACTGTAGCGATTTAAACATCGCAAGGAAGAAGGATGAACACTTAAATCGAAAACCGACTTCAAACTCTGAACACACCATCAATGGGCTCTCGATGCCAACATGCTTGCGCCAGTTTATGAATAGTGTGTCTATACCCAAACGACCTGAAGATGCGCGATTTCAGCAAGAGTTTACACGCGTTTAAGCAAGGCATTGATTGCGAGTAATGGCTATTCCCTTTCTAAAATCAATAACGCAGCATAAACGCGTGTAAAACTTGCCCTTTGGGAGTTTCACCGTGTTCCCCTGATTGTTAAATCAACAGCGTTGTTGCGTTAAATTATAAGGTACCTACATTACCGCATTAACGCGCCTAGTATTGAAAACACGGTGAAGCTCTGAAACATGCATCTTCAGGTTGATTGGGTATATAACGCGATGAACTATTTGCAATGCAGCCTTTGTTAATAAGTCTATTTCTATACTCTGTGTGACTTATCAGCCTCTAACCCTAATAAAAATTGCTTCATCTCTAAGCCATAGGCATAGCCCGTTAACTTGCCATTTTTGCCTATTACCCTATGGCAAGGCACAATAATCGCTATGGGGTTAGCGCCGTTGGCTGCTCCCACTGCCCTTACCGCTTTAGGACGTTCAATACGCTGGGCAATATCAGCATAGCTACAAACTTCGCCAAACTGCATTGCCGCTAATGCTTGCCATACTTGGTGCTGAAAAACCGTACCTTTGGGCGCTAAGGCTAATTCAAATGCTTGGCGCGTACCGGCAAAGTATTCACTTAATTGTCCCTTTACTGCGTTAATATGCTGCTGTGCGCGCATTTTGTTGTTGTCTGAACAAGCAGCTATGGGGAGTTCATTTACAGCACACTCCTCAACTTGATCTGATTGACGGTTTAGATCCACAACCGTCAAATGGGTTAAGCCCATAGCTGACCCCTTTAACGACAAAATCCCAACAGGGCTGGTAAGGAGCACTTCTAACACTGGCGGCTGATATTCAATGACCATATTGATTTCCTTTATTAAACTGTTAAGCCTTAAGTATTTGCCCAAAGTTGGAACGTTAGATAGCTGCCCCAAGGAGCAATTTGCTGCGCGATGTCATCGGCTAACTCGATATACTGTTTTGGGGTATCAAGCGCCACGGTAAGTGGTTGGCAAAAGGCTTTTAAGCGATTTTTAATCACTAAGTCGCCAGATAAAAACACATTAGGATTACTTTGGCCGCGCATTTGCGCATAGGCCACAGTCCAGGGGCCAATCCCTTTTACATTTAGCCAATCACTCGGTGTTGAACGTGGGTTATCATGCACAAACTGCCCTAGCCCATTTAAAGCTAACTTTCTTGCCCCAGGCATTTTTAGCGCGTCTAAACTAGCCGTTGCAATAGCAAGCGGGGTTGGAAATAAACGATACTCTTGCTGATTTATCACAATTAACTCACCATAATGTACCACGAGCGTATTCAATAACTTAGACGCTTGTACCACACTCACTTGTTGCCCCAGAACTGCACGGCACGCCGCCTCGAACACTGTAAAGGTAGCAGGGATCCGTAACCCCTTAACCATACTTAAATCATTGATTAAGGTTAGGCCTTGAAGATGATTTAACAACACGGGTTTAATGTCTTGCAACTTATGCTCAATTGTCGCCATATCAGCATCAAGGTCGAGCATCTTGCGGACTGCATTTACCACGTTTGCCAAGTAGCGGCTATCGGCTGGACGAACAAAGCTGACGGTTAATGCAAACTGCGCTTTGCTTGCGATATGCTTAACCGCAAATATGCCTTTCACCCCATCTAAATCAAAACTGCGACCATAAGCATTATCCGACAGCCACTCCATTTGGCTAACTTGCCTTAAATGATAAAAATCATGCATGGCTTGCCAATTAAGTGGTGGGCGATAACTTAACTTTAAGGAAATAGACGAGTTTACCGTGCCAGCAGCAAGCGTGCGTGTAGATCTCGAATCGCTCGGCTGTGGATTTATTGATTTCCTTAACGCACTCGGGGTTAATAACAATGCTTGTTTAAAGGCATCATTAAAGCTGCGAATACTATTAAATCCCGCCGCTAAGGCGATTTCAGTAATGGGCATACTGGTTTGATGCAAGAGTTTTTTAGCAAACATCACTTGTTGGTACACCGCATAACGCTTAGGCGAAGTACCTAAATATTGATTAAATAACTTCACCAAATAGCGACTACTGATCCCTAATTTTTCAGACAGCAGCTCAACACTTAAAGCGTTATCCCCCGCCATTGCACCAGCATCAATCAACTTGACGGCTCGTTGCAATGTCGTTTGCGTGCCCATCCAAGCATAGGAATGCGGCGCACTGTCTGGACGACAACGTAAACAGGGCCTTAGTCCGTGATTGGCGGCTTTTATACTGGTATCAAAATAGCGAACATTTTTTTCATGGGGAGGTGATGCAGGACAAATTGAGCGGCAATAAATCCCCGTACTAAACACCCCGGTGAAAAACTGTCCATCAAATCGTGCATCTCGGCTTAGCCTCGCCTGACGGCAAACTTCAGCCAATAAGGCGCAATCATGTTCAGGTAATCTAGGCACAGCGAATCCAACAAAGGTGATATTGACAACTACTCTACAATAGCCAGTTTAGAAGCACTAGCGAAAATCGGAACTCAAGCTAATGTCTGCTGCACACTTTATTGTCCAAATTATCCCTTAACTCAACATCAAAGATAAACAAGCGCAAGTAGTTCAGGTATCCTAAGGATGAATTTTTTGATGAATAATTAGAGCCCTGCATGTTTAACTTTTTTGAATCATTAGTAAAACCCTTACCGCCAGAAGAACCCACCCAGCCGCCAACAGGCTTATATGCTTTTTGTCGTCATTACACTAAAGGGTTTGGTGCACCACTTATTATCATGTCAATTCTGACAGCATTATTAGCCATGTTAGAAGTGTCATTGTTTGGGTTTATGGGGCAACTTGTCGATTGGCTAGTCACCAAAAATCCTGACACCTTATGGCAAGAAGAAAGCACCACATTAATTACCATGTCGGTCATTGTATTGGTGATCATTCCACTTTTGGTATTACTGCACTCATTGATTGTTCACCAAACGCTACTAGGCAATTACCCGATGGCCATTCGATGGTTAGCGCATCGTTATTTACTTAAGCAAAGTATTTCCTTCTATCAAGATGACTTTGCCGGTCGTGTGGCAACTAAGGTGATGCAAACTGCCCTTGCTGTGCGAGAAACAGTGATGAAGCTATTAGATGTATTGATGTACATCTTGATTTACTTCACCTCAATGTTAGTCATGATAGCCAGTGCAGATGTGCGTTTGATGCTGCCTATGCTGATCTGGCTTTTTGCTTATGTAACCATTCAATGGAAGTTAGTGCCAAAGCTTAAAGCCATCTCTGCCGAGCAGGCTGATGCCCGCTCAAGTATGACCGGCCGTATTGTTGACAGCTACACCAATATTTCAACCGTTAAACTGTTTTCACACACTAAACAAGAAGCAGATTATGCCCAAGACAGCATGATGACCTTCTTAAAAACCGTTTATGGTCAAATGCGTTTAGTTACGGTGATCAGTGTATTGGTGCAAATTATCAATTACCTTTTGGCCTTTACCATTGCTGCTGTGTCTATTTGGTTATGGGCGGACGACGCCATTACTGTCGGCGCTATCGCTATCGCGGTGAGCTTAGCACTGCGCTTAAACGGCATGTCACAATGGATCATGTGGGAAATTAGCTCACTATTTGAAAACATCGGTACCGTTACCGATGGCATGAATACCTTATCCAAACCAATTGCTATTGAAGATAAGCCGCAAGCTAAAGCGCTTAATGTCAGCCAAGGTAAAATTGATTTTAACCAAGTCAGCTTTCACTATGGTGAAAAAACGGGTGTAATTGACAACCTTGCATTAAACATTAAACCCGGTGAAAAAGTCGGTTTAGTGGGACGCTCTGGCGCAGGTAAATCAACATTGGTGAACCTGTTAATGCGCTTCCATGATGTCGAAAAAGGACAGATATTAATCGATGACCAGCCTTTAACCGATGTCACCCAAGATTCCTTGCGCGCACATATTGGCATGGTAACTCAAGATACCTCCCTGCTTCACCGCTCTATCCGTGAAAACATCTTATATGGCGACCCACACGCAACTGATGAGCAATTGATGTCGGCAATTAAACAAGCCCAGGCCTATGACTTTATTCAAGATTTGACCGACCCCCATGGCAATGTCGGCTTAGACGCCCAGGTTGGTGAGCGCGGTGTCAAGCTATCAGGTGGACAACGACAACGTGTTGCCATTGCCAGGGTACTGCTGAAAAACGCACCAATTTTGATTTTAGATGAAGCCACCTCAGCACTCGATTCTGAAGTCGAAGCCGCAATCCAAGAGTCGTTATATGAATTAATGGAAGGTAAAACCGTTATTGCCATCGCCCATCGTCTATCGACTATTGCCGCAATGGATAGATTAATAGTACTCGACCAAGGCAAAATTATTGAGCAAGGAACACATCAAGAACTGATTGCTTCAGATGGCATTTATAGCCAGCTTTGGGCACATCAAACCGGTGGATTTTTAGGGATTGATTAGAGTGGAGTAATGGTAAAAATGTAGTCTCTAACTAACCACACCTAGCATTAATAATCTGACTATTTGAAAACACCTGCTCCAGGATAAACTTGGAGCAGTTGATGACAATCATTGCGACCAAATAGATAGCACTTTTAATTGCGAGCTGGTTAGTCGTTGGCTAGGGGCTGGCCATATACAGCTCCTAGGCAGAAGTTTTTCAGGAAGGCGCTATTTATGGCATAGATAACTAACCTAAGGATTTTAAGGGCACGACTTCCCCCCAATGGCAACAAATCAACCCATTGACATTAAAACAAGTGGCACAGCAAGAGTTTATGCTCCACCGGTGATAGTTACCCGTGGCGTTCTGGATAAAATAAAGTCAGATCTATAAGGTAAACTACCTGTTTGGCAGATAGTCACACTACATACATCCCTGTTGCAATGCAGTACTTAACAGCCTTGTTCTTTTCAAACGGTATTAGCCCAGGGCTACCGCATGAGTGATTGCATTTTATACAACTCGTGAAAGTTTATTAAACGAAACGCCGTGAAATCATCCATGATGGCTTAACAACTGCGTCCATGCAGTTGATATTCGATTAATAAACTTCCACTAATTGGGCGAAAAGTATTCGCGATCTCACCCTGGGTATTAGCCTCCTTATCATTAATAATGATGTGCCGACTCGCTTAAAAATCGATCATGGTAATTTGATCGTGAAAACTAGCCTAGTTGGTGAGAGGAAATACCCATTATCTGAAGTGATTGATGTTGTTAATGTGGCAAAAATAACCTATCTGATAACACGTCAAGGCTCAGAACAACTCGCTTATAAAATACCCACTAAATATAGTTATGCGATTCACAGCTGGCTAATACCTTTTTTAAACAAGTGACTTTTTTCAAAATTAACGAATGACCCATAGACTTCAGTCTCGCAAGTACATTTTATGCACTTTCTAAGAAACTCTTCATATAAATCGAGGGTTAACAAGTCTAACTTCCATCAAAATACACCCGAAAGGGTAATACAGCGAGCGATAACTTTAGGATAAGATCATGGCGTAAAACTAAAGTTTTATTTTTAGCGAATAAGATTACATCTCATTGTTATGCTTTTTTGTCTAAATTAACATTCGCTCCTTCATGGACGTTTTACTGTTGATATAAAGGACTATTTAAATGAAATACGCTTCACTTTCTGCCTTAACACTTGCTGCGATTCTTACTGGTTGTGCTTCAGATCCTGGCCCTCGTATGGCACTCGAAAAAACGGTCGAAGTAGATGGTACAGAGCTCAAATTTAACGGCAGTTATCATGACAAGAAAAATATTTTGATCTTAACTGTAAACGGCGACCCCATTATGCAAGGTCGTTTCCCCCCTTACACTCCAACTCAAAACTTAAACGCAAAATACAAAGATTTTGCTGTACGCAGCCATTGTTATTTTGGTTCAGTGTTAGGTAATCAAGGCGGCGCCTTTGGTGCCATCGCTGCTGTCGTGCAATCTTCAAAGAGCAGTACGGCCGATAAATGCGAGTTATATGTCAATGAAAAGTTAGTCGATAATTTATATTTCTAAATTTAGGCTTAACGATTAATCAGGGGGCTTGTTTCCCCCTGAAGTGATATCTCATGCCGCGTCGATTATTACCCATCTTTTATAACCTTGGTTGTTTGAATCACTTTTGTGGGCTACCTGTATTGATACTCATCAATCAAGGCTAAATTGACTATATAAACAGGGAAGCTAATGGCAATTAAGCAATTATTAAAGCTAGTACTCTACCGCGGTTTCACAGATAAACAATTTAGCTCGGCTAATAGTGATTATGTTTGTTATCACAGCAATGACATACAGTAACGAGCTACTCGCAATCTCGACCCGCGATGCCATCCTACATTTCAAACAAGATACCAGCACTATCGTCGAGCAATCCCATCTACTCAGTAAACAACATGCTCAGCAAATGGAATTGTTATCACAAAAGCTAGACGAGACTCAAAGCGCAAAAATCGTGCTACAAAGCGAATTTATTGGCGACATGACACAGACTGCCGAGCAAATGTTAGCGCTAGCCAACCAGTATTTACCCCATTATCAGCATTTTCTCGCAAACATCGACAAAGACAGTCACTGCTATCAACCCGAGCAATTAGTGCAATTTAAACAAACTACAGCAGAGCTGCAAGACTATGTCGATAACATCGACTCCCTAGTAACGACAAGAGATGAAGCTGAAGCGTTCTCGGCATTAATGGCGTTCAATCTTGGTCAAACTCAGGTCAATATGGTTGTAGACATGTTTGAGGTGGCTAAATTCTGCTATCTGTCTGAGGCCCTTCCCTCTTTGGTTGAAAACGTTCAAAGTGTCGAGATGGAAATGGTTGAGAAACTAATACAACATGGGGAGACAGATGAATTTACTGACGCGACATCGCAGGCGGATCTAACAAGGGCGACTGAGCCTCAATTACAGCAGCCACAAAATAAATCTGTTGAAACACTGACGCTAAGCTATGAATTTACGGCTAATGATCTCCCTTATTTTAACGATCTTAGCTATCTTGAAGTCCACGATATTTCTCAACTCAAACAACTTACGCTGACCAATCAACTCAGTATTAATGAACAGCTTAAGTTACAGCTGCCAGATGCAGTATTAGCAGATATAAGCCAACCATACCAAGCCCGTATTACTGGTGTTGTCGAGACCGACAATGAGCGAGTCACCCTAGATATATTACTGGTGCGCTCGCCGTCATATTCCATCGATTCAATGACATTTAACGATCCACAAATAGCAAGCTGTGTAGAAGCTGCGGCTAAGCAGCTTCAATTAAGTAACAGCAATGAACTTACCCAGCTTAACTGCCGTTTGTCATCGACAGTAAATCTTCAAGACCTGAAAAAATTCAAACAACTGCAAACAGTCAATTTAAAGGGCGGGAAAATCAATGATTTATCTCCCTTATCGAGCTTAGCGAAATTAGAGATACTCAACCTAGAGCAGAGTCAGATAGCAAAATTTGGCGATATTAGCCAACTTTCAGCTAACCTGATGCTTTCAAATATCGACACTCAAGATTGGCAGGCATTAGCACATAGCCAAGCTAGCTCTATCTCGATCATGAACATGACAGATTGCTCGCGGTTAGCCCCTTTAGCACATCAGCCTGGTGTCGCCTTAATGTATAAAGGACTTGACCCCAATCAGATGATGGCGCTAATGCAAAGCATAGACGAGGGCAACAAATCACTGACAGTGTTAACAGATTGCCCTGCCCCCAAAAACTAATAAGCAAACAGCTAAGCAGCAAAAGTTAAACCTTAAAAAATAGCTCTAAGAAACTAAGTGGCATAGATAATCAATTGCCTTTAGTCCATAAACTGTAAAAGGAAATACAATGATAAAAAAACTATTATTAGCGCTATGTTGTACTTTAGCCGTCAGCGCTCAAGCAGAGCCAGAGCAACAGCCCTTCGCACCGCTTGCCGATAGTAAAGTTTATAAAAAGCAGACTCGTCATTATATTCCGTTCGCCTTTATCTCAGGTATTGATAAGGGGGAATATCAAACTCAAACTTATGCCGGACAGCTAAAACGCACCTATTATGAACTTCCCAGCAGCTATGACCCTAGCCATGCCGTTAATAACTATAAAGCACAAATAATAAAGTTAGGAGGCAACATACTATTTGAATGCCAGCTAGATGCTTGTGGTAACAAGAACAAACTTTCGAAACAAATTAGTCCGCTTAACGATATTCCGAAGAACTCACCGGCTTTACTCACGGCTAAGCTCCCCCTTAAAAACAAACAAGTTTACCTCTCAGTCTATGCGGCTAATTGGCACAATGGTGCTGGGCTGCAACTGGATATTATCGAGGAGATAGATGAGCCACTGGATTTATTAACAACCAATCAAGCCTATCTCGGCGCGGTGGTAGAACAAGAGTCATTTAAAGACAGAACGAACAAGGATGCACAAGGCGCTAGCGATCATCCCATGATAGCCAGACTGCCCGGAGCCTATATTCAAGATTACCTACAACAAGGATTTGGCCAAACCTTAGTGTTTGATGGCATAGACAAGGACCAACACAAAATCAAATCCCTTGAAGGTAAGATCACCGATATAAACTACAAACTTCCTCGCGGTTATTCTGAATATGAGGTCAATGCTAATTACAAGGCGCCGTTAGAAAAACTCGGTTTTGTGCGTGGGTTTCACTGCCAAGGTAATGAATGCGGTAAATCACGAAAAATTCATCAACGCATCAAAACCTTTGCACATATTGGACTGGATGAAAACCAGTTTTATTCTCTCTATAAATTAGCTCGCCCTGAGGGTACTGTGCATGCCATGGTCTACATTACAGGTTTCGAGAATGGCCTATGGAGCGAGCTTAAACTTATTGAAGAAACCAGCCTTATAGATGATAGATTAGTTATTGATCTAAAAGGCCTAACTGACAAGATTGCGCAAACTGGTCACGTGGCACTAGACGGCCTATTGTTTAAGTTTGATAGCGATGAAATGCTACCAGAGGCCGCCGAAGTGATAACGATTGTGGCAAGCTATCTTAAGGCTAACCAGAAGCAAGACTTCTATGTTATCGGCCACACCGATGACCAAGGTAAACAGAGCTATAACCAAGTGTTATCTGAAAAGCGGGCTAAGGCCGTGGTGCAATCACTGACCAGTCAGCACGGTATAAACAAACAACAGCTTACCGCCAAGGGTATAGGCGAATACTCCCCAGTTGCCAACAATAGTAACGACGCAGGCAAGCAACTCAATCGCCGTGTCGAGTTGGTACTTCGCTCCGATAATAAGTAACCAGTACTCAGATTTAAAATACTAATCGGAGTAACTTAAGGTGTGCGCTGAACAGTCGTTGGGCGTACACCTATTGCAGTACAAATATCCTAGTTTAGTTGTACTTTCAGCCAATCACCTTGCAAGTTTAGCTTCTAAAGGGTGATGTGGAACATGTTGGTACAATGCTGTTGTAAGGCGGTTTTGGTTGTTTGAAACACGATTGGTTATTAAAACTATCACATATAACTCGTCAACGTGTGCGTGATGATGTAGCGAAATATATGAAATATTACAATGCAGAACGGCTTCACTCGGCAAATGCTGATCTATCACCAATAGATTTAGAAATCTCTTTTAGAAAAGAGTCCGGTTGGAGTTGATTAGAACACGATTAAGCAAAATGAGTTTTTAAGCTGCTCTTAAAAGTGGTAATCAAGTGGTTCAATGTCGGCAAAAGCTGCTGCTTGCCGATCTTTATCTGACAATAATGGTCTCGCAGTTAATGGCCAGTCAATATTCAAATCAGCATCATTCCATAAAATGGCTTTTTCTGATGATGCATCATAAAAATCAGTACATTTATAAACAAAATCGGCATAGTCACTTAGCACATAAAAGCCATGTGCAAATCCGGCGGGGATCCAAATTTGTCTTTTATTATCTGCAGATAAATACTCTCCCACCCACTGCCCATAAGTTGGCGAGCCTTTGCGAATATCCACTGCGACATCAAACACTTCACCAGCTGTCACCCAAACGAGTTTACCTTGAGTATGTTGCTGCTGATAATGCAAGCCTCGCAAGGTTCCTTTAAACGAGCGGGAATGATTATCCTGAACAAACGTTGTCGGCTGACCAGTCACCAATTGCTCGAAGCGTTGCTGATGCCAGCTTTCCATAAAAAATCCACGCTCATCAGCAAAAACCGTGGGCTCAATAAGTTTGATATCGGCTATGGCGGTGTTAATAATCTTCATAAGACGTCTTAATTAGGGTTTCGGTTTCGTCAACGGCTCAAGTGAAAAGTCAGTTGAGCTGACAACAACGCTTAATGCCGCTTGCCAGTCAGATGGCAGCACATCAAATACTTGCGCTATTTTACGACAATCTAAACGTGAGTTCTTGGGTCTTTTAGCCGCTCTTGGGTATGCTTCAGATAATATGCCATTCACTTTGGGCAAAGTATCAATAATATCACCTTGTTTAGCGGCCATAATTATCGCGTCAGCAAAGCCTTTCCAACTGACATAAGGCAAACCACAATAATGATAAATACCATAATGAACAGACGAAACATCATCACCGGAAAGTTTATTAATCAGCACCTCTATCACTTTGGCGATATCACCCGCATAGGTTGGGCCGCCAATTTGATCGTCAACAATATCCAACTGCGAATGGTTTTTCGCTAGCGTTAAAATTGTCCTGACAAAATTTTGTCCATGTTCAGCAAAAACCCAGGCTGTGCGGATAATAATGTGCTTGGTACAGCTTTGCTGAATGGCTAACTCTCCCGCCAGCTTACTTTGTCCATACACATTAATAGGATGAGGTAAGTCTTGCTCGGTATAGGCCGCGTCAGACTCACCTGAAAACACATAATCAGTAGAAAGGTGGAACAATACCGCATTAATTTTTTCAGCGGCTAACGCTAAATATTGTGCGCCATCATGATTAACCAGATTGGCCTGAGCTTCATCGTTTTGTGCATTATCAACTGCCGTATAACCCGCGGCATTGATAATGATATCAGGCTTTACTTCATCAATGATTTCGTAGACTTTAGCTAACTGAGTAATATCCAGTTGTTTGTGGGTGTAGGCATATAAATCGACTTTACCTGCTAACTGTTTAACAATCGATACGCCAACAGCACCAGCTGCGCCAGTTAGCATTACCTTGACAGTACTAGGGGCTTTGATTGGTATCTTATGCAGGGTTTTAGATGTCTCGACAGATACGCCTTTATTTTCTATGTCAGATATCATTGAGTGAGCAACTTAGCCAAATATTGACCATAAGCGTTGTTTTTCATCGAATGGGCAATTGCAGATAATTGCTCATCTGTTAGCCAACCTTTTCGCCAAGCAATCTCTTCTAAACAAGCCACTTTCAAGCCCTGAACATTTTCAATGGTTTGCACAAAACCTGACGCCTCATGCAAACTTTCATGGGTACCGGTATCTAACCAGGCAAATCCCCGGCCTAACAGTGCCATATTCAAGTTGTTATCAGCTAAATAGCGATTATTAATATCGGATATTTCAAGCTCACCTCGTGCAGAAGGTTTTAATGCTTTAGCAAACTCAACCACCCGATTATCATAAAAATATAAACCAGTTACCGCATAATTGGATTTAGGTTGTAGCGGTTTTTCTTCAACTGATAAAACGTTCAAATGACGATCAAACTCTACAACGCCAAAGCGTTGAGGATCTTTCACTTGATGGGCAAAAATGGTTGCGCCAATAGGTCTATTAGCTGCATCTTGCAATGTTTGACTGAATGATTGACCATAAAAAATGTTATCACCAAGCACTAAGCATACTGAACTATCACCAATAAAATGTTCACCAATGATAAACGCTTGCGCTAAGCCATCCGGTGAAGCTTGAACCGCATAGGTTAATGAAATACCAAAATCACAGCCATCACCGAGTAAACGCTTAAAACTGGCTTGGTCTTCTTGGGTGGTAATAATAAGTACGTCACGAATGCCTGCAAGCATCAAAACAGATAAAGGATAATAAATCATAGGCTTATCATAAATCGGTAATAACTGCTTCGATACGCCACGAGTTAATGGATAAAGGCGTGTACCTGAACCTCCTGCAAGAATAATTCCTTTCATAAAACCTCATCCACCATCACTAAAAGTAAAACACCTGGTGCGATTATACTTAAGTCAGGCACCATCGACGACATATAGCAGCTTAATTACCTATGTTCTGTAATTAAAGACTTAAGCTTCTAACTAAAGACCTAAGCGTTCCCGCTGATAACTGCCATCTTGAACTTGCTTACACCAAGCCCTATTTGCTAAATACCACTCAACTGTTTTGCGGATGCCTGAAGTAAAGGTTTCTTGTGGTGACCAGCCTAGTTCAGTGGCAATTTTAGTGGCATCTATGGCATAGCGTCTATCATGCCCAGGCCTGTCGGTAACATAAACAATTTGCTCCGCATAAGGGGCCGATTTGGGCACAAGCTCATCCAGTACTGCGCAAATTTCGGTGACCACTTCAATATTGCGTTTCTCATTATTGCCACCAATATTATATGTTTGCCCTACTTCGCCTTCGGTTACCACCTTAAGTAATGCGCGAGCATGGTCGTCGACATACAACCAATCACGGATCTGATCGCCTTTGCCATAAATGGGTAAAGGTTTCCCTTCAAGCGCATTTAATATAACAAGAGGGATAAGTTTTTCAGGGAAATGATAAGGGCCATAATTATTCGAACAATTTGATACCAAGGTGGGTAAACCGTATGTGCGATGCCAAGCTCGCACCAAGTGATCACTCGCCGCTTTTGAAGCTGAGTAAGGACTACTCGGCGCATAAGCAGTTTGCTCGGTAAACAATGGTAAGTCAGCTTGATCTATTTCATCAGGGTGGATTAAATCGCCATACACTTCATCAGTCGAGATATGATGAAATCGAAATGCATGCTGTTTTTGTACGGTTAAGGTTTGCCAATACTGACGACTAACCTCTAATAGGTTGTAGGTGCCAACAATGTTGGTTTGAATAAAGTCACTCGGGCCAGTGATTGAGCGATCAACATGGCTTTCGGCAGCTAAATGCATCACAGCATCCGGTTGATGCTGTTCAAATACTTGTTGCAGCCTAGCTTGATGACAAATGTCGACTTGCTCAAAACTATAGCGGCTATCTTGATCAATAGACTTTAATGACAATAAATTGCCAGCATAGGTTAACTTATCAACATTCACCACACTGTGAGTCGTGTGCTGGATCAAATATCGAATGACGGCTGAACCAATAAAACCAGCTCCGCCGGTGACTAAAATGTTCAATGAAAAACTCAATAGGTAAAAATGCAATTAACTTGATTATAATAGAGTTTCAGGCAGGAATGATTGATTTATTCTGTGTTCAATATGATATTAAAAACAGGGCATACTTAAACGCCCCATATTAACCAAGCTTACTTGGCCACAAAACCGTGATCTGTCAAAGTGTAAAAGTAAGCCATGCGCGTCAATTTGCAAATTACAAAGCTGGCTCTTTGTAAAGCGTATAAACCTTCTGTTCAGTCGCACTGTCATCATTAACAAGAACAAGGCGGTTTTCAGCAACAAAATAACGCATCTCTTTTATGGTGATCTCATTGCCTGCTGAATTCCAGGATATTTCACCTTCGTCCATAACCGTTGCGCTCATTTTGCCGATGTAACTTAAACTTTGCATATAAGTCCCATCATGTTTCAGTTCTAAAAAAACGTCAGTACCTTCACAATCCGCACATGGAACGGTTCCTTTATATATTCCATTCCAATCTAAAGATGTTCTTGCGGTGTCGGCGTTGATGCTGGTCGTTTCATCCGGCCCAGCAACGGTATTTGGGCTATCACATCCTGTTAATACTGCACCGCACGCTATTAATAATACGGTTAAAAGTCTCATTTATCACTCACATCTTTATTGATATCAATTCAGGCTAGGGGCAAACGATTAATCCATTGATTTGTCGTTTGCCCCATTCATCTTGTATTTAATATAGCTGACAATCACCATTAATTAAGTTGGATTATCGCCTCTAAGGTAAGCTTGATCATCTCGTTCAAGGTTTGCTGGCGCTCTTCTGCCGTTAAATGTAAACCCAGTCTTAGATGATCGGTTACTGTCATCATGGCTAGCGCATTTGCACCGTATTCAGCAGCAACACCGTAAAGTCCTGCCGCTTCCATTTCAACGCCCAAAATACCATATTTTTCCATTAAATTATAACGTTCTTCATCTGCGCTATAAAATAAATCTGAGGAATATAAGTTACCTACGTGATAGCTTACATCTTGCTTCTCAGCGGCTTCTACGGCTAATCGAAGTAAATTAAAGTCGGCTATCATGGCAAAATCGGTATTAGGAAAACGGCTGCGATTAACGGCAGAATCCGTGCTTGCTCCCATCGCCATAACGACATCCATTAGCTTAATTTTATTGCTTACCGCGCCGCATGATCCGATGCGAATGATATTCTCGACATTATATTCTGTAATTAATTCTTTCGCATAAATCGAAATGGAAGGGATCCCCATGCCTGAACCCATCACCGAAATCGGTTTCCCTTGATATTCACCGGTATACCCAAGCATGTTTCTAACATCGGTTACCAGTTTCGGATTATCCAAAAAGTGCTCGGCAATATATTTGGCACGTAAAGGATCACCAGGCATTAACACGGTTTTTGCAAAAGCGCCCTGAGGTGCATTGATATGTGGGGTCATGATATCTCTCCTAACAGACCCGCCAAGTGTCATGATCCTGGCGGGATAATGTAATTAGCCCGCTAAACTGAATAGCAAACCAGCAATAGTTCCACTCATTAAATTTGCTAACGCAGCAGCAATTAAGGCTTTAAAGCCTATTTCACTTAAATCATGTCGACGTTCGGGACACAGTGCCGCTAACCCACCAATCACCATGGCAAGAGAGCCTAAGTTAGCAAAGCCACATAACGCAAAACTGATAATAATTTGAGTTTTCTCTGATAATTCAGGCGCAACTTTTAAAAAGTCGACGTATGCAATAAACTCGTTGATCACCATTTTCTGGCCAATAAATGATGCTGCTTGGGTTGCCTCACTCCAAGGCACCCCCATTAACCACGCTAAAGGCGCAAATAAATAGCCTAAAATGCCCTGCAGCGTTAAATCGGCATAACCAAACCAAGAGCCAATATTACCGACAAAACCATTAATCAACGCAATAAGGCCAACAAAGGCAATCAACAATGCAGATACAGCCAACACTTGTTGCATACCCATCGCGGCACCATTGGCTGCCGCATCAAGTACATTACTTGGCTTATCCTCTTGTTCATCCATCACTTGCTTTATGTCATTACGGGGCTTTTCCGTTTCAGGCCACATCAACTTGGCAAATAATAATCCCGCTGGAGCCGTCATGAATGCTGCGGTAAGCACATACTTAATATCAACCCCCATCTGGATGTAACCAATCATAGTGCCACCCGCAACCGATGCTAAACCACCTGTCATTACGGCAAACAGTTCAGAGCGAGTCATGTGTTTAACAAAGGGACGCACCATAGAAGGGGCTTCAATAGGCCCGACAAAGATATTTGCTGTAGCAGATAATGATTCAGCATGGCTTGTGCCTAATAATTTAGATAAACCGCCGCCAATCAGGCCAATAATTAACTGCATTATGCCAAGGTAATACAACACCGCGATTAATGAACTGATAAAAACCACCACAAACAGCACATTAATAACGAAGATAAAGCCAAGACTGTAAGTCGCTAAACCGCCAAATATGAAGCTTAAACCTTCATTGGCATAGTTAATGACATGCATGACACCACCAGACACGGCATCTAATACCCTTTCTCCCAAGGGGACATACAGTACAAACGCACCAAAAGCGACTTGTAAAGCAAGTGCGCCTATTACCGTTCTTGGGTTAATGGCACTGCGACGTTCCGAGAATAAAATCGCTAAACCTATTAAGGTCATCATACCGACCAAACTGATGAAAACTTCCATACATTTTTGACTCATTAATCTTAGAATAAGTCGCAGTGTACGAAATAAAAACGCAGACTCAAGTGCTTAACCTTGCAAAAACAACAAAATATGAACTTTTATTATCCACTTGATATTAATCAACAAAAAATCAAAATATCGCAAACAACCCCATCACAACACATGATCAGTACCATTCTAAAAAAACCAAACATCACCACCAAAGCCTTAACACATAACAAACACCCCAGCACTTTAAATAACATGCAGATTGAGTGCGCCAAAGAGTGATAAACCGCTAAAACACCTAAAATACAGAATATAAATTACATAAATGAAATTAAATTCCATAAAGTTGGCTGAGGTTAAAGAGCCTGGATAATGTGTTATGTTCGCAGGGCTGACTGGCTTATACAGAATTGGGGTTTTAGCTGGGTTTTAGCTGGGTTTTAGCTGAATTTTAGCTAGAGGTTTACTGAATTTTGACTGGGCTAAGTCAGTTAAATCCGCAGACTTTAATCACCTCGTGATAGCGTTATGAAGGTGTTGGCAAACTTTAAAGGCTATAAGGCTTAATTCATTTTACCTGAAGAGTCACTTCTCCCCACAATGTAAATTCTGGCATGTTTTGGCGGTCATTATCCGATCCCCATTTATTATTGAGCGCCTATTTACAAACAGTTAGATTAACCGGGCTGTTGGTGTACAACTGCGAGTAAATACCTGCGAAGCCGCAATAAAAATGCCTGCCAGTTGATATCTGGCAGGCATTAAACCGTCAAGCTTACCTAGATGAGTTATTTACATCAGTAATAAGCGACTGCAGTGATCGATTAATTTATTGCTTAGTCCACGCATCTTGCCAGTATTGACCACTTGGCGCGTAGGCCGCATTACTGCACCAACCGCTGTATGGCCAAGGCTTACATTGGTAAAGTCCGCCGTCGAAGCTAACAATATCACCGGCCGCATAATTGTGTCCTGGAACATATTCAGGGTATTCTGAGTTTGATTCTACTAACTGAACGGCAAACTGCTGCTCTGACACTAATTCATGGCTATCTTTCACCGTTCCATAAACATGTAATTGGTAACTGCCAGCAACCACATTGTATGACTCAACAGGAATAGTTTTGCTTACATTATCAACAATTTCGCTATGATATGAGTAAGTTAATCCTTCACTGTTATACAGTTTTACATGAACTAAAATTTCAGCGTTGGTTTGCACATTGACATTAAATGCTATCGCACCATCGTTAATGATGTACTCGGAACTCACGCCGCTAACAGTAATACTCGGCTTGCCAGGCACGGGTGGCAACAGGTCTTCACACTCGCTATCGCCTTTTACTTTCCACACGCCCCACTCACCGGTTTTGCCCGGCTCTTCACTACGCGTCCACCAACCCGCTTGCCAAATTTTGTCGCCATGGGTAACTTGTTCGCCACCAGTATACACTTGGGTAGCAGACCACAAATTATCGACTTCACACTCACCATTTTCAGCGACCACAGTCACAGCACGGTTGATACGAGTTGTTTGTTTAGCACTGTCGGTTACTTGATAAGTTAAAGCATATTTACCGACTTTTTGGGTATCGACTTCACCTTCAACCACAATACTTGAGGTTAAGTCACCATCTTCAGCATCAAATGCTGTTACGCCAGCAAGCGCATCAAAATCACTGAATTGCTGCACAGTTACCGCTTCAACGCCTACAAATACTGGTTTTTCGCTGTATACCTCAATGGTACGAACTTGCTCAGTTAGATTATCATCAGAATCAAGCACACTGTAAGTCAGTGGATACAAGCCTAAACGGCTGCTATCAACATACCCTTCAACACTGATTTTTGAGGTTAAATCGCCATCTTCCGCATCGTGCGCTTCTACGCCTAATAATGGGTCAAAGCTGCTGTTGTGTTTAACACGCGCATTCGTTAATCCAGTGAAGAATGGTTTGCCATCTTCAGGTACAACAGGTGGTAATTCTTGTGAATGAATATATGGGCCATAGGTTTTAATGAAAGATTCATCATATTGCTGACCACTAGCACTTTGGCCCATGTCCCAGTTTACCGACCATGTCATCACCCCGCGCAGTGGTTGCGACTGAGCTTTTAGCGCATCAAAAGCATTAAATAATGCTTGTGGTTGACTCACAAAACCCGTTGCGGCTGCATCGTTATTGGTTGGAATACCAAACACTAACTTGTCATGGGGGATCTTATAGTAACCACGAGTGCCATTAATTAACGAGTCAGAAATATAGTAAACAAACTCTTCTTTTAAGTTGTCATTGTTTTGTGCAATCCAACCTACACCATCAATCCATAGCCCATCGCCACCTTGGTTATAAAACTGTGGGTTAACCCAATCATAATAACCTTCTAAACCTCTTAGATATGGCACGTAATGACCATTTGAGGTCAAATACGGAAACTCCGGCGCCATCGTAATTAAGAAGTTTTTACCTTCAGTGCGATAATGATCTTTCACTATTCGAAGCGCGGCAGGAATAACGGTTTGGTTATCCGCTGCAGTGATGGCAGCTTGCTCTAAATCGATGTCTAAGCCGTCAAACCCATACAGATCCGTTAAGCGAATAATTTCAGCAGCAAAGGCATCTTCATCACCAGTTTGCATTTCAATATGCGCATCTGCGCCGCCTAAGGCTAATAATACTGAGCGACCTTGTTGGTTTAGTTCGGCAATTTGTGCGATAAATTCGGCTTCAGACAAGCCAATTGTTGGGTCAAGTTTGAATGTCGGTATACGGCCATCAGCCGTATTGAACACTTTCATAAAAGACACATTAACCACATTGTACATAGGATGTACTTCAGCTAACTCAACACACGGCGCCACACCGCCTTTATAGCCTGCACCATCACACCAATTGTGCCAGTAACCCACAACAACACCAGCTTGAGGATTAACTATCGGTGCGGCTTGCACTTGGATACTTAACGCAGAAAATGCCACACCTATAACAGCTGCCAACTTACTTTTTGCAAACATAATTTAGAACCTCTACAAACTCATCATTTACTAGCATGAATATCATGTTGAATTAAGGCTTACTTCTGCAGGTCAATTGCTAGAACTATTCATTCAGATTGTGATTAAAATATTTTTAGCAAACCGCCATGCTTAGGTTGATGGCGACAACTAGCTTGAAAAACGCCGGACGCATAAATGAAATCGTTAAGCGATCCATTTACCCAGCCCTTTTTAGCGGACTGATCAGGGATTATAGTAGTTTAAATACCCAAGATGACAACGCTGTCAAAAAATAGTAAACGTCAAAAAAACGCTAAATTACAATGTTTTGGTAAGATGTATTAATAGGCTCAGGCTATAGCCGATGCGCCATAGATTTGACATTATTGAAGGGAGAAGAAATGACAATTAACGCCCCAGAAGAACGTAAAGCCAGCAGGAGCAACTAATCTAAAAGCCATTTTAAACAAAGAATGGGTGATCAATAGACCATGATTGATGGAAGATTTAATGACAAAATATTAACGCCAAACACTTTGCTTAACGCTGAACTGGCCAATTGTTAGCGCCTCGTTAACTCATCTGATGAGTAAAAAGGCATGATTAACTGTAGATTATTTAATCAGTGTCAAATTTTAATCGGCTTCAAGATCCGAGAATTTCAACTGTATCGCAATGCCAAATCATTCGGCGTAAAAAAATGCCCCGTCTTTTTAGACGGAGCACTTGGCGCTATTCGGTAGATCTGCTTATGTATCAAGACTACCGAGCATTGGCGAATGAAATAAGCAGCATCTTCCGACTGGGCAGTGAATGGTCACTGTTACCTATTTAAAAGGAAAATGTTTAAAAAAATCATCGAAATCAATCTCTGACATGAATTCGTTAAAATCTGCCATCTTAGTAAAAGGGGGTTGACGACGCTCATAACGGTCCGATAATTGTTTGTTAAGCTGTTTCATATTCTTACACTGCTTAATCATCAAGGCTATTTCATCGCAGGCCTGTTGTAGTTCAGACAAATGGGTCTGTTTTTTCTCATCCATAATTTTTTTACTACGCCCACCTAATTTTCGCCAAACCATATTCTCAATATTCGGCTCGTATTTTAGGTGGTGATACTCATCATCAAGTCGTCTCAATTTTTCATCTATCAATGCCAGCAACTCATTACTGACATCTTCATCTAAATTAAGATCATTATCGGGCACATGCTCTTGATAAAGACTTATGATTGTAAATGCGTCTTTCTCTTTTTTAGCTTGTACTAACATCGCCATTAATTCACTTTTGTGCAGTTTTAATGCAGCATTAGGCTCTTTATCAGGGTGTAAGATGTTAGCAAGTTTTTTGTAGCATTTTCTCAATAAGCTGGCATCAAAAAGGTCTTTTAATTTCTTTTGGTGTTTTTTGTGCGATTGCTGAAAATGTTGGAAATAATCACTATTAATAAAGTCATCTTCGATGTCTTCAAATAATCCTTCATCAAATTCTGCTTCAGCATCGGCCTCAGCTTCGTTTTCACGACTAGCTAACAATGTTTCAATGTAATCATGAAACTGACGCGGTTCACGAATAAATTCAGCGAGCTGCTCATCAGAGAAATTATCCTCAATATCGAGTTCAGCTAACAAATTACGCATTTCAAGAATATGTAATGGATCTACAGTTCCATCTTTATCCATGACATTGACAGTATCCAGAAGCGAGTCAGTATATTCTTTACGCAGCGCTTGAGATAATCCTTCAGGTGAAAATGGATGTTCATATAGGCTATCAATATTAGATTCAATCCATATATTTAGCTCCTCTCGCTGCCATTCTGTAAATGATTTGCGAGAAACAAACCCCATCAAATGACGAGTTTGGTCTACTATCATCTCACAAAACTTAACCTCAAAAGGTAAAATATCTTTTTGAAATTGCTTGTTAAAATCATCTAATTTCTTTCTGAACTTCAGATTGCGAGTCTGCTTTTTTTCAACTTGCGCCCACTTATTACTAAAAGCACTTTCTTTTTTCTGATTTTTTTTTGTTTAATAGTATTAAGCATAATTTCTAGATCGCCGTAGAAGTAAAAGCCAAAATTTTTCTGTTCATTTGATCATACCAAAGTACGCTAATCATGTATTTAGCAATTTGTGCGCGGCATTGGTACAGTATGCCTAGCGCTTGATACTGCTTTTGCGCTGTCTTTTTCACATGCTAACGGCCACTCCGAAGGTAAATAATACCGCTAATGTCGGCTAGCACTCGGGTGTAGTGCAAAGCATTAAACTTGTCTTAGTTACTGCCTGCAAACTCGCTGATGCTTATATTTACAGGAAACTGAGCAACGGCAAACTCAGGCAATAACTCACTGGCCTGTTTAACTAATTTAGTCGGTAAGTTGCTTTTACTTGTGGCTTTGAAGGAGCCTTCTGCGCCATGGCTTCATCAAGAATGAGGGCTAAATAGCGCATCACTGGGCTGATAGAAAGAGAGTCGGGTGTGCTGATTGTCACCCACTGTAATTCAGCAAAAGGTGCATAAAGCCAATTGGCCATTTGCGTTGGCGTCACGCCTCAAAAATCGAGATGAGGTTGATTATTGTGATCCTGCGCCTTGTGCTGCAAAGCTGCGTTGAGTTCATCAAGGCTCAATTTGGGGTTCATTGCCAGCATGGCTTCAGCATCATCGAAGACTTGGGCATGTTGCTTGGAAACGCTGCTCATACTACAACGTTTAAATTTTTTACCACTGCCACAATGGCAAGGATCGTTTCGGCCGAGCTTCATTGCAGTCCCTCCTTATTGTTGTAGAAAAAGCGCGGCATTTTCTTGTTTACGCTGATCCAATGTCTTAGCAATTGCAGATACTGTCGTTTTACAAATCCCTTGTTGCTTCGCAAGATAAGTAAATTGACTGATGGCTTCTGCCACTTCTTTAATTACTTGCCTTGCATCATACCAACTCCCATAACCAGCACTGGTCGCTAGCTTCTGCATCACCTTAAGCGGTGGCGCTTTGCCATAACCTCCGAACGCTGTGGCGTGTGCGTTAAATGGATGTGGGCTGTAGGTAATATCGTAAAAAGGTGCAGGATTCCATTGACCGTCATCCGCTTGCAAAAACGCCCAGTTTTTACTGTGGTCGTCTTGATTAGACGACAGCAGGTTAAAAACGGCACGGCGAAATTGCAGCTGTCCAGCAGCTGGAGACTTACACAGCTGACGGCTGGCTTTGATCAAGTCAATATAATCTAAACTTGGCGTTCGAAAGTCTGCATCCAGCAGCCCGCAAGCGCTGTGCATATGCAAGCGACCTGAACTGCATTTACCAGCCAAATCGGTACGTGCAGCGACATAATCAAAACGTTTGAGCGCCAACCAGGCAGGCGCACCGCTTTTAGTTGGTGCTTCAATGAGTTGCCAAATTGGCGGTTGGCACTTTGCTTGCTCGGCCATTTGCAAATAGACAGCCTCGCACAAACCTTCTTCATGCCCGAGCGCGAGATTTTTAGAGGTAAACTTAATCAGCCAAGCCTCATCTCCAGACTGAGCGAAGGTTCGACAATGCTGAGTTTCCCCAGTAGGCATATAAATCTGCGCCTTGGGTCTTGCTCCACCCGAACTACCACCGACGACTAATGCGGCCAACACCTGTTGAGTATGCCCATCTACCCCATAGTAATTATCATCCATATAATCTGACATTGACGCATCGAACAGCGTTTGCGCTTCTAAGCCCAAGGTTGCTAAATCAATATACGCATGCGTCGTGGCTGAAAATTCAGACAGCGGAGAAAAAGACAAAGCTCCCATCCCTTTATCACCGACAAAGGCCAACCGGTCCATCGCCGTTAATTGATTTGGCAGGATGCTCCGTTGCCGGAAAATACGATCTTGCAACAACATACCCCAACCATCGGGCAAACAATCTCCAAATACGCCATGTACACCTTGATGCGGCGCTTTAGGTGCGGCTTGAACTTGTGTGCTCGCTTGCAAAGTAAACGGTGATAGATTGCCAAACTGCTGCAAATAGCTGTCTGCATACTGGAAAAAAACACCTTGGCGATTCTGCGCCAGGACTCCAACAGATATCTGTTCACCTGAGCTTAACGTACGAGTTACAGTGAGTTTCTGAGTGGGTTTAAAACTCATCTTTTAGCACCTCATCAATACTAGAGGGCATAGTGGCGCGCTCTTTGTTAGGTTGCGTGAGTTGATAAAGCCTATCCAATGAGTCGAGGGTCTGCCATAGCAACAACAATTGGCGAAATGAAATTTGCCCAGTAAGCTCAAACTTCTTAATGGTGGCCGCTGGTACGCAGCTTCGCTCTGCCAATGCCGTTCGTGACAGTTTTGCACGCTTACGTAACTCTCGCAAATAAGTAGCGTAGGCTTGGCTTACATCGGTATCATCAAGTAAGGTGAAATTCATCTTCTACGACCAAATGGATACATTTGTATCCATTATAGCAAAAAAAAACAAAAAATAGACACGATTATACCCATTAACGATAAGGTGTTGAAAATTTACTCGATAAAGCCTATGAAGTATCAAATGTTTATACATTTGACAAAGCAGCGTTAGAAATAGACGGTACTGAGCAACCTTGATAATTGGAAAATAGAGGGAACAGTGAGTAAGGATCTATTTATTAACTCTGTGCGCAATGAAAGGGGTTGAGCCATCTGAACTTTGCTCCCGAAGAATTAATGCGTCTCGGTGTCACATCCAAATAATTATGGCTTTCAATATCCATAATCTTTCCGTACAAGCTGTATCTATTCAAAATTTGAACAACAAGGTAAAAATAAAACGGGCAAAGCGGATATGGTATTAAGCCTTATCCAGAAATTGTACGGTGTAGAGTCACGCATCAAAGATAAAAGTACTGATGAAAAGTACATTGCCAGACAAGAGGCTAGACAGCCTATTATTAGAGAGCTAAAAATATGGCTTGAGCAAAACCAGCCACAATTAGTAGGGAACAGTAAACTCATTGAGGCGGCTAATTACCTGGCGAATCAATGGCACAAACTCATTCGTTATGTTGATGATGGCAGATTGAGCATTGATAACAATCGTGCAGAGCGAGCAGTATAACCGTTTGTGATTGGCCGAAAAAATTGGTTATTCAGTCAGACAGCTAATGGGGCTCATGCTAGTGCCACGCTTTACAGTATAGTCGAAACCGTAAAAGCCAACGACCTATCGTGCATGAATATATCGCCAAGTGCTTGCAAGGTTTGGCATGCAATCCAAGTGAGGTTGATTCATTACTGCCGTGGAATATCAAACAAAGATAAATTGTTAGGTGTCTTTGGCTAGACGCTTCTTTCATCAACTGCGCTGTTTTCTTACGCCCAACAGGGTAATCAAGTGAATTCAAAGCTTTCTGAATACGTCGTTGTCCATAGGTGTTATCGCTAAACTCGGCGATATTCTTCACCCACTGCAACATCTCTTGGTGCTCTGTATCAACAGGAGCCTGAGTGATTGATTATATCAGACTTGGGAATTGGTTCTGTGAAAAAGTACAAGCTGAAAATAAAAATGGAATCGACTTGTAGTTCGTTTTGAGCGCTGTTTAATACCCCTAGGCTTTTCTAGGAGTCAGATAATGTCAAAACTAACAAACCTGTATTTTGGGCTATTCTGCTTTAGTAGCTTTTTGTTCAGCTTGCTTGTGCGTTATAAGGAATAAAGTGATCATTCCAAAACACACTGTAGACGCTAAGCCTACCGCCACAAGTGGCATCCAATAATTTACTGAGTCAGTGAACATATGTGGGCTCATATCAATATTCCATATTTTGATTATAACGCTAGCTTAATAAATATTCAAAAATAACAATTCCGTTCAAGTTCAAAGACTGTAAGCAATAGGATGGACTCTTCCTCAACGGTATTGTCCCAGCACGCCCCACATCCCCCATGCTACCTCTACAGTTCAACTGCTTTAATAAACGTCGCTAACCTTTACTGGTATATTGAGAGCAATCGTTGACATGCTCCCCGCCGTGAACGACGGGGATTCCTGAATACAGGCGATAATAAATTACTCTATTATCTACTTTCTGCTGCTGA
>NZ_JAMTCD010000008.1 GCF_025370255.1 Shewanella holmiensis
ATTTTACAGAAGCAGATAAAGAGATCACAAATTACATCACTGGATATTACAGTGAGACCAGACCCCATCAATATAATGGTGGGTTAACGCCAAATGAGTCAGAACGTTTATATTGGAATGACTCTAAAACCGTGGCCAATTTTACTTGACCACTACACTGTAAAAAGTAATATCACCGACCCTGACAGCGCAAAGATGACCACCTCCAAAGGGACCATTCAAGGCTACAATGGTATTGCGATAAACGATGATAAACATCAAATTATCTTACAAGCACAAACGTGGGGCTCGGTCGGTGAACAACAAACGCTTCAGCCCGCAGTCACACAATTAAAACAACAACTCGATAAGCTTAATCCTGTTACACCTTCAAGCGAGCACACCATAAAATTCATCGCAGACAGTGGTTTCAACAGCGAAGCCAATTTGGCATTTATGGCACAAAGTGGCTTTGATACCTACATCGCAGATAATCAATTTAGAAAACGAAACCCGTTGTTTCAAGAAAGTGAAACTTACGAAACCGAACAAGAAAAACGCAGACTAAAACGACGTAACGGTAAGCCACGATTGTTTACCAGTGATGACTTTCATTATGACGAAGCAACACAAACCTGCCGATGTCCGGCAGGCAATGAGATGTGGCGAAGCGGCATCAATGTTAAAAGCCATCATCAAGAGTACACCCGATTCTGTGGTTATTTAAAAGATTGCAAAACCTGTCCATTGCAACAGCAATGTATGCGAAAACCGCCGATAAAAACGGGTCGGCAAGTGCAGTTTAAAAATGATTCCTCACGCAAAAGACTGAGTTACACCGATAAGATGAAAGTGAAAATAGACAGCCCAATGGGGCGGCGGCAATATAGCAAACGACTGGGCTGTATCGAACCTGTGTTTGGGAATATTACTGTTAACAAAGGGATGAACAAATTGACCTTACGCGGCCAAGTCAAAGTTAATGCCCAGTGGCAACTGTACTGCCTTGTTCACAACATAGAAAAGCTGCAACACGCGATGCACTAAGAAGGGGAAGCCCTTTTTACCTCAAAAAACGCTATAACCCCGCCTCGATCACCCCTAAAGCGCACTAAAAACCCCAACAAAACTGCATGTTAAATAATAATCTAAACACCACTAAATAATTGAATCAAAATATAAACTCAGATATTGTTTGTTCATTAATCAAAATAAATTATAAAACGAGTAATTCTACAGGCTCGTTATGTTTTACCCACACATGGAGAGTCCTATGAAAAAAATCAGTTCAATCTTACTAACCCTAAGCCTTCTTGGATGTCAAACAACCTCTACAAAAGTAGAGCCTGTTTTTGCTTCCGAAACTATTGAGATCAAAGCGGATGAATTGTCTAACTACTGGGTTTTCGAGAACACAAAAGTTAAAATGCTCAAGAAACGTCCTACTTGGCTGCCAAAAGGTAAAGGTGAATGGACTGTTTTAACGGTAATAGATTCAAATGGGTATGAGGTCGAGAAAACTTTGATAAGCTCAGTTCCAGAAGGTTTTATGACACAAAGTAAATTGGATGAAATGCCACAAGTAAAGTATGAAGCAGCTCCATCAAATAGGAATCGAGTACCTGTAAAATTCTATGGTACAGCTAAAGTAGCTCCTCGTAGCGAACTGTAAAACATAACGAATAAGGATAGGCCGCGCGCAGCCGCGTCCTTATCCCAAGTGTTGAACAAGCCCGAGTGATACCTTTATAGTGTAAATATCGACGTAAGATCTTACGCTTTTTCGATGTGTGCAGAGCAGTTACATTTTTCACTAGCCGCATCGATCCCTTAGCATCGCTAGCTAATTTCGTTACCTCAAAATATCAATACCTTAGCACCTCCTGATACTTTTATTGTTTTGCCTCTTAAGTGTTAACTTTCTAATTCCTCGGCTTAAACAGTGGCGTTAGGTGTCGTTGTTTTTTGCCTAAAAAAGCTTGTCGGTCGCGCATGCACCCCCACAGCAAATAACATGGCCACCCAAAATTATTGGCTAAATATTAACCGCTAAACTACGCTTTATGTACCCTTCCTAAATGGTATTTGAAGATGGCCAGACCAAGACAAACTATCGTTAGCCTAGAAGATACGCCTTACTATCACTGTTGTTCGCGTGTGGTACGTAAGGCGTTTTTGTGCGGCTTTGATAAATCTACGGGTGAGAATTTTGAGCATCGACGCGAATGGGTCGATGCCCGTATCCTTGAATTAGCAACCATCTTCGCTATTGATATCTGTGCCTATGCCGTGATGAGCAATCACTTGCATGTAGTGGTTAAAGTGGACGCAGATAAAGCAAAAAACTGGTCAGATAAAGACGTACTGATGCAGTGGCATAAAGGCTTTAAAGGTACCTTACTGACACATAAGTTTGTAAAAGGTGAAGACCTGAATGAATTTGAACTTAATACTGTGAATGATTGCATAACTCAATATAGACAACGCTTAATCGGTATCAGCTGGTTTATGCGTTCGCTTAGTGAGCCAATAGCCAGAATGGCTAACAAAGAAGATAAATGCACAGGTCGCTTCTGGGAAGGTAGGTTCAAGTCTCAAGCATTATTAGATGAAGCAGCAGTATTAGCTTGTATGGTGTATGTCGATTTGAATCCTATTCGCGCCAAAATGGCCACCACACCCGAAAGCTCAGACTATACCAGTATTCAGCGTCGAATAAATTCAGCGATAAAAGGTGAGCAACCAACAGAGTTGTTGCCTTTTGTGGGCAATGAGCGTTTGAACATGCCTAATGGGTTAATGTTCAGTGTAAAAGACTACATAGTACTGGTTGAAGATACCGGCAGGATAATTCGACAGGATAAACGCGGTGCCATTAGCGCAAGTAGCCAGGGTATTCTCAATAGACTAAATATTCCTGCTGAAAACTGGTTAAAAATCACTACCGAGTTTGGCGGATTATTCAAAGGTGCAGTAGGGGCTTTACCTGCATTAACTGACTATTGTGAGCATTTAGACCGAAAACGGCGACAAGGAGCTGCCAACTGTCAGCGCTGGTTGTGCGCTTAACCGTGCTTAAAAGTTAACTTTTCTCCAAATAGCGTTTCCAACATATACTTGATTGATATCAAGTTTTTTTGCTGTATTAAATTAACTAGATGATTAATCAACGATTAATGTAGCGCTAATTTTCAGCTATATCGATTCAAATAATTGGATTGAGTACCAAGAATGTAACTGTCGCAAAAGAAATCAAAACGATTTATGTAATTTTCTTAAAATGGATGGCTATGTTTTATTAGTTAGCCTAGAAGATACGCCTTACTATCACTGTTGTTGGACCTTCTGGGCTTCGCCCTTCGGCCCATGTGGCTGGCGTTAGTAGTATTCCTAAATTGGATTGGAGTGCTACTATAGTGGCACTTTTTATATCGGATATAACCATGAGAGTAGAATTAGTCACAACACTAAAGCGACAAGCTACTAAGATCTTGTCAGAGCTTTATTCTTCTAAAGAACCTGTGCTGATCACTGAGCATGGACAACCATCGGCTTATCTTGTTGATGTGGACGATTTTGAGTTTATGCAGAAGTGCATGGCAATTGTTGAGGCTCTTGCTAAAGGTGAACAAGCAATTAGTCGTGGTGAAATAGTCTCTAATATTGAAGCTAAAAAGAAAATGAATAAATGGCTTAAATAGTATGGACAATCCCAGCACTAGATGATTTAAATGACATAGCTGAATATATTTCGATAAGTAATATGCTTGCGGCTAAGAAATTGGTTAAAAAGATATTTGATAAAGTAGATAGGCTTGAAGCCTTTCCTGAGTCATGTAAGAAACCAATAGAACTGAGCAATCTTAATTATCTTGAAGTTGTAGTTAACCCTTGTCGTATTTTTTATAAAATAGAAGCTGAAAATGTTTATATTTTACATGTTATGAGACAAGAAAGGGACTTACGTAAATATCTGTTAAGTAATTAAATATACTGCAATAAACATGGCCCCCCATTCTAGCGGTCATTTTCAGGCTCTGGCACGTAGATAGCAGTCAGATCTTTCGATTTTTAAAAATTTAGCCAGTTTAAGTCAGGATAATCGCATGAGTGTTCATTAATTAGTCATATCACTAAATTAGCTTTACAAATATAGAATGGAGTATTTATGTCGAATAAAGTGGATTTATCAAATTGGTTATTACTTTTAGTTTGCGCACTCGCCGCAATATCAGGTGTTGTTCAGGTAAGCTATTTATTAGGCTTTTCTCTTTATTCTAATGAATTTAATTTAAACTCAATTAGCATTTTGCAAGTTTGCATCATTAGTATTGGTGTTTGGGGGGGCTCTGAGTTTTTCAGAACTATTAAAAAAATACACTCGGCGCAAAAGTTAAGTTAACGAATAAGGATAGGCCGCATGCAGCTGCGTCCTTATCACAAGTGTACTCTCGATTATGAAGCATAAGTCTCAATGTTCAGTTTGAGATTGCTTGGCAATCCAATGGGTAAAAACACTTTCTGTTGGAATGCGTTTGGAAGAATGGCCCATAAGTTGGGTTAAGGCATAACTAAATTGATAGTAGAGTTTAGGATCATCAAATCGTTTGCGACTGTCATCAATATTAATTAATGCACCACGTAAGTAATTGATCACTAGATCTAGTCGATCAAAACCGGCAACATGACCAATTTGCTGCATAGTGTCAGCATTCCATTGATAAGCTTGTGCTTTAAGTTCTAAATAGCGCTGGCGATATATGTCACTGCAATTATTAAGCAGGGTTTCATTGGGTAGTACTCTTTCCATGACGAAATCTTGTTCAGATAATATTACGTAGAGACGTTGGCAGTGGTGAAAAATAAATCGTTGATAAGGATCAGGATAATTTTTATCGTCAGCTTTTGCTTGTGCAAGCCATTGTTCAAATTGCGCACTGCCAACGGCAACAATTAAGTCTGCTTCACTGGTAAAATGATTATAAATTGTCCCTTTAGATATCTGGCTAGCTTGCACTAAATGCGAGCGACATAAATTAAACGTTTTATGGCCTTTTAAGCATCTTAACGAGACTTTGACTAAATAATCACCGCGTTGCTCCCAACTACTCATTTTCGCTCCTGTAAATGACTTGGATTTTTAATCACGCTTCACAATCACACTTTAACAAGCTTTTGTGGCTATCGATAATGAGTAATACTGTTAGCACTATGAACTTTTATGATAACCAATGTTAAAAATAGAATTACTTGAAAGCTTCATTGCGGTAGCAGAGTGTGGCAACTTATCAAAAGCAGCTGACAGAATTTGTCGGACTCAATCAGCTTTAAGTTTGCAAATCAAAAAGCTGGAGGAGAGTGTCGGCCAACCTTTATTGTTAAGAGACAATAAAGGCGTAACATTAACTGACTCCGGAAAAACCCTGCTTAACTATGCCTATAAAATGCTTCAACTTAGTTCACAGGCGTTAGATGAAATAAAAGACTGTCAGAATAGAGAGATCATTCGTTTAGGCGTTCCCACTGATTATATTAAGTGCTATTTAAGCAGTTGTTTGTTGGAGTTTATTCGCGAGTTTACTTGTATTGAATTGGTGATAGATACCGACGTTAGCGGTAATTTATATAAACGCTTACAGCAAGGCGAGTTTGATCTCATTGTGGCAACTCATTGGTTGTTACCGTCACAAGGTGAACTGTTGTTTGAGCGTAAATTCCACTGGGTTTGCGCTAAAGATGGCAATGCGCATTTAAGAGATACCATTCCGATGGCTTTATACCCTGAAAACTGTCCAATTCGGGCGCAGGTATTCGCGAATCATCAAATGTCTATGCGGCCGATCAATGTGTTACTTTCAACACCGTCACCCCATGCCTTGTGCATGGCGGTTGAAAATGATTTGGCGATTGCGCCAATTGCAGAATTTAGAATTACACCAAACATGACTATTTTAGATGCCACTGAACACAATTTACCGCCATTGCCGACATTTAATGAATCTCTCTATCTGAACCCTGATACCCAAACAGAGGCTACCGCGCAATTGATTGCGTTAATTAAATCCAATGTGGTTGAGCTGGCGAGATCTGGTTCATAAGGTTGATTTAAGCCGAGTTTTGTTTACTTTCCATTCAAATACTTTCTCAGCAGATAAATATATGGCTTCGATAGATAGCTGATAACACTCAATATTGTTTTAAGCACTTGAACAACATAAAAAGCCGCATTAATTTCTTAATGCGGCCACCTCAAAATGAGGTAAGAAGGTGAAGCGAATGGATTAACGACTACTCTTTGTGTTTGTCATATTTAAAGGTATGACAGTTACTGCAGAGCGGCTTTTTAGTTTCATGTTCGCTATGGCATTCTTGGCAAGGTAGCTCTTTACCATAATGAAGGTTATTGTGTGGGTTTTGCCACTTGTCTTCTTCACTTCTAGCCGTTTGTTCGGCTAAATCGTCTACATCATGGCATTGTAAACAGGCTTGATCTGATGGGAATTGCTTTATGCCATTATCGTGGCATGATTTACAATTCTTGCCGATCACATCTTTATGGTAATCTCTAATTTCAACAGCTTGTAAGGATAAACTGGCTAAACTTAACATCCCCAGCGCAAGCATAATTTTTAATGTTTTCATCAATAATTCCTCTTGTTAATTTGCGCGGCTAAGCTTTCATCATGCTACGTGCTGCGGTCATACCCATCACCATACATTCTGGGATTGAACAACTTCCTAAACGACTGACTCCGTGAATACCACCACACACTTCACCCGCTGCATACAAACCTTGAATTGGCTCGCCAGTAAAACTGTCTTTGACTTCTGCATTGGTATTAACCATTACGCCGCCTTGGCAGTAGTGAACTTTTGGCCATAAACGCACAACAGTGAAGGGCGCTTTAATATATTTATCAGCTGCTTTAGTCATGTTTTTACCAAACTGGGTGTCTTTGCCCGTTTTCACATAACCGTTATATTCTTCTATCTGTGCTTTTAGCGGTGCTAAAGGTACATTGAAATGTTTGGCTAACTCTTCAATGGTTTCAAATTTCCAGCCCACATTATATTTAATCACTTTGGCAGTATTCGGATGCTGTTTAGAGTCCTGATAACTCGTGATTAAAATAGGCGGTAACGGATTACCTTTTTCATCGCGACATGCCAGTTCTGCATCAGCACGGGTTTTTCTGTCGGCAATTTCATCCATGAAGCGTTTACCTGTTAAACGGTTAATCGCGATTGAATGTGAGCAAGGTGAACGGGGATTGCACCTAGTCTGAACATTTCAAACATACCTTCACCGGTAGCACCTGGCGCGTTAGTACAGCCTACTTCAGCGTCTAGGGTTGGGTCTTGTGCCATACGTAAATTGACATTTTGTGCAAAGCCGCCAGTGGCCATAATCACACCGCGTAGCGCACGAATATTGATCACTTTGCCAGGTTGGTCTTCGCCAAAGTGGTAGTTTTCACGCATCTTAATGCCTAACACTTCGCCTTTATTGCCCACTAGAAACCCTTCAAACTTTGCACGGTTATGGGTCTTAACACCGAGTTCACGACATTTTTTTAGTAATGGCTGGGTTATTCCTGCACCACAACTTACTGTTGTTTGGTAAGTACGTGCGACTGAATGACCACCCAGTTGTTGTAGGTAAGGGTGGTATTCTGAGCCCGCATCTAATGTCATTTGCAATGCTTCCATTGCATGTGATGCAACATGGCGAAGTAATGCTTCATCGGCAATTCCGCGGCCCGAGGCAAGCTGGTCTGCCACCATACGCTCAACTGAATCTTCAATACCTTCTTTTTTCTGCATTGGCGTAACCGGTGCAGCAAATAGTCCACCATTAATGGCTGAGTTACCGCCAAAATAAGACATTTTTTCGAATATTTGAACGTCTTTTGCGCCAAGCTTTTTGGCTTCAATTGCTGCTGCAAGTCCGGCAAAACCAGAACCAATAATGACAATTTCAACTTCCTTGTCCCATTTTATGCCGTCAGCTTTTTCAGAAATTGCCATAGCAGGTGCAACCATTGCTGCGCCAGCTGCAACACCTAACCCCGTGATAAATTTACGGCGTCCTAACAGATCTACTTTATTCATAGGTCATCACCCTTTAGTTTTAATTGACCTGTGTATCTTAAAGATGGAATGGATTCCAAAATGAGAGTAAATGTTAATTTTATGGTTTGTAGGTTAGTTGATTGTCACTAATCAATTGTAGGTAGCATTTCTGCAGCAGTGTGTTAACAAGCAAGTGTTTTGGAAGGGGTTCCAAATCTTGATTAACAGCATAGTGAGGGGATTAATGATTGTTTTTGAGTTGCAATAAATTGATGCTTAAAGTAAAGCTCGTCAAATAACGAGCTTTTTCAGTGAAATATTTCAATCCGATTTAAGTTACAAGGAATTGATTAATCTACAGATAACTCACCAATAAGATTCAGTTGCATCGATTTTTTAATAGCTTCTGGTGTTAAATTTTTTGATAGTAAATAGTGTAATTTTGCTAAGGCCGCTTCTATGGTCATGTCCATGCCACTTATGACTCCGGCTTTTGCCAGTGAATTACCGGTAGCATATCCGCCCATATTGACCTTACCTTGGAAGCATTGGGTTAGGTTAACGAGAACAATTCCGCGTTCATCCGCTTGTTTTAAAGCTTGTAGTAACTGTGGATCTTGTGGCGCATTACCCACACCGAATGTTAATAAAATTAGCGCTTTTACCGGCTGTTGCAGCATGTTTTCAAAAATTTGGGTAGAAATGCCAGGGTATAAAGTGACCACCCCAATAGGTTGTGGTTTGATTTTTACAACCTCTAATGGGTAATTGGTTGGTTCAGATACCTTGCCCGCTTTAATGTTAATTTTGATCCCTGCTTCAAGTAGCAAAGGGAAGTTGGGCGAAGCGAAAGCATCAAAGCCATCAGCATGGGCTTTGGTCGAACGATTGCCCCTGAACAATTTGTTGTTAAAGAATAAACTGACTTCAGCAACGGGGTAATTAGCCGCAATATATAATGAGTTTAATAAATTAATTTGACCATCAGAACGCAGCTGCGCCAGCGGAATTTGTGAACCGGTTACGATGACAGGTTTAGATAACCCTTGCAGCATGAAAGACAGTGCTGAGGCGGTGTAGGCCATGGTGTCTGTACCGTGTAAGATAACAAAACCATCGTACTTTTCGTAATTAGCCTTAATGTCATCAGCAATTAATTGCCAATCGGTTGGGGCCATATTTGATGAGTCTATTAACGGGCAATATTCATGGATGACAAAGCTGGGCATCTCTTCATGATAAAACTCTGGCATCGACTGAACGCAATCAGTTAAGAAACCTGAAACAGGGGCAAAACCGTTAGCCGTTTTTTGCATGCCTATGGTACCGCCAGTGTAGGCGACGTATATTGCGCGTTTTGTCATTATGTTACTCATGAATTTTACGAATTGTGTAAATTATACGAGTTATATTGATTAATCGATATAAAAAAGCCTGCAATGCAGGCTTTTTTTATTGAATGTTTATTTAATCGCTAGATTTAGAAATCGCACTGCTCACAATATAAGTACATTCCCTGTGGATCATCAAACTTGGCAAAGTCTTCTATTACTTCACTCCACTGCATTAACATGCTTTCAAGAATTGATGATTTATGTACAGATTGTGGAATATACGCAGCAGAAGCACCAACAAGTTGTTGAATGAATTGCTGCTCGGTAGTGAGTTCCTGTTCAATTAACTTAGTATCAAATTGATCCATTTCCGCTAACTCAGCCGCTTTGGCAATGGCTTGCTTCATATCACCAATTTCATCAACAAGCCCCAACTCAAGTGCCCGAGTGCCTGTCCAAACACGCCCCTGAGCGATGCTGTCTACTTGTTCAATTGTCATATTTCGCTCGGTGGCAACAAGTGAGATAAACTCATGATAACCACGCTCAATATGACGTTGAATAACGGCTTTTACATTAGGGTTTAAACTACGGGCTGGCGATAACCCTGCCCAGTCAGATGTGGCTACACCATCAGAGTTCACCCCTAAATGGGTGAGGGCGTCTTCAAATGTTGCGAACATGCCAAATATGCCAATTGATCCAGTTAATGTGGTTGGTGTCGCATATATATAATCTGCACTGGCTGAGATCCAATATCCACCTGAAGCGGCTAAGCTGCCCATACTGACAACAACAGGTTTGCCTGCATTTTTAAGTGCTAATACTTCCTGACGAATTTGTTCAGAGGCAAATGCACTACCACCAGGGCTATCTACTCGTAAAACGACGGCTTTAACTTTGTCATTCAAACGCGCTTTGCGTAAAAATTCTGAAGTGGTATCACCACCAATTTGACCTGCAGGTTGGGCACCATTAAGAATATTGCCTTTTGCGACAACTATACCGACTGAGTCTTTTTCAACAAACTGCGGTAAAGGGGCGGTCAGCGACAGATAATCATTAAAGCTAATTTGACGGAAAGAGTCGCCATCTTTATTGGCTCCAACCTGTTCTATCATGGCTAGTCGGAATTGTTCAGCAGAAACTAACTCATCGACCCAATGCATATTCATTGCCATTTGAGCACTGTCGCCTTCGGCTTTATCTAACTGTGCTAAATAGGTATCGGTATCTAGCACTAACTGATCTGGACTAATGCCGCGGTTTTTGGCAACAATGCTTGAATAACTGGCCCAAATATCAGCCAAAAGCTGGTTGCTTGCTTGTTTGTCGGCGTCTGACATGTCATCACGAATAAAAGGTTCAACAGCAGACTTGAAGGTGCCGACACGAAACACGTGGGTGTTAATTTTCAGTTTTTCTAATGCAGACTTATAAAATAAACGGTAACGGCTTAATCCGTCTAAACTGACCATACCTTTAGTGTTTAAAAATACCGTATCGGCGTAACTGGCTAAAAAATACTGATTTTGGCTGTAACCATTTTCCATGGCAACAACCTGTTTACCTGCGGCTTTAAACTCGTTCAAAGCGTTGCCGATATCGGTCATTTTGCTGACACCAGCAGAACGTAAATTACTTAAATTCAGAACGATGGTTGAAATTCGCGTATCTTGAGTGGCATTTTGAATCACATAAAGGATGTCCGCTAACAGTATTTCAGCATCGGCATTGTCATTATTACTTTGAGACAAAATCGCTTCAAATGGATCGACGAAGCGTTTTTGGTCAACAATATTACCCGAAAGGTCTAGCACGAGTGCTGTTTGATTATCGAGGACAATTTCTTCATCTGATGTGGCTATGGCAATAATGATTATTGCTAATACAGTGAAAAAAATGAAATTAATGATCAACTTACGTGTGGTGTTAATAATATTCCACAGTAAGGTGAATAATCTTTGTAAAAACGGGGGTTTAGCGGACATTAGCCACTCCTTCAACATTCTAATAATGTCATCCTAACTGAAAATGCAACGAAATGGTAAATTGAATTGTAAACGATTTTGACAATCTACTCGTTCAGTGATTGAGCTTTTAGAAAGTTAAGGTTATGCTGGTTTCAATCACTTGTTTAAAAAGGATGTTTGAATGTCGTTTCCACACTTACTAGAACCTTTAGATCTAGGCTTCACACAGTTGAAAAACCGTGTGTTAATGGGCTCAATGCACACTGGCTTAGAAGAAGAAAAAGGCGGATTTGAGAAACTGGCAGCGTTTTATAAAGAGCGAGCTGCAGGCGGAGTCGGTTTAATTGTTACCGGTGGTATCGCACCGAATATGCGCGGGCGTCTAGCGCCACATGCATGCCAATTAAGTTTTCCGTGGCAAGTCAGTAAACATAAAATCGTTACCGATGCAGTGCATGATGCTGGCGGTAAAATCTGTATGCAAATTTTGCATGCTGGCCGTTATAGTTACCATCCATTTAGCTTAGCTCCAAGTAAAATTAAATCACCTATCACGCCTTTTACCCCTTCAGCTATGTCTGCAAGGCAAGTCAACAATACCATCAAGGATTATGCCAGCAGTGCTAATTTAGCCCGTAAAGCGGGTTATGACGGCGTAGAAGTGATGGGATCTGAAGGCTATCTTATTAATCAATTTATCAGTTCGCGCACGAATAAGCGTACCGACGAATGGGGCGGAAGTTATCAAAATAGAGTGAAGTTTCCGTTAGCGATTGTAAAAGCTATTCGTGACAAAGTGGGTAAAGACTTCATTATTGTTTTTCGTTTATCTATGTTGGATTTGGTCGATAATGGCTCAACATGGGATGAGGTGGTTGAATTAGCTAAATCGTTAGAAGCCGCTGGCGTGAGTATTATCAATACTGGGATTGGTTGGCATGAAGCGCGCGTTCCGACGATTGCTACCAGTGTACCAAGAGGCGCGTTTGCCTGGGTAACTGAAAGACTTAAAGCGGAAGTTAACGTGCCTTTAGTGGCAACTAACCGTATTAACACCCCTGAAATTGCTGAGCACATCATTGCCTCTGGTCAAGCTGATATGGTGTCTATGGCGCGTCCATTCTTAGCCGATGCTGAATTTGTTAATAAAGCTGCGGCTAATCAAAGTGAATTAATTAATACCTGTATTGGCTGTAATCAGGCGTGTCTCGATCATACGTTTTCAATGAAGCGTGCTACCTGCTTAGTTAATCCGCGAGCCTGTTACGAAACAGAGATTAATTTTGTTCCTACTACCCATAAAAAGCGCATTGCAGTAATGGGCGCTGGACCTGCTGGTATGGCGTTTTCAGTTTATGCAGCAACACGTGGTCATGAGGTGGTGTTATTTGAAGCTAAAAGTGAAGTGGGTGGCCAATTTAACCTTGCACGTAAAATTCCAGGTAAAGAAGAGTTCAATGAAACCATTCGATACTTTACTAATCAAATTAAGCTTCATAAGGTTGATTTACGCTTAAATACTAAGTTAGATGCCGCAGTGTTAGCGCAAGAAAAATTTGATGAGGTGGTCATTTCTTCAGGTGTTGTGCCGCGCGATCTTAAATTAGCGGGTTTTGATGATCCACGAGTGGTGAATTATCAACAAGTGTTAAATCGTGAAGTTGAAATTGGCCAGAAAGTCGCATTAATCGGCGCCGGCGGTATTGGCTTCGATATGGCACATTTTTTATGTGAAAATGAATCCTCAACTTTGCAGCCTGATAAGTGGTTAAAGCAATGGGGCATAGATAAACAATATCAGCAAGCCGGCGGTCTGACCGATGAAGCTGAGCATCATCCAAGCCGCGAAATTTATTTGTTGCAACGCAAAACCTCAAAAATGGGTAAAGGCTTAGGTAAAACCACGGGCTGGATCCACCGCTCTGTTCTGAAACAGCATCAGGTTAATATGCTCACTGGTGTGAGCTATGAGAAGTTTGACTCACAAGGGCTACACATTAAAGTGGGTGAGGAATCGCAAGTCCTTGCTGTTGATAATGTTGTGTTGTGTGCAGGGCAAGAATCCAATCGCACCTTAGTGGATGAAATGAAGGCAACGGGTTTACCTGTGCACTTAATTGGTGGTGTTGATGTTGCTGCTGAGTTAGATGCCAAAAGGGCTATCAGACAGGGTGCAGAACTGGCGATGTCTATTTAAGCATCATCAGTTGAATATAAGCGGCTTAGTGTTTTAAACCTTGTTTATTCATCTCTTAACCAAATTGAGATTTATATATCTAAAGTAAGCTAAGTTAATGGAAGCTAAATACCGCCTGACATACCAATGTTAGGCGGTTTTTTTATTTCGCTTTTCGTCGATATTCTAATGTTGTTTGCAGACTCAAGACTCAAGACTCAAGACTCAAGACTCAAGACTCAAGACTCAAGGGTCAAGACTCAAGGGTCAAGACTTAAGTGCCATGCCCGATTATTGCGCACTTACTGCTTCAAAATTGTGCAAATATTCAATGATGAAAAAGTTGAGTGTTCAAGTAATCACCTATCATAAATCTATAAGTTATTGTAACAAATCAAATATATTGTCTTATAACTGTCATTAATCTGTCTTCTTATTGTTATTTAATGCTGGCATGGTAACTGCTCTGATTATGGAGAGTGGTTGGCATGGAGACAAATATGGGGCTGGAGAAGTTACTTTATCTACAAGGTGTAGGGGCGGAATATATTGACTGTTATGGTCAACACGCCCATATCACGCCAAGCGATAGATTAGGTATTTTAGCCTCTATGCTGGCTAAACCTTATGAAAATGCTGATCCAGTCCCCCTAGTTGATTCAACTCTCTCATTGGATATCGATGAGTCGGTTATCACTGATAAAACACACGATCTTGATGTTGCTCCTTGGTTATCATTATTACCTTCATTCCAATTTTGTTATTTATCTAGTCCGGTCATCATAATATATCTAGCAGAACAGTTAACTGAAATTGGCTTCACACTGAAATTTGAAGATGGCGTCGAGTTATCATCTGGTAAGACGGTGTTTGAGTGGCGATCTCATACCAAGGACTTACAGATTATCGGCGATTATCGCCACGACAATATCCGTTACTGTCGCTATCAAGTTTCCTTAATGGATTACATTAGTGAGACATTACCATTAGGTTATCACAGGCTCACTGCCGTCAATGTTACTAACACTGATGCTGTTAGTGAGCTTGATTCAGCGTCTGGCACCTTAATGATTGCACCTGATACGTGTTTTCAAGGCGCTATTGCCAATAACACTCAAGACCCAATCAAATCTACTATTGATATTATAAAGCCTGCCAATACCAAGCTATGGGGAATAAGCATTCAGCTTTATAGCTTAAAAAGTTCACATAACCCCACAGATGGAATAGGTGACTTCAAAGCGCTAAAACAACTCATAGAATTTAGTGCTGAACAGGGGGCCGATTTCGTCATGCTAAATCCACTGCATGCACTGGATATCGCCAATGCTGACAACTGCAGTCCATATAGCCCTAGTGATAGACGTCGTCTTAATCCCTTGTATATCAATATTGATGAGGTCCCCGAGGCTAAAGCTAATAGTATAAATACTGAAAATCTAGATATAGAGGTGAATTTAAATCACATTAAACTAATTAGTTATAAAAGGGTTTTTGAATCTAAATATAAAATTTTTGTTAAGTTATATGAATTATTTTGTTCGCAGCAGCAAGTGTCTTCGACTATACGATATGCGTTATTTACCGCGTTTAAAAAACAACAAGGCAGTTCGTTAGCTGCTTTTTGCAAAGACCAAATTGCCCATGCACCAGAATGGCTATCTATGCCTGCCGATTTTTACGCCTATTTACAATTTATCGCGGTTGAGCAACTTAGAGCCTGCCAACAATATTGTTTGTGCTTAGGAATGAAAATCGGCCTAATTGGCGATTTAGCTATCGGTGCGATATTGCAGGGCAACGAGGTTCAAAGCCACGTTGAGCAGTTTTGTACTCATGCCAGCATCGGCGCGCCTGCAGACAGGTTTTCACCCTCTGGTCAAAACTGGGGTTTAACACCGCTTGACCCAATCAAACTTAAACAACATAACTTTAGCCATTTCATTGATCTAATGCGCACCAATATGCAGTTTTACGGGGCCTTAAGAATCGATCATGTTATGGGGTTACTGCGATTGTGGTGGTGGCCGCTCAATAAATCCTTAGGCAATGGAGCCTATGTTTATTATCCATTAGACACTTTACTGGCAATCGTCTGCTTAGAAAGCCAACGCGCTAAATGCATTGTCATTGGTGAAGATTTAGGGATAGTCCCGCCTGAAATCAGTACAGCAATGCAGCAACGTCACTTGTTATCCAATCAATTGTTTTATTTTAGCCAAAATCAACATGGCTTTATTGCTCCGCAGCAACATAAGACTCACAGTTTGATGATGCTGGCTAACCACGATGTTGCGCCTCTAAAAGGGTGGTGGCAGGGCGACGATTTACATATCAGAGATCGTCTTGCGTTATACCCAAATTCACAACAATACCAAGATGAGCAACGGCAGCGAGAAAAAGAGAGGTATCAATTACTGCAATGGATTGATGTGGGTTTAAAAACACTGTCGGATTCGGATGTTGCCTTAGCTTCAGAATTTAATAACTTAAGTGCCAAAATCACTAGCCTAATTGCCAACAGCGTGGATAACGGTTTAGCTTTAGGGGCATTGGATAACTTGGCTTTTGATCAACTGCTAGATGCCTGGTTAATGGTCGCAGCCATAAGTGAATCGAGTCTGTTTTGCGTACAACTGAGCGATTTGATGGCTGATAAACACAGCATCAATATTCCTGGAACGTGGAAATCATTTCCGAATTGGCAACGACGCTTAACCACAACAATCGATCACTTAAAACAAGATAAAAAAATGCGTCAGCGATGCCAGTTAATTGCTGCAGTGCGCCGGCAAACATCTTGTTTGAAAAAAGATTTTTAACCAGAGCGACAACAAAATCATTTTATGGAAGCCAATATGATGACCACGAATGCCCCTAATATTAATGCAGCAATAGCCGAAGCGATCAGTCATGGACAATATATTGATATTTTTTCTGTACTAGGAATGCACCGTCAAGCTGATTCAAATGCCTTAGTGGTGAGTTGTTTTTTGCCACAAGCTTTAAATGTGGATGTTATTGATTTAAAGACGAATCGGAAGGTTGCAAGTTTAGAAAACCTCCACCCAAATGGTTTTTACTCCGCCATTATACCTAGACGTAAAAAGCCGTTTATTTATGTACTTCGGGTGACTTATCCGTTAAGCGTTGAAGATATCATTGATCCCTATCAATTTTGTTCCTTGTTAGACGATAAGGATGTGTATTTATTCAATGAAGGTAATCAGTTTAGTGCCTATCAATTTCAAGGCGCTAACTGGAAAAATCATCAGGGCATTGACGGAGTACATTTTTGTGTATGGGCGCCCAATGCCAAGCAGGTTTCGCTAGTGGGGGATATGAACCATTGGGATACACATCGACATATACTTCGTCGTCATCCCGCTAGTGGTTTGTGGGATATTTTCATTGCTGATGTAGAGCCTCACATGCACTACAAATTCAATATTGAATTAACCAATGGTCATCGCATTGAAAAGTCCGACCCTTATGCTCGCATGATGCAGGCTGCGCCGGGTAACGCCTCTGTTGTGCCTGAAAAAGGGCATTATCAATGGCAAGACCAACAGTGGTTAAGCCAGCGCCAGCACAAAAGAGATACCTTAGCCAGTCAAAGTCATCAACAACCTATGTCAATTTATGAGGTGCAATTAGCCTCATGGCGACGCAAAGGGGATTCAGGACAGGATTACTATGATTATCAACAACTCATCGATGAACTGATCCCCTATGTAATAGAAATGGGATTTACCCATTTACAGTTAATGCCAATCAGTGAATATCCATTCGATGGCTCATGGGGTTATCAGCCTGTAGGACTGTTTGCGCCGACTTATCGTTTTGGTCAGCCTAACGGGCTTAAAGCCTTTATTGATGAGTGTCATCAACAAGGGTTGGCGGTGCTGTTAGATTGGGTGCCTGCACATTTTCCGAAAGATCCCCATGGTTTAGCGCATTTTGACGGTACCTGCTTATATGAACATGCGGATCCTCGTTTGGGGGAACATCCTGACTGGGATACGCTGATTTTTAACTATGGCCGAGCTGAAGTTCAAAGCTTTTTACTCAGTAATGCCCATTACTGGTTAAGCGAGTTTCACTTTGATGGCTTAAGACTCGATGCGGTTTCTTCGATGCTGTATTTAGATTATTCCCGCGCCGATGACCAATGGTTGCCTAATGAATTTGGTGGTCGTGAAAACTTAGCGGCTATTGCCTTTCTCAAACGCTTAAACACCCTGATGTACGCAGCATTTCCGGGTATCGATATGATAGCTGAAGAATCGACAGCCTGGGGCGGTGTTACCCAAAGTACTGAGCATCATGGCTTGGGTTTTGGTTATAAATGGAATATGGGCTGGATGAATGACACCTTAAGTTATCTTCGTCGCGATCCATTATATCGTCGATACCATCATAACGAGATGACCTTTGGACTGGTTTACGCTTTCACCGAGCAGTTTATTTTGTCACTAAGTCATGATGAAGTGGTGCATGGTAAAGGTGCTTTAATCGCCAAAATTCCAGGTGATGATTGGCAGAAATTTGCAACTTTGCGCGCCTATTTCGGATTCATGTGGGCGCATCCGGGTAAAAAACTGATCTTTATGGGCAGTGAATTCGCTCAGCGTAATGAGTGGAATCATAATCAAAGTTTAGATTGGCATTTACTTGAATATTTACCACATCAGGGCATTCAAGATTGGGTGCGTGATTTGAACCACTTCTATCAAGCAACTCCCGCTTTGTTTGCTTTAGACCATCAACACACTGGTTTTAGTTGGTTAGATTGTCATAACGATGTCAATAGTGTGTTGGTGTTTGCCCGATTTGCACAAGCGGTTGATCAACACGTGGTGGTTGTTGTGAATATGACACCTCAGGTTCAGCACGGATTTCGTATTGGTTTACCTCATGATGTTATCTATGAAGAGACATTAAACAGCGATAAAGCCTGTTATAACGGCGCTAATGTCGTTAATGAAAACCCTATTATCCCTCAAGAGCTGGCATGGCAAGGTCAGCCCTTTAGCGCGCTCATTACTGTGCCGCCATTGGCTTGTGTGTTCTTGACGCCAATAGAGGCCAAGGTGGACTTACAGGCGGACATTGACTTGAGCAATGACTTGTCAAAATAGGGTGTCCCAACAAAGGTAAGTACGTGGCTTTGACAACAAAGGACTTAATGGCGATGAATACACCCAAAAATGGACCTCAACCAATAGGGACTGCCAGCATAATCAGCTTGGCTGCTGGCAAAGCTTATCCGCTTGGTTCAACGATGACTCAGCATGGTGTCAATTTCTCATTATTTTCTGCCAATGCCACTAAGGTGGTGTTATGTGTGTTCGACCCTGAAACGCATGTCGAAGTAGCGCAATATATATTAACGCATAAAACCCATCATATCTGGCATGGTGAATTAGTGGGGGCACAGGCGGGATTAGTTTATGGATATCGAGTATTTGGCCCTTATCAGCCTGAATTAGGCCATAGATTCAATCATCATAAACTGGCCATGGATCCCTATTCCAAACAACTGGTGGGTGATCTGAAATATGATAATGCTATCTATGCCTATGATATTGATGATGTAAACGCTGATTTGTCATTTTGCACCAAAGACAATGCACCCTATGTACCAAAATCTGTGGTAGTGGATACTCAAGCTATTGCCAAGATAAAGATTGCACCGATAAAGCGCGAGCTTAACCACAGCATTGTATATGAAACCCATGTGAAAGGTTTTACTCAATTACATCCTGAATTGCGTGAGCAAAGCCGCGGTAAATTTGCAGGGCTAGGCAGTGTTGAGGTGATTGATTACCTCAGCCAACTCGGGGTAACAGCAATAGAATTACTGCCCGTTCATGCTTTTGTTGATGAACCTTTCTTGATAGAGAAAAAGCTGACCAATTACTGGGGCTACAACACGGTAGGATTTTTTGCTCCCCATCCGCACTATCTCAGCTCAGATGATATTAGTGAGTTTCGTCAAATGGTATCAAGTCTGCATCAGGCAGGTATCGAAGTGATCTTAGATGTGGTTTATAACCATACCGCTGAGGGCAATCATCTTGGCCCAAGTTATCACTTCAGAAGTATCGACAATGCCAGCTATTACCGGCTGATGCCTAATGACGCCCGATTTTACATTAATGATACGGGTTGCGGTAACACCCTCAATATAAATCATCCACAAGTGCTGATGTTGGTAATGGACTCATTACGTTATTGGGTAGAAGTGATGGGGGTAGATGGTTTTAGATTTGATCTGGCCAGTTGCTTGGGCCGTGAACACTATGGCTTTGATCCCGGTAGCGGATTTTTTGATGCCCTGATGCAAGACCCTGTGTTGTGTCAGGTGAAATTAATTGCTGAGCCTTGGGATATTGGTCCTGGTGGTTACCAATTAGGCAATTACCCCGTGGTGTTTAGTGAGTGGAATGATCGATATAGAGACACTATGCGTCGATTTTGGCGTGGTGACGATGCCATGTTATCAGAGTTTGCTAAACGATTTCATGGTTCCAGCGACGTATTTGAACATAATGGCCGTGGCCCTTCTGCCAGTATTAACTTCATTACCAGCCATGATGGCTACTCCTTACATGATTTAGTGACATATCAAGCTAAACATAATGAAGTTAATGGCGAAGAGAATCGCGATGGACATCAAGAAAACTTCAGTTGCCATTATGGCGTTGAAGGTGAAACCGATAATGAAGCGATAAACACGGTTAGATTAAGACAAAAACGAAATTTTCTGGCGACGTTATTATTGTCCCATGGCGTACCTATGCTGTTGGCGGGTGATGAAGCAGGGCATAGCCAGCAGGGTAACAATAATGCGTATTGCCAAGATACTCCAGAGAATTGGTTTAACTGGCAAAAAATTGATTGGGATCTAGTTGATTTTACCCGCCAGCTTATCAAGCTACGCAAACAATTTCCGTTGTTATGTCATAAGCAATTTATCCACCAACCTCAAGCATTATTTGATAACGGCATAGCTTGGTTCAATAAGTTAGGCGAGCCGATGACCAAAGTCTTGTGGGGTGAATACCACTGCAAAACCTTAAGTGTGATTGTCACTGGTAACTTACTTGAGAACGACATCGGTGCAGTGCCAGAAAATACTCAGGCCTTATTACTGCTATTCAATGCCGATGATACTCAGCACACATTCAGTTTGCCTAAGTTAACGCATTTTCAAGCATGGGCGTGCCTTTTGCACACACAAGACAATACAGATGGACAATCGAATGTGATTAACCCAGATGGTCAATACCGTTTACAGTCCCGCAGTTTAATGATTTTTCATTGCAATTTTCAAGGAGTTGAACATGACAGTCACTAAAAGTGCTCGTTCAAAGAAGCCCGTTAAACCAACACCACAACAAAGTGAGCATGTTCATACCACTAAGGTTCCCTGTGAGCCCTGCGACACCTTATCAGCAGGTGTTGCACGCCAAATTCGCTATGGATTGTGTCATAACGAGCAGGCAAATTCGGCAATATTTGATGCCTTAGCATTTGGGGTTAAAGAGCAAATGCTAGACCAATGGAGAAATACGCGCCTTAAAGATAATCAATTTGAACAAAAACAAGTGGCTTACTTGTCGTTAGAGTTTTTAATGGGCCGCGCCTTAGGCAATGCGTTATTGAATTTAGACTTAACTCAAGACACTAAAGCGCTGCTAACTGAATATGCGGTGGATTTAGAAACAATTGAAGAATGTGAACATGATGCTGGTTTAGGTAATGGCGGCTTAGGACGTTTAGCGGCGTGTTTCCTTGATAGTTGTGCCAGCTTAGATTTAGCGGTTACGGGTTATGGTATTCGATATCAATATGGCATGTTTGCCCAGAAAATTGTCAATGGCTACCAGGTAGAAAAGCCCGATCGCTGGCTTCGTCAGGGGAATCCCTGGGAAGTAAGAATGCCGCACCGTATAGTTTCGGTACCATTTTTTGGCCATTGCACCAGTTATCAAGACAAAGCGGGTTACACTCAACATGTTTGGCAGGATTGTCAGCATGTATTAGCCGTGCCCTATGATATGCCCGTTCCTGGATACCGTAATGGGCGCATCAATACATTGCGGTTATGGAAAGCAGAGGCCAATGATGACTTTGATCTCGCCGAGTTTAATGACGGTGATTATGCTGAAGCGGTAGCAGATAAAAACCTTGCTGAACAAATTACCATGGTGCTGTACCCCAACGATGCCAGCGAGAATGGCAAAGAATTGCGCTTACGTCAGCAATACTTTTTAAGCTCGGCAAGCTTACAAGATTTACTTACACGCTATGTGGCAGTTTATGGTGATAATTTTAGCCAGTTTAGCGCTAAGAATGCGATTCAACTTAATGATACGCATCCCAGTATTGCGGTGCCGGAATTGATGCGCTTGCTAATGGATGTTTATGGTTTAGGTTGGGATAACGCTTGGCAAATTACCTCCCAATGTATGGCTTATACCAATCACACATTATTGCCAGAGGCGCTTGAGCGTTGGCCAGTATCGTTAATGCAGCATATGTTGCCGCGCATCATGCAGATTATATATGAAATTAACGCCCGATTTCTGGAGCAAGTAGCCCATAAATGGCCTGGTGATAGTAATAAGTTAGCTGCAATGTCAATTATTGAAGAGGGCCAAAAGCAGCAGGTGAGAATGGCCTATCTGGCTATTGTTGGGAGTTTTTCGGTCAATGGCGTGGCAGGGTTGCATACTCAACTACTCAAAGCTGGACTCTTTAATCATTTCTACCAGTTATGGCCACATAAGTTTAATAATCGTACTAATGGGGTCACCCCAAGACGCTGGCTAGTCAATTGCAATCAGCGGTTAACTGAACTGATAACCCGTCATTTAGGTAACGAGTGGATCCATGATTTATCGCACTTAACCGCGTTGAATGCTTTTACTGCTGATAAAGCCTTTGTAAAAAAATGGGCCGAAGTAAAACAAGCTAATAAGCAAGTGCTAGCGGATTTTGTGTTCGAACAAAGTGGCGTTCGTTTTGAGCCGAATATGATGTTTGATGTGCAAGTTAAACGCATTCATGAATACAAACGTCAATTGCTGAATGTGATGCACGTTATTCATTTATATCAACGTATTCTCAATGGTGATACCGCAAACATGGCTCCTCGCTGTGTATTAATCGGCGGCAAAGCCGCGCCTGGTTACGCCATGGCGAAACAAATCATCAAATTAATCAACAATGTTGCACACATGGTCAATAACGATCCGTTAGTCACGCCTTATCTTCGTTTGGCTTTTTTACCCAATTACAACGTCAGCGCGATGGAAAAAATCTGTCCTGGTACCGATTTATCTGAACAAATTTCAACAGCGGGGAAAGAAGCCTCTGGCACTGGCAACATGAAATTCATGATGAACGGTGCTCTCACAATAGGGACGTTAGATGGTGCCAACGTAGAAATGATTGAAGAAGTGGGTAAAGAGCATTTCTTCTTATTCGGTTTAACCACCGCAGAAGTTCAGCAATTAAAAGCTTCGTACAACCCACAAACCTACATCGACAAATCACCTGCATTACAAGGGGTGTTGAATATGCTGCGCGGGGGACATTTTAACCTCGTTGAGCCCGGTATTTTCGACAACATCATTGATGCGATTTGTGATCCAAACGACCAGTGGATGCTTGCTGCAGACTTTGATGATTATTGTCGCGCCCAGGCAGAGGTATCCGCGCTTTATGCCAAACCAACCCAATGGCAGAAAACCAGTATTCGTAATACTGCGGCAAGTGGTCGATTTTCAAGTGATAAGACAATTGAAGGGTATCAACAACATATCTGGCTTAAGGAGTCGTTCGTTTAAGCAACAACCAGTAAAACTAATGATGGCCAGCAAGATGGACATTGCATAACACAGGGACGTAATAACCCGATTTAACCATGATTTTCACGGAGTGAGTAGTATGAATAAAAGTGTTCGTTATATTAGTAATTTAACGCGTGATACTTATGCGATCATTTTAGCTGGTGGCCGGGGATCTCGTTTACATGAGTTAACCGATTGGCGTGCAAAACCTGCGTTATATTTTGGCGGTAAATTTAGGATTATTGATTTTCCGTTGTCGAATTGTATTAACTCAGGTATTAGACGAGTGGGAGTGGTGACGCAATACAAATCGCACTCATTGATCCGTCATGTCACCCGAGGCTGGGGTCATTTTAAAAAGGAATTAGGCGAATCGGTTGAGATATTACCCGCGTCACAACAAACTTCGGGTAACTGGTATGAAGGTACTGCCGATGCGGTTTTTCAAAATATTGACATTATTCGCCATGAAATACCAAAGTACGTGATGATCTTATCGGGCGATCATGTTTATCGAATGGACTATGCGGGTTTATTAGCTGAACATTCTGAATCTAATGCGGATATGACAGTGTGCTGTTTAGAAGTGCCTTTAGAAGAAGCGGCAGGTGCTTTTGGGGTGATGGAGGTTGATGAAAATAATCGTATTATTGGATTTGAAGAAAAACCTCTGCATCCCAAACCTATTCCAGGCAAACCTGACAAATGTTTAGCCTCTATGGGTAACTATGTATTCAACACTAAGTTCTTATTCGACCAATTAAAAAAAGATGCTGTTAGTGAAGGTTCAGAACGTGATTTTGGCAAAGACATTATCCCTAAAATCATTAAAGAACATAATGTTTATGCGTTCCCATTTGTGAGTGCAATTGAAGATGAACCCGCATACTGGCGTGATGTAGGGACGTTGGATTCATTTTTTCAAGCCAACATGGAGCTATTATCGCCAACGCCGGCATTGAATCTTTATGATGCTAAGTGGCCTATCTGGACCTATCAGGAACAATTACCACCGGCGAAATTTGTGTTTGATGATGAAGACCGTCGCGGCATGGCGGTTGATTCGATTGTATCGGGTGGCTGTATTATTTCAGGCGCCAAGGTTAAACGCAGTGTGTTATTTGATGAAGTGCGCATTTGTTCATATTCCTTAGTGAAGGATTCGGTGTTGTTACCAGATGTCGTGGTGCTAAAAAACTGCAAAATCAAAAATGCGATACTGGATCGCGGCTGTATCATTCCTGAGGGTATGGAGATTGGTTACAACCATGAACATGATAAAGCTCGAGGTTTCAGGGTGTCAGAAAAGGGCATTACCTTAGTGACCCGTAAAATGCTTGGCCTTGCTGTTGGCTACGAATAAGGATTGTTGATGAAAAAAGTGTTACTTGTTGCCGCAGAAAATGATGCACTGATTAACGCCAAAGTCGGGGGGATGGGGGATGTTATTCGCGATCTTCCCGTGGCATTAAATACTTGTGCAGTTTCTGCTGATGTGGCCATGCCAGAATACGGTTTTTTAAAAGACTATTACGCAGCAACAAAGACGGCAGAAGTCGTAGTCTCCTATGGAAATAGTACTGAGTCGGTCATTATTTATAAAATGTTACGGCCTGAAACAAAACACGTTGTAGTTGATGCTGATCAATTGAACGCTGATAGTAATACAACGGCAAATCAGCAACAAAATTGGGTGTATTTGTTTGCGCACCCATTGTTCAATCAAGTTGATGGCAGTATATACACTCAGGGAAGCGCAGATAGGCCTTTTGCCGATGATGCCAATAAATTCGCCTTGTTCAGTTTAGCGGTTGCGCAGGCTTTATTAGAACGCAAACTGGGTGATTATCAGGTGATGCACTTACACGACTGGCATAGTGCGATGATAGCCATGTTAAGGGCGGTGGTGACAGAGTTTGCCCCGTTAAAAACCATAAAGTGTGTTTTTACGATCCACAATCTTGCCTTACAGGGCATTAGGCCCTTTTCTGGGGAGAAATCGTCTTTCTGCCATTGGTTTGCACGATGGTTTTCGGTTGATTCGCTTCATCAAAATCAATGGTTATCAAAAGCCATACTGGATCCGCGTTACAGTAGCTGCGTTAACCCCATGCGCATGGGCATAGTATTGAGTGATACGGTACATGTAGTGTCGCCCACCTATGCCAAAGAAATATTACAACAATCAGAACCACAAAAAGGTTTTGTTGGCGGAGAGGGCTTAGAGCAAGACTTGCAACACAAAGCGGATCAACATCAGCTGGTGGGGATTATCAATGGCTGCAGTTACGCTGAGAATAGCCATGCTAATGACAAAGCCATTCAGGTAAAACAAAGACTGTCTTTGCTCAATAAAGCCCAAGATGCCTTGATTAAGTGGCAGGCACATAAGGCCTCTGTCAGTAGTGCTGATTTTATTGCCAGTCAAAGGTTGCAGCAAAACTTAATAAAATTGTCAGCGGCACGTAAAACGGCCAATGCCAGTTTACTGATCACCTCCGTTGGACGCTTAACCTCGCAAAAAGTGATGTTGTTTTTGCAAAAATTGACCAATGGTAAATCGGCATTATCACAAATACTGAGTGATTTGTATTCGCATAATCCAGAAGCCATGATGATCATTTTGGGCAGTGGCGATGAGTTCTTATCGAATCAAATTAAAACTATTGCAGCTCAACATACTAATTGCCTTTTCTTAAATGGTTATGATGAAGCCCTGTCAGATGACTTATATCAGCAAGGTGACTTGTTTTTAATGCCCAGCAGTTTTGAGCCCTGCGGAATAAGCCAAATGTTGGCAATGAAGCACGGACAGCCCTGTTTAGTTCATGCTGTGGGGGGCTTAAAGGATACTGTGTTACATCAGCAAAATGGCTGGGTATTTGATGGTATTGATGCTGCAGAGCAAGCGAAGCACTTTGTTGAGCAGTTTAAGGTTTGTCTTGAATGTGATACTGAGACCTTGGCTAATATTAAGCTTGCTGCATCTCAAGCGCGTTTCGATTGGACTAATGTAGCACTAAGCTACAATGAGCAACTGTACAGTGAATAGGCAGTATTGTTTTGATCAAAATGCAAAAAAAGGCCATTTACCCTAAGTAAATGGCCTTTTCGCTATCCAAATTCATGAGATTATTTTGTTTGAAGCCTAATTAGTCAGAAAGTGCTAATCAGTTACGCTACATTGATTGTTAACCACGATAGCCAAATAATTTGTGTTTGATAATCTCATCAACAACACTGTCAGGTAACGCTTGCTGCCATTCATCCGAGCCGCGAGCAAGCTGCTTAAGGATTTCACGAGAATAAATACTGAATAGTTCAATATTGCTGGTTTCAATGCCTTTAATGAAATCGTTTTCGACAAGATGGCGATACAAGTAGCGTAGGTTTGAAGGTACAGTCACATTAGATAAGTCGTTTAATACACCTTTATCATCAAGTTCTGGGTAGACAAACAAACGGGTATTATCAGGGAATAGTTTACCAAAACCTTCCAAAATACCGCCCTCAAGACCGCGATAAAACTCAACATCAAAAATTTGCTTAATGTTGATCATCCCGACAACGATACCAATTTGGTGATTGGTGAATTGACGGAAATAGGCGCGTAATGAAAAGTAACGGGTATAATCCGACACTAACACGTTATAACCGAGCAAATTCAGTAAGCGGACTCGCTCAAGAATGTCTTTTTCAGACATGTTGGCATCATGTCCTTGTAAATCATTTAAGGAGATTTCTGCGATTAAAATAGTGTTATCAACATCAACACCTTCTAATTCAGAAAACGCCTTTTGACCTTGCTCTATCATATCAACATTTAACTTGGTGACAGGTTTAAATGATCCACGAATGGTAAGGACGTTTTTCTTGTACAGCATTTCTGCCGGTACACCAATTGTGCCATCGGGTTTAAACATCACCGCGCGGGTTTTCCAACTGCGAATTAAATGAATGTTTTTAGCTTTATTATCGATATCTTCAAAATAGGGCCCCTGAAACTCAATCGAGTCAATCTCAATACGATTGGCTTTCATGTTATCGGTTAGCGAATCGATTAATTTTTTAGGATCTTCAAAATAATAATAGCTGCCATAAATTAAATTCACACCAAGAATTCCCAGTGCATGCTGCTGTGCTTCTGCATTATCATCAAACATGCGGACATGAACCACAATATTTGAAGGCTCTGCACCTGGATACATTTGTACTCTAACGCCACACCAAGCATGACATTCATTGTCACGATTAAAGCTTTTAGCGGCAACAGTGGCAGCATAACTAAAGTATCGTGATGAGCGAGAGCGTACATCGGCAACTCGTTCTACCACTAAGTCATATTCTTGCTCCATCATGGCAAGTACACGGCCTTTACTCACATAACGGCCATTTTGTTGTACGCCATAAATTGCATCGGAAAACTTCATGTCATAAGCTGACATAGTTTTAGCAATCGTCCCAGCGGCGGCACCTGCTACGAAAAAATTACGCGCCACTTCCTGGCCTGCACCAATTTCTACAATCGTGCCGTATTTTTTGTCGTCCAAATTAAGTCTAAGGGCTTTTTCTTTGGTACTGCGAGAGCTCACTAGCTTGTCCATATTACTTCCGATCTGAATTATAAATTAGCTGGCTAATCATAGTGTAAATAACAAGTTTTTTAAATGCCTTGAATACGTGTTCACTAAATTAAACCAAGATAAAAACAATATACTGCAATTGTAATCGGTGTTTCTACTAAGGAGTTAAAAGGGTGAGTACGGATTGCTTATTAATACTTCACTTCACTTAATTTATCTAAGGTTGTCGTACAGCTATCGAGGAAAATATCGATAAAGCATTTTACTTCCGGCATGCTTGCTTCAAGTTCTGCCAATTTGCGATCTAGATTTTGTTTTACATGTTCAAATTCATTGTTATTAAATCTGAGCTCATTTTTAGTTTTGACGTAGGCTTGTAAGATATCAGCCGCTTTTACAATGGCTTTATATTCAGGATCAACCTCAGCTTGCACAATCAATGGCTCCATTGCTGCGCGTAAATCTTCTGGTAGGGTGGCTAGGCATTCTTTTTCAGCTAAATCTTCTAGTTGCTTAAATGCTTTGGTGAATTCTGGATTATGGTATTTAGTATTTGAGTTGATGTCCTGTAATTTGGTTTCTGATACTTCATGGTAAAGTGCTAAAGTCGCAGCTTTTTCAGGATTTAGTGTGCCACCAAAGCGTGTGTTTTTAATTACTACCAATAAATGCGCAATAACGGCAACTTGATGACAATGCTCTGAAACATTTTCTTCTTGAAAACAGTGCATTAATGCCCATCTCTTTAACAATGGCAAACGAGTTATCCATGCCATAAAGGTACTTTGTTTCATTGTTTTCCTTATCAATTATTACTTTAGGATAAGTTATCATACCTGATGAAACCAAAATGGGCTGAATCAATCAGCCCATTTTTGATATATGGATGAAAACTGTTTATTGGCGATAATCTTCTAAGAAATTGCCAAACTCATTTAATGCTTTAGTCAGATCTTCCTTATGTGGTAAGAAAACCACTCTTAAGTGATCAGGTTCTGGCCAATTAAACGCAGTTCCTTGTACCAACAAAATTTTCTTTTGTTTGAGTAGCTCAAAAACCAGACGTTCATCATCGCGTAAATTAAACTTTTTCATGTCGAGTTTAGGAAATGCGTACAAGGCACCTTTGGGTTTTTTACAGCTCACGCCAGGAATAGAGTTTAACATCTCATAGCAGGCATCGCGTTGTATTGTGAGTCTACCATTGGGCAAAATTAACTCATTGATAGATTGGTAACCGCCCAGTGCTGTTTGGATCGCATGTTGATTAGGTACGTTAGAGCACAAACGCATGGATGCAAGCATTTCTAAACCTTCAATATAGCTTTTTGCAGCTTTGAGGTTGCCGGTAAGCATCATCCAACCCACTCTAAAACCAGCCGCTCTGTAGGCTTTAGAAAGTCCATTGAAGGTAACAGTTAAAATGTCATCTGAAAGCAGCGCCGCTGGGACATGTTGCGCTTCGTCATATAAAATTTTATCGTAAATTTCATCAGAAAATAAAATCAAATCGTGCTGACGGCAAAGCTCAATGACCTGTTCGATTAATTCTTTTGAATACACAGCGCCGGTTGGATTGTTAGGGTTAATTAAAACAATGCCGCGGCTGCGAGGGGTTATTTTACTTTTGATATCTTCAATGTCAGGAAACCAATCAGCTTCTTCATCACAGCGATAATGTACAGCCTTACCGCCGGCCAAATTGGCGGCAGCTGTCCAAAGAGGGTAATCAGGTGACGGGATCAACATTTCATCGTCTGGGTTAAGTAAGCCCTGCATGGCCATTACGATCAGTTCAGAAGCACCATTGCCGATATAAATATCTTCAATATCAACGCCGAATACCCCTTGGGATTGGTAATGTTGCACAATGGCTTTACGAGCAGAAAATAAGCCTTTAGATTCGCAATAACCTTGGGCACTGGGCAAGTTTAATATGACATCTCTAACGATTTCTTCTGGGGCTTCAAATCCAAACGGTGCGGGATTACCGATATTCAGCTTTAAAATGCGATGGCCTTCGTCTTCTAAGCGACGGGCTTCTTTATGAACTGGTCCACGAATGTCGTAACACACAGTATCTAATTTATTGGATTTGATGATTGGACGCATACCGCTCTCGTTAAAATACAACTAAGTAGGCGAACCATAACGAATTTAATGGCTTTGTGGAAGTGTTTGGTAATGAAATTATTCGAGTTTTTTAGTGGTTTACGCTGTTTTGATGTTAAAAATTAGTGTTTAAATCTTATTTAATGGGGAGAATTTTATCTTAATTGGCATATTGTGCTGCCAAGATACAAAAAAGCCAGCGATTAAGCTGGCTTTTGGGGAATTTACAAAATGTGATTAAACACGCTTTTTAAATTCACCAGTACGAGTGTCGATTTCAATCTTGTCGCCAACTTTAACGAAATCAGCAACAGTCACAGTACCGCCGCCAGTGATGGTAGCTGGCTTCATGACTTTACCAGAAGTATCGCCACGAGCTGAAGGCTCAGTGTAGATAACTTCACGCACGATATGAACAGGAAGTTCTACTGAAATCGCTTTGCTATTATAGAAAGTCACTTGACACTGATCTTCCATACCATCAACGATATATGCTGCTGCATCACCTAAGTTATCAGCTTCAACGTCATATTGGTTGTATTCTTCATCCATAAATACATACATAGGATCTGCGAAGTAAGAATAAGTACAATCAAGACGTTCTAGAATGATATCGTCTAACTTGTCTTCGCCTTTGAACGTCTGTTCAGTACCTGAATCAAGTAATAAGTTTTTTAGTTTTAACTTAACGATTGCAGCGTTACGGCCAGAACGAGTTGTTTCAGTTTTTTGCACAACCCATGGGCTGCCATCTAACATGATCACGTTACCAGGACGGATTTCATGAGCAGTTTTCATTACACTATTTCCTATAAATTATCGATATCGATTTTAATTTCGAGCAGTATCTTAGCGACTTTTCACGAATTGAACTAGTCTAGTAGCAAGATCTGCACTATTTAATGCTGTCATTGGCCATGTTTTTGCGTGTTGCAATAAGGGCAAATGATTAAATTCGAGTTTTTGCCAATGATTGACTGTGTCAATTTGATTACCTTGGTTGAACGACCGGTTCAATTCGCACCATGGCTTAGCTAAATCAGGCGCTAGATTATCGCAGTAAATTTGCATAAAAGCTTCTAATTTTATTAGGTGATAATCATCTTCTTGCGGATAAATGTGCCAAATAAACGGTTTTGCAGCCCATTGAGCGCGTAAAAAGGAATCTTCACCGCGAACAATGTTAAAATCGCAACTCCATAATAGTCGATCGTAACCTTGTTGATCTGTCATCGGCAGTATGTGCAATGTCACATTATCTAAGTTGAATTGCTGACCCGCGACAAGCTTATCAACCGAACAAGCTAATATGGATGTGAGGCTATTTAAACTTCTTCCTTTTGGGATAAGCACATGGATAGGGGACTTCTCTGCCTGCCAGGATTGAATTAAGCCTAACAATGATGGTGTTTCATAACTAAATACTGAAATGACGTGGTGATTAGGCTCAATGCCACGTAAACCTAATTGGTTAAACAATGCCATCTTATTGGCATCATCGCTTTGCCAGTTATCACGTAATTGAAACAGATTTTGCTCGCAAATTAATCCTCCGGTTTTATCTGTGAATCCTGGCAGATAGAAATACTTCTGTAATCCATTGGTTTGAAATGAGGGTAAGCCGTGGCAACCCTCAACCCAATCTTCTGCCGACAAGTATTCTAAATTGAGCCAGATTGGCAATTCTATTGGATTAGTTTGCTTTAATTTAGTCAGCCCTTCAATTATCGATGAAGGTATTTCACAGGCAAAAGCCTCAATTAAGCATTGGCCTGGTGAATATTCTTCAATTGATGAATCATTCCAGTGAATAATGTTAACGCCAAAAAAGGTCTGATAGGCTTGACCAGCATCAAGTTCAGGCAAAATGTGAGAAAAGCTTTTAAGATCGTCCACCCATAAATTAACCGTGATTGCGTATTCAGCAGCCAGTTGTTTGGCTAGACGCCAGGTGACGCCTATATCACCATAATTATCAACAACAACGCAAAAAATGTCCCAGTGGTTAGCATTGATAGGCGTTGAGTCTAAATCCAAAATATGCTCCTGTAGCCATACAAGATAAACAAACGATCATTATGTGAGACGATTCTAGTAAATTCTTGTAGCTGTATATTTGTGTTGTATATTTTCAAATTAATTAAACGAAAAAGCGGCTAATTTAGCCGCTTTTATTGAAAGTTAATTGGTGATTATTAACCTTCAAGTTCCGCTAAACACATTTCTTCGTAAATTTGTTTAACCCAGGCATCAACACGTTCTTCGGTTAATTCAGGTTGACGATCTTCATCAATACCTAAGCCCACAAAGTGGTCTGCGTCTGCAAGGCCTTTTGAAGCTTCAAAATCATAGCTCTCGGTTGGCCAGTGACCAATAATAATACCTCCACGCGCTTCAACGATGTCACGGACCATGCCCATAGCGTCTAGGAAGTATTCAGCGTAATCTTCTTGGTCACCACAACCAAAAATAGCCACTAACTTGTCATTAAAGTCGATTTGCTCAAGTTCAGGGAAAAAATCATCCCAGTCACATTGTGCTTCTCCGTAATACCAAGTTGGGATGCCGAATAATAACAGATCATATTCTGCGATTTGTTCTTTAGTACTCTTGGCGATGTCTTTAACATCAACCATTTGCTTGCCCAGTTTCTTCTGGATCATCTTGGCGACAGCTTCGGTGTTACCAGTGTCGCTACCGAAAAATAGACCTACAGTTGCCATGGGGTATCCTTTCAATATCAATTTCGCTTAGTGCGATGTTCGAAAAATGAATCAGTTGTCGACTTGCTGTTGCAGAATATGCTCGATTAACTGGCTACGACTGATGTTACTGGCCAAAGCCTGTTGATTCAAGGCGTCGTATAAATCTTGTGACACCTTTAACTCTATTCGCTTTAAACCGTTAGCGCGATCACGCTGAATTTGGTTACGTTTATTGATCTTTAATTGTTGTTCACGAGTCAGTGGATTACTTCTGGGTCTTCCACGTCGTTTTTCACTGTCAAAAAGGTCAATGGTCGTTCTATCTGCTGTTTCTTTTGCCATATCTCTTATTAACCAATACCTGAACCTTCCCAGGTCATTTGAATAATGCCTTTTGCCACAAAACCAGCACAGCCTAAAAATAATACACCCCAGACGATTAATCGCCCGAATTTCGGTACATTACCTTGATTGAGTACATCCCTGATGGCCATACCAATAAAAAAGAAAATTGCTGCAAAAAAGAAATCCAAACTGAGGCTTTCTATTTGTTCCATATATTGATTCAGCATACTTTACCTTTTAAAGATTTCTTTTACGGCAAAAAAGAGGCGCGAATATATCACATCATACTCGCAACGGCTATCTGCCTCAGTGTAAATGCTTGAAAAATAGCCGTCGGTTTAGCGCAAAAACTCGCCGACAATTCGATTAAATATCTCAGGCTTTTGTGCATGTAACCAATGACCTGTACCATTTAGTGTTTTAGCTGTGACTTTCGGAAACTGCTGAATAATGGCATCACGATGTTCAGCAGTGACATAGTTTGAGTCTCCGCCACGAATAAACAGGCAAGGTTTATTGTATTGTAGTGGTCGATTATCCTTTGTTAACTGCCAATCAATGATACGATCGTAGCAATCAATTAGCCCAGATAAATTCATCTTCCACTCAAAACCTGACTCAGTGCGCTGTAAATTTTTCAGCAGAAATTGAGCCGTTCCTTCATCAATACCAGCATCAATCAAATGAGTTAGCGCAGATTTACGGGTTGTGTTTTGATTCAATGGTAATGAGGTCAGCCCGGCAAAAACCAGTTGATGACGAGGTTGATAGCTAACAGGTGCAATATCTGCGACAACGATACTGGAGATGCGCTGAGGATATAATAGCGCGGCTGCCATAGCGATTTTACCGCCCATGGAATGGCCGACGAGTTTTACGCAATCAAATCCAAGTTTATCGATTAAGTCTATAACGGCTTTGGCTAAGGTTGGGTAGTCCATTGCGTTCCAATGTTCACTTAAACCATGATTTGGCACATCAACACGGATCACTTGAAAATCTGCTTCAAGGGATAAACCTAATGACTTTAAATTATCTAAATTGCCAAACAAACCGTGGATTAAAATAACGGGTTCGCCATTGCCTGAGGTGACGTAATGCATTTACTTGCCTAACTATCTGACTCTGATGGCGGCAAATTCTGCGTGATGACGGGGAGCAAATCAAGTTTTGTTGTCGATTTAATCTGCAACATGATAGCGATTTATGAATAAAGTAGTCAGTTAATGTTGAATATCTATCAATTAATCAATTTGGGGCTTTATTCTTGCCCGAGGCTTAGCTTAAACTGGCACGATAAACGATCGCAATCGATCTAAAAAGAATAAATTGAATTCGCAAGGTATGGTCTTATACGCCGTTGTTAACTGCAATTGTGATTATATCTTCGACACACAAAAGGATGATTGAAATGAAATACATTGAAATTGATGAAGAACTTTACCGTTTTATTGCAAGCAAGACTGAAAGAATTGGTGAGAGTGCTTCAGAGATTTTACGTCGTTTGTTAGGTCTTCCCGTTGAATATGTTGCCGATCATACACCTGACTCTATTAGTCAGCCTGGTCTTGATGCGCTTGACGCCAATGCAAGGGACGCTTTATTTAATAAGGCAAAAACCATTGTTGAGCAATTAGTCAATCATCGCGCTCAAGTCAAAGCTGAAACATCAAAGCAGGTTAATGAGCCCGTTAAGGCATCAGTAACAACCGAATCGATTTCAACCCCTCCTGCCGCGCAAGTGGCTGAAGCGACAAAATCCGTTAATGCCTCATCTTCAACTATGGATTTTAACGCTGTGATTAACGAACATTTGATCAGTCAGCAGAAGGGTGCGGTTGGTCGTTTTATGTTTTTGCTTGATGCATTGGCTAACCAAGCAGGCAGTCATTTTGATCAGGTATTGCAAATTCAAGGCAAAGGGCGTCTATATTTTGCCCGTTCAAAACAAGCATTATTAGATGCAAGTCAATCTGCAAATCCGAAAGAAATTGGACAAAGTGGTTATTGGGTAACAACTAATAATAATACTGCAAAAAAACAAACCATTTTATCTGAAGTCCTTATCCATCTTGGGTGTGATGCCCAACAAGCTTCTACTATAGCAAAATACATTTAATCGATAACAAGGAGACGCGGCGTGGCAATTCATGAGCGAGCAGGGACGTTAGCATTACCAGCAGATTTAGTGAATATTCCTAAGTTAATGAGTTACTACTACCGAATGATCCCAAATGTTGAAGATGTTCAACAAAAAGTGACCTTTGGTACTTCCGGTCATCGTGGTTGTGCTTTTAAATCAAGCTTCAATCAGAATCATATTTGGGCTATTGCTCAGGCTGTGGTTGATTATCGTCAAGCCGCTAACATTACCGGGCCTATGATTGTCGGCTATGATACTCATGCCTTATCCTATGCCGCATTTATGTCTGTTGTCGAAGTGCTGACGGCGAATCAAGTTAATGTGCTGATTCAAGCCAATGATGGTTTTACCCCTACACCTGTGGTGTCACAAACCATCATTAGTGCTAACAAAAATAAACCTGTTGCTTTAACTGACGGTTTAATTATCACTCCGTCACATAATCCTCCTCAAGATGGTGGGATTAAGTACAATCCGCCACATGGTGGTCCTGCTGAAGGTGAAATCACCAAGCAAATTGAAGATAAAGCGAACCAATACTTAGCGCAGCAATTAAGTGGCGTTAAAAAAGTCAATTATGGCGTTGCACTTGCTTCAGGTTGGGTAAAAGAAACCGACTTTATTGCGCCTTATGTTGAGTCTTTAGCTGAGGTGATTGATTTTGAAGCCCTTAAAAAAGCCAATTTGCGTTTAGGTGTGGATCCTCTAGGAGGCTCAGGTATTTATTATTGGCAGCATATTGCCCAGCGTTATGGTTTAGATATTACCTTAGTAAACGAGTTGGTCGATCCAACCTTTAGTTTCATGACATTAGACAAAGATGGCAAGATCCGTATGGATTGTTCATCACCTTTTGCCATGGCCGGTTTATTACAACACAGCGAAAACTTTGATTTATGCGTCGGAAACGATCCTGATTATGACCGCCATGGTATTGTGTGTCCTGGATTTGGTTTAATGAATCCCAACCATTATTTAGCGGTAGCGATTGATTACTTAATTCGTCATCGCCCACAATGGGCAGAGTCTTTATCAATCGGTAAAACATTGGTATCGAGTGCCATGATCGACAGAGTATGTGCCAGTTTAAATCGTGCTTGTTTGGAAGTGCCAGTTGGCTTTAAATGGTTTGTCGATGGTTTGGCCAACAGTACCATTGCGTTTGGTGGTGAAGAAAGCGCTGGTGCAGCATTTTTGCAACGAGATGGTAGCACATGGTGTACAGATAAAGATGGTTTTATCTTGGCCTTACTGGCCCTAGAAATGACTGCTGTGACAGGAAAAACGCCGTCGCAAAGATATCAAGAGTTAACCGCCGAGTTTGGTGAAAGCTTCTATAGCCGAATTGATAGCCCGATCAGCTTGAAGAAAAAAGCTAAATTTGAGCAATTAAATAGTCAAAGTTTTACTGATACTACTCTTGCTGGCGAAACGATAACTGCAATTTTGTCACACGCACCTGGCAATAATGCGCCGATTGGGGGGATTAAAGTGACTACAGAAAACGGCTGGTTTGCCGCTCGACCATCTGGCACGGAAGCTCTGTTTAAAATCTATGCCGAAAGTTTTATCAGCCAACAACATTTAGATGCCATCATTTTACAAGCACAGCAAATGATTGATAGCGCATTAAAAGGCTAACTAAAACATTGAGATGATATAAACAAACGCACTCAACTGAGTGCGTTTTTGTTTGCAGCGAGTATGGATTAACAAGCGAGTATAGTTAACCTGAGCTACTGGTTAGCCTTTTTCTTTACCAGAGCCGAGGTTATTTAGCATCACATATTGAATGTCATGCCCAGTCAATTAATACTTTTTAGCTGAAGCTGTTTGCCAGTATTGGCTAACTATTTTTTCATTTTCCAAATAATACCTGCGACTACAGCGACTAAAATGATTGCAGGCGCCATTTTTTCAAAATGATGAAACAACCCAGGCGCACCATGTCCTTCATGGGCCAAAGCGGCGCCAGAAATAGCCATTGTATTTGGTGATGCGAGTTTTAAAGCAAGGTTTATAACTGGTGTATTGCTCGAATGATGATAGCTATAGAGATTTACTATTAAATCGTTTTATACACTAATATGCCAGATGCTTAATTGGCCATATTTGCATGTTGAAGTTGATATTAAAGTTGCAGTATCTTTATCGTGATAGGCGAAATTTCCTACTTAGAAAAGGTAAAAACAACCGAATTAAAAGATTCAGCCAAAAAGAGCCTATTAATCAATACATCCTTATTTTTTTGATTTTGCCATAATATTGAGCACGTCTTGATAACTGATATTGTACTGGCGGGATAAATTAATAATTTTAGTTTTATATGTTTGTACTTTCTCTTGTCGCAATAGATCAGACTGTTTGTCTTCAACAAGTTCGTTAATCGTTTCTTGAAGGATTTTTAGACGGCGCAGACTGAAATCCAATGACTGAATATAAGTGCGCATTTGCGGTTTGTTACGGGCATTTTCAAGGTTGGTAGTGGTACGCTGCTCAAATTCAAGTTCATCAAAGGCATTGATAACCCGAGCAAGCTCTAAATCATTTTTCATGTGTAATCTGTGTCTCAATAAAAAAACAAAGTATAAATAACAATCAAATATTAGTCACTTAAATTAGTCAGTTAATTTACCTGTAATACAAAATGAGTCACCATTGAGGATAATGTGTCTTCATCAATATCAGGTGGCTTAAGTACTCTTTCACTTTTGGCAAGATAAGCACTTGTTTGTTCATAGGTATTTATTTAGTCTTAACATCTGATCCAATCTTTTCTTTATGTCGCATGGAGGCATTATGCTTGATTTACTTCCTGATCTTTTTGACCAATACCCACAAGAATTGCAACTGATCAATTTGCCATGGCAAACATTTGGTCAACATGCCGTTTTTAGCGGGCAAATTGTCACGGTTAAGTGCTTTGAAGATAATTCAAAGGTTAAGTCTATTTTGGCAACGCCAGGGCAGGGTAAAGTGCTAGTTGTTGACGGTGGCGGCTCTACTCGACGAGCGCTATTAGGTGATATGATTGCACAAAGTGCTGTGGATAATGGATGGCAAGGAATTGTTATATATGGTTGTATTCGAGATGTTGCAACGATTAATACCATGAATATTGGTGTTAAGGCTTTAGGCGTTAATCCGATTAAAACGGACAAAAAAGATCTAGGCGAAATTGGTGTTAACATTGAAATAAATTCAATCGAGGTCAAGGATGGCATGACTGTTTATGCTGACTTAAATGGTGTGGCAATAAGTGACACTGCATTAGTACTATAATGACGATTATTTAATACCTGTATCTTGAACAAATTTAAGCTAAGGATTGGTTATGAAACTAATAAAATGGTTGGTGATATCAATATTTGCAATCGTTATTTGTGCTGTGCTGTATCTCACTGTGTTTTTCAATATTAATGATTTCAAACCCCAAGTCGTTGATGCGGTTAAGCAACATACCGGACGAACTTTAACAATTGATCAGGATTTGAGCTGGAGTTTTTTTCCTACCCTTGGGATCAACGTTGGTTCAATTGCGTTAAGTAATCCTGATAATTTTCAACCTCAACAGATGTTGCAAGTAAATCAGGCCGTAGCTAACGTTGCTTTACTGCCATTATTTAGTCAGCAAGTTAAAGTTGATAATTTAAGTTTAGACGGTTTGACACTCAATTTAATCACCGATAAACAAGGGAATACCAGTTTTGATGGTTTAACCTCAACTGCTCAGAATGATAAATCAAAAGACGTCGAATCAGACCAAATTGATAAAAGCATGCCATTATCAAGTCTTAATGTCGGTGGCGTATCTATTACCAACATGCATATTAATCTTATTGATATGCAAACAAATTCAGAGCAACACTTTACCCTTACATCATTTACCTTAGGTGAGTTTTCACTGGGTGAATTTGCAGACATGGAATACGAATTTGAAGCTGAATTAGCTGATATGAAATTATCTTCATCAGGCTCAGGCAAAATCAAGGTTTCACAGAAGATTGATCATATTCAAATCAGCGACTTGTTAATTGAGAATCTAGTTGAGGGTGAAAATCTACCTAATAAAACCGTTAAATCGACAATAGCGGCTGATTTGTCTGTGGCACTAAATACTAAAAATATTGATCTAGTTATCAGTAAACTTTCAGTTGACAGTATTCAAGCATCAGCCAAACTGGCAGTTAACTATGCAAAAAAAGTCCCGGTAATTGATTTCAATATTGAATTTGGTGACATTGACTTAAATTCCTTATTGCCTAAATCTGCAGAAAGTGACACTGATAAAAATGGTACTTCAGAGCAGGATGCTGAAGTGACGTCAGAGCCAGATCTTGCCTCACTTAAAGGTATCGACTTAACTTTAGCTCTTAAGGCGAAGTCAATTAAGCTTGATAACTTACTGACCCAAAATTGGCAGCTAAACACCACAGTTAAACAAGGGCTTATTGATATCAAACAGCTTACGGCTGAGTTGTATCAGGGTAATATCAATGTTAAAGCATCCATTGATGCGCGTAACAAGGTACCAAGCTATCAATTTAATAATCAACTTAACGGTTTACAAATTAGACCATTATTGACTGATTTAGCTGAAGTGGATTTATTATCTGGTACCGCAAACTTTACAGTTAAAGGTCATGGCAGTAGCCTTATTCCCGCTAAGCTTAAACAGCAACTCATTGCCAATGGACAATTTGAGATTGCTGATGGATCTTTGTATGGCGTCAATATTCCTCAAATGATCCGCAGTGGTCAAAAGAAGTTAGCCGGCGATTTATCCGCGCAAGACAGTCAAGAGTTGAAAACTGATTTTACCAGTTTAGCGGGTGGTTTTTCTCTACTTGATGGTGTAATAACAAATCCAGATCTTGCTATGGCCTCACCATTAATTCGTTTAGATGGTAAAGGGACTGCAAACATTATCAGCCACCAAATTGATTATAGCCTTATCACTAAAGTAGTTGGTTCACTTGCAGGACAGGGGGGAGAGAAAGATGCTTTATCAGGTATTGATATTCCGTTGAAGATTACAGGCAGTTTTCAAGAGCCTAAATATCGATTAGATACTCAAGCTTTATTAAAAGGTAAATTAAACAAAGAAACTGACAAATTGAAAGACAGTTTATTTAAAAAATTAGGAGGATTGTAATGCGCAAAATATTCGGCGCTATTTCGTTATTCGCCTTGATTGGTTGTGCTGGGGCAGTGGATTCTGATGTTAAAGCCGATCATGTCAAACCAAACATCAACCAGATCATTAAGTTGTCTGCAGGAGAAGCAATGCAAGTCATGAGTCAAGCTGTATTGCATGGTCATTTGGATGTGGTGCCATTTTATCAGAGTGCTAAATCAATGCCGGTCTCATTAACAGTAACAAACCAAGCTGAACATGGGGTTGCTATTCAATTCAATTCGGGCATGACGGCTGATTTATGGTTGATAGATCCTAAAGGCCTTAAAGTGTGGGCATGGTCTGAAACGATGATGTTTACCCAAGCGCTCAGGAAAGTAACAATTGGTGCAGGTAAGTCAGTCAAGGCAAGTTTTAATGTGCCTGCTGATGTCTTGGCAAAAATAAATACCAAAGGTTACCGATTACAGGCTAAGTTTGCCGGAAAAGCCCTGGAAAGCAGTTTACCGACCATGAATGATATTAGTGTAGAATTACTGTTTGCCGAATAACCGTTGGTTTTTAGATCATACGTTGGTTAACTTGTGTGAATAACACTATAAATATCCATTTAGTATATTCATTACATTAAAAAAGCGGTTTAACTCAGGTTAAACCGCTTTTTTGTTGGTCGTTTACATGATTAACTATTACTAATTAACAGTTTTAACATCTGTCCAGGTTGCAAATAGTTATTCTTTTTCAAACTGTTCCATTCAATCAAATCAGCAACAGTGACTTTATACCTTGCAGCAATACGTACTAGAGAATCTCCAGATTTAACCTTATAGCTGACCACTTTTTCATTACTTGAGTCAGTTTTAGCAATTTGGTTAGGATAGAACACTAAGCTTTGACCAATTTTAAGAGACTGATCTTTGTTAAGTTTATTCCACGTGGTAATTTGCTCAATCGAAACACTATGCTTGTTAGCAATGGCCCATAAACTGTCACCAGACTTTACTGTGTATGTTTGGCGTTGATTGCTTGATTGAATAACTGGTTTACGCGCAAGTAGTTGATCGGCATTCATACTTGCCAAATCTGGATCTTTACTGGCCACAGGTATAATTAAGAATTTACCAGCAACAATATTATTGCCCTTAATGCCGTTACTATTGCGGATCATTTTTGGAGAGGTTTCAAATTGCTGAGCAATTTCACCAATACTGTCACCAGATTTGATCTTATACCTGACCCAGTTAATACGGGCATCAGGTTCAAGTGAGGCGAGAGATTGATTGAATGATTTAGCACTTTCAGCGGGAACTGCTAATAAATGTGGTCCCATTGGCGCAGTTGCCCAGCGTAATAACCCTGGGTTAAGTGTTTTTAATTCATCAACTGAAATTTTCGCCATTTCAGCGGCTAAATTTAAATCCAACTGACTTTCAATATTCACAATTGCTATTTGAGGTTTATTCTCAATAGCAGGTAAATTGATACCCAATTCATCAGAGTGTTTAATAATATCAGCAAGCGCCATTAATTGGGGGACATAATGCGCGGTTTCTTTTGGCAGTTTTAGCATCCAAAAGTTAGTTTCTTTACCATTATTTTTATTATGTTTGATGGCATTAAGGACTCGTCCTTCACCAGAGTTATACGCGGCTATAGCATAATTCCAGTTTTTCCCCATCTTAACATACAGGTATTCAAGTAAGTCTAATGCGGCTAATGTTGATGCTCTTACATCACGCCTACCGTCATACCACCAGTTGGTCTTAACTTTAAATGCATTTGCTGTCGGTAAAGTTAACTGCCAAAGCCCAGACGCATCACTAGGTGAATAAGCGGTAGGGTTATAGGCACTTTCAATGACAGGCAACAAAGCTAATTCGGTAGGTAAGTTGCGTTTCTCGATTTCTTCAAGAATGAAATAAAGGAATGGCTCAGCACGCTGAGTGACAATTTCTAGGTGCCTAGGATTGTCGATGTACCACTGTCGGTATTTATCAACGAGTTCCTTTTCAGCAATTTTTAATTGCATGCCATCACGAATTCGTTGCCAAACATCATTAACCTCGGCCACATCTTGTTCGATGTCTTCAATGGTTCTAGGTTGTTTACTGGTTTTCGCTGGGACTTTTGCCGACGAAGTATCGTTAATCACGTCGTCATTAACATTAGGGGTAATTGACTGACAGCCCAACATTAATATTACACTAGCAGAAAGTAGTGATAACTTTGTTTTCATTGAATAAAAATCCCTAAACCTAAGATTTAGTGCCTAAATCTAATATGATGTTTTTCTAACTTAATCGAGATGTTTTCTCAGCCTAGAAATATCGAATCAAGCATTGTAGATGAAATTTATTTGCCTGTCTTATTAAACTCTCTTTATGTAAGGTTAAAAATTATCTTTCCATAGCCTCAAATTTTTAAACACTTGAATATTATCTGTAATTTTTTGATTAAAATGTGAACTAACATTTAATTTAATTTCTTTATGGTCGCAACGTAAAAAGGGATTGATTTGTTTTTCTAATCGTATGCTTGAAGGAATCGTGGGTAACCCTTGTTTTCGCAGGCTAATGACTTGTTCTATATAGGTTTTTAATGCTTGATTATTTGGCATTACAGTTACAGCGAATTTAAGGTTAGTTTGAGTATACTCATGGGCGCAATACACTTTTGTTGAATCAGGTAACGCAGCTAATATACAAAGTGACTTACTCATTTGAGCCGCAGATCCTTCAAATAAGCGCCCACATCCGCCACTAAACAAAGTGTCGCCACAAAATAAAATGTCATCTGCAAGATAAGCGATATGCCCAATAGTGTGTCCAGGCACACTGTAAACTAGAATAGGAAGTTGCCAATGCTTCAGGTTGAGTTCTGTTGAAGTATGTTCCGCTAATGAAATTCGGACGGTTAAACCGTCAATTGCCTCATTAGCAGGGCCATAAACTGACAATTGTTGCCCATAGGCTTGCTGTAATAATGCAATGCCTCCTGTGTGATCTTGATGGTGATGGGTAATTAAAATGCCCACTAATTGAATCTCATTAGAGGTTAAATAGTCAATTACACTCTGCCCACATCCAGGATCGACCACATAAGCCGCCCCATGAGAGTCTTCAATAACCCAAATGTAATTATCGTTAAATGCCGGAATTAGGTGGGTTTTATACATTATGATTCTCGAGTTTCGCTAACAGATTTGTTAGAGTAAACATTACAGCGTTTGACTGCAATCTATCAGGTCATTTCAAGGAGATTTCATTGGCACATATTCCGACCGAGGCTTGTTCACCATTAAGCTGGCTTGAGTTCGCTTCAGGTGATCAACTGAAAACCGAGTTGGAAGCCCGTTTAAATCTCTGGTGGCCAAGATTATTTGGTTATCATCTTTTAAAATTAGGCCCATTAAGTGCTGAAATAAACAGTTTGCAGTGTCAAATAAATTATCATTTTAGCCTTTTTGAAACTGAAGGCGGAGCCATCCAAGCTTCTACAAAAGACCTACCATTACAGAATAGTTCTATCGACACAGTGTTAATGAACTCATTACTTGAGTTTGAGCAAGACCCTTATCGCGTTCTGCGCGAGGTTGACAGGGTGGTTGTCTCGGGTGGACACATTATTCTGAGCGGATTTAATCCTGTAAGCCCTATTTTTTTTGGAAAATTATTGCCCCAGTTTCAAAATGTAGCCCCTTGGTGTGGACATTTTTTTATGCCATCAAGGGTAAAGGATTGGCTTGGTTTATTAGGGTATCAAATATTATCCGATGAAAGATTGGTATATCATCATTTATTAACTGAATACCCAGGTAAAATTGCGTGGCATAATCAACTGGAAAAGTGGCTACCTAGTACAGGCGGAATTTACCTTATTGTGGCAAAAAAAGTGGATACACCGTTAACACCCATAAGAGATAAACAAAAGGTTAAATCCACCAACTGGTCTACTGCGCCAAGTGCTGGACGAGCAGGTTTTAAACCTCGTACAAAGAGTTAGTTTGGTTGGTAATGTTCATCATCCAACAGGTTTTTACCCATAGCAGCAACGCGCGCTAACTCATCACAACGTTCGTTTTCGATTTGGCCTGAATGACCTTTAACCCAGCGCCAATCAATTTTGTGTTTTTGACTGACGGTATCTAATCTTTTCCATAAATCGACATTCTTAACGGGCTCATTGGCAGAAGTAATCCAGTTTTTTCTTTTCCAACCATGTATCCACTCTGTGATCCCTTTACGCATGTACTGACTATCACTGATCAGAATAATATTACAACTGTCAAACAAGGACTCTAAAGCAATGATGGGGGCTAAAAGCTCCATGCGGTTGTTGGTGGTTAATTTATAACCGGCTGACAACTCTTTTTGCTGTAGTTTATATTTCATGACGACACCATAACCACCAGGACCTGGATTACCAAGGCATGACCCATCAGTATAAATATGAAGTTGTTTTAGTTCAGTCATTGAATTGCTACACTTAATCATTAAGAAAACTTTGGCGTTAGTATAACCACAACATGAAGATGACTAAATAAATGAATATCATTTCATCCGCATCACGACAAATTATTTTAGATACTGAAACAACCGGTATGAACCAAGCCGGTGGTCCTGTTTATATTGGGCATAGGATCATTGAGATTGGTTGTGTAGAGGTGATTAATCGTCGTCTTACTGGGCGTACTTATCATCAATATATTAATCCTGGGCAATTGATAGACCCAGAAGCAATTGAAGTTCACGGTATTACTGATCAGCGCGTTGCTGGTGAGCCAAGGTTTCATCAAATAGCTCAAGACTTTATCAATTTTATTGATGGCGCCGAAATCGTCGCACATAATGCCAACTTCGATGTTAGCTTTATGGATCATGAATTTTCCAAACTCAATCCCGTCGGACCCAAGACCAAAGATATCTGCGACATTCTTGATACTTTAGCCATTGCTAAACGTTTACATCCAGGGCAGAAAAATAATCTTGATGCATTATGTCGCCGCTACGGCATAGATAATTCACGCCGAACATACCACGGCGCACTGCTTGATGCGGAAATTCTAGCGGATGTGTATTTGATTATGACTGGTGGTCAAATCAAATTTAATTTATCCAGTGAGAAAGCGGGGCAAGAGGCTGGCGGTATTAAAAGAATAGAACAAAATGCGTTTAATCTTAAAGTGATCAACGCATCGGCCGATGAAATAATACGACATGAACAAAGACTTGATTTAGTTGCTAAATCAGGGAAGTGCCTCTGGAGAGGATAAATCGTTTAATGAAAATACCGGGTGCCAAACTTTTCGCCGCTTTATTTAGCGTTTGTTTTATGCTGCCAGTGGTAGCGAATGCCGCTAATCACACTGACTCCTTCAGTGAATATGTTCCTGCACCTTATGCAATGGAATTAAAAAATCGTTTTAGAATTGATCATAAAGTGGATCAAGTCACCTTAATCGTGCAACGCGGTTATGGTTCTTCCCCAGTTGTCGTTGTACAACCAGATGGCAGCAAATGGTACTCATCGCGTCACCCTAGCTCCGTAAAATGGGTTGATGGCATCACGGGTGATATCATTGCCATTGCTAATCCCACTCCCGGACCTTGGCAGTTGCTCGGTGATGTTTTACCCGGTTCAAAAATTGAAAAAGTATCTGAAATCAATATTGCAGTTGAACCGCTACCGCAACCTTTATATCAAGGCGAGCGCCTAAAAGTAGTTTCTAGACTCACAGCAGATGATTTGACCATGCGTATGCCTGGTTTAGAATTTATGATCGAGTGGACCTCAAAGTTCACCAGTGAACATCTACCCGGAGATGATAATTTTGCGACGGGTACGATTATTGTTGGAGCATATAAAGATAACGGCGAAGATTTAGATGAGCGTCCCGATGATGGCATATTTACTGGCAGTACCAATCTTGAACAACCCGCAGGTCACTATAAATTAAGTGTTACGGCACGTAATAATATTTTTGAACGTGAATACAACATGCCTTTTTTATTATCAAGGCAGCCAATTACCGTCAAAATGATTGCGCCAGAGGATCCTTTAACGGGTACTTGGCATCTGGCTATATCAGTCAATGAAGCTGAAGTGCTCCTTTCACAAACGCATTTACAACTTGAATTAGTAGGACCTGCTGGCTTGCAAATTCCTGTAGTGCTGATGGATATTCCCACTCCTGAATACATGCTGCCGCTGCCTGCTGTCTCTGAATATGGCAGTTACCGAGTGAAAGGCACCGTTGCTACCACTGCAATACGTGGACGTGAAGTTTTACTTAATATTCCAGAAATGTTCTTTAACCTGGTTGAGCCGCCACCTCCGCCTCCAAGTGCAGATGAACTGGCTGAGAAAGCGGCCCAAATTGCCTTAATCGAAGAACAAATGGCTAAAGATGATGCCATTTTCTGGATTGCAACAGTAAATGGTGTGTTGCTCTTGTTTGGTATTATTGGATTTATTATCTGGCGTAAGAAACAAGCGCTAGCTAAGGCTCTGGCCGCAGCTGAAATACGCTTGAAAGAGCAAGAGCTTAAAAAGGGAGGCTCAGCAGATAATCTTGCATTAGATGATATCGACTTGATGTTACCCGATGATAAGCACTAGATTTTGATGCAGTTGTTCATTTTTTGACAAAACAAATTTATTTTTTAAGAAAAGGGTTGACGATCTAATTCGCCAGCATTATTATTCATCGCAATTGAGAACAGCATGCATCTTATGATGGTGATTAAGTCTAGTTTTCAGTATGTTAATTAAGTAAATTAGCATATAAAGAATTTGGAGCGGTAGTTCAGTTGGTTAGAATACCGGCCTGTCACGCCGGGGGTCGCGGGTTCGAGTCCCGTCCGCTCCGCCAAATTAGAGAAAGCCTCATCAATCGATGAGGCTTTTTTTATGGCTGATTTAAAAATTACTTAGCGTGTGTTTAGTTTGCGCTTTTTAACTCTGTTACATTTTATCTACAAATCTGAGCCTTAAAGTATTATTTGCAGTGTGATAAATTTCCCTCATTCATTAAAAAAGTTCAAATCGTGGATAACAAGAATTAAGCCGATTTATTTAATAATCTGCATAAATTTGTCATTTTTTTGATATATCTTAAGTTTACTGCCTTTATCGATTAATCAATCAAAATTCTCACTACTCAGAATTCCTTTAGGGTGGTATAAAGAGCTACATTAACCTGTACTCTACTATTTTTAGGAATGTTGTAATGATTTTCTCTCAAGTTTCTCAAGCACCTGCGGATCCTATCTTAGGTTTAACTGATACATTTAAAGCGGATAACCGTGCCCATAAAGTGAATTTAGGGGTGGGGATTTATAAAGACGAAGCAGGGCAAACGCCTGTTCTTAAGTCTGTCAAAAAAGCTGAAGCTAAGTTACTTGAAATAGAGAAAAGCAAAAACTACCTTGGAATCGAAGGTGTTCAAGCTTACAACCAGGTTGTTCAAACCTTATTGTTCGGTGAAAACAGCGAACTAGTTAATCAACATCGTGCAGTGACTGCGCAAGCGCCAGGTGGGACAGGTGCTTTACGTGTTGCCGCTGAGTTTTTAGCCACTAATACAACATCAAAAACCATTTGGGTGAGCAATCCTACTTGGGCTAACCACCACAATATTTTCGAATCGGCTGGTTTAACGGTTAAGGAATATCAATATTACGTAGCTGCGAGCCATGATATGGATTTTGAAGCTATGCTAGCTGACTTAGATCAAGCATCTGCTGGCGATATCGTATTACTTCATGGCTGTTGCCATAACCCAACGGGTATAGATTTAAACATTGAACAATGGAAACTGGTTGCACAGCTTTGTTTAGAAAAGTCATTATTGCCTTTGTTTGATTTCGCGTACCAAGGTTTTGGTGCCGGAATTGAAGAAGATGCTCAAGGTTTACGTGCGGTGGCTAAGGTGGTTCCTGAATTATTAGTCGCTAACTCTTTTTCTAAAAACTTTGGTTTATACAACGAACGTATTGGCGCCGTTACCCTTGTAGCTGAAGATAAAGCATCCGCTGAGCGTAGCTTTAGTCAAATTAAGAAGACCATCCGTTCAAATTATTCAAATCCGCCAGCACACGGTGGTTTAATTGTAAGCACTATTTTGGCTGATGATGCGTTAAGAAGTGAATGGGAAGCTGAGTTGACTGAAATGCGTCAACGTATTGCGCAAATGCGTACATTATTGGTTGAATCTTTGATAGCTGAAGGTGTTACCCAAGATTTTAGCTTTATTTCACGTCAAAATGGCATGTTCAGCTTCTCAGGATTAAACAAAGATCAAGTGAATCGTTTACGTGATGAATTTGCTATTTATATTGTCGGTTCAGGTAGGATTAGTGTGGCAGGTCTGACTAAAGACAATATGCCTGCTGTGTGTAAAGCGATAGCAAAAGTGCTGTAACTTTTAAACTTCAGTAGAAAGGACTGCCAATGCAGTCCTTTTTTATATCCGAGTAATCTGACAGATAGCATCGCCTAATGCGGTTTTATCATGTAAGCCTTTATGATGTGAGCTGACTAAATCAAATTGATGAAATTTAATTGCTGGATACTCGGTAATATGTGTTGAAGGTAGTTGATATTGCTGAATAACATCACTGATAATGTCAGCGCCAACAACCTGATGGATCCAATTTATTTTCTCACAAATACTAAATTGATTTGCGACAGAAAACTCATCAGTTAAGTTATCGATTAATATTACTTTTGCATGTGAATTTTGAATGCTTTTAGCTATTTTGGGCAAGAGTAATGGCGGAATGATGCTGGTCAAAAAACTGCCTGGGCCCAGTATAATAAGATCTGCATTTACAATGGCATCACATGCTTCAATAGTGGCATCCACTTCTGGCTCAAGACTTAATGCAACGGGAGCTTCTTTCATTTCATCTACACTTAATTCACCAATAATTTTATTGCCACAGTAAGTTAATGCAGTTAAATGTGTAGAGGCTTCAGACATCGGAATAATTGATGTGTTGATTTTTAGTAAAGAACTGACAAGCTTGACGGCATCAAGTGGCCTAACACAAAGTTGATCTAGGGCATGCAGAATAACATTACCTAAATTATGTCCAGATAGTTCATTGTTGCCAACAAACCTATGGTCAAACAGCTGTGAACTTAACGAAGGTCTTGGCGTTAAATGAGACAGACAATTTCTTAAGTCACCCCATGCGATAGTGTGTTGGTCTTGCCTTAAGCGCCCAGTCGAACCACCATTATCCGTTGTCGCCACAATACCCGTTAACCTGTCTCCTAAAAAAGATAACGAGGCTAAAACGCGACCAAGTCCGTGACCACCGCCAATCGCAACTACTTTATTAAAACTGGCTAATCGTTGATTTAACATATCATTACAGTCTCTTTCCTTGAGAATTTAAGTGAATTATTGTGATAGAATATTGGCCACGATTGTATTATAAATTACAGTAATAAACGCAAAATAAATGCATTATTTAATGCATTATTTAATGCATTATTTAATGCATATTTGGTAGTTGTTTATTGTTTGAACAGGATTGTTGTATGTTATTACGTAAGAGTGTTGTATTAGGGCTAACGTTATTAGTGTTTACGAGTTTCAATGCAATTTCAGATACCGTTTCTTTAGAATACAGTGGCTTTTACAACCCATTAAAACGGGTCAACAAGGCAAGTTATCCCTATGTTGAATTAGTATTTAGCGTACCTAAATCGGAAAACTGCACCATAGTTTCAGGGAATATCAGCACTGAGTCGCAAACGTTTCCACTTACCTATACTAAAGAACAACGCATTTTTATGCCATTTGATGACGATTTAAAATCAAATCGTGGTCTCGTAAATATTGAAGTGCAGGGCGACTCTAGTCAATGCGGTATTGCTATGCAGGTCAGGGCACGTGAAACCTTGATTCAATACACGGGTAAAGAATTAAAGTTAGTACTTGATGATATGAATGGCTTGCTTGACACCTTACAAGGTTTTCCAATGAAATACTTCAGAAAGCCATTAACGGGGTTAACATTTGAATTTTCAGATGATACTCCATTAACTATGACAATGAATGGCAAAGCGGTATCAATTCAGCCTCGCTTTACGTTAAGTTCAGAGCAGATTGAAACGCTGGAGGAATTATCCTTTTCTCATAAGCCTAGTGTATTAAGCCCTTGGGTGAATTAGCTAAAGTTCAGTAACAAAAAGCCCTGAATCAACAGGGCTTTTTATTTCTGTGATGGCTAATATCTAATCCATAACCTTAACAAGAATGATCATTCAATGTTGTCGAATGTAATCACTAGGCTTAAGGTTTAAATGTGGTGACGATATCGATACGTTGCGCTGCATCAAGATCAATATGACCATTATTACTAATATCGAGAAAATCGAATGCTGGTAAGTCAGACTCTGCAACATCACCTTTTAATGGCGCATTCTCATCACGCTTAAGACTTAAAAAATCGAAGTTTTCTCGATCAACACCCTGTGATGGTGCGGTATTTTGCATGGCAGTGAATATGGTTTCAATTCTGCCTGGATGTTGCTTATCCCATAAATTAAGCATGTCTTTAATTGCACCACGCTTTAAATTTTCCTGAGAGCCACATAAGTTACAAGGTATGATCGGAAATTGTTTTAATGCGGCATATTCTGCGATATCTTTTTCTCTACTATAGGCTAATGGCCTAATCACCATGTTCGCACCATCATCAGACAATAATTTTGGTGGCATAGCCTTCATCTTTCCGCCATAGAACATGTTTAAAAATAATGTTTCTATAATGTCGTCTCTGTGATGGCCAAGGGCAATTTTAGTTGCGCCAATGCGTTGTGCAAATCCGTATAAAGTGCCTCGGCGTAAACGAGAACACAATGAACAAGTCGTTTTACCTTCTGGAATCTTATCTTTGACAATAGAATAAGTATCTTTTTCAAGAATATGATAAGCAATCCCTAATGTATCTAAGTATGCAGGTAAGATATGCTCAGGAAAACCAGGTTGTTTTTGGTCAAGATTTACCGCAACAATGTTGAAAGAGATTGGCGCTCGTTGTTGAAGGTTAATTAAGATATCAAGCATGGCATAGCTATCTTTACCACCAGATAAACAACACATGACTAGATCGCCATCTTCAATCATATTGTAATCAGCGATAGCAGTTCCCACTTCACGACGTAAGCGTTTCTGCAGTTTGTTCATGCGGGTGGTATTTTTTTTAACTTGTTCTTGTAGATCGACTTCAGACATAAAAATGCGCCCAGTAACTATATGTTTCAGGGCGCGTATTATTCCAGTAATCGGTTACTGGGTAAAGTACAAGTCTACGTTATAGTGTAGTTATTCAGCTAAAGGTGATTTATATCCGTCAGGTTTCAATGCTAATAAATCACAATTTAAGCTATCAATCACATGTTCGGCCGTATTACCAATAAGTGCCGCGGAAAAACCAGTACGACCAACTGTGCCTAATATTACCAGTTCAGCATCCAGTTTTTCAGCCAGTTCAGGGATAACATCTTCAGGTAAGCCTTCTTCAACATGACAATTCTCAATAGGGATATTGTATGAATCAGCCAGGTACTGAACGCGTTGTTCATGCTGCATACGGACACTGTCATTGTATGCGTTAGCATCAAAATCAGGTAATTCAATGGCTAAATTAACCGGTGTACCGGGGTAACCATTAACTAAATGCACACTGGCAGAAAACTTCAATGCTAAATCTTGCGCGTACTGAATGATTTTGCCGTTGAGATTTTGTTGGTCTTCATCTTCTGATGCGACATTTATAGCACAGAGTATTTTACCTGCAACAGGCCAATCATGCTCTTTAACCATTAATACTGGTTGAGGTGCTTTTCGCATTAAATGCCAATCTGTAGGGGTAAAAATCACTGCTTTAAGTTTGTCATGTGCATGGGTACTTTTAACGATCAAATCATAATCGCCTTGTATCGCATAGTTAATGACAGATTCAAAAGGGCGGTTATGCCATACAACCTGAGCATTTATGTCTATTTTTTCAAGATTAATTTTGCTGATGAGTTCGTTTAACCAAGCTGTGCGTTGATCAATAACACCTTGTCTCATGGCTTCACGTTCATGTGCAGACAAGATAGAAGTCATCTCATAAGAAAAGTCAAAGATTGATAAAAAGGCAGTAATTGTTGCTTGGCTTTTAGAGGCTAATTCAATGGCTCTATCTAAGGCGGCTTGATGGTCTGTAGTGGGGTTAATAATAACCAATATTTTTTTATATTCCTTCATAAAACCTCCAAAGCTATTTAAATTTAAGCAGTTAGTGATATAAGCAGTATCACCTTTTACTAATGAATATAACTTGAGCTAGATCAAACATTCACTATTCTGTTGATAGACGCGAATGACCAGCCAATAAACCTAAGGCACGATGATCTATAATTGAGATATATTTTCCGTTTACCTCAATAAAATCTGATTTTTGAAAACGACCAAGTAAGCGGCTGATGGTTTCAACGGTTAACCCAAGATAATTACCAATATCACCTCGTGTCATGGTTAATCGAAATTCTTTAGGCGAAAAACCACGTTCACCAAAACGATTGGCAAGGTTATAAATGAATGCAGCTAAACGCTCTTCGGCATTCTTTTTAGACAATAATAAAATCATTTCTTGATCAATCATGATTTCATTACTCATTAAACGCATTATTTGTTGTCTTAATTTTGGCATACTGCCAGACAGTTCATCTAATGTGTCATAGGGAATTTCGCATACCATAGATGTTTCTAGAGCTTGAGCAAAACTTTGGTGCATTTGCGAATGAATACCATCGAATCCGATGACATCTCCCGCTAAATGAAAGCCCGTTATTTGTTCGTCACCTTGTTCGGTAATGGTATAACTTTTGATGGTTCCAGAGCGAATTGCATATAACGCGCGAAGATTATCACCAGATTTAAAGATTTGATCGCCTTTTTGAACAGGCTTCTTTCTTTCAATAATATTATCAAGTTTATCAAGCTCTGAATTATTCAGAGTGAAAGGAATACAAAGCGTTCCCATGCTGCAATCATGACAATGAATGGCACAACCACCAGTGTTTGGGCGTTTAACTTTGAGTGAATCACTTGACATATCTGTTCCTAAATCTTGATGACATTAACATGTTAAACTAAATCAAATTTTGCAGCCACTAAAGTTGCTGCATTGCTACATAGATTGTCTGTAAACCAAAGATAACTAATAGTAGGCCGCTGACTAATCTAACCGCCTTTGTTTGCACCCAAGAGGCAAGTGTTTTAGCCGCTAGACCTGCCGTAAGTAATGCGGGAAGAGTGCCTAATCCAAAGGCAAACATGATTATTCCGCCTTTAAGTGCGCTGCCAGAAGCAACAGACCATGTTAGGGTGCTATACACTAAACCACAGGGGAGCCATCCCCAAACCATGCCTGCCAGAACGGCTTGGCTAGGATGTTTAATGGGTAAGACCCTTTTGGTCAGTGGTTGTAATATTTTCCAAAGACCTTTTCCTAGTGTCTCAATATACACAATGCCAAACCAAATTTGTGCAATATACAGACCGGTCAAAATCATCATAATACCGGCAAAAAAACGTAAATATAATAGATAGTTATCAACGGCAAACAATTGGCCTAATGCGGCAGCACTGCCACCAACAAGTGCCCCCGCTATGGTGTAACTTATTACTCTGCCGAGGTTGTAACTTAGTAAGAAGCTGAGTTGATTGGCAAGCTGGTTGCCTGGCTGCTTTGGTATGTTGGTTGAAAACGCACCGATAAGTCCACCGCACATGCCAAAACAATGTGCCGCCCCCATTAGCCCAACGACGAAAGCACCGAGATAGTTATACTCAATCACAAAGGGAGCTCAGGTTGTTCTTTGGTTAACGGTTCATTTTTGGGGGCGTTAGGTTTTGAAGGAGAGCTTTGATTATCATCATCAAATAGGATCGAAACACTTTGTCTATCAAGATCATCGAATTGTTCCGATTTTACTGCCCAAAAAAATATAGCGACTGCAATTAACACAAATAGCATCGCAATCGGAATTAGTACGTAAATGATACTCATAATTTTAACCTAAGCAGCCTTAAGCTGTTACTTACTACAATGATAGAACTTAACGACATTCCAATAGCGGCAATGTAAGGGACAACATGACCTGTTACAGCTAAAGGTAAAATAATAACATTATACCCAAAAGCCCAGGCTAAGTTTTGTTTAATAATTTTGTTAGTATATTTTGCAACGGTAATGGCATCATTGAAGCGTGACAAATGATCACCGAGCAAAATTAAATCGGCACTGTTTTTTGCAATTGCACTGCCACTACCCATTGCAATTGAAATATTCGCGCCTGCCAGTACTGGGGCATCATTAATACCATCACCAAACATAGCAACGTGTTTGGTCTGTTGTAATGTATTGATTAAATTTAACTTTGACTCAGGACTCATACCTGAGTGAATATCGGTAATATGCAATCTGTCAGCTAAATACTTAACATGGCCAGAACTGTCGCCAGTGGCCATACTGACCATGATTGATTGTGCCTTTAACGTTTTAATAACTTGTTCACTGTCAGGTCGAATGAGATCATTTAGTTCGAATGAAGCGATGAGTTTATCGTTAATACTTAAATAAACATGTTGATGGTGGCTATGGACATCAATGTTCAAATTGTCTGAATTTTGTATACAAAAAGCGAGTGAGCCTAGTTTTATCACCTGTTGTTGGTAAATACCCTGAACACCTTTGCCCACTTGATGGTTAATGTTGGTGACTAACAAATTTTTATCACTAAACGGGGTAAATACTTGTGCGATAGGATGTAACGATCCTTGTTCTAAGTTCGCCACTAAAGACAATGCCGCCTCTTGATCTATATCTGCAAAAAGTTTCACTGTTCCTAATGATAATTGGCCACAAGTTAATGTACCTGTTTTATCAAAAACCACATGATTGATCTGGGGCAGTTTTTCAAATACACCTGATTTGCGAGTAATAATGCCAAGTTTAGTAAAGATTGCGGTGGCACAGGTTACCGCGGTTGGCGTTGCAAGGGCCAAAGCGCATGGGCAAGTGGCGACTAAAACAGATAGCGTGATCCAAAAAGCATCGTCAGGTGATATTTGCAGCCAGATGAAATAGGTGAGGGTAGCGATGGTCAAAATTGTTGCTGAAAAATATCTGGCTAATCTGTCTGCTAATAAAGCAATTTTAGGATTATTATTTGATGCAAATTCTTGCAAGCGAATAATTTCGGCAACGAGTTGATCTTGACCGAGCGCTTTAACTTTTATCTCTAATGGTTGATCTATATTAATTGTGCCAGCAAATACTTTTTGACCTATATTCTTGGTTACTGGCATTTGCTCGCCGGTAAGCATCGACTCATTGACACTTGATAATCCAGAGATAATATCACCGTCTGCAGCAACAATATCGCCAGGGCGCACTAGAATAATATCATCTACTTTTAATTTTTTAGCGGCAATTTCTATGGTTTGTCCATCTTGAATAAGATGGGCTGTAACTGGAATAAGTTTGTGTAAATTACTTGAGCTGACAGACGCTTTTTGCTTTGCTTGTTGCTCAAAGTATCGACCTAATAATAAAAAGAAGGTGAACATTGAAACCGATTCAAAATACACTTCTCCTGTGCCATTAACCGTTGCAATACAACTTGCAATATAGGCACCAGCAATAGCAATTGATACTGATAGATCCATATTCAATTTGCCAGAGAGTAGGCTTCTTATGGCGCTGAAGTAAAAAGGTTGTGCCGAATAAAAGACCACTGGAGCAGCAAAAATCATACTAACCCATCTAAAATAATCACGTAATTCAACGTCTAAATCAGTGAAATATCCAGAATACAATGCGAAAGCAAACATCATTACCTGCATTGTGGCAAAGCCTGCTAATCCTAGGCGAAGTAAAAATTTGCGTCCTTCAGCTTTACTCAGTTTTTCTTGGTCATCAACCTGATAAGGCGCTGCTTGATAACCAATATCACTTATCTGCTTTAAAATTGTACTCAGAGCAATAGTGTCAGGTCGCCAGCTAACCATGACGCGCTGCGTGGTTGAATTAACTCCAATTTGGGTAACGCCGTTTAAGGTTTTTACTTTATGCTCAATTAACCATGCACATGCTGCACAAGTAATGCCATCAATGGTTAATGAAATACTATCTAGTTCACCCTGACGGTGAACTAAATCCTGCTGTACTTCGGGTAAATCATAAGCGCTGAATTGATTAAGCTCATCGGGAACCAATGCGTTTTGTCGATTGCCTGGTTCACTTCTAAAACGATAATAATTAGCTAATCCAGAATCGATAATGGCTTGTGATACTGCTTGGCAGCCTGGGCAACACATAGCTTGTGCTTGCCCATCTATAGTTGTGAAGAACTTATCACCCGTTAATACAGGTTCATTACAGTGAAAACAGGTGGTCATGATATACAGCTCAGATCAGGGGATTAATTTAACCAGTACTCTACGTCGTCTGTAATATCAATGCGTTGTTGAATGCGCCACTGACCATCAAACCCTTCAATGCGAATTTCCCACGGGCCTTTTATCGATTCATCTAAAGGAATTCGATAAATACCCGCGCCATCGGCCGTAACTTTTAAACTGATATCAGATTCTTTAATGGTTCTGTGGTACAAATCGATACTTAGCGCTGCGGTATAAGCAGGGCCGCCATGTTGGGTTATTTCGACCATGTTGTCATCTATTTTGGCCTGATACTGCATTCCAATCTGCTTAGCATAATTGATTTTACGTAAATCCATGTTGATGGCTTTACCTTCTTTGTAATAATCTTCTGCAACTAATGAGTCAGAGTTATCTAATGCAATGAATAACAAATTGATGCTAGCAACAACAGCACAAAGAGGCAGTATAATTAAAAACCACGGCCAAAACTGTTTATACCAAGGTTGAATATCTGACATGGTGAACCTTAAAGTTAAAATCATTATAGTGCGGTCATTTTACAGGGTTGAACCTGAATAATCACTTAAAAAAAAGGCCTCGATTAACACGAGGCCCTTTATTTTTCATTTATGTAACTATTTGTTTGATAAGCTATAAACGTATGCTGTAATTACGTGAACTTTCTCTTCACCTAATATATCTTTCCATGCAGGCATCACACCAGCACGACCATACTTAATAGATTCAACAATAGCGCCACGACTGCCACCATATAACCAAGCATTGTCAGTTAAGTTAGGTGCGCCCATGAATTTATTACCAGTACCGTCCATTCCATGACAAGCAAAACAGCCTTTCATGAATGACCCTTGCCCTTGCGCAGCAAGAGTTGCGTCATGTTCACCACCAGATAGTTTAACAACGTATTCAGCTAAGCCTTCAAGCTCACTGTCTTCAATTGGTAAACCGCCTTTTGGAGGCATCATGCCGTTACGGCCATTCATTAATGAGGTTTTGATATCAGCTAATTCGCCGCCATATAACCAAGCTTTATCGGTTAGGTTAGGGAAGCCTTTTGAGCCTCGAGCATCTGAACCATGACATTGAGCGCAGTTTTGTAAAAATAGGCGACCACCTACTTTTAATGCTTCTTCATTTTTTACTAGCTCTTCCAGTGGAGTGGCTAAGTAAGCAGCGAAGATTGGACCGTATTTTTCGTCAGCGTGAGCAACTTCACGATCATACTGAGATAAACGGTTTTCAGCTTTTGCAGAATCAACGGCGGCTTTAGATTCTTCCATAGACCGAACACTTTGGTTTGAACTTGTCCAACCAAATAAGCCTTTGTAGTTTCCAAGACCTGGGTACATAGCTAAATAAATCAAGCCAAATACGATAGTGATATAGAACATATATGACCACCACTTCGGTAGTGGGTTATTCAGTTCTTCAATACCGTCAAAGCTGTGACCCATAGATTCACCTTCTTTGATGCCGGTATTATTTTGCGACATTTTACGAAGTATGAAAAAACAGCCTGCAATTACGATTAGTGTGAGTACGGTAATCCAAATACTCCAGAAGTTACTCATAATCATTACTTCTGTTCTCCTGAGTCTTGCGACGTTGTTGGTTTATCATCGTCTGCGAATACTAAGTTAGCTGCTTCGTCAAATTTTGACTTACTATGCTTACTGTATGCCCAGAAGAAAATGCCAACAAATGTCACCATTACAACAATGGTTAAAATGCCTTGAAAAGTGCCATAATCCATCATTACCTCCTACTTGAGTGCGTGACCCAAAGACTGTAAGTATGCGATTAGTGCTTCCATTTCAGTTTTACCTTCAACCGCTTTTTGTGCTCCTGCAAACTCTTCTTCAGAATACATATTGTGCTCTGGGTGGAAGTTGCTAAGAATTTCCATTTTCTTACGAGTCAACTTACCGTCTAAGGTGTTGTCCATAAGCCAAGGAAAACCTGGCATGTTTGATTGAGGTACCACTGCACGAGGGTCGATTAAATGCACTTCATGCCATTTATCACTGTAACGACCACCCACACGAGCAAGATCAGGACCTGTACGTTTTGAACCCCACTGGAAAGGGTGATCCCAAACAGATTCACCCGCAACAGAGTAATGACCGTAACGCTCAGTTTCCGCACGTAAAGGACGGATCATCTGGCTGTGACAGTTGTAACAACCTTCACGTACATAGATGTCACGGCCTTCAATCTGCAATGCTGTATAAGGAATTAATCCTTCAACAGGCTCAGTTGTGTCTTTTTGGAATAAAAGCGGGGTAATTTGCACTAAACCACCAAAACTAATGGCGATAACAGTGAAAATACCAAGCAAACCGATGTTCTTTTCAATTAATTCATGACTAAATTTCATCGAATCTGCTCCTTATGCTTTTGCTTCAGCTAATGCTGGCAATGAATCTTTAGGGGCTTTAACTGTACGAATAACGTTGTATGCCATAATAAACATACCAGTTAAGAAGAATACACCACCAATAAAGCGTACAAAGTAGAAAGGATAAGATGCTTCTAAGCTTTCTACAAAGCTGTAGGTTAATGTACCGTCAGCGTTAACTGCACGCCACATCAGACCTTGCATCACACCTGAAATCCACATAGATACTATGTATAAAACAGTACCGATAGTTGCTAACCAGAAATGCACATTCACTAAATTAGTGCTGTACATGCGTCCTTGATTAAATAACACCGGAATTAGGTGATATAAAGAACCAATCGACACCATAGCAACCCAACCTAACGCACCTGAGTGAACGTGACCTACGGTCCAGTCAGTATAGTGAGATAAGGCGTTAACGGTTTTAATTGCCATCATTGGACCTTCGAAGGTAGACATACCATAGAAAGACAACGAAACAACTAAGAAACGAAGTACTGGGTCAGTACGAAGCTTATGCCACGCACCAGAAAGCGTCATAATACCGTTGATCATGCCACCCCAAGAAGGTGCGAACAAAATTAACGACATAACCATACCTAAAGACTGAGTCCAGTCAGGTAGGGCAGTGTAATGTAAATGGTGAGGACCTGCCCAAATGTACAATGCAATCAATGCCCAGAAGTGAACAATTGATAAACGGTAAGAATACACTGGACGACCCGCTTGCTTAGGTACGAAGTAATACATCATCCCTAAGAAACCTGCTGTAAGTAAGAAACCTACCGCATTATGGCCATACCACCATTGCACCATTGCATCTACAGCGCCTGAATACATTGAGTATGACTTAGTCAAACTCACAGGAACTGCCATCGAGTTAACAATGTGCAATACAGCAACCGTAATAATGAAAGCACCAAAGAACCAGTTAGCCACATAGATATGTGATGTCGTTCTTTTTACGATAGTGCCAAAGAATACAACCGCATAACATACCCAAACAACGGTAATTGCGATATCAATAGGCCATTCTAGCTCTGCATATTCTTTACCTGAGGTAAAACCTAAAGGTAATGTAATAGCAGCTGAAAGAATAATTGCTTGCCAGCCCCAGAAAGTAAATGCGGCTAATTTAGGCGCAAATAAACGGGTTTGACAAGTACGTTGCACAACATAGTAGGATGTAGCGAAAAGGGCTGAAGTACCGAACGCAAAGATAACCGCATTGGTGTGTAATGGTCGTAAACGACTATACGTTAACCAAGGAGTTTCAAAGTTCAGTTGCGGCCAGATTAACTGAGCAGCAATCAATACACCCACTGACATACCAACAATACCCCACAAAACTGTGGTTAAGGCAAATTGGCGGACAATAGTGTAGTTGTAATCAGCGCCTGTAGACTGGGAATGGTTCATCATAATGCTTCCACGGCTTATTACTTTTACTTATATTATTGGTAAAGTATAACTTTACCTGTTTAGTTGACATAAAGTGCTATGTAGACTGACTGTCTTTTTTATCACTTATAGTCAAGGTGTTACCTCGTGAATTTGATATCTATCACTTGGCTGTGTAATGATACTTGAGCTAGATCAAAAAAGAAACTTAACTCGGGTGCTGAACATTGATCTAGATCAATGTCTGAAAGATAATGTTATCAATTTGAATCATTAGGTTAAAAATTGTGCAAAAACGTTTTAAGTACGGACTGATGTTATTTTCGTTATGTTTTTTAATAGCATGCGAGCCTAAATTCGAGACAAAACCAACTCAATTAGCAGTAGACCTTAGTCTATGTGATTTTTACACTGGAAATTGTATTAAAAATGTTAATGAAGTGGCAGTGCAACTTTCTTTTGCACAACCTGACGCGCCAAGTGAAAAACCTATTGATCTGACAGTCACATTTTCCAATGCAGTCAGCGATGTAAAGATGTCGATAGAAGGGCGAGACATGTTTATGGGGGTGATCCCTGTATTCTTAAACACAGATGATAAACAAACGTATCAATCGCAATTAATCTATGGGTCGTGTAGTAGTGGCTATATGGTTTGGCGGGCAAATATCACTTTTGATTACCAAGGAGTAACCCGACAAGTCTGGTTTGATTTCTTGGCGGACGCTCAACCTTAAGACCGAGTTAAATATCTACCCAATGGATTTTTATTTGTTCAAAAATCTCAATATTATCAATAAAAAGAGCTAATAAATCTGGATCGAAATGGCTACCTGAACATCTAGTCATTTCAGCGAGCACTTCACTTAATGGCCATGCTTCTTTATAACAACGTTTATGTACTAATGCATCAAACACATCTGCTATAGCCACAATTCTTGCGAAAATGTGAATATCTTTACCTGATAAGCCATACGGATAACCACTTCCATCAAACTTTTCATGGTGTTGAAGTGAGATAATTGAAGCCGCTTTTAGAATAGGCCGCTCAGAGTTGGCCATTATTTGATGCCCTATAATAGGGTGCTGCTTCATGATATCCCACTCTTCATCGTCTAATTTACTTGGCTTAAGTAAGACAGAGTCAGGTGTCGCAATTTTACCAACATCATGCATAGGTGAAGCGCGTTTGATCAAATCTGCATCCCTTTCAGACAAGCCAGCAAGCAAGGCAAGCTCATAGCAGTATCCAGCCATTCTTTTAACATGATGCGCGGCTTCTTTTGACCGACTTTCAACCACATCTCCCAAGCGTAAAATTAATTCCGATTGTGTATCTTCTACTTCTTGGTTTAGTAAAAGATTTTCAAACGCTACACCAACATTTATCGCAAATATATCAACGAGTTTTTTGTCTAAATCACTTATTTTATCTAGACCGTCCATGTACAAAATGTTTATCCATTTACTGGATTTAGTCGGGAAATAGCCAATAAAGCAATTGTTTTCATAAAGGCAGCGTTTCTCATCTAATGCGCGATTCAATAAAGACATAATTTCTTGAGGTAATGCCTTTCCATCACAATCTTGATATCTTCCAGTGCCGGCTAAAATTTCAATGTCTTTGTTATCAACATGGCCACTCATCGCATCAATAGCATTGCAAGTTAAGAGGAGAGTTTCGTTTCTGAGGTTTAAAAGTGAAGCAACTTGATTCAATAATCCATCTGCAAATCGATGTAGAGTACGAAGTTCAAATAAGCCTGAAGTGGCTTCTAAGACTCTTTCTAAACCTTGGCGATGTTGAGCTTGAGCAACTCTGGCTTGTTCTATTTCCATTATGTCACGATAAGAGCGTAGGGCAGAGTACACGCTAGTCATTAGTTTGCGAGAATCTAGTTCAGCTTTTGCCTTGTAATCATTGATATCATAATTAACAATCACATCTTCTTCAGGGGCTTGCCCTGGTTGTCCGGTACGCAAAATGATTCGCATTGTCCGGTTTTTGAGATCATCGCGGATCCATTTTATTAATTCTAATCCAGCGTGATCGCTTTCCATTACAACGTCTATAAAGGCAATGGCAATATCTTTTTCTGTCTCTAATAATTCTTTGGCCTGCAATCCACTGTAAGCATTTGAGAATGCCAATGATCGACCATCTAACTTAAAGCGAGATAAAGCTAACTTAGTGACAGAGTGTATGTCAGGTTCGTCGTCAACAATCAATATCTTCCATGCCGGTAAGTCTAGTGATTGCTCATTGCTTTTGTTTGCTGAAAATAAAGGCTTTTTCTTCGAGATTTCAAAAAGCATTTTCACCTCTCTACAAGACGATGTATAAACATATTCTGGTTTAAGTGTAGACCACTTATTAATACGTAGAATGAAATGTGCAGTGATCACATAAATATTTAATATCTCTCAAATGCATTTGATAATCATTATCATCTGAGTATAATGATTCAAATGTTTTTTTAGGGGGAAATGGCATGAATACAGTGAATATTGGTTTGAGTGAGACGAAAATTGCTCAATTGATTAACGAGGGGCATCTGTGTGCGGCAGATATTCAATGTCTTGATAAGTCGAGTAAAAAAATTATCTGGCAGTTATGTTTATGGTGTTGTCAAAAGCGAATTTATTGTAAACAAGTTGCATGTCATCAGGATGAGCATCAACAGAGTCAGGCCACCTTATCACCAGTATATTAGTGAAATATTTAATCATCTTTAATTAAATATCAGCGACTAATAATAGAAAAAATGCTTTTAATTAAACGCGGTACGCAGTGTGTTCTTTAACTGTTGAAGTTAATTTCTGACGGATTGCAATGCAATGTCTCAATCAATTAGATTGCTGATATTCTCATTCGTTTCAATATAGTATCAGCATTATTAATCACTTTTCCCAATTAAAGTCTATCAAGAAGATGTTCAGTAAAGCTGGGGTTCATCGTATTTAAATATGGAAAGCCGCGCGGACATTTTACCAACAAACCGCATACACTTATCTAGGCGGTAAATTTCCAGTGCAATTAACCTTACAAGTCGCCAGCCAAGCTGAAACATATCCAGCCGGTGAATACACATTGGATAGCGCTAACTTTATCGTTAACAACTTTGGCTGCCTTGAGTTTAAACGCTTCGGGTAAACACTCAGCAAAGTACCCAAGCAAACAAGCAGCGACGCGATAACTACCAAATAAGGGGATTAACCATGGACAATGATGCAGAGCACATGATGGAAACGTTTAATCTTGCACCTAAACAGATCATTACCTATCACATATCCTGGTGGTGTAACCATGGTCACGCGCCAAGATAAACCTGAACTACAGTGTGATGATTGCCATAAGTCGTCATGGTTCGACCAATGCGCGTCGTTGTTCATTGCATGTGAGCACTGCAACGGCCATTTAAGTTTATTCACAGAAGAAGCGCCATTCCGGCATAAATAGCCCCCATCACTACACCTACACATAACTGCGTACAATGTATATTATGTTAAATAGAGTGTGTATGCATTACATCATATGCCCTTGTGTGCTTAAACAGTACAGCGATAAAGGTTGTTATTAATTAACATAGGTTTTAAATTGAATTTTCTTAAGCAGCATTACATCACGGTAATAAATTAGGGACAACTTATGAAGTTTCACGCCATCATTACCTTAGTCGTATTTTCTGTATTACCTGTTAGTCTGCATAGCTACGCTAAGTCACTTTTATCAAGCAGTAATGATTCATCTGCAGTTGATACTGCTTTATCAAATAACACAGCACCATGGATTAATACGATAAGGTTGGCAACAACAAAAGCTATAGATGAATCATTATTACCTTTCAGTGGTAGCGTGATTCTGTTAAATAATGGGCTTCCGGTGTTGGCATTACAAAAAGGTCATGCTATTTCCCCTGATTCTAGTTTTGTCATTGCGTCACTCTCTAAACAGATCACGGCAACTTTGATTTTACAAGCGGTTGATGCAGGCAAGCTTAATTTAAACCGCTCATTAAATAGCTATCTCTTTAATGAGGCAATACATAATACTACTGCTCAAACGAGCCATAGCCTGCCGAATCCCCAGAGGTATGACTATAGAATATCCATACATCATCTTTTGAGTCACACATCAGGTGTTGCTGAGTTAGGCAAACCGAATCGATTTGAACCTGGCAGCCAATTTGAATATTCGAATGTTGGTTATGCTTTGCTAGGTGAGTTGCTCGAAAAGATCAATCAACAATCATTTTCTAGTCAGATTTCTCAATTTTCTCAGGTAAATAGCCTCAATGCACTTTATGCTGAAGTAGGCAGTATTGATGCCATTCGAGAGCGATTACCTTCGCTTGCCGTTGGATTCAATGAATCAGATACGTTAATTCCGTCTAATATCGTTATTGATGAATCATTACTTGCTGCTGGCGGCTTGATTGCATCAGCAAAGGCTTTTGCATTATTTCAGCACCAATTACATTCAGGTAAATTTTTAAGTCATGAAAGTTATGAATTAATGACCCACCCTCATACAAATATAAAATTTTTATGGCCTGATATGAGCTACGGTTATGGTCTGAGGATTAATCGACAAGGTGGCCTCACAGAGTACAGTCATACGGGCTACTTACCAGGTTACATGTCTATGTCACTCCACTATCCTGAGTTTAATTTAGATCTTGTGATGTTAGAAAACATATCGTTGAATCTAGATGACCTTAACCGTGTGTTTCAACTTCATAACCAGATACGTGAAAACATTCGGGAACAACTACTGGCTATCAAATAGTCGCTCTTTTTTATTTGCATTTAAGCTTTATGCTATTGAATAATGAAGTAATTTATTCTTGTTTGGATAGATTGTGTTTATGCAAGCTGTATTGGTAAAGTGATAAATTGTACATCTATCATCACTATGTATCAAAGCTTGTGCCTTTAGCATTTAATGGCAGGAATTGACTGCCATTGGGTTGTGTATTGCGGGGTGAGCAGTTCTCGCCGCATAGCCCATTTATGTTCAATGCCTTGGGCGGCTAGAAATAAGGTGTCTGTGCCATAGCGTTGATTTATGCCATCAAGCGCATTCATTAACGCCGGATTAGCCTTAGGAGGGTTAAATAAATCCAGTTGTACATGTTTTTGACTGGTTAAGTTAATTAAACCGACACCTATTTTATAATAACGTACACCTAACCTAAACAGTTTAGGCGCTGCTTCTGTCATTGCTTTGGTTAATTCAGCGGTACAATGAGTCGGGCAAGCAAAATAAACCAGTGCTTTAAAGCTGACGGGATGCTCATCATAGGGTGAGTTATTGGCAAACAGCATCATGGTTTTACAATGCGAGCCTTGACGCCTCGCTTTTGCTGCAGCAATAGCTATATGTTTACTTAACGCTTGCTGCAAAGAGTCATAATCGACAATACGCTCACCAACACTGCGAGTAGAAAAGATTTGCTGTTTATCTGCCCTCGCCTCATCCCAAACTTTACACACCTGACCGTTTAACTCACGCACCGTACGTTCAATTTCAATACTGAATTGCTTACGGGCTAACCCATTTGGCATATTGGCTAAATCAAAAGCGGTGTTGATATTCATTAGGGCTAATTTTTTGCTTATACGTCGACCTATGCCCCATACCTCTCCTACCGCCATCGACTGCAATATATTCACTCGCTTTTGTTCGTTATCTATGACGCAAACACCTCGGTAACCAGGAAGTTTTTTAGCCGCGTGATTTGCCACTTTAGCCAGGGTTAGTGTGGCCCCGATACCGATACAAACTGGCAAACGAGTCTCTTTCCAAACAGCTCTGCGTATAAGCTGGCCCTGGGAATGTAAACACTTGATGGCTGGATAAGATTGTTTAAAAGATAAGAAACTTTCGTCAATTGAATACACGTGCTGATCTGGAGCAAAACGGCCAATAACATTCATCATTTTCATGGATAAATCAGCGTAAAGTTCATAGTTGCTTGAGCAAACAATAACGCCCTGCTTAACGCATAAATCTTTTACTTGAAAATAAGGCGCAAATTTAGGCACACCTAACTCTTTGGCTTGTCGATTAGCCGCTACAATACAACCATCATTGTTACTTAATACAATGATGGGTTTACCGCGCCAATCGGGACGAAAAACCTGCTCTGCACTGCAATAAAATGAATTAGCATCAACTAAGGCAAACATGGTTTACCCACTTAAGATTGGTTGACTAGTAATGGACTTTGACGATGACAACGAATAGAACGGATCACCACACCTTCTATATTGAATGAGTCATAGTCATTAATAACCTGTGGTTGATACATTTCATTCGATGAAAGTAGCATTCGGCGATTTTTATCTAAAATTTTACAGACAAACTCGCCATTGAAATTAGCAACGATCACATCGCCATGACGTGCGGTTTCATAGCGATCTACAATTAATAAATCGTCATAAAAAATACCGCACCCTTGCATTGAATCTCCTTTAGCAATACCAATAAATGTCGCATTTGGATGCTCAACAAGCAGCTCATCTAAGCTTAAAGATAATTGTAAGTACTCAGATGCAGGCGACTCAAAACCGGTAATCCCCGCACTGGCATGAATAGGAATAATACGCATAACAACAACCACTGTTTATATATACAGTTATTTTAGGTTGTTTTAGCCTTTATGCAAAGTTTTTATTAGAAAATTTCGAGTGCAAACTTAAACCATTCAACAAACAGCGGATTAGGCTTAGACAGAAGTCGTGTTATGGTTTTATAGCGCTCAATGAATAAACTAATGGCATCGGGATATTATCGTTAAGCAGTTGATAGCGAGGTGTGGAATGGTTGTTGTTTTGAGTCAGTCCGGCAAAGCAGTTGTAGGGACTATAGTCAAATTCATTAAAATGCTTTAGCTGTAAACCAGCACAAAGTAAGGCATTGATAACTTCGCTGATGGGATGTGCCCATGTGATAACGGTATGTTTTTCACCGGTACAATTTTCTGTATAGGTGCCCTCTTGTGCAACATCGGGCTGCTGATGATTAAAATAAGCGTAACCTTCAATAATATCGTGAAATGGATGAAACTCAGCCATGTAAAAAATGCCACCTGAGGCTAAGTTATCCGCAATCGTTTGAGCCCACAGTGATAAATTAGGTAGCCAGCAAATGACACCAAAAGAGGTAAAAACAATATCAAAGTTCGCTTTGGCAGTGTGTTCGAATGAACAAACGTCATGACAAACAAATCTAGCATTTAACTCAGTTTTAGCCGCTAATTCGTTGGCTTTATCTATTGCTTTATCGGATAAGTCGACACCTGTTACTATTGCCCCTTTTCTGGCGAATGAAAGGCTATCAAGTCCAAAGTGACACTGCAAATGCAGTAACTTCTTGCCAGTAACATCACCCAATTCAGCCGTTTCGATTTCAGTTAACGATGACGATCCCTGTAAAAAATTGTCAATGTTGTAAAACTTTGAAGCAACATGAATATCAGTGCGAGCGTTCCATGTTGCTTTATTGGTGGTGAGGTAATCTTTACATAAATCCATTTAGTTTGGTCCTACAAAAAAACCGGGCTATTGCCCGGTGTTATCATGTAAAAATGCTATTTATCAATCGGCATCTTGCTTAATGAATGTTTAATGGTATCCAGCTTCATGGTATTGCGTATTTAAAGGTATTGAAAAAATATCATACGAGTACTGATATTTAGTCACATTAACGACTAAGCGTAAATTTACTGACAATGTTTGTCATGGCGCTAGCATCATTGAGTAATTGGTCATTTAATTCAGATATTTGCTGTGCGGTTTCTCTAGTATGTTGATATATCTCACTGATTTTAAGTGCATTACGGTTAACCTCTTCAGCTACAGCAGATTGCTCATGGGTAGAGGTAGCAATTTGCTCATTCATACTGTCAATAACACCAACATGCTGAACGATAAGATTCAGTTCTTTACCTGCATGTACAGCTTCTTCAACGCTTTGTTGGGCTTGGGTTTGACCTCGCTCCATTGCCTGCACCGCTAATGATGCCCCAGATTTCAATTTATCTGTCATGCATTTAATATCTTCTGTCGATTTTTGCGATCGTTGAGCCAAGGTTCTAACTTCATCTGCTACAACCGCAAATCCTCGACCTTGCTCACCTGCTCTAGCCGCTTCAATTGCCGCATTAAGTGCCAATAAATTAGTTTGTTCGGCAATTGAACTGATCACATCCAGTAAGGTGACAATATCCTGTACATCTTTATCTAATGTTTGAATAGCCGCAGCAGCATCGCCAATTTCAACGGCTAAGATTTTAATTGCATCACTGGTTTTGCTAACGTCGCAGTTACCCGCTTTAGCTTCTGAATTGGCTTGAGTGGATGCCTCGGAGGCTTGCACTGCATTGGCTGCAATTTGCGTTACCGTAGCGCTCATTTCTGTCATTGCAGAAGCAACTTGCTCAGCTTCGGCGGACCCTTGAGAAACATCACTTTGCATTGAGTGGGTAAAGCCATTCATTGTTTCCACAGCATTAACGAGCGTTATGGCATTTTTTCTCACTTGATCAATGATGGTCTCAAATTCATTCATCATGCTATTAAAAGATGATGCTAATTGGCCAAATTCATCTGAGGTTTGATGCTCAATCCGTGACGTTAAATCGAAATTTGCGCCAACATGGGTAATGGTTTTTTGCACTTTGCGTAAGCTGACATGCAAATATTTTGAAATACTCATAGTGACTGAAATAACAAATGCAAGTGCGATTATTAATGCAAGTAAAGATGTCAACATATGCTGGGAAGCATTATCTAAACTAGATTGGGCAGATTGTTTTAGCATTTGTGTAAGCTGATTTTCAATATCTTTTAAGCCATTAATGCGTGCTGTTGATGTTTTAAACCATTCTTCAGGCGATTGTTGCTGAATGTTAGCAGGCTCTTGTGAAAAACCGATTTCACGCATCTTATCAACATCAGTAAAGGCTGATGAACTTAATGCGCGTTGATATAATTGTGCTTCATCAGGCTGAGCGGATGCTAAAAATCGTTCTGCATAGGTGTTTTGTTCGGCCACAAGGGTAATAAATTTACGATACACACCTGGTTTAAACCCTTGTTGTCCAAAGGTTGAACTTAAAACGGCTCTTTCTATACCTGCACGTTCTTTAGCTTGTAAGAAGGCTGCAAAAGATTTTAATCTTAATGCTAGATCACTAATTTGGGTCTCGGTCGCAGCATCATCAACCATAGACAAAAGAAGCGTATTCATTAAGGTGTAATACTTTACTTCATCAGCCACCGAGACTGTCAATGAATCGACAGAATCTCTCATTGAGTTGAGTTGCGTTAAGGCTTGTGATACTTGATTCAGTTTAGTGTTGAATGCCTGAGGTAATTCGACATTAGCAATGAAATCGTTAAACAGCTGCAACTGTTGATTGGTTAGCTGGCGTTGTTGCGGTAAATTATCTTTAAAAGCTTTACCCTGTGAACCAATAAATCCTGCACTCATACCGCGTTCTTTTTGTAACTCATGGACAAATGCGCCATTAGTCACCGCAAGTTCAGTTAACGACATGATAAGGGTTAGTTGTTGACGAGTTTGATACTTATTATGAACAAACATGCCGCCGTAAATGATAGAAATACAAAGAGGAGGAATAGCTAACAATGCAAGTTTTTGAAAAATTTTAAGATTACCAATCCATTGCCAATTCATGTGTATCCCTACTGTTTTTATGAGAGTTTATTCTTTCAGTATTAATCTATATCGGTCAAACCGCTACAAAACTAAAGTGTTAGATCACAAAATAAGTGCATATTTGTGAATTCTGTCATGTATTTAGGCTAATTTTAAACAAAAATCAATGATGAGGCTTGGCCATTCGTCAACATCAGCCATATTTGTTGCCTCGTGTAATTCAGCTAAAGGTAACAAATCAGCTAGGGTGGTCGCGCAGGATAAAGGATGGTTTGCATCATTATCCCAGGCTAAAATTAAGCAAGGAATGTTTAACTGTGCAAGTTGCTGAGGGGTGGGAAAATCATTTTCTGCTGCGGCTAAAAATATGGCTTCAAGACTTGAACGTTTCATGCTTTTTAAGCCATCCAACATACCCAGCACACTATGTTTGTGCGCATCTACTAGCCATGAAGGTAACATTCTATCAATGTGCTTAGCGTTGATTTTGGCAAGCCCTTTTCCACCAAGCATTTTTGCGGCTTTGGCCACTTTGATATAGTAATCGCGTTGTGAGGTTCTTAATTCCCAAGCGGTAGGTGGATTCATTAAAATGAGTCCTTTTACCCTATCAGGTTTATTCAATGCAGCAAACAAACTACTGCCGCAGCCCATTGATTGACCACCTAAAATGACCGTTTGATTACCCAGTACGTTAAGTGTTAATTGCTGTAAATCATTTGCAAGGCTAGTCCACAAATAATTTGATTTGTTTGTGGATGACGCAGAAAGACCATGACCACAGGCATCATATCTCAATAATGTCAGTTTTTTAGGAAATCGATGCCATGCATAAATTCCAAGAGCATCTTCACTTTGCATGCAACCTAATAAACCATGCGACCACACAAGAGGCTGACCAAAACCAGTGGAACAATAATTAAACTTACTTATATCAAACGACTGTGTCATAGAGCCTCCCTTGCTAATGATTACCTGATTATCACCCGCCTTTAACGATTTCAATAAGACGACTTATAAATGCTTCAACGGCATCTTGGTCATCAAACTTAAAAGCTAAACCATAATGAACTTCTGACACTCCCTTATTACGACGAGTCGGAAAACGGGTCATTTGCGCATTATGATGATAATCGTATTTTGCATGTACACCATTAATGGTAGCTAATTCGCCAGAAAAAACCTCAAAAGCGGGTCTAATTATCAGTAATGGTGTTTTAGCGTCAAGGTGTAAATAGACGGCTTCTTTCAATTCGGGCAACATAAATTCAGTAACATTTTTAATATTAAAATTGCTACGGCAAAGCATTTTTGTCATTGTTTGAACAACTTGTTCGTGAGTTAAACTCATATTGGTCTCTCATATTTAGTCATAGATTGAGTCTACATCCCTGAAAACAAAAAGCCCCGAACTTTCGTTCAGGGCTTGTTCATTTTCAAGAGCCGGAATTAGCCTTCAATACCTTTACTTGCAAGGAACTCATCATATGTTCCTTTAAAGTCATTAATACCTTTTGAGGTGATTTCAATAATACGTGTAGCCAAAGATGACACAAATGCACGGTCGTGTGATACGAAGATCAAAGTGCCTTCGTAAAGTTCTAATGCATTATTCAATGACTCAATCGATTCCATGTCCATGTGGTTAGTCGGTTCGTCGAGCAATAGAATATTAGGTTTTTGCATGATAAGTTTACCAAAGTACATGCGCCCTTTTTCACCACCAGATAAAACTTTAACTGACTTTTTAATGTCGTCTGATCCAAATAGCATACGACCTAAAATGCCACGTACCGATTGATCATCGTCATTTTCTTTACGCCATTGGCTCATCCACTCGAACAAGGTCATGTCGTTAGCAAAGTCAGCTTCATGATCCTGTGCATAATAACCAATGTTGGAGTTTTCAGACCATTGAATTGTCCCTTCATCCTGCGGGATGTCGTGAACTAAAGTACGTAGTAAGGTTGTTTTACCTATACCGTTTTCACCTAAAATAGCAATACGCTCACCGACTTCAACCATTAAGTTTAAGTTGCTGAATAATGGCGCATCATAGCCTTTAGCAAGATTTTCAACGATTAATGCATTACGGAATAGTTTCTTTTCTTGTTCAAAACGAATAAACGGATTGACACGACTTGATGCTTTAATCTCATCAAGTTTGATTTTATCAATTTGCTTGGCACGAGATGTTGCCTGTTTTGCTTTTGAAGCATTAGCAGAGAAACGCGCGACGAATGTTTGTAGTTCCGCAATTTGGGCTTTTTTCTTGGCATTATCAGATTGCAAACGTTCACGCGCTTGCTGTGCTGCCATCATGTATTCATCATAGTTACCTGGGTAAACACGTAATGCTCCGTAATCTAAGTCAGCCATGTGAGTACAAACTGAGTTTAGGAAGTAACGGTCATGCGAAATGATGATCATGGTGCTGTTACGTTGGTTTAGCATGTCTTGTAACCAACGAATGGTATCAATGTCCAAGTTGTTGGTAGGTTCGTCAAGCAGGAGTAAATCTGGGTCAGAGAAAAGTGCTTGAGCCAATAACACACGTAATTTGAAACCAGGTGCAATTTCACTCATTAAACCAAAGTGTTGATCAGTACCGATACCAACACCTAATAGTAGGTCACCCGCACGAGATTCTGCGGTGTAACCATCCATTTCTGCAAATTCCATTTCAAGTTCAGCAACTTTAATGCCGTCTTCTTCACTCATTTCAGGAAGCGAGTAAATACGATCGCGCTCAAGTTTCACTTTCCACAGTTCACGGTGGCCCATGATGACCGTATCAACAACCGAGAAGGATTCATAAGCAAATTGGTCCTGATTCAATTTACCCATACGCTCGTTAACATCTAACGATACGTTACCGCTTGATGGCTCTAAATCGCCAGCAAGAATTTTCATAAAGGTGGATTTACCACAACCATTTGCGCCAATTAAACCGTAGCGATTTCCGCCACCAAATTTAACAGAGATGTTTTCAAACAGTGGCTTTGCACCAAACTGCATTGTGATATTAGCTGTAGTAATCAAAATGAAATTCCAAATCGGGTTGTCTGCGAATGCCGTACTTTAGCAAGCATAGTTGACAAAATAATGACCTGCACCATGCAAGGCATAGACAAAAAAATATTAAAAATGAAGCAAAAATAAGCGCTGTATTATAGAGATTTTTGCTTGAGGTATCAACCAAAAGCCCAGCTTTGAAGATAAACAATGATATTGAGTGAAATGATGGCAAATAAAGCAATACAGCAAAATAATCAATTCAACACTAAAGCAAAGTTAATTCGCTTTAGCGTTGGTATCTAAATGAATTACTTCAGGTAATCAATGATGTAATCCAGGGCTCCGGTAATTGCTGCTACCTGAGCGTCGTTACATTCCTGTGTGGTAACCAAAGGACTGTCAGGATAAACCTCTGTGGTGGTATTGAAATGATTATTTGTCATTCCGGCACATAAACCCAGTTTTTTAGTTGGATAATTAATGACTCCAAACTGCTCTATCGCAACGCCGATTAATTCACCATCGTCATCCGGGGCAATATGGGTAATTTTTTGCACTGATTCAATAATGGCTTTTTGAAACTCAGGGCTAGGATTATCAGAATCCCCGACTAGATAAAACCCATCCGGAATTAGTCCCTTTTCGTAGTTTTTACCATCACGAGCTGAAAGCGCAGGACGAAATTCTAACTCATCAGTATCAGTTGTCTCATGTAAATCAATATGGGCATAAATATCACCCAGTGTTGCGACAAACGACATTAATGCGGCCGACTCATTGGCTGGACTGTTGGCATAAAATGAGCGATTGGGATCAACAGCATAAGGATTCCAACGATTGATTGTTTCGTATCCCCATGGGCTGACACAAGGGGCTACAGCAATATTAAAAAATGATTGATAAAAAGAGGCTTTTGTTTTTAAAAATTGGATAGCACCATGCACACCACTGGTTTCATAACCATGAACACCACCGGTCACTAAAATGGTTTTTTTATTGTCATCCCAGTTTTTAGATTTGAAGGCAAACAATGGGTATTTTACGGGTTCAAAATCAAGGGCTCCATAATTAACCATTTCAAAAATATCGGTTAAATCAGAAAACTGGCTTACTACCTCATCATGATAACTACGCTTAATGGTCACTTGCTCAAGCCATTGAGCCCTTTCATGTTCATTCCAAGGCTGTCCAGGTGTTCCTATGGGGAAAAATACGTCTTGTGTCATAAATGCTCTACCCTTGCTAAAGTAATGTCTATATTAATGGCACGAATTCTAACTGATTGAATATCTGATATCTATTAACCAAGGTTTAATGCGCGTTGAAAGACTGTAAACGACGGATAACTACTCGGGAATTGATATTTTTTATGTAAATTTCACGACATAAAACAACCATTTGCCAATATGAATCTCGATGATACTATTGAGATAAATACAGCATTGATAAGGAATATCATTGAGCATAAAAAACCAGAGTAAATTGCAACGTTTTGGTGAGCTCCAGCAAGCTCGTGTCATCGCCTTGTTTTCGTTAGTTGGCATGTCAATCACCTTTCTCATGATGTGTTTTGCAATTAAGAATGCAAACATCACACTTGCAATCAGTTTACTATTTGCCAGTGCTGTATATGGGGTTGCTTTTTATTTGGTTAACAATAAAAACCATGTAAAATTAAGTTCTTACATCATTATTTATTCACTTTATGCTTTGATGCTGTATCTTGTTTATTCTGGAGGCGTTGCCTCTACTGGCCCGTTATGGATTTTTATTGTTCCTCCTGTATCTTTGTATGTACATGGCTTACGCCGAGGCTTGATAAATATCACCGTTTTTGTTTTGCTGATTTGCTTAATCATGTTTATTCCGCAATCAGTTTACGCCCATGCCATTTACCCGATCGAATTTAAACTGCGTTTACTTTACTCGTTTCTGACAATCAGCTTTTTATCCGCTTTGTATGAATATTCAAGAAGTCAGCTTTATAACAATGCACTGGAATTAAATCAAAAATTACACCATTTAGCCCATTATGATGATTTAACGGGATTACATAACCGTCGTGATGCCCAACGTAAATTGAATAAAAAAATTGCTGTGGCTGATACATCCAAGCCATTGTCTATTTTATTATGTGATATTGATTTTTTTAAGCTGGTAAACGATAAGTACGGCCATAGCGCTGGAGATGCTGTGCTCACTGAATTATCACAAGTGTTTAAAGCATCACTTAGAGAAACGGATTATGTAGCACGTTGGGGAGGTGAAGAGTTTTTGTTTATTCTGGCACAAACAGATCAAGCTGCGGCATTTGATGTGGCCGAACGATTAAGGTGCGCTGTTTTTAAACATACGGTTAGTCTTGATGATGAAGATATTAAAGTCACTATCAGTATTGGTATTAAGGAATATCAGCAAGATTTAACCAGTGATCAGCTGATTAATGATGCCGATAAAGCACTATACGAGGCCAAAAGGTTAGGCAGAAATCGATCGATACCTGCCTGATAATTTATCATTCTTGATAATACTTCACACAATTCCTACCATCTGATTTTGCCAGATACAGTTGTTTATCTGCCCTTGCCAGTAAAGTGTCCAGATCATCGCCTGTTTTGAACTTTGAAACACCAATAGAGACTGTGATATGCCCTAAGTTTTGTTTGGTTTCTTTACCTATGGTTAATTGTTTTGCACAAATACGTTCACGTAATTTTTCAGCGACCATTAATGCGTCTGCTATTTTAGTGTCAGGCAGCATGATAATGAACTCTTCACCACCATAGCGTGCGACAAAGTCATCCCCTTTAACCGCATTCTTAAGCGCAAGCGCAACGTAGGCTAACACCTTATCACCAATAAGATGGCCATAGGTATCGTTGAAAATTTTAAAGTGATCAATATCAATTAACAGTAAACAACAATCAACCTGTGCTTCTTGAAAGCGCGTGAGCTGTTCCAATGCGAAGGTCTCATAAGCTCGACGGTTATTTAACGAGGTTAATTCATCTGTCATTGCGACTTTGCTTAAGTTATCCATTTCACCTTTAAGATTATAAAGCTCTTCGCCAAGGGTAGATAAATCGGCTTTCATCTTGGCATTGTCGGCGATGACCTGATCGACCTCTGCCACTAAATTTAATACTAAATCACTGAGCACTTCAGCTGTTGGATTTTGCTGTAATTGGTCACCAAATTGATGCAAGTTGTCACCAAATGAACTTGTGCCTTCCGTTATTTCATCAATTTTATTGAATAGACTTTTGATCAGAATTTGGGTTTCAATTTGTACGTTTTCGATAATTTCTGGACTACGCTCTTCAATAAATCGATTATAAAGCCCCGCATTCACGTTATGTGTAAAGACGACTTTATTCGCAATTAACCCATCAATGGCACGTTTTAAGTTTAAGTTTGTTTCTGCGAAATAATCGTACCAGATTGCATAATTTTCAGGGGTGACAGGAATATTAAGATCTGTCATTTTCGGCACTGCTAATCTCAGTATATCTGCAGTTTGTTCTATATTTTGGTTATGTTGTATCATCTACGATTGCCTAAGAATATCTTTCGTCATGTTAAATCTTATCACCATGTTATGTCATACTTGTTGCAGGAAAACAAATGTTTACCTGTAATATGTTATTGCCAATTTACGTAATTGTCTCAAAATTATAAACAATCAAAAATTGAGATTAATTTTAAAAAAATTTAACCCTTTTCATTATTAATTACGTTTACACTTATCTTTACTGAATGAAATCATTTAAAAGTCTTTAAAAATTAAGGCTTTCTACAGAGGTATTTATGCTTAAAACATCACATATTATTGCTGGATTGATTGGATTGGGTTTTGCTGTGTCTGGAAGTGCAATGGCTACAAGTCCTGTAAAACAAGAGCAACTTAATACTCCTTCGATTCAAGCCGAAATATTTACTGGCACTCAGCCGAGTACCTCAGATCAAATTAGCATGTTTCCTGTCGCGGCAGAGGGCATGCAACAACATGTTATAACGTTACCGAAATTAGCAAATGAAGAAGATTTTCTGATAGAGATTCAAATTGGTCAAAATAAACTTGTTGATTGTAATCGACACAGATTAATGGGTGAAGTGCAAAAAGTCACTCTTGAAGGCTGGGGTTATGATTATGTAAAAGTAGATAAGATCATGTCAGGCCCAAGTACAATGATGATGTGCACTGAACCTAAAACAACCCAATTTGTCATGTTAGGAGAGAGCATTAAGGTAAATTACGATAGTCGTTTACCAAAAATATACTACTTACCTGAAAATACTGAATTACGATATCGTATATGGCGCGCTGATGGCCCTTTTACTTTCAGTAAGTAATATTAGGTATCACTATTTCTATTAGCTCGGCTTCAACGCCGAGCTAAATTTTAGTTTTGGTTAAAACCTTCTTACACGCACTACTTGCATGGTTTCAACTTTGAAACCCGCGATGGTTTCCTCTCTTGGGTAATAGGTTAAATTGACTTTTTGGCCTGTTAAGTTTTTATATTTTTTATTACGACGATACTTAAAAGGTACGTCATAGCCTTTTACCATCAAAGTTTGTAAAAACCATTCTCCTTGCTCGCGTTGAGTATGCGATTCAACAGTTACCCCCTCGCTGTGGATCAAATTAGAATGTTTCTTAAGTAATTCATCACTATCAGTAGTCATTTATCCTCCAAAGTGTTTATAGCATTAGCGATATCTTGATAGCGCCATTCACTTAACGCACCATGCCCAGCTAAATTTTTCACCTTCAATCTAGCAAAAATCGGCACACTCATACCCGCTAAAAATTTAATGATTGTGTTATGGGTAACAGTGATATTTTTACTGGCAACGTGTTGTTTCAATTCGTCGATATAGTGTTTCAGTTTAACATCGTCAATGACTTGGTTAATTTGAGTTATTGGTAACTTTGCTGGTAATCCATCACACACACTACAATGTTGGCAATAGATTGGAGCATTTTTATCATCAAAATAGCGGGCTAAGTTATGTGATAAACAAGACTCTAGCTCAAAAAAACGTACCAATTGGGCTATACGTTGGATTTCTTTATTTTGTTTATCTTTAAAGTAACGCTGCATTTGTTCTGCAATTGAATGCTGAGCAAGGTTGACCATATTAACATGAAATACCTGGGTCATTTTTTTTGTTTCTAAAATAATCAGATCTTGCTCTGCTAAATATTCCAATGCTGCAACAATCTTTGCGCGAGGAGCTTGTGTTGCTTGATGTAGACCATCAAAATCTAATTGGCCCCAGATCTTTTTAAACTGGGTATGATCAAAAATATGTTGCAAAAAATCGGCCCTAGATGGGTTAAAACGGCTAAGCAGTTCAGATTTTTCGACTAAAAGTTGATATTTAAAATCGGCAAAATAGGCAAAGCTGGGGGCTATAATGTCCTGTAATTCAAGTTGCACTAATAACGTTTTTAATGGCAAGGTTTTAATGTTACAGGCTTTTGAAAGCGCTAATTCTTGCATCTCCCATGTGCCTGTTTTATCGGTTTCCTGTTTAATGATATTAAGTAATGATTCAATATCTACTAAATCAGGGGTATCTGCATATACAAAGTTTTCGAGGGTGTTTAAACCATCTAAATTCGCTAAGGTGATACAAGTTGATGGCTGAGCATCTCGTCCGGCACGGCCAATTTCTTGGCTGTAATTCTCAATCGATTTGGGTAAATCATAATGAATCACAAAACGTATGTCTGATTTATCAATCCCCATACCAAATGCGATGGTTGCTACAATCACTTGCACTTGATTGGACATAAATTGTTGCTGAATTCGTTGCCTTGTTTCGGTATCCATTCCAGCATGGTAGGCACAGGCATTAACGCCCGCGACTTGAAGATATTGAGCAACCTGCTCAGCAGTCTGTTGAAGCGTAACATAAACAATACCACTGCCAACTAGGCGGCTAATATTGCCAGATAAAGTAATATTTTTATTAGCTTGAACCACAGGCTGAATTTGTAAATTAAGGTTATTACGATAAAACCCCGTTTGCACTACATGTTGCGGTTCAATATCAAACCGAGCACACATGTCCATTTTAACTTTCTTAGTTGCTGTGGCGGTCAGTAATAGCACTTGGGGAATAGCGTATGTACGACAAATTTGGGGGATTTTTAAATAATCAGGCCTAAAATTGTGTCCCCACTCTGAAATACAATGCGCTTCATCAACCACAAGTTGAGATATAGTTATTTGTGTTAGAAATTGTCTAAATCGCTCGTTTTTAAAACGTTCAACGGAAACCATTAAAATTTTGCAATCACCTTGTTTGACCGATTGCATCACAGATTGAATTTGTTGTTGATTTAAACTGGAATCAATACTCGCGGCGTGAATACCTTTTGACTTCAAAAATAACAGTTGATCTTGAATTAATGCTAATAGTGGTGAAATAACTAAGGTGACGTGGGGTAAATTCAGCGCACTCAGTTGATAACACAAAGACTTACCAGAGCCGGTTGGAAATATAGCTAGGGTGGAATGACCGTCAATGACTTGCTGGATCGTGGTTAACTGCCCTTCCCTAAATGAATCAAAACCAAAAAACTGTTGTAACTGAATTGATAAAGTGGCGCGGTTCTGATGTTCAAACATGGGTTATCCTAATGTCATCGTCTATTCAGTAGAGGGGTGTTTCCTCGCAATATATTTATTGATCAATTCAGTTAATTTATCTTCAAAAAATTCTTCTAGTTGACTAAGTTCTGCATTACAGGCTTGAACGTATTTAGTCGCTTTGTCTTTGGTTAGAATTTTACCCGCTAGACTGTATTGTGCTTCATCTAGGCTTTTATCAAATCTTGGGGTCAACTGCCACTGACAAATATCAGCATTAAGTGATTGCAATGCCTTCTGGGCAATAATACAAAACACTTCTATATGATCTATACCATCAGGTCCCAAACATCCAGGCTCAAGTCTGTATAGGATCACCAATTTATGATTAACACTATTTGAACCTTGGTTAGTGGCTCCATCACTCATGGCTTTAATTGTCCTTGGAAGAAATAAAATCTCATTAACTGTCTTTATCTTACTGCTTCTATAGGCTAATCGCGAATAATTTAGTCGTTCAAAGCACTTATTTAGCTGCCTGCAGAGCATTTTTATACTGCATTTCAAACTCGATAATGGGTGTAAGTGTTTCTTTGGCTCGACGATTTCGGCCAAGTAATGAAGATTCAACAAACAAATCAAACCACTTTTGAAGCACGACACCGTTAAGACGCTCGCCTGCGGCTTCAATTGCTAACGCCGCAACTTCAGCCGTACCCAATTGGAATTCATGACTGCCTTTACGTAATGCATAAGTCGCTAACATTTCTGGCGCGAAAGATAGCACTGGCATCTTTTGTAGGTAAGGACTTTTACGGTACATTTTGATTGCTTCACGCCAACTACCATCCAACATCACCAGTAATGGTCGCTTGTTGGATAAATTTTCATTAGTTATCTGACGAATAACTGATTGATCATTTTCAATGTATTGCTCAGGAAAAATCAAATAAGGTTGGTAAAGATCACTTTCGAGTAAAGCTAGCATTTCTTGTGCTGGCTCGGTTCTATTCCACAAAAATGCATGTGTGTCAGGAATCAAATCAGCAATTAATCTACCGGAATTAGTGGGTTTTAGTACTTCATCATCATACATTATCAACATAAAACTGAGTGTTGAATTAAGTGTTCGACGAAGATGGCAGGTACAGAATTGCACGCCAAGTAAGCATAAATCACAGCGAATGAGCTTTTTGCCTCTGGCGCCAAAAGGCTTTATTGATAGTGATTTTCTATACTGATATAACTGGTGGACGGCGTGCGGTGATGCTATTGACTTGTCAGTCATAACCTTGGCTCATGTAATGAAAAAATCACCACTGTTGACAGTGATGATTTTGTAAAAATTATTATGCCATTATAAAATACGTTTAAGCAAAAAGTCTGCTTTTAATCGCCGAATACGATTCATAATTTTTTGAACCGGTTGAGGGTAAGTTCGCAAAGAATCTAATTGGCTGTAATGAAATAGCCTTTCAGTGTGTTGCAAAATATGCGCTTGTTCATCTGTAAATTGCTGTTTCCAGCTTCCCGATTCGTCATGCAATAGTAAGCCATTTTCAAGATCAAGCGCCCAAGCTCTTGGGTTTAGATTAGAACCCGTGATCAAATGTTTCTTGTTGTCACAACTAATTCCTTTTAGGTGATAGGAATTATGTTCATGTTTCCATAAGTAGATGCTGAGTAAACCCGTCTCTATAGCCCATTGTTGACGTTTAGCAAACTTACGTAAAGATTGCTCATACATATACGGCAAAGCCCCGATAGTTGAAAAATCTTTTTCGGGTGGGATATAAAAATCGTTAGCGGTTTTATCGCCAACGACAATATCAACTTTAATCCCCTCTTTTAACTTTTTAGTGATGACTTTGGACAAGGCTGCAGGGGGATTAAAGTAAGGCGTACAGATGAATAAATGCTTTGTTGCACTATCAACTAAATCAATAACCGCTTGGTTTAGTAAATTATCTTTTTTACCTAAGCCAATTAACGGCGTAACTCGATTTCCCGTACGAGTTGACACATACTCATATTTTGCTTGAGCTAAACGACCTTTAAAACTGCGAATGTCATTTTTCTCACCAACAACTTCAGTGTCAGCGGGTTGAGTTAATGCAGCTACAGCAGGATCATTACTGATAAACTTCTGGATCATGCCACGCATGCTTTTAGCGAGTTCAGCACTCTTGATAACATGGTAGCGATCAAAACGATATTTATCGCCCTGTTGCATATAAATATTATTAATACTTGCACCACTGTAAATCACAGTGTCATCGATGATGAATCCTTTTAAATGAAGGACACCCATAAATTCACGAGACTTAACTGGTACACCCAAAATGTCAATTGGGTATTTAGCTTCAGCAATGGCTTTGCGATATAAAATATAATTACCACTGTCACCTTTTTGGCCAATTAATCCGCGCCGAGCGCGATGATAGTCAACAAGGACTTTAACATCTAACTCAGGATTACGCGCTTTAGCATCCAGAAGTGCTTGCAGTACTTCTCTGCCAGCTTCATCATCTTCAAGATACAAAGCCGCGATATAAATTGATTGTTTAGCTGAAGCAATGTGGTTCATTAACGTATTTTTGAAATTTTCGGGCGTTAATAACCAACTGAGTGCATCAGGTGATAGTGAAATTCCACCTAGCTTATCCAGCAAGGCTACCTCCTTAAAAATGTTTACCATTGCGATAGTAACGTTCACGATCTAATACGTGAAACATAACAGCGATATCTTTAATTGAATCGTCCGCTGTTGTTAGGGCATCGCGAATAGCGCATTCGACAGCATCTTGAATGGGTTTCTCACGGGGAAACCAAAATATCTCAACCAAAACGAATTTCAAAAAAGGTGTAGTACCTGTGAATTGTTTTGATGCTAATAACTCTAGCGTATAACTATTTCTCGTGTTACCGCAGATATTTGATAACTGTTCAAATAGTGAGTCGCTTATGTTCTCGGCAATGTACGGACTTACTCCGCGTATTGTTAAATGAGGCATCTCGCTAACTCGAATGATGAATAAATTGGCATAGAAAGTACCGATTTAACATCTAATGAGCAAGAAATTTCTGATAAAACACATCAAACAAGCGCACCTAACGCCTAATTTATATGCATTTGTGTCATTGGTTAAGTAAAAACGCATTTAATGTTTATTTGATGCAAAGCATTTCAAAACGCAACAATATGACGTAATTTAGTGGTTATGTTGTTCAAACTTAGTATCATTATGCGTTTAGCTAATATTAGCCGTTTCATATTCCCTTATTTGTTATTAACAACTGCTAGTTTTTCGTTAACCCTTGTTCATTCAGCTGAATCATCAGCAATGTTACCGCCCGAAGATCAACAACATGTTATGGCATTGATGGATTTTATCACTCCGAACCAGTCTTTAGTGGCGCTCAGCATTTGGGATTTAAGTGATAATAGAAATGTCTATCAACAAAACGCAGATGCACTGATGAATCCTGCTAGCATTCAAAAAATACTGACCGCATTAGTGAGTGCAAAACAGCTTGGTCAATCTTTCCGCTATCAAACCAGTTTATATACCGAAAAGCCTTTAGCCGTTGTAAATGGCATTTTGGATGATAATGTTTATGTTGAATTCTCGGGTGATCCTACTTTAAAACAGGGTGATTTGACTGATTTGATATCACATTTATCAAAGGCTGGAGTGAAGCAAATTAATGGTGACATTCATTTAATCGGCCATCAACAAGATCAACTTCAAGCACCTGGTTGGGTGTGGGATGATTTAGGTATTTGTTATGCTGCGCCTTTGTCGAGTTTTATCATCGATAAAAACTGCGTTTTTGCCCGTCTTAGTGCTAATGGAGTCAATAACACTGCAACATTAAAAGTGATGGGTAAAAGACCTATCTATGTTGAAAGTGAAGCGGTGTATACACAAACCAATCAAAGAGAAGTACCTTGTGATCTGCAGCTGTCACGTAAAGACAGTAATCACTTTATACTCAAAGGCTGTTATTCTGGGGCTAAATCGCTGCCTTTGGCAATTGCGGTTAGTGAGCCGCAAGGATATGCGGTAAATGTAGTTAACAGCATTTTCAAAAAGCATAATATTAGTGTTAACGGTCAAATAATTGTTGAGTCAAAACCACGAAATCCAACAGAATTAACCATCATTGCACAGCACTTATCAGCGCCGCTTACCGAATTGATTGATGAAATGTTACTCAAATCTGATAATTTAATGGCTGAAGCTTTATTACGTACCAGTGCAGAAAAATATTTTAATCACCCATTAAATTTTAATCAAACCACCAAAGCGTTTATTGCTATGTTGCAAGATCTTGGTATTGATTTAAGGATCGCCAATGTCGCGGATGGATCAGGCTTGTCACGTTATAATTTATTATCTGCTGAACACGTTATGTCGGTATTGAAAGTCATCGCAACTGATCCTAGTTATCAATTTCTTCTCAATAGTTTTCCAGTGGCCGGTAAAAGCGGTACATTAAGATACAAGCGATATTTCAACAAACCACCATTAAAAAACAAGGTTATGGCGAAAACGGGCAGTATGTTGGGTGTCGCAAATTTGGCTGGGCAGTTCGTTGCTTCAAACGGCAAAACGTATTTATTTGTGTTGATAGAAAATGGCTTAAGTCCACAAATCAAACGCAAACAAAAAGCGCCCTTTTCGGCAGTATTATTACAAGGTTTAATGGATATACCTTTAGTACAACACCCGCAAATGATGATTAAACCTTTATCTAAATGATCTTGAGAAATGACTCACCATTTTATCTAAGCATCATAAAGTTTTGGCTGCGAAAAATTAAATTTTCTGCAAGTAACACCGAAATTCAATCGCATGTCCGAGTGAGAGACAAGTTAGAAAACACTTGTTATGTTGATTTAGCTCAAACTTAGACAATAAAAAAGCACCAAAATGGTGCTTTTTTATTGTCTGTTTATACTAAGTTAAATTGGTTGAATTTAGAACATCTCTGCTGGCATTTGCATAATCGAAGCATCACCATTATTGACTTGCGCTAAATGATAATCAGCTTTAACTAATAATTTATCAATATAAAAATCACACAGATAACGCTTTTGAGTGGCAAAATCAGTATCAACGTTATCGGTAGATTTGTCTGCCATAATTAACCAGAAGTAACCATACAAGGTGTAGCCAAATGCATCTAAAAAGTCTACCGCACAAGCATTAATCAATGCGGGTTGAGATAATTTATTATCATTGATATAGGTCGCAGTGGTTAAAAGCGCATTAAGTCTTAAGGTAACAACTTCAACATGTTCAGGTTTAACATGCGTTAACTGGTTTAGCGTGTGAATGGATTCATTAACGAATAGTGTGAGTGTCTCAAGGTTATCTCCCGTGACTTTTCGGCCTAAAAAGTCGATAGCTTGAATTCCATTGGTGCCTTCGTAAATTTGCGCTATACGAGTATCTCTTACAAATTGCTCGATACCAGTTTCACGAATATAGCCATGACCGCCAAAGACTTGTTGAGCCATAATAGTGGCATCTAAACCCCTATCAGTTAAAAATGCCTTGGCAACTGGTGTCAACAATCCTACATATTGTGCTGCTTTAGCTTTAACATCACCTTCAGCGTATTTTGCTAAATCTAATTGCTTACCTGTTAATACCGACAACGCACGACCCGCTTCAGTCATTGCTCTAATGGTTAACAACATACGTCTAACGTCACCATGTACAATAATTGGATCAGACACACCAGTTGGTTTAACACCAGCAGCAACACCTTGTAAACGCTCTTTTGCATATTCACTTGCCATTTGATAAGCCGCTTGTGCGTTACCTAAGCCTTGAATGCCAATTGCTAAACGCTCGTAATTCATCATAGTGAACATACAAACTAAACCACGTTCAGGCTCACCAACTAAGTAACCAATGGCGCTATCGTAATTCATCACACAGGTAGCCGATGCTTTTAAGCCCATTTTATGTTCAATGGACCCTACAGTTACACCATTTGATTCACCAAGACTGCCATCCTTGTTCACTTTAATTTTAGGTACAAGAAATAGTGAAATACCTTTAGAGTCGGGCAATTTTGCTAACACAAGGTGAATGACGTTTTCTGTTAAATCTTGATCGCCGCCAGTAATAAAGATTTTGTTACCCGTAATGGCATAGCTCCCATCATCTTGAGGTACTGCTTTGGTGCGAATACCACGCAGATCTGAACCTGCATGAGGCTCTGTCATATCCATTGCACCAGCCCATTGACCAGAGTAAAGGTTGGGTAAATAAGTGTTTTTTAATTCTTCATTCGCATGAGCATTAATACACAGCGCGGCACCGGCGGTAAGTGAGCTATAAAGGACGAATGAATTACAGGCGCTATATCCCATCTCATCCACAAGAATACCCAGCATTTTTGGCATTCCCATACCACCAAATTCAGCGTCGCCACATAAACCGACCCAGCCGCCTTCTGAGAATTGCGTATAAACCTCTTTAAACCCATCTGGGGTAATGATGTTATCACCCTCGTGTACGACCCCTTGCTCATCACCTGTTCTGTTTAAAGGATGAATAAGATCACGGCTGATTTTGCTGGCTTCGTCTAAAATAGCAAGCGCAGTGTCAATATCGACCATTTCAGATAGTTCTGGCAATTGTTGCCACGTACTTGTTGCCTCAAATACGTCTTCTAACAAAAATTGCATGTCCTTTAACGGCGCTTGGTAAGGGTTCATATAAGTCTCTCAAACGAATAATTAAAACAGTTGTTTAAATTTATATAAATTACGAGATGAATACAAGAACAAACTCTGTAATAAACGATGCGAAACACATTTTTTTATTGATGAGTGGTAAGTTACCCTCTCAGGTTTATTCTAATTCACCTTTTGGGTTAGAATAGAGTCAGTGATTGAATCTATAGAAAACATGATGTCTTTAACACCGCTATACCACTCGCTTGAACGTGCAACCATAATCGGCAATGCAGATGGTGATTGGTCCCCCTGCAACGATGGTGCAACCATCACTTTTAACGCAACCGTGCACACCAACACCATTAATATTTGTAATGGTCCCTATGCTGGTGTAAGTGAAGCTTTTACCGTTGATAGAAGCGAAAATGATCAAGCATTTGTTGAAATACTCACCACTGTGGCACAAAGCCTAGTTAGTCAGATTGATTGTTGGCCATCGTCTGGGTTAACCACAGCGGTTATGTTGGCGGTGATCTCAAAACACGTTTCTTTAATGCGAATGTCTCTTTTGCCATCATTGGCCCGCTGTGAAAATATGGCTGCTTCTGAAACATTACCCTGTATGGTACACAATTGGCTTGGAGAGCGAAGAATAGCCTTGGGTATTGCCCTCACTCATCCTCATTTGTATTGGCCTGAGTTATATATTCAGCCGACTGTTTTACATGAGAGTTCGCAACAATTTATTGATGACCCTTTTGCCATACTATTGGGAGCTGGCAAGAGCTCAGAAAATGAAGAAATAGATCCAAGCCAGATTTCAAGATTGAAAATTCAAGCTCAACGTCCAAATGACTATGAAGAACAATTAACTATTTTAAAAAATTTAGCATCGCTCGATATTCACTATTGGTTGAGCGCAGCGACTCAACAAAAGCTGCTAAAATGTGAAAAATTGTTTTATAACCAAACTCCTGAGGATAAGTTGTCGAATTGGTTTTTGGTCGATTTGAAAGCCTCGCAACTACTAGATCCTATCCGTCACCAGTTAGCATATTGTCAGCAAGTATTAGTATTACAGCACATCAAAGATTAAAAAGCCTCACAATGTGAGGCTTTAACAAGCATGTTGATTACCACATTAAATCATCTGGAATCGCATAGTCGGCATAGGGATCATCTGCATCACTTACCTGCTCTACCGCATTATTTGCCGTTTCATCCCAAAGATAGCCACACCACTGAGGCACTAAAAGCTGAACTCTAACAGCCAGTTTATGTGGCACTAAATAGCTCTTGTCTTCATAACGTATAATACCTAACGACCCATTAAGCAGTTGAGCTTGAATTTTGTCGTTAATGTAAACAGAATAGATTTTGTTTTCTAACGTATAATTAAATTTGGTTTCAGCCTCTTTAGGCAGTGTAATGGCAAAGCGTGTAAATTCGGTAATTAAACCTTTTACTTGGCCTTTTTCTGTTGCCTCTTTAAATCGCTGTTCATTTAATTGTTTGTCTTTATTCGCTTGCTGTAATTTTTGTTCCGCAATTTGTTGTTTCAATGCTGCACTGCCATCATCAACTTTTGCTTTTTTATCTCTACGCTGTTGTGTTCTAGCATTTTTTACTTTTTGTTTGCTGGCTAAACCGGCTTTAAGTAACTGTTCTTGTAATGCATTCGCCATAGTAAATCCTTAATTATAAACCCTGTTTTACAGCCATGCTGCCTAATTCGGTCATTGCGATACTGGCGCCACCCAAAGACCAACCGCCATCTACAGGTAAAACTACACCTGTAATATAAGAGGCCATATCTGAAGCTAAAAACAATGCGGCGTTAGCAATGTCTTGTTTCTGACCATTGCGTTGTAATGGCACACTTGAGGCAACTTTTTGCTGCAAAGCATCGTTGGGCGCTAATCGATTAAAACCTTCAGTGTCAGCGATAGGGCCTGGCACAATCGAGTTAATTCTAACGCCTTCGATTCCCCATTCAATTGCTAAGGTTCTAGTTAACATATCAACCCCGGCTTTAGCTGCACAAACATGTGCTTGAAGCGGCATTGCGATATAGGCTTGTGGGGCTGAAATTTGAATGATAGAAGCATTTGGGCGCTTAAGTAACGAATAAGCTTGCTTTAACACTTGAAAACTACCAATGAGATCAATATCGATAACAGATTTAAAACCGTTATTAGAGAGTTTGGCTGCACTGGCGGGGAAGTTACCTGCGGCGCCACTGACTAGTACATTAATATGGCCAAATGATTTTGCAATAATAGTGAAACCTTGTGCTAAAGCGTGTTCATCACGCACATCAAAACTGACACCAAGGTGGTTGCCGTTTGGGTTAGCTTGTTTTAATAATGCCACAGCAGCATTCACTTTCTCAATATTTCTGCTGGCAACAGCCACATTGGCCCCGGCGTTGGCAAAGCTCACTGCAACTTGTAAGTTAATACCTGAGGTACCACCGACCACAACAACGTTCTGGTTAGTATAATCAAACATATTTAATCCTTATAAAAATGCAGTGAGTCGATAAAAACTTAAACTTGAGTTTGTAACGATTGATGAATTGCCGTCAATGCCGCTAATGGGTCAACAGCTTTGGTAATAGGTCTACCAATCACCAAATAATCTGAGCCGACAGCGATAGCTTGTGGCGGTGTCATAATGCGATGTTGATCACCAGCGTCACTTCCCGCTGGGCGTATTCCAGGAGTCACTAACTTAAAATCTTCACCAAAAGTAGATTTTAGCAATTTTGCTTCTTGAGCCGAACAAACTACACCATCTAACTCCGCTTGATGTGTCAGTTTAGCCAAGCGTAATACATGTTCGAATGCAGGCACATTGATACCAAGTAACGCCAAATCTTCATCTGACATTGAGGTTAAAACCGTTACGGCGATTAATAATGGTGCATCTTTGCCGTGTGATTTTAGTGCATTTTTGGCTGCTTGCATCATGGCTAAGCCACCACTAGCATGGACGTTTGTCATCCAAACGCCTAAGTCTGCAGCAGCACTGACTGCTTTAGCAACCGTATTAGGGATATCATGAAACTTTAAATCTAAAAACAAATCGAAATTACGATTATGGATATCCTTAACTAATGTTGGTCCGAACAAAGTAAACATCTCTTTGCCAATCTTTAATCGACACATTGCAGGGTCTAATTTATCGATAAGCGTTAAGGCATCAGCTTTGTTGTCGTAATCTAATGCCACAACAATCGGTTTATCCGTCATACTGTCTCCAACTTAAACATCTAGTGCTTTTAAATAATATTGATTTATGTTCTGTAATTACAGAGAAGTAAACTATTCTCCGTCTAACCCTTTAATACGTTTTATACTGCCCCACTGCTTACATGATGGGCAATGCCAATACAAAGCATGCGCAGGAAAACCACATTCATGGCAACGATAACTTGGGCGATATTTAATTTGCTGTTCTACTAACTTTTCAAGCATAGCTAGACTTTGCTTAGCCTTGCCATTTTCGGCTTGTTGAATATGGAGTTTCATTAAATGCTGAAACCCTTTCATTGTAGGGTGTCGATATAGATTATCCAGCATCATAGCTTCGGCTTTTTCACTGTTATCTTTGCTAATTTGATGTTCCGCTAATGCAATAGCAACCGTTGCACCAGCGCCTTTAGCTAATGCTTCACTGAGCAATTTTTCATAACCATCACAATCTGATGTTTGGCGGTAAACCTGTTTAGCAATATTTATACAATCAGGGAAAAGTACGTGATCCGCATCTAACAATTGTACCAGCGCTTGTTTGCATTCTTTAAACTGAAGACTATCTAAGTATATGTTTGCCAGAGCTAACCAGGCGCGACCACAATTTTCATCCTGCTTAATTGCAGAATGTAACTTTTGGATTTTAATTTGTGTATCAGATGCTTCATCTGCGAGCTGGCAATAAAAATGCGCTGTGGTGCATTTAAACACCTGTTGACGTTTTTTGGGAAGCTTTTGGGTCACGTTAATGGCGTTTTGCCACTCTTTAGTGACTTGATAAATAGAAATCAATTGTGACTCAGCTTCTTCACTATGGTCATCTTGATTAACCAAGTTAAGAAAAATTTCTTCGGCGCGATCGTAAAAACCTGCTGCCATATAGTCTTTACCTAATTCCATCATCGCAATATCACGCTGCTCTGTGGTTAAGTGTGGTCTGGCAATTAAATTTTGGTGAATACGAATCGAGCGGTCAACTTCGCCACGTTTTCGAAATAGTGAGCCTAATGAGAGATGTGTATCTATGGTTTCATCATCAACATCTAACATACTAATAAAAAGATCGACGGCTTTATCTGATTCATTTGAAAGCAAAAAGTTTAAGCCCGTAAAATAATCACGGCTTAATTTTTTACTTTTTTGACTATCACGTTGCAGAATACTTCTCCGCCCCATATACCAGCCGTAACCCGCTGCGATAGGCAATAATAGAAACAGTATTTCAAGCATATTTAAGGTGCGATATCCACGTGGGGCTGTGCCGCTAAGCTTTTACTATTTTCTGTTTGAACGTCCCCTAATTTGGCAAGGCTTTTGTTCGCCTTTCGTAAAGCAAGTTTCATTCGCATAATATAAAAACTGGCAAGCAACCAACTCAACACAAATCCAGTTAAAAATACGACAGCTAATACAACGGGTAAACGATACTGACCTTCGGCGACAAAGTAACTTAAAGTGACTATCTGTTCATTTTTAGCACCGAATAATAAGGCCAAGATAAACAACAGTCCTACAATAATAATTGCGAAAAAAGACTTCACGCGATTCTCCATTTGAACAAAGCAATAAAATGATTATCCAAGATATTTACTGTGCTGACCAGCTTTGACTTTGAATAGATACAAAAAAGCCTCCAACTGGAGGCTTTTTACTCAAGCGTTAATCATTGATTAACAGCATCGACACGTTCGCGCAGTTCTTTACCCGGCTTAAAGTGCGGTACATATTTGCCTTCCAACTCAACTGAGGTTCCAGTTTTAGGATTACGGCCAACACGTGGTGCACGATAGTGAAGAGAAAAGCTACCAAATCCACGGATTTCAATACGATCACCGGTTTCTAATGTTGTTGCCATTTGCTCCAACATTTCTTTGATAACACTTTCAACTTCTTTCGCCGACAGTTGCGACTGCCTGGTGGCGAGTTTTTCGATAAGTTCAGATTTAGTCATCCTAGCTATCCCCTATTTCCAAGCCAAACACAGTCGCCTAATGGGGAGGGATACTCCCCATACAACAGACGATTTTCGATTACTTACGAGCTGCTTTGAAAGCTTCAGCCATTGCGTTGCTGATTACAGCATCGTCTTGCTTGTTCAAAGTTGCAATCGCTTCTTTCTGTTCAGCTTCATCTTTCGCTTTGATAGATAAGCTGATAGAACGGTTCTTACGATCCACACCCATGAACTTAGCTTCGATTGCATCACCTACTGAGTATACTGTAGATGCATCTTCGATGCGCTCTGCAGAAATGTCAGCAACACGGATATAACCTTCAACAGTTTCAGCTAGTTCAACTGTAACACCTTTAGCATCAACAGCAGCAACGGTACCGTGTACTACGGTGCCTTTCTTCTTGTCAGCTAAATATGCATTGAATGGATCATCTTCAGTTTGCTTAACACCTAGGCTGATACGTTCACGCTCTGGGTCTACTGAAAGAACTACAGCGTGGATTTCATCGCCTTTCTTGTATTCAGAAACTGCGTCTTCGCCAGTACCGTTCCAAGAAATGTCAGATAAGTGAACAAGACCATCGATTCCGCCGTCAAGACCAATGAAGATACCGAAGTCAGTGATTGACTTGATCTTACCTGATACTTTGTCGCCTTTGTTAAACTTAGTAGCGAAGTCATCCCATGGGTTAACTTTACACTGTTTTAAGCCTAAAGAAATACGACGACGTTCTTCATCGATGTCTAAAACTAACACTTCAACTTCATCACCTAAGTTAACAACTTTAGATGGGTGAATGTTCTTGTTAGTCCAATCCATTTCAGAAACGTGTACTAGACCTTCAACGCCTTCTTCGATTTCCACGAAACAGCCGTAGTCAGTCAAGTTAGTTACGCGACCAGTTAAACGTGTGTTTTCTGGGTAGCGCTTGCTGATTTCTAACCATGGATCTTCGCCAAGTTGCTTAAGACCTAGTGATACGCGAGTACGCTCACGGTCATACTTAAGTACTTTAACGTTGATTTCGTCACCAACATTAACGATTTCAGATGGGTGCTTAACACGTTTCCATGCCATATCTGTGATATGTAATAGACCGTCAACACCACCTAAATCTACGAATGCACCGTAGTCAGTAAGGTTCTTAACGATACCTTTAACTGCTTGGCCTTCTTGTAGATTTTCAAGAAGTGCATCACGCTCAGCACTGCTTTCTGATTCGATAACAGCACGACGAGAAACAACAACGTTGTTGCGCTTCTGGTCTAGCTTGATAACTTTGAATTCTAATTCTTTGTACTCTAAGTGAGCGGTGTCGCGAACTGGGCGCACATCAACTAGAGAACCTGGTAAGAAGGCACGGATACCGTTTAATTCAACAGTGAAACCACCTTTAACTTTACCATTGATGATACCGATTACAGTTTCAGCATCTTCGTACGCTTTTTCTAGAACGATCCAAGCTTCATGACGCTTAGCTTTTTCGCGAGATAATTGAGTCTCACCAAAGCCATCTTCAACAGAGTCAAGCGCTACGTCAACTTCGTCACCAACTTGAATTTCTAAAACGCCTTGTGCGTTTTTGAATTCGTCAGCAGAAATTGGGCTTTCAGACTTAAGGCCTGCGTCTACAAGTACCATACCGTTTTCGATGGCAACAACTGTACCACGAACGATAGAACCTGGACGGAACTCAAGAGTTTGAAGGGATTGTTCAAATAGATCAGCAAAAGATTCAGTCATGTTTTTAAGTTACTTTATGTAATAAACCACCATCCATCCTAGATGTGGAGTCTAGTAATATTATCCACGTCATCCTTAACGTGAATACCTACAGCTAGTTTAGCTTAAATAACTAATAAAGTTACTATAAATCTTAACTAGTCCGTAATTTTTTTGTTTACATGCTCTAATACAAGAGCAAGTACGCCTTCAATTGAGATACCACTAGTATCGATAACTAATGCATCTTCAGCTGGAACCAAAGGTGAGGCTGAACGATTAATATCACGTTCATCTCGTTCTATAATCTCAGCTAAAAGGCGGTCGATTTTAACATCGAAGCCCTTGTCCTGCAACTGATTAAAGCGTCTTTCCGCTCGCTCTTGAGCTGAAGCGGTTAAGAAAATTTTCGCGGGCGCTTGAGGAAACACAACAGTTCCCATGTCTCGGCCATCTGCCACTAGTCCAGGCATTGCTGAAAAGGCACGTTGACGGCGTAATAATGCTTCACGAACACGCGGTAAGGCGGCGACTTTAGATGCAGCATCAGAGCACTCTTGACTACGAATCGTTGTAGTCACGTCTTCGCCTTCAAGCACAACTTTAATGGCATTACTGTCAGTATTCGTTAAAAACTGCACGTCTAAGTGAGCGGCCATCAAGGTTAATGCTTCTTCATTACTCAATTCTATATCGTGATGAATAGCTGCAAGGGCAAGTACGCGATAAATTGCACCGCTATCTAATAAATGCCATCCTAAATGTTTGGATAATAACTGACATATCGTCCCTTTACCTGCACCGCTAGGACCATCCACAGTCACGATTGGAGCCCGTTCAGTCATAAATTCCTCCGAAAAACATCATCCATGAATATAAAAAGTTTTACCCAAAATTAAGCGGCGGTATTGTATATCAATTCTAATTAAAAAACCTTTAATGGGCTAAAAAATTACTCAAAAGCAGACGAGATTGGCAATTTATATGACAATCTCGTTGGCAAACAAGGCTTCAGGGTTATTTAAGTTGATTAATAGAATGAGTTGATAAGCGTTGGAACTCGTCAAAATACGTTGGGAATGTCTTTGAGGTGCAATCTGGATCATTAATGGTGATGCCGCAATCAGCAAATGCCACTAATGAAAAACACATCGCCATTCGATGATCATTATAAGTATCAATTGCAGCTGTATTGATTGTGTTAGGTGGCGTGATGGTAATGTAGTCGTGCCCTTCCTCTACTATGGCACCTACCTTACGCAGTTCAGTCGCCATTGCAGCTAATCGATCGGTTTCTTTTATTCGCCAGTTATAAATATTACGTAAAGATGTAGTGCCTTTAGCAAACAAAGCTGCAGTCGCAATCGTCATTGCCGCGTCTGGTATGTGATTCATGTCCATATCAATGGCAGTTAAAGACGACTTTCTTGCTATAATAAAATCATCTCCCCACTCAATTTCGGCGCCCATAGCTGCAAGTGCATCAGCAAACTTTACATCACCTTGAATACTGAGTTTTCCTACGCCAGTCACTTTTACATCGCCGCCACAAATGGCACCTGCAGCCAAAAAATAAGATGCTGAAGAGGCATCCCCTTCAACAAGCACTTTACCAGGCGAAATATACCGCTGACCGGAGATAATTTCAAAACGAGCATAGTTATGGTTAATCACCTCTACACCAAACTGCTTCATTAATGCGATAGTGATATCAATATAGGGCTTTGAAACCAGCTCTCCCTTAATCACAATATTAACGCTGTCTTTTGCTAAAGGTGCGACCATCAACAAAGCGGTCAAAAATTGGCTTGATAAATCACCTGCAATCTCAACATCACCACCGTTTAGCCCCGTCGCATTGACAGTTAGTGGTGGAAACCCCGGATTTTTAAGGTAAGTAATAGCACCACCAAGTTGTTGTAAAGCGTCTACTAAATCTCCAATAGGCCTTTCTTCCATACGAGGTTCGCCCGTTAAAGTAAACTGCCCTTGCCCTAAGGTTAAGGCTGCGCATAGTGGACGCATAGCGGTACCGGCATTTCCAAGAAAAAGCGTTTGCGGCTCAACTGAATTCAATACACCACCAAGGCCTTGAACTTTGCACACTGTGTTGTTTTCACTGAGCTCAAATTTAACACCTAACTGTTTAAGTGAGGCTAACATATATCGAATGTCGTCAGAGTCGAGTAAATTTGTGAGTGTTGTGGTGCCTTTAGCTAAAGTCGCTAGCAACAATGCCCTGTTAGAGATACTTTTCGAACCTGGAATATTAATTTCGCCATTCATCTTTTCGATAGGCTCTAAATGCAGTTGCTTCATGTATGTCTTCTTCTATCAATTAATTAAATTCAGGATTCAAACTGTAGTGACCTTATGGTGAACATAAAATAACTGGAACTATTTAATTACATTCACCATAGTCGCTATACATTAATGAATGAACCACAGGTTTCAAGTCATTTTCACGATTAACGGCGAGATTATCAGCTTTATTGAATAAAATGCCACTCTATGTAATGGGAAGCCATTACAGCAGATTGTGGGTAAAGATGACAGTATTTTTTGTATGTCATTATTAGTTTCCAACTGAAATATTCTCAACTTAGCAATTAAACTGATTTGAGATAAATAAGGGCTTTAACTAAGTGTTTAAAGCGCGCTATCCTAGCTGAATATAAAAAGAAATGTCATTCATTAAAAGGTCTTCTCATGTTTGAATTATTAAAAGCCATGCCTGCTGATCCTATCTTAGGTTTGTTGACTCAATATCGTGCTGACTCACATCCACAAAAAGTAGATTTGGGCGTGGGGGTTTATAAAGATCCGCAGGGTCACACTCCTATTCTTGCTTGCGTAAAAGTGGCTGAACAACGACGTACGGATTCTGAAGATACTAAGGTTTATATTGGTCCTACTGGTTCACCTCTGTTCAATCAATTAATGACCGAACTCGCTTTTGGTAAAAATCATGTCGCTTTAATTGCCAATCGTATTAGAACAGTTTCAACCCCCGGCGGCACAGGCGCACTTCGTGTTGCTGCAGATTTCATTAAACGTTGCCGCCCTAATGCGGTGCTATGGGTGAGCGATCCTACATGGGCGAACCACACAGGATTATTTGAAGCTGCGGGAATAACTGTTAAAACTTATCCTTATTATGATTACGACACAAAATCATTAAAATTTGAGCAAATGCTTGCAGCGTTAAATCAGGTATCAAAAGATGATGTTGTGCTTTTACACGCATGTTGCCACAACCCAAGCGGTATGGATTTAACCACAGAACAATGGGATGAAGTCATTAGTGTGACGGCAAAACAAGGTTTTACACCACTTATTGATATGGCATATCAAGGGTTTGGTGATGGCGTTGATGAAGATGCTTATGGTGTTCGTCAAATGGCAGCAGCCGTAGAAAACATGATTCTATGTAGCTCATGTTCGAAAAACTTTGGCTTATATCGTGAACGTATTGGTGCTTGCTCTATTATTGGCAAAGATGCTGCTCAAACTGATGTGGCATTTTCGGTATTATTATATGTCGTACGTTGTATCTACTCTATGCCGCCAGCTCATGGTGCCGCAATTGTTGAAACCATTTTAGCGGACGCAGATTTAAAACAGCAGTGGTTAGATGAATTAGCTGTGATGCGTAACCGTATTAACGGTAATCGCAGCATGTTGGTTAATAAATTAATTGAAAACGGTGTTGAGCAGGATTTTAGTTTTATAGCTCAACAAAAAGGGATGTTTTCTTTCTTAGGCGTTAATCAAACTCAAGTTGAAACACTTAAATCGCAACACAGTATCTACATGGTGGGTTCAAGCCGGATCAGCATTGCTGGGATCAGTGAGTCGAATGTGGACTACTTAGCAAAATCAATCGCATCAATATTGTAAAAATTTAAAAAGGGCTGATTCATCAGCCCTTTTTATTATCGCTATTAATCGTTAATACTAACTGTGTTGCTTGGCAAATTCTTGCATAAACACAACTAATTTTTGTACGCCTTCAATTGGCATAGCATTGTAAATACTTGCACGCATACCACCGACTATACGGTGTCCTTTTAAGGCCACTAACCCCGCCTGCTCTGCGTCCGCTAAAAATTGACTATCTAACGCACTATCAGCCAGTTGGAATGTTACGTTCATTCTAGATCGATTTTCAATGGCAACACCATTTTTATAAAATGGGAGTAGATCAATACATTCGTAAAGTAATTGCGCTTTTTGTTGATTGATTTTTTCCATGGCACTGACGCCACCGACACTTTTTAGCCATTCAAATACTTCAGCAGCTAAATACCAAGCAAATGTGGGTGGAGTATTGAACATCGAGTCATTATCTTTAGTGATGTTGTAATCCATCACTGAAGATTGTACTAAACTAGGCAATGACAACATATCATCGCGTACAATCACAATCGATAAACCAGAAGGGCCGATATTTTTTTGGGCGCCCGCATAGATAAGACCAAATTTACTGACATCAATTTCATGAGACATAATGGTTGATGATAAATCAGCAACAATCGGCCAAGGGCTAGTAAGTGACTCAAATATTTCAATACCGTCAACGGTTTCATTCGCGCAATAATGCACAAATCGATAATCTTTGTTGATTTGGTTTAGATCAGGCAAACACACCTGATGTAAGCCATTAATGGTTTCAACAATATTGATCTCATCAATCTGCGATTCTCCGGCAATACGTTTGGCTTCTTTAACAGCTGAACTAGACCATTGCCCTGATGTTAAATATAAAGCGCGTCCGTTATTACCCAAGAAATTAGTGACCACATTGGTAAATTGTGCCCTGCCACCACCATGCATGAATAACACATGATAGTTTTGTGGAATATGCATGAGCTCACGGAGTGTCTTTTCAGCTTGCTGTGTTAAAGCAATGAACTCTTTACTACGGTGACTGATTTCCATTACGGAAACCCCTAAGCCATTCCAATCAATTAATTCCTGTTGTGCTTTTTGCATTACCGGTTGAGGCAACATCGCAGGACCTGCACAGAAATTATAAATTGTGCTCACAGACAACTCCTTCACTCAATGTTATTGATATCAGTTAGATGATAATAGACATGTAATACTAAGGGCTTTATTAGCTGATGAATAGTGCTTTATGAGTCGTTTTTGATGAATTTTTTTCCGTAAAATAAAACGAGCGCCATAGGCGCTCGTTTTCATTTAAGTAAACCACAAGATTACTCTTGTTCGTCTGACTCTTCTACTTCAGTGTTTTCAACCGTAACATCTTCAGACTCAGTTGAATCAACTAAAATTGGATTACCTTCTTCATCTAACTCTTCATCAGATTGAATTTCTTCAATACGTTGTAAGCCAACCACTTTTTCATCTTCAGCTGTACGAATGATAGTGACACCTTGGGTGTTACGACCAATCACAGATACACCTTCAGCGGGAGTACGTACTAAAGTCCCCTTGTCACTAATTAACATGATTTCATCGTTACTACCAACCTGAACAGCACCAACAACGGCACCATTACGACTGCTTACTTTGATTGAAACCACACCTTTAGTGCCACGGCTCTTAGCAGGATATTCTTCAAGCTCAGTTCGTTTACCGTAACCGTTTTCAGTCACAGTTAAAATGGCACCATCACCCTTAGGAACAATCAAGGATACAACGCGTTGGCCTTCTTCTAACTTGATTCCACGAACACCCGTTGCAGTACGACCCATCGGACGTAGCGCAATGATTTCTTCACCGGTTTCAGGGTCAATTTTCACTGCACCAGTTTCAGAATCGCGAGCTTTCTCGTTAAAGCGTACCACTTTACCTTCGTTAGAGAACAACATGATGTCGTCACTACCTTCAGTAATATCAACACCAATAAGCTGATCGCCTTCTTTAAGGTTAACAGCAATAATTCCGTTTGCACGTGGGTTGCTATAAGCGGTTAAGGCTGTTTTCTTTACAGTACCGTGCGCGGTAGCCATGATAATAAATTTATCATCAGCATATTCACGAACAGGTAAAATCGCGGTAATACGCTCACCATCAGATAACGGTAATAAGTTAACAATGGGTCGACCACGAGCCGTACGACTTGCAAGCGGTAATTGATAAACTTTTAACCAGTACATTTTACCAAAATCAGAGAAGCAAAGAATCGTATCATGGGTATTAGCTACTAATAGTTTTTCAACAAAATCTTCATCTTTAACTTTGGTAGCGGCTTTACCTTTACCGCCACGACGCTGCGCTTGATAATCTGTTAATGGCTGGTATTTGGCATAGCCCAAGTGAGAGAGCGTTACCACAACGTCTTCTTCATTGATCAAATCTTCAAGACTCATATCAATTTCATTAGCGTTAATAATGGTTCTACGCTCATCACCGTATTGCTCAAGGATCTCTTGCAATTCTTCTTTGATGACTTCCATCAAACGTTCTGGGCTGCGCAAAATCAGCAGCAATCCAGCAATAAGCACTAATAATTCTTCGTATTCACTCAGAATTTTTTCGTGTTCAAGACCGGTTAAACGATGTAAACGTAATTCAAGAATGGCTTGCGCTTGCTGTTCAGTTAAATAGTACTGACCATCACGGATACCGTATTCAGGTTCTAACCATTCTGGACGTGCTGCATCATCACCAGCTTTTTCCAACATGCCTTGAACGTGGCCTAATTCCCAACCTTGGGATATTAATTTGGCTTTGGCTTCAGCTGGAGTTGGAGAGGCTTTAATTAACGCAATAATTGGGTCAATGTTAGCTAATGCAATGGCTAATGCTTCAAGTATGTGAGCACGATCGCGAGCTTTACGTAATTCAAATACCGTACGGCGAGTGACAACTTCACGACGATGAAGTATGAAGCACTCTAGCATTTCCTTTAGATTGAATAACTTAGGCTGACCATTCGTTAGGGCAACCATGTTAATACCAAAAGAACATTGCATTTGAGTTTGCGCATATAGGTTGTTAAGTACAACCTCGCCTACTTCACCGCGTTTAATTTCAATGACAATACGCATACCGTCTTTGTCAGACTCGTCACGTAATCCACTGATACCTTCGATTTTCTTATCTTTAACAAGCTCAGCAATTTTTTCAATTAAACGTGCTTTGTTAACTTGATAAGGAATTTCATGAACAATAATACGCTCACGGCCGTTTTCATCGGTTTCAACGTCGGCTTTAGAGCGCATAATGGCGCGACCACGGCCGGTGTTATAAGCATCAATAATGCCTTTACGTCCGTTAATCGATGCAGCAGTGGGAAAATCTGGACCAGGAATGTATTCCATTAACTGTTCAATCGATAAGCTAGGTTCATCAATTAATGCCAAACAGCCTTTGACCACTTCACTTAAGTTGTGTGGTGGAATATTGGTCGCCATACCTACCGCAATACCTGAAGAGCCGTTAATTAATAAGTTCGGCACTCGTGTTGGTAATACAGCAGGAATAAATTCAGTACCATCGTAGTTAGGTACAAAATCTACAGTTTCTTTCTCTAAATCAGCCAATAAAGAATGGGCTAACTTTTCCATACGAATTTCGGTATAACGCATTGCCGCCGCTGAGTCACCGTCAACCGAACCGAAGTTACCTTGGCCGTCTACTAAGGTGTAACGTAACGAGAATGGCTGCGCCATACGAACGATAGTGTCATAAACAGCAGTATCACCATGCGGGTGATATTTACCGATAACGTCACCAACAACACGAGCGGATTTTTTATAAGGTTTGTTCCAGTCGTTTTTTAGTTCGCTCATCGCAAATAATACGCGGCGGTGTACCGGCTTTAAGCCGTCACGCACGTCAGGCAATGCACGACCCACAATTACGCTCATAGCGTAATCTAGATACGAATTTTTTAGTTCGTCTTCAATATTAATTGGCGAAATAGATGAAGCCAGATCAGTCATAAACTGCGCGTTCCCCTGAAATTGAGCTGACGACTTTTATTCCATATTATCGTCGAGCTTTAAAACGTGATTTGGCATTCTAACACAGATATATATTGTCGCTAGAGCAAACCGAAACCAATTTGATTTTAGGGATAAAAAAAATACGAATTAACAAATGTGACAATAAGTTAGCAAAGTTTGTATTCAATAAAATTACGCTAAAATTTATCCTAAATTACAGATATGTGAGTATCAACTCGATTAATTGTTCAAATAACATGCGCTTCACTTTGATTATCGAGGCTGATCACACGCAATGCGATATTTTAGCGCTATTAAAAACTGTTTGAGTCGATATAATGTCGACATAATCAATAATGGATAAATTAGGTACCGCATGTCTACTGAAACCTCTTCTAATATAAATGTCGATCCACAAGAGATTGCGAAATTTGAAGCAATGGCTCAAACATGGTGGGATCCAAATGGTGAATTCAAACCATTGCATCAATTAAATCCGTTACGACTTAACTATATCGATCAAACCTCAAAGGGCATTTTTGCTAAAAAAGTGCTTGATGTTGGCTGTGGCGGTGGGATTTTATCAGAAAGCATGGCTAAAATTGGTGCCCATGTCGATGGACTCGATATGGGTGATGAGCCGTTAGACATTGCTCGTCTTCATGCCTTAGAAAGTGGTGTCACGGTAAACTACATAAAAAGTACCGCTGAACAACATAGGGATAGCCATAAAGGTTATTACGATGTCGTCACTTGCATGGAAATGCTTGAACATGTACCAGACCCCTTATCGGTTATTCAAGCCTGTTGCGACATGGTTAAACCGAATGGTTATGTGTTTTTCTCAACCATTAACCGAAATTGGATGTCTTATTTACAAACGATAGTTGGTGCAGAGTATCTGTTAAAAATGCTGCCAGTTGGCACCCATGATCATAGTAAATTTATTCGCCCGTCTGAGTTGATTGATCTTGTCGATAAAACGGATTTACTGTGCAAAGACGCTTTAGGTATAATTTACAACCCGTTATCTGGTGTATTTAAATACAGTAAAAGTGTTGATGTGAATTACATGATTGCCACTCAAAAGATTGATTAAATTGGCAACTTCAACCCATGGACTTGATAAGTCAGCGATTAAAGGCGTGCTGTTTGATTTAGATGGTACGCTTGCTGATACCGCGCCCGATTTAATCTACGCGTTGAATCTTGCTTTAATAGATGCAGGCTTTGCAACGTGCCAGATTGAACAGGTTAAACATGCTGTAACCCATGGTAGTCTCGCCCTAGTAAAAGCTGCGCTTCCTAATGTTGATGAAGCATTGCAATGCCAGTTACAACAATCATTATTAAGTCACTATAAAGTCATTAATGGCGATAAAAGCGTTTTATTTGGCCTGCTTGATAAACTGTTAACTTATTTAGATGAAAATAACGTTCCATATGGCATTGTTACCAATAAGCATGCATGTTTCGCGCGGCCTTTAGTCCATAAACTGGGCTTAACCTCAAGGATGAAGTCAATCATAAGTGGTGACAGCACCCTTTATTCCAAGCCGCACCCTGCCCCTATGTTACTTGCGGCACAACAAATCGGTGTGCCTGCATCAAATATCTTGTATTTAGGGGATGCCGAAAGGGATCTCGTTGCGGCACAAAATGCCAACATGATCGGTGGTGTTGCCTATTGGGGTTATCTGTCTGCTTTTGACACCCCTGAACATTGGCCTGGGCAATTACATTTTAAAACTTCAAAATGTTTACATGACTTTTTTGTTACAACTTAAATATGGTTCTAATGACAACTGGTTTGTGACAATTTAATCACTCATTTTGGGCCAATTAAAATGATTTTCCTGTCATGAGTCTTTGATCCAAACATTGATTTAAAGATCAATAAAAAAATGCGCTCGCTAATGCGATCGACGATAATTTTAGCGATCAAACTTTTTTCATTTTTAGAACAATTAAACAACAGTAGATAGAAAAGCTATTGAAATTTGGGGTGTAGGGTTAGCTTTTACTAACCCCAGCATTTATCCTCAACTTATCCACAAGATGTTCTGAAAATTGTGGCTTGCAAAATGCCGCCAACCTCACTATCTTGTATCTTAGATTCTAAATAACACCATATCTTGTGTGTCAAATACAATCTCAGACACTAGTGTGTCAATATAAACGACTCACTATTTTAAGCTGAACGGGTGACTTATCTTGCTGAAATGTCACAAACCGTCGTCTTTAATGCTTAAGGATGATTGTTTTTACAAGGGAACGTAACCGTGTGGTTAGACACGATCGCCTGTTGTAATAAGCGCTCAATCACAATAACAGATATAATCAAGGCCTCTCTTCAATGAATAGCAATATGACTGTCACAAAACGCTGTGGCGAACGTGAAACTATCGATTTAGATAAAATTCACCGCGTGATCACTTGGGCTGCCAAGGGATTAAAAAACGTTTCGGTTTCTGAAGTTGAACTCAGATCTCACCTGCAATTCTTTGATGGTATTCCGACTGAAGCTATTCATGAGACGATTATTAAGGCTGCAGCTGACCTTATTTCGCCAGAAGCACCTGATTATCAATTTGTTGCCGCACGCTTAGCCATTTTCCATTTACGTAAAAAAGCCTTTGGTCAGTTCGAACCACCAAAGCTTTACGACCATGTCACCCGTTTAGTTGAAATGGGTAAATACGACATGCATATTCTGGCAGATTATAGCCGTGAAGAATTAGATGTACTCGACAGCTATATTGATCACTGGCGTGATATGAACTTTTCTTATGCGGCCGTGAAACAGTTAGAAGGTAAATATTTAGTTCAAAACCGTGTGACACACGAGGTGTATGAAAGCGCACAGTTCTTATACATTCTTGTTGCAGCATGCCTGTTTTCAAAATATCCAAAAGAGAACCGCTTACAATATGTAAAAGATTTCTATGATGCGACTTCTAGCTTCAAGATATCTCTACCGACCCCAATTATGGCAGGTGTACGCACACCTACGCGTCAATTTAGCTCTTGTGTATTAATCGAGTGTGACGACAGCTTAGACTCAATCAATGCCACCGCATCTTCTATTGTAAAATATGTTAGCCAACGTGCAGGTATTGGTATCAATGCGGGTCGAATTCGTGCATTAGGCAGCCCTATACGCGGCGGTGAAGCCTTCCATACGGGTTGCTTACCTTTTTATAAATACTTCCAAACTGCGGTCAAATCTTGTTCTCAAGGCGGTGTTCGTGGTGGTGCTGCCACCCTATTCTACCCGTTATGGCATTTAGAAGTTGAATCGCTTCTTGTATTGAAAAACAATCGCGGTGTTGATGATAACCGTGTTCGCCATTTAGATTATGGTGTGCAATTAAACAAATTAATGTACCAACGCTTGATTAAAGCTGAAAATATCAGCTTATTTAGCCCATCTGACGTTCCAGGTTTGTACGATGCCTTCTTTGAAGATCAGGTTGAGTTTGAACGTTTGTATCTTCAGTACGAACAGGATCCAGCTATTCGTAAAAAGCAAATCAAAGCTGTCGAATTATTCTCGTTAATGATGCAAGAACGTGCCTCTACAGGTCGTATCTACATTCAAAACGTTGATCATTGTAATACGCACAGTCCTTTTGATTCTAAAGTTGCGCCAATTAAACAATCGAACTTATGTTTAGAAATTGCCCTGCCAACCAAGCCATTAAAGAATATCGATGATCCAAATGGCGAAATTGCACTGTGTACTTTATCGGCGTTGAATCTAGGTGCAATTAAGCATTTGGAAGAGTTAGAGCCTTTAGCAGAATTGGCTGTACGAGCATTAGATAATTTATTGGATTACCAAGATTACCCTATTATTTCGGCCAAATTGGGGTCGATGAATCGCCGTACCTTAGGGATAGGTGTGATTAACTTTGCTAACTATCTAGCAAAAAATGGTAAACGTTATTCTGATGGTTCAGCAAACAACCTCACCCATAAAACATTTGAAGCTATCCAGTTTTATTTGTTAAAAGCGTCAATGAAGTTAGCTCAAGAGCAAGGTGCGTGTCCGTTATTTAATGAGACCACTTATTCTAAAGGCATCTTGCCAATTGATACTTACAAACGCGATCTGGACAAAATTTGTGATGAGCCATTACATTTAGACTGGGAAGGTTTACGTAAAGATATCCAACAATATGGTTTACGAAACTCTACGTTATCTGCATTAATGCCATCAGAAACCTCGTCTCAGATTTCAAATGCAACCAATGGTATAGAGCCTCCACGCGGGTTAATCAGTGTTAAAGCCAGTAAAGATGGTCAGTTAAAGCAAGTTGTTCCCGATTTTGATCTATTAAAAGATCAATATGAGTTACTTTGGAATATGCCAAATAATGAAGGTTACTTACAGCTTGTGGGCATTATGCAGAAGTTTATTGACCAGGCTATTTCTGCTAATACCAATTATGACCCTACTAAATTCCCAAGCCGTAAAGTGCCAATGCAAACCTTATTAAAAGATTTACTTAGCGCATACAAACTTGGTGTAAAAACACTTTATTATCATAACACCCGTGACGGTGCATCTGATCAACACGATGATATTTTGTCTATCGAAAAAGAAGATGATGATTGTGCCGGTGGTGCGTGCAAGATATAAATCTTAGGTTTATTGATTGCTAATTTTAATAAGGAATTAAATGCGGGGTAACTTCCCCGCTTTTTAGGAAAACAAACATGGCTTACTCAACATTTTGTCAAACACCGAATGACGCAACCCAAGAACCCATGTTCTTCGGTCAAAACGTTAACGTTGCACGCTACGATCAACAAAAGTATGAGATATTTGAAAAGTTAATTGAAAAACAATTGTCTTTCTTTTGGCGTCCAGAAGAAGTGGATGTTAGCCGCGACAAAATTGACTTTGCCAGTCTTCCTGAACATGAAAAACACATCTTCCTGTCTAATTTGAAGTATCAAACTTTACTTGATTCGATTCAAGGTCGCTCTCCTAACGTGGCATTTTTACCGTTAGTATCAATCCCAGAGTTAGAAACATGGATAGAAACTTGGTCATTTTCTGAAACCATTCATTCACGATCTTATACCCATATTATTCGTAATATTGTCAATAACCCTTCAGTTGTTTTTGATGATATCGTTGAAAATGAACAGATTTTAAAACGTGCGGGTGATATTGCTAAATATTATGATGATTTGATTTTTTTAACGCAAATTCATAATTTACATGGTGAAGGCACTCACCTGATTGGTGGTCAAGAAGTCACTGTTAGCCTTCGTATTTTAAAGAAGACTTTATATCTTTGCATGATGTCGGTTAACGCATTAGAAGCCATTCGTTTCTATGTCAGCTTTGCATGCTCATTTGCCTTTGCAGAACGTCGATTAATGGAAGGTAATGCAAAGATTATTCGTTTAATCGCCCGTGATGAGGCGCTGCATCTAAACAGTACACAGCACATTCTTAGCTTGATGCAAGGCGGTAAAGACGACCCTGAAATGGCAGAAATAGCAATTGAATGTTATTCAGAGTCATATGACCTATTTCTTAAAGCCGCTGAACAAGAAAAAGAATGGGCCAAATATTTATTCAAAGATGGCTCAATGATTGGTCTTAATGAGCAAATCCTTTGTCAATATGTTGAATACATCACGAATCAGCGTATGAAAGCCGTAGGCTTACCTCTTCCTTACGAAGAGCAATCAAACCCACTACCTTGGATGAAAAATTGGTTAGAAAGTGATGCTGTTCAAGTGGCTCCACAGGAAGTGGAAGTTTCTTCTTACCTTGTTGGCCAAATTGATTCTGCGGTTGACAGCGACGAGTTTTCTGATTTTGACCTATAAGCATTTTTTTATTAAAGCGCCGATAGTTAGCCTCAAAGGCCAACCTGCTATCTTATTTGATGGCAAGAAAGAAACCTTGCTTGAGGCGCTTGAACATAAAAAAGTAAAAGTGTTTTCAGAGTGCCGCAATGGATTTTGCGGTGCTTGTAAAACCCAAGTCATTTCAGGCGAAGTGACTTATATCAAAGAACCATTAGCTGAACTTAAAGCAAACGAATGCTTGCCTTGCTGTTGTATTCCGCAAACGGATCTTAATCTTGCTTTATCAATAGATAGTGTCGAGTTAGCTGTTCGAAAAAAGCCCATTCAGAAAATCTCAACAACCCAATCTACAGATACGGCTGCATTAAATTTCGATATTGAAACGGCAACAGCACCGCAAAGCTAACGCATTAAAACTAAACTCATCAAATTAAATCAAACCAAACTTACACCCCAAGCACTTGTTAATAAGCGTAATATTCTACAGAAAGAGTTCAAACATTACAAAAACCACTTTCATCGACAAAAATAATTCATATTAAGCTTAGTGATATCCTCACCATTTATCACATTGAAATTGAATCTATAAATCAACAGTTTCAAAATGATTAACATCATCTTGATTGCAAGTTTCTCAACATGTGCATCAGGGTATTTAGTGGAGTGTGTTAAATATAAAAACACTTATTAATTGACATTGTTATTGAAGCAATCCTCAACATAAAACTCGTCATGCTATTTTAAGTTATTAAATCGAATAACCACTCTAGAATAGAGTGGTTATAAAGAATGGTTAAAAAGTCTGGATTATCATTGTTACCAGGGTAACATTTGTCCGTTTGAGTGTTTAAACACTCCTGTTTCCGTAACATCGAGTTGATTGATTAAGCCGATTAATAGCGACGCTGATTCTGTTGCAGAAATATCTCCGCCGTAATTAACCATATCAGTTTGCACATACCCTGGGTGATAAATGCCAACAGCGATATTACGGGGTTTAAGATCTATACTGAGCGACATTGAAGCGGCGTTTAAGGCAGCTTTTGACATGCGATATCCATAACGCCCGCCAGATCCATTATCAGCAATAGAACCCATTCGAGAGGTTATCATGGCGACTTTAGCGCCACTGTTTAATTGTGCTTGTAATCCAGATACGATTCTAAGAGGCGCGAGGGCATTTACTTCAAACTGTGCGCGAATGGTATCAATGTTTAGTTCGGATAAACTTTCATCACGAAGTATCCCAGCGTTACAAATAAGCACATCAATGGTTATCTGTTCCAGGTCTCTTAAAAGCTTATTAATCCCATCATCAGACGTCACATCTACATCTTTGACCGTAATAACAGGTAATGCATTTAACTCAACAGATGAATGCCTACAAACTGCATACACTTGATAACCTTGTGCAATATAACCCTTTACCAAGGCCAGTCCAATACCCCGATTAGCCCCTGTAATAACCACATTCTTATTCATAATCATCTACCTTACTTTTCGTATCAATATTGGATGAATCAATACCATTGTGCAAAAGATAAAAACTAGCATATCAAGATATTAGTGCGTAAAGTACAGTAAGATCTGGTTATTAATTTAGCCAATGTTTGAGCATGCTTTAACAAAATAGTTAAATGGTAATGTTCATCTGAAATTATAAGGATTTTCGGCTATGCCATCTGCCTCTAATTCACCTTCTCTACCTCAATCTGCTATTTCAAGTCCCGATAATATTCAGGCCCATGAGAATATCTGGCACCAGCGCATATCCGGTGAAGATAAACAGCGCAGAAACGATCATCGCAGCCCTTTTCAGCGTGACAGAGCAAGAATATTACACAGTGCAGCGTTTAGACGCCTACAAGCAAAGACACAGGTTTTAGGCATAGGCATGAATGATTTTTATCGTACACGCTTAACTCACTCACTTGAAGTGTCACAGATAGGCACGGGTATTGCCGCGCAATTAAGACGTAAATACCCTAACCTTAAATATTTGCTTAACTCCATGAGCTTAATAGAATCATTGTGTTTAGCACATGATATTGGTCATCCGCCCTTTGGCCACGGGGGGGAAGTCGCATTACATTACATGATGCGCGATCATGGGGGCTTTGAAGGAAATGGCCAAACATTCAGAATATTGACTCGTTTAGAACCATACACTCCATCCACAGGGATGAATTTAACCCGTAGAACACTATTGGGTATATTGAAATATCCAGCACCCTATTCCCAATTAAGAATAAACACTCATCCCGCCCCTGTGATAAATCACAGGCAGTTAAAACCATCAGATTGGCCACCCGTTAAGGGGGTGTTCGATGATGATAAACCCATCTTAGATTGGGTGTTATCAAGTTTAACAGAAAATGATCGCCGGTTATTTTTATCAAGTGAGCAAAGTCAGCACCACCCTAATTACCCACATTTAAAAACAAAATTTAAATCACTCGATTGTTCCATTATGGAATTAGCCGACGATATTGCTTATGCGGTACACGATCTAGAAGATGCTATCGTCATGGGGATCGTTAATCCACACCAGTGGCAGGAAGATGTAGTGGCCTCGTTGCAACACATACAAGATAGCTGGCTAAAGAATGAAATTCACAGCATAGGTGCCAAATTATTCTCGAATCAACATCATTTACGTAAAGACGCTATCGGCACTTTGGTTAACGCGTTTGTCACGGCAATCAATATTCAAATAAAACCTGAATTTGATGAACATTTACTCAAGTATCATGCTGAACTTGAATTAGATTTTGCCACCACATTAACTGTGCTTAAACAGTTTGTTTTTAAGTACGTGATCCGAAAGCCTGAAATTCAAATGCTTGAATATAAAGGTCAGCAAATTGTGATGGAATTGTTTGAAGCTTTTGCTTCAGATCCACAGCGGCTTTTGCCCCTAAACACCGGAGAACGTTGGGCAAAATCTGAACAAGAAAACAATAATCCCATGAGGGTGATGGCGGATTATATTTCTGGCATGACAGACGAATTCGCGGCAAGGCTTCATCAACAGCTATTTGGTAGTAAAAATGCCGGTATTTTAGAACTGAATAGAGAGCTTTAACAAAAAAATGTTTGTCATGGTCGATTTTTAAAACTGAGTTTATGCTTATCTTGCGAAACATTAAGGCACAAACACTGAAACAAGCAGGCATAGCAAGTTAGGCTCTGCTTAAGCCTTTAAATGAACAACAGAAAAAGCATTATTGATTAAAACTACTCAACTTTACCGTTAATAAATCATTGATTTTTAGTTAGCGGTAAAATTGAGTGGAACCATTAGACTATTCAATATTAAATAATTACCTGTCACAGCTTTAAATCACTATTCATTCAATAAGATGCTTAAGGGCTAGTCATACATTAATCAGATTGAACTTGAGTATGTTTAGTTTGTTTCCACGATTTAATAAAATATCGCAGTGGGATCTGTGAGACTAAAATCCCCGCCAACATTAAGCTACAGCCTAACAAAGCGCGTGGTTCTAGTGTTTCACCTAATAATAAAATGCCACCTACGGCAGCAAAAACCGTTTCTAAGCTTAAAATAATGGCCACATGCGCTGGATGAGCATTTTTTTGGGCGACTACCTGTAATGTATACCCAACACCAACAGAAACAATGCCAGAATATGCCAATGCAGCCCAGGCTAACCCTATGTTACCTACAACCGTAGTCTCAATTATCAAAGAGACAGCGATACTTAACAAACCACAAAAAATAAACTGTAGATGTGATAATAAAATTGGAGAATGCTTTTTAGCAAAATGGTCGATAATGAGAATATGAATAGCCCAAAAAAACGCACCGATAAGTTGTAATAAATCTCCATAGCCAATACTCATGTCATCTTTAATACTTAAAAAATAAAGCCCAACAACAGCAATAGCACAACCGACCCAAGTATTCACTCCGGTCTGATGCTTAAGGATTAATCCCAATACTGGGACAATGACAATATACAATCCCGTGATGAAACCGGCATTGGCTGCAGAGGTAAATTGCAATCCTACCTGTTGTAATGAAGCAGCGAAAAACAGCACAGAACCCGCGCTAATTGATGCCAAAAGTAATGACTTTTGATTACCGACTAACAGTGTTTTTTTATTCGCAAAATACCACAGCAAAGGCAGTAAACTTATCGCCCCAATTAAAAAGCGTAACCCGTTGAACATAAAAGGCGATAAATGGTCCATACCCATTGATTGAGCAACAAAACCAAAGCCCCATACCGCAGCAGTTAACAGGAGTAATAAATTGGCTATCACAGCGCATTCCATCGACAAAAGAAAACAAGACTACTTAAGTTGCCGATTGACTACAAGCACCACAGATAATTATTATTCCAAGACAAAATTAAGATATTGCTTTTGATTAGACCACGACTGAGTTAACTTAAACTAATCGCATTAACACACTCACAATTTTTCAATTGTCAGCTAACCGATGACAGCACTTTTGCAAGATACTAATGGCTTATACACTTTCTTATGCAATTAAATGAATTCTTGATCCGCTTTCAATTACAGCCACTTTCTGCCAATAACATCACTTCAGCCCCAGCTCATTTTCCTGGACGTGAAGCCGCCGTGTTGATCCCAATTGAGCAAATTGATGACCAGCTATACTTATTGTTAACTAAACGCCCGCTACACCTTAGGCATCATCCAGGCCAAATCAGTTTTCCAGGTGGTAAATTTGAAGCTAAGGATAAAGATGCGATGGACACCGCATTACGTGAAGCAGAAGAAGAAATTGGATTAAAGAGAAACAATGTAACGGTTATCGGTGCTTTTCCTCCCCATAAAACCTTTACCGGATTTACCATCACCCCGATTGTAGGCATTATTAACAAACCATTCGAGTTAGTTATCGATCCTGGTGAGGTAGACAGTTGCTTTAAAGTACCTTTGAATTACTTTAAACAAAATGAAAATCGTCATTTGGGACAACATTGGCGCAAAGGTAAATTATATAAGGTGCATTATATGCCGTTCGAAGATAAATTTATTTGGGGCGTCACAGCAGCCATTATTGATTTATTGTGCCGCCATATTGATAACTGAACGCTACACAACGTAGCGTATATACAAACCTGCTGATAAAGAAACAAGACACAACAATGGAATATTAAACCAAAATCCAATTCGAGCAGTGGTTTTGGCATAAAAATTTACCAGTAAGTTAAGTAAACTCACTCCTGCGCACCACCAAATAATATGTTCTAACTTCACAGTTAACGCCGGATCCCAATCAAAACGGACTTCAACGCCTTTGGACAAAAAGTAGCCTACCGCACGATCAGGTCTTGCTTCACCATAAATCAGTAATGCATAGATGGCCAAACTCCAACCTAGAATTGACAACACTGTCAATATAACTTGTAGTACATCTAACCGAGACATTTTACTTCCTTATCCAATATTTGATTTGTGGTCATTAACCATTTACCCCAACACATCAAAATTGCTTAAATAACTTTAAAAGTATCAATTTAGCAGATTATTTACCTCTGCTTGGTAAAACTATCACATTAATACGCTTAGAATAACTTTTTCAGCTTGAGAAAAGCCACCATAAAGGTAAGATAAACACAAAATTACTTACTATTTTGATCTTGGAGAATAAAGCAACAATGAGCATTGCATCTGTCGCTTCAGTTTTTAAAGGTGAACACGCTGTTGGTTCATCAGTAACCGTACAAGGATGGGTTAGAACTCGTCGTGATTCAAAAGCGGGTATCTCATTCTTAGCCGTTTATGATGGTTCATGTTTTGACCCTATCCAAGGCGTTGTGCCAAATAGCTTAGATAATTATGAGCAAGACGTTTTAAAATTAACCGCAGGTTGTGCCGTTGAAATGACCGGTTCGGTTGTAGAATCTCCAGGTGCAGGACAAGCATTTGAGTTACAAGTTACCTCAATAAATGTAACGGGTTTTGTCGATGATCCAGATACCTACCCAATGGCAGCTAAGCGTCACTCAATTGAACACCTTCGTGAATTAGCTCATCTACGTCCACGTACCAATATCATTGGTGCAGTTGCCCGCGTACGTAACTGTTTATCACAGGCTATTCACCGTTTTTACCATCAAGAAGGTTTTATTTGGGTTTCTACCCCACTTATCACAGCTTCTGACTGTGAAGGTGCGGGAGAAATGTTCCGTGTTTCAACACTGGACATGGAAAACTTACCGCTAACTGACGCAGGTAAAGTGGATTATGACAAAGACTTTTTCGGTAAAGAAGCATTCCTAACCGTATCGGGTCAGTTAAATGCTGAGACTTATGCGTGTGCTTTATCTAAAGTGTACACTTTTGGGCCAACTTTCCGTGCAGAAAACTCCAATACCACTCGCCATTTGGCTGAATTTTGGATGGTAGAACCTGAAGTGGCGTTTGCAACGTTAGATGATGCTGCAGAACTTGCTGAAAAAATGCTTAAGTTCGCATTCAATGCTGTACTTGAAGAGCGTATGGATGATTTAACTTTCTTTAATCAGCGTGTAGACAACACAGTGATTGAGCGTTTGCAATCATTCGTAAACAGCGATTTCGCGCAGGTCGATTATACTGACGCTGTTGAAATTTTAAAGAATTGTGGCAAGACATTCGAATTCGCCGTTGAATGGGGTATCGATTTACAATCTGAGCATGAACGTTACCTTGCAGAAGAACACTTTAAAGCGCCTGTAGTTGTTAAAAACTATCCAAAAGACATTAAAGCTTTCTACATGCGTCTGAACGATGACGGCAAAACTGTTGCTGCAATGGACGTTTTAGCGCCCGGTATTGGTGAGATTATCGGGGGTGCGCAACGTGAAGAGCGTTTGGATGTACTTGATGCCCGTTTAGCTGAAATGGATCTAAGCCAGGAAGATTATTGGTGGTATCGCGATTTACGTCGTTACGGTACTGTGCCACATGCGGGCTTTGGTTTAGGTTTTGAGCGTTTAGTCTCTTATGTCACTGGCGTAAACAACATTCGCGATGTGATACCATTCCCTCGCGCACCACGTTCAGCAAACTTCTAAATAATCAGCTTGCAGAAAAAAACGCGCTTAATTAGCGCGTTTTTTATGTCTAAATTTTTTATTTTTAAATAATAACACTCAACAATTTTACGGCTAAGAAGCGATAATAAGTTGCTCTCTAAGTTGCTTAACCTCATCTCTTAACGCTGCGGCTTGTTCAAACTCAAGATTTTTAGCGTGTTCAAGCATCTGCTTTTCAAGTAAATCTATTTGATGACTAATATCCGTTATGCTCAGGTATTGAGGGCTAGATTCTGCCACTCTATCGTTCTTCTCAAAAGTTTTAGAGCGTTTACCTTGCTTACTGTCACCCACGTCCATGACATCAGTAATACTCTTGACGACCCCTTTTGGCGTAATACCGTGGGTTTGATTATGTAAACGCTGTTTATCACGACGTCGCTCAGTTTCACCTATCGCTTTGGCCATCGAGTTTGTGATCCTATCAGCATACAGGATCACTTTGCCGTTGATATTACGCGCCGCACGTCCAATAGTTTGAATAAGTGATCGTTCTGAGCGTAAAAAGCCTTCTTTATCCGCATCTAAAATACATACCAACGACACTTCTGGCATATCTAAACCTTCACGTAATAGGTTGATTCCGACGATCACATCAAAATGCCCTAGGCGTAGATCACGAATAATTTCCATCCGTTCAACGGTATCAATATCTGAATGAATATAACGAACTTTTACCCCATGCTCGTCAAGATAGTCAGTTAAATCTTCGCTCATTTTTTTGGTCAATGTCGTCACAAGCACCCGCTCATTAACAGCGACTCTTTTATGAATTTCAGATAGTAAATCATCAACTTGAATACCAACAGGTCTTACTTCAATCTCAGGATCGAGTAACCCTGTAGGCCTTACAACCTGTTCTGCAATCTCACCATCACTTTTATCTAATTCATATTGGCTTGGGGTTGCCGACACAAATATTGTTTGTGGCATTAAGTTTTCAAATTCTTCGAATTTAAGTGGCCGATTATCAAGTGCTGATGGTAAGCGAAAGCCATATTCAACTAAGGTTGTTTTTCGACTTCTATCACCTTTATACATGGCTCCAATTTGTGGAACCGTAACATGAGACTCATCGATGATTAACAGGCCATCAGCAGGTAAATAATCTAACAATGTCGGTGGGCCTTCACCCGGAGCTCTACCCGATAAATAACGTGAATAATTTTCAATGCCAGAGCAATATCCTAGCTCAACCATCATCTCTACATCATATTGAACCCGCTCAGAAATGCGCTGGGCTTCGATTAACTTATGATTTTCTAGTAAATATTGACGACGCACCCTAAGTTCTTCTTTGATGAATTCTGTTGCTGCCAAAATCTTTTCTTTGGGAGTGACATAGTGAGTTTTTGGATAAATAGTGGTTCGAGCAATACGTTTAATAATCTGCCCAGTGAGTGGGTCAAACTCACTTAAACGCTCAATTTCATCATCAAATAATTCTACTCGAATTGCATCACGTTCAGAATCGGCAGGAAAAATATCAATAACCTCGCCTCTCACCCGATACGTACCACGCTGTAATTCAATATCATTGCGCTTATATTGCAGCTCACTGAGGCGGATCAGTATGTCGCGCTGCCCCATGAAATCCCCTTGGCGAAGATGCAGCAACATTTTCAAATAGGAGTCTGGATCACCGAGACCATAAATAGCAGATACCGACGCGATGAGTACCACATCTTTACGCTCTAGAAGCGCTTTAGTTGCTGATAGGCGCATTTGTTCGATATGAGCGTTAACAGATGCATCTTTTTCTATAAAGGTATTAGAAGCAGGTACGTAAGCTTCTGGCTGGTAATAATCATAGTAAGAAACAAAATATTCAACGGCATTGTCAGGAAAGAACTCTTTCATTTCGCCATAAAGCTGCGCTGCAAGAGTCTTGTTTGGGGCCATAATGATCGTTGGCCGTCCCATCGTTTGAATCACATTGGCAATAGTGTATGTTTTGCCTGAGCCAGTAACACCTAATAAGGTTTGGCTAGCAACCCCATTGCGTAATCCTTCGATTAATTGCTTAATTGCCGTGGGTTGATCGCCAGCGGGAGAATATTGAGAGTGTAAACGAAACAGCTGTTCTGACACGCGCGTTCCCTATTTAGTCATGTTATGCAAAATTAGCCATGTAATACAATTATCATAATAAAAAACGACTATGAACCCTAGCGATTAATTGCACAGTGAAGCGACAATCATAGATAAATGTCAAATTGATGATAACGAGATGAAACTATCAAACAACATGCATTACCTCAGTAATATCGGCATTAACAGCCTTAAACACCAAGGTTAACTGCAATTTAATACACAATAGCAGTTTGAAACCAATTACATTTTTGCAACTTAAATATCGCCCACTAAAAAAAACACCTTGCATTTTTTTTATCTAGCACAAACAATAACTTAAGAACCTGCTAAATAAATCTACCATTTTAAGCTGAACTCAGGCTTAATCAGTGTTTGCAGCCTATAAATATGAGTAACCCACAAGCTTATCCACAGAATTAGTGGATAACTCACACAACCTCAGTCAGCATGCGGGATTGAGGTTATGCTCAATTCACAGAAGTGTCATCATAGCTTGATGAAAGTTTATTACATTTGAAATGTTTTCGCTTTATTCTGTTTTCCGGTTACAACAACAAAACAATGCCTCTACTCAGCAATCGATTAGATCATCTGCTGCAATTGGTAGTATAGGGAACAAAATATTTTTATCTGATGGAGATAAAAAGCGCATTGATATCATCGCGGTTATTGGAATATTTGGAAAATAATAATCATTTCTAACTAAGCTACTGTAGCTGACTCACCTCTTACACTGCAGAGTTAGCCATTACAGTGCAGCATTATTCATAATTGCTAACTATTACGATAGATAAATACAAATCTTTAAACCATCTATTTGCAGCCTAGTTATCCCATGACTTAACAAAGATCTGAAGATCTTTCAGGTAAAATTTCGCGTGACGAGTGGAGAGACGTTCTAGCGTTCTACCAAAATAAACCTAACATGATCCTACTTGTTGGTGATTTATTTAATATCGTCAGAAGCACATATCAACTATAAATGTATTCTAGAACCCTATCCTCATTCAAACCTGTTACGAAATTCCTCCACTATCTGAAAATAAAGACAAAGTGTTCATTTTTTATGATTAATGCCCAAAAGTCGTTCACGATGCACATTACATGAGCAGTTAACAAGTTAATTTCACTTTTTTTTAGAACTCGAGTTGACTCATGCAACAGAGCGTTTTACTATGCGCTCCGTTCTCAGCAATACATTGCTAAACGATTCCCCAGTAGTTCAGTCGGTAGAACGGCGGACTGTTAATCCGTATGTCACTGGTTCAAGTCCAGTCTGGGGAGCCAATAGCAAGTTAAGTTGAAAGCAGTATTATAGAATTCCCCAGTAGTTCAGTCGGTAGAACGGCGGACTGTTAATCCGTATGTCACTGGTTCAAGTCCAGTCTGGGGAGCCATATAATATAATTTAAGTATTCCCCAGTAGTTCAGTCGGTAGAACGGCGGACTGTTAATCCGTATGTCACTGGTTCAAGTCCAGTCTGGGGAGCCACTTAAAATTTTGATCAATTCCCCAGTAGTTCAGTCGGTAGAACGGCGGACTGTTAATCCGTATGTCACTGGTTCAAGTCCAGTCTGGGGAGCCATCAAAAAATCAAATATATTAGTTCCGATTCCCCAGTAGTTCAGTCGGTAGAACGGCGGACTGTTAATCCGTATGTCACTGGTTCAAGTCCAGTCTGGGGAGCCAACTAAAATCCGCTTTTATCCTCCCTATTCAAAAAAAATACACACTTTTCATAAACTGCTAAAATATAACCTATTCAGGCTAGTGAATTAGTCTAATGATTTCTGTTATGATTCTTTTGCTATTGCGCATTCAACTCTTTGGTAAAACGCACAAATCAGAAATACCGTGAATTATTTATTTTGATTTTGTTCACTGATGTTAGTGTGAAAAGAGATCACCCTTATATTATGGATATGTTATGGGCTTATCAAAATCCTTTCAGTTGATACTATTACTTGTTTTTGGGTTCTTGTTTGTACGCGTGTATACTCTTGAAGACCATCGAGTGCAAATTCAAGCAGAATCTGCTCGCCAAAACTTTATTACTTATGTCGAAAAATACCGTTATTGGACAGGTGATGGTGAAGACTTATATAAAACCTTTAGCCAAGATAATAGCTTTCAGTTTTTTCAATACAGCCATAGCTCAGATAGCAGCCATAACTATACTTTTGGCACCTTAGCCACTGTTGACCAAAATATTTCTGATAAATTATTTAAAGTAGATTTAGACCACAGTTTCAATTTTCCTGAAGGGCGTATGCAAGTACGTTTAAACTCTGCCAATGTCATCGGTAATAGCCTAGCTAATTTACAAGAGATTTTTGAACTGCTCTTCATTACTTATATGGTTTTAATGCTGTTATTTGCCTTGTTAGTATTCACACATAAAAGGCGCATCAATTACGCGGCTCAGTATATAGACAGTATTTCAACACTTTCGTTTCAAGCTATTGAAACATCTCGTCTAAAAGGCTTACTCACCCCTATCGGTCATGCACTAGAAAAATGCCGTTCACGGTTAAAAGAAAGTTTAGAGTCGATCAGATTAGAAAATGAAAAGCTCACTAAATCAGCGTATCTTGATCCTGTCACTGAATTTTCCACACGCCCAAGGTTTATCACACAATTAGATAAACTGACTGACTCTCAAAAAAATGAATTTGGTGTGCTAGTGATGATCAAAGCTTCAGAACTTGCCAACATTAATCAACTGCATGGCCGAATTGCTGGCGATGATTATTTAGCTCAGTTGTCAGACTGCATTAGAAAAGCTGGTAACAGAAACGCAATAACAGAGTACTATCGAATCTCTAGCAGTGACTTTGCACTTTTTTTAGAAAACTCAACAGTTAAAGACAGTATCAATTATATTGAAAAGCTTAAGCAGCAATTTGATGATTATACCTTAAGCACTCAAAAAGATTCTGTTGCCCATATCGGAATTGTGCCTTACCAATCTGCAAATGATCCGATCACATTATTAGCCATGGCTGATTCAGCAGTGAGTATCGCGCAAACCCTAGGGCCTAACCGTTTTCATTATTTAGAGAAATTTGAAGGCAATGAAAAATCAGGTGATGAACACTGGAAAATAACCATTAACGACATCATGAATCGACGCGGTGTTAAGTTTTATCAGCAACCGATATTACCCTGTAATACAGATAACGATTTATATAGAGAGCTATTATCACGTTTTTATAATGCTGAGGGACAGCATTTACCTACCGCCACAGTAATTGCAATGGCGGAAAGATATGGATTGAGTATTGAATTAGATAAAATGATTGTGACTAACACACTCAAATTAATGCAAGAGAATCCAAGCTTATTAGGCGCATTCGGCGTCAATATTAGTGCCACATCAGCTTTACAGGATGTATTTATTTACTGGTTAAAAGATATATTGAGTAATCACCGTAAAGAAGCCTCAAGATTAGTATTCGAAATTAACGAGTCTGGGATGCAAACAAATTTAAATGCCAGTTATCGCTTTGTATCTGAACTTCATAAAGTCGGCGCGAAAGTTGCCGTTGAGCGCTTTGGTCTCGGATTTACATCTTTTAAATTTTTCCGCGAAGTTAGACCGGATTACATAAAACTAGATAGCAGCTACAGCGATGCGATCGAAGCAGACAACAATAATAAATTTTTTGTCCGTATGATTGTTGATATTGCGAAACGGTTGAATATTCTAGTTTTCGCCACTGGCGTTGAGCGTCAAGATGAAAAACTAACCCTTGAAAAACTGTTAGTCGATGGTTTACAGGGCTATTACATCGCCAAACCAGACGAGGTAATTAAGTCCAATTAAGTCGATTTCGTTTTCAGTTTGGCAAACGTGTAAACATTTTTACGGTAAGGTTAACGAAAATCTCGTTAACCTTATTTTTTATCCGTTGTTTCTCAGCGCTAAACCTTAGATAATACGCAGATCTTTTATTAATAAATGCGTAGCGATGACAGAGTATCTTCTCTTATTGATTGGCACAGTACTGGTCAACAACTTTGTATTAGTTAAATTTCTTGGTTTATGCCCCTTTATGGGGGTATCCAGCAAGTTGGCATCCGCGATCGGTATGTCAATGGCGACCACTTTTGTGTTAACCCTAGCATCGATTTTAAGCTATTTAACCAATGAATTTTTGCTGCAACCCTTTGATTTAGCGTACTTACGAACCATGAGCTTTATCCTCGTAATCGCTGTTGTTGTGCAATTCACTGAAATGTTAGTTCAAAAAACCAGTGCCACATTGCATCGCGCATTGGGTATTTACCTGCCCTTGATTACCACCAACTGTGCAGTTTTAGGCGTCGCACTATTGAACGTAAATGAAGATCATAACTTTCTGCAGTCTGCGGTATATGGTTTTGGTGCCGCGGTAGGTTTTTCATTGGTTTTAATCTTATTTTCTGCAATGCGTGAGCGACTTGCTGCCGCTGATGTGCCGTTACCATTCAAAGGTGGAGCGATTGCTATGATCACAGCAGGTCTGATGTCATTAGCCTTTATGGGATTTGCGGGGCTAGTGAAGTAATGATGACCAGTATTTTTATAGCTGTTGCTGTACTGACAATTGCCGCTATCGTTTTTGGCATAATTTTAGGATTCGCCGCCGATAAATTTAAAGTGGAAGGCAATCCCATCATAGATCAAGTGGAAGCACTTTTACCCCAAACACAATGTGGCCAGTGTGGTTATCCAGGATGTCGTCCCTATGCTGAAGCCATAGCCAATGGTGATAAAGTCAATAAATGTCCTCCCGGTGGCACAGCTACTATGGAAAAGTTAGCAGAATTAATGGGTGTTGAGCCCGAGCCATTGAATCAAGAAGCCCAAGAAGCAGTAAAAAAAGTGGCTTACATTCGAGAAGACGAATGTATTGGCTGCACTAAATGCATCCAAGCTTGTCCAGTTGATGCAATTTTAGGCGCGGGTAAATTAATGCACACAGTCATTGCAAAAGATTGCACCGGTTGCGATTTATGTGTTGAGCCCTGCCCCGTTGACTGTATTGATATGCTTCCTGTAGAGACCACATTAAAAAACTGGGACTGGAAGCTTAATGCGATACCTGTCACCCTTGTGTCAGAAAGCCTAGAGGATAGATAGTGTTAACTTTATTAGAACAATTAGATAAAGGCTCACTCTGGCAGTCTCCTGGGGGAATTCATCCTCCTGAGCTTAAACAGTTATCGAATCAGCAAGCAATTAGTCGATTACCATTAGCAAAGCAGTTTGTCGTTCCTATCCCTCAGGTTGGTGAGCAGGCTCGTTTGCTGGTTGACGTCGGTCAAACGGTTTTAAAAGGCCAAGTATTAACCGAAGGTAATGGATTTATCTATTTACCGGTTCATGCCCCAACGTCTGGTACTGTGACGGCGATTAAACCGGTAGCCAGTAACCACGCCTCTGGTTTACCAGTGTTGAGTTGTATCATAGATGCAGATGGTAATGATACTTGGTGTGATCTCATTGTTTCCGAGCCCTCTGCACTGACCAATGATGAGATTATCTCCAAAATTAAGCTGGCAGGTATTGCTGGTATGGGTGGAGCTGCATTTCCAACACATATCAAATTAAATACCGCAAGTGAGATTGATCTTGTCATCATTAATGGTGTTGAATGTGAGCCTTATATCACCTCTGATGATCGTTTAATGCGCGAGCACAGTGATGAGATATTAAAGGGTGTTGAAATTATTCATCGCCTATTAAATCCACAGCGCATTATTATTGCCATTGAAGATAACAAACCTGAAGCTGCAGAAGCGATGCAGCAGGCTATTAATCACAGTAAACTACCAGCAAACAGCGCCAGAGTGACAGTTATCCCCACTAAATATCCTTCCGGTGGTGAAAAACAACTGATTCAAATCATCACAGGTAAAGAAGTGCCAAGTGGCTGCTTGCCATCTCAATTAGGCATTGTTGTACAAAATGTCGGCACCGCTTTTGCCATTCAAGATGCCATCTATTATGGCAAACCACTCGTAGAACGGGTCGTGACCCTAACGGGTAAAAATATTCACCGTCCCGGCAATTATTGGCTACCAATCGGCACGCCAGTATCAACTGCACTTAAATTAGTTGATTTTAGCCCTTCGAGTGATCAGAAACTGATCATCGGTGGCCCTATGATGGGCTATGCCATAAACAACGCCTATGTGCCTATTTTAAAGGGAACAAACTGTATTTTAGCGCCGTCTAATGACGAAATTAGCCCTGACAGTGATGAAAAAGCCTGTATCCGCTGTGGCGAATGCGCGATTGCGTGCCCAGCTCTTTTATTGCCACAACAATTGTTTTGGCACGCTAAGGCAGAAGAATACGACAAAGCCGCCAGTTTCAATTTACAAGATTGTATTGAATGCGGCTGCTGCAGCTATGTGTGTCCAAGCGATATCCCTTTAGTTGAATATTATCGTATTGCCAAATCAGCATTAAGAGTTGAAGCTGAAGAAAAAGTCCTTGCGGAACAAGCAAAACAGAGATTTGAAGCCAGACTTCAACGTTTAGAAGATGAAAAGTTAGCCCGTGAAGCAAAAGCGAAAGAAGCCGCTGAAAAACGCCAGGCGAATATGAAATCATCAGATAAAGATGCTGTCGCCGCTGCAATGGCCAGGATTGCGGCCAAAAAAGCAGCCCAGTCTAATGACGTCAATCAGCAAACAGATATTCAAAATAACCAAGCTGTCAGTGATTCCGTAAATAAAAAATCTGCCGTAAGCGCAGCGATAGCCAGAGCTAAAGCGAAAAAAGCGGCGCAAGCTACACCGCCTCCGTCATCAGCTGAAAATAATACACTGCAGCAAGATAATTCTATCGGTAATGTTGCTGAAGTTAGCATGTCGCAGCAAGACCGTATTGCGGCAGCGGTTGCACGTGCTAAAGCGAAAAAGGCTGCTCAACACAATCAAGTTATTACATCTGATGTAGTTGTTAATGACTCAGCGAGTGTTTCAACGTTAGAAATTGACTCAACAGTAAATGACAAAAAAGCCAAAGTCGCTGCCGCTATTGCCAAAGCAAAAGCTAAAAAATTACAACAGGTTGGGATAGCCAATGATACCGATGGTAATGAACTTGCAGACGTTAGCTCAATAACAAAAACGGCCGTTGCCAGTAGCATTGGTTCAGAAAAGCTTGTGACGGAATCCAAAACTGATATTGGTTCACTGGATAAAAAAGCACGCGTGGCTTTAGCCATCGCAAAGGCAAAAGCGAAAAAATCACCACAAGGACACGATAGAACAGCAGCTGATGAGTCTTCATCTTCTTTGCCAATAAATTTGAATACACAAATTAGCAATGGAACATCAACAAGTTCAGACAATGAGATTATTGCTGATGCTGAACCTGAAAATGTAGAACAGGACAAAAAAGCACGTATTGCTGCAGCAGTTGCAAAGGCGAAAGCCAAAAAACTACAGCAGACTGAAAGCAGCAATGTAAAGTCAGCGTTATCGGATATATCCACAAGAGCATCGCAAACTGAAAATGTCGACACAGCCGCATTGGATAAAAAAGCCAAAGTCGCAGCTGCAGTAGCGAAAGCGAAAGCGAAAAAACTCGCTCAACAAGCTGAGAAAAAGGATTAATCATGGCATTTAAGATTGCCTCGTCACCCCATGTAGGCACGACATTGCAAACAGCAAAAGTCATGCAACGAGTCGTACTTTGCTTAATTCCCGGTATTGCTGCTCAGCTTTACTTTTTTGGATATGGCACATTATTACAAATCGCTATCGCCATCATAACGGCATATGCGGCTGAGGCCACAATATTAGCTCTGCGAAATCGACCGATTAAATCGACATTAGCTGATAACAGTGCCTTAGTCACCGCATTATTACTTGCTATTGCTATTCCACCGTTAGCACCTTGGTGGGTAATTGTTATTGGCACCCTATTTTCAATTATCATTGTTAAACATCTATACGGTGGGCTCGGCAATAATTTATTTAATCCCGCTATGGCGGGTTACGTTTTACTGCTTATCTCCTTTCCGGTACAAATGACCGACTGGGTGTCGCCAATGTCAGCTGCACAACAATCCGTAGATATATCATATGCTTGGAAAGTGATATTCAATTCAACTTCGGATATTATTTTGACAGGCCATAATCTCGCCATTGACGGCACGACAATGGCTACCCCGCTTGATACATTGAAAACCGACTTATCTATGGGGCTGACAACCCATGAAAGTTTAGCAAAACCTATTTTCTCAAGCATGACGGGCTTGGGTTGGTTTGAGGTTAACTTTGCTTTCCTTATCGGCGGATTGATCATGCTCAAACTCAAAGTTATTCGCTGGCATATAAGCTTTGGGATACTTACCGCATTATTTATTTGTTCCAGTTTTGGTTTTCTGCTTAATCCTGATACCCATGTTAGCCCCATTATGCACTTATTTTCAGGTGGGACTATGTTGGCGGCCTTCTTTATTGCAACCGATCCTGTCACCGCAGCCACAAGTGCTCGAGGACGCATCATATTCGGCGCTATGATAGGTGCGTTGATTTATGTGATAAGAACCTTTGGTGGTTATCCTGATGCGGTCGCATTTGCAGTATTGTTGGCAAATATGTGTGCCCCTTTTATCGATCATTATGTTCGCCCAAGAACATATGGTCATCGCTCAGGGAGTTAAATTGTGTCAATCAAAGATAATTCGATGCTTAAAAATGGCACTATTTTGGGTGTGTTTGCGCTCTGTTGTACTGGCCTAGTGGCGGTAGTTAACGGGCTGACTAAAGACATGATTTTACAGCAGCAACGTGAACAACTCAGCCAAACATTAACCCAAGTTATCCCCTCGCAATACTATGATAATGAGTTAGTATCACAATGTATTTTAGTTAACTCTGCTGAGCTGTTAGGCACAGAAGATGATCTCCCTGCCTATATTGCAATGCAATCCCAGATACCTAGCGCGATTGCGATAGAAGCTATTGCGCCAGATGGTTACAACGGTGACATAAAGCTTATTATCGGTATAGATAATGATAATAATGTCCTGGGTGTACGCACTCTTGTTCATCAAGAAACACCTGGGCTAGGTGATAAAATTGAACAACGAAAATCAGATTGGGTAACCTATTTTACCGGTCAGCAATGGCACAAAGATGACCCTTCTTGGGCAGTAAAAAAAGACGGTGGACAATTTGATCAATTTACCGGTGCGACTATTACCCCTAGAGCCTATGTTAGGGCAATTAACAACGCCGTGACTTTTGTTGACGCAAATCGTAAAACACTTTACCAAAGTGGTCGCCGCTGCGGAGAATCCCATGAGTAAGTATCAAGAAATCGCGAAGCAAGGATTATGGTCTAATAACCCTGGTTTAGTACAATTATTAGGATTATGTCCGCTGTTAGCTGTGACAGCCACAATCACAAACGCGCTTGGATTGGGAATTGCTACACTAATAGTGTTAGTCGGATCTAATATTTTAGTGTCTCTGGTTCGTGACTTTGTTCCTAAAGAAATTCGTATCCCTGTGTTTGTTATGATAATTGCAGCACTGGTTACCTGCGTACAATTACTCGTCAATGCTTATGCATATGGCTTGTATTTATCTCTGGGGATTTTCTTACCGCTCATTGTAACCAATTGCGTGATCATCGGTCGTGCAGAAGCTTTCGCTTCACGTAACTCCCTAGCCCACTCAGCATTTGATGGATTAATGATGGGCGTTGGCTTCACCGCAGTGTTAGTCGTATTAGGCGCAACTCGAGAAATTCTTGGGCAAGGCACTTTATTTGATGGCGCAGATTTACTCCTCGGCGATTGGGCTAAATCACTTACAATTCAGCTATGGCAAGTGGATAACACGTTTTTGCTGGCATTACTTCCACCTGGAGCATTTATTGCGATGGGATTATTAATCGCCTTGAAGAATGTGATTGATCAAAAGGTTAAACAGCGCCAACCTAAAATTCAATCCCAGGTGGTGGAGCGTGCACGTATCACCAAAGTGAGCTAGTTTTCTGATGAATAAACAAAAACGAATACAAATACTCAAGCGATTACGAGACAATAATCCGAAACCAGAAACTGAACTCAATTTTAGTTCGCCTTTTGAATTGTTAGTTGCCGTAACTCTTTCTGCTCAAGCAACTGATGTGAGCGTAAACAAGGCCACCGATAAATTGTTCCCAGTTGCTAACACCGCACAAGCGATTTATGATTTAGGTGTAGACGGGTTAAAGCAATATATTAAAACCATAGGTTTATACAATAACAAAGCCGTTAACGTCATAAACGCCTGTAAAATGTTAATCGATCTTCATCAAGGCGAAGTTCCTGAAAATCGTGAAGCATTAGAAGCACTTCCTGGTGTAGGTCGTAAAACAGCTAACGTGGTACTCAATACGGCTTTTGGTTGGCCAACTATTGCAGTCGATACCCACATATTTAGAATGGCGAACCGTACTAAATTTGCTATGGGTAAAAATGTAGACCAAGTTGAAGAGAAAATGCTTAAGGTCACCCCTGCTGAATTTAAAGTCGATGTACATCACTGGTTTATTCTACATGGTAGATATACCTGTATTGCCAGAAAACCGCGTTGTGGATCGTGCATCATTGAAGATTTATGTGAATTTAGCCAGAAAGTTTATCCAGAAGAATAAACTCCACGTACTTGTAGGTTTTATTTAAGATCAAAAAAAGCCGCTATAAGCGGCTTTTTTGATTATGTCGATTGAATGGTCGATTGGGTATTTAAAAAAGTGAAACAAAGAAAGCACTGAAACAAATTGCAATGATTACTGTTGTGCCTAAAGCCATTTTTAGTTCGGTTGTCATGTTAAATCTCCCATTTGTTATGAACAAATCATAGCGCGCTGAGAGAATTTTAGTAGCGTTGAACTGTGCATTTGTGAACTAAAGCAAATTTTATTTCATTTTTTGATTCAAACTCCAGCTAGAAATAATTAAAGCTTATCAAACAGGTCTTTATCAATTTTGATTTCGCGAAATAAGGTAACGCATCACCGTGCTTTAGACTGCAAAAATCTGTATCTATGATAGTGAGTTAATGACAAGCATACTATCAATATTGGATCACTTATTCTCAACTGCCATTAATCTGATGTAATTTAATAAGCGCCTGTTTTAGATATTCAATCCAGTAAATTTAACGCTGAACTTTACTGTTAACCCATTACAACTATTGTTATGATCCACTTTTGTCATTTGCCTTGTTATAGGACAACTATCATGTCGCAACTTTTACATACTATGATCCGAGTGGGTAATTTAGACCGCAGTATCGCCTTTTATACTGAAGTTATGGGAATGACGCTACTACGTCAATCAGAAAACCCTGAATATAAATATACCCTTGCATTTGTTGGTTTTGGCGAAGAATCAACCGGTCAAGCCGTGATTGAATTGACCTATAACTGGGGAGTCGATCAATATGAACTGGGTACTGGCTTTGGTCATTTAGCGATTGGTGAAGAAGATATCTACGCCCGTTGTGCAGCAATTACTGCAGCAGGTGGTAAAGTCACTCGCGCCCCTGGCCCGGTTGCAGGTGGTAAAACAGAAATTGCTTTTGTTGAAGATCCTGATGGTTACAAAATTGAGTTAATTCAAAAAAGTGCTGCTACTGCGGCATTAGGTTAAGGTACAAATCGACTTTAAATAAAAAGCCAGCGGCTGCTGGCTTTTTTAAGGTTTTGGCTTAAAACTTCATTGAGAAGCCAGCATAGTACTGACGTCCAATAACATCATAAACTTCAGGTACCGTACCACCATCAGAACCATTTGACACTCTTGATGGTTCTTCATCTGTTAGGTTTTTTACACCCGCAATAATGGTCATATCATCATTGATGTGATAAGTGCCAGAGATGTTGTGGTAGAGCACTGCATCAGCCTTAGCTAGCGCAGCAACCGGATTACCGCTGTCATCATAATCAGTATAGTGGTCATCCATTTCACCGATATAACGATTGAAATACATCACACTCCAATCACCTTGAGACGCTTGAATACTGAAGTTATTACGCACTTTTGCATAGGCGCCAAAATTGCCGTCAATTGTGCCTGTGTAATCTTCATTATCTTGCTCAAAGTTCAGCAAGTAAGTGGTATCGTTACTGATCTTCCAGTCTAAACCTAAGCCTTCAAAGGTATACGCTAAGTTAAAGTCGATACCTGAAGTATCTTGAGAACCTACGTTAGTCAGTGAGCTAGTTAAGTTATCAAACTTAGCCGCACCTGCAGTAGGGTCAATTCCAAAGGTTTCACAAGCTGTGTTGTCGTTACCGATTAAACATGCATTAATGCCTGATTGCACATCTAGACGTGTAATCGCATTAGTCACTTTGAAGCTCCAGTAATCTAATGTTAAAGATAAGCCTTCAATTGCGCTTGGTGAATACACTAAACCTGCTGTTAATGATTCAGACTCTTCGGCTTGTAAATCATCATCTGAAGTATAACGAACTAGAATTTGTGGATCCTGCTCATGGCCTAACGGATCGGTTAGGTAATCGAATGAACCCGTGTCTCCGCCGTATAATTCGCTGATGCTTGGCGCTCTAAAGCCTGTTGCTGCAACACCACGAAGCATTAGGTCGTCTGTGGCTTCGTAGGTTAAACCCACTTTCCAAGTTGTCGCTTTACCAAAGGTTGAATAATCATCATAACGTAGCGCAAATTCACCGGTTAGTTTATCAGTGAACGGTACACTCACTTCTTGGAAGATAGATAACACGTTATAGTCGCCATCCGTTGCATCCTGTTGCGCAGCAGTGCTGTCTCCATCTTGAATGACTTGATCAGGTGTATAGTAACCACTCTCATAGCGGTACTCTGCCCCAATAGCAAAAGCAACTGCTCCTGCGTCTAAATCAAATAACTCACCATTTAGACCTGCAGAGAAAGTATGTTGCTCATTGCCACCACTATTTTGTTCGGTAAAACTAATGTCGTCGATAATGGCTTGATTTAATGGGTCGCCACTAAACCATGCACCTTGATTAGCATAAACCGAGGCTTCCATCTTCGTGGCATTAATTGAATTATCAACTTGCGTTTTCGCTTTGTTGTTGCCGTAGGTATAAGAAGCATCCCAGTTGAAACCAGTATGTACATCTAACGTCCCTGCTAAGCCTGCAGATAAACGATATGTATCGGTATCTTGTGAATAAATACGTGGGCCAACATCAGTGGTACGACGACGATAATTTACACGGCCAGTATCATCAGCAGCAATGCCGCCTTTGATCATTGCATCATCAAGAGTGATACACGGCTCACCAGGTATAGTGTTAGCATCCCCGCACACGTTTAACATGATATCAGCGGGTTGGGCTGACATTTGTTGACTAGATTTTCGTTTGGTATATAAAAAATCACCGGTAAATACAATATCATCGTTAATTTCTTGTACCATGTTAGCAAACACACTGGTACGTTCATTTGGGGTTTGATAGAAACTGTCTTGGGTATAGTCATAACCACTATCGCGATTAACCCACTCCCCCTGATCGTTAATTACCTTGCCACCTAATGAACCCGTCGGGATAAAAGAGCTATAACCAGGATCTGTCCAGTCGCGATCTGATTGAATCACGCCTTCACGTTTAGAATAGGCAACACCGAAAGTATAATTGCCTGAATTGGTATTCATGCCATAAAGCGCGCTAATTTCACCATTTTCGCCATCGCTTTTGTCGGTCATGCCACCTTGAACATCAAACTGAAAACCTTCAAAGTCTTTTTTGGTAATAATGTTGACTACACCAGCAATAGCATCAGAACCATATACTGCAGAAGCACCGTCTTTTAAAATCTCAACTCGGGCGATCATCGCAACAGGAATGGCGTTCAAATCGACAGCGCTATCTGCACCAGAGCCTGAATTGACCATTCTACGGCCATTCAATAGCACCAACGTACGTTGTGAGCCCATTCCGCGTAAATCTACTTGTGCAACACCATCTGCACCGTTGTTTGTACTTGAACCAACTGCTGCACCCGCCATTGATGTTTGTGCCTGCAACAACTCATCAACAGAAGTAAAGCCTTCAGCTTTAATCGCAGCCGCGTCGATTACAGTAACAGGTGATGCTGTTTCCATGTCCTGACGTTGGATCCGGGATCCCGTCACTTCGATGCGTTCTACTTTTGCGGTCTCTTCTGCAGCATAAGCAGAAATAGAGACACTTGATGAAACAGCAATTGATGCAAACAACGCGGTTTTTATACTTGTCGAAAGAAGTGTTCTTTGGCTCATATTATATTGGCTCCCTGACTATCATTTATTGTTATATATTCGTTAATTAGTTATTTATATTAATAACGATAGCTGGATACTGAATAAAATATCAAAACAGGTCAAACCCCAAAAAATTAACGTTTACCGCACATCATGTTAAGCAATTAAGAATTTATTTGACAATTTATGTTAATCTAAAAAAAATTGACTGTAAAAAATTGCTAAATAAGTTACAAACACTGGTTATTCTTATATTTAAAGAGGTTTAAACCTAAGGCGTTATAACATTAAATATACCTGGAAACTTACAAAAGTGTGACGAGCATCACAATTTATTTGATTTTAAATTATCCATTGGAACTATCACATGAATGTTCAATTCGTATAAATGGCCATATAGTGTAAATCTAGGTTAATTCTTTCAAATGAGAAACTTAAAGCATTGAAAAGATAAAAGTATGTGTATGAATTTTACACTCCGGTGATTAATGAATGTATATGTTGACAAAAAGGTGAGTGTAAAAATTTTTAATTCAATATTTTAATTAACTAGTAAGGTTTTTATTCAATCTCTATGAATAAAGCTATATTGAATAATACCCTATAACGCTAAAATGTTAATTTAAGCGAACACTTGTTACAAATAAGCGCCCCTTGTTACACGAAGTTGATACTTCAATATAATTACTAAAAATTAAAAAACACATCACAAAAATTTAAAAAACTTACGGATATAAGGGAATAATTTTGTGATTGGTGTATTAAGCATCTGAATATTTAAATTTATCTCTATCTATAGACAATTCAATTAATCGTTATGACTTAATGTTCTTTGAACATGATTTTGCGGCATGCAGTAGGTATTAGGCAGAAACTTAGTGGTGATATTGTTCAGCATCAAAACTTGATAATGCAGTAAGAGTCACCAACAAACGTTATTCGAAGGAGCGACAAAAACGTTTGAACTTTGGCAAAAGGCTTTTGCTTAGATGTGGTCAAGTTTCGCCATGCACAGCACTTCTATCGCATCACCTGTTCAATGCCCTCACAAAAATGAGACATTTATTTAATGTGTGAGCCGTCATTTAAAATATGTGGCAGATAAAGTAAAAGCTATAGAAAAACTCGCTAAGTCATAACGAAATAACCACAAGTTAGTGCATAAAAAAGGACACCAAAGTGCCCTTTTTTGTATCAAATATCGTTATGTCGGTTGAATAATATTAAAATGCTGATATGCCCTTGCTGTTGCTATCCGGCCTCTTGGGGTGCGTTGGATAAAGCCTTGCTGGATTAAAAATGGCTCCAACACATCTTCAATGGTGTCTCTATCTTCGCCTATTGCTGCAGCAAGGTTATCCAGGCCTACAGGTCCCCCCATAAACTTGTCAATAATCGCAAGCAAGAGCTTCCTGTCTAAGTAATCAAACCCTTCAAGATCGACATCAAGTAAATCTAACGCCTGTTCTGCCACTTCTTTGGTTACAACGCCGTCGTGTTTAACTTCTGCGTAATCCCGCACTCGACGTAATAATCGATTCGCTATCCGCGGTGTACCTCGTGAACGTCTGGCGATTTCTACTGCGCCTTCGGGAGCAATTGCTAAATCCATCACTCTTGCCGAACGAGTCACGATAGTCGTTAAGTCTTTCACATTGTAAAACTCAAGTCTTAGCGGAATACCAAAACGGGCTCTTAATGGTGAAGTTAACGCTCCTGCTCTTGTAGTTGCCCCAACTAAGGTAAAAGGTGGTAAGTCTAATTTGATTGAACGAGCTGCCGGCCCTTCACCAATCATAATGTCTAATTGGTAGTCTTCCAGTGCAGGGTAAAGGATCTCTTCAACGACTGGGCTTAAACGATGAATTTCATCGATAAACAACACATCGCCTTCTTCTAAGTTAGTTAATAGTGCCGCTAAGTCACCGGCTTTTTCTAACACAGGTCCTGATGTCGATTTAATATTAACGCCCATCTCATTGGCCACAATCATAGCTAAGGTGGTTTTACCTAAACCTGGTGGTCCGAATATTAACATATGATCTAGCGCTTCTTTTCGGTTAAGCGCAGCTTGAATAAACACCTTTAATTGGGCTCGGGTATCGTCTTGACCAGTATACTCGTCAAGCATTTTTGGCCGCATCGCTCTATCAATAACTTCGTCTTGCACCAATACTTGAGGTTGTATTAATCGATCTGCTTCAATCATGTTACCACTGTCCTTTTACGTTAAAGCATCGACTTTAATGCCGCTTTAATGAGTACTTCAGATGTCATATCCATTTTATAATTTGCAGCTACTGCTTTACTGGCTTGAGCTGGCTTGTAACCTAACGAGATTAATGCCGAGATAGCATCTTCTTCTGCACTTTCAACCGATGGCGCTGGTGAATAGTTAGATTGTAAAACAAACTCACGCTCGGAACCAACAGATGCCGCTAATAACGATTTCAGCTTATCGCGCATTTCCACGACAAGGCGCTCGGCGGTTTTTTTGCCCACACCGGGCAGTTTAACTAAGGTGACAATGTCATCACGCTCGACGCAGGCAACGAACTCGCTAGCGCTCATACCTGATAAAATGGTCAGTGCTAATTTAGGTCCCACACCGTTAGTTTTAATTAACAATCTAAACAACGCACGCTCTTGCTTTGTAATAAAACCATATAATAATTGAGCATCTTCACGCACAACAAAATGGGTGTATACCATAGCAGGTTGGTTTAGTTCAGGGAGTTCATAAAAACTGGTTAAGGGCACCTGTAATTCATAGCCTACACCGTTAACATCAAGTACGATTTCTGGGGCTTGTTTCTCAACTAAAATGCCTTTTAAACGACCAATCATTTGTATCTTCCGTAGGTTCTTGTGTTCGCTCGACCACCTAAGGCCGCTAAGCTTTGATTTGTATGATAATGACACATGGCTACCGCAAGTGCATCTGCAGCATCGGCTTGTGGCGCCGCGGGTAATTTTAATAGCTGTGTGACCATGTGTTGAACTTGAGTTTTTTGCGCTCTACCCGTACCCACAACCGCGCTTTTGATTTGGGTGGCGCTGTATTCTGCAACGGGTAAATCGGCACACGTTGCCGCAACAATAGCCGCACCTCTTGCTTGGCCGAGCTTTAGTGCAGAATCAGCATTTTTAGCCATAAAAACTCGTTCAATGGCAAATTCATCTGGCTGGTATTGACGGATTATTTCTGATATTCCGGCAAAAATCTGTTGTAACCTTTGGGGTAACTCATCAGATTGTGTACGAATACAACCACTACCAAGATACAGTTGCTGACGACCAACACACTGAATCACACCATAACCAGTGATCCTTGAACCCGGGTCAACACCTAAAATAATTGCCATTTATTACCCTAAGTTTTCCATAACATCATCACTGATATCTGCATTATGATAAACCTCTTGAACATCATCATGATCTTCTAAGGTATCGATTAATTTTAAGAATTTTTCAGCGCTTTCTAAATCAAGTTCAGCTTTGGTCGATGGCACCAGTGTGACTTCTGCATTGAAACTCTCAAGATTTGCGGCATCAAGGGCATCTTTCACTTTACCAAAAGTGTCAGGTAACGTGTACACATCAATTGAACCATCCTCATTGACAATTACATCTTCAGCACCAGATTCCAGAGCGACATCCATGACGCTTTCTTCATCTAAACCCTCAGCATAGGAGATAACACCTAACTTGGTAAATAAATATGACACCGAGCCATCAGTACCTAAGTTACCACCATTTTTACTGAACGCATTACGAACACCAGATACGGTACGATTACGATTATCTGTCATGGTTTCAACCATAACGGCACTGCCACCTGGGCCATAGCCCTCATAAATGATCGTTTCCAGTTGTTGCCCTTCTATCTCACCAGCACCACGTTTAATCGCTCGCTCTACGGTATCGCGCGTCATGTTATTCGATAAAGATTTATCTATTGCGGCTCTAAGCCTAGGATTAGCGTCTGGATCTGAACCGCCTTCACGGGCCGCTACAGTTAACTCACGGATAAACTTGGTAAATAGCTTTCCACGTTTAGCATCTTGTGCTGCTTTACGGTGCTTGATATTAGCCCATTTACTGTGTCCTGCCATGAAAGACTCCTGTTTTGTCTGTTAATCTATTCGTGTTTACAATAAGAAAGTGTATTAACGAAGAATAATAATCAAAAAGTGGCTGCGCTATAAACACAGACCGAGGCAATAGCCTCGGAATGTTATTAACTAAAAGCGTTACGAAATAAATTATTCGGCGTCAGCTTTTGGCTTCTCAATCACACTAATACCTAACTCTACAAGTTGCTGTGGATTAGCGAAACCAGGAGCGTTAGTTAAAGGACATGCAGCTGTAGTGGTTTTTGGGAATGCCATTACATCACGAATTGAATTGGCGCCCGTCATTAACATAATGATGCGGTCCAAACCAAATGCTAGACCAGCATGTGGTGGTGTGCCATATCGAAGTGCTTCTAATAGGAAGCCAAATTTCTCTTTAGCTTCTTCTTTCTCAATACCGAGTAATTCAAATACAGTGCTTTGCATCTCTGCATTATGAATACGCACCGAACCGCCACCCAACTCACAGCCATTTAATACCATGTCGTATGCATCTGATACTGTATTGGCAGGATCAAGTTTTAGCTCTTCGGCAGAAACGCCTCGTGGCGCAGTAAATGGATGGTGAACAGCATGCAATCCGCCCTCCACTTTTTCAAACATCGGGAAGTCAACAACCCAAAGCGGACGCCATTGACCTTGCAGTAAATTGAAATCTTCACCGGCTTTGAGACGTAACGCGCCCATTGCTTCAGCAACGATATTTGCTTTGTCAGCACCGAATAAAATAATGTCACCCGTTTGTGCATCTGTACGACTAATAATCTGTTTAACAATGTCTTCTGTTAAGAATTTAAGCACTGGTGATTGAATACCGTCAATGCCCGCATCCAGATCATTTAATTTCATCCAGGCTAAGCCTTTAGCACCATAGATGCCGACAAACTTAGTGTAATCGTCAATTTGCTTACGTGATAATGATGCGCCTGTTGGAATACGCAATGCGGCTACACGACCATCAATATCATTTGCAGGGCCATTGAACACTGCAAACTCAACGTCTCTCAATAAATCTGCAACATCAACTAGTTCCAGAGGATTACGTAAATCTGGTTTGTCTGAACCAAATCGACGCATCGCTTCAGCGAAGGTCATGCGCGGAAACTCGCCTAAATCGACATTGAGTAAATCTTGAAATAAACCACGCATCATCTGCTCAGTTTTTTCCATGACCTGCTCTGACGTCATAAATGAAGTTTCGATATCAATTTGAGTAAATTCAGGCTGACGATCTGCACGTAAATCTTCATCACGAAAACACTTTACGATTTGATAATAACGATCGAAACCTGACATCATCAACAATTGTTTAAACAATTGCGGAGACTGTGGCAATGCAAAAAATTGACCTTTATAAGTACGGCTTGGGACTAAATAGTCACGCGCGCCTTCAGGTGTCGCTTTGGTCAAAATAGGCGTTTCAATATCTAAGAAACCATTGTTGTCTAAAAAGTTACGAACATAACTGGTTACTTTTGCGCGGAAAATTAAACGTTCGGCCATTTCTGGACGACGTAAATCAAGGTAACGATACTTTAAACGTTGTTCTTCACTGTTGTTCTGGTAGTTGTCCATACTCAATGGTAACGGCGCTGATGCATTGATAATGGTTAGGCCTTTACCTAAAATTTCAATCTCACCCGTTTTCATTTGCGAATTCACTTGGCTGTCTGGACGAGCTCTAACAAGACCTGTCACTTGAACACAAAATTCAGCGCGCAATGTGCTTGCAACATCAAATACGTCTTTTAGATCTGGATCATATACAACCTGAACTAACCCTTCACGATCACGTAAGTCTAGGAAAACAACGCCGCCTAAGTCACGACTACGATTAACCCAACCAACTAAGGTAACTTCTTGACCTAAATGAGACTTATTGATGTCTCCACAATAATGGCTACGCATTGAACAGTATCCTTTAAATAAAAACGAATTTCGAAAAGCAAACGTTTCGCATATCAACAATGATAAAACGGCATTATATACTTAAACAGCATAAAGATGCTCGTTCCAGTATGAATTTATTGGCATATAAATGGCCGTATTCCGCAAAATGTTGCATCTGAAATCGACAAAGTAAAATATCAATTTAAAATATGGTGGGCAGTATCAAGCAGAACAAACAATTTAACCAGACCTTGAGTGCATAATATGAATTAACTGGATAAAAAAAAGACAGGGCAAGCAGGTTTCAAGACGCTTTCAGGACTGTTTGGTGTTGTTTAGAAAGTTTGAAGTGAGAATGTATTCATGTCCTAGATTGTTAGTGTATCTCGAATCAACTCAAATAAGCATTTTCGTTAAAGCGCCTCCTTAAGCGCTGGTTGAAAAATTAACAACTTCGGCTTTAGCACTTCCAATAAATCATTAGAAAATCTAGATGCTGTTAGAAATTGATGTCTAACATTATGTTCATTTTTACACTCAGTCTTAAAGGTATTAAACCAATCTAAGAATGTTCAGAAATGATAACCAATCTTAGTTCACTATTGGTTGGCACGATGGCGATGCCCACCAATGCGCTTTGCTTGATACATCAATAGATCTGAACATTTAAGTAATTCATCCGAAGTAGTTCCATCATCTGGATACATTGCTATACCGATACTGGCAGAAATCTGTACAGGTTTATCGTCAATAGCATTAATCTGTAATAGTTTTTTTAAGACAGAATCGGCAAGTCTTTTTGCATGTTCTACACTGTCTAGGTTATTCAACAAAATAACAAACTCATCGCCACCAAATCTTGCGACAAAGTCTGTGGTGCGAATTGCCCTTTTTAATATATCAGCAATCACCTTAAGTAGTTGATCGCCAACATCATGTCCATGCTCATCATTAACGACTTTAAAACCATCCAAATCAATGAATAAGATAGCAAACTTTTTATTTGATTTGTCATGTGAGCTTTTAGCTAATGCTAACTCTTGTTCTAATAAGGTTCTATTAGCTAATCCGGTCACATTGTCATGATTTGCAATAAACACCAGTTTATTTTCAGCGGCCTCTCTGCGGGAAATTTCAATTTTCAACCTGCGATTAACCACTAATACAACAACCGTAATGGCACTAACAATCAACAAACCAATAATCAGCGAATTCATCCAACGTTGATAAAATTGATTATCGGTATTGAGCTGAACATCATTCCACTTTTGATATAACTCCTGCTGACTAGCCCTGTCTATGGTAGCAAGCACGCGATCAATAAGGGGTTTTAAATCTGTTAAACCACTAAAAATGCCTATACGACTTTGTTGATCAGCTAAGTCAGCTATTAAGGATAATTTTAAACTTGGATATTGGCCATTCTTCAATTTATCCGCCAAGGTACTGACCTTTTCAACAAACATGTCAGCATGACCATTAACAACAGCATCTAATCCTTCTTGAGTATCTGCCACTATGAATAATGTTAAATCTGGATGCAGCTGCCGTAGCTGATCGATTAATTGATAACCTTTCACTACGGCGATCTTTTTATGACTTAACTGACCAATGTGAAAAATAGGCGGTTGAGTTAAATCACTCGCTACTGCCCATGGTGATGGCCAGTAAGGCTCACTGAACAATATATTTTGTTCACGCTCAGCGTTGTAGGCTAAACTTGCTACGAGTTGAATCTCACCATTTTCTAATTGTTGTAACATATCTTCAAAATGATCAAAGCCAACAGGGATGATGGATATACCTAAGTGGTTAACTAAAATTGACTTGATATCTGAGTTAACCCCTAAAAATTCGCCATTTTTCCCCTGAAATTCCATCGGTCGCCAATCTTTTAAATAACCCATTTTTATCGCACCTAAACTTGATAAATAAGATTTTTGTTGGTTAGATAGAATGATATGACTTGCCGATCCACTTTCATAACGGTCATCTGGATTAATAAGCCATTTGCGTTCTATTTGCAGGCGCTCTTCTGGTGAAATTAACTCAAAACCAGCGCGGATTCTCTTTGCTAAACCACTGTCATCAAGACGTGTCAAACTGTATATGTCAGTAGAAAACTCTATGGTTGAATATTGCTTGAAATCTGTCCAAAGCTTATTAGTCAATAAATAATGCGAGGTCATCGCTGAAGATGCGATAAAACCAATGACTTCTCCTTTTATTGTCGCTTCAACTAATTCAGCAGTTGTTTCATAAAAACGCAATTGTGCATTGGGGTAAAGCTTGTGAACTTCAGATATATATGGAGCGGTAGGAAATACCCCGATGCGAACATTTTCCATTTTATTTAAGTCTTGGATGTCATTTTTTAGACTGAAAAAACGACTTTTTATTGATGTTAAATGCCATGCCTGTTCAAGACCTGTGCGCATTTCATTGCTTTCAGGATACCCAATATGAACATCTGCAAAACCCCGTTTAATATCATCAACTGAGCTATTCATATCACCCACGACAAAATCAATACTTATCCCAGTTTTTTTCGACCAAAGCTTCCATAAATCGACATATAAACCATGTGGTAAACCATCATTGCCAATGTCTGCGTAGGGTTCAACATTAGTTTGCATTGCAATCAAGACCCCCGCTTTTTCCCTATGGTATCCAAGCCAGCGACGTTCTATCCGTTCTATTTGTATTGCGTCAATTGCAGTAAAACCTGCATTAATTATTTCCAATAATTTTGGGTGTCTTTTTGGGACAGCTGGCGATATAACTGTTTTATCTATCGGAATTCTTGATGAAATATAATATTCTGCAGCGATGTCTTGCTCCAAAGACATATTTCGTTGGAATCCTTCGATACCAGCAAAAACAAGCACCTCTCCATTTACAGCAGCCTTTAATAAAGCTTCTCTATTTGGATATTTTCTAAAAGAAAAATTTGGATTGATGGTCAATAAAGACTGTTCATGGGATGAACCATCAACAATACCAATTTGATATGGCACTAAATCGCTCAATTGATGTTTTGCGCTTATTGACTTGTGTATGAACAAATAGGTTTGTAAGGAAGTAATCGGATTTGCGAAATCAAAGTAGGCCATACGGGAATCATTAGGAGTCATACCAATATGAACGTCGAATTGGCCACTTTTAACGCTATCTAGGGATTCCTGCCAATTACGTACCTCAAAGGTTACAGGTATGCTAGTCACCAAAGACCATTCACGCCATAAATCTACCAATATCCCAGCAGGTTTCCCTGAATCGTCCATATACTGAAAAGGATAAGTATCCTGCCCCAATACAATACTGACATGGTTTACTGTGGCATTTTCTGTATTATGGGTATCAGCGGCTGTGACATCCCAGCTGTAACTCCACAACAAGATACAGAATAGTAATCGTCCGATTAATTTCAAGTGGTGTCCCTATCTACTTTCTGGTGTATCTCAAAAGACATTTGAGCAAATAACACTTCAAGATGAATGATCTTATCGCTTTACACTAAAATTCAACAACTTAAATAACTTACTCTTGAATAACTTTATTATTTTAATTGTTTTTTGTCAAAATGTGTTAAAAAAGAATGAAATAGATTCAATCTATTTGCTTATTTCGGTTTTAATTCGATATAAGCTGACGGTTACTATAGCCATCATAAATAGGCAAGGTAATAAAAAATAATAAATTTTTACGCAATACTTGCTGCAGTTTGCTTTGATTGGCTAAAATAGAGCTAGAATTTTACAAAAACCCATTACATGAACTCTGAACTCGACAATATCTATGCTACAGCGAACGATCAAGTCGCTGATTTTGTTTTTGATAAAAAAGTCGCTGGCGTATTCAATGACATGATACGTCGATCCGTACCTGGTTATGGACAAATTATCAATACCATTGGTGATTTTGCTCAATCTTTTGTTGCTAATAACTCCAATGTTTACGATTTAGGCTGCTCTCTTGGTTCTGCGACCTTGAGTATCAGGCGTCAAATCAGTCAAAGAAACTGCAAAATTATTGCGGTGGACAACAGCGAATCAATGATCCAGCGATGTAATGAAAATCTATCGGCTTATGTCAGTGATACTCAAGTTGAGTTGATTTGTGGCGATATCAGAGATATTACCTTCCAAAACGCTTCTATGGTGGTGTTGAACTTTACCCTGCAGTTTTTACCTGTGGTAGATAGAGATGCCTTAATCAACAGTATTTATCAAGGTATGTTGCCTGGTGGCATTTTGGTTCTTTCCGAAAAACTTCGATTTGAAGATGATACGATTCAGCAATTGCTCGATAAACATCATTTGGACTTTAAGCGAGCTAATGGTTATAGCGAACTCGAAATCAGTCAAAAAAGAAGTGCGTTAGAAAATGTCATGCGTCCAGATACACTCGCACACCATACCAAGCGTTTCGCTGAATGCGGTTTTAGTCATTCCACGGTTTGGTTTCAGTGCTTCAATTTTGCGTCAATGGTAGCAGTAAAATGATAAATTTTAGTGGTTTTTATAAAGAAATTGCCGATTCGAATCTACAACATTGGCTAGAAACTTTGCCTTCAATATTGGGCAATTGGCAGCGCGAGCACAAACACGGTAGTTTGCCCAAATGGGAAAAAGTACTCAATAAACTGCACTATCCGGCACCTGACAGTATTGATTTCAGTACAAGTGTGACTATTGGCAGTGGGGAACAACTCTCGGCGGGTGAAACAGAGAAATTGTCTAATTTATTAGGTATTTTCAAACCTTGGCGTAAGGGCCCATTTTCAATACACGGTATTCAAATAGATACAGAATGGCGAAGCGATTGGAAATGGGATAGAGTTAAGCCACATCTTTCACCTTTAAAAAATAGAACGGTATTAGATGTTGGCTGTGGAAGTGGATATCATATGTGGCGGATGTTTGGTGAGGGAGCTAAATGCGTCGTTGGTATCGATCCATCACCTTTATTTCTTTGCCAATTTGAAGCAGTTAAACGGTTAGCTGGACAACAACATCCAGTTCATTTATTGCCATTAGGCATTGAAGAGCTGCCACCATTAGATGCATTTGATACTGTATTTTCAATGGGGGTGCTTTATCATAGACGCTCGCCTATCGATCATATAATGCAATTACGTGATCAATTGCGGATGGGCGGTGAGTTAGTGCTCGAAACACTTGTGATAGATGGCGATGAAAATGCTATCTTAGTCCCAAGTGATAGATACGGCAAAATGAACAACGTTTGGTTTTTACCTTCGGTTGAAGCATTGATGCTGTGGTTGAGAAAATGCGATTTTACCGATGTGAGATGTGTTGATGTTGATATTACATCTCTTGCAGAACAACGAAGTACACAATGGATGCAAAATGAATCCCTAGTAGATTATCTCGATCCAAATGACGTTAGCTTAACGGTTGAAGGTTATCCAGCACCAAAAAGAGCTATTATTATTGCGACTAAAAATCAACCTAACTTAGATTTAATTTAACTCAAAATATTCAACAGGAATTGACATGTTTAAGCAGGCACTTGCACTATCCTTTGCGGCAATACTTGTCTCGGGTTGCACAGCAACTCAACAACCTAGTACACCTACAATTACCACTACTGACTTGAATTCGACTTTACAGTCTTCTCAAGTGCAAATCATTAATGCTTTTCACGAGCAATGTAGTCAACAGTCTGAAGATATTAATGAATTATCAGCTGAACTACGTAAGCTAAAAACCCAAGTCAGTGATGCTATGGCGCAATCTCAAAAAGTGCGCGTTGTTGCCGCCCCACTTCCCACACCACGACCTGTTGCCGTTCCTTCTCAATGTCCAGAGGCATTAGTGGGTGAAAAGTTTTTACTTGGTGAAGTTGAAAGTGTTTATATCGATGAATTAAAGACTAAGTTTGCTACACGTATTGACACAGGTGCTGAATCATCGTCTTTAGATGCGCGCAATATTGTATTGTTCGAACGTAATGGCGAAGAATGGGTTCGTTTTGATGTCATGACCAACGGTGAGGACCAACCTGGCAATACGTTCGAATCTAAAGTTGAACGTTTTGTCCGTATCAAACAAGACGTTGATATCGGTGATGATCGTCGCCCTGTTATCCATGCACATTTAAAAATTGGCAAATATGCTGCTGAAACGGATTTAAATCTTACAGACAGAAGTCATTTAGATTATCCGTTGCTGCTCGGACGTAAATTTATGAAAGACATTGCAATCGTCGATGTAGGACAAATCTACATCCACGGTAAAGCTAAAAACCAAGTCACTACCCTAATTAAATAGGCCAACAAATGCATTCTCGTAAACCGTTTTATATATTCGTTATTTTGCTGTTTGTTGCCGGTATTGGTGCCAGTATTTACCGTGGTATCCAGCACAATGTACCTTTCTTACCAGGTGAACAGGTTCAAAGTTGGGCTATCGACGCAAAAATCAGCTTCAACGGTCGCAACCAGCCTGCAGAAGTGCAGTTCTCATTACCCAATGATCCTGCATTTGATATTTTAGTCGAAAATACCACGTCGCCAGGCTACGGCTTAACTATTACTGATGATTCAAATCGTAAAGCGATTTGGTCAATTAGAGAAGCTTCTGGTCCACAATCATTATTTTATCGCGTAACGCTTGTTCCAACAGGAAAATTAGCGCTACATGCAGAACAAGAACCTGCTGATACCGAACTTTATCTTTGGCCTGCAACGGAAAAAACAGCTGCCGAGCAAATTGTTGAAGATGTATGGAGCCGCAGTGCGACTAACCTCTCTTTTGCAAAGCAGTTAATGACATTGATTAACGATGATAATCAAAGCCAAAACATGTCTTTGCTGTTATCTACAAATACATCAACCAAACTGTTTTTACAAATGCTGCACACCAAAGGTGTACCAGCACGTTATGTCAGCGGTTTATTACTTGAAGATCAACGTCGTCGTCAACAATTAACCACTTACGTCCAAGTATACCAAGATGGTGAATGGCATTTGTTTGATGTACAAAACAACAAGCAAGGTCGTGATAATAATCTGGTACTTTGGGAATATGCCGGTGGTTCGGTGTTAGAAGTAATGGGAGGGAGTAACTCTTTAGTTAACTTCTCGATGTTACAAGACACGCGTTCTGCATTAGCCACATCGATTGATATGATGATGACTGACGATGCATTGGACTTTTCTTTATATCAATTACCACTTGAAGAACAAAGCCTATTTAAAGGTATCTTGTTAATTCCAATTGGTGTTTTGGTGGTAGTATTTTTACGCGTGATTGTTGGGATTAAGACATCAGGTACCTTTATGCCTGTGTTAATTGCAATGGCCTTTATTCAAACAACCCTCCTAATTGGATTAATTGGCTTCCTGTTAATCGTATCTTTTGGCTTGATGATCCGCTCCTATTTATCGACACTTAACTTGTTACTGATATCCCGAATATCCGCGGTCATCATAGTGGTGATATTTATTATCGGCTTGTTCACATTGATCTCGTTCAAATTAGGGCTAAGTGAAGGATTAACCGTCACATTCTTCCCAATGATCATTCTTGCTTGGACCATTGAACGCATGTCAATTCTGTGGGAAGAAGAAGGTCCAAAGAAAGTGTTCGTATCGGGTGGTGGCAGTTTATTTGTCGCAACTATCGCCTACTTAGCAATGAGTAATCAATTAGTCCAACATTGGGTATTTAACTTCTTAGGTATTCACTTAGTTATTCTTGCGTTAGTGCTTGTAATGGGCCAATACACAGGTTACCGCTTAACTGAGTTAAAACGCTTTAAACCCTTAGTGGGAGAGAAGTAATGAAGTATGCCTGGCCTTGGGAACTTAGCCGCGCTGGCGTGCTAAACATGAACAAGCGAAACATCAGTTATATTGGTCGTTACAATCCACGCAAACACTATAAACGTGTGGATGACAAATTAATTACTAAACAATTAGCTTTAGCCAATGGCATTGCAGTGCCAGATCTTATCGGTGTTGTGAAAGAGCAGCATGACATTGAACAAATACCTGCCATGGTATTAGGAAAATCTGGTTTTGTTATTAAACCAGCAAAAGGTTCTGGCGGTAAAGGCATTATGGTCATTACCCGAGTTGAAAATGGTCGCTATTATAAGGCTAACGGTAACGAAGTTACCCCTAATGAAATCTATCGTCATGTATCAAATACCCTTAGTGGATTGTTTTCACTTGGAGGTAAACCCGATGTTGCATTAGTTGAAGGATTAATCGAATTTGATCCTATATTTAACGGTGTCAGCTATGAAGGTGTACCAGATATTCGCCTAATTGTATTTAAAGGTTTTCCTGTAATGGGGATGTTACGTTGTTCAACTGCAGCCTCAGACGGTAAAGCTAACTTACACCAAGGTGCTGTTGGTATTGGATTAGATATCGCTACAGGCAGAAGTTTGCATGCTGTTCAGTTTGATGTACCTGTTGATAAACATCCGGATACCCATTTTCCGTTATCTAATATTCAAGTTCCACATTGGGAAACCTTACTTCATACAGCATCCAGTGCTTATGAAATGTGTGAACTGGGTTATTTAGGTACTGATATGGTGCTGGATAAAAATCGCGGTCCATTGCTGTTAGAATTAAACGCCCGCCCAGGGTTAACCATTCAAATAGCTAATGGTAAAGGCATCCTACCTCGCCTTAAACATGTAGAGTCATTAAAGGGACCTGCAATGTCTGTTGAGCAACGAGTAGAATATGCGAAAAAGCATTTTTGCGATATGCCTTTATTTTAATTTTTTAGTCACAGTAATGGCTGTGGCTAATCCTTTAAATCTGTTTGTTGAGCAATGTCTACAGTTTGATGCCTTAAATGAGATTGCCATTCCACAAGAATGGCAATTATCATCAACGCCCTACCCCCCAACAGCGCTTACTTCTGACAAATCATTGGTTGAATTTGAATCCAGCTTACTTTCACTTAATAATTTAAATGATCGAAATAACTATTATAGAAGCTTAACCACACAGACCGAACAACAGCAGCAACTACTTAATTGCCAAGTACATTTGGCTGATGAACTGTCAGCATTATTCAAAAATATCGATGCCAATCAATTAAAGGATGACTTAATCCAGCGAACTAAGGTAGATGCTGATGCCCCAACTACACTTTATGTTAAAACAATACTGCATTTACAACAGCTGCAATTTGACCTAAACGTAAAATCACAATTACATAACTTACAAGCCAGTATTAGGCATTATTTCGTTCAGGATTTCAAATTTGATGCCACTCAAGCTTGCACCTTAGCAGAAGCTATTGATAAAACCGATCAAACGCCCAATGTAAAAGTGACCACCGAATCAAGCATTGCTCATTACTTGATATCACAGCCAGAAATAAACTGCCGGCAACAAGCTTGGCTTGCCTACCAAACACGCACTAAAACCTATAACCAATCAAACTTATTAGCGTTACATAAACTAAAAACCAATCTGGCTAACAAGCAAGGTTTTAACAATGTGGCCGATTATCAATTATCCTTGCACGGTTTAACGACTTCGCAATTAACGTTATTTCTCAATAGCCAGACGAAAAACATTGGATTAGCTCCTTGGGATTTACCTAGAGCATTGCATGCATTACCTAAAATTGCTGTTAAACAACAAGAGTCAATATTGATTGTTGAGGAAATCTTTGAACTATTAAGCGAATTTGATTTACGATTTGAGTTAATTTCGACAAGTGATAACCCATTACGACTCTATCGGGTATGGCTCAATTCGCGATTACTAGGTGAAATCTATGTTGAGCGAGATGAACAGACGACAAAAATTCACCATCATAGAATAAAACAAGCCGTAGTTGGTCATCAAATGGGTCAATATTCACTCAAGCTCCCATTAAAAATAACCAGTGTCAAACAGCATAATGATTTGGTCTTTATCGTGAGTAATATCATTAATCAGCTAGCAAAAGGCAGTGTTTTTTATTATTTGAGTCAATCTGATATCTCATTAGCTAACCAACAATTAGGGAGTTATTGGTTAGCTACATGGTTAGCAAACAAACTGTCATATGAATATACGACTTCCGCCAGAGCACAATTACTACAATCTTTTGCCCAACAACAACACGTCTTCAGAGCAAAAGTGGCACTTTTGTTTTACCAGCAAGCGGATCTTTCAAATTACCAACTACATGAACCCAGCTTACATCAAAGCATCTCAAATGCTTTTAATGACAGTTTTGGTGTACCTTGGATAAATGGTGCAAATGCAATATTTAGTTATCAGGCTATTGCTAATCAAGGGATTAGTTATTATCTTCTGGTGTGGCAAGAAACACTGGCGCAGTTGATCCATACCCAAACGCTTTCCAGCAGTCAAGCCAAGGACATTTTTGATGTGCTCATTGTCAATGAACATAATCAAACCATTTATGATCAATTGTCTGTGATTTTCAATCAGCCAATGGATTTTGAAAACCTATTACGGAGAATTAATTATGCTGGCACTAAGCAAGAGTAGGACACTCTCGTTAGTTGCATTATCCGCTGCGTTGTTTAGTAGCAGTTTATTTGCCAAAGAACCCTATGTAAATCCAGCACACAATCTAACTGGTGAGCAAGTTTACCAACAAATAAAAACGAATTTAGAAACTAACTTGTATTCATTACCGCCACGTGTGCAGGGGCATTATGCCATCCGTCAGTTCCGCATGACAGGTGATGAAAAATACGCAAATGGTGCACTAATTGATTTGTTAACCGTTGCAGAACGCCAAGCTTATTACGCTTGTAACTTGGATAAACCTAATTTTATCGAAACTGAATCAGCATTAGCAGGAAGTAAACTAGGTAAAGGTCCACGTGGTAAAGCCCGTAAAAAAGCCATTGTGCCTTATCCAAAGTTTATGTTGTTAAGCGATACCCTACTTCGTTATTCCAGTCGAATAGATGAGTTTGGTTTTACAGGTCCATGTCATGACTTAATGGTCAAGACATTAAAAGAGCATGATTTCACGCCTGCATTTACTGATAAAAAAATGATTAAATCATGGGCTGCACAGTTAATTAATTATGTTTTCTGGGCAAAACAAATCGGTGTTGGTGATTACTATCCAGCTTATAAAGCAGCGTTTAGAAAAACGTATCCCGACAGTAAAGACGCTAAATTGTCAAAAGGTCAGTTTAAAAACAAAATTTATGGCATGACTCACTTTATTTTTGCTGCTAGTGAATATTATCAATACCAGGTAGATCCAAAAGAATACCAGTGGATTTTAGACTATTTTGAAAAAAATATTGATAGGATCATTGCAGACACCACTGAAGATATTACTACAGAGGTGGGCATCAGCTTCTTGATCACAGGACATAAAAATCATCCAGTAACCCAAAAAGTAAAAGATTTTGTGATTTCATCTTACAATCCACAAATGCAGATGATCCCTTCACCTACGGGTAAGGCTGAATTAGCTTCAGGTGAGCACAGAAACGTATTGGCGATGATGTTGCTTGATTGGCCAGAAACGCTGCACCCTGGACCTTATTTAGCTGACATTAAGAGCACCAAGAAAAACTTACCTCGTCTTGTTAATGTCAAACTAGAAGATAAAAAGGCCGAGGTAAAGCCAACATTGCACTAATACCTCAACAATTTAATGCTTTATAATAAAAAACCCAATGCATGCATTGGGTTTTTTTAACGCAAATATATTGAATAGTAAAATTATTCAGCAGCGTCTTCAGTACGGAATTTATCAGCAGTTGCTTTAATGATTGGCTGAAGTTCACCCTTTTGGAACATTTCAGTGATGATGTCACAACCACCAATCAATTCACCTTCAATCCATAATTGTGGGAATGTTGGCCAATTTGCAAATTTTGGTAATTCAGCACGGATATCTGGGTGCTGTAAAATATCCACGAAGGCAAACTGTTCACCACAGTTAATCATCACCTGCGCAACTTGTGAAGAAAAACCACAACTAGGTAATTTAGGAGAGCCTTTCATGTAAACAATGATTGGGTTTTCACTGATCTGCTGCTTAATTTTTTCTACAGTTTCCATTTTAATTCCTAATGGTAGACAAAGTATGAATAGCTAGAATGCCTATATTGTACGACACCTTGAGCAATAACAAAATGCTACAGTTTGTAAGGGTATAGATTAATTCAACTATTGAATCGTCTTAATCGATATTATTCAAGAAACAATGATTCACATCACAAAAATAATCAGTACAATAGCTGCAGAGCAATGTACCAATTAGGTATAAAAACGATAAACCTAAATCCATGGAGAGAGACTAATGGCTTTCGAATTACCAGCATTACCTTATGCAAAGAACGCACTAGAACCACATATTTCTCAAGAAACAATTGAGTACCACTATGGTAAGCATCACAACACTTATGTTGTAAAATTAAATGGTTTAGTTGAAGGAACTGAGTTTGCTGGCAAAAGCTTAGAAGAAGTTGTTAAAACTTCAACTGGTGGCATGTTCAACAACGCTGCACAGGTTTGGAACCACACCTTCTACTGGAATTGTTTAGCACCAAACGCTGGCGGAGCTGCAACTGGTTCAATCGCTGCAGCTATTGATGCTTCTTTTGGTTCTTTTGAAGAATTCAAAGCAAAATTTACAGATTCTGCGGTAAACAACTTCGGTAGTGCTTGGACTTGGTTAGTAAAAAAAGCAGATGGCTCATTAGCTATCGTTAACACCAGCAATGCCGCTACACCATTAACAGATGAATCAGTTACACCATTACTGACTGTTGATGTTTGGGAACATGCATATTACGTTGATTATCGTAATGCACGTCCAGAATACTTAAACCATTTCTGGCAATTAGTTAACTGGGAATTTGTGAACAGCAATTTTGCTTAATCACTATTACCGTTAATTAAAAATAGGAGCCCTAGGGCTCCTTTTTTATATCTGTAATTTGACGCCAATAAATGCAACTATTGCAATTGCTACGTTTATCATTGTTTTATAAACAATTATTTATAATTATCTTGCGCAGTGTCACATTTTTTATCCTAAACTCTATAAGAAGAGGCCGAAGTGATAATTTGGTAACCGCCCCAAATTAGCTAATGTCTCGCGTTAAGTTGCCATCCCGGCATTGATGTTTTAGGGGGTTATTATGGGCATTTTCGAACATTACCAACAACGTTACCAGAAAAAGCTTGATGAGGAATATACCTTAGAGCAGTTTCTTGAAATTTGTAAGCAAGATAAAAGTGCTTACGTATCTGCAGCAGAACGTTTATTGATGGCCATTGGCGAACCTGAAGTTGTCGATACATCAAAAAATTCTGTGTTAAGCCGCATTTTTTCAAACCGTCTTATCTCTTGTTACCCTGCCTTTAAAGATTTTTATGGCATGGAAGAAGCAATTGAACAAATCGTTTCTTACCTTAAGCATTCGGCACAAGGCTTAGAAGAGTCAAAGCAAATCCTGTATTTACTCGGCCCCGTAGGTGGTGGTAAATCATCTCTGGCAGAAAAGCTAAAATCGCTTATCCAACATGTACCTATCTACATATTAAGCGCCAATGGCATGCGAAGCCCAGTAAATGACCATCCATTTTGCTTGTTCGATTTAGACGAGGACGGCGCCTTACTGCAACAAGAATATAATATTCCTCATCGCTACTTAAAAACGATCATGTCCCCATGGGCTGTAAAACGTTTACATGAATTTGGCGGTGATATATCTAAATTCAGAGTAGTTAAAGTTTATCCTTCTATTCTAGACCAAATTGGGATTGCTAAAACTGAACCAGGGGATGAAAACAATCAGGATATTTCAGCATTAGTCGGTAAAGTTGATATACGTCAATTAGAGCATTTCTCTCAGGATGATGCCGATGCTTACGCTTATTCGGGCGCATTATGTCGCGCGAATCAGGGGCTAATGGAATTTGTTGAAATGTTTAAAGCACCGATAAAAGTGTTGCATCCATTATTAACCGCAACTCAGGAGGGCAATTATAACGGCACCGAAGGTTTATCCGCTTTGCCTTATACAGGGATCATATTGGCTCACAGTAACGAGTCAGAATGGTCTACCTTCAGAAACAACAAAAATAATGAAGCCTTTTTAGATCGCGTATATATCGTTAAAGTCCCCTATTGCCTTAGAGTTTCTGAGGAAATGGAGATCTATCAAAAATTATTAACAAACTCGGAACTATCTCAATCGCCATGTGCACCAGGTACATTAGAAACCCTAGCGCAATTTAGTGTGTTATCGCGCATTAAACCGCCAGAGAACTCGTCAATATATTCAAAAATGCGGGTCTATAACGGCGAAAGTTTAAAAGATACCGATCCTAAAGCAAAATCGTACCAAGAATACCGTGATTACGCAGGTGTGGATGAAGGTATGAATGGATTATCTACTCGATTTGCCTTTAAAATTCTATCTAAAGTATTCAACTTTGATCACACTGAAATTGCCGCCAACCCAGTGCACTTATTTTATGTACTTGAAAAACAAATAGAGCAGGAACAGTTTCCAAATGAACTAAGTGAGCGATATTTAGAGTTTTTAAAAGGATATCTCATTCCTAAATATGTTGAGTTTATCGGTAAAGAAATTCAAACCGCCTACTTAGAATCTTACTCTGAATATGGACAGAATATTTTCGACCGCTATGTTACTTATGCAGATTTTTGGATCCAAGATCAAGAATATCGAGATCCAGAAACAGGACAACTATTCGATAGAGGCGCATTAAACGCGGAACTCGAAAAAATTGAAAAACCAGCAGGAATAAGCAACCCAAAAGATTTCCGTAACGAAATAGTCAACTTTGTGCTTAGAGCTAGAGCCAATAATGAAGGTAATAATCCACTGTGGATCAGTTACGAAAAACTCCGTACCGTAATTGAAAAGAAAATGTTTTCCAATACTGAAGATTTACTTCCAGTGATTTCATTTAATGGCAAAACATCTAACGATGACCAGCGAAAACACGATGATTTTGTAAATCGGATGATGGATAAAGGCTATACCAAGAAACAAGTCAGATTGCTGTCGGAATGGTATTTACGCGTGCGTAAATCATCATAACCCAACACAGGCTTTACTCTGCAGTTTAGTGACGTAAAGCCTGCATTTAGGCTTGGGAGGTGCGTATGGCTAATTTTATAGATAGACGGTTAAATGCAAAGGGAAAAAGCACAGTTAATCGCCAACGATTTATCGAAAGATATAAGAAACAAATTAAAAAAGCTGTCAGTGATGCGGTCACAAGGCGCAGTGTAACGGATATTGATAAAGGCGAGAAAATCAGTATCCCCACTCGAGATATCAGCGAGCCCCTTTTTAGACAAGGTAAAGGGGGAAGTCGTGAGATGGTTCACCCTGGTAACGATAAGTTTAATCGAGGCGACAAAATTGAGCGGCCTCAAGGTGGACAAGGTGACGGAGGCTCAGGTAAAGGTGATGCCTCTGATTCGGGTGAAGGTAATGAAGACTTCGTATTTCAAATATCTAAAGATGAATACCTTGAACTACTGTTTGAAGATTTGGAGTTACCGAATTTACAAAAAAATCGTTTGAATAAATTGATTGAATACCAAACTTTTAGAGCAGGCTTTACCAACGACGGTGTACCGGCAAATATTAATATTGTCCGTTCTTTACGTTCTTCTCTAGCAAGAAGAATCGCCATGAGTGGCAGCAAAAAGAAACTACTTAAACAAATAGAACAACAACTGTTTGAATTAGAAAACACACCCGGTTCAAAAGCAGAATTGATCCTTGATTTAAAAGCGCAAATTGAATTACTCAAAAAACAAATTGCTAAAGTGCCTTTTATCGATACGTTTGATTTACGTTATAACAACTATACAAAAAAAGAAAAGCCCTCTAGCCAAGCGGTAATGTTCTGTTTAATGGATGTTTCTGGCTCTATGGATCAAGCCACCAAGGATATGGCGAAACGATTTTATATTTTGTTATACCTATTTTTAACCCACACTTATAAAAATTTAGAGGTTGTTTACATACGTCATCACACACAAGCCAAGGAAGTTGACGAGCACGAGTTTTTCTATTCACAAGAAACTGGCGGCACCATTGTATCTAGTGCTTTAAAATTGATGCACGAGATCCAGCAAGCAAGATATCCTGCAAATGAATGGAACATTTATGCCGCGCAGGCATCAGATGGAGATAATTGGTCGGATGATTCACCTGTATGTAAAAACCTATTAACTAAACACATTCTGCCGTTAGTCAGATATTTCAGCTACATCGAAATCACCCATAGGGCTCATCAGTCATTGTGGCAAGAATATGAACAGTTACAACAAAGCTTTGACAACATGGCAGTACAACATATCAAGCAAGTTGATGATATTTACCCAGTATTTAGAGAACTCTTTAAGAAACAAGCTGTTTAGGAGGCACTATGGATAAATCTACCCGTTCGCCTTTAAGTGATGGCCCAGAATGGACTTTCGACCTGCTGCAAGCCTATCTTGATGAAATTGAAAAAGCGGCAAAATTTTTTAACATTGATGCATACCCCAATCAAATTGAAATTATTACTGCTGAACAGATGATGGATGCCTATGCAGGAATAGGTATGCCGATTGGTTACACGCATTGGTCGTTTGGCAAACGATTTATTGAGACTGAGCAAGGATATAAACGCGGCCAAATGGGTTTGGCATATGAAATCGTGATTAACTCAGATCCGTGTATTGCATACCTTATGGAAGAAAACACCATAACGATGCAAGCCTTAGTCATGGCACACGCAAGTTTTGGCCATAATAGTTTCTTTAAAAATAATTACTTGTTCAAAACTTGGACAGATGCTAGCTCTATCATTGATTATTTAGTGTTTGCTAAAAACTATATCCACCAATGCGAACTTAAATATGGCGTCGATCAAGTCGAACTTACCATTGATTCATGTCACGCTTTAATGAATTACGGTGTCGATAGGTACAAGCGCCCCTCTGAAATTTCTTTTAGTGAAGAACAAGCAAGACAAAAAGATCGAGAGGCATACTTACAGAGCCAGGTTAATGATTTATGGCGTACAGTGCCCACCAGCAATCACGAGCATATTGAAACCAAACGTAAACAATTTCCATCAGAACCACAGGAAAACATCCTTTACTTTTTAGAGAAAAACGCGCCATTACTTGAGCCTTGGCAACGAGAAATAGTCCGAATTGTTAGAAAAATGGCTCAATATTTTTACCCACAAAAACAGACACAAGTGATGAACGAAGGTTGGGCGACATTCTGGCATTACACCATACTCAACCATTTATATGACACTGGTAAAGTCACTGACAGATTTATGCTTGAATTTTTACAAAGTCATACCGCGGTGGTAGCTCAGCCTGTCTATAATAGTCCATATTACAATGGGATAAACCCATACGCTTTAGGTTTCAGTATGTTTGTCGACATTAGACGTATATGTGAAAACCCTACAGAAGAAGACAAACATTGGTTCCCTGATATCGCTGGCAGTGATTGGTTAACAACAGTACATTTTGCAATGAAAAACTTTAAAGATGAAAGTTTTATTAGCCAGTATTTGTCGCCAAAAGTGATCCGAGACTTCAAGTTATTCGGCATTTTAGATGATGAGAAACGATCATTTATTCATGTTTCTGCCATTCACGATGAAAGTGGTTATCAAGAAATACGCAATATGTTGTCACAACAATACAACTTATCAAATATTGAGCCAAATATTCAGGTACAAAATGTAGAGATTAATGGCGATAGATCATTAACCTTACGCTATACCCCGCACAATAATATTCCACTGTCGGATAACGTTAATGAAGTTTTAAAACATTTACACCGTTTATGGGGCTTCAAAGTGAGCTTAGAGCAAATTGACGCAAGTGATAATATTAATATATTAGCAACCTGCCCTGAAATTAAAGCACCTACAGAATCAGTAACATCTTCTACCTACACCCAGGTTACGATATAACTTACTTATATCCCCCGAGATAAAATTGAGTCATGAGTGAATTATCGAAAACATGTTAGTCATTATGACTAACATGTTATTGTTCTCACTACAAAAGACTTAACCAGATTTCCCAAGACCAAAAGCCAATCGATAACCACCTGAAAATAAACAATAATAATTATTGGCATACTTCCTGCTTTACACTCAACAATAAATCAACATTTGTTACAAAAATCAGCGTGACGAAGCCAATAAACGGCGTAGGCTAATACAAGCTAAATTGGTTTAATTCGCAACGTAGCACAGATTAACTTATTTAAGGCAGGTTCCCATGGACAGGATTCAATCAGTAAAAAAATTTATTATCCCTTTTTGTTGTTTAGTGATGCTAGCGGGTTGTAATGGAGAAGAAGAACAGGCAAAAGAAGAAGACAAATTTGCTGTTCCCGTTGAAACGACATTAGTTGTACAGGGCAATGTATCGTCTTTCTACAGCACTACTGCTACGTTAGAAGCGCCTCAAGAAGCTCACGTTATGACGCGAATTTCTGGATTAATTGAAAACATTAATGTCGAAGAAGGTGACCGTGTTACCACAGGACAAGTATTAGCAATAATAGATGCTAAGCGTCAGCAATATGACTTCAACCGTTCGCAAGCTGAAGTACAAATTATTGAACAAGAATTAAATCGCTTACGCAAAATGACTAACAAAGAGTTTATTAGCCAAGACACTATGGCTAAACTCGAATTTAATCTGCAAGCCGCTATTGCAAAGCGCGATTTGGCCGAGCTGCAAGTCAAAGAAAGTCGTATCGTGTCGCCAATTAATGGTGTTGTTGCTAAAAGACATGTTAAACAAGGCAACATGGTGCGTGAGTTTGACGAACTATTCTATGTGGTTAACCAAGACGAACTCCACGGTATCGTGCATTTACCAGAGCAACAGCTTCCTAGCCTTCGCTTAGGCCAACATGCAAGTGTTCGCCAAAATCAACATGATAACAATATGGTCGATGCTACTGTGCTTAGGATAAGCCCAATTGTTGATGCCCAAAGTGGCACGTTTAAAGTAACCTTGTCTGTACCCAATAAAAATGCCCTTTTAAAAGCCGGAATGTTTACTCGAGTCGAAATTAAGTACGACACTCATGATGATGTGATAACGGTGCCATATAACGCGCTAATTAATCAGGATGATACCCAAGCATTATATGTCATTAAAGATACAATCGCAGAACGTCGAGTCGTCAGCCTTGGGTATCGTCAAGATAATACCGTTGAAATTATATCGGGCGTTGCTGTCGGTGAACAAATCGTCATCCGTGGCCAACAAAACCTGAAAGATCAATCTCTTGTAGAAGTGATTAATCCTTTAAATGTTGCGGCTATTAGATAACGGAGCGATTTTATGTCTATCATTAACACTTCTGTTAATCGTCCCGTGACGGTTTGGATGTTCATGCTTGCGGTTATGCTATTCGGTATGGTTGGATTTAGCCGACTTGCAGTCATGTTACTGCCAGACTTAAGTTACCCAAGCGTCACTATCCGCACGGCTTACGATGGCGCTGCACCGGTTGAAATAGAACAGCTGGTTTCAAAGCCAATTGAAGAAGCTGTCGGCGTAGTTAAGGGTTTAAGAAAAATCAGCTCTATCTCTCGCTCTGGTATGTCAGATGTGGTGCTCGAGTTTGAATGGGGCAGCAATATGGACATGGCAAGCCTAGAGGTACGAGAAAAACTTGACACAATTGAGTTGCCACTAGATATCAATAAACCGCTATTATTAAGGTTTAACCCTAACCTTGATCCAATCATGCGATTAGCGTTTTCAGTGCCTGATGCTACTGATAGCAATCTTAAGCAAATGCGTACATTTGCTGAAGAAGAGTTAAAACGTCGCTTAGAAGCTCTGTCAGGTGTAGCAGCGGTTAGATTGTCAGGGGGACTTGAGCAAGAAGTACATATTTTATTGAACCAGCAAAAGCTCGCGCAATTAAACTTAAATGCAGATGATATTAAACAAAGGATCAATCAAGAAAACATTAATCTTTCAGCGGGTAAAGTGATTCAAAGTGACAAAGAGTATTTAGTCAGAACATTGAATCAATTTAATTCACTGGAAGAGTTAGGAAATGTGATTGTTTTTCGTAATGAGCAGACTTTGGTACGCTTAAGTGAAGTCGCACAAATCAGTGACGCGTATAAAGAACGTAGTGATATTACAAGAATTGGTGCCGTTGAGTCTATCGAGTTAGCGATTTATAAGGAAGGTGATGCAAACACTGTTACTGTAGCAAAAAAATTGCAAGCAGAATTAGAAAAGATCAATAACGCTGATGAAAATAAACAACTCAACATTATTTATGACCAATCTGAATTTATCGAAAGTGCCGTAAATGAAGTCACATCTTCAGCGCTAATTGGTAGCATATTGGCTATGTTAGTCATTTATTTATTCTTACGTAATATTCTAGCAACGTTAATTATTTCCATCTCAATCCCCTTCTCTGTTATTGCCACATTTAACATGATGTACTTTGCTGATATTAGTCTCAATATCATGTCGTTGGGAGGAATTGCATTAGCCATTGGATTATTAGTAGATAATGCGATTGTCGTGCTTGAAAATATTGACAGATATCAGTCTCAGGGCTTAAGCAAAATGGACGCTGCTGTTGCTGGTTGCCAAGAAGTCTCTGGCGCAATTGTGGCATCAACCCTCACAACATTGGCGGTATTTGTTCCTTTAGTCTTTGTTGATGGAATCGCTGGCGCCTTGTTCGCCGATCAGGCTCTTACCGTGACTTTCGCCTTACTGGCATCGCTGTTTATCGCATTAACAGCCATTCCAATGTTAGCCTCGCGTCAAGGTTTCAAAAGTCTGCCACCGTCTAATGAGGCTGTGCCAGTAGTAATACCTACAACTCGATATGGAAAATTCGGCTATTACGCTTCGGCTGTTATCAGTTGGCCATTTAAATTACTGTTTCGATATATTCCTGCGGGTTTACTGACCTTTAGCATTGTGATTGTCCGATTTGTAAGTTGGTTAGTTGGCCTTGTCATGCGCCCACTAGCAACAGTATTTAACTATGGTTATAACGCAATAGCGAAAGTGTACGACCATTTACTTAACCATGTGCTCAAACATCAAATACTGACATTACTCGTCGCTCTAGGGGTTACCCTTGGTGCAGGTAGTTTGTTGCCTAAATTAGGGATGGAATTGATCCCACCTATGAATCAAGGCGAGTTTTATGTTGAACTGTTATTACCACCTGGCACAGAGGTCAGCGAAACAGATAAAGTTTTACAGCAACTAGCACTGACGATTAGTGGCAATCCTGACGTCAAGCACACTTTCAGCCAGGCAGGAAGTGGCGGACTTATGACCTCCGATACAGCTAGAGGCGGAGAGAACTGGGGTCGACTTCAGGTCGTTCTTGCTCATCCTACAGCGTTTGAATCTGTCACAGCTATATTGCGACAAGCCGCTAAAAGGATCCCTGAGTTGGATGCAAAAATTGAACAGCCAGAATTATTTAGCTTTAAAACTCCGTTAGAAATTGAATTGTCTGGCTACGATTTAGCTCAACTCAAAAGCAGTGCAGATAAACTCGTTGATGCACTGGCACAATCGGCAAGATTTACCGATTTGAATACTACGTTACGTGATGGGCAGCCGGAGATCAGTATTCAATTTGATCATCAAAGACTTGCCGCGCTGGGCATGGATGCACCAACAGTTGCAGCCCGTATCGCACAGCGTGTCGGTGGTACTGTTGCCAGTCAATATACTGTTCGTGATCGTAAAGTCGACATTTTGGTTCGCAGTGAATTATCAGAACGAGATCAAATATCTGATATAGATGCGTTAATCATTAATCCTAATAGCTCACAACCTATTCCGTTAAGTGCGGTAGCAGACATTCAATTACAAGTTGGTCCTTCAGCGATTAACCGCATTAGCCAACAACGTGTAGCGATTGTATCGGCAAACCTCGGTTTCGGTGATTTAAGTGACGCTGTAGCCGAAGCAAAATTAATATTGGATCAGCAGCAATTTTCTTCATCGATTCAAACTAACTTTGGTGGTCAAAATGAAGAGATGGAACATTCATTTAACTCATTGAAAATTGCCTTAGTGCTAGCCATATTTTTAGTCTATTTGGTAATGGCAAGTCAGTTTGAGTCATTACTACACCCGTTACTTATTTTGATCGCAATACCTATGGCCGTTGCCGGTAGTATTCTGGGCTTATTTATCACCAACACTCACCTAAGTGTTGTAGTATTCATTGGTTTAATTATGTTGGCGGGTATTGTGGTTAACAATGCCATTGTGCTGGTAGATCGTATCAATCAATTACGTGTAGATGGTATGGATAAACTTCATGCTATTGAGCAAGCAGCAAAATCACGTTTACGCCCTATTCTTATGACTACACTGACCACGGCATTAGGTTTATTACCTATGGCGATAGGTATGGGTGATGGTAGCGAAGTCAGAGCACCAATGGCAATTACGGTGATTTTTGGCCTACTTTTATCTACTTTACTGACGCTTCTCGTTATTCCATGCTTATACGGTTTATTTGACCGTAAGAATTACGCCGCCTTTTCCGAGTTAACACCGGATTCGGAGGTAAAGCTATGAATATCACCAAACTGGCGTTAAAACGTCCCGTGACTACCAGCATGTTTTTTGTTGCGATTATGCTGTTTGGCATGGCGGCTAGCAGAATGTTGCCATTGGAGATGTTTCCTGGAATTGATATTCCGCAAATTATGGTACAGGTGCCTTACAAAGGCTCAAGCCCTGCAGAAGTTGAACGGGATATCACCAAAGTACTTGAAGAAGCCCTCGCCACTATAGGGGGTATAGAAGAGCTTCATTCAGATTCGACTCAAGATGGCGCCTTTATTCAGCTAAATTTAAAGTGGGGTGAAAAAGTTGCCACGAAAAGTTTAGAAGCCCGTGAAAAAATCGATTCGGTAAGACATTTATTACCCAAAGATGTAGAGCGGGTTATTATTCAGCAATTTTCAACAGCTGATATGCCTGTGCTTACTATACGTATATCCAGTGAAAAAGAACTTTCCAATGCGTTCGATTTACTTGATAAACAGCTACGTAAGCCCCTAGAGCGTGTTGATGGAGTATCTAAGGTCACTTTGTATGGTGTGGAACAAAAACAGATTGATATTCGAATCGATGCTGACAAATTAATTGCCAGTGGTATCAGCAATCAAATCTTACAGAATCGTTTACTCTCACAAAACTTTGTTATCAATGCCGGCACGTTAAGAAGCGATGGTAACGTGTTTCAAGTGTCTCCTAAAGGTGAATTCACCAACCTTGATGACATCAGTAGCTTAGTCCTTATCCCTGGGATCACTCTTGGGGATATTGCTAAAATTAATTTTGCCTTACCTGAAAAAATTGAAGGTCGTCATTTAGACCAAAAATACGCTGTCGGTGTCGATGTATTCAAAGAGTCTGGGGCCAATTTAGTTGAAGTGTCCGATCGTGTGATGAAAGTCATCGAAGAGACAAAGCAAGATAAACAATTTAATGGCGTTAAATTATTTATTATGGAAGATCAGGCCTTTGGAGTTAAATCATCATTACAGGATTTACTCCTATCTGGTCTGTTAGGTGCCCTATTGTCATTTGGTGTGTTGTATTTATTTTTGCGTAATTTGAAAATGACCTTAGTCGTCGTTTCATCAGTCCCTATTTCACTTTGTATGACATTAGCGGGTATGTATTTTCTGGGCTATAGCTTAAATATTCTCTCCATGATGGGTCTGTTATTGGCCGTTGGTATGTTGATTGATAATGCTGTTGTCGTAACAGAAAGTGTTTTACAGGAAAAACAAGCTGGCCATATCGATGATACCAAGCAACTCAAGGCTAACGAAACCGCGGTATTAGCGGGTGTAGATAAAGTCTCGCTTGCTGTGTTAGCTGGAACGCTAACGACCGCAATTGTGTTTTTACCTAATATTTTTGGGGTAAAAGTACAGCTAACTATTTTTCTTGAGCATGTGGCGATCGCCATTTGTATCTCGTTAGCCGCGTCATTATTAGTGGCTAAAACACTTATTCCATTGATGTTAAATACATTTCACTTTGATATTAACCTAAATGAGAAACAGGGAAAATTAGCAGCGTTTTATCACAACAGCTTGACCTGGGTACTGGCAAGACCTAAACGTTCTGCTGTGGTTTCAGTGTTAATTTTACTCTCCACCGCTTTACCATTATCTATGGTGCAACAGGATCAAGGTGACGGTGAAGGTAATGATCGCCTTTACATTAATTATCAATTAGAAGGTAGACATGCCCTGCGTGTCACCGAAGCCTTAGTGTCTGAAATGGAAACCTACTTGTATGCCAACAAAGAAAAGTTTCACATTGATGCGGTATATAGCTATTACGCTCCCCACGATGCGCAATCCACCATTATTTTACAAAAAGATTTAGACATCGACATGAAGGAACTGAAGAAGAATATCCGGGAAGGATTTCCTAAGTTCTCTATTGCTACGCCGCAATTTGGTTGGGGTAACGAGCAAAATGGCGTCAGAGTGACTTTAACTGGCCGGTCTACCTCTGAGCTTATTCGTTTGAGTAATCAGGTTGTGCCTTTATTAAACGATATAGAGGGTTTAGTCGATGTGCGTTCGGAAGTAAATAGTGCCCAGCAAGAAGTGGTCGTGATCGTCGACCGCGAAATGGCTGCCAGACTCGATGTTAAGCTTAATGACGTAGCCTCTAGTATTGCCTTGGCACTTAGAGGTACACCTTTAAGATCCTTTAGACATGATCCGTCAGGCGAATTAAGGATTGAACTGGCCTACGATAAATCATGGCAGTATTCATTGGAACGCTTAAAGCAACTCCCCATATTACGTAAAGATGATCGTGTTTATACCTTAGATAGTTTGGCGCAAATCAATATTGTGCCGCGTTTTGACAGCATCAAACATTACAATCGTCAAACCGCATTATCCATAGGCGCTAATTTAGATGACATGACAACAGAAGAAGCACAAAAGCAGATTTCACGAGTCATGGATTCAGTTAATTTCCCCTATGGTTATAACTATTCTTTACGTGGTGGGTTTGAACGACAGGATGAAGACCAATCTATCATGGCTGTTAACATGTTATTAGCTATTGTGATGATCTATATCGTTATGGCTGCATTATTTGAGTCATTGTTATTACCAACGGCAATTATAACTTCTATTCTGTTTTCTATTACTGGAGTTTTTTGGGCGTTATGGGTAACAGCCACGCCAATGTCTGTTATGTCAATGATAGGGATCCTTATTCTAATGGGGATCGTAGTGAATAACGGCATTGTGTTAGTTGACCAAATAAATCAAATGACGCCGGGTTTAGATAAGTTGTCAGACACGATCATCAATGTATGTATAACTCGATTGCGCCCAGTGTTAATGACAGTTGCAACCACTGTATTAGGATTAGTGCCCTTAGCAATGGGCGACACCCAAATAGGCGGAGGGGGTCCACCTTATTCACCTATGGCGATTGCAATTATTGGCGGACTGACCTTCTCCACAGTGACAAGCTTATACTTAGTGCCACTGTGTTATCAGGGACTGTATATCTTGCGTCATAACGCGGCAATAAGATTAGGTCTTGCTGACAAATTTGCCAAAAAACTGCTACCTTGGACTGTGTAGTTAATTTGGAAATTAATTTTAGGATAAATCATGTTATTTAATACTTTAGCTTATAAAAAGAAACCATTAAAAAACATATCAACATGCGCGTTAATTATAGGAATAACGCTGGCAGGACAAAGTGTGGCAGATGATAGGTTCAAAGATGTAAGCATTACGTCTACACAGTTAACTGAATCTACCTACATGTTTGTCGGTTCTGGTGGCAATATTGGAGTGTCTGCTGGATCTGATGGTTTATTGATTATTGATGACCAATTTGCACCTCTGGCTGACAAAATTACCGCGTCACTGAATATGATCCAAGCGGGTACCCCAAAATACATAGTCAATACGCATTACCATGGTGATCACACTGGGGGTAATGCACACTTTGGTGAAAAAGGCACCATAGTGGCTCACCACAATGTATTAAAACGATTATCGTCCGACGGTAACACCCCAGGATCATATCTCCATTCATTTTAACCAGGATACGCTAGATGTATTTCATTTAGGGCCAGGACATACCGATGGTGACAGCGTAGTGAAGTGGAAAAAAGCCAATGTGATTCATATGGGTGATCTGTTCTTTAAAGATAGGTTCCCCTACATCGATTTAGATGGTGGTGGTTCTGTTGTTGGCTATCGAGATAATGTAGCTGCTGTTATCGCCAAAATCGATGATAATGCTCAAATTATTCCGGGACATGGTGACTTGGCCAGTAAAAGTGATTTATTAAAATTCAAGCACATGTTGGATGACAGCATAAATTGGATGAGGTCAAATAAAGTAAATGGCCTAAGCTTAGACGAAATAAAAAGAATGGGTGTACCAGAGCAATATAAAACGTGGAGCTGGGCATTTATCAATCAAGATAAATGGATAGAAACCCTATACAAAGATTTATAACCATTTAACTGATTACTGGTAACAATAAAAAATGGCCAATCAGTTAGATTGGCCATTTTGTATTTTATAAAACCTGATGAAATCATCAGCCATTAAATGTCACGTTTATGAAAAAAGCGCTAAACAGTCAATGATAACGATTTATTAGTAGTCTATTACGCTTGAGTATCAACAGTTTCTTTCGCATCTTCAACTGGCGCTTCGGTCGTTTCAATCACTAACCATGCAGAGAACAGTTTATAGCTTAATGCTAAAACCACCGCGCCAACAAATAAGCCCACAATACCTGATAGCAACATGCCGCCAATTGCGCCCAGTAAAATCACTAGCATTGGAATATCAACACCACGGCCCATTAACATTGGCTTCAAGAATGTGTCGCTACTGCCTACCAATAAACTCCAAATCATGAATATTGTTGCCACAGTTGAGCTCTCAACCGAGTATACATAGGCAATAATCGGTCCTAATACAATTAACCCGGGTAATTGTACAATGGCTAAAATTAACACCAGCAACATCCAAATCCCTGTACCAGGAACACCAACCAGCCCCATACCAATACCCGCTAAGATACATTGAATAAAGGCGACACCAATAACCCCTTGCACCACGCTTCGCACCGTGGCTACCGCAAGTGAGGCAAATTCATTGCCGTGGCTTCCTGCTAATTTGGTCGCGATTTTATAAAACATTTTCCCAGAACCATCAGCATGTTTCATAAATACACCAGCAATAATAATCGAAATCAAGAATTGTAAAACGGTTAAGCCAAAGCTCCCTATGGCCGAAGCTGCAGAAGCGGAAAAATGGGTAATGTACTCTTTATTTTCATGAATAACGTCTTGTAGATCTACAGACAAGTGCAGCCAAAACTCATGCAACTTTTTACCTATAACAGGCAATTCAGCAACTGAATCTTTTGGCGGCGGTATAACAAAAGTTCCCTCTTTTATTTCTGTCACGAAATCTGTTGTACCTGATACGAGGGCTTCAGAAAACAACACACTCGGAACTATCAATATTGATAGGGCAAATAAGGTGACAACCAAACTCGATTTACCCACTGATAATTTTAACTTATTAGCTAACACCATCACGATAGGATAAAGCGCAATGGCAATAATGCCTCCCCATAAAATGGGCATTAAAAAAGGTCTAATAATTTGAAAACACCAAATTACCATCACAAATATCAGGGCAACCTTAATTGCTGCATCAATTACCGCATGGGTAAAAGTACCTGAAGTTAAATCATTTTTTGAATTCATTTATCAATCCTTTGGTTAATTTAAGTATTTGTTAAATCTTTAATATTATTAAATAAGTTTAGATAATTATTTTCGTTTTTTCAAAAATGCCCAATTGCGCGTTTCTAAATAATAAGAGGCAATAACCATATACACACCAACTAGAAATATTTGGGCTAAGCGTACATAAAAATTGCTAGCAACATCTGCATCTGTAGAAGCTGCGGTTGAAGCAACGACAACTAAAAGCGTTGAGAATATGCCAGCATAAATAGCCGATTTTAACGGTTCGCTATAAATTTTATAGCCAAAAATCATCGCACAAAGCATCGATAATGCAACATAGAATGGCAAAGTCGGCACAGTGACTAAAAAATTGTAAAATACGATAGCTAATAAACCACCTACTCCGTTAGTGATCAGTAAAAACAAACTGACTTTAACACTTTTTTTACCGGCTGTTTGTTGCGACAAAATAGCTATCATGATCATAGTCAGTAATGCGCCAGTGATCTCAAGTAAATAAAAAAAACAGATTATCGGGAAGGCCAATATCAATGCGCGAAATGCCTCATGCTCACGAGATTCGCTATCTAATTCAGACCGCTGATGCTGGTCCTTTTGCTCAGCAAAATCGGGCAGCAATACATGCAATAACGCAAAAATCAATACCGACACTACGCCAGATAAACTCAATCCGTAGGCCACTAACATGGATGCACCAGGATGAAGCACCGCTAAATAAGGTAATACTATCGAGGCGACAATGAGAATTAATGCGAAGAAGTTCCATTTAGGATCACTGAATAAATAATATGCCCATAGCATTGCAATAGCGATCAATGGCAACAAAACCGAAGGATAATGAGTTGGTCCATTACTGACTAACCAGCCAATTGCCATCGTCACTAGCATCGCAATTAATAACTCATACACGGTTTGAATGGTTGGTGCTTGCCGATCGACTAAAAATTTAGCGACAAAAACAGGCACTATATAAGCCAAAGGCCAGGAAAAAATCGCCGAAATAGCAATCGCAATACCAATGCCTAAAGCAAATCTTAATACCCGACGATTAAGAATGCGCTGTGCTTGAGCACTATCTAGAAGCAAATGATTAGCGGACATAAGACAACCAGCTGATTAATCTAATCCAAAAACGCCCAAACACATTCACCACACTACTGTCATCGGTGTAAACGATGACATCAGCCTGCCCACCTACCCGTTTAAATCCTTTTGCGACATCATCATCAAATTTAATCGTTACAGGAAATCGCTGTGATTGACGTAACCAACCTGTTTGCCCAGCAGTTTGAGCGAGTTTACCATTCTGTTCATTTTGGCCCCAATCAACACCATAATCGATAAAAGCAACTTTACCCTTAAAAATTTTCCCTGGTGCAAAATCTAGTGCAAATTCCGCAGTATCGCCCGGTTTCATATTACCTAAACTATTTTCACGAAAACTGGCTTCAATCCATACATCCTCAGCTGAAATAAACGTCATTACAGGCTGACCAGCAGCTGCATAAACGCCTTCTTTAAGTCTAAAGTTTGCCGCTACGCCATCGCTTGGAGCAATTATCTTTGTTCTTTGTAAATTGATATTAGCTTGCTCAAGTGCCAGTAAAGCTGATTTTACGTTAGTGTTATTGTCACCTTCGCTGCCTAAACGTTCTTTTGATTTGGCAAGATCTGCATTTGCACTGGCCACTCCAGCTTCGGCGCTTGTCAGTTCAGCACGGGCATTATCTGCATCCGCTTCTGACATAACCCCTTTTTTCACCATCGCGAAAATACGTTTAGATTGAACTTGGGCATTTTTTAAATTGGCTTGAGCGTTAGTTACTTTCGCTTCTGAGGCGGTGACATTGGCAGTTAACGCCCCCATGTTTTGACCCGCTTTAGTCACATTTTGCTCTGCAGTTTGCAGCGCAATCTCATAATCAATGGGATTAATTTGTGCCAGTACATCCCCCTTCTTGACAGGCGTATTTGGGGATACAGAAATTTTAATAATTTCTCCAGATACCTGCGGCGTAATAGGGACAATAAATCCTCTGACACGCCCTAAATCGGTAATTGGAATAAACCTGTCTGCAATTAGATGAAATATGAATATGCCAAATACGACGAGTAAAATAATGTTGGTGACTTTTCTAATATTGAGGTTTTTTGCATTATCCTGTGCGAGTTGTTGCGTTGAAACGTCCGTCGTCTCTTCTGTTTTATCTGTAACTTGTGTATCTGAAGATTGTTGCTTGTTAGTTGTCATAAAAATCCTTTGTAATCTGGCTAACTTAAAGCATACCGACCCTGTGTACTAAGCCGGTGACTCGGCAACTAATTGTTAATTCATATAATTTAATAAAATAGCTAAATCTCAAAGATATTTCCATGTAATTTAAACTATTTTTATTAGTCTTCAGTGACTTGCAGTAGTTATAAATTAGAGTGTTTGTAAAATGATGTGCTGCTTTTTTGTGGCACATTTTTAACATTGGCAATCGCATTAACAAGTTAATAATCAACGCCAATAGAACAATATTAGATAAACGACATCACTTCGGCATGGGTTAATAGCCGCCATTCTCCTGTAGGGATATCTAGCACAACTTGGCCAATTTGTTCACGGTGTAATTTGTTGACGCGGTTACCTACAGCAAAAAACATTCTTTTGATTTGATGATAACGGCCTTCGGTGATAGTTAATTTCACTTCATAATCATTAATGATGTTTATTTTAGCCGCCAATGTCGGTTTCGTTTCACCTTGCAAGAGTATGCCTTGTTGGATTTTCGTTACGGCCTCATCACAAATCGGCTTTGCTAATGTCACTCGATACACTTTAGGGCAATGACTCTGCGGTCGGGTAATGTTAAAGGACCAACGGCCATCATCGGTTATTAATACCAAACCTGTCGTATCGGCATCTAATCGCCCGACTATGTGTAACTCGTCTTTATCCGCAATATTTAACGAAGACAGTAAAGATGGATAATGGCCATCAAGGTTAGAACTTAAGGTGTGAGTTTGCTTATGCATTAACAGGTACCGAAATGGTCTAGTTACAAGTAGAGCCCCATTGTGCTCAATCTTATTATCTTCATGTACCTGACAATTTACTTTTGTTTCTACCACGCCATTTACTGACACATTGCCGTCACAAATTTGAGTAACAACCTCGGTTTTTGTTAATCGAGTACTTTTTAGCACAAATTTATCAAGTCGCATGTGATTTGTTACTGTCCAGATTCAAAGTTGTTTACCATTAGATTAGGAAAGATTCAGATCTACTCTAGATCCTGCAACATTATGGATTAGGTAGATAAAAGCGCTAACGCGGCAGCTTGATCCATTGGTTTACCGTGATAATAGCCCTGAGTCTTTGCGATACCAATCAATTGCAAAGCCACATATTGTGCCCAGTGGATTAGCGCCAAAAGCAAACATCAATGATGTTAAACGTGGGTATTATTTCTCTTCATCAGACATAGCATATTTTATTTGATCGCTATCAAAGCCTTTACGGCTTAAATAAGCATAGGCTTTAGACTTTTGTTTGTAATCAGATAAATCGTAACGTTTTTTTGCTAACTCATTTTTACAACTGAAGTAAAAATCAAATTCATCCGCTAATTCTAATTGGTACAGGGCGTCTTCAAATTCACTCATATCTACCAGCCGCTGTTTTAGCTCCTGCAAAATTAATGTTTTACCCTTACCTTTTTTATACAGCTTAATAATTTCTGCCTTTAAATCGACTTTATCGGCTTTTATGGCCAATTTACTTCGTAAAGTGTCCCGCTGCGGGTGCTGTGCTAATGCATGTTCAATTTCAGCACGCGAAAACCCTTTAGTGGTCATTTGGCTAAAGACTTTCTCTCGACTAGTATGATGAAAATCATCAAACTTACTGAGCAGCCTTGATGTGGCCAAAGCATAATAATCGATATTTTGCTGCTCTATCACTTGTTCAATCGCATTATCTATGTCAGTGATACTTAGCCCGCGCAATTGCAATTTACGTTTTATTGCACCTTTACCCAATTGATTGCTAAAAGCCAACTCGCAATAACGAATAGCAAACTCATAGTCATTTTTTAAATAACCATTATCAACTAACTGGGTGATGACGGTTTCAATCCACTGTTGATTGTCAGTTTTTCGTTCAAGCTTGGTGCGGATTTCATTGACGGTAAAGTCTTGTTGAGCAAGATGCCAATAAGCATTGCTGAAAACGTTATCAATGGTTGTGGCTTGGCGTAATGGCTTTTGCTTCATAACGAATTATTTGACCGATTGAGTAAATGACCAGTTTAGCAGAACTCACTTTGAGCTCAAATCCACTATCAAGATTACTAAAATTTGAAGGTTGAGGCTGAATTTATCTTTGAATACAAAAACGGGATTGGTTTAAGAAGCCAATCCCGATTGTCAAAAGTGAGTAGTGATTAATTCGATATATATTAATTAACTATTTATCAACTCAGTGATGGTGTGCGAGGCGGGACCATGCGCTTGTTGCCTGTTGCCTCAAACGCACCTGCCAATTTAAGTAGGTTGTTGTCGTCATAAGCACGGCCTGCAAAAGTCAAACCCACAGGCATGCCAATATCTGCCATCACGCCCATCGGCACAGTAACTGTCGGAACACCTAAATGGCGAATAGCAAGATTGCCGTTAGCCACCCAAATACCGTTGCTCCAGGCAATATCAGCAGACACAGGATTAACATGTGCATCTGCAGGCCCAACATCAGCCACCGTTGGGAACAACACAGCATCAAGTTTGTGTTCGTCCATCCAGTCTTCCAGATCCAGCTTACGGGTTTTTTCTAAACCACGCAGACCATCTGGAATGCTATCTATTTGGTTATAGGATTTTAGACCCCGTTTAGCCATATTGACATACTCATCCATGCCTGCGGCAAGGTCGCCCTCACGATTTGGCAAGGTGCCAAGATCATGCGGAAAAATCAAATAACCATTCACATCTTCCAGTTTATTCAATTTAGGGTCATTATTGGCACGTAAAAACTCATCAAAAGCCCAGCCGGATAATGCCCACAGCTCATCATCAAGAAACTCAGGAGTCACAATACCGCGATTGAATACCGTCGGCGTACCAGGGCGATCACCTTCGCAGTTTGATACCAATGGAAAATCCACTTCAATCACTTCAGATCCGGCAGATTCAAGCGCTTTACGGGCAGCTTGCCAAAGATCAATCACCGATGCGCGGGTATTAATGCGCTGGCCAGTAGGACCACCTATGCCAGGATTTTCACTGGTGCCAGCCAATTCGTCCTTGTTGATGTACATGCGTGGCACACCAAAACGTTTGCCTTTGAGGGAGTCAGCTTGCGCTGCCAGATCTAAATAAGATTGTGGACGCACACTTGATGCTTTAGGGATGTCTACCCAAGGCTGTAAACGCCATAAGTCGCCACGGGTAATAGGATCATCAGCAACAATAACATCTAGTACTTCAAGCATATCTGCCATTGTACGGGTATAAGGCACCACAACATCCATAGTCGGTGTTAACGGCCAGTTACCGCGCACAGAAATAACGCCCCGTGACGGAGTATAGGCACACAAACCATTATTTGATGCAGGCCCACGACCGCTCGACCAGGTTTCTTCTGCTAAACCAAAAGCAGAATAACTTGCAGCCGTACCGGTGCCAGCGCCATTTGAAGACCCCGATGCAAAGGGTGCTGTTAAGTAATCAGCATTGTATGGACTTTCGGCGCGACCATAGTGACCGCGTTGCATGCCACCATTTGCCATAGGAGGCATATTAGTTTTACCTAAACATATGGCTCCAGCCTCGCGAAGACGCTCGACCGCAAAAGCATCGTATTGGGCTACTAAATTTTTAAATGCAGGACTGCCAGATGCGGCCGTAAGCCCCTTCACTAAATAACTGTCTTTTGCAGTATAAGGAATGCCATCAAGTGGGCTCAGTGTTTCGCCTTTAGCGCGGCGCGCATCAGAAGCTTCAGCCTCTTTTATGGCGTCAGGGTTATGAACCACTAGCGCATTTAGCTTGGTGTTTGTTGCTGGGCCGTCATAAGCTTCCACCCTTGCGAGATAAGACTTAACCAGTTCAACTGCAGTGGTACGACCGGACTCTAGGGCGGCACGCAGCTCAGCAATGGAAACTTCAGTTACTTCAAACATGTTACGACCTCTTATTGAAAGGCAATTGTGTAGAAGATCAATGCTCTAAAAGATAGATATCATCAAAGACAGTGATTAGTGATTAATTATTCACTGTCTTCATATTGGTCTTGGTTTTTATTTATCGCCCTGAAGGGATCTGCTGGGTAATACAATGAATATTACCCCCACCCAATAAGATTTCACGGGCTGGTACGCCAACAATCTCATACTCAGGGAAAATCTCCTGCAATTTTTGTGCAGCAATATCGTCCGTTAGAGGGTCAAGCAGTGGGAACACAATTCGTTGGTTAGTAATTAAAAAGTTAACATAAGAACCGGCTAAACGTTCACCCGCTGTACGAGGCACACCCGAACCTTGGGTTACACCTTGCGCTTCTTCAGCTGTGCAATACAAAGGACCTGGTTGTGGCAATAAATGAATTTTCAACTTACGACCTTGTGCATCAACCGTATTTTGTAAAACCTCTAAAGCCGCTTTTGAACGAGGATATTGAGGATCTGTTTGATCATCAGTCCAGTGTAAAATCACTTCTCCAGGGCGAGCGAAACAACACATATTATCGATATGTCCGTCGGTCTCATCCATGTAAACGCCTTCTTCTAACCAGATAAACTGTTGCACATTTAAATAGTCAGATAGTAATGCTTCTATCTGTTCACGGGTTAGATCAGGGTTGCGGTTACTGTTAAGTAAACATTCAACACTGGTCAAACAGGTACCTTCACCATCGACATGAATTGATCCACCTTCAAGGATCAGCGGCGCTTGATAACGCTCAAAACCATGCACAGATAACATCTTTTGTGCGACTTGTTCGTCCTTATCCCATGGCGAGTACAAACCGCCATTTAAACCGCCCCAAGCATTAAATCCCCAATCAACACCACGGCATTCCCCCTTGGAATTGACGACAACAGTAGGGCCAGTATCACGAGCCCAGCAATCATCGCTATCAATTTCAACTAAAGTAACGTGTGACGGCATAACAGTCTTAGCTTGGGCTAAAAATGCTTTAGGTACGCCCATATAAACAGGTGCTGCTGGAGCTATGGCATCTGCAACCTTAGCAAACGTCGCCTGAGCATAAGCACCTGCTGAGCGCCAATTGTCTGGACGATGTGGCCAAATCATCCATACCGCTTGCTGCGGTGCCCACTCACCAGGCATGCTAAATCCATCTTGAGATGGCTTAGTCGTTAACATAGCGGCATCCACATTCACGTTGGTCATGAGATTTGTCTCCAGTAATGCTGAAATAATCTAAAGGCTGCGCCCTCATATAGGGCGGAAGAATAAAAATACATCTAATTTAAATCAAATTATCGCAATTGCCATACAAAAAAGGCCGATATTGTCACGTTTCAACTGACACAGTTTTAGCTTAGTAGGCATACAGTTATATATCATATCACTTAAGACTGCCTAGGCTAAATAGTTGAATGTAGAACATTGATATGAATTTTTAGGCGATAACATGGATGTGGGGATGATTAATGATAAATCACAGCTAATGATATGTTTTTATACCTACTTGCTGATATGAAGAAACTTCATCAATTGATGTTTTATTAGCTCATTACGTAGCAAAGTGAATAGCTTTAACATTAGCCAAAAAACATAACATTTGGGTTAAATTTTGCCCTATCGTGTCTTGTAATAATAAACTGGTTTTACCATAACAATTCAAAACATGGCAAAGGCAATGCTTTGTTCAGACGTATCAATTGACAATCTAATCGACTAGATCACGATAACGAAGATAGTAAAACTGTAGTGGCATAGTTATTTTGGCCACCTACAGACTCGATGAACAATTTGCGCTAATCAGCCAACTCAAGCAGAGCCACTCTATTCTTACAATTTGTAATGCATTCAAAGTGCATCGAAGTAGCTATAAATATTGGCTAAAAAGAAAAGACCATATCGATGCTGATTTTACCATTTTATGCAGTGAAGTGAAGGCCGCGCATAGTATTAGTAATGGCTCTGCCGATGCTAGAACGATAGCGCAATTAGTGACGAACAAAGGGATTAAACTCAGTCGTTATCGAGCTCGTAAACTCATGCTCAAGCTTGGATTAGTGAGTTGTCAGCAGCCTAAGCATGCTTATAGGAAAGCAACACAAGAGCATGTCGCTATCCCTATTACGCTTAATCGACAGTTTGCTGTTACCCAACCAGATCAAGTGTGGTGTGGCGACGTGACGTATGTTTGGGT
>NZ_JAMTCD010000009.1 GCF_025370255.1 Shewanella holmiensis
ATCCAAGATTGGGATTTATTTCGTTTTGAGAAGAGAAATCTTAAATGAGAAATGAGTAATCCATTTTCAGTAAAAAGGGCAGGAAGTTTTATCGCTGTAGTTGCATGAGAGGCGGTAAATGCAACATTAAGCTTTAGAACCGAAGGCATTTTTATACCAACAAATTAATAGTATAAAGTATATAGTTGGGGATTCTTATTTTGTCAAAGTGATAGAGATTAGTAAGAAAAATGATCTCATTGAGAAGATAACAATGTATTTAGTATGATGTTGTTAGGGGAACTAATTGGTAATCTGCGTTCTCACTGCGATCGCCTAAACTGGCAGCCCAAGCCACTTTCTTGGTGATTTCAGGACGCTCTTCACGCCACAAAAAATTGAGTTCTTGTTGTAGTTTTTCAAACCCTTCACGGGTAACAATAGCCGTTCTCATAATATGCTTACAATGACAATTAGAAGATAAAAAATCAATAAACTAATATATCACGAATCTTGTCTTTAACAGGCACATTGTCGCGCCTCTGCTTAGTGTTATTACTGTATTGAATCACCGCTCGGTCATAGACTATTTTTTCAACTATACTTAGCCCTTCACGCGTACACATAAAAGGAATTATATGTACTGGTCTACGCTTCACTTTATTGATTATTATGCCCGCCACAATAACCTCGGTTTACTGCTAGTGATTATCTTATTGGGCGTTGGAATCACTTGGCCATCTCATGCTAATGGTATCGAGGATGAACGAGTTGTAAATTCGCTCTTAATACAAGGTGATTGGTTGTATGAATCTGATGCTCAATTGGGTTTTCTCCACATCAATCAGGATAAAAGTTACAGCCATGTGGTCATCGATCTTAACAACCCTCAAAACAGTTATCATCATTGGGGGCGTGTTACGGTAAATGACGATAAACTGTTATTTCGCCCCAGTGAAATTGCTTTTAGTCATCAAAACAGCGCAATGATTGAGCCAGACTCAGACTTAAAACCAGCACAAGACTTAAAATCAGCAGCAGATTTAGGCAAGACTGAAAACGCTTTTATCGCTGCATTATTAGCTCAAACAATTCATTACACTTTGTCCAGCAATGCACAGCAGTTAATATTATCAATTGGCCCTAACCAGAATCATCCAAGCTATCAGCTTTATCAAGCTTTTGAGCCACACCATACTTTCGGTTATTGGCCTGATGATCAGTCTGCGGATATGAGTTACCTGATCATTTTTCCCAATAATTATTATGCTCATATTTACAGTAACCTAGAACAAGTTACTGCGACAAAATTTGAGTTTGGGCAATTATTTTAACCAAAATCACTTTAGTGCAACCCAAAGAAACTTCAATTAGCTACAATAATCCCGATATTGTGGCTTTTGTTACAATTTCAGTTGTCACATTTTACAGTCATAAAACTCAACAAAATCAGAATGTTTTAACATAAAAAAAACCGTTTAGCGCACAAAATAGCGAAACTTACTTTTTAGAGACTATTAGCCAGACGCTAAACTGGTTATATTGAGTGAAAATGCTAAAGATAAAAGGATATTTTCATGGGCCAAGAAACGTCTAAAATTCTCGTTGTTGATGACGACATGCGACTGCGTTCACTATTGGAACGTTATTTAATGGAGCAAGGTTATCAAGTACGTAGCGCGGCCAATGCCGAACAAATGGATAGACTGCTTGAACGTGAAAATTTTCATTTATTGGTATTAGATTTAATGCTTCCGGGTGAAGATGGCTTATCAATTTGTCGTCGTTTACGTCAACAAGAAAATCCTATCCCCATTGTCATGTTAACGGCTAAAGGTGATGAGGTTGACCGCATTATCGGTCTAGAGCTGGGCGCAGACGATTATTTACCTAAACCCTTTAACCCACGTGAATTATTAGCCCGTATTAAAGCTGTTATGCGCAGGCAAACCACTGATGTACCTGGCGCTCCAGCCCAGCAAGAAGCCGTGATTGCTTTTGGTGATTTTTCACTTAACTTAGCGACCCGTGAAATGTTTCATGGTGAAGAGAGTATTGCGTTAACCAGTGGCGAATTTGCGGTGTTAAAAGTGTTGGTTTCTCACCCTCGAGAGCCATTATCTCGCGATAAATTAATGAATTTAGCTAGGGGCCGTGATTATTCTGCACTAGAACGTTCTATCGATGTGCAAGTTTCTCGTCTGCGCCGCTTAATTGAAAAAGATGCCGCTAACCCACGTTATATTCAAACGGTATGGGGTTTAGGTTATGTGTTTGTTCCTGATGGCTCAACCCGAAAATAACCCGTGCCAGTACCGGTCAAATTAACACTAAAATGGTGGCAACACCTTTTACCACGTAACGCCTTTAGTCAAACTGTGGTATTGATTGGTAGCTTGCTGCTGATCAATCAACTGGTTTCTTATTGGTCGGTTGCGGTTTATTTTATTAAACCCAGCTATGAGCAAATAAATCAGCTAATTGCACGTCAAATCAATATATTATTTGTTGATGGTGTAGAGGTTGGCCGCGAACACTTGTCGATTGTTGACGCCCTCAATGCCAAGGTACGGCACGACGGCATGACTGTTTATAACCTCAAACAAGCCCAAGAAGCAGGTTTAGACAACGCCACTTATTATGGTTTTCTGTCTGACCAAATGTCTGTGTATTTGGGTGGTGAAGCTGAAGTGCGGTTTTCTCAGGGTGAAAATCTAGATGTATGGATTAGACCGCCGCAAGCGCCATCATTATGGATAAAAGTACCGCTGACTGGCATTAATGAATCAGATTTATCGCCACTCACCTTATATTTATTAGTCATTGGTGCACTCAGTGTCGCCGGTGGCTGGCTATTTGCGCGCAAACAAAATAAACCGTTAAAACGCTTACAAAAAGCCGCCGTAACCGTCTCTAAAGGAAAATTCCCCGACCCCTTACCTTTAAGCGGATCAACTGAAATTGTAGAAGTAACTCATGCGTTTAATCAAATGGCGCAGAGCATGAAACAACTTGAACAAGACCGCGTGCTATTAATGGCTGGCATTTCCCACGATTTACGCACCCCTTTAACTCGCATCAGGCTAGCATCTGAAATGATGGTTGAAGATGATCAATATCTTAAAGACGGTATTGTCAGTGATATTGAAGATATGGACGCCATCATTAAACAATTTATTGCTTATGTTCGCCATGATCAAGAGGCCATTAGAGAGCCCTTTCCTATCAATCAACTCATTCAAGAAATTCAGCAACAGGAAAGTAACCGGCAAGGTGAAATCGAAGTCGAGCTAACCAGTTGTCCCGACATTCCCATTCAGCATGTTGCCATCAAACGCGTACTAAGTAACTTGGTAGAAAATGCTTTCCGCTATGGTCATGGATGGGTAAAAATAAGTTCTTTTGAGCAGGGACACTATGTTGGTTTTTGCGTTGAAGATAACGGCCCAGGAATTGACATGAATAAAGTGGATGATTTATTTCAACCATTTACCCAAGGTGACACCGCGAGAGGAAGCGTAGGCTCTGGCTTAGGATTGGCCATTATTAAACGGATTATTGATAGACATAATGGCAAAGTGAGCTTAGCCAATCGCGCGGAAGGAGGATTGATTGCACGCGTGTTATTACCCAAAAAATAGGCTAACTAAACAAGCAAATTAAACACTGCTCAAACACAGTGATAGCGGGTATCCCCCATCTAATTAAGCCTATTCATTATGCTGAATAAAAATCTAAATATATAAATGGACGCTAAATGTGTCCATTTATATTCAAAATAGTTATATAGCCACGATTACAGTGCTGAATGAGGTCCAAACACTTCATAATGCAACTGGCTTTCAGGTACATTCAACGCCAATAATTGCTGTTTAACCACTTTCATAAACCCAAGTGGCCCACAGAAATAATAATGTGCATTCGGTAATATCCACTGTGCAATTTTTGCCAGCTCAATCGTACCTTCAAAATCATAATCTTCAGCAGGTAAATCTGTCGCTAATGGCTTGCGATACCAAACAAATCGGGTTAAATCAGTATTCTCTACTACTTGGTTGGCTACACACGCTTTAAAAGCATGTTGCTGGCCATCTTCACAGGCATGCACCCAGGTGATTTGGCTGTTATGTGAATCTGACAGCAACTGATTCAGCATACTCTTCATTGGCGTTAATCCTACTCCCGCAGATATCAACACCACAGGCGTATCATTGGCAGCTGTTAGTGCAAAATCACCCGCTGGCGCGACAACATCAATCACATCGCCCTCTTGATAATAGTCATGCAACAAAGTAGATACTTTACCGTTGGACTCGCGCTTAACACTGATGCGATATGAGCAACCATTCGGTGCATCCGAAAGCGAATATTGACGAATTTCTTGGTTTCCCAACTGGCTGTTATTAATTGAAACACTGAGATATTGTCCAGGGATAAACTCAACAACGGGCATACCATCTTCAGGCACAAGTAAGAATGAGGTGATAACTGAAGACTCAGCTTGTTTTGCTTTAATAACGAAACGACGAGTGCCTTGCCAGCCGCCCTTTTTGGCAGCTGTTTGCTGATATAACTGCGCCTCACGATTAATAAAAATATCAGCAAGAAAACCGTAAGCCTTACCCCACGCCGTTAACACTTCTTCAGTCACCGCATCGCCACCTAACTCTTTTAAGCTTGCTAACAAGTGACCACCGACGATTGCATATTGCTCTGGCTTAATTAAAAAACCGGTGTGCTTATGGGCAATACGTTCGACCGCTGAACTTAAGGCTTCCAGATTATCAATATTTTTAGCGTAGGCAGCTACAGCATTGAATAAGGCAACAGGCTGCCCTCCTGTGTGCTGATGCGCTAAGTTAAACACATCTTTTAATTCAGGATTATGGGTAAACATACGTTGGTAAAAGTGTTGCGTTAAGGCTGGGCCAGCAGACTCTAATAATGGAATAGTGCTTTTAACAATCTCTTTTGTATGTTGATCTAACATAAACAACCTCTAATATGTATTATAAATGCATGTTTACGCGCATACTAAACATCTATTTGATTTAGATCAATTATTTTTGGATTAACATTGTTTCAGGTTCACCCAATATACATTGCTATACCGGCCGTTAAAATAAAAAAGCACGCCATCAATGTCATGATGGCGTGCTTTGTTATTTTTAGCTTATCACCACTTCAAAGTGATGAAAGAAAACCTTATAGGGCAGCTAATACCGCTTCAGCAGTACTGACTTCAAATGCTTTTGGCGCTTCAACATTTAATACTGTCACCACGCCATTATCGACAACCATCGCATAGCGCTGTGAACGAACACCACCAAAACCTGCGGTATCCATCTCTAAGCCTAGCGCTTTAGTAAAACTAGCATCGCCGTCTGCAAGCATCATTAATTCTGATGCATTTTGCGCTTCGCCCCAGGCTTTCATCACGAATGCATCGTTAACCGACACGCAAGCAATAAAATCAACGCCCTTGGCTTTAAGCTGATCAGCTAATACCACAAAACCTGGCAAATGCGCTTCTGAGCATGTTGGTGTAAATGCACCTGGTACAGCAAACAGTACCGCTTTTTTATCCGCAAATAACTCAGCAACATTGTGATTTACCATACCGTCTTTGGTTAACTGGCCTAAAGTGCCTGCAGGTAAAGCTTGTCCTTGTGCGATCATATTTAAATCCTTAACAGTGTTATGAAGCCTGAATATTGCAACCTTCAGCTGCAAATAATATCTAGGCAGAAAATATCGATATTGTACGCGGGCTAGCATAAATTAGCCCAAACTAATTCACCACAATTTAGCTTAACAGATAAGATAAATCAGCATCATTTTAAAACCGCTGCACTTAACAGCCTATCAAGGGTTTGCTGGACAATTGCAAGTCAATTCAACGCAGTTAGTGGTGCAAAGAACTGTTTGATATGCATTTATTACCCCGAGCTGAGGTTATACCGTGTAAGTGCCAAGAGGCGGTACTTAACCACTGCACTTAAGCTGGCGCATTGTTTAGCGGGTCACTGCGTTACTCACTGCTTATCGCCTTAGGCGTAATAGGTAAACTGACTGTCACGCTCAATCCGTTTGGCAGGTTTGGCTTAAGATGAATTTCACCACCGTGCAGGCCAACAATATGCTGACAAATGGATAAACCTAATCCAGCACCTTGGCTTTCATTTTCATCTACACGATAAAAACGCTCCTTGGCGCGGGCAATTTGGATATCTGTCATGCCTTTACCATTATCAACAAAGCGCAGCACGATTTGACCATTAACCTCAGCGGCATCAATACAGATAATCGATTCTTTTGGGCTGTATTTACAGGCATTTTCAATTAAGTTTTTACACACTAATACCATATAAAAAGGGTCGACATTCACCTTCACATCATCTGCGATATCTATCTGCCACTCATAGTCGGTAATTATCGTAATCAATTGATTTATTGAATTTTCAATCAGCTCACTCACCCGAGTAGGGGCTAAGTTCAAGGCATTTAATGCGTCAACTCTAGACAACAATAGCAACTGTTCAACCATATGACTCATGCGCTCAACCCCCTGTTCAATCGCATTTAAATGAATATGAGCATCATGTAATTGTGGCGCTAATGATTCTGACACTTCATTAAGTACTTCTTGCAGGCCATCATGGTGAAGTTTCACGATAGCTAAAGGGGTTTTTAGCTCGTGCGCCGCATCGGCACTAAAGCGCCTTTCACGCTGCATTGCTTGTGAAATCCGCGATAAATAATCATTTATCGCATGCTGAACGGGCACTAACTCACTGGGGAGTTCAAGGTGTAAAGAGGATAAGTCTTGCGGCGATCGACTCAGCAAACGGGTTTCTAAGGCTTTAACCGGTTTAAACAAATAGTAGGTGATCAACAGCAAAATTAATAACACTATGGGGGTCACTATTAAGGGTACCGCCCAGGCATTAGACATCATTTGTTCAAGTAACTCTTTGCGTACATCTTCAGTTTGAGCAGTAACAATCCACACTTCATGTGCCTGTGAATAATAACTAAACACATGCCACGACACATCATCAATATTGCGCAGCTCATACCCCTGAGTAAACGAGGTTAAGGGTTTCTCACCTGAACTGTCTGAATAAACTAATAAATCTCCCATCGCATTTAATAACTGAAACGACAATTTATGTTCATACATTAAATTCATCGCGGTAGATTTTTCGGCAAATGTTTCAATATCAGTAGTTTGAACATGTAGTTTAATCGGTTGTAGGGCGAGTTGTTCAACCTTACTTTGCGTAAATTGATTGACGTAAAATAACTCAAGCACTTTGGCTGTTTGAAGCATCTGTGCATCAAACAACTCTTCAATTTGCTCTCTGGCATCTTCACGACTTAAGGCGTTGGTGATCACCACTGTGATAATCATCGCTATTGTGATTAAGACACTCATCAACATGCGTAATGAATAAATTGGTCGCAGTTTTTGTCGCAACACGGTAAGCATTAGACAACCTCAACCAAAGTGTAACCAATGCCACGCACGGTTTTGATTAACTCATTGGCCATTTTTTTACGTAAATGATGAATATGCACCTCAATAGAGTTACTGCCAACTTCATCCCAGCCATAGGTTAATTGTTCAAGTTGACTTCGGGTTAATACTCGTCCAGCAGATTGGGCAAACTCAAGCAGCAATTGGTATTCTCGCCTTGAAAGCTGCACCAGTTCACCCCTAAAAAGCACTTCGCATTTTGAAAAGTCGATGTTTAACGCACCATAAGAAAATTGATTGTGATCTAATCCATATTGTCTTCTGACTATTGCACGCAGTCTTGCCGCCAGCTCGCGCACATCAAAAGGCTTGCTCAGGTAGTCATCTGCGCCCATATCTAAACATGCAAGGCGAGTATCGAAATCGGTGTTAGCCGTCAGCACGATTGTCGGCACTGAAATGCCTTTTTTCCGCCACTGTTTAAGCAAATCGGCACCGTTACCGTCAGGTAAGCCTAGGTCGAGAATAATTGCACTAAAATCTTCATAATCTAGTGCATTCAATGCCTGTTGATAGCTAGAAAGATGATCAACTTGCATGCCTAATTTGGTTAAACTGAGGTACACGCCCTGCGCCAATAATGCATTATCTTCAACCAGTAATACCCGCATGTTAATTTCGCCTTACGTTTTAAACTATCTGAATAATTTAAAGTTTACTGATTGTTGTTGCAGAAAAAGCTCAGCATCTTTACCCTGCAGCATCGCCATTGTTGCTAACATTCCCGCAGTGACGCAATTAGGTCCCAACACAGTGACAGACCTAGGTGCATCAAGCACGGGATAACCTGTGCTTGGATTAATAATATGCCCATAACGACGCCCATTCACCTCGATGAATCGTCGCGTATCGCCACTGGTTGCTAAAGCCCCCTGATGGACACTTAATAATGCTGCGGCATTATCTAATGCCTCGGGATTCTCAATCCCTATTTGCCATGGCTCACCGACTTTAGGGACTAAACAGCTAATATCACCGCCAAAGTTAACTAATACTGAAATACTAGGCCATTTTTCAGCGAGTAAATAAGCCACTCTATCGACAGCATATTCTTTACCTATGCCGCCAAAATCAAGATTCATTTGCGCTGGCATAGTGATCTGCTGTTCATCAAACTTCACCGCTGCAAAGTTTACCTGTTCTTTTGCCAGCATAATATCAGCATCGGCGGGCACTTTAGCGCCGGCATCAAAGCGCCATAAACGCATTAATGGACCCGCACTTATGTCAAAGTCGCCATCACTTAACAAATAACACTGCTGTGAAAATCTTAGTAGTTGCAGGGTTTCTGCATCAATTTGAGTAACTGCGCCTTGGGCATTATTGATCTGCCACAGCGGATTACCATCAATAAAGCGACTGTATTTTTGTTCGATGCGTTTAGCTTCTTTATAGGCAATCTCTAACATTGCTTTTGCAATGGCTTGGTCATTGGTCGCTATCAGTAGTTCACACGGACTTGCCATCGCACGAAAGCAAGCTAAAAAGCCCCAACTCCGAGCTTGTAAAGTCGGCGTTGAGGCATTATTTAGCACATTTGATGAACGCATTCGTGGATATTCTCTGCTCACTTAAAGTGTTCATCTTAAAACGAATAACTCACTTGCGCTACGATCGCTTTCACCGCAGGGAATTGTTCAAATTGACTCAACTGGCCAACTAACTCAGTACCATTATTCTCTGGGTTTTGCTGGTAGTACTCTAAACGGTAGCTTAATTCATGTCCGCCAGATAACCGTTGACCAAACTTTAATCCCACCGTATACGCGGTCATATCACCAATACGATAATCTGCGCTGGCAAATTCAGGTAATGGCTCATCGGCCAACAAAAATGGCTGATAAAAGTTTGCTGCTTGCTGTTGGTAGTAACGAAGGTGGATCTGAGCATAAATACTCGGGCTCAAATAATAACGATAATGGGTTTCCAAGGTATGTGATGAAATATCCCAATCATCGGTACTGTAGCGATAAGAAAAATCAACTACACCTGAATCTAACGCGCCTTTGGCCATTACAAACACACTGTGTTTTAGGCGATCTTCTGGGCGATTTTCATATAGGTAAGTCTGCGTGGTACCACTGTTATCCACTTGAGATAACACTTTATATGGATCCGTCATGTAACCCGATACATTCGAAATACCGTAGTTAGCTTGCATTAACCAATAACGATTAATGTTTTGGGTTACCCCAAGCATAAGGTCAATGGTTTGCTTATCATCGGTCCCCGCTTGACGCGTGTCATCAAATGCCGCTTGAAACGCCGCTTCGGTATCATATTGAGATCTCAGTGCCATTTCAGATAACGCCACAGGTCTGCCACCTACAGCATCAATGGTATCTTGGGTAAACGCCCCTGATAACGCCACTATTGTATTGTTTTTATTAAAGCTACGCTCAAGGCCCGCATTTAAACCTAACGATAAATAGTCAAATTCGGTTGAGCCATTTAAGCCCACGTTTAAGGTCCAATCTGGATTAAGTACTTCCATCCAGTTCGCACTTAATTGCACACGAGTATCGTGGAAAGTGTCATCAAGCGGCGTTTCACCGGCATTAACGGTATATTCACCATTGCCAGAAGGGCGAGTAAAGGTTTGGCTACTATCCTGCGCCACCGCACCAGACGCCGATGCACCCGTTAAACTGTCCACCACCAGCTTCATGTCTAATAGTGAACTATCGCCAAACGATTTCTGCACATTGCCGATAACTTCAGCGGCTTGCACTCTATCTTGCTCGCCGTAATACATAATGGCGGCATCGACTTTCCAATCGTCTGATTTTACGATGTCATTAAGGTCTGTCGCTTGAGCACTAGGGTTAATTAAGCTGCAACTCGCCATGGCTATGGCGCCTGCTATATTGCGTTTTTGAGTTAATTGCATCCGCAACCTCCGCCCGCTAATGAGCGACCACCACTGGTGCCTTCTTTACTAAAATAAATATGATCATCTAAGGCCATATCAAGCTTTTCACTGTCTAGAGCCATATCAGCTCTTGCAAGTTGATCTTTTTCCCAGGGCTCAACACCTAAGGTTGAGCAAGCCGATAAACCGGTTAAAATAACAATAGCGAGTCCAGCTTTAATATTGAATCGAATCAAATTGTTTTTCATAAACTACTCCACCAACAACTGTTGAATTTCTTGCTCATACAGGGCTTTTTTATCATCATAAAAACCCACATGCTGTTGCACTAACTCGCCCTGGCGATTGAACAAAAAGCTGCTCGGCATGCCTTGTAAATCAAATGATCTCGCCACATCGCCTTCGGGGTTATAACGCACAGGAAAACTCGCGGGTAACTTTGTTAAAAACTGCGCAGCAAGCTCAGGTTCAACGTCCAAATTAATCGCCACCACAGCTAAACCTTTGACGGCATATTTGGCGTGCATCTCGTTCATCCAAGGGAAAGATTTACGGCAAGGGCCACACCAGGACGACCAAAAGTCGACATACACCACTTTGCCCGCAAACTCTGACAAATTAACGGTTTCACCCTTAACATTTTGCACAGCATAATTTAATGCGGGCGCAGCAATGCTTGAATGTGCAAACGTCATCACCCACAAAGCGCAACAGCATAAGCACAATGCATTGATGGTTTTTCGAAAAAACAGTAACGAAATGTGATTATGGATGGCTGGCATGATTAATCCTTATAAACCCTATACTGGCAATCTATCGGGCCAATCTTAAGGCTTTCTTAAGGAAAAATGATAAGTGTTTATTTTATAAAATCAGTCAGTAGCATAAAGTGATATGCCAGTATCATTATGCTTAATTCGGGCGAATTAAGCAGATAAATATCATTCAGTTTGCAAGGTTAGCAACAGGCATAAGCAATGGTATAATGCCGTCATTAGCGACATTTTATCAAAGGTTCACATCATGGCACGCACTGCTAGCGCATTACACATTTTGGTCAAACACAAAGAGTTGGCCGATGACATTATGGCTAAACTGAAAAAAGGCGCTAAATTTGATGTGCTGGCAAAGCAACATTCTAGTTGTCCATCGGGCAAAAAAGGCGGCAGTTTAGGTGAATTTAAACAAGGCCAAATGGTACCGCAGTTTGATAAAGTTTGTTTTAGTGGTGAGCTCATCACCCCACATTTAGTTAAAACAAAATTTGGCTGGCATGTGGTAAAGATCCTTTACAGGACTTGATGTGTAAAGTCTGCGTAAACATAGTAAGTTGGATTTTGAAAGTCTTAAACACTATTTTTGTATGCAACACTAAGATAGTGCATTGCAATGAACATATAACTAAAGTGCTTTACCGCACGTAACCGTCAAATTAAGTGTTAAAATTTACGCTTATGTTAAGCACAAATATTTTAATGGCCATGGTTAACTTGCTTCTAGAAAATAGTTTGTTGGATTCATAGACCGTTAATACTGGTAACATCGCCAAACGATCCAAGAAAAGCCCCCCTGAAGGCAGAACATTTTTTCTATTGAAAGCCTTCGATAATCATTACACGCAAACACCTCAAATCAAAAGGTTGCTAATTGACTATATATAAACGTTTTTCTACCTACTACCGACATACAATTAGCATCTTCATTGCTGTCGTCTTAACGGGATGCGCGGTGTTTGCGGGCTTAAATTTCGATAGTTTGTACGGTGAAGCGCAGCCACAACAGCGCATGGTAGCAACAACATCTTCTCAAGCTCAGCACTATATCAATGATGTTAAGCCTATAATCGACAACCGATGTGTTGTGTGTCATGCCTGCTACGACGCGCCTTGTCAGCTAAAAATGTCATCCGCTGAAGGAATAGACCGGGGCGCGAATAAAGACATAGTGTACCAGGGCACACGGTTACTCGCCGTCGATACCACTCGCATGTTTATCGATGCCCAATCAACGGCAGAATGGCGCGATAAAGATTTTTTCCCCGTATTGAATGAACGCACACAATCAGAAGAAGCCAACACCCAAGCGGGTGTTATTGCGCGAATGCTGCAGTTAAAACAAAAGCACCCCTTGCCCACTGAAGGCATTCTTGATGACTCGTGGGATTTCTCTCTCGATCGTAATCAACAGTGCCCTTCCGTTGAAGAAATGAGCCGTTATGAACAGCAATTCCCTCAATGGGGAATGCCTTATGGTTTGCCGCAAATCTCAAACCATGAAAATACTATTTTGATGCAATGGCTTGCCAATGGTGCACCAATGGCTACCATTCCGGCCCCTTCTATTGCTGAACTTAACGCGATAGAAAAATGGGAAACCTTCCTCAATACCAATTCATTAAAACAGCAACTAACCAGTCGCTATATTTTCGAACATTTGTTTGTTTCCCACTTATATTTTGATGATATAGAAAGTGGCCAACCCACTTTCTTCCAATTGGTCAGATCGACAACCGCACCAGGTAAACCTGTTGATATTATTGCAACACGTCGACCTTACGATGATCCTGAAACAGATGTGTTTTATTACCGATTAGAACAAGTGCGCGAAACTATCGTAGATAAAACACATATGCCGTATGCACTCAATGAGGCAAAGCTTGACCGTATTAAGTCATTATTTATTGAGCCCAATTATAGCGTTACTAGCTTACCAAGTTATGAAGCAAGCGTTGCAGCAAACCCGCTTATCGCCTTCACCGACTTACCCGTCGAGGCGCGATATAAATTTATGCTTGATAATGCGCAAAATACTATTATGGCGTATATAAAGGGGCCTGTTTGTAGAGGCCAGCTAGCACTCGATGTTATTAATGATAGATTTTGGGTGTTTTTTGTCGATCCAGACCTTCCTAATATGTCACAACAAAATGCATTTTATCGTTCACAAGACGAAAATCTTACCCTTCCAGCTGAAAAAGAAAGTAATACCTTACGGCCTATTGCTAATTGGGTTAAGTATGCCGGTCAACAAGGTCGCTTTCTTCGCGCTAAAAATGCATATTTGGATGAGAAATTTGAAAATAATGAACATTTAACTACTCGGCTAATTTGGGACGGTAATGGCACAAATTCGAATGCGAGTTTAACGGTATTTCGCCATTTCGATAATGCATCTGTCGTGCAAGGATTAATAGGTGAGCAGCCTAAAACCGCCTGGGTGATCAGTTATTCTCTATTAGAGCGAATTCATTACCTGCTTGTCGCTGGTTATGATGTGTATGGTAATTTTGGCCATCAATTGATAACACGCATGTACATGGATCTTCTTCGCATGGAAGGTGAGTCAAATTTCTTAACATTGTTACCGGCAGAAAACCGTCACCAAGAACTGGCTGACTGGTATCAAGATGCACATTTGTATCTAACCAAACATCTTGCTGGTGATATCAATGAAGTCAGTAGCCCCCCAGCAATCACTTACACCACAGACAACCCCAAACATGAACTATTAGACATGCTCAAGACCCGCCTAGAAAAGGTATTACCAACACGTTATGCACTTGAATCAACGCAGCTTACAAATGAAAGTAAAGGTTATCTTAAAAAGATTAACCAAGTAAAAGGCGAAAGTGCATCGATATTCCCAGAGCTGACTTTTATTATGATTGAACCTGAAGATGCTGCGCTCGATCCTCAGCTTTTTACGTTAATCAGAAATAGCGCCCATAAGAATATTTCTAGCTTGTTTGATGAAGAATCAAATCGGCAATATTCACGCGATAACGTAACCCTTGTAAACGGTCTACTCGGCAGTTACCCCAATGTTTTTTGGCGCCTAAAAGAAGCTGAGTTACCCGCATTAGTGGACCAAGTTTTAAAGGTCAAAACTGAGGGTGATTATAAAAGGTTATTAGATAACGTTGGCGTGCGTAGAACCGATCCGTCTTTTTGGTATTTTAGTGACATATTAATGATGCAATACAAAAAAAATCATCCAATAGAGGCTGGGATACTCGATTACAATCGAGTTGAAAATAGATAATGAGATTGATTGTTTAGCGGACTAAAGGGCTGGGTAAATTAAGCTGCTCAGCCCACTATATTTAAGTACGCTTTACCTTTATCCATTACCAAACGTCGTTTGGATGAACATCACAGGCCCCCATCCTGCAACGACCAAAGGGTATTCACAACAATACCCTCTTGGCTCCTCCTGCCAATGTTCTGATTACTGTGCGACCTAAACGGACTAGGTTAGCCGTGGCGCTTCGATTGCACCAAAATCAAGGGTAGAAAGCACAGACTATTCACAAATAAGCCCTCCACCAAAAACACTGATTAACTAACCGTCGCTTTAATTCTAAACGGCTGATAAAAATACAAATATCGAACTGCCACATAGGCGACAACTATAGTTGCGATGAGCAGTTCCATTTGTGCTAATCGGCGTACTTGATCAATATAATGCACTGCTATATTGGTCGTTTCCATCCAGGTGACCATTTTGAATAATGCTGTAGAGCCTATCACCATAGGGAAAGTAAACGCTGCGTAGCCGGGGCTAAATGGCAGGGTAAGTAATTTAATAAATGCCAGGTAGATAACGCTGGTCATCAACACTGCTATGCCAAATAGTAAGGCGATAATGATAGGTGATGGCGTCGTCGCTACGGTTAAATATCCCGCTAATGATAAGCTGGCGGGGGCAGCTAACACGGCCAAAGTTGGCTTGGCTGCATCGGGCACTTCATGGCTAAACATTAAACGATAAATCATTAACGGTAACATCACAGCATAGGTCGCCATACCAAAGATTAAAGCCATATGGGCGATTAAAGCCAGTTGTGGGGTGCCCGAAAATGATACGTCAGCAACAATGATACCTACGGGCGGGATAAACCAGCTAGGCACCATGTGGTGAAGTTCGAATACTTTCGCTCTGTGATATAAAAAGCTTATTAAAAATACCAAATGTAAGCCTACGGCAAACAACCATAACGCATCGCCTGCCAGTAAATAAAACTGCCCTACCGAGTTAGACACTACCATAGTGGCCATGGCAAATGTAGGGACCACACTGCCAATCACGGGATGAGCCAAATCCTCTTTCAATGTATGTGATAACAGTAAAAATTTTATGGCTAACACCATGAGTAACACGCTCGCAATGGCGGCGCCGATGAGTTGACCATAACCATTTAAATTGGCGAAGTTTTCCCAACACCAGCCTAAACTTGCAATACCCAAAGCTAAACCGGCCATGGGCGTTGGTGCGGTGATTAATTTACCTTTAGCCATGTTGATCATGCTGAACTCTCACTATTTCGATGAACGCGTTGATTTGTTTCTTAATGTGATGTTACGCTTGCTGTATGTTTAGGTATATCCAATTATTAAGAACATGCGTTAATAATAACTGAACGATATTTTGGGCGATAACAAACTAATTAACGCTAGGTTCATCAATGGCGGCGTTGATAAGACTCACTAAAAGCGGAATGATATCACTATGGTCATGCACATATCTTTGAAGCAGCTCAATGTATTTCATGCTATTACTCAATACAAAACCTTAACCGCCGCGGCAGAGCAGCTTTGCCTATCAAAAGCGGCAGTCAGCATGGCGTTAGCTGAGCTTGAAAAACAACTGTCTCATCCATTATTTGATCGGGTAAACAATCGGCTTATTCTTAATCAGGAAGGGCAACAACTTTTACCGTTAGCCGATGAATTACTCAACCGCGCTCAGCAAATCAACCATCTTTTTAGTGATAATCCAGCCTTGTACAGCAAACTTAGGCTGGGCAGTAGCGATACCATAGGCAATCATATTAGCCCGTATTTACTCAGCCAATTTAGGCAACAACATCAGCACTTATTGCAAAGTTTATTTATTTCAAACTCTGCCACTATTTGCCAAAAGTTAATTGATTTTGAACTAGATATTGCCCTTATTGAAAGTCAATCTCATCATCCAGATTTGATTTCAATTCCTTTTAGCAACGATGAAATGTGTATTATTAGTGCAAAAGATCATCCGCTAACCAAGCAAACAAAGCTGAGTCTTTCGGACTTGGACAATAATGATTGGGTGTTAAGAGAATCCGGCTCGGGCTCACGGGAATCTTTTATCAATATTCTGGCCCCAAAACTGACCCATTGGAGACTTGCCTTTGAGATCAATACCACAGAGGCATTGATTAGCAGTGTTTCTGCAGGGCTGGGATTAGGCTGTTTATCCACTTTGGCGGCACAATATGCGATAAAAAGTGGTCGAGTGAGTCAGTTGGCTGCGCCAATTAATATGCCACGCAAGTTTTGGTTTTTAATCCATAAAGACAAATATCAAAACCCACTTCTTAAAAGCTTTATGGCTTTTTGCCAGCAATGGCAACCTACAAAGCTGACCTAAATACGCAGTGATTTTAGCATCATTTTCTACCCGCTAATCCACATAAAAAACCGCTCAATGAGCGGTTTTTATTGCAGAGTAAGTTAATCAGTATTTACTTACTATCATGACCATGGTGACGGTCATTGTGTGCTGGCTTGGCGACATCTTGCATATAGATAGCACGATTAGCTTCAATCACTTTATCTGACGGTAGTGGCACAATCTCGAATGCCGAATCAAATTCTGTCATCACTTTAGCTAAGGTTTCTAAGAAAGACGCATCACCTTTAATGTTAGCCGCTTTACTTGCAAGCAAGTCTTTAACCGTTGTTTGCTTAAGGTTCAGCTTAACGATGTCAGCTTGATTGATAGTCAAGGTTGCTGTTGCTGTGTCTTTTACTTTAGCAATTTTAGCGTTGCTTAAGTTACCGTTCGAAAGCTCCACCACGAAGATTTCTTTAGTATCTGGTAGCACCAAGTTAACTTCGAATGCATAATCTTGCGCTTTAATTGAATCCACTTTAATCGCTAAATAATCCAGTAACGACCCGACTGGCATTTCAGCAATAACATCAGCAGAAGCCGTTTTAAGCGCACCCGCTTGACGACCAATACGCAGCTCCTGAGCCCCTGCAAGGTACACGTTTCTCCAACCTGCGCCTTCCGATTGATAACCTAACTGCTCATAAGTATCTGCCAGTAGCGAACGCGCATCATTGTTGCTTGGGTTACTCACAACCACTTTGTTTAATGCTGTGGCAACGAAGTTGTATTCGCCTTTTGCGAAATCGGCCTTAGCATGCTTAAGCACAGCTTTTTCACCACCCATATACTCAACAAACTTAGCCGCTTCGGCTTTTGTTGGTAATGGATTGAGGTTAGCCGGGTTCATGTCAAAGTAACCTAGGTACATGTTATATACGGCGCGTGCATTGTGCGAGTAAGTGCCATGGTAACCATTGGTATGCCATGCATCTTTGATTGATTGCGGTAATACTTTTTCAATTTCCCAACCAATATCTTGCATCACTACACCATTGTTAGCTAGGCGCAGTGATTGGTTATGAACAAAGCCATAGTTGTCACGCTGAAGTTTTAAGAAATCATTAATATCATTGTTGCTCCACACTGGTGAGCTGTGCGCTGAGAATAAGAACTCTGCTTCACCGCCCCATTCTTGGATCATGTTATTGATTTCTTTCGACCACTTAAGCGCATCACGTACTTTAGCGCCGCGTAAAGTATACACATTGTGCATGCCTTTGTAGGTCACTTCCGCTGCCCAAATCGTCTTCATGCTGGGGATATAAGCGACGGCTTCTGATACAGCTTCGGTGCCTGATGCATCCATAAACACAATTTCTAAACCATCAATCACAACCGTTTCGAATTTGCTTTCAAGGTTGGTTTCATGGTGTGGTTGCACATAGGTGATCTCACCTTTAGCAATACCGTTTGATAAAGCGGCGTCTACGATTGTGGTTTCTGACGGCACCATAGTTGCGCCATATTGATAAGACGTGCGACGAGACATAGCATTACCCGCTAGTACATTTTCATCAACCATCTCTTTGGTGATATTGGCTGAACCGTATACTTTTACGTTAGGAAACATATCTTGTATTCCACGAGACCCGCCAAAGTGATCACCATGCGAGTGCGAATAAACCATAGCAACGACAGGATCATTATTACCAAAAGGCAAGTTTTTAAGGGCGAAGGCTAACGAAGCTTTAGCTGATTCGCGTGTGGTTAGCGGGTCAAATACAATCCAACCATTATCGGTACGCACTAAGCTCATATTGGCTAAGTCAGTACCACGAACTTGGAAAATGTTATCGTTCACCTGATATAAGCCATAGGCTTCATTGTTCATCTGCGCTTGACGATAAAGCGATGGATTGATGGTGTCTGGCGTTTTATCACCAATAAACTCATAGGCATCGGCTAATAGTGAAGCTGTTGCAGCATCAAGCGGGGCAATCAAGTTGGCGCGGCCTTCTTGAAACGATTTGGTATCGTCAAACTTTAATCCCTTAGCAAACTCATTATTGTACGCTTTGGTCGCCTCTGTTGCTGGCTTGCCTTGATACATAAATGAGGTTGTTAATGCATGTTCATCCTGGCCTGCAGCGTGGTCATGTGCCACAGCAGAATAGCTAAAAGACAAGCTTGAAATAACGATTGAAGCAATAACGGACTTGTTCATAAATAATCACCCATATTGAGGTTGCTACTTGATACCTAGTGAATAATGAAAATGCTCACTGGCTTAATTAGGTTTATCATAACCTGTTAACAATTTAGATAAACAAAGGTAACTATGGTTGACGATTAAGTTATACTTATGAATTGATGCAGACAGTATGATGAGAACTTATGCCAAACAAAATTGATTTAAATCTCTATAGAGTGTTTTCACAGGTATACCATCACCAGTCGATCACCTTAGCTGCTGAACAGCTTGGCGTAACTCAAGCGGCGGTCAGTGGCTCGATTAAACGGTTATCACAGTTATGCGGCCAAGACTTATTTATTCGTAATGGACGCGGTATTATCGCCACCCTATATGGCCATCAACTGATGGAGCAACTGATGCCTTCACTGGAGGTGTTAGAAGGATTGGTCGAAGACACCAAGGTATTTGACAGCAAAAGCTCTAACCAGCAATTCACGGTTCTAGCATTTGAGTCCATCACAGATCAATTGCTACCTCATACTTTGCATTTGCAAAAGCTAGGTAATCCGCTAATCACCTTTAAAGATCAGAACACCAATGAAACACAAATCAATGAGGCACTATTTTCCCAGCAAGCCGATCTCGCCATTGATATTACCGATAGCCGCGATAACACCTTAATTTACCAACCCCTAGCCACTGATGAAATTGTATTAATTTGCCGCCATAATCATCCGCGCATTAACGGCAGTTTGACTGCTGAGCAATTTTTTTCTGAGCAACACATTAAGCTAAACCTCACCCGTGCAAATACCTCTATTGTTGATTTTTATGCGGAGAATAACCTGTCTACCCGCAAAGTGGTGGCAGAGTGTAACTCGTTACTCTCGTTAATTTCTTTGGTGGCTCAAAGTGATTGTATTGGCGCCTGTAGCAAATCATTAGCCCATAAATACCAGCAGGCTTTTAATATTCAAATTATCGACATGCCGGTTAACATTAAACCGGTACAATTATCGTTAATTTGGCATAGACGGCAGCGTAATAATCCTGCGCATAAATGGCTACGCGACACCATCACTGAAATATACCGGCATCATATTGGTCTAACGCAATGATGTTTTATCAATGAGCGATAAACAGCTCACTGTTGAATAGCAACAAAAAAGCCTCGCATTGCGAGGCTGATTTATTACACGTTAATGAAACGCAGTTAGCAAGATAAACGTCTGTTTGGTAAGCGTTTATTATCCCGGGCTGAGGTTATTTAATCAGACTATTTTTTGGTATCTGGATAAAGGGTATTCCACCACTCTGGCTCGCCTTTCAGCTGTAAATCAAACCATGCCATTGTGGTGTCCCACCAGTCAAAACGTATATTACGCGCACTGATTTGGTGGTCTTGACCGGCAAACTCGACCAATTCAACATCTTTATTTAATAACTTAAGCGCGGTATACATGTAATGACTTTCGCCAACGGGTACGTTGGTATCAGCATCACCGTGGATCAATAATAGCGGTGTAGTAATTTTATCAGCATTGTATAGCGGGCTTTGATCTACGTATAACTCACGGTTATTCCATGGAAAACTGCCACGACTGGCCACACCTGAATAACCATAGCCCCACCAGCCATGCCCCCAGTAAGAAGACAAGTTACTGATACCAGCATGAGACATAGAGGCGGCAAAAATATCCGTTTGGGTAGCTAAATACATGGTCATAAAGCCACCATACGACGCGCCCATATTGCCCACTTTCTTAGGATCAACGGCGGTGTAAGCCTGCAAGAACGCTTGAGTTCCCTCAATAATGTCGTCAGCAGAGTGTTTACCCCAGGCATTAACATGACGACCACTGAATGCTTGACCATAACCAGTGGCACCACTGGGTTGCAGCACATAAACCACATAGCCTTGTGCCGCCCATAAATTAAATGGCCAACGTCCGCTAAAGTTTCGGCCTACTGGTGAGGTACCGCCATAGTAATACACTAACGCGGGATACTTTTTAGTGGCGTCATAATCCACCGGTAAATACACTCGACCATCAATCAATTGACCTTGCTTATTAGTAAAGTCAAAATCTTCCATTTGGCCTAAACGTGTGGTGGCATAACTGGTGACTTTACTATCAAATAGCATCAGCTTGCGATTGGATTTGATATTCATCACGTATGCTTGTTGCGGCACAGTGGCCGATGTTCCGGCATAAACTATGGTAGGTAAAGCTTGATCGGTTGCAATACCAAAACTATCGACCATTTCAACGCCCGTGTCGATTTTACTGAACTTGTTTTGGCTTTTATCGAAGAAATACAATGGGGCAAAATCCCCTTCTATTACAGATAAAATTAAGTCTCTACCCGCAACCGCTGTCATACTGGTAATTGCGGGGTCAAACTCTTTACTAAGGGCTGTCACTTGCTGGTTCTTAGTTTCACGCCAATATAATTGACCATCATAGTCATTAACTTCCAGCGCAGGATCTTGCTTGCCTAAGCCATCCATAAAGGTAGGGCCAGCCAAAATAAACATGCCATTTTCGCCATAGAGCGCGCCGCCAAAGGTGCGATACTCACCAATTAAGGTTTCAGATAAAGTGGCAAGATCAAGTTCCACTAATTGTGAAAGACTATGGGCCGGCTCAGCATAATCAACCACCGCGCGGGTCAATAACAGCTTACCTAAGCGAATATCGCTATCGAGTAAGTCGCTGCTTTGCTTAGACTCCGTTAATTGTCTCATTGCGCCAGATGCCAGATCTAACTGATAGATTTGGCTGTTATTACGCCAATAGCTCCAGCGGTCTTCCAGTGCTTGATAGCGCTTTGAGGTGGCTTTTTCGTCAGCTTTAAAGGTTTTTTGCCAGCTAAATAACAAGGTATCGCCATACCAGTGTAAACCAGAGACATTTTCAACTTTGTCAGCAGCCACTTTTAGTGATAAATCGGCGATATTTAACAACACAATTTGCTGGCCAACCACATAAGCCAACTGCTTGCTATCTGTTGAGAATGCGCTGCTTTGCGGCAAGCTGTCTTGCCAACGGTAAAGCACTTGGTTGCTAGCAACATCACGTAACTCGGTAACAGAAATGGCCTTATCACCTTCACTCGGGGAGTATTCAACCGTTGATTGCAGTAAGTATTTACCATTTGGCGATAACTGCATACTGCTAATCGTTTTTGCATCAAATAACTGCTGTGCTGACACTCTGTGCGTGTCTTGCTTAACAAAACTCAGCACATCAACATCACTGTTACCTTGCCAATCTAAACTGAATGGCACCTCAGCTTGCTGGCCATCAGCCAATACAATGAGTTGATAATCACCATTAGCTAACTCCAGTGGCACTTCATCAGCTGATTTAACAAGTTGGCCATTTAAATACACTTGTGGGTTTTCAAGCCCTTTTATTTTGAGTGTACCTTGAGTAAATCGCTGAGTGGATAGCGGAAGTTGGTAAGCTAACCAGCCCTCGCCTTCGGCCTTTTCAACCGCTGATTGCCAGGTTAATGGCTGATTAAAAACTAATACTGGTTGAGTGGTATCAGGCTGGGTTAACTTTGCAACAAAATTGGCTCGTAACGCATCTGCATGAGCACTTTTAGATAACGGCGCAGCGCTTTTTTGGTTAACAGGACCTAGACGCTGAATATGGTTAAGATCGATTTCGGCGCCATGCGCCATGCCAGCAACTGCTATGGCTAAACTGGTCAAAACCAGTGTAAAAGCTTTCATGGAAAGTCCTTTTATAGGTTATTTTTATGAACTGAAATGTTGAAAAAATAAGGTGTGCTAAGTCATGTAATTGTAACATTTTGACAAAAACGGCCTAAAAATGCATCTGTTTTCGGGTTTAAAGTAAACATAGTTCTACAAGCTAATGTAAATTCCCTGATACCGACTAAGATCGGCTTTAACATCACGACCGTATTTTCTGTAAAGTGACCTTTGGTTTACTGGTAGCAGGCGTGTTGTACTCATTGTGGAAAACCCGAGATCAATCGCCAGCCTAGGTGCTCTGTTTTATCCTTGCGATGGTGGAAGTAAAAAGCCCTTAATCATTTTAAGGGCTTTTTTATTTATCTCTTAGCTCGAGTTGAGGTTACTTGGCCATCTTACGACCGTATATCAGTAAATATATCGCCGGTATAACAAACAAGGATAACAGCGGCGCAGTCACCATACCGCCGACCATAGGCGCGGCGATTTTTTGCATCACTTCATTACCCGTACCACTGCCCCACATAATGGGTAATAAGCCAAAGAAAATCGTTGCCACTGTCATGGCTTTTGGACGTATCCGCATTACCGCACCATGAATTAACGCTTCGGTTAAATCTGAACGGTGATTGTATTGTCCTGCCGCCTGACGGTCTTTAATACTGTTGTTGAGGTAAACTTGCATCACCACCCCAAACTCAGCGGCAACACCCGCTAAGGCGATCATGCCGACCGACACAGCAACCGAGAAGTTAAAGTCGAGTAAATACAACAGCCAAGCGCTACCCACTAATGAAAATGGCAAACTGAGCATGATCACCGACGCCTGCACGAATGAGCTAAATGTCATCATCAACAACATAAAGATCACCATTAGCATCAATGGCACCACCAGCTTCATTTTCGCTTCAACGCGCTGCATATATTCATATTGCCCAGCAAAGGTGTAGCTGTAACGCGGCGGTAAATTAATTTGCTCATCTAACGCGGTACGCGCCATTTTGATGTATTCACCAATCGAGATATCTTGTAAATCAATAAATACCCAACTGATTAAACGGCCATTTTCACTGGCCAACATAGGTGCACCATCACTGATGGTAATACTGGCTAAATTACCCAAAGGCAAATATTTACCTGTCTTGGTTAGTACGGGTAAATCTTTCAGCTTTTCAATATTGTCACGGAGCTCGCGCGGATAACGAATATTAATCGGGTAGCGCTCTTGCCCTTGAATGGATTGACCCACTTGCATACCGCCAATGGCCATTTGCACCACATCCTGTATGTCTTTTAAGGTCATGCCATAACGAGCCGCATTTTTAAGGTCGGGTTCAATATCAATATAACGGCCGCCACTGGTGCGTTGCGCAAAGGCAGAAGAGGTGCCAGGTAACTTACTGACTACCGCTTCAATTTCAGTGCCGATACGCTGAAGTTCATTAATATCTGCCCCTGATATTTTGATGCCTACGGGGGTTCTTACCCCTGTTGATAACATATCTATACGGGTTTTAATCGGCTGTACCCACGCATTGGTGATACCAGGCACTTTGACGGTTTTTTGCAGCTCACTAATAATGCCCTCCAAAGTCATGCCTTCACGCCAGGTATCCCGTGGATTTAGCATGATGGTGGTTTCCAGCATAGTGAGTGGTGCGGGGTCAGTAGCGGTAATCGCACGGCCAACCTTACCAAACACTCGTTTCACTTCAGGAACCGTTTTAATCAACCTGTCGGTTTGTTGTAATATTTCCGCCGCTTTACCCGAGCTGACGCCAGGTAAGGTAGTGGGCATGTACAGTAAGTCACCCTCTTCGAGTGACGGCATAAACTCGCTGCCCATTTTTGTCATCGGGTATACCGCACTGCCGAGCGCCATAATGGCCACTAATATGGTCATTTTAGGAAAGCGCAGCACCACGCGTAACAGCGGTTCATACATGGCAATTAATAGGCGACTGAGTGGGTTTTTCTTTTCCGCAGGAATTTTACCGCGCACAAGATAACCCATCAGCACTGGAATTAAGGTGATTGCCAATATTGCCGATGCCGCCATAGCAAAGGTTTTAGTAAAGGCTAACGGATGGAATAAACGTCCTTCCTGCGCTTCAAGCGCAAACACAGGCACAAAGCTTAGGGTAATAATCAACAAGCTGAAAAACAGTGCGGGCCCCACTTCAACGGATGCTTGTCTTACTAGCTCCCAATGAGCTTCTCCCGTAGGCGTTTCACCATCATGTTGGTCACGGTAATGCTCAAGATGTTTATGGACGTTTTCTACCATCACAATGGCGGCATCAACCACCGCACCTATCGCAATCGCAATCCCGCCTAGACTCATAATATTGGCATTGACACCAATCATGTTCATCACGATAAAGCTGACCAAAATTGAAATGGGTAATGAAATGATCGCCACTAAGGTTGAGCGGGCATGCAATAAGAAAATCAGGCAAATAAAGCCGACCACCAGCATTTCTTCTAACACTTTGTGTTTGAGGTTATCCACCGAGTTTAAGATGAGCTCAGAGCGATCATAGGTGATCACTAACTCAACACCTTCGGGTAAACCGTTTTCAATTTCGGCTAGTTTGGCTTTAACGTTGTTAATGGTAGCGAGGGCATTTTCGCCATAACGCATCACCACAATACCGCCCACAACTTCGCCCTGACCATCAAGCTCGGCAATGCCTCTTCGCGCCGCAGGACCCGTTCGCAGTTGCGCCACATCTTTCATTAATACTGGCGTGCCAGATTCCGCCACTATACCCAAGGGAATTTCGGCAAAGTCTTCTAAAGTTTGTCGATAACCGGACGAGCTGATCATGTATTCAGCTTCGGCCATTTCAATCACCGAGCCACCAGTAGAGCTATTAGAGTTATCGAGTGCGTTCCTCACCGTCATTAAATCAATTTGATACAGTGCTAACTTATGAGGGTCGACAATAATTTGGTAAGACTGCTCCATACCGCCAATGGTGGCGATCTCTGAAACACCCTCAACACTTTGCAATTCTAATTTTAAAAACCAGTCCTGCAGCGAGCGTAATTGGGCTAAATCATGCTTACCTTTACGATCAACAAGGGCATATTGAAATACCCAACCCACACCAGAGGCATCAGGCCCTAATGAAGGCGTCACATTGGGCGGCAATTGCCCTTGGGTTTGCGATAAATACTCTAAAACCCGTGACCTAGCCCAATAAATATCTGTGCCATCTTCAAAAATGATATACACATAAGAATCGCCAAACATCGAAAAACCACGCACGGTTTTGGCACCCGGTACGGCTAGCATCGCTGTCGACAATGGGTAGGTAATTTGGTCTTCAACTAACTGAGGGGTTTGCCCTGGATAGGAGGTTTTTACAATCACCTGCACATCAGATAAATCAGGTAAGGCATCTAAAGGTGTCATCCGCATGGCTTGATAGCCAATTAACGCAATGACCACGGTCATTAACAACACCATGGCTCGCTGCTTAATCGACGCACTAATTATTTTTTCTAACATAGTGAGCTCCGATTAATGATTTGCGTGCGGATCAGTTGCGGCACTATTGCTACCACTTAGGCGCTGCAAGCTACCTTGAATACTGGCCTCTGAATCTAACAAGAATTGCCCCGACACAATCACTTTGTCACCGGCTTTTAAACCTTCAGTGATTTCTGCTTTACCCTGAGCAATCATGCCAACTTTGACAGGTACCGACGCAAATTGATTATCACTGCGTTGCACCACGACACGGTTTTCTCGCCCAGTCAGGATTAATGCTTCGGTTGGAATGGCTAATACTCCACGGTTTGGCCCGCCAAACAGTTTTACATCTACTAAGGTGCCCGGTTTTAATTGCTGATTAGGGTTATCTAAGCGAATTCTCACCCGCATTGCCCGTGTCACTGGGTCTAGCTCTGGGTAGATGTAATCTATGCTTGATTCAATATCAAACAGACCTTGCGCGGCAGAGGTCACCTCTACTGCACGGCCTTGTTGCAACCAGCTTTGTTCATTTTCAAATACGTCGGCAATCACCCACACACTGCTTAAATCAACGATTTCAAATAAGGTATCACCCGGTTGAACATACATGCCATGACGCACTGTGAGCTGACTAATTAAGCCATCTTGCTCGGCATAAAAAGGCACTCGATACAGGGTTTCACCCGTGCGCTCTAGTTGCTGAATCGATGCCGAGCTCACCCCCAGTAATTCAAGACGCTGACGGGCTTTTTTCAACAATACTGCCCCACGGTTTTTATCCTGCTTAAGGTAATCTCTGGCTTGCATGTAATCATCTTGCGCATTAATCAGTTCAGGCGAATACAGCTCATACAATAATTGACCCTTTTTAACTTGCTGCCCCACGGTATGCACCTTGAGGGTCTCTATCCATCCGGTTACTCGGGTGTGCACATGGCCGATGGCATTTTCATTGTATTCAACTGTACCTATGGTTTTGACTAGCTTCCACAGTGTGCCCTCAGTAACGGTTTCACTGCGCATGCCTAAAGCTTGTTGCATGCCACCAGAAACCCCAACAACAACCTCCTCGCCCACTTCACCTAAGGTCACTTTTTCTAAGTTCATGCCACAAATTGGACAGGTTCCAGGAGCATCAGACACCACATGCGGATGCATCGGGCAGACATATTTAATATTAGTGGGAGTCTGCGCACTTTTACCTGGCAGTAGGGTATTTTGAGGCTGATTAAACACCTTGTCAGCCTGACTGGCTGCGGGTGCTTTTGTTGCTGTTGCGTCCATCGCCGAATGATCATGCCCGGCATGATCAACATCCTCACTTGAACCGGCTTCTTCCTCTTCTTCTTTGGCCACCAAAAACATGTTGCACTTAGGGCAACGGCCAGCTTTATCGCTGGTCACCTCAGGGTGCATGGGACAAATATAGCTTGCTGACACCGATGAAGCCTCACCAGCATGTTCACTGTGTTCATGCTCCGTGGCTAATGTCACAGGCGACACCATTAAGCTGGTAGATAACACAAAGTAAAGAGTGAATACAACGCGTTGAACAGCAGCGTTTTTTAATACAGAATTTTTCATATAAACCTCGAACGGTCTAACACAAAGTTGTGCCAATACTCGTTAAAAACACACAATAAAATATTGCTGTTAAGTCACAGCAGAAACATTTTCTTATGCGATTGGAGGTCTAAATGCTGGGGGGGAATCGACAGAGAAGCCACTTACCGTAGCGGCAAGTGGTGCAGGATTGGCAGGCGCATTAGCAATATCAAATTGGATATCACTTAAATCTGCGGTAAAGGAAATCGTTAAGCAATGATTACAATCAATACTGCAACCACCTAACCCATTACAACAGCTATTGCTATTATCGACTTGCTGCGATTGTGACTCAGATACCATATTGCCATGGCAATCTGTCATAGCGGAGGCATGCTGCATTGAGGTCAGAGGCACATTATTATCTGAACCATCACTCAAAGCTTGAGTCATCATATGGGATTGCTGATGATCCATCGGCACCATAGAACTACCATTAGCTAACAAACCTTGTCCGACAAGTGCGAACAAAGTGAAAGTAATTAGCCAGTAGTTTTTCAGTGTTTTTTGCATCGCACTCAAAATCCAATATGCCGGACTGAATAAATCTTGCAGCATCTTACGATGGCGATTATTCAATATAGGCTCATAAAATATCAACTAATAGAGTTGACCGTGTAAACCATAAAACGCTTTCAATCTAACACAAATTAAATCGTTCGCTCAGCGAGAAACAAGTCAATTATGGCAATAGCATAACGTTAAACCTATGCTGATGATAACTTTTTTATTGTGACAACGGTGTGATAAATACCTAATTTAGCGATATCTATGGCAATTTTATTGCGGTGGTCTTTATCCTCGGACGCCGTTTGTGGCGGTATTTGCCTTTGCGGAGGAGATCAATACACCAATAACAACCAGTAATCGTTAACCACAAACTGAAAAAAGCCATCAACATCATAGGCACATTATTGAAACTGCCTTGGTTGTTGTAATCCATAAAATGCAGCATAAAAAAGATATCGGCTAATTTTTTATGTTCATCACTGTGGCCGACTATTCGCCCAGATTGTGCTTCAACATAAACTTCGGTATTAATGTCATCAGCAAAGCTCACTTGCCAAGTAGGGTTTTGTTGTTTCGGAAAATCGCTAATAGGTGGGGTGAGCAATTTGAGTTCAGCGACCTTACCCTCACCTGAATATGATGCTTGCGCTAATCTTGTCACTAGCGCTTCATCCAGTGTGACCACCTCACCGCTATAGGCATCGACCAAGGTGTATTCATGGTAAGAGTGCGCATACAAGCCTTGCTGATGGCTAAGTAAATAATAGGGCTTAGCCAATAAAAATACCGTATCTAATGCCATGCTATCACTATGCTGTTCAAGTACGGCTTTAGGCTCAATCAACTGAGTCGCATCGAGCTGATGCTGCACCATATCCTGATTAAAATAGCTTAGCCCTGCGGCTTTAGTGTGGTCCATCAAATTGAAATACAGGCCACTGGCTAACCACAGCACAAACTGAATCCCGACAATGACCGACGCCCATTTGTGCAATTTTCTAACCCAACGCATTAGGCAACTCCCACGCGTTGAACGCGGCTTTTTTTACGGCGTGTAAACTGGCCTTTAAACACCCTAAAATACACTAACACCATGCCAGTCAACGCCCCACCACTGGCTAGCAACGCCACCCAAAACAGCAATGCATTATCAATATCTTCACCGCTACTGTAGTCCATAATATGAAACCTAAACATCCAATCAAACCAACGCCAAAACTCATGGCGCTTACCCACCAAGATGCCTGTGTGTGCCGACACATAAAGCGAGGGGGATCCAAAATCATCAAAGTTAACTCGCCATGCGGGTAAATGGCGTGGGCTTAACTCAAAAGGAGGGTTGTCGGTAATCAGCGTCACCTCGGCTACATCGCCCTTGCCCGTGTAAAAGTATTGCGCAACTGATACGGCCGTTGACTCTGATAATGGTGTTAACACCTGACCACTATTAGCACTAATCACTAATTTTTTAGGGGACTCGCCATCCGCTAAGGTCAGCCTATAAACAGTTTCACCTAACAAGGTATCGACACTGATCTTGTCAATATGGGGATAGGCTTGAATGAGCTGTTGCAGTGAATAATTCATCTGGGCGGGCTGCACTTTAGATTGCGGGGTGATAACCAAATCATCGCCATGGATAAAATCGATATCCATATAGACCATATAAGCGCCCGTGACCGACCATATCGCAAATTGCAGCCCTAAAAATAACATCAACCATTGATGAAGGGTTCTTGCGGTTTTATGCATGACTTTCTCTGTATTTGAGCTAAAACACTTTTATATTATTACCTTAACAGTTTTAGCGAGGTAATCGTTAATCATCTTGTTGCTGCAATAATAGCTTAATACCTTGATAGCTTTGCTGATTGTTTAGCACTGATTGGCACCCAGTTGTTGAGCTTGGGAGGAGGATAAGTTCAACATCATCGATAAGTTTGCGCGATAGCCGTCCCTCACGGCAAGCTTGCACAATCCACTGTTGGTAAGCTGGATAATTGGCAGCCATATTAACTGAAACCACCCGATTGGCGAATTCAATATTAGCCAGACGCTGTTTGTTATCAATATCGGCTTGGCTGCCTGAAGTTAAATAATGAGACACCCCTTTAAATATCGATTTGCCATTATCATCTTTACGGGCTTGAGTTTGCTCGATAACCCACACACCATGCTCACCAATAACCGACAGATGTTTATCAGCAATATTGACTAACAGTGCGGTATTTTCATCCACACCAAATCCCATTTCACTATCAGTGGAGGCGGTTAGCATTAACAATCTTATTTGGCGATCCCGCTCAGAAAAATGCGTATCCATTATCCCAAAAGGAAATAACCCTAACCCGCCCTCTGCACGATAGGTCACTGCCGTTGGGGGTATATCCCCATCACACTGATTCATTTCGCATCGCTCACTCGGTGGTTTGGCACTCAATACACCATGCTGAATTGCGCCGTCACTAGTGCCGCCAGTGATCATATTTGCCGCTGTCATCACAGCTGTTCCCGCACTCGTCCCGCCAATCACGATTTGTTTATTGACCAAGCGATTTTTAATCACAGCTAACGCTTTAGACGGCTTTTTATCCGGCGTTAACCATGCCGTTAAGGTTAAACTTTGATCGCCACCGTTTAAAAATAAGCCATCAATACTTTCCAGTAACTCATACAATTTTTCAGGTGACTCACATAGACGTTGTTGTAATTGTGTGTGATCAGGATAAAGCCGAGCTTTATCAAAATTGCCTTGTAGTTGCTGACGCAACATTGGCAATTTGTCGCATTGATTATGATGTATACCAGCTTGCAAAGCCGCATCTAAGGGCAACCAAATAACATCAGCGCCAGCTTGTTCAAAAGCACTGGTGTAGAAAGAAATGGACTCAAACGGGTCTCGGGCTGAAGCGGTTACAATACCAATTAATGGGCGTGTCGCATCGGGATTTTTTTGCTGTTTTTTTAGTAAAGCCTGCAAGGTAAATAGTCGATAAATAGCCGGACCATAAGGCTTGGTTGTGGCATCAAGCCTGACCTGTTCTTGCAAGGGGCTGCCATCAATAGAGTGTTGTTCTTGTTCTAATAAATCGAGTAAAGCATAGTATTGCTGATCAGTTAACTCATCCAATAAATGCTTATCAACCTGATACACAGCATGTTTTAACTGGTTTAAATTAACGCTGCTTTTTGCTGCTTTTCGACTGGCTTTGCGCAGATTGTTAGTTTGATTTGAAGATAATGTTTGCAAGCTAGCATCACTCAGTGCTCGCTCAAGCCAATCAAGACTGAAGTGATATTGGATTGATAATTTGGCATTAGCTGAGAAAGTGATGCTGTCGACGCAGGAATGAGGTGAAAGTGAGCTACAGGTTTTTAAGCCGCCCCCAACTAACATCAAATCAAACCCAGGTGATAATGGTTTTTCTAGCTTTGATGAAACGTCTTGATTTGCCCATACATTATCAACAGACAATAATTGCAATAACAAGCAAAAAGCTAAAGTGCTAAAAAATATAAATAATTTAATTCTAGAAATAATTTTCATGGTTGCACTCAAAAAAAAAGTGTTTGCCACGTATTGACTCAAGCATCATATTACGGATAGCCTCTTAACATATCAACAACAAAAGATTGTTTTTTATAACATGATATTTTCAGCAACTCTTTTCCAAAGATACCACTTCCGTAGTTGGTATCTGTCTGAATGGTGGGACGAATAACCTACTGAACACGTTAGTGTTTGGTGGAGTTTTGTCTAGCCGTCTTACTCCCCTCTCAATCATTTGATTGACGTTGTACTGCCTGCAAACATTTATTAATGCCAAGCGTATTGACTCACGCGCAGTGTAGCCACGTCTAAAAATTACAATTAGAGATTTATCGGGAGCTTACCATGAGAAGTTCAGTACTTTTATGTGCCGTTTTTGGCATGGCGTTATCACCTGTTGCCTTAGCTGTTGCCAACGAATTAGAAAAATCACAACCAGAACAAACAGTAGAACGTGTTGAAGTGACGGGGTCACGCCTTAAAGGTGTCGATATGGAAGGGGCTAACCCTTTACAAAGTTTTAGCCAAGATGAAATAGCCAAAAAAGGCTATGGATCTGTCAGTGAGTTTTTACGTGATTTACCCCAGGCATCAAGCGCTGGAACTTTCTCTGAGTCTGGCGGCGTAGCAGGAGCTGATGGCGCTCCTGCTGGCGCTTCAGGGGTCAGTTTACGCGGGCTAGGTTCAAGCTCTACCCTAGTATTAGTCAATGGTCGACGTGTTGCAGTGGATTCATTTTCAAACGGTTCAGACTCATTTGTGAACGTTAACTCCATCCCGCTTACTGCAATCGAACGGATTGATGTGTTAACCGATGGCGCCTCATCGATTTATGGTTCTGACGCTATAGCTGGGGTAATTAACTTTATCCTACGTAAAGATTTTGTCGGCCATGAATTGAGTGCACAATATGGTAATGACACTTCAGACCACGATGCCAGTAAAACCAATCTGACCTATGCGGGCGGGTTTGAAACCACTAATAGTAATACAACACTTGTGGTTGACTATGCTACCCGTAATCCAATTTTTAACAGTGATAGACCGGTTAACGTGACATATGAGTCTAATACGCGTATGTCAATTGACGGTAATGACTACGCCGAAAATTGGTGTGGTGACGATACCCAAAAAAGCGGTAGTCGTTGTAACTATGACTACGTGATTCAACGCGCCATTCAACCTGATTATGAAAACATAGGCGCCACCTTGAATCATATCTATCGACTTGATAGTGGTTTAGAATTTTTTGCTGAAGGCATGTTTCAACAAAATAACGGCTCATCCTATGAAGCTCCAGCAGGTTATACCGTTGATGTGGCGGGCGACTCTATAAATGTTCCTCAATATATTCAAGATATCGATATGCTCGATGGCAGTGTAAGTGACTTTATCACAGTACGAACGCGTTTTCCTGAACGTCGAATTCAAGAATATGACACCCAAAGCTACCGTATGTTAGCCGGTATTCGAGGTGATATTGCCGATTGGAGTGTTGAGTCGGCACTAAGTTACGGAAAATCGACCAATGAAATTAAAAACGTATCAGGATACATGAATGCCAATCGTCTAGATGCCGCGGTGGCAAACGATAGCTTTAATCCATTTAATTTAGGCCAAGATAGCAGTTCAGCCCAAATAGCGGCATTACGAGATCCTGGCGTGCGTCAGGGTGAGTCTGAAGTTTTATCACTCGATTTTAACTTCGCTGGAGACTTATTTGAGCTGCCTGCAGGTATGGTAAGTTCAGTATTTGGTGGCGAGTTCAGAAAAGAAGATATTTTTGATAAACCTTCAGTGAATGCCGTTAATAATGAAATCATTGGCTTGGGCGCCAGCGACGCCGCCGCAGATCGCACCCAATACGCTGCTTATGGTGAGTTTAACTTCCCATTAGCTGAATCACTCGACTTAATAGCAGCCTTACGTTACGACCATTACAGTGATTTTGGTGGTGATGTAAACCCTAAAGTTTCATTACGTTATAACCCAATCGATGAGCTGGTATTACGAGCATCTTGGAGTACAGGGTTTAGAGCGCCATCGTTATCGCAACTTGGGGCAGGTACTTCATTAGGCAGCCAATATATTAATTGCGGTGCAGATGAAGCTTATAACGCATTATGTGGCACAGCTGGTGCCGATTTAGGCGAATTAGAGTTTGACCAAGAAACCATAGGCAATAAAGGCTTAGAAGCAGAAAAGTCGCAAGCGATTAACGTGGGCATGTCATGGAATGCGACCGATGAATTGCAATTGACTGTCGATTATTGGCGCTATGAGCATGATGATATTGTTGATATTGACGCGAATACCACTTTGGATGCCTGTATTAAAGATCCTACTAACGTGGTCGGTAGTATTGCTGAATTAGGCGATAATTTTGGCTGTGTCGTTGATGGGCGAGGTGATATTAGCTTCTTACGCACAGGTTATTTTAACGTTGGCAATCAAAGTACTGACGGCTTAGATTATAACGTTAACTATCGCTTAGACACCAAAACAATAGGTGAGTTTAAGTTCTATGTCGCTGGTACTGAAACTTTCTCATTTGAGCGTCAGGTAACGCCAAGTAGTCCTGTTGAGGATTTATTAGGTAAACTCAGTGGTGCATCTGAAACAGCGCGACCTGAACGTGTTATTGATTTAGGCGCAGACTGGGAAGTTGATAACTGGAATGCCAGTCTTTCCGGGCATTACATTAGCTCGATGGGAGACGGTGATTTTAAGTTTGATAATGAAACCGTTGAAGATTGGCTAACCTTTAGCGCCAGTGTTGGCTATGAACTTAATGAACATCACAATGTATTGTTATCGGTCCGCAACCTAACCGATGAAGAGCCGCCCTATGCTTCTTCACCGACTAATGGCTATGCCAGCTCAGTACATGATTGGCTCGGACGCCGCTGGAATGTACGTTATACTTTTAAGTTTTAAAAAACATATGCCCTGTAGGCTGTGCTTAGCATGGCCTACATTTTCTATCACCAAAATAAAAAGTATAACAATATGAAGTTACAAACCGCTCGAGAAATGCCAGATGCCTTCATCATCTTGTTTTTTGTTGTGTTATTTGCCGCAATTACCACCCACTTTGTCCCTGCAGGTTTTTTTGAAGTGGCTATCAATCCTGATACCAATAAATCAGCATTAATTGCCGGGAGCTTTCAGTTTGCCAATGACTATCAGGGCGTGCCTTTATTTGCCGAGCATGGTGAAATCGGCTTCCTCAATTTTGCCTTTGAAGGCATGGTTTCAGGTGACAAATGGGGATCAGCTATTGGGGTAATGATGTTTATCATTATTACTGGCGGCGCCTTTGGCATCATCATGCAAACTAAAGCAGTTGATAATGGAATTTTGGCGTTAATCGCTAAAACCCAAAAGTTTGAACTGGCTTTTATTCCTATTCTATTTGTACTATTTTCCGCTGGCGGAGCGATATTTGGCATGGGCGAAGAAGCCATTGCCTTTTGTATTGTGCTACTCCCATTAATGCGCGCCATAGGCTACGACGGTATTGTGACCATGTTAGTCACTTATGTGGCGACTCAAATTGGTTTTGCCGCATCTTGGATGAACCCTTTTAGTGTGGCAATAGCTCAAGGAATTGCTGATCTTCCGTTAATGTCAGGCTTAGAGTTTAGGGTGATTATGTGGTTTATTTTCACCTCTGTTGGTGTCGCATTTACTATGCACTATGCTCAAAAAATAAAACGAAATCCTCAATTATCCCCTTGCTTTAGTGAAGACATTAGCTCAACTGAGCCACAGATAAAAGTTAAGTTCACTTTAACCGATGGTCTTATTCTGACCACTTTTATGCTAGGTATTGTTTGGGTTATTTGGGGGGTTATTGCCAGAGGCTATTATATTCCCGAATTGGCTAGCCAGTTTTTTACCTTAGGTTGTGCGATAGGTTTGATCGCCATTCTCAGTAAACGCCTTAAAGTGAATGATGTCGCTAACGCCTTTAAAAAAGGCGCGCAAGAATTATTGCCCGCCGCGATGATTGTCGGTATGGCCAAAGGTATTGTGATTATATTAGGCGGCGATCAAGCAGATACTCCGTCAGTATTAAACACCCTACTGCACTATACCGGTCTTTTTTTAGGGCAATTACCTGAAACTGTTTCAGCGATTTTCATGTACTTATTTCAATCCGTGTTTAACTTTTTCATCGCATCGGGTTCAGGCCAAGCTGCGCTAACTATGCCCATCATGGCGCCTTTGTCTGATATTTTAGGCTTACCCCGTCAAATTGCTGTGTTAGCGTTTCAATTGGGTGATGGATTAACCAACATAATCATCCCAACCTCTGCCGCGCTAATTGGTTGCCTTGGGGTCACTAAAATAGATTGGTTTGTTTGGGCTAAATTTATATGGCGTTTTATGTTGTTACTGGTCAGCATTTCGATCACATTTATTATCATTGCCGTTAGCATCAACTTTAGCTAAGGATTTTCATGCAATTAATTAAAAATGCACAAGTTTATGCCCCAATGTACTTGGGTAAAAAAGATGTTCTATTGGGCGGCGGTAAAATTCTTGCCATTGAAGATACTATTGAACTCAGTGCAAATTCATTCATAACTGTCATTGATGCATCAGGACTAATATTAACCCCTGGATTTGTTGACTCACTGGTACACATTACTGGCGGCGGTGGCGAAGGTGGATACACGACTCGCACCCCTGAAATGCATATAAACGATGCCATTAAAGGCGGCGTAACCACTGTGATAGGCGTATTGGGGACAGATGCTCAAACCCGAAGTTTAGAGAATCTTCTCGCCAAAGCCTACGCGTTGGAAGAGCAAGGCTTATCGGTATTTTGCTATACCGGCTCTTATCATTTGCCTATGGTCACCATTACCCAGTCGGTAAAACATGACATTATGCTGATTGATAAGTTTATTGGTGTCGGAGAAGTGGCCATTGCCGATCACCGTAGCTCACAAATCACCTCACACGAAATGGCCCGCCTAACATCTGAGGCTAGAGTGGCTGGCATGTTGGCTGGAAAAGTGGGCATTGTCAGTATTCATGTGGGTGATGAGCCGAGTAAACTTGAATTGCTCGAACAGGTAATTAGCCAGTTTGATATCCCCATTACCCAGTACTACCCAACCCATATTAACCGCAGTAAAACACTGTTAGAGGCTGGGATTGATTTCGCCTTAAAGGGCGGTTTTATTGATTTTACCACCAGCACAACAGCGCAAATTATTGCGCAAGGGGAAGTACCTGCGGCCGAAGCATTGGCATTGGCGCTAGCAAAAAATGCCCCCATTAGCCAACTGACCATGAGCTCAGATGGTAACGCCAGCCTGCCAGTATTTGATGCTAAAGGTAACTTGGTTGATTTACAAATGGGCCAAGTTAGCAGCTTACATCAAGCTATGGTTGATGCGGTCAAGCTATTCAACGTGCCTATTGAGCTTGCTTTAGCCTCAATTTCTGAGTCACCAGCAAACATATTAAGGCTAAGACACAAAGGCAGGGTCGCTGTTGATATGGACGGCGATATTAATTTATTGAATGCGCAGACATTGGCTATTGAAGCGGTATACAGTAAAGGTAAGCTAGTTTTTTCTGAGGGGCTATCGCGTCTTAACATACCGTTTTAATCATGATTAAAACGGTAATATCGCACTAACTTAACATGAGTGTTCGCTCTCTAATCGTGCTTATACTCTTGCTGATGTATTTGCCCCACTTCTAATACGGGTGATGCATCAAGATCTTCTGCATCCATCATGCTTGAAATTCGTTGCATGGTGGCCAACATTTGTGACTGATCCCAATCCTCCATTGACTCAAAACGAGCAATGAAATGCGCTTGTAAAGGTTTGGGAGAGTCTTTAAGAATGTCTTTGCCCTGTTCAGTTAAGCGAATACCCACTTTGCGTTTATCCGTAACAGAGCGAGTGCGGGTAACCAGTTGGCGCTTTTCAAGCCTATCTAAAATACTGGTAATGGTGGCCGAGCTTAAATTAATGGTTTCAGCTACTTCTTTGACCATAGCATCATCATGATCAGCAATAGCCTGCAACACCAATAACTGTGGGCTGGTTAATCCTGTTTCTTTACTTAATTTTTTCGAATACAAATCAATCGCGCGGATCACTTGGCGCAAAGACACTAATCGCTCTTCATATTTTTTCAGCACAACACTTTTTTAAAACATCATAAAATAAACGGCACCAGCCCTACGGCCTAGTTTTACTCATACCGCCCGAATAACATCCACACTTTTGCCCTTCGACATTTAATTATGTTGGAAACCGGTAAGCCATTGCCTCTTCAATTGGCATCGCCTTCGCAAATAACCATCCTTGAACACAATGCACTCCAGCCTCTTTAACAATCGCTAATTCAGCTTCTGTTTCAACCCCTTCTGCCACTAGGCGATAACCTAAAGCTGAACATAGTGCCGACATATGTTGAAATAACAGCAAACCCTCAGCAGTGCTGGTTGCCAATAGCATTGAACGATCAAGTTTAATATCGTCAGGTGATAACTTGATTAACCTTGAAATATTTGAAAACCCACGGCCAAAGTCATCAATTGCCACACTAAAACCACTTTGTTGCAACCGCTCCAAATTAGCCCAAGCTTGTTCGCTTTCGTCATCAAAACTCACCTCTAATACTTCTATTTGGATTTGCGCAGGATGCTTAGCATTCAACTCAGCTAAAGCCTGTAAAATACTCGGTTCTAGTAAAGACATAGGATGAATGTTGATTGAAAAAAATGGCAACTGTTGGCGTGAGGCCAATAAGCTCAGATCATGTTTCACTTTATTAATCACCCAAAAATCAATCATGGGTACTAGGTTATTGCGATCAAGAATATCCATAAACCAGGGGCCAGATACTTTGCCACTGGGCTCCTTTAATCGTAAAAGCGCCTCAAAGCCGATTACAGTTTTAAGCTTAACATCCACTTTAGGTTGGTAATGTAAAACCAATTGACCATTATCAATATGGTTTAACACCTCATTTAATTCTTCAGTTCGGTTAATCGTCACCTGTTGCTTTGAAGTATAACGAGCTTCAGCATCAAGTTGATGAATTTCTGTAAATTTTAACTTGTAGCTGAGTTTTTCAATTAAATTAGCATTATTGGCAAACCGACTCGAAAACAGCACAAACGGTAAATAAATAAACACGTTCAAGACAATTAACAACGCTTGATAAAGTACGACTTTAACATCGCCACTGATCAACCAACTGTTTAGCAAAACGGGGGTCATCCATGAAATTTCTTGCGATGAGAACTCAAATATTCCAGTACTTAACACCCAATACGAAATCACAAAATTAACAGAGGGCGCTAAGATAAATGGGATCAGATAAACCGGATTAAACACAATTGGTAAAGCGTAAACAATCAACTCGCAAAAATTAAAAATGTTAAAAGGTAGCGACACCTTCATTAAGGCCAACTCTTGTAATGAGCGCCCTTGCCACATAGTGGCAATAATCAGCGACAACAAACACCCTGAGCCACCAACAATAACAAATTGATTATAAAAACTATTCAGCGACAAACTCGCGATAAAAGGCTGTGTCATGATGTTATCGGAAAATAAACTTAAGTAGGTATTGTCACCATGAATACCAATAAACCATAAGCAATGGATAATGATCATCCGCAAAAAGCCCTGAACTTCAATAGATAAGCTGGTGACAAGCATCACTAAGCCTTGCGCAGCATCACCTATCAATAAATCCAGTATTGGCAATAATAAAAACAACGCTAAATACACCAGGATAAAGGGCACAATCAAGTTAATGTGCTTCATTAAAAATGAGCTGACCATGGTGGATTTAACCAATTTCAACCATTTAAATTGACGGAAAAATCGCACCATATAAGGCACTAATAACGGGATTAATATGGAATAAAAGTTAGGCCAAACAGAGCTAAGCATATAGCCCGCTTCCATTTTTATGAGGTAATTACTGTGGGTAATAAAGCATAAGCACGCCAAAATACTGCCCACAATGGTATTCACGCGTAAATTTTTTGAGAGGTGGTAGCTTAATGAAATCACAATTGCTAAAGGTGATATCGCCATAATCAAACGATGGCTTTGGTTTAGCACCGCAAAAACGGTCGATTTACCCTCAAAGTCAGGCCAAAAAGGCTGTAAGCCTATCAACATAAAGGCCAAAGAAGAGATAACAAAAAAGGGAATTAACGCAATAAACCCCTCACGCATCGATAAGATAAGAGGCGTTTGATTCAAACTAGCCAAATGGTGAAACCAGCGGCGAGGGGCAAAGTAAGCTTGCGGCAAATAAAGCACCTTTAATACATTAAGGCGGTTATTTGATAATACTCCAGAAACTCAATTAATCAACAACAAGCTTGTAACATTTGTCAGCGAAAAATCATTGCTAGGCAAGTTTTAGCGACTCATTTTTAAACGAAAAAAAATTATTCCTAACATTATGAATAACAAGTTGCCTTGGGTAAATAAAGTCAGTCCGTGACTTCAATTTAACCTATTGCCTGCAGCAGGCTATCGTATAAGCACAACAGTGACACGCTGCAAGTTCGTCCCTGAAAGCTCGGCCATGACGCCCATGTCATGGACGGTCACTGCCGTGCTTATACCCTAAATTTTCGCCTCTTCGATTGAATATTTTATATGGCTAAAAGTAAAAACATTAAAAGCCGACAAAGTACAATTTGAAACTTGCAGACTCAATTTGAATTGAGGTCATAGAAAAAAGGCTGTGAGCTTGGCATTTGTAAATCCATTTACTTCAGAGCCCATCGGAAGCGTTAGGAGATTGAGTATTAGGTGACAATGGCCGACGCGGACGACAGACTCGGTTAAAAGCTGGATCGTTCCCCATCGAAAATTATGCGCTTTTCAGCATTTTTCGTCTGGGGCGCTGAGGGATTCCAAAGGGCTTCTTTTGTAAAAAAGCGTGCGTTTTGCCCCTTTGGTCTGATGCGAGCGAAGCGCCACGACGTTGATTTTAAAAAATGCTAAACCTGCATTCAAAGGACACCAAACTTTGGGGTAAAAGTGTATTTAACAATGAGCAAACTTTAATACCTAAAAATGACATAGCCCCTCTGATAATTTATCAAACTATCGCATCATTAACGTTCATAACAACTTTAATGTCTTATCACACTTCAATTAATCAGTACCAAAATCAACCAGAGCTAACAATGTTTTGATACGCAAAGGGGGACAAGGTAAATCTTAAGCTTGTTCAGTCACCTGTTTAGGTGTGCCATGATGACCATCACGCTTCCAGTCAACATCTAATAGTTCTGCACCAGATAAGCTAAATGCCTGACCAAAACCTTTAACGTATAAGCCATGATGCGGGATGAGTTTGAATAAGTTGAAGTCTTTTAACGCAGCTAAGTTATCAATCATTTCACCAAAACGAGCCGATAATGCAGCCACGCCTTTAGTGAATGTGTCGCTATCTCTTGCAACAACCTCAGCCGTAGCATCAAACGTTAATCGCTTACGTGCGAACACACTTTTAGATTCTGATTCATCTTCAACCAACATGACTGAAAGCTTGTCAGAGGCTTGTAGATTAGTGCCATGACGGGCTAACTCACTGACTAAAATATAAAAGCCATCATCAGCTAAGGCAAAAGGTGCATAACTGGCATTGGGTACGCCGTCTGCATCTTGTGTTGCTAGCTGCAAAGTGGAGCGTTGAGCTTTAAATTCTTCAATTTCAGGTAATAGCTTTTCGCGTAAGCGTTGTTCTTTTTCGTTCGACATCACACATTTCCTTTTATTTAATTTTTACCGGTTAAGCCGTTGCGGTGCAGCTGTCTTTGAGTGCTTGAAAACGCTCAACTTGATCACTAAGCAACACACGCTTTTTATCGCGGCCTAAATACACTTTAAAAACCACTTCACCCTGTGTGCCAAAGAAGTTGATAGAGTGGCTTTCTGTGCCTCTAAACGGTTTGCTGATCAATGCAATAGCGCTAATGTCATCTAGTTTTAAATGACCGTGTAAACCTTCCCCTTTAGTGATTAAGTTGTAGTAACCGTGGGCATATTTACCCTTTGGAAAGTGACCTTTAAATTCAAAAATACTGCCAGATACTGAGATAATAGTGGTCATATTGCCCCACTCTGGTAGTGATGCTAACAAGTTATCTTTTGCTGTTAATGGCAATAATGCCAGCTGTTCTGTCGGTAATGCCGTGACCACTTCAAGCTCTGTGATGGACAACGCTTGTGCCACTTGACCTGGCATCGATGCTGGATTATCGCTTAAGTATTGCTGAATTTGCGCGACTGATACTGTCATGGAATATCTCCAATAATTGATACCCCTAATATACGACTGACTAACACCGCAAAAACCGCTCAAACATTAATGCTTGAGAGACTTTTTTTGTCATGAGGTTACAGCTATTAAGCCTGCAACCTTTTACCTCAGTGTTATTCACCGTTAAACGGGTAAGGGGTTAAAATGAATAGCGCGCTGACAACTTGAAGTTCCGGCCTTGTTCATACAAGGTTTGCCACGCTTGGCGATATTCCTCATCACCGATATTTTCAACTGCAAAGTCGACACGTAGCCCTTCAAATGTGCCTTTTGCTGGTTCCCAAGCCACATAAACATCCCACAATTTGTAAGCGTCATATTGCTCAAGATTGACTACAGGCAAGTCATCTTGCTCTGCAACATAAGTGAAACGAGTACCCAATTTCATATCGCCTTCCATGATGGATTGCGATAAATCTATGCCCATTTTCTTAGCCGGAATATTTGATAAATACTCATCAGTATTCTTGTCTTTGCCTTCAGTTTGACCATAGTTAAATGTCACCCGAGTTTGCTTGTAACGGTAGCGGGTATTGAATTCAAAACCCGTAAGTTTAGCTTCATCCACATTGTTCCATGAGGTGGTTTGTTCCAAGCCTGGAATACCGTATAGCGGGTTAGAAACACTTTGCTCGATAAAGTCATCAACATCATTTCTGAACACACTTAAGGTAATCGCTAACTCATCATCACCTGCTAAATCAGCAAAACGCATGTCCGCTTTAAGCTCTTTGTTTTGTGCTTTTTCAGCTTGTAAATCTGGATTGATTTCGAAGGTGTTACATAGACCGTTAGGTAAAAAGCCAGGAATTGAAGGAATACAGTAATGTGAACCTGTTGAGTACATTTCTTCCATGCTTGGTGCGCGGAATGCTTCATCATATCGAGCACTTAAGGTTAACCAGTCTGTGGTGCTCCACACTAAGCCAACAGAAGGCGTCAAGGCATTATCATCAGATGATAGGCCTAAGTTTTTGCTTTCATTTTCAAAGGTGTCGTAACGTACTGCAACATCTAAGGCAACGGTGTCAGTTAGCTTGATATCTGCTTTAGTAAATGCGCCCCAAACAGTGGTTTCAGCATCAATATCATCTGGTCGTTGACCGGTTTGACCATTGTCATCACGCACGGTATTAATCGTATCTTGGTAACCATCAATACCGTAAGTCAGTACAGTGTTGCCAAATGCAGAGCTGTTATTGACACTAAAGCCAATGGTTTCGAATTTAGTGCTATCAAATTGATCTTTAGTGACACGATCTTCATCGTAATTGGTGCTATTCCAATACACAGTCGCATTTAAATCTAATAACGGATTGCCTGTTGGATTTAGGCTGTAATCTAAGGTCACGTTTTGATCTTCAGTATTACGCTTCACTAATGGTACTGAGCTGCCAACATGGGTCGATGGATTACTTGGAACTAATTCATCTGTATCAGAAAAGCGAGCAGATAATTGCAGGCGTTGATCGTTCGTTGGCTCCCAGCCAATTTTAGCTAAACCACTGGTCGCTTCAGATGAGCTATTTTCAAGGCTTTGATCATTACCCATTTTGATATTGTTGCTGTCGTGGTAGCTACCACTTAACAACCAATCAATGCTGTCAGCTAAACCGTAAAGCGTACCGCTGGTTTTGATCTTATCGCCATTGGTTTCAAAACCTTGCTTGATGTAGCCACCAAACCTATCGCCTTCTTCTAAAAAATCTTGGGCAGACTTGGTGTTTTGCGCGACCACGCCACCAATTGCGCCACTCCCCCATAAGCTACTTGCTGGACCACGAACGACTTCGATAGAGCTAAGTAATTCAGGATCCATGAAATAAGTACCACGGTGACCAGAATTGGAATTTTGACGTGCACCATCAATAGTTTGTAATACACGTTGACCACTCAAACCACGAATTTCAACGCCTTGTGATGATGCGCGAGGGCCATTCGTCACGCTAATATTGGCCTCATTCTTTAATGCATCTGCGACTGAAGCTGGCTGCGACTCTTGCATCTTCTCTTCACTGATCACCGCCACGCTGCGGCTGGAATCTGATACTTTCTCGCTAATACGGGTAGCGGTAACAAGCACTTCATCAAATTCTGTAACGGTTTGGTTTTCTTGTGCAAATGCGGTGGTACTAAAAACCATTGCCATTGCTACAACGAGTGGCTTCTTGGTCATTGTTATATCCTTAATGGTAAATGCGACTTTTCTGCCGTTCATAGAGAGTTAGGTGTGCTAGTCACTGCGGTATTAGTACTCGTAAATCACCAAGCAGTAGGAAAAATATCAGCACAAAGTGTATCTTTGACGAACTATTTGTCGCACTTTACCTGAGAACAAAATTTAGATCAAATGAAAATCATTATCATTTGCGATCTCATTCAACTTACTGTACATTTAAACCAATAAAGATAAAGGAAGAACCTAACTAATTGTTATTAATAGCTTTGTAAATAATGTAAAGGTTCAAAGCTAACTAATTGCTTCATTTAGATATGTTCGACATTTGACCACGTTGATGTTGTAGAAGAATATTTCAGATGACACCTAAACGATATTTTGCTTTCGGATGTTTAACAGTTTTAATCCAAGGAGGGGTGCTCGCCTCTCAAAATAGTGAGCCATCGATTCAGTTATCTGAAGGTACAGCAATGGGTTCAAATAAAGCTGTCAGAGTCATGATTGCCATGCAAGCAAGCACACAAGCAACAGTTATCGAAAACACTCTAGAAGAATTGAAACAACCAAAGCACATTACTCAGCCTAAAGCTGAAATTAAACCTGAACCTGTGGTTAAAGCTGCTCCTAAAAATCCTGTAGCAGAGAAAGTCATTACCAAAATTGAAGAAGCTAAACCCTCATTGTCTAAATCCTCAATTTCTAATCCTGAAACTTCTAGGGCAGAAACAGCTGAACCTGAAATAGCTGTGCAACCACCTGCCGAAGTAACAGAAGTTGCCAGTACAGATGCCAGTGCGCCTCACAATCAACAGCAAGTCGACGCTAAACAGGGAGTCACCCAAAAAACAGTTGCATTGCAACAACCAACATTTGCAGCGCCACCAGCACAACCCAATTACCCTAAAAAGGCTCGTAAACGTGGCTTTGAAGGCACCGCGACAGTGGAAGTCATGTTTAATCAAATAGGTGAGCAACTCTCGCTTACCCTCGTCGATAGTTCAGGTTACAGCCTACTCGATGCTGCAGCTATTAAAGCTGTTGAGCAATGGCAATTTGCCGCGCCATCGCCACAAACAGCGATAGCTTATACCGTCAGAGTACCTGTGAAGTTCGCTTTACATTAAGCCTGAATATAGGGAATTAACATGTCTCAACCATTATATCTACAACTGTCAGAGCAGTTAGGTTACTTAACTTGGCCGCTATTTATCTGTGCATTTTTAGCCTTATTGATCATCCTTGAGCGACTCGCTTTATTAGGTAATGAACTATTAAAACGGGATGTTTGGCTAACCGAGTTAAGACAACAAACTCGCAGCGCCACTCCTGAACAAAGGCAGCAGCTAATTACCTTATTAAGCAAAGGTCGTAGCATGCTTGCCAAGGGCACAGCACTCTTGCTATCCCAATATGACCAACCTCGTTCAATGCGCGAAGAAATCTTAAATTTATGGTTACTTAAGCAAAAAGAAAAGCTGCAATCTGGGCTTAAGGTATTGCAGATTATTGGTGTTATCACTCCTCTGCTTGGTCTTTTAGGTACAGTGCTTGGCCTGATTGAAATGTTTAGTCAACTAGGGTTATCTGATGGCCCCGTGACCCCATCGCAACTGGCAAAAGGCTTGGGGCTCGCGATGAATACAACGGCGGCAGGTTTAATCATTGCCGTGCCAGCCATCACAATGGCGCACTTACTGTCACTTTGGGCCGAAAAACGTTGCAACAGAATTGCCCACGTCCTAAACCAAATGAACCTATGGTTAGACGGCTTTGATCAAGCATTAAACATTGGTTGTGATACCCCATGTGGCGCCAATGCACCTTGTCTTAAAGGCAATGCTTTAAATCAAAACGCAGTTAATACCACTACAGAAGCAACAGCCTCTATCGCAGCGCCTGCGACGTTGGCGGAGTCAAACAGATGATCAGCGCAGACGGACAAGCTGGGGCTTCAGCTCAGCTCAATGTAGGAATTGATCTCACCCCACTTATCGACATCATTTTTATTGTGTTGGTTTTTTTACTACTCACAGCCAATAGCCAATTGCTGACATTGCCTGTGGATGTACCAACAGAAACAGACTCAACCTTAACGGGCTTGTCTCAAAAACAGCATATTTCAATCAATATTTTAACTGATGCGCCCCATTGGGCATTAGATGCTAAGCAATTTGACAATTTCGACCAATTCGAAGCCGCATTCATCCAAGTCTTGGATGCGTCACCAGATATCAATGTGGTTGTCGCTGCGGATAAAAATGCCCCTGTTCAGCCATTAATGACGGTATTGGCATTACTTCAGCGACAACAAATCACTAATACCCAAATTTTAATGGAACCCTAAATCATCTTTTATCAATCCACTTAGGAATGTTCCAGCGATTTTATTAATTCGGAGTTAATTATGCTTAAGCAATCAATGTTCAATACTAAACACTCATTACTGACGCGCTTGATGACAGCAAGCATGCTGCTTTCAAGTGCCCTATTAAGCCAAAGTGCTATAGCAGAAAATCGCGTAGTCAGTGCTGGCGCAGGCATTACAGAGTTAGTGATAGCACTGGATGCAAGTAATGAATTAGTGGGTGTAGATTCTACAAGCCAAATCCCTGAAGAGTTGAATTCCGTTGCCAAACTTGGGTATCACCGCATGTTATCTGCGGAAGGTATTTTAGCCTTATCGCCGACGATCCTATTAGGTTCCGAAGCCATGGGACCTAAAACTACCCTTGAAGTATTAAGCAATGCCAAAGTTGAAGTGGTTTCTTTACCCTGCGCCAATACCAGAGCAGAGCTCGTCAGTAACATTGAGCAAATGGGCAAGTTACTTAATCGTGAATCTCAGGCGGCTGCGCTAAAACAAAAAATTGATTTGTCCTTTAATCAATTAGATTCAAAACAGCAAAAACTCAAAGAACTAGGCAATGCGCCAAAGGTGTTATTTTTGCTATTACAACCTGATAGACCTGCACGTGTAGGCGGCAACGATACCGCTGCAGACATCATTATTAACCTCGCTGGCGGACAAAACATTGCTGGTTTTGACGGTTATAAAAGTGTGTCTCAGGAAGGTATTTTAGCACTACAACCCGATGTGATTCTAATTTCAAACCGCAGCGATAGTGAATCAAGCGACCCTGTTGCTGAATTATTGAAAGCCATGCCATTGCTTGCGCACACCCCAGCTGGTGAACATCAACACATTAAAAAACTGCCATCTCAAGCGTTAATTGGTGGTTTAGGATTAAGTGCCATCACAGCTGCAGATGACCTCGCTAGCGATTTTATTAGCATTAAAAAGCGATAGCGGCATCATGACCATCAAAGTGGTGATGACATTCACTATAACAATCCGTTTTATTAGGATTTAACATGGAAAATCAACGTTGGCTTTGGCCCTGTTTACTAACTGGTTTGGTGATAACAAGCCTATTGTCCGTCAGCATCGGACCATTACAAATTAGCCCGTACACCAGCTTTAATGCCATGGTGAACTGGGCAACAGGTCAAGAGTTGGCATCAGTGGCTCCCCATGAGCAATTGGTGATTAATAATGTCCGTTTGCCGCGGACAATTTTAGCCTTAGCGGTCGGTGCCACACTGGCACAATGTGGTGCAGTGATGCAGGGGTTATTTCGAAACCCGCTAGCTGATCCTGGCATTATTGGTGTCTCTTCTGGCGCGGCATTGGGCGCGGCAATTTGTATCGTGTTATTTCCTAATGGCGGTGAATACTTAGTTGCTTTTAGTGCCTTTGTTGCTGGCCTTGCGACGACCTTAATTGTTTATCGTTTAGCCGCAAGTCCGAGTGGAACTTCCGTCGTGCTACTACTTTTATCTGGCGTTGCTGTGGCCGCGCTTGCGGGAGCAGGTATTGGCGTATTGACCTATATGGCCAATGACATGGCGTTAAGAGACTTAACTTTATGGCAGATGGGCTCAGTGGCTGGCGCGCAGTGGCATTACGTCATTTTAAGCTTAATTGCATTAGCGGTAATCAGCTGGCAATTCAATCAAAGCGCCAAAGCCTTAAATGCTTTATTACTTGGTGAGGCCGAAGCTCGTCATCTTGGTCTGGATGTCGATAAACTCAAACTTAAACTGATTGTACTGTGTGCTATCGGAGTGGGTATTGCCGTTGCTGCAACGGGAATAATTGGCTTTATTGGGTTAGTCGTACCTCATTTAGTCAGAATGATCATTGGCCCAGATCACCGTTTATTGCTGCCATTAAGCGCCATGTTAGGCGCAGCAATTTTAGTGGTCGCCGATATTGGTGCGCGCTCCATTGTTGCCCCTTCTGAATTACCTGTTGGTTTAGTGACGGCACTTTTAGGTGCACCATTCTTTATCATTTTATTACTCAAACAACGTAATAAGTTGGTGTAACATGCTAAGAAACCTTGAATGTAAATCTATGTTTAAAACATATCCGTCGGAACCTCAAGTAACAGGTTTAGCACTTGCTGGTTTAAAGCCTGTTGAATCAGCACCTGCAGATAGAAAAAGTGCGACTTTTATGCCTGAACAAAAGTCTGCTGAGACCGAGAGCTCGACCTCAAGTTCCGCAACTGAAAATGCTGTCGTCAGTATCAATAACCTCTCGGTGCATATTGGCAAAAAACCAGTATTAAATGATATCAATCTTGAGATTATGCCAGGCCAAGTCACTGCATTATTAGGCCCCAATGGCGCCGGGAAATCCACGTTATTGAAAAGCTTGTGCCAAGAAACTGAACTGTCAGCAGGTAGCATCTCCATGCTAGGCAAACCGCTACACAACTGGAATCGAGCCGAATTAGCCAAGTCATTAGCCGTGTTACCGCAACATGCGTCGCTGACCTTTCCGTTTAAAGTGCATGAAGTGGTACAAATGGGTTTATACCCATTATCCATCAGCCAACAGCAAGGGCTGGAGATAGTTGATAAACAGTTGCAACAGGTTGCGTTATCTGCACTTAAATACCGCAGTTATCCCACCCTTTCTGGCGGTGAAAAGCAACGAGTGCAATTAGCCCGCGTGCTAACACAATTGGCACAAGCTGAAAGTACACCCATTTTATTACTCGATGAGCCCACTTCTGCGTTAGATTTAGCCCAACAGCACAGAGTACTCGAATTAGCACATACATTAGCCCATAAGCACAACTATTGCGTGATAGTAGTCCTGCACGATTTAAATCAAGCCTGCCGCTATGCAGATAGATTAGTGATTTTAGAACAAGGTGAAGTGGTCAGTGATGGTAAACCTGCCGAGGCATTAACTGCTGACATCATCGAAAAAGTCTGGCACTACAAACCCACATTAGTGATCGACCCTAACAATAAACTGCCTCTGATTTTTTAGCTTTAGTTAAATAGTGTCATCATATCGACTTCAGCCGGGAGAACCGTCTGAATGGAGACCCTGCTTCACGAGATACCAAGAGCATTCGTTTTAGCTCAACAGCATTCTAAAACACAACAAGAATGGCAAACTCCACTACCGTCTATGCTTATTCAAAATTTTTTTGACAACCCTCAGAGACCACTTTAAATAGAATTACTTCATTGCGGATTTAACATACACATCAAAGCGATTTTTCTTACTGGCGATAACCATACTGGGTTTGGCGCCATCAAGATCTTCGGCATAGTCAGGACGCTTCACTGCCACGCGTTTTGTGGCTAATTGCATTGCTGGTGCTAACAGACCATCGGCATCCAAGTCTGCGCCAACTAAGGTTTGAAACACACGCATTTCTTTTTTAACTAGGGCCGATTTTTCACGGTGTGGGTACATAGGGTCAAGATACACTACGTCAATTTCTGTGCCACTGGCTTTGGCTGCATCTGCTAATGCGGTAATGCTGGAACCATGAAACAGGCTCATTCGTTCATTCATCCACTGGCCAATTTCGGCATCTTCATAAGCTCGGCGTAAGCCGTCTTCTAATAACGCAGCCACGACAGGATGCCGCTCAACCATTATCACCTTACAACCTAAACTCGCTAACACAAATGCATCACGCCCTAAACCGGCAGTGCCATCAACCACAGTTGGCGATACACCTTGTTTTAACCCTACTGCTTTAGCGATAGTTTGCCCTCGTCCCCCGCCAAATTTACGCCTATGGGCGACAGCACCTGTGACAAAATCAACTATGATACCGTCCAGTTTTGGCTCATCCCGTTTGTGTAGGGTTAATTGGTTTTGCTCAAAACGTAGCTCAAAAGGGGCATTTTGATCGTAATGGAGTGACCATCTTTGGCAAATATCGACAAGGCTTGGGTACTGTTGATTGAAATAAATCGCGGTCACTGTGTTATCTACTTAAAGGGCAATATCGCTATTATGCCAAAACGCTACCGCAGTGAATACCTATACCTTACCCGCAAGAAAACTTATAATGCAGCTATCTTGCAGTCAACGCTGCCACTTTTTGGAATATCTCATGCTAAGTTACCGCCACGGATATCATGCCGGCAATTATGCCGATGTACTTAAACATTCAATGTTGCTGCAAGTGCTAAAAGCCATGCAGAAAAAAGACAAGCCATACGTGTACATCGATACCCATGCTGGAGCGGGGGCTTACTCATTAAATGATGAGTTTGCACAAAAAACCGGAGAGTACCTAGATGGCGTAGCTAAATTATGGGATGCCAACAAATTACCGACGGCGTTAGCGGACTATGTTGAAGCGGTAAAAATTTTTAATGGCGAGTTCGATCAACTCACCGTTTATCCGGGCTCACCGAGTTTTGTTGATGCTGAATTACGCCCTAAAGACCGCATGGTACTCCATGAGTTACATAGTACTGATCATGAATTGCTTGAAGAATATTTTGATCAAGATAAACAAGTTAGAGTGATTAAAGGCGATGGATTACAAGGTTTAATCGCCGCGGTTCCACCTCCTGAGCGTCGTGGGGTGATATTAATCGACCCAAGCTATGAAATAAAAACCGACTACCAAGATGTGGCTCATGCGATTATTAAAGCGCACAAACGCTTTGCGACTGGGGTGTTTATGTTGTGGTATCCGGTAGTTGATAGAGCGCAAACTGAATCTATGTTGAAAATACTAGCCACCAGCGGCATTAAAAATCAGTTACGTGTTGAGCAAGCGATTAAGCCGGATAGTAATGAATTTGGCATGACCGCCGCAGGGTTATGGATTATTAATCCACCTTGGCAATTAGATGTTGCCGCTAAAGAAATGCTGAACTACCTAGAGCGCCGTTTAGGCCATAGCGGTGGTAAAACCGTGGTGAAACAAGAAGTGCCAGAATAGTGATTTAGCACTTTATAAAAAAGCCCATGCAATGCAAATTACATGGGCTTTTTTACTATTTCAGTGCCGTTACATCAACTTGCTAATCGCCATTTAACGTCCGAGAAAGTGCCCCGAATATCGCACTAAAAACTCCTGCTGTTACATCCTTACGGGTATTATTACTCGAAGAATGACTTCCAGGACGAGACTCTGCAACTTCCCTTTTTTCTTCGTTTTCATATGCACCAATAACTAAGTCGCTACCAGCATTTGTAGCAGTTCGCGCAGAACAAGCTGTTAGTATCGGTACCAGTAGGCATAGCAGTAAAATCCTTTTGCTCATCATCGTCCTTAAGTTAATCATTAAATCGGTTTAAAAAATGCGCCAGCCGCACCAGGAAATACCACAGGGCTAACATTGCCGTTGGCGGCCACACTGGCAACACCAAAAAGATAATTATCAATTACCCTATTATTGAGGGTAAATTCAGTCACATTGCCCACATAACGGCTATGTGTCCACTCTGGCTCGGTGGTTAAACGCCAATAAACACGATAACCCACCACGGTTTTATCAGCAGTGTTAGCCCAATTTAATGTGGTGTCGGGTGAAACCTGGCCTTTAATACTCACGCCTGTTGGCGGCGCGGGCGCCCAGGACATTGATGCTAAACTAATGGCGTTTAGGGCGGTTAATTTAGCAGTAAAATCAAAATCGACACCTTCAATTACATCGCCATATTCAATGCCGTTTTCAGTGCGAAGATCTTGATGTTGACGATCATAGTGCTCATTGGTTTCCATCACTCGCACCGCAGGAAAACCCGCTTTATTAAAGGGTAAATGATGCCCTCCACGGCCAAATCTGTCTAGGCGATACACCAACATGACATCTAAATTGGTCATGTACTGATCAACTAAATTTTTAATATTGCGAGCCAAATTGCGTGATGCAGAATCGTTCTCACCCCCACTAAAGTAACGCTCTTTAGCTTCATCTGTGGTTTCAACAAAACGCACTCCCTCAGAAAATACCCGCACGGTAGCATTGTTTACCACGCCGTTAATGCCCGCAATATTGCCGATCATGTCGTTATTTAATACCGCTTGAACTTGCCAGCCCTGACTTTTAGCATAATTAGCAAGAATATCTCCACCGTGTAAACCCTGCTCTTCACCTGACAAGGCGGCATACACGATAGTGCCATTAAATTGATATTGCGATAACACCCTAGCGGCTTCAATCGCACCCGCTACACCAGAGGCATTATCGTTTGCACCGGGCGAAATAGAGGTAGCGTCAAGTACATCTGATACCCGTGAATCAATATCACCGCTCATCATCACAACACGTTTCGGGTCGGTTTTACCTCGCTGAATGGCAATCACATTAACCACTTCGGTTGGCTTGGCAATACGCTTCCCTTGCACAGTATCACTGACGGTAATCACTTCTAAGCAGCCACCACAGTCTTTTGATATGCGGTTAAATTCGGCTTCTATCCAACGTCTTGCAGCGCCTATCCCCTGGGTGGTCGAACGGGTGTCTGATAAAGTGTGACGGGTACCAAAACTGACCAGTTTACGAACATCATCTTCTAAACGCTGTGCTTGTGGTGCGTTGGCGATATCGTATAAGCGCATGTCTTCTTGGGATGGTGCTGCGAAGCTGGAGGTTGAAGCAGGATTAGCCTGCAACGTTGAGGCGAGTAATACACTGGCGAGGGTTGCCACTAACGATGACACTGGACGAGAAAAAGTCATAAACATTCCTATTATTAGCGCAAGGCACCTTTTCGGTCAGTGCTTACTTAATCCTGTTGGGTGTTCAATATGAAGCTAATCGTCCTGAATCACTTCAAGCATTTATTATTAACTGGCCTTGCGGTAACGACTGTAGAGAATTCTTACCCTTTGCACGTAAGCCTGAGTTTCAGGAAAAGGCGGAATTCCCTGGTAATGCTCAACGTTGGTAGGCCCGGCATTATAGGCTGCACACGCTAAATCGATATCGCCATTAAATTGCCCTAACAGCTGGGCCAAATAGCGGCTGCCACCATTAATATTTTGCTCTGCATGAAAAGCATTGGACACCTGCATGTCTTTAGCAGTACCGGGCATTAATTGCATTAACCCCATCGCTCCCGCGTTGGATACCACATTAGTACGAAATGCAGATTCCGCATGGATCACAGCGCGGATCAATGCAGGCTCAAGTTGGTAACGTTTAGCGGCATTGCTAATAACAGCAGCGTATTCTTTGGTAAATAACGGAATATGGTACCAATCAATGGTCGAATCTGGACGGCAAGCAAAGCATTCATATAAATGAATACGAAAGTCACCTTGAGCAGGCTGGTTATCACTGAAAACGGTAATTCCGTTTTTTTCATATTGGTACACTTTGCGTTTTTCTACGCCCAAATCAGACAAAATTCCATGTTCAGAATAACTTGCCTTAACACGCTTTTTAGCCGCTTTATTCGGTTCAGGTTTAGGCAATGGGTAACCATTATCCAATATCACTGCAGATTTAAGCGCCGCAGTGGCGTGACTTGTGGGCGTTACCGCCAGCTGATTTAAATCGGGAAACAAACTCAGTTGTGGTTTGTCGTCAGCAATGGAAGGTATTTCAGCTTTATAAATAGCTTTGATGACAGGTTTTTTAGCGGGCTCATCTGCAGCCAGGCTGATAGGCGTGAATAACAAACACACACCATAGCTAAATATTGTCAGCATATGGCGATGTTTTATCTGCTTCACCATGGTAACCGCAAGGGGATTCACAATATTACCCAACTGCGACAGTAAGTATTGGCATTGCGGTCACTTTGGCTAATTTGGCGACCACAGAACCTGGGAACATTTTTACCCCTTGGTTTAAATCGGTCACGGCTTGGTTATAAAACTCACTGGCGTTTTGGTAATCCAGTTCTAATTGTAAATAGTCGTTAACCAGTTGTTCATCTAACACATCACCATGCAAGTTTGAAAACAGCGCTTTTTGCAAGATATCCATGCTTGACCACACAGCTAAAATCTCCGGTAAATGTTGGTCAATTTGTTGAGACCAAACACTGTTAGTATTTAGCTCATGCAATTGCTGCCATTGCGTGGTTTGTTCTGCATCAAGCGGTTGATGCTGCTGGCTAACGTTAGAAAGTTGAGTTAACAGCGCAAGTCGATCATCGATTTTTTGATTCAAAACGGTAAGAGAATCAATAGCTGACTGACGCTTTTTAATAAGGCTGGCATACCAAAGGTAGCAGAGAATAACAGCTAAGCTCATACTCAGCAGCAATGCTTGCATGATTTTTTCCTTAATGATGATTTTTGTTTTTATGTCTAATAATAAGCATAAATTAACCAATATTTCACTTAAATCTCAGTGAAGTAACGACTATATTTACTGACACCAATCAACGTACCATAACATTTGACTGACAAAATAAACAATTTTATCGCATTTGATTTAAATTGATTGCTTAGCAAGCATTGGCGCAATATGTGTAGATAAAAAAACTCACATCATTAAAAAAACTCATAATAAACAGCAAAGTAAATGCATGACTACGATGAGCACTTTTTAACCCACCTTTCAATTTACATCATACATTTAACCAACCTATCTAAGACTTAACCGCTAGTTATCCAACCTTAAGCTAACTTTAACAACCAACCTCACATATTGGCCCAATATAAATTAAGTTTCAGTTAACCCTTGCTCTGTAAGCTTGTAAATTGGCCAAATACTAACAATCGCTCTGATACCCCATAGAATAAAAATCATTAATATATTGATAGGTATCAGGAAAGCCGAATGAAGGAAAACAATGACGCAATCACACCAAACAAATAACAAGGCAAACCCTTCTGATCTCGCCTCTAGTGGCGGATTTGTTCGCTTTTTAAACATTGTCGAACGTTTAGGCAATTTTCTCCCTCACCCTATTACCTTATTTGCTCTATTTTGTGTGGCGGTGATCGTCGCCAGTGGCATAGCAGGCTACTTTGACTTATCAGTGATTGACCCGCGCCCGGAAGGTACTTCAGGTAGAAGCCCTGATGGTTTAATTCACGTAGTCAGTTTACTGAGTGCCGAAGGATTACAGCGTATTGTGTCGGGGTTGGTGACTAACTTTACTGGCTTTACCCCCTTAGGAACGGTACTGGTTGCCTTATTAGGTGTAGGTATTGCAGAGCGCTCAGGCCTATTATCAGCCGCGATGCGCTTATTGGTCATGGGATCATCAAAAAGACTAGTCACTTACACCATCGTTTTTGCAGGCATTATCTCTAACACGGCTGCAGAACTTGGCTATGTGGTGCTAATTCCAATGGCGGCCATGATTTTCCACTCGCTAGGACGTCATCCTTTAGCCGGATTGGCTGCCGCCTTTGCAGGGGTGTCGGGCGGTTACAGTGCTAACTTGTTACTTGGCACGGTAGACCCATTATTATCGGGTATTACCGAAGCTGCAGCACAAATGATTGACCCTGAATATACCGTTGGCCCTGAGGTTAATTGGTACTTTATGTTTGCATCGACATTTTTAATTACTTTATTAGGTGGTCTAGTCACTGAAAAAATTGTTGAGCCTAAACTGGGTAAATATGATGCCAGTGAGGCCAGCGATTTAGACGATCAAACTATGGACAAGGTTAATGATATTGAAAAGCGCGGCCTAAAAATGGCAGCGTTAGCAGCCATCGCTTTTTCAGCTTTATTAGCCTTAACGATCATCCCTGAAAATGGGCCGTTGCGTCACCCTGAAACGGGTCTTGTGGCAGGGTCGCCATTCTTAAAAGGGATTGTCGCCTTTATCTTTATAGGCTTTGCCATTCCTGGTTTGGTTTACGGTAAAGTGGTTGGCACCATGAAAAAGGATGTCGATGTCATTAATGCAATGTCGCACAGCATGAGCACTATGGGCATGTATATTGTATTGGTGTTTTTTGCCGCTCAGTTTGTGGCCTTTTTCAATTGGACTAACTTAGGTGCGGTACTAGCGGTTGGTGGAGCTCAAGCATTAAACGCAATTGGCCTAACGGGCCCGCTAGTGTTTGTGTTATTTATTATGCTGTGTGGCTTTATCAACCTGATGCTTGGCAGTGCTTCGGCGCAATGGGCCGTTACCGCACCGATTTTTGTACCTATGTTGATGTTGGTAGGATATGCGCCTGAAACCATTCAAGCGGCGTATCGAATTGGTGATTCAGTGACAAACTTAATCACCCCTATGATGAGTTATTTCGGTTTGATTCTGGCGGTGGCGTGTCGCTATAAAAAGGACTTAGGTATAGGCACCTTGATTGCAACTATGTTGCCATACACCATAGTGTTCTTTATTGGCTGGACGCTATTTTTCTTCCTATGGGTATTTGTTTTAGGCTTACCTGTAGGCCCGAATGCGGCTACCTACTACACCCCATAAAACAAACGACGTCACATAAAAAACGCATCTTAGGATGCGTTTTTTTATCTGGCAAATAAGGATATTTGGGGACGCTAAAAATCGATAAGAATGGATAAAATGGTGGCCAGTTTATTTTCTAACTCTTGCCACTCGGCATCAGGGTCTGATCCTGCAACCACGCCAGCACCTGCGTATAAACTAATTCTTCTCGGCTCAATTAACGCACTACGAATGGCCACTGAAAATTCTGACTCATAATGATTAAAGTAACCACATGCGCCTGCATACCATCCTCGAGCATAGCCTTCTCGTTGGCGAATAAAGCTTAGGGCACTGTGACGGGGTAATCCACCCACGGCTGGGGTAGGATGTAATGCGCGTAATAAATCAAAATCATTTACGCCGGCATTTAACTCGGCACGTATGGCCCGATGTAAATGCTGAATATGGGTTAATTTGAATATTTTGGCTTTCTCATCTGCGCCCACATACTGACTTAACGGCTTCAGCGCATCGACAATATGCTGCCTGACCAACTGGTTTTCATGGCTGTTTTTGACATCATCAAGTAATTGTTGCGCCAATAAATCATCTTCTTCCTGATTGAGTCCACGAATGGTTGTTCCTGCTAACGCTTCGGTAAACAATTCATTTTGCCGACGCAGGTATAAACGCTCAGGTGAACAAGAAATAAAGGTGCGGTCTGGGCTAAATTGAAAACCAAATTGAAAGCTATTGGGATTGCGACCTTGCCAACAGGCTAGCACGGTCCAGGGGTCGAGTTGTTCGGCGATTTCAATTTGGGTTTGGCGAGACAACACTACTTTGGGCGTGGTTTGATTGAAGTTGTGTTGTGTAACCTGTTCAACCAGCTCGCGCCATCTATCTTTATCCGGCAAATCACTGCGGCTCATTAGCCGAGTTTTATTCGGGGGGGAAAGCGGTTTAGGCTTTTCAATTTTGGCGATGACATCTAATGCTTGTTGGTACTCTAATTCACGATTTTGGTTATCGAAATTAAGATTCAACAAAATTTTTATTTTCTGACCTCGACGTCTGAGCTCAATACGTGGTAATACAAATCGCGCTCGGCCAAACTCGGGCCAACACTCTACCGTGCGGTCAAATGCTACCCCACCATAGTAACGTAAATCCTGACTTGTCCCTTTGCCACGTTGAGCTTGATAATCTGCTGCGAGTTGATGGTCATCTACTTGATCTTGATAATAAAATTGCTTACAAAGACCAATAGCTGCCACTTCTTCAACTTTATCGCGGCCATGCCAATAAATTCGTGGGTATTGTGTTTGTGCACTTAACCACGACAACAGCGGCACGGCTGGAGCTTCTACTGATAATTGCACAATAGGCGTCATCTCAGGCGCTTGCATAACTTGTTCAAGCTTTTGCTTTAACTCATTAAATTGTGAACTAAAAAAGTGGCCTGACAATGTCGACTCCTATTCATGGCGATAAGCGCTTCAAGTTAATCAACCAATCATTTACTGTCAATCATCAGCAAGCTAGGCTGTGATCTATAATTAGCTAATATTAATGGATTACTGATATAACTATTCTAAATGTTATATACTATTAATTATTTTATAAACCATTGTGTTTGTTAATACGTATAAACTCAGCTAGTTTAAATGTACCCAAGGAAGGCTTAACAGTGGACCCACATAACAATAACTCAAAAATATCGTTAAGTGCATTATGACCTTGAGGGCGCTAGCCAAATGAGTGATTCTACCGAATCTCCTAATATCATAAAGATTCCAGTTCCCAAGTTGAATCTTGGTATGTTTGTCACAGCTATCGATCGCAATAATAGTACCGTTGCTATCGCTAATGCTGGCCAGATAAAAAGCCGCACAGCTATTGCACAATTAGTTAAAAATAATATCAAACATGTTTGGGTCGATGTTGAACGCTCATCGGATACTTGCGGCCTTAAAAAAGTGACCACCCAAGAAGTACCTGGCAAGCCACTAGCAAAAAAAGCTATCGTCAGCCGTGATATTCAGCAAACACAAGCAAAGCAGATTTTAAGTGAAGCTAAAGGGTTGATAAAAAAGGTACTTTCAGAAACGTTTGAAGGCAAAGCGGTAGAGGTTGCGCCTTTTGAGGCCGTGGCCGACAAAATGATTGAATCGGTAATGGATGATGCTGACGCGTTTAAATGTATTTCAGCGCTGCGTACAAAAGATGCTTATTTACTTGAACACTCTATTAACGTGGCATTCTTACTGGTTACTTTCGGTAAGCACTTGAAATTAGATATCGATGTTCTGCGCCAAATGGCTGTTGGCGGTATTTTACATGATATCGGCAAAGTCAAAGTTGATAATAAAATATTACATAAACCCGGTAAATTAACCCCTGAAGAGTTTGAGCACATGAAACTGCATCAAACGTATGCGGTTGAAATTATGGACGATACTCAGGGCTTATCACAAATCAGTAAAGATGTGTGTTTAATGCATCATGAGAAATTAGATGGCAGAGGATACCCTAAAGGACTTAAAGGCGATGAAATACCCCTTCATGGCCGCATGAGTTGTATTGTTGATATCTTTGATGCCTTAACGGCAACTCGTTGCTACAAAGAGGCCATGAGCCCTGCTGCAGCATTTAAAATTCTTATTAGTTTGACCCCATTTCATTTAGATCAAGCATTAGTGTACGAATTTATTCGTTGTGTGGGCGTGTATCCTGTGGGCTCATTAGTGCAGTTATCGGACGAACGCGTCGGCATAGTCTGGGAAGCCAAAAACCGCGATGCATTACACCCAATAGTGAAGTGTTTTTATTCGTTAAAACACAAACGCTATACCGATGTCGTGATGGTGGACTTATTAAAAGCGGAAGTGAATATTGAACGTGGTATTTCACCTAGTAGCTTAGATGTCGACCCTAGCCCATTTTATTAACAGTTAACCTATAACGTAATAAACCTAGTGGTAGGTAATATCCTGATACATGGGCGCAAGCTTCGCCAATAAAGCATTACGTGTTGCAATGCCAATCTGTTGTTGCTTTAGTGCTTCAATCAAATGCCCTACTACTGCATCAAAGTCTGCCTGACTAATATGCAGTCCCACATGCGAATCAAACATTAATACGTCACTATCTGGCCTATTACACGTTAATGAAACGCAGTTAGCAAGACAAAGGGCTGTTTGGTAAGCGTTTATTATCCCGAATTGAGGTTACTTATAGCTTGGCTGGAATTAGCGCTAGCCAATCTCGGCTATTCACGTAAAAATACTTCCATCATTTATCCAGCACCCCACGGCAATGAAACTGACTCTTTCCATACTGTTGATCACCTTATCACTCGCCTTACTTATTCCTGGGGTCACTCAGCCCATTTTGACCATTAACGGCACTATCGAAAAAGCGGCAATTGTTGACCAAGGCTTAGAGATGTTAGCAACAAATTTATCTGCCCCACCAAACAGCAATGCTCGCAATATGCTCGATATGGCAGTGTCCATGTTTGGGCTAGAACAAATTGAAGGCGAAGTGGAAGTATTTCGTAAAACCCGCAGTATTTTAGATACCGTCAACGAGCTTTATCAATCAAACAACATTTTAGTTGCCGTGCTAGTCGGTTTATTCAGTATTGTTATTCCTATCCTTAAATTAACCTTGATGCTGATTGCTTGCCTCCCTATAGCAAACAAAATGAAGCAGATTATTAACCGCATTATTAGCTTTGTGGGTAAGTGGTCGATGGCCGATGTGTTTGTGGTGGCGTTGATTATTGTCTATATGGCAGGAAATGCCTCTGCGGGTATGGGGGAGTTATTGCAAACTTATGCGCATTTTGAGGCTGGTTTTTATTATTTTCTAGCATATTGCCTGTTCTCAATTGCTAGCCATGCTTTATTTCATATGCAACAAACCACTCCTAGCCACCAGCAAATGCAATCAAACTGATCCGTTATGAGTTAGTTAAATTTGATATTGGCGCAATAAAATCCATTCACCAATAATGCCTCTATAGATATTCAAATAGAAATGGAGGCACTTATGGCAAGTTTTTGGCTATCCCGTCGGCTTAAAATCATCGCAATTATTAGCTTGTGCATCATTGCAGTTATTGCCTCGATTCAAACTACTGGGTTAACGCGAGCATTGATTGAACTGGTTTCATTTGGTGGATTAATTTGGCTTGCATTGGCTAAGCCTCACATTCAACAGCACGACGCTTAATCCTTGACTCACCTCATCTATACGGCCTTATTCAGTCTAGCAATCAAGCCTTTACAATACGATATATGCCAAGGACGTCGAGCCAATAGCCACCCAAAGCAGCACCCCAAGTAATAACGGTTTAGGCCCATTGGCGCGCATTTTTTTAACCGTAATAGCCGCACCAATCAAAAATAAACACAATACCAGTACATGCTTAGACGCCATAAATAGCAAGCTATAAACCGCCTCGCCTTGGGGGATAAAGTAAGCGATTAAAATCGCCACACAGTAAAATAAGATAAAATAAGGCAAACTTATTTTGCTTTTATCACCGCCAAAAAACCACGCACTAAGCAATGCCACCGGAATAATCCACAACGCCCGAGCCAACTTAACCGTAGTAGCCGTTTTTAATGCTTCATCACCATAAGCTGATGCTGCGCCAACAACCGATGAGGTGTCGTGAATAGCAATCGCGCTCCATACCCCAAAGTCATACTGGCTGAGTGACAAAGCATGGCCAATGGTCGGAAACACGAATAGGGCAATGGAATTAAGCAAAAATACACAGGCTAACGACACCGCAATTTGATCGTTTTTAGCATTAATCGCTGGCGCGACCGCCGCAATGGCACTGCCCCCACAAATAGCCGTACCACAACTAATTAAGTGGCCCGTTTTAGGCTCCATGCCAAGCAGTTTTGCTAAGCCATAACCTAAAATAAGGGTAAAAAAGATTGAGCCGACAATTAAACCAAGGTTATTTTTACTGGCTTCAATGGCCTCTGGTAAGTTGATGCCAAAACCTAGGCCAACAATCGAATAGGCCAGTAATTTTTTAGTCCATTTACCTAAATCAATATGTTCAGGTACCAGCCCAATGCTCGCAAGGGTAAACCCCATCAATAATGCGACTGGAGAGGATATCAAAGGCGTTAAGCAAAAAAGGCCGATTACAATGAATAGCCATAATTTATAATTTTTTGTAGCTGAGTTGAGCATGAGAGAACTCATTAAATAAGCAGTGCACTATTGTAGCAAGCTCAAGCATTGCAAACGATGTTTGGTATCCGTTGATACACGCTTTAATTGATTTTTTTGAACTGAGGATCAGCCGTCGACTTTTTTTGGACAAAATTACAATAAATACAGATCAAAAAAAGCCAGTGGATGGACCTACTGGCTTTTCAGTTTTCGCGGCTCATTTATTAAGCTTAGCGCTGATGCATAGCGTAATCGCTACCATCTTTAGCCGTGAACACTTTACAACGACCTTCAGTAGGTTTGCAGCTTGAGTGTAATAAGCTGATCCACTGCTTGTAAGGTGTTGGTAGGTTCTTAATTGGCATTTCAATTTGAATATCTTCAATGTTAGCTAAATCATTGCTGCCAATTTCACCTTGACGGTCAAAACAAATCTCAACATGGGTGTCATTGTTTTTTAATACCACCGATGATGGCTCACTTTTATGGCCGGTTAATGCCACAAATTGACAAGGATTTTGCAATCCACATTGAGTGCCATCTTTTAAGAATGCTAAAAGGTGCGTGTAATAAACAACATAGCTAGTCACATCTTGATGTGAACCTGTTGCTAATGGGAACTGGGCATCTAACAATTCTTTCGCATTAATAGTGCGATCTAATTTATTTGTTGTTGCCACAAATTGCTCACCAATGAAGTGGTTAAGGTTTTGGGTCGCTTTGGTGCTTGCTTGAGTAGACATATTCATAGCCTTATCCTCTTCTTTTCAATAGTAGGTCACATTAATTTATTTATAGTCATTCAAAATGGTTTTGAATTAAGCCTTGTTCACAGCTTGATTTTTAGTCTATGCTATTTTTACAAACAATTTCACAATAAAAATTTTACAGTGTGAATTATACAAAATGAGAAATGAAAAAAGCTTGATGCGAAAGACCCATTTTTTGGGCACTAAGATAAGAAACTTGCGTAAACGCAATAACTTAACCATGGAAGATCTCTCTGCCCGCTGTATGCGCGTGGACTCAAGTAATTCGCCTTCGGTATCATACTTATCCATGATTGAACGTGGAAAACGAGTCCCTAGTGCTGATATGTTGGCCGTTATCGCCGCTGTTTTTCAAAAAGAAGTTGAATGGTTTCTTGACGATGTGCCCGAAGAGCATGCCATTACGCCTGAAAAAGGCAGTAAAGGTGGCATTAGCGGTATGCCGCTTGAACCAAGCTTTTTATTTTCTAATGATATTTTACAAATTGCCATCCCGGAAATGCTGTCACAAACAGGCACTTCGGGTAGACAATTTGCCCATTTGTTGATCCGCGCACACCAAGAACACCATCAAAATCACTTTCCTGATTTAGAGCGTGCCGCCGAAGATGTGGGTTTAAAGCGTATGCCATTAATGGCCGACGACATGCTCACTATTGCCGCAAGAATGGGCTTAGTCATTAAATGGATTGACCGTACTCCGCAAGAAATACGTGATGAAATGGGGGCCAGCTCGCGCCAATTAGTGACCTCTTTTTTTGAGCCTCCTAGCACGATTTATTTGAACAACACCTTAAAAAATCGCCCTCATCGTTTGAAATATGACTTAGCTGTGCATATTGGCCACTGTGTTTTACACAATAAAGATGGCTTAAAGTCGGTGATGACATCAGGTCGTAAAGAAGAGGGTGACGATAATAGCATTCCACAATCAAACACCTTAAATGCACAGGACATTTTACATGCTTGGCGTGATTTTGAATCGAGCTTTTTTGCCGGAGCCCTTTTGTGCCCTAAAGTGCCTTTTAGACAATTACTTGACCGGCACGGCTATGAAATCAGTGTGCATAAACAGCTGCAAGTTTCTGCATCGGTTGCGATGCGCCGCATGACGGTTGTGTCGCCTTATCCGCATTGGCATTTCTTTGATGCCTATGCGCCAGGTAAACTCAAAGCGGTGTATCGCGGTAATGGGATCCCGCTGCCTTGGGGAAACATGCGTTTGGTGGAGGACCCTTGTCAGCATTGGGCTGTATTTAGGATGATCAATGAGCCGTCATCGGGCACCTCGGCACAAATTTCAATCTTAAATGTGGGAAATCAACCGCGGATTTACTGTTGTGAATCAATCAAGGTAGAAGACTCAGCAGGCAACCCGCATGTGTTATGTGCTGGCATTGATTTAAACCCAGCGATTGATGCCCAAGGTAAAGATTCGTTGTCGATTGCCAATGATTTAAAACAAGCTTGTGCATCTAATGGCGGCTCGATTGTTATCCCCAAACACATTAAAAAAGATCTTACCAGTGTGGCAAAAATCCTTAATATTAATTGGATAGAACGTGGTATTAAAAATGATGCCCGCTTAATTTGCTCACGTGGCGCTGTATGTCCAAGGCAACCTAGTTGTTATGCCGCAGGAAAAAACTTATGTGAAGATAACTAGTTTTAGTTCGCAGTAATCAGTAAGCGGTTCAGTACTTGCCAAGTCGAACATATAGCAACGACTTGGCAAGATAAGCTCATTTTCTAACGCTTCATCAAGCCAAAACGCTCTTTTTGAACAAACGACTACTCAATGAGGTAATAAAAAACTCATCATTACCATCGAAAAACATTAATAATGACCTGTTCTTTAGACGGTGTTACAGCTTAATCAGCATTTAACAAACAGCAGAAATGTGCTCGCCTAAACCCATTGGGTATAGGGTGTTTTCATCAACGTTGAATTGTAGTAACGATTATCTCCTGTCACCTCATCCCCTAACCAATCAGGTTTAGACACAGTTTGTTGCTCTGTGGCTATCTCCAACTCGGCCACAATTAACCCCTGATTATCGCCATAAAACTCGTCCACTTCAAAAACTTGATGCTGGTATTCAACTAAATAGCGGGTTTTATCTATAACCCCTGGTTCACACAGTTTAAGTAACTCCTGCGCCTCAGAGACACTTATTTCTTTTTCCCATTCAAATCGTGATAATCCAGCCTGATTACTCAAGCCTTTAATGGTGAGAAATCCCTGTTCGCCCATAACCCTCACCCTCACAGTGCGGGCTTTATCTGAATTCAAATACCCCTGAGTAATACGAGTTGCCTTATGTGACAAGCTTTTGAACTTATCGTTGCTGACAAGGTATTTACGTTCGATTTCAATAGCCATTAGATTTAATTCTACAAGAAATAATAGCGGTATTATTCAAAGTTATCCGATGTTTGTATAGGTATTTTAGTGAATAGCCATCTGTTGTTAACTTAAAAAAGTAGCGTAAAAGCTAGAGTGTATCGGGGGTTTTCCGTCAAAAGTGAAGATTCACAATAATATTCACGCGCTCACACAGCATTTGGTGGGCAGATAATATGGGTAATAGATATTTTGAAAAATCGTTTTCAGACAGCAAAATGCCGTGAAATTCACGGCATTTTTGAATATAAACCTTTTGAATACAAACTTATAGTGCTATCTAAAGTAAAGGCCAATGATACAGGTTAACCTTTACTCTTAATTAGTTAAGTACGGTATAACCTCTGCCTACCATACAGTTGTGCATAACTGCATCGGTTTGATATTCAAAATTAGCTTCTTCGTTACGTCTTTCTCTACCATGTTTCAACGCGCCACCAATCAAACCAACCCCAGCACCTACTTTGGCACCTTTTGAGCCGCTACCGCCACCAATCGCACTACCTGCGGCACCAATTAGTGCTCCTCTGGTGGTTGACCTTAGCATGTCACGACCTAAAGAATCGGTTTCTTGATGATCGACCTGCGATGATAGTTGTTGGCACTCATACATGTCTGCATGGTATTTCTCAGTGTCGATACCTTTAGTATCAACAATGATATTGGCGTTAGCAAAAGTCGATACTGATAAAAGTAAAGTTGCACTAAGTAAAAGTGTTTTAGTGTTCATATTCATAATTGTGACCTCTGGATTAAATCGTATCTTATGGACGCAATTTAACCGAGCCGCCCTATACAGTCACATCCTGTTTGTAGGATGAACCCCTGCAATCCAGAACATGTCAATTTGAGCGGGCAATGCGAGGATTACGTCCTACATATGCGATTAATCACTGTGCAGTGTTCACCCTATACTGGCCTCAATTAAGCACAACGGCGTACAACCTGAGTAGTGAAATACTTATATAGCGCCGCAATCAACACTCATTAATTGAAACAAAGGTAACGTTATGAAAAAAACTCTTATTACTCTATGCCTATTAGCTTTATCTGCAAACGTATCAGCTAATGAGACTCACAACCAAGATATGCAACAGGTTGAATCAAAAATGGAACAACTTGTTACGGTAACTGAAGCATCAGATTTTTTTATTACTATTGATGAAGAAGCCAGTTTTGAATCAATTGAGTACACAGGCTTTATTATTGATATGTTTAGTGAAATTTACATCACTAAACATCAAGCTGAAGAAAGAAACCTAGAGCAAGCGCAACAGTTTCATATTTATGGCGAAACAGATCTTGAAGTTGTCAGCCAACGCATTGCTGCACAAATAGATCAAGATAATCCAACGTTTTTCTCAATCGATTTATACCGTGATTACCATGGCACATCAGGACAATTTACCTATGTAGCCAAAGTGGTTGAATACAAATAAGTTTTACTTCATCTCCCCAGAAAGTTTTGCCCGCATGATTGCGGGCTTTTTTTTGCGTAACAATCACTGCTGCTTCATCTGTAATAAACACCTGTGATTCATCAACAACCAAATAGACATGGCACGCTAGTAAGTGATTTCAATCAGCGCTTATTTTAATAAATGCGACCGTAACTCATCAAAATACTTAAACAATTAAAATTGAATGTGGTAATTTAACTATAATAAATTGCGCTTAAATGACTGCTAATGTTGGCATAATGTCGATGTTCGCCGGAGTAAAATGATGAATTTCAGCTTAGAACAACTGCTTGCTTTTGTGACCGTCTATGAACAAAAGGCATTTAGTAAAGCCGCCGTAAAACTGGATAAACATCGCACCACTATTGGTCAGGTGATCACCAATTTGGAAGACCAGCTTGCCATTACTTTATTTGAACGTATTGGTCGCTCAGTTGAGCCCACCGAAGATGCCACCTTACTCTATCATTATGCCAAGCAAGCCATTGAGCAAACCCGCACCTTTGATCGCGTCGCCTTAAGTCTGTCATTTGGCGGATTAGAATCCATTACTTTCGCCTACGCCAGCTTTATCCCGCAGGATGTGTTGGTTCAAATCCGCAAACAACTTATGCAAGACTTTCCGTCTATGAATGTTAATTGGCTAGTGCGGACTAAGCCAGAAATTAAACAAAGCATTCAAGATGGCTCCATTCATTTTGGCCTAGTCAATGTGTTTACCAGCAAAGTCATCAATAGCCTAAGTTCATCACTCTTGCATAACATGGGTTTTGTACCATTCACGGGCGTAGATACTGAATTGGCAAAGTTACCTCCCAGTGAAACATTTATCACAATGAAATCGTCAAAGCAGTTTGTGCTTAAATCTATGCTGGATGATGATATGGCTAGCAGAGTGATAATTTCGTCAAACTATGAAGTGGTAGACCAACAAACCTTGATAGTTCAAATGGTCCAAGAAGGATTGGGATGGGCACTGTTGCCAAAGTCCATCAATAAATCAGACCACTTTTCCGACGGTATAGTTGAAATTGCAGCAGATGAAACTAATGGCAAAGAAGCGGTTTTGGTGCCGATATCATTGTGGTGCCAGCACTCAAAACAAAATGTCGACATCAAAAAATCGATCATAGCTTGCCTTGATAAATATCTTAATAAAGTTCGAAACTAAACCCAATATCCCATTGAATGGTTACGCCCCTTAGCTAAAAGGGGCCAATACTGGGTGACTTGGGTTCTAAAAAGTAACTTACTTGGCAGTTGAGCTATCAGTTTTAAGATAATGAGACTTTAGCTGCCAAGTTGCTTATATCTAATAGTTTTTCTTTACTCTTTATAAATCAACATCATCTTAAGCTGAATAGCAAACACTGTCTGCACAGTGTTACTTGCCTCGCTTCACTCCCCTCAACGCAGGGTTTCGTCCATCAAACACGATTATCATTTTTTGTACAAAGCCAATACTCTTGCGTGGAATAACGGCATTTATCACTACACATGCCCTTATTCATAACAGCGAGAATTCTGCGGATTTTTAATCATGTTTAGCACTAAAAAGTGAGCTTATGATGGCAATACTTGAACACATCTTTACCTCTTCAGCATATTTTATTTTGCTGGTTACGCTTGTTTTAGGGTTTGTGGTGGGCAAAATTCACTTAGGCCTATTCTCGCTGGGTACAATCTTAAGCACATTAATAGTAGGACTTATTGTCGGCCTAGCTGGCGGCGCTAACGACCCGAATTTAACATGGCTATTTTTCAGTTTATTTATGTATGTAGTGGCTTATCTGGGTGGTTCACTATTTACCCAAGATCTTCAAGCGCATCAAAAATCAATTTTGATTAAAGTGTTACAGCTAAGTTTTACCACTTTTACTGCTATTGCTTTTGTGTATTGGGTTTTCAGCATTGAATCTGTCGCGGTGTTAAGACTAGCAGCCGATCATATCTCGGCTTCGGATTTGATTGTGTTTGCAAGCGCACTGTTGCCGATCATAATCGTTACCCAAAAATTACCATGGTTGAAGAAATGGCATACGCCGTCTCAAATCGTTGACATGGCACCCAAATCGGTTGAAGCAGCATCGATCAATGATAACCAGCAAATAAACAGCGTTAAAAATGTTGTTAGACGCGCCTTTAAAGTGAATATCGACAGCACTGTGGTTGGCAAAACGTTAATGCAACTGAACAGCCCAGCAGTTGAAATCGTGTTTGAATTGAAAAAAGGCTCAAATGACACTGACGCAAATACCGTGATGGCGGGAGACACGATTACAGTTACGGGTACCAGTAATAGCATTTACTACCTAGAAGATAATGTGCTCGGAACTGAGCTTCCTTTAGAAAAAAACATTATTGAAGAACACTTTCAAATTGTCGCTAACCAACATGGTTTACAGAACTCATCACTTTTAGCGCTGAAAAACAACCTCAATAAAACCTCCTCTAGAGGTATATTAATTTCACGCTACATTAGAGAAGGGGTCGATATTGAAATCAACCCTGATTTAATCATCAGTAACGAAGACATTATTCAAGTCACTGGTAATGACATGGATATAAAGCAGGTTAGACATGCCCTAGGGATCACCAATAACAGCCTGGTATACGGTCAAATCCTATTTACCCTAGGAATTATTCTTGCTTACTTAACCAGTTGTTTTGATTTAGAACTTACTGGCGTACCGCTATTATTTGGTGCAGGTGGCTGTAGTCTCATCACCGGATTATTTATCGGCTGGATTAGCCATCATTCACGCTTATTTACGCCAGTTTCAACATCATCACTTAAACGGTTAAGTTTTGCTGGGTTATGGGGGTTTGTGGCAGTATCTGGTTTATTTTTGGGATCTTTAATTACTCAAGCTGTCGGTCAAGATAGCCTCAAGATGATGTTTGTCGCTGTAGTTATGACAATTTTATCGCAGTTGATTTTATGCAGCCTAGGTAACAAAGTGGTCAGTCACAGCAAATCGTAACAGACTGACAAAGCAGTTTGGCTAAGACTTATTTATTTGATGATTTGCAAAAATCAATGTCACTGTAAAACGGCTCAAAAACCAATAAGTCTTAGCTCACATGGATAGCATGTCCCAGCAAAAAAACCATGGTCGCTGAGCTAATCCATATTAATCAAGCTACACGCACAAATATTGGTACTCGGTAAAAAATACAACAGTGCTAAGTTTTTGTCAGGATTAGTTTTAACTATCTGAATGGTCAGATTATGAACGCCTTCTTTAGCGATATTACGTAAGGCGAATGCTTGTACATGCGTGGCATGTTGCGGTAATGATACTTGCTGATTATGACGAATAAGCTCACTTTGGATCAGATTAAGAATATAAGTATCCTTTTCTTTATAGGCACTTAAAATCCCCCCTTTAAGATGCAGTGTCGCAATGGGCACACCGTCTTCAGAAAAATAGCGGTAGCTAATACTGGCAGAACGTTTTTGCAAGCTAAAATCAGCAATCATTATGTTTTTTTCAATAGCTTGGGTTTGAGAATTGACTGCCACCAGCTCATTTTGACATGATAAAACCATGTTCACTTCAGACGCTTTAATATGCTGATAAATCACTAAACTGCATAGCAGCAAGCTAATAAAAAAAGCGCCAAACCATTTCATTTTTTTAGTCACAGAGTGATACCCCCTGCAGCCAAGTAGGTGAAATAAAATTTGGTCGTAAGGTAAAGTCACTGGTTTTTATGTTTCTCACCAACAACTCACCATTGTTTGAGTAGCCTTCCATCGAAATATTCAGCACTTGCATATCATTGGATAGCGCTAAATACACATCTCGCCATTTCACAATGGGGCATAAATTAAACGCAGTTATTATTTTTTGTTCCATATTGGAAACTTGCTGCGATGATTTTTTGGGTGATTGTAGCCATATCAATTCAATTTGTTGATGGTTATTTAATGTCACAACACGGCTTTCTCTCACCGGAGACTCTGCAGTTTTAAACCAAATATATTGGTGCATGGCAGTGATCAATGTCATCAACGACAACAATATAATACTGCTGGTCAGAATAATGTGTTTTTTTCGGCGGGCAAGTTGTTGATGCCATTCAGAGGAAGGTGTGGATATATTTAATCGGTAGCCTTTTTTGGGCAGCGTCTCAATTAAATCAATATAAGGCTCACCAAAGTATTTGCGTAAAGTGAATACCGCCTTGGCAACGGCTGATTCACTCATTACGGCTTGTTGCGAGCCCGCACATGATAATTGCCCTTTGGACATCACTTGATTGGGGTGATTAGCGAGCAACTCAAGTACTTGAGCTTCCGTTCTCGTTAAATGATGTTGAATTTGAGTCTCGGTGTTAATCAACACACTATTACTGACATCAAACTCAAATACTTTTAGCCTCATAATGCGTCTTGTTTATTAGCGATATCGTTAATTTTACGGTAGTTGTTAGGATTAAACCGCCATACAACTCACACTTTGGTTGCCGTTGCCATCGGCTGTATTTTTACAACGGCTCCCCTTAACAGAACGCGAACTTTTGCCTACTCGTGATAATCATCACATTTCATTGGCGATAATATATAAAAAAATACTTCGTAATCAGTATTACACTCTGCCATTGGCAACATTTAAGATAAATCAACTAAAAAAATCGCCATTTGCAGTGAATTACCTTTATAGTTCATCGCCATTTTTAGCGCTCTTATTGACAGCTAAATTACTTTGACCTCGGCCTCATTTCTTTTTTTATTAAACGTCATCATTGAGTTAACCCAGTAACAAGGTTGAGTTCGTTTCATTTGCAGTTGCATTTGTTACTCATGCTAACGAATGGTTTTACATACTACGCCACCCAAGCAAGGCCGCTATGTTAGCCATCCTAGATCCTTTCAATGTTACTTGTGATGAAAATAATAGAAAAAATGAGGGTATTTATGAACACATTAAACAGAAGACAAGCGATTGGACGCATTATTGGTGTTTCATCAGCAGCTGTAGGTGGAGCGTTAATAGCTAATCCCGTATTAGCGGCAATTGCAACAGACGCTGGCGATTGGAAACTAGAAGTCGGCACTCGCTTAGCTTATGTAAAACTAGATCCGATGGTTGTTGCAAAACGCGCTTATGAAACGGGTAATGGCTGTATGTATCAGGTATTTGACAGCATTATTCAAAGCTTAGCCGAATCAAATTCTCCAGATGCTGAAAAATTTGCTCAAGTGCCCACCGCCATGGCGCACTATGGCTATGCTGGTATGCTAGGAGAAGGAACGGTATGTGGCAATATCAATGCTGCTGGTATGTTAGTGAATATTCTTTCTATTAATGGATCTCCAGCAAACAGTTTTTTAAGTCAGGTAATGCGTTTTTATGAAAATGAAGCGCTACCACTTCAAACTGACAGTTTCCTTAATGGTATTGGGGCTGATAAAGCTGAAACACTCGCTAAAGTAGGTAGCCCAACCGCTGCTAATACTGTTTTGTGTCACTCTTCCATTAGCTTGTGGGCCAGCAAGAATGGTAAGACATTCAATGAAAAAGGTATGCGCTGTAAACAATTATCAGCCTCTGTCGTTTATGAGTTAGTCGTGATGTTAAACAAAGCATTTGATGGTGAAACTGTGAATGATCACCCCGTATCTGCAACGGTTGAAAGTTGCCAATCTTGCCATACGGCTGACTCAACTTTTGCACCGAGTGTGAAAACCAACATGGCTTGTGACACCTGTCATGGCGGTCACTAATTAATAGGAGCCATCACATGAAAAAAACAACACTCAGCCTAATAATGGGATTAAGTTTCGTTTTACTCTTTGGCTGCAACAGCTCTGATGATGATAATGTTACTGCTCCCCCCGAGCCTCCTGAGCCACCAGCAACCACTATTAGCATTAAAGACACTTCGGTTATTGATGTCGCCCTTGTCAGTACTGATCCTGAAAGTGGCACCATGATTATTAACCTGACTGGCGATGACGATAAAGCGGTAATCGGTGCCGATGCATTTAACTTATTGTTTATGGGGTATCCAAAGCCAGGACCTTATTCAAGTAAATATAAGTTAGCTTGGCATCAGGCGCAGCAAACCAGCTGTATTGATACTGAGGAATGCGTTATGGTAATCGAAGAGTTGAAAGCTGGCATGTATCAACTCACGTTAGATGAGCTGGCCTGGAAAATCGGTATCGTAAACTTCCGTGTGGCTTTGGAAGTGAAAGGAGAAAATGCTCATTTCCCAATGGCATTTTTAGATTAGCTCTTTTACGGCCTCATAATTAACTCGCGATGGTTTTATTCATATCGCGAGTTTTTTACCCTATGGTGAAAAATGAATTAATCGTGGTACGGTTATTGGGGGATGACTTATCAAAATCCACGACAGAGGTAATGTTGGCACTGTGCATAATATTCCCTGCATAAAGAATTAAACGGTTGGGCTTGGCATCAACTGAAAACACTTTTTCAAATAATGCATCACTATCATTTATATAACCTCTCCTTTCATCTGCAGACTGCTTTACCTGTTCCACCATCTTTAAAATGGTATCTTTATCATCATGGGATAAATGTATTTTAGAGGAGCCTTTGTAACGGTAAAAATGGGTCCCACCTAAGTGATTTTCATTCAAGTAATGCACTGCTGCCATATGATTTTCAGACAATGAATCAAAGTGAGGCATGGTTTGTACTATTTCCAAGTTTTCAGGCAATACCGTCACTTTTGATAACCAACTTTTGCCTAGCTGGTACCGTTTAAACAACCTCCCCTGAGAGTGCATAGCTAGACGATTAAACAATGCGCTAATTAATTGATAATATGGCTTTGGCATCTCATCACGCACACCAGGAAATAAGGTTCCCTCTGCGCCAATCGGGTTAAAATAAGCCTTGTTAAAGCAGTAATCTAACATCTCGTGAAAATTATCGACCACATCATCAATAATCCATATGCGGGCATTTGAGTGAGGAATATAAGTCAGCTGTATCTGAATATTGGGATTTAACACAAACATGTGAAATACGATGTCCTTTATATCGGTATTATCACTACTTAGCGAAAGTCGTTAAGATGAGTAATCAAATAGGGTTAAAACAGCTATACGAGCGCAACATAAATTGAGATCTTATTGTTTAGTGAATGCCTATCTATTTCAGCTAAATCTAAAATGACAATGATTAAATGATGGCTATCGGCGAATAAAAATACTCCCAAGGTGCATTCCTACATGCGTAATGACCTTGGCAAAATACCTCGAGCGTAACATACACTTTACTGGCAAATATAAAAACAGTCATAGTATTGATTTTAAATAACTTTAATATTCAACCTTAGTATGAAGCTGCAAAAATATTGCCAATATCGTTGAGTAAAACGTTGACCGAAAACTCAGCGATTATTGATAATAAGCCATGTCACTTATCAGCTATCCAGCTGTAATTTAAGTAAATGATCACCGCACGACTTAACAAAAATAGCCAATAAAAAAAGCAAACACTTAGGTTTGCTTTTTTAGGTTACAGGCAGAGAATACTTACCTCTGGCAGGCTATCTCAATGGCGTTATCTCATAGTAACAAACTCTTCTGCGCCAGTTGGATGTATGGCGACTACCGCATCAAAGTCCGCTTTGGTTGCCCCCATTTTCATGGCCACACCAAAACCTTGGAGAATTTCGTCCATACCAAAACCAATACCGTGAATCCCCACAACCACTTCATTTTCGCCAGCACAAACTAGTTTCATCTTACAGGCTTGGCGGTGAGCGGTAACAGCGGTGTACATAGAGGTAAACCCTGATGTGTACACTTTAATATTATCTGCACCATATTGCTCTGCGGCTTCAGGCTCAGTTAACCCCATAGTACCTATAGGCGGATGACTAAATACTACAGTTGGAATTAACGAGTAATCCATTTTGGCATTCGGCATTTGACCAAATAAGCGCTCAGACAACAAACGACCCGCTTTAACAGCAACAGGGGTAAGCTCTACGCCACCTTCCATAATATCGCCAACACAATAAATGCCTTTCGCGGTAGTATTTTGCTGTTCATCGGTTACCACATAACCTTTGGCGTTCAGGGTCACATCGGTATTTTCAATGCCAATATTACCAGTCGCGGGTGAACGGCCAATCGCCCAAATAAGGGTGTCGACCGTCAAGCTGTTACCGTTTTCAAGCTCAAGAGTTAAGCTGCCATCTGCATTTTTAACCACTTGCTTAGGAACGCTATTGGTATGTAAGGTTGGGCCATCTGTCGCCATAGCCTCAACGAGTGCATCAACCAAAATTGGATCGAAATTACGCAAAGGTGCATGTTTACGGACCAATAAATGGGTTTCACTGCCAAGTGCATGTAACACACCCGCTAACTCAACTGCAATATAGCCGGCACCAATTACGGCAACACGTTTTGGTTGCACACGTAATTCAAAGAATCCATTTGAATCTATACCGTATTGCGCACCTGGAATATCAGGGATAGTGGGCGCGCCACCCGTGGCGATTAAAATATGATCTGCGGTGTAATGCTCGCCATTCACTTCAATGGTGTTGTTGTTCACAAACTTGCCATAACCGTTTAGTAAGGTCACTTTATTGCTGGCAAAACCACGACCGTAGGCTTCATGTATGCGGCCAATATATGCTTCGCGATTCTCAACTAAGGTATTCCAATCAAATTTATTTACGGTAACGTCAAAACCATAGTCTTTAGCATACAGGTTCATGGCTTCTGCGACGTGTGCGCCATACCACATCACTTTTTTCGGCACACAGCCGACGTTTACACAAGTTCCACCAACGTGCTTGGCTTCTATAATTAATACTTTTGCGCCGCGCATTGCTGCTCGATTTGCTGATGCGATACCGCCACTGCCGGCACCCAAAGCAATATAGTCAAAATGTTGAGCCATGATAATCTCCGCTACAATTGATGTTGCCATTGTAAGGAGGAATCGACTTCGATGCTAGATGGTATTCAAAAACTCCTACTAGCGCTTGTATTGGCAAAGAGCATGATCACCTTCAGATGGCCCCTTGCTCTCACATTTCAAGCACTTCCATTCATCTAACCTTGCTGTCATTTCGCGCTCAAAATGCTGTTGATTTTGGGTACCGGGTCTAAGTTTACGTTGCAGATAACTAATTCGGTTATCTAACCAACGGCAACTAGGATCATTAGCAACTTTATGTGCCGCAAGAGCTGGTGAAGCTTTGTTTTTTGATTTAGAAGGTTTGGATTTAGAAGGTTTGGATTTAGAAGCCCATGTTCGGTCAACTAAAGCCTCATCTGCGTAGTATTCTAATGCCAATGAAGGTGGATTAATTTTGAGTGGCCGGCCTTCACTGTCAAACACTCCATCTTGGCCCAGTTGAGAAATGTTTTCGTTACTCAATGTATTTAGTGCCGATTCTGTTTGAGGCGCAAGCTGACTCAATTCATCATTGGCAAAAATGTTAAGGTGAATTGAGATAACACCGATAACAATCGGCAAGAGGTAAGTCTGTGGAATGGGTTTCATAATGCATCCTTGCAAGTATTAACGATAGAAAAGCGCAACCATCCTGTTGCGCCTTAAAGTGTAGTCTAATTTTTATCAGACACAAACCACCTTAAAAATCTAGAATACCCAGTTCAAATGCACGCCACCATAGGTTTCATTTAAATTGTCAACGATCTGATTTTCAGATGCCTCACGCTTAATATCCTCCAAGGCTTGTGTGACGCTAAGATGAGCACTCAATGCTATGTTATCGGATATCGCATAAGCCGCTTCAACACCAAACTGTATATGATTTGCGCCATCATGCTCTTCGGTAACATATTGAAAGTCAAAACCTTGCAGAACGTAAGGTGTGATGCTTAATTTATCAGTGATATCCCATGGGCTATGTAAGCTAACTTCAACAAAATAGCCACCAGCCTCTGTTGCGTAGGTGTAATGAATAGCAGGTATTAGCCAATCAACCCCTGTGTAAGTTAATGAACTGAATACTTCATTGTCGGAGCCACGATCATCGCCATAAAATTCTAAACGTTGGTAGCCTAGGGTTGCTTCAAATTTTTCAGTTAAATGAATCGTATATTCAAGACCGAAATTCCACTCGATATAATGCGTTTGATCGCCACGACCTAAAGCCACAAAAGTGACTAAATCGCCATCTGTAACACTAGCAACTCCCCAAACAATGCCGCCTTTGTCTAAATTATCCCGACCTTCGGAGATATATTGACTGTCCCATGCTAGGTCAAATGCAAACTCGGGCCCAGTCTTAGCTTGCGCATTTGTTGTTATCCCGCCACCAAAAGACAGCATGGCTGTCCATAGGATCAAAGTAACAAGAAATTTATGTAAACTTACTGATAAAAAAGCCCGTTTGATCATAGTGATAACTCTATCTGTTAACAGCGATTGACAATTTTTTACCTATATTAACCAACAAAATAGCAAAGAGGAATGATAACGAGTTGCATTTGCGATCTAATTGTCAATATTGAGAGTGTAAATAGCGTGTAAATTAAAATCGAGATCACCATCACTTTCTTGCGGCAATTTTTAAGTTAGGTAACTTAATAACGAAACCTATTATCTATTGATGATCAAGGGATAATCCATCTTGACTTGATTTTCAGCCTTCAAGCCCTCATAAAGTATCCATACGCTTATTCTTCGAGGACACATCATGAGCAATCCATTGCAAAGTGGAACAGAATTACCACTTTTTTCGCAAATCAAACCAGAACACATTAAGCCAGCAGTGGAACAAGCCATTGAGAAGTGCCGTAGTTGTATTGACGAACTCCTCGCTAAGAATAAGGTTTACACTTGGGATAATTTGATTGCCCCGCTTGAAGAAGTTGATGACGAACTGAGTAAAGTCTGGTCTCCGGTATCACACATGAATTCAGTCATCAGCAGTGACGACTTACGTGAAGCCCATGATGAGTGTTTACCGCTGCTATCTGATTACGGCACATACGTCGGCCAACACCAAGGACTCTATGAAGCCTATAAATCTATTCATCAATCCGCCGATTTTGCGCAACTGACCCAAGCTCAAAAAACCGTTATTGAACATAGCCTGCGTGATTTTAAATTATCCGGTATTGGCTTAAGCGATGCCGATAAAGTGCGTTATGGTGAAATTGTTAAACGTCTTTCAGAGCTAACCAGTAATTTTTCAAACCAATTACTGGATGCGACTCAAGCATGGACCAAACTGATTACTGACGAAGCAGATCTTGCCGGCTTACCAGAATCGGCACTTGCCGCCGCCAAAGCGATGGCTGAAGCAAACGAGCAAACAGGTTGGCTATTTACTTTAGATTTCCCATCGTATTTACCTGTAATGACATACAGTGAAAATCGCCCACTACGTGAAGAATGTTATCGCGCTTTTGTGACTCGCGCATCTGATCAAGGCCCTAATGCGGGTGAATTTGATAACACAAACAACATGAACGAAATTGTGGCGTTACGTCATGAAATTGCCAACCTCTTAGGTTTTGAGAGTTATGCCCATGAGTCATTGGCAACCAAAATGGCAGAAACGCCAGAACAGGTGCTTGGCTTTTTAAATGAGCTGGGTAAACGCTCAAAAGATCAAGCCGCAAGTGAACTCGCTGAACTGCGTGCCTTTGCCAAAGAACATTATAATGTCACTGAAATGGCATCGTGGGATTTAAGTTTTTACGCCGAAAAACTGCAACAACATAAATATGAAGTGTCTCAAGAATTACTACGCCCATACTTCCCTGAAAACAAAGCGCTATCGGGTTTATTTTTCACCGTTAATAAACTATTTGGCTTAACAATTAAAGAAGAGCAAGAGTTTGATTCATGGCACAAAGATGTGCGGTTCTTCCATATTTTTGATGCAGAAAACACCCACAGAGGTAGCTTTTATCTAGATTTATATGCCCGCACAGGTAAGCGTGGCGGTGCATGGATGGACGATTGCCGTGGTCGCCGTATCACCTCTAGCGGACTTCAAAAACCGGTTGCGTATCTAACCTGCAATTTTAATGGTCCAGTCAATGGCAAGCCGGCATTATTTACCCATGATGAAGTGGTGACCTTATTCCATGAGTTTGGTCATGGTATTCATCATATGTTGACCAAGGTAGATGTTGGCGGTGTTTCGGGCATTAATGGTGTTCCTTGGGACGCGGTGGAATTACCTAGTCAATTTTTAGAAAACTGGTGCTGGCAAGAAGAGGCCTTGGCTGAAATCTCAGGCCATTTTGAAACTGGTGAACCTTTACCAAAAGCGTTACTTGATAAAATGCTTGCAGCTAAGAATTTTCAATCAGGCATGATGATGTTACGCCAACTTGAGTTTTCATTGTTCGACTTCAGAATGCACCATGAGTTTGACCCAGTTAAAGGAGCTAACATTCAAGGTATTCTTGATGAAGTTCGCAGCAAAATTGCCGTACTCACACCGCCAAGCTTTAACCGTTTCCAACATGGATTCGCCCATATTTTTGCAGGGGGGTATGCTGCAGGTTATTACAGTTATAAATGGGCTGAAGTGTTATCTGCCGATGCATTTTCACGTTTTGAAGAAGAAGGTATTTTCAACCCTGAAACAGGAAAAAGCTTCTTAAACAATGTATTAGAAATGGGCGGCAGCGAAGAACCTATGGTGCTTTTTAAACGCTTTATGGGTCGCGAGCCAAACACTGATGCATTATTACGCCACAGCGGTATCGCGGCTTAATTAATCTGAAATAAACGATTCACTTATCTTTTAACCCAAAGGCGCTATATAGCGCCTTTGTTCTTGCTACCGAAATAAATAGTCGTTATGCAATGACGAGGAATTCATCTTTAACCCCATCGAGGGTTAAAAGATAAGTAAACGAGTTAACTTAAGCTTTTACTATATCGTTTTAACTCACTCAGTAACGCTAATGTTGATATTGTGCTGAGGTAATAAACTGATTAAAAGACTCACACCATACAATCACAGTATTATATTTAGCTGGATCAATATTTTGTGGTACTGGCACAATAAAGTTTTCGAAGGTTTTCACCTCTCCTACTCTCACCATTGTCGACTTTAAGCGCATAAAGTCTGCTTCTGTTTCAACAAATTCGGAGGCAAGATAAAGTTGATAATCTGGCCCTGGCGCCAACGTCCCAGCTAGGGTAATAAAATGTGGGCCTACTGCCACATCCCCCTCGCCCCAGTGAAGTATATCGCTGTCTGTGAGATCGCTAATAAACGTGGTTTTATATTGTGCTTGGGTCACAAGCAACGATATTTCTGAGGCAGTCGGTGCCACAGGTGCCGTAATGATGGGTAACAGATATATGCCAAGTATAACTCCCATCGTCCCGACCACTAAGTGACTTACTAATAAAAACAAAGTTTTAATACGCATAACGCCTCAAATTAAAATGGAGTTGCTACACCATTATTGATGCAACATGCTGTGTTATATGTTTATTGACCAAAACTGGGGTTAATAAAACCAGCGATGGTAGCTATCGCTGGTTTACTCCATTTAAGCCAACTTTAAATCAAACTGCTGACGATACATCACCATATCTTCAATAGTGAGTACTGGCATATTATGCTTTAAAGCAAAGGCGACAATTTCAGGCGTTTTCGCCATAGTGCCGTCTTCATTTGTCACTTCACACAACACTCCTGACTCGCCTAAACCGGCCATTTGCATTAAATCAACTGTACCTTCGGTGTGACCACGACGTGTTAATACCCCGCCAGCGCGAGCACGCAATGGAAATACGTGACCCGGTCTTGCTAAGTCACTGGCTTTGGCATTGGCAGCTGTCGCGGTTTTGACTGTCGTGACCCTGTCTTGTGCCGAAACACCTGTGGTTACGCCAACCTTGGCTTCAATCGACACGGTAAATGCGGTTTGGTTCGCGCTATTGTTGTCTGCCACCATCGGCGGTAACTCGAGCTTATTCGCTTGTGCATCGGTCAAACACAGACACACAATGCCGCTGCATTCACGGATCATTAATGCCATTTGTGCAGCCGTTAAGTGTTCAACTGAATAGATTAAATCGCCTTCGTTTTCACGATCTTCATCATCCAGTAACAAGATACCCTTGCCTTGCTTAAGCGCTTCAATGGCTTTTTCAACTCGGGTAAGTGGTTCACCAAAAGGTGAAAGTAAAGATAACTGATTCATGGTTACTCCTAAAAATTGACCAGAATCAGGGCTTTGAAGAGGGGTTTTACACCAAATAGAATCGCACCAGCAGAAAATATCTACTGGTGATGTTGCTATTCTCTCTCATCCGGACTGTAACCGTCGGCTCTGGAATAGTAGTCATTACTTTACGAGTAATACTAAGTCACCAAATCTGCTGACCTCGACGAATCGAGCGCTCGCGGGCTTTATTGTTTACCTAGTGCTAAAAATAGGTAAATCAACTTACCGCCGGTGGGGAATTTCGCCCCGCCCTGAGAATTCATGCTGGAAATTCAGCCCGGATATAGTAAAGCCCAAACTAGCTAAGTTCAATCAAGTGATGAAACAAACGTGTGTATAAATCACATAAACTCTGCTTGATAGCTGGTATGACCTCTGTTAGCCTGTTTCGCTCACAAAGGAGTGGTAATAAATGAATCTGTATTTTCGATTAGTGTGGTTATTTTTGTGGCGCATTCGTCATTGCCCAGGTATTAGTTTTTTGGATACCAGCCGAATTAGCTATCGTGCTTTACCATTTGATTGTGATGTTAACTTGCATCTCACCAACTCACGCTACCCTGCGTTTATGGATTTAGCGCGCACCTATATGATTGCCGATATGGGATTGATGAAGAAGTTTCTGAAAATGAAATGGATGCCGATTGTCAACGCTTCAGAGTTTACCTATATCCGCGACATTAAGCCGTTCGAAAAGTTTGAAATAGAAACCAAGGTTGTCGGTTGGGATGAGAAATACTTTTATATTGAACAACGCTTTATTACGGCAAGAGGCCTACATTGTATTGTTCATGTACGTGGTGTTTTTGTGTGTAATCGTAAACAAGTGCCAATTGAAACATTAGTTTCTGAAGCGGGTTACTATGGTGACAAGCCTGAGTTACCAGCAGAAGTAGTGAAGTGGAAGCAGTTTCTACAGCTCAAAAAAGAGCGTAATAGCTAATCTACACTCAAACAGCCATCGTATTGATGGCTGTTTTGTTTTAATGATGTTCAAATGAATAAATCCGAAAAGTAAGGAGCATTTGTGGCTAAGCTAGAAAAATTTGCCGATATTCTATCGCGCGCATGTGAACGAAAAGGCGGTTTAGCGATTGTTGAGGCGTTATTGCCCGATACCTTATCAAGCAATGAAATTGCCCAATATAGCGATGCCGAATTATTATCTGCTATGTCTAAACGGGTTTTTCAAAGTGGTTTTGTATGGCGCGTAGTCGAAAATAAATGGCCCGCATACGAAAAAGCCTTCTTTGATTTTGAGCCGCAAAAAGTCTTGATGTTATCACCCGAGCAAATTCAACAACGTGCAACTGACGCCACGCTTATTCGCCATCAAAAGAAAACCCAAGCCATTATTGATAATGCATATATGGTGCAAGCTTTATCAGCAAAGCACGGTAGCTTTGCTGAACTTATTGCTCACTGGCCAACTGATGACATTATTAGTTTATGGCAATTACTGAAAAAACAAGGCACCCGTTTAGGCGGAAATACTGGGCCTTATTTTTTACGCTCGATTGGTAAGGATACTTTTTTGCTGTCGAATGATGTTCAAGGCTATTTAAAGGCGAAAAAAGTTGTTGATGCTGGCTTCAGCTCACAAACGGGGTTGAAACAAACACAGGTAGCATTTAATGCTTGGCAGCAGGAAAGCGGGCTCAATTTAGCTGAAATTAGCCGTATTATTTCTTTGGGTGTAGGCGATAATCATCTTTAAATAGCTTATCGATTAACTCGCAACTTGGTAGCGGCTTAAAAACATCTGGGCCGTTTCGTGAGCTAAATGCTGACGTTCAACATCGGTCAATATCGGTTTGCAAGTGAGTACCTGTGGCCAAAAACAATGGCCTTTCAGTAATGACATTAATTGATCACTGGCAAAATTGGCATCATCTAGTTGCAGTTTGTTATCAGCCTGTGCGGCTTTTATCCAACGGATCAGTGCTGTTTCTTGCTGTTTCATTTTTTCAATTTCTCGTGTCATTTCATCACGACTATAAAACAGATGTCCAATCGCTACCCGAGCTAAATCAATATGTTCCTGTGAGTTGATGACTTCAATTTCAGTTAACATAATGGCGGCTAATTGACTGTCTAATGCAATACTTGACTGATAACGACCTTGGTTTTTAATCATCGCGTCTTGCCATAACTCACTTACTAGGTGCGTGACTAAGGCTTCTTTTGTGGCAAAATGATTATACACAGTGCGCTTTGAAACCTGCGCCTCCTCAGCCAATTTATCCATGCTACTTGCAGTGACACCGATGTCTTTAAACATGCGTTTAGCTGCATCAATGATGGCTTGTCGTTTTAACTGGCTGCGGTTTTTCATTTCAGTCGTCATCACGCTATATATTCATTAAAGTTAACAAAACTATTTTACACTGGCCAGTTTACTTTTCAAGCTAAAATCCATAAAATACACCGCGTAGTTTACTTGTGTAATTAAAAATATGGATAGCTGCTTTTTATAGCATTTCCCGTAGTAACTTAATGATGTTTATTGATATATAGCTTAATATGTGAACAAACTAGTGCCTTAAATGACTTACAGGTTCAAGCGATTAATACGATGGCAGTTCAGAACTATGCCAACAAACACCTGTTTTACAATGAAAAGTCAGTAAAACATATAACAGACAAATTTATCAAAAAATGAAATACTAGAAAAAGTTTCAGCTAGTAGCACCATTTTGCTAATGAAATTGCAACATCTAGCAGTTAAGCTAACTACAATTTGTAGACGCTTTTTTACTGACATTATCGATTAATCGATAATTCAAACCAAAACCGTTAACAACTTCGTATCAACTAAGCTAGTTAACGTATTTATTTACAATTTAACGCTTCGGCTTTACTCATAGTCACTATGCGTAATGACCGCAACGAAGCAAAATAGACAGTTCGAATTAAATTGCACAACTTCTCATACTGAATCAAATTTAGATGAGGAACATTAGGAGTAGGAGCTCTCATGCACAAAGCATTGAAAATTGCCGCAGTCATCACTGCGTCGTTGTGGTTAACAGCCTGTGGCAAACAGGACGATGGAGCGCAAGCTCAACAAGAGCGTCCACCTACTCCGGTTGGCGTAATGATTGTAGAAGCCCAATCTCAAGCGATTCAAGTTGAATTACCTGGTCGCAGTAAATCGTTTTTAGAAGCGGAAGTGCGTCCACAAGTATCAGGTATTATTACTGAGCGTGGATTTATCGAAGGTAAAGAAGTGACTAAAGGTCAGTCTCTTTATCAAATCGATTCGGCTACCTATAAAGCCGCTTTAGTCAGCGCAGAAGCCGATTTAGCACGTGCTAATGCAGCCTTAGAATCAGCGAAAGCCAAAGCTGCACGTTACCAAACGTTAGTGAAAACCAATGCGGTTAGCGTACAGGATTTTGATGAAGCGAAAGCGGCTTATAAAGAAGCTTTAGCCTCTGTTACGGTTGCTGAAGCGGCAATCAATACAGCAAAAATCAACCTTGAATATACTGAAGTAAAAGCGCCAATTTCTGGCCGTATCGGTAAATCATCGGTGACGGCAGGCGCTTTAGTAACAGCGAATCAAAGCAATACATTGGCAACCATTCAACAGCTTGATCCAATCAATGTTGATATTGCTCAGTCTAGCGCCCAACTATTACGTCTTAAAAGTAAGTTGAAAGCTGGCAAGCTACTAAAAAGTGATAATGCGGCGGTGACACTTATTCTAGAAGATGGCTCTACTTACGATCAGCAAGGCACTATGCAGTTTGCTGAAGTCAGCGTTGATGAAGCAACAGGTTCTGTGACATTACGTGCTGAGTTCCCTAATCCTGACGGTGTATTATTACCTGGCATGTACGTTCGTGCCCGTTTAGATACAGGTAAAGATCCTCAAGCGATATTAGTGCCGCAACGTGCCATTACGCGTAACACTAAGGGGCAGGCGATGGCGATGGTGGTAAACTCTGACAACAACATCGAAGTACGCATTGTTACCACGGCTGAAGTGATTGATAACAACTGGCGCATCATTGATGGACTTTCTTCTGGTGACAAGTTAGTCGTAGAAGGTTTACAAAAAATTCGTCCTGGCGCTAAAGTTGCTCCACAGGTATTAACTGAAGAAACTCCACAAAAATAGGACAATACTATGGCTCGCTTTTTTATTGATCGCCCTATTTTTGCTTGGGTGATCTCAATTCTTATTATGCTAGCAGGGATATTGGCCATTAAAGGCCTTCCCGTTGCTCAGTACCCCAGTATTGCGCCACCAACCGTGGTGATTACTGCGTTTTATCCTGGTGCATCGGCTAAAACCATGGAAGACACCGTTACTCAGGTTATTGAGCAACGAATGACGGGTATTGACCATCTACGTTATATTTCGTCAAGCAGTGACAGTTTTGGTAATGCCACTGTGACGTTAACTTTTAACGCCGAAGCGGATCCTGATATTGCGCAAGTACAAGTGCAAAACAAACTGCAGGCGGCAATGACATTATTGCCTCAAGAAGTGCAATCGCAGGGTGTTGATGTTAACAAATCCAGTGCTGGATTTTTAATGGTTGCTGCGTTTGTATCTGAAGATGGCTCGCTAGCAAAAAACGATATTTCTGATTATGTTGCAGCAAACATTCAAGACCCAATGAGCCGTGTACCAGGTGTGGGTGAGCTGCAACTATTTGGTGCGCAATATGCGATGCGCATATGGCTTGACCCTCTAAAATTGACCCAATACAACTTAACCAGTATTGATGTCATGGCGGCGATTCGTGAGCAAAATGCCCAGGTTTCAGCCGGTCAACTTGGTGGTGCTCCAGCAATGGCAGGCCAAGAACTAAATGCGACTGTGACCGCACAAAGCCGCCTACAAACGCCCGAGCAATTTAAACGTATTATCTTAAAATCTGATACGTCAGGGGCAAACGTTTATCTTGAAGATGTTGGCCGAATTGAGCTTGGCGCAGAAAGCTATGCTGTTGAATCGTTTTACAATGGTAAGCCTGCTTCTGGATTAGCCTTTAAATTAGCAACTGGCGCAAACGCGCTGGATACCGCCAAGAATATTCGTGAGCGTTTAGGTGAATTACAAGCCTATTTCCCTGATGGTTTAGAAATTTATTACCCTTACGATACAACCCCATTCGTTGAAAAATCGATTGAAGGCGTAGTACACACCTTAATTGAAGCAATCGTATTAGTGTTCTTGATTATGTATCTGTTCCTACAGAACTTCAGAGCAACACTGATCCCAACGATTGCAGTACCTGTAGTATTGCTTGGTACCTTTGCGATTTTATCAGCGACGGGCTTTTCGATTAACTCGCTAACCATGTTTGCTATGGTATTGGCGATTGGCCTGTTGGTGGATGATGCCATCGTTGTGGTAGAAAACGTTGAACGTGTGATGGCTGAAGAAGGGTTAAGCCCTCTTGAAGCGACACGTAAGTCGATGGATCAAATCACTGGCGCACTTGTCGGTATTGGTTTAACCCTTTCAGCAGTATTCGTACCTATGGCCTTTATGTCTGGCTCAACGGGTGTGATTTACCGTCAGTTCTCAATTACGATTGTGTCAGCGATGGCATTGTCAGTATTAGTTGCCTTGATTTTAACACCTGCACTGTGTGCCACTATGTTAAAGCCATTGCCTAAGGGTCATACGCATATTAATACCGGCTTCTTTGGTTGGTTTAACCGTATGTTCGATAGCATGACATCACGTTATGAAGCCAGTGTCGCTAAAATTCTAAAACGTAGTTTCCGTATGATGGGCATTTATCTTGTGTTGGTTATTGCAACCGCTTGGATTTTCATGCGCATGCCAACGGCATTCTTACCCGATGAAGACCAAGGTATTTTATTTACCCAGGCGATTTTGCCCACTAACTCAACCCAAGAAAGCACCGTTAAAGTGCTAGAAAATATCAGTGATTACTACCTTACCCAAGAAGCTGACACAGTAAAATCTGTTTTCAGTGTTGCGGGATTCAGTTTTGCTGGTATGGGCCAAAATATGGGGATGTCATTTGTTGGTTTAAAAGATTGGTCAGAGCGTGAAGCGCCAGGGCAAGACGTTAAATCGATTTCTGGCCGTGCGATGGGTTACTTTATGCAAATTAAAGAAGCCATGGTATTTGCGTTCGTTCCGCCTGCGGTAATCGAACTGGGTACCGCCAATGGCTATGATTTGTATCTTCAAGACAGAAGTGGCCAAGGCCATGATGCGTTAATTGCAGCCCGTAACCAATTGCTCGGTTTAGCAGCGCAAAACCCTAACTTAGTCGGTGTTCGCCCTAACGGTCAAGAAGATGCGCCAATGTACGAAATTCACATTGATCACGCTAAAGTAAGGGCATTAGGCATTGATATTAATAATGCCAATAGTGTACTTGCATCTGCATGGGGTGGTTCATATGTGAATGACTTTATTGACCGTGGTCGCGTGAAAAAAGTCTACGTACAAGGTGATGCGAAATACCGTATGCAACCTAGCGATTTAGACACTTGGTATGTGCGTAACTCCAAAGGCGAAATGGTACCATTCTCAGCCTTTGCAACAGGTTCATGGAACTATGGCTCGCCACAATTACAGCGCTTCAATGGTTTACCTGCGGTGAATATTCAGGGCTCGACGGTTCCTGGTTATAGTACCGGTGATGCCATGAGCGACATTGAAAAAATGGTTGAGCAGTTACCACCAGGATTTGGTATTGAGTGGAACGGTTTATCTTATGAAGAGCGTTTATCAGGCAACCAGGCTCCAGCATTGTATGCATTATCAATTCTGGTTGTATTCCTAGTACTTGCTGCACTATATGAAAGTTGGTCAGTGCCATTTGCGGTTGTGTTAGTGGTTCCGCTTGGGGTAATTGGTGCCTTACTTGCAATGAATGGCCGCGGTTTGCCTAATGACGTATTCTTCCAGGTTGGCTTATTAACCACGGTGGGGCTGGCAACCAAGAACGCCATCTTGATCGTTGAGTTCGCTAAAGACTTCTATGATAAAGGTGCAGGATTAATCGAAGCGACACTGCATGCTGTACGAGTGCGTTTACGCCCAATCTTAATGACCTCATTAGCATTTGGCTTCGGTGTTGTTCCGTTAGCGCTCAGTACCGGTGTGGGTTCAGGCAGTAAAAATGCCATTGGTACCGGTGTACTTGGCGGTATGATGAGCTCGACATTCTTAGGTATATTCCTTATTCCATTATTCTTTGTTGTGGTAGAAAGCATATTCAGCCGCAAGAAAAATAAAGCTGAAGCGGAAAAAACCTCTGATGCGCCAGCCGAAACAACACATAAGTCTGACCACTAAGACCTTGTGAGTTGAGTAAAAATTAGCCCAGCTTATGCTGGGCTTTTTTTATTGACGATGGTATTATCCCGCCCCCTTGTCGAAACCCGCTATCATTTAAATAATGATGGGGTTTAATGAACAAGCCATAATCATAATAAATCTCTGTACAGACTTTGAGTGTCAATGCACTTGAAGCCAATTAATTTGCGGGTTCCCTCACCCCGCCTAACCCAAATAAAAAGGCCACAAGATGTTAAAACTTACTCAGACGCAAACGCGTCGTGCGCTGCTATTTTTAGTCAGCTTTCATATACTGATTATTTGCGCCAGCAATTACCTGGTTCAATTACCTTTTCAAGTGTTTGGTTATCACACTACCTGGGGGGCCTTTAGCTTTCCATTTGTGTATTTAGCCACAGATCTCACGGTACGTATTTTTGGCCAACAAGCCGCTAGGCAAATTATCTTTAAAGCTATGTTGCCCGCTTTAGTTGTGTCGTATTTAGTTGGTGTATTATTCCATCAAGGACAATTTCAGCAGTTTAGTGCCTTATTAGAAATAAACACTTTTGTCTTTCGTATCGCCTTTGCTAGCTTCGTTGCCTACCTTGTAGGGCAATTAATGGATATCACTGTATTTGCCCAATTAAGACAGGCACGAGCATGGTGGATTGCGCCTGCAGCTTCAACCTTGATAGGTAACTTTGTCGATACATTGGTGTTTTTCAGTGTGGCATTTTACGCTTCAACAGATGCCTTTATGGCAGTTCACTGGCCTGAAATTGCCACCATAGATTATGGTTTTAAATTAATTGTTAGCTTGGGGTTATTCTTACCGGCTTACGGAGTGTTACTGCGAGTATTACAAGATAAATTGCTCAGTACTCACCAGCACTCTGTACGAATTCTATAACACGCTATTGCCGCATTGCGGAGATAAGTAGTCATAACAAACCACCTACTTATGTGAACTAAATTAGCTCAACATTTCAGTACTACCATGGCGTGATAGTGAAAACTATCACGCTTTTTTATTCCCTAATATTGTAAAACCAGCCTACACCTGTACCTATCTAAAACACCCTTTCTCGTTAAGCACTTGAAGATACAACAGAGTTTCCGTTCAACTATAGGCTTAAATTAATCATAAACTCAACTGGACAGACCTGTTATAATATCCGGCTTTAAATGTCCCAAATACCGCTTGTGGAGAGCTTAGATGTACAATTTAGAAATTCGTGAATTTACCGATGCAACCGACACAGTTTGCCAACTCATCGCCCAATTGACGCAACAAGTCCCAGAATTAGACTGTCCACACACCCAAGCGGATATTCAACAGCGGTTAAGCGCTACACCTTGCTTAATCTTAATTGCTTACGTTGAAGGTGAGGCCGCTGGATTCAAATTAGGCTATGCCAGACACGATACTGAGTTTTATAGTTGGTTAGGTGGCGTATTACCCGATTTTCGTCAGTTAGGCTTAGCTAAATCGATGTTGGAATACCAAGAAAAGTGGGCGGCACATAAAGGTTATGCCACTCTATCTGTAAAAACTCGTAACCACTTTAATGCCATGTTGAATATGCTGGTCAGTCGTCACTATCAAATTACGGCGATAGAAGCCGATCAAAGTAATATTAGCCAGCATAAACTGCATTTACAAAAACAGCTTAATCTGACAGCAAGTCAGTAGCCGAGCAGACTTTGAATGATGGTAATGTAAAGCCTAAATAACTTTTTTAATAATGCTTGCAAACGATAATGAGAATGATTATTATTTATGTGCGTTCCAAAGCTCAGTTTACATTTTAAAGCTTCATCACCTTTATTATTCCGCTGAGTTCGCAAGCACGACATTGCTCACACACTCTTTGTGGCCGGATTAATCATCCGGCTTTTTTTTACCAAAAATCCCATGATAGCTCTGAGTCAAAGATGAATAATCGCCAACGATAAATCTCACATTTGAGTCGTTACCTCAAACTGGGCATTTTTAGTTGGTAATAAGGCGTATTGACAACTCAACCACCAGCCTATTTTCATTCTTCCTTCATAAAAATTAACACAATATCTGGCATAAATAAGCAGCTGCTTTATCGCCACTGCCATTCCAAACTGAGGTTAACTAAAATGTAAGCCATCGTAAGGGTTATTGGTGTGTTCATCTTTGGCTTTGTAGTAAAGTCCAATAATAAACACTGTGCCTTTACCTTCAGTCGATTTCACTTCAATCGTGCCGCCAAGGCGCTTAATAATGCCGTAACTTAATGATAATCCCAAGCCTGTACCATCTTTGCGGGTGGTATAAAAAGGATCAAAAATACGGCTCAGCTGCTCAGCACTGATCCCGACGCCTTCATCTTCTACTTCAATTTTAACCCCTATGGGTTCATCGTTTTGCAGCCAGTCATGAGTTCGGATCCAGATACGCTCTCGAGTGGGCTCTTTTTTGGCTTCAATGGCGTGGGCGGCATTCACCACCAGGTTAATTAATACCTGCTGAAGCTGCGGACGATTGACCTCAACCGGGCAACTAGCGTTGAGTTCTTTAATCAGCACCACTTGTTGCTTTTGAATTGAATGACGCACCAATACTAGTACTTCTTCTACAATGGGCGTGACCTGATGCATTTCAATCGGAGCATTAAATTCGCCCGGACGACTGTACTGCAATAAACTGCGAATAATGGTGCTGATCCGCCCAACTTGCTGAATAACCAATTCAATTTCTTCTGAAACCTGTTCAGCTTGGTCACCCAGCTCGAATTTCAATAACTCCATGTTACCCAAAATCACCGCGGTAGGATTATTAATCTCATGAGCGATACCTGCTGTTAACTCTCCTAACGCGGTAAGTTTTTCATTGGTAACCAATTGCTGACGGGTTTCATTCAATAATGCCACATTGCGTTGTAGCTCTTCCGTTTTATCTTGCAGACTTTTAGTTCTTTGTTCGACTTTAACTTCAAGCTGTTCTGCCGCGGCCTGAATTTGCAAATTACGACGCTGTAATAAATCCAGCATGCTATCAAACTGTTCGGCTAAATTTGCGAGTTCGTTGTCTCGGTCTAACCCTAGCTCGCCAATGCGCACATTGCCACCAGATTGCACCGCTTTGACAACGTGATGAATTCGCTCAATCGGTTTTAACAAGCTATATGCGCCGCGATAAACCAATAGCCCCGAAATAAACAACACCAACATGAGAATACTGCCCAGTTCGATGATATTTAACAGGTAATTATTGATAAAGGGCCCTTCGGAAAATCCGGTATATACCATCCCAATACGCTTACCGTAGATATCAAGCAAGGGAGCATAGGCTGAGATATACCAGTCGTTAAATACAAATGCTCTGTCTACCCAAGGTTGGCCTCCCAGTAACACTTTTTCTCTCACTTCTTCTGAGACCAATGTGCCCAAAGCGCGATTTTGATCTGAATACTGCGAGGATGAAGCATTTATCGGTACGTTGGTACTGACTCTCACATTGTCTAAAAATACGGTTACTGTGCCGATAGACAACTCAGGTAAGGTGCCTTTGTCGTAGACCAAGTTACGAATGTAATCGACAATCGCAGTATCTCTATTGAGCAAGTTTCCGCCATCAAGATACCAAGATACCGATGAGTCTGGGTTGATAATTGGCAATACACTGCGGCTAATTAACCCACGCTTTTCCTGATCTTTTGTGGGTTCAAGCGCCCTTTGAGTCGATTTTAAATCGATGACGGCATATTGCGCTAATTGTGGATCAATCTCTTTTAAGCGTTTGGGTGACAACACCATCATGCCTGAAGAAGGTGACTTAGTTTTTTTCCGCAACAAAGCATTTAAGTCGGTATCGCCATTAAGCTGTTCCGCGCTGACCACCCGCAAGAAGTCTAAACTAAGCTGTTGCTTAGTTTGATTAAGCACTTCGGCAATGGTTTTACGTGCCTGTTGATTGTGCTTATCTTGAAGTAGCTGTTTAAAAGCGGTTTGAAATGCCCATGAATTTGCCACATGCACCAGTTGTTGCTCTTGGCGATTTTGCACTTGCTCCAGCGTGTTTTCAGCAACGGTTAAATCAGCCTTTACCTTCATAAATAGCTGCTGGCTGGTGTAACTAATATTCCAATAAATGGTAATAAAAACTAGGCTAACAAGCGTCAGTAGAATAGGGAGCAGTGTTAAAATTAATAACCGATAACGCACTTTGGCTTGCATTTGCTGCCAACTGATATTAAAAATTCGCTTAAAAAAAGACACAGTTACCCTTCCTCTTGCTCATCAGAAGTATGCCCTAGCCAATCTTTGTACTTTCTATCTAACGTTTTGCGAGACACTCCTAGATCTCTTGCTGCGGCAGACTTATTCCCTTCATGGGCATCGACTACTTTGGTGACATGCTCTTTTTCAACGGCTTTCAAAGTCCAATCCAGTGGATAACCGCTGTTTTCAATGGTTTCAGTCGTAGCTGATTTTTTCCAATATTCCGCCGGCGGCTTGCCCAACAAAATGCAACGCTCAATCATGTTTTTCAATTCACGAATATTACCCGGCCACTCATGTTGCTTTAATACTTGTAGGTCTTCATGACTCCAGAGCACAGGTTTAATGCCTAAATCTTTGGAGATTTGAACAGTAAAATGATGCGTTAATTCAACCACATCTTCTGGTCTAGCACGTAAAGGCGGGATCAAAATATTCAACACATTTAAGCGGTAATAGAGGTCACGACGAAAATGCCCACTTTCAACTTCTTCCACCAGCAAACGGTTAGTGGCGGCCACCACTCGCACATCAATATTGACCTCTTTTTCACTACCAACGGGCCGAATAGCACGCTGCTCTAGTACCCGTAATAATGCAGTTTGCATATTCATTGGCATTTCACCAATCTCGTCCAAAAAGATGGTGCCACCCGAGGCAAAATTAAATAATCCTTCCCGTGAGGTTTTAGCGCCAGTAAATGAACCGGCAATATGACCAAACAATTCACTGGCTAATAACTCTGGTGCAATGGCACCACAATTTACCGGAACAAACGGGCCAGTTCGCCCACTTAATTGATGTAACTGCCGAGCGACAAGCTCTTTACCTGTACCAGACTCTCCCTCAATCAATACCACTGCATTGGTCGGCGCCACACGCTCAATAACTTGTTTCACTTCATTAATAGCGTCACTACTGCCAATGATCGTTGACGATTGACCATGGGAAAGCTCACGTTTTAACATAAAGTTTTCACGTTTAAGTAAGCGTTTTTCAATACAGCGATCAACTGCCGTCATCATCTGCTCAAGATGAAACGGCTTCATAATAAAATCAGATGCTCCCGCCCGTAAGGCTTTAATGGCAACATCCATATCAGCATAGCCCGTCATAAAAATAATATCGGATTGACGGTCGGTGTCATCTAACGCTTCATGCCACTCAATGCCTGAACGATCGGGTAAACGAATATCAACAATTAATACATCAAAATGTCCCTGACTGCGAAGTAGCTCGGCTTCGGCAATTGTTGATGCTGTCTCCACAAAAGCGAATTTTTTTAGCATCGCTTTGGATAAAAAACTACGCATACCGGGTTCATCATCAACAATTAACACTGACATGCTGGTATTCACACTGGTAGACATACTCATTACCGCTCCGGTTGGACATTTTGACTCAATTTGAACTCACTTTAGCACCTTATGATACAAGTTAGGTCAGTATGAACCACTGAAAAGTGACCTTGGGACAATTTGTCTTATGTGTTTTTCATCACCGTGGGATCTGCTTCACAAATTAAGCTTTTGGCGTGAACTGAATTTGCACTTAAAGCAGTTGGCATTTAACTTGCTAGCCATTGGGCTACATTAGCTGTTATTTACCTTAGGGTTAATGTTCTTTGCATTAAATAATGCCATATAACCACTGTATAAAAGGATAGATTCATGTTTAAAAAAATCGCCTGTATTACCGCCTCATTTAGCATAATGAGTAGCTTGGCTTTTAGCCCGTTTTTACAAGCTCATGAGCACGAAGCGCATAGTGTTATCAAACTAGCCACCACCACCAGCACTGAAAACTCAGGTTTATTAAGCGCATTGTTACCTACGTTTGAAAAAAAATCGGGTTATTCGGTACAAGTTATTGCGACCGGAACAGGGCAAGCCATTAAACTTGCAAGCCAGGGTGATGTTGATATTGTTATGACACATGCTCCAGTGGCTGAAGCTAAGTTTGTTGCAGATGGGTATGGCGTACAACCACGTGGTTTAATGGAAAATGATTTTGTGGTACTTGGACCTAAAAATGATCCTGCAGGTGCCCATGATGCTAAAAGTGTGCTTGAAGCGTTTGAGCGTATTGCAGCAAAACCCAGCGCCTTTATCTCACGGGGTGATAACTCTGGCACTCACATGAAAGAGTTAGAGATATGGCAGCAAGCTAACGTAAAAACCGATTTTGCAGGTTATACTTCAGTAGGCCAAGGTATGGGTAAAACCTTATTAATGGCTAACGAGTTACAAGCTTACACGTTAACAGACCGTGGTACTTTTGTGGCTTTTAAGGCTAAACTGGATTTAACCATTAGTTTTGAAGGTGGCAAAGAGTTAGCGAATCCTTATCAAGTGATGCTAATCAACCCGACAAAATACCCAGAGCTAAATCATCAAGGTGCACAAGCATTAAGTGACTGGTTAATCAGTCCGGAAGCACAAAAAATGATTAATGAATTCACAGTGCAAGGAGAGCAATTGTTTAAGGCAACTTATCAAAAATGAGTGAAGGCTGGTTAGCCCTTTTGCAGCAAGCATTTCGCTTGCTGCTATCTTTTGACCCCGATGTATGGTCAATTATTAATGTGTCCTTTTCCGTCTCGTTTGCGGCACTTTTTATCACCTTAATTCCTTCTATAATGCTGGGATTTTTTCTCGCATTTACGCATTTTCCTGGCCGCTGGATTGTGACTAATTTAATTCAAACCTTACAATCCATTCCCACTGTTGTGATTGGTTTGTTGGTGTATTTATTACTGACGCGCAACGGTGCCATGGGTGACTTAAAATGGTTATTTAGCCAAAACGGCATGATATTTGGGCAAATGTTAATTTGCGCGCCAGTGTTAGTGGCCTTATCACAAGCAGCATTTGCCAGTGTGGATCGCCGCGCATGGGAAACATCACGCACCTTAGGCGCCAATTGGCTAATGGCGATTTGGACCGTGTGTCGTGAGTTACGGGTAGCCTTATTACTGGCCATTGTTGCCGCTTTCAGCCGTATTTTAACCGAAGTGGGTTGTTCTATGATGGTCGGTGGGAATATCATGAATGTCACCCGCAATATTCCTACCGCGATTGCATTAGAAACCAGCAAAGGCGATTTTGCCCAAGCCATTGCCTTGGGGTTAGTATTGTTGATTTTGGCATTAGTGCTTAATTTCGCACTAGGTTCATTACGGGGTAAAGCCCTGCCTAGGAGCCATTAATGATCCAATCGACATCTTTACCGCCACAGATTAAAGCAGCTGTCGAAGCTACTGATTTATTAATGCAATTTGACGCTCGCAGGTTATTCAGTGCTCACAAACTGCGTTTTGTAGAAGGCGATGTGATTTATTTGCAAGGCGATAATGGATCGGGTAAATCGACGCTGATGAAAATATTGGCTGGATTACTCAAGCCCTCACAAGGTTATGTATTCAGCCAAGGTTTTAGTCGGCCAGCATGGTGGCAGTCTGATTCATTACTGGGTAAAGCCGTGTATTTACATCAACACCCTTATTTGTTTGATGGCACGGTAAAATACAACCTTACCTATGGATTACCCGTAAGAAAAATCCGCACTAAGGCACTGCAACAACGTCTTGAACAAGCCATCAATATGGCACAATTATCAGATTTACTTCAACATTCAGCCAGTGATTTATCTGGCGGTGAACGCCAACGTCTTGCCATTGCAAGAGCCTGGATTTGTCAGCCTAAGTTGCTGATGTTGGATGAGCCGATTTCAAATATGGACAAACATTCGCAGCGACTGGTACTGGCGATGATCAATCAATTGAAAATTGAAGGCACAGGTTTACTGATCAGTAGCCATCAAACCTGTGGGTTAACGGCATTATGTCAACAACATTGGCATATCAAAGATCAAGTCATCCATACCAGTCAACATGTACCTAATTTAGACACTCAACAAGATAATTCAGTAATGGGATCTCACTATGTCATCGCCAAATGAACACTCACCAACAATTGAAGCCGTCATTCTTGCGGGCGGTATGGCAAGACGCATGGGCGGTGATGATAAAGGCTTAGTAGAGCTTAATAACCAACCCATGATAAGCCATACTATTGACCGTTTAGCGCCGCAAGTGCAGCGCATCATGATCAACGCTAATCGAAATCAACAGCGTTATAGCGAGTTTGGTTATGAGGTGATGAGTGATATGGATTCTGGTTACTTAGGTCCTCTTGCTGGGATGATCACTGCCATGGGTCACACTCAGGCGGATCTGTTACTGGTAGTGCCTTGTGACTGCCCACTTCTGCCCCATGACTTAGCCTGTAGAATGCTGGCTACTATGCAACAAACGGATGCCGAACTTGTGGTGGCTAGCGACGGTAAACGCGAGCAACCTGTGGTGTTATTACTCAAACCCAGTTTACGGGATTCCATGAAAGCCTTTTTAGATGCGGGCGAACGTAAAATCGATTTTTGGTATGCTAAACATCACTATGAAGTGACCAGTTTTGCCGATCAACCCAGCGCATTTATTAACGTCAATACACCAGAACAAAAACAACAACTAGCCGAGCAAATAGCGCAGTAACTAAAATAGAGGTAATTATGTCTTGTGTGTTTAACAATCCACTGTCGATCCCCGTTCTTGGCTTTTGTGCATACAGTGGCACAGGCAAAACCACATTATTAAAGCAACTGATCCCAGAGCTAAATCGTCGCGGTCTGCGCCTAGCAGTGATCAAACATGCTCATCATAATTTTGATGTCGATATACCCGGTAAAGATAGCTATGAAATGCGTAAAGCTGGCGCCAAACAAATGTTGGTGGCATCGCACGTTCGCTGGGCATTGATGACTGAGGAAGCGTTAGATTCTGATCCCAGCTTACCGCATTTGCTAAAGCAGATTGAAGCCGACAAAGTCGACATAGTGTTAGTGGAAGGTTTCAAAAAGTTAGCATTACCTAAAATTGAACTTCATCGAGCCTCACACGGTAAACCTTTTATTCATACCCATGATGACAACATTGTCGCTATAGCCTGTTGCGATGAAACCCAAACACCGAGAGAACTTACTCGATTAGACCTCAATAATGTCGGTCAAATTGCCGATTTCGTAGTGCAATATCAACAAAACTGGCAAGCACCTGAAGTGACATTGCCGATTGATTTAGCATCAGCAGAAACACCACATAATGGTCAGCAAGGTCTTTCTGTTGCTGAGGGTATCAAACATATTCTCAGTCAAGTATCTCCCATCAATGATCACGAAATGGTGGACTTAGATCTATTAGATAATCGCGTACTGGCCAGTGATTGTATTTCACCAGTTAACGTTCCACAGTACACCAACTCAGCAATGGACGGTTACGGTTTTGCGTATAGTGATGTAGCCAGAGCTGCGCCATTACAGGTTGTTGCTGAGGTACTCGCAGGCCACGGATATGACAACGTCGTACAACCGGGCCAAGCCGTGAGTATTATGACTGGTGCTCCTGTACCACAAGGCGTCGATACCATTCAGCCCCGAGAGCTATGCGAAATCCAAGACAACCAGGTTAAATTATTAGACGCGGCCAGCATTAAAATAGGCCAACATGTGCGTTTAGCTGGCGAAGATATAGCTTTAAATGCTGTCGCACTTAGTAAAGGCACTCGTTTGGCTGCGGCAGAGTTAGGCTTGTTAGCCTCATTAGGCTGTTTTCAAGCTAACGTCGTAAAAGCACCAACGGTTGCGGTATTCTCTACTGGTGATGAAGTCAGCCAACCTGGTGAGCCTTTAAAACCTAACTGTATTTACGATTCAAACCGCTACACCATCAAAGCCATGGCACGTAAATTGGGTTGTAACATTATCGACTTAGGCATTATTGAAGATAGTGAAACCGCATTAACTGCTGCGTTGCTTAAAGCATCTGAGCAAGCCGACATGATCATTAGCTCCGGTGGAGTATCTGTTGGTAACGCCGATTACATCAAAACTGTGCTAGCTAAGATTGGCGAAATTAACTTTTGGCGAATCAATATGCGACCAGGGCGACCACTGGCTGTGGGTGAGATAAATAACAGCCTATTTTTTGGATTACCCGGAAATCCTGTCGCTGTTATGGTGTCATTTTTACAGTTTGTGCAACCTGCGTTGCGCAAGCTTGCTGGCGAGCAAACATGGCAACCTCAGTATATTCCTGCAATTGCTGATGAGTTTTTGCGCAGCAAAACCGGTCGCACTGAGTTTTTACGGGGTATTTACCATATTGCTGGCGATGGCCAAGTGCATGTGAGTTCAACTGGGGCGCAAGGCTCTGGCATGCTGAGTTCAATGGTAACGGGAAATTGCCTTATCGTAATTGGTGAAAAGGATGATCATATCGCTCAAGGCCAGCGTGTCTTTATTCAACCATTCGCCGCTGTGCTTTAACATGATTTAAGCATTCGCGAGAATGCTTAATTTGCATCAATACCGCCAAACGGATAGGCAAACGTAGTAGGTAACATATGAGCCAAATTGTAGATGGGTTTAATCGACAGGTAGAATATCTGCGATTATCGGTAACCGATCGCTGTGATTTTCGCTGTGTATATTGCATGAGTGAAGACCCTGAGTTTTTGCCTCGCGAGCAAGTGTTATCTTTAGAAGAGCTTTCATGGGTAGCACAAGCGTTTACAGAACTTGGCGTAAAAAAAATCCGCTTAACGGGTGGTGAGCCGTTAGTGCGCACCGATTGCGACCAGTTGGTGAAATTATTGGGTAAATTACCCGGCTTAGAAGACTTGTCGATGACCACCAATGGCTCACGCTTGTCAAAACTCGCAAAACCGCTATATGACAATGGCTTATCTCGGTTAAATATCAGCTTAGACACCCTGAACCCGACGTTATTTACCCAACTAACACGTAATGGCAAATTAGCGCGAGTGATTGCCGGTATCGATGCCGCTATTGCTGCAGGCTTTAGCAAAATAAAAATCAATGCGGTTATCTTGCGTGGTCAAAATGATCATGAAGTCATTGATTTAGTCAACTTCTGCAGACAACGTAACTTAGATATCGCTTTTATCGAAGAGATGCCTCTGGGTGTGATGGATGAACGTAAACGTAGCAGGCATTGCTCAAGTGCTGAAGTGCGCCAATTGATCGAGCAACATTATGCTTTAGTGCCCTCAAGTAAACGTACTGGCGGACCGGCAAAATATTTTAAAATGGCTGACAGTAACATTCATATTGGCTTTATTTCGCCGCACAGTAATAACTTTTGCCATGAGTGTAATCGTGTCAGGGTAACGGTAGAAGGACGCTTACTATTATGCTTAGGCAATGAAAACTCGATTGATTTAAAAGCCATAGTCAGAGCGTTTCCCGCCGATATTGAACGCTTAAAAGCCGCCATTTTATCAGGTATCAAATTTAAACCTCAATCGCATCATTTTGATCAGGAAGGCGTGCAAATTCTACGATTCATGAATGCAACTGGGGGGTAATTCGTATTTTGGGTGAGAGGTGTTAAACTTCAGGTATCATCAATCACCTAGTTGAGTTTATGGCTTTATCACGCAAAAAATGGAATACGATTATTATTCTTGCCAGCGCAATGATGATTGCAGTATTAACCTTTATAGATAGTAAAACCACGCAACTGCCTGCGGATGCTATGCCACTATTTGATAGCGAATTACCATTAAAACAATTGCAAATTAATGCCCAATCTTTTGTCAATAATCAAGGGCTGTGGCAATGTTCAGATAACGTGCTTAATTGTAAGCAATGGGTTGCGGCCTGGAAAAGCATCGCCATTTCAGCGTTGGAAACAGAGCCTGTACATACCTCTTCAGCAATAAAAATCATCTTATCCATAGAAAACATCGATGATGCCCAAGTATGGTTATTGTTTGCAGAAGAAGGCTTGTTGCAATCACCCAGCTTTAATTGGTATCAAATCCCCCCGAGTTTACGTACTGATCTATTGCCAATCGTTAACGTACAATCTTAGGGTTGCGATTTAAAGCACCAAACATCAGCCGCCGAAGAAAAGCAATCAACCCTAAAGTGGAACAATAAACCATGCCTGAATTGCCAGAAGTTGAAGTCACCCGCCAAGGCGTTGCCCCCTATCTTGTTGATCAAACCGTTGAACAACTGATAGTTCGTAATGCATCACTGCGTTGGCCAGTGCCCGATGTTGCGCAAAATATTGTTGGGCAAACTATCAAAAGCGTCCGCCGCCGAGCCAAGTATTTACTAATAGATACGGATGCAGGCATCACTATCGTGCATTTAGGCATGTCGGGCAGTTTACGTATTTTGCCGCGTGGCACTCCTGCTGAGAAGCATGATCACATTGATTTAGTGCTGCAAAATGGTCGTATTCTTCGTTATAACGACCCACGTCGTTTCGGCGCTTGGTTGTGGTATGAACTGCCGGAAGAGGCCCATCCATTATTATCAAAATTGGGGCCAGAACCTCTTACCGACGCCTTTAACCCTAATCAGTTACAGGCTGCATTAGTGGGTAAGCAAAAAGCTATAAAGCTCTGTTTGATGGATAATCATATCGTGGTGGGAGTGGGTAACATTTACGCTAATGAAGCGCTATTTGCTGCGAATATCCATCCTCAAGCGGCGGCTGGTAGCATTGATATAGCAAGGTTAACTGTGTTGGTCACTGAAGTGAAAACCATTTTAGCGAATGCCATTACTCAAGGTGGCACTACGCTAAAAGATTTTACTAATGCTGATGGTAAACCTGGCTATTTTGCCCAAAAACTGCATGTATATGGTCGTGGCGGTGAGACCTGTACCGCCTGCGGCAACTTGTTATCCGAGATAAAATTAGGTCAGCGGACAACTGTTTTTTGCGGTCTTTGTCAGGCTAGATAAATCATCGGCGGCATAATAAACAAATATAAAAGGGAGCCGAAGCTCCCTTTTATAACGCCCTAGGGCTTAGCTGTTTTACCCTTAAAAACGATATTCATAATTACCAAATACCGAGCCATCGGTTTTATTATCTTCAACTTCAAACTTCGAATTAGACACTGTGCCTCCGAAGGTCACCATGCCAGACAACATCGGCATACGATAAGAGACTTCAAGCATCAATAGATCTTCTTTGGGTGGTTGCGGTGCCCACTCACCGCCTCGGTTTTTACCGTCTTTATTTAACTGTGCGTAACGTAAAATAGAGGTCAAGCCATGACTGTCCTTAAACTGGCCGACTAACCCTAAAGCATACACTTTGGCATCGCTGTCATAGGTGCTGCCTAACGCCCGGCCATAATAACGCGAGCCACTTTGATAAGTGCCGTGTTCGTAAAAGCAATTAAATGCGTTTTGATCTGTGCCACACGCCACCATGGTGTCGGTATATTCAAAAAACAATTTGTATTGTTGACTGTCAAAAGCAAAGCGGGTATCTGCCCCCATCATCATGCCGCAGTCTACAATCTGCCAAGGTTTACCTTTCGAATCCTCACAGGTACGCTCAAGATATAATCCCACGGGCACATCATAAATTGTTTCGCTAAAACGCATGTCAAAGCCAGCCATTTGATTGCCATAGTTACTACAACCAAAGCCATTTTCTTCGCGACAATCACGTTGGCCAGTAATGGACTTCCAGGCACTCTCAAAATCACATTCTTGCCCTTCACCACAAAATTGTACCGTCCATGATAGCCCCATTTCTATCTGCTTTAACGGCTTGATAGAACTGCGCAAATTCCACAGCAAAGCATGTGGTGCATAACGTTCTTTTTCAAACATACTTACACCACCGGTTAAGGTCCAAGTTCCCAACCAAGATAGCCATGGTGTTTCAAATGCTTGAGCATTATTACGGCTAAACATTAACGATGGCATTGGACGAGCATTGTTTGACTTATGCAATGACGAATCAAATCCCGGTCCCCACCATTGACTCAAAGTGCCTGCAGTTATGCTCCAATTTCCCAAGATCATTGACAAATATGAGTCGTCTAAACGCACGTCTTTATCATCTGATGGATCATAATTTGCAGAAGCACTCACCTTATAAGCAAAACGTTCACCCATATATTCATGGCTACCGACTAACTCACCTTTTTCACGATAGTCAGAACCAAAATGTTGAAAACGAGCAGGATCGGTTGCCACTGTGGCTTTTAGCTTGGTATTGCCACGGTTATTCATGGCATTTTGATAATAAAAATTCACTCGCGCAAACGCATCAACAAGATCGGCAGACATGAGTGATGGTTCAGCTTTATTTAAATCAACACCAATGCCGGACCACATTAGTGGATACGTGTTAACTGGCACAGTGATCACGCCGGCATCTGCCAACGCTTGAATGTCGGCTCTTAAATAAATATCTGACGTATCCACCCAGGGAGCGGCTTGTGCTTGCTCACTTTGGGTAACAGCTAACATTGACAATGCAATGGCCAATAACGAGGGTTTAAATCCATTTAACATAACTTTATTTACCTTGTTGCTGCGCTTTTATTTGCGCAATTTTAGCCGCAAGTGCTGTTGCCACCTGTGGGTGTACAAATTGCGACACATCACCGCCATGCAACGCCACTTCTTTAACAAGTGTTGAAGAAATAAAAGAGTTTTCTTCCGCTGGGGTTAAAAAGACGCTTTCTAAATTGGGGCTTAAACGACGATTCATATTGGCTAGTTGAAATTCATACTCAAAATCAGACACTGCTCTTAACCCACGCACTAACACACTCGCCTTTTGCTCCTTGGCAAAATCAACTAATAATCCAGTAAAACCCACCACTTCAACATTATCTAAATGCGCGGTGACCAAATTGACTTGTTCAACCCGCTCTTCAAGGGAGAATCGGGGTTGTTTAGAAGGATTAGATGCAATGCCAATAATGACATGTTTGAACAAACGAGCTGCGCGCTCAATTAAATCAGCGTGTCCATTAGTGACAGGATCAAACGTTCCTGGGTAAATCGCTCTTCTGTGCATAAATCCTCAGCTATAAGGCAATAGATGTGAAAGTAAATCGACAATAGCACCTGCCATTTTTAATATGCGTAACATAGCATATTTTCAATAATGATTAACGTTTAACTAGCTCATTCTACCTAACGAAATGCGCATAATTCACAAGCAATTTTGTAGTGTTTACAAAGATTATCAATGAACAAAATTCACCTTTTAGACAAATAAGCTATTTAAAAACAGAAAATCAACAGAAGGAAGGCTGATTGTATAATTCAGGAAGCATTAACATAACAATGACTTTATATTATTGATATTTATGTAACTCCAAGTTTTAATGATTAAAGTCTATGTGCTAAATGGTCATTACCATATACAGGCCCTAGCAACAATCAATGTTAAGGCCTATTTTTAGGTATTATTCACTGTCTCGCCTAATAAACGAGTGATCTCAGCCATGCAAATGTCTAACCCCTCAGCATCACCCTGCTTGAGCATTTCATCAATCAATTTCTGTCGGATATCTGCATCCATTAATAAGTTTGCAGTGTGAGTCATATCTTTGGGATTGATATCGCAACCCAGCACTAATTGATGCTGGACACACTGCTTAATTCGACTGGGTTGATCCTTTGATACCGCAACCGCAAGCGTGGGAATATGCAAAGCAATCGCCTGTAATAGCGTATCTCCACCACTGAGCACAGCGGCCTGGGCCTGACTCAGTAAACTGATGAAATCGATGCTCGTTAATGCAGGAATAGCAATCACGCCTTCGATTTCAGGTAACGCCTTAGGGTAGTTAGGCCCATAGACCATTAAACTTGGTATGCCGGTTAACTTAAATACATTGGCAGCGGTTTGAGCAAAAATATCAGCGGCAAGCTCTGCCCCCACTTTATGACCTCCCGACCCAGAGCTATACACTAAATATTGTCCAGGCTTAATGCCATACAATGCTTGTAATTGCTGCAAGCGTTGTCGGTCTGGCTTGGCGAAAATAGAGCCGGTAAAAATGGGTAATGGTCGCTTGATAAGGTTGAGTTTAAATTTATCGAATGCGGTAATGTCACCAATAACAAATTCTGGTTGCACGACCCAGTGACTATGAGTCACTAAAGCTCGCTCAATTTTCATTCCGCGAGCACGCTTGCGTCTATGCTGGCTTACAAAAACCACTTTAGCACCGCATTTATATGCATGCTTTAATTGTGCTTTTCTTCCGGCTGCATCAAAAACAACTAAATCGGGCTTTAGACGAGTGACAAGTTGATTAACTTCTTTAATACGCTTTGTCGGTGTGTCATTGACTAAATTAGCAGGATAAGGGCAGGCGTTGGCATACGGCGCAAAGCTGTTTAGTACAAATTCGATATGGGCATCAGGCCAGCGCGCAACAATCGCATCAGCCACGATTTTAGAGCGCATGTATTCCCCAATTCCTTCTTCTGAAGAAACAGGCACAAACAAGATAACAGGCGCTTTTGGCATTAAGCTTTTCCCATTGCTACATAAAGTCGGCAATATTAATTTTCCATAATTGGCATAACTCGATACTCATCCATAAAGCGAGTATTAATGCACTTAGATAAACGGCGAACGAAGAGGCTATTTATACCATTTATATGCTTAAGATGAAATGCGATCGAACACTTGAATAACGCTATCTAGCGCGATCATCTGCATTAAATGTTCCCCTTTTGCTCGTTTCCCCCAAGGAGTGTCACCCTGCACTTGCGTCGCTATCGCTTGCGGATAAACATTTACCGTGTTTTCACGATAAAAATAAGGGCCGGTTCTGCCGGGATTGGAATGCGCATACAAGCCAATCACTGCAGTACTCTGAGTAACAGCCATATGCAAGGGGCCGGTATCTGGAGCCATGACAATTTTCGCGCGTTTTAATACCGCAAGTAACTGGGTTAAGGTAGTTTTACCAATGAGATTATCAATATCACATTGAGCATGTTCAATAATATTTGCCGCTAAATTGCGTTCTAGCTCACTCGGCCCGCCACACAGCATCACCCTGTACCCTTTTAGCACGGCATGATCCGCGACTGCCGCATAACGTTCAGGTAACCAATTACGCTCAGCTTTACTGGCTGCTGGACAGATAACTAACACATTTTCATTATCAGCAATCAATGATTGAGCATAATCTTGGTCAGCTTGTGGCACCGGAATATGCCAACGTGGGGCGATATCTTTCACGCCAATGCTTTTGGCGAATCCCATAAAACCATCTAAAACGTGCGGAGTGTCCTGAGGTGCAATAGCGTGATTTGTTACTAACCACTGACCTTCCTTGGCGCGCTTTTTATCAAAACCAATGCGTACTTTAGCCTTAATCATTAATGATGCTATTGTTGCCCTTAATGCCACCTGCATATGCAATAGCACATCAAACTGTTGTCCTGCCAATGTGTTACGCAAAGCCACATAACTTCGCCAACCTTTTGATTTATCAAAAATAACAAAATTGACCCCTGGCAGATGCTTTAACAACTGGTATTCAACTTTACCTATTACCCAGGTAATAGGTAACTGAGGGTATTCACGCTGAATAGCCTGAACCATCGCCACGGCATGGCAGACATCCCCAATGGCAGATAACCTTAAAAGGCACAATGATTTCATGTTCTTAGGGTCAAACGTCATGAGTATCCAACATTAGGTTAAGTCAGCAAGGTTGCCAGTGAATGCAAGTCTGTGATCTTAATGTATAATGTCTTTTTGATCTAGCAGGGTTATCAAGTATTCATGCAGGTAAAATCTATCTCCAATGGCGTCATCGCTTGGTGCCCTCCATCCGCAGAAACATTAACTGTCGATAGTTTTACGGTGGAATATTGGCAAAGTCAAAATGCCGTGGTGGGCCAATCAAAAGGACGTTATACCACTTGGTTTGTACAAACTGGTGCTGAGCATCAACACCAACAATGGGTTTTACGACATTATTGGCGTGGCGGACTGATGGAGAAGTTTAGCCGTGATGCTTACCTATACACAGGATTAAGCCGAACGCGCGCATACGCTGAGTTGGCATTATTAGCCCAGCTTTATCAGGAAGGATTTGCCGTACCTAATCCGATTGCTGCAAAAATTGAACGCTTTGGTTTATGGTATCGAGCCGATATTATTATTGAACGCGTTGACGGCGCCAAAGATCTAGTGGCTCATTTAGCACACCAAGCTATGGAGAGCCAGCTATGGAAGAAGTTAGGCGAGACTATCGCTAAATTTCACCTGAGAGGCGTATACCATGCGGATCTCAACGCGAAAAACATTTTAATTTCTGCTGAGCAATTTTATTTGATTGATTTTGACCGCGGTGAAATCAAATCGCCGCAGTCCAAGTGGCAACAGGCGAATTTACAAAGATTGCTGCGCTCATTTAATAAAGAACAAACAAAGCTATCCGCTTTACAATTCAATCGTCAAAATTGGCAGCAATTGCTAGATGGGTATCAAACACTCAACCCGATTGACCTGTAAATATGGCTATCCCTTTAACTGCTGCGCAATAAGTTGGAACTGCTTATCTAACGCGCCGCGGTTCTGTTCTACGACATTCGTCGCAGCTTGTGCCGCTTGTTGGTAAGCCTGCTTATCGGCAAAGTAATGCAGTAACGTGGTTGCTAGCGCATCTTGATTGGCAACCACTTTTAGCCCGCCCGCCTGTTCAAGCAATGCGGTAATTTCAGCAAAATCCCAGTGATTTGGGCCTACTGTTACCGTTAGCCCCATGGCTGCAGGTTCCAATGGATTATGGCCGCCGTTATCAATTAAAGTGCCACCCACAAACGCTTGATCTGCCGCACCATACAGCATCACGAGTTCGCCCATAGTATCGCCCAATAATACCTGGGTTTGCTCATTCACCTCGTCATTCATGCTGCGTCGCGCTAACTGCAATCCCGATTGAGTAACGGTTATAGCCGCCAAGTTAAACTGCTCAGGATGGCGCGGAGCCATAATCAATAATGCATTAGAGTATTGCGCTAAAATTTGTTTATGCACATTCAGCATTGCATCGAATTCGCCAGGGTGCACACTGCCCGCCACCCAGACAGGCGCATCTGTGCGCTGCCATTGTTGTCTTAGTGATGTCGCCTGCTGCTGTTTTAGTACATCAATGCTCAAATCAAACTTTACACTGCCACAAACCTGTATTTTATCAACTTCGATACCCAACGCGGCAAATCGGTCTGCCTCAGTTTGCGTTTGCACCGCAAGCGTCGTTAATCGTTTTAGCATCGGTTTAGTTAGCCATGCTTTATCTTGGTATTTTTGCGCTGATTTTGCCGAAAGACGTGCATTGGCCAGCACCAATTTCACCTGTTGTTTATCGGCAAAATACAATAAGTTTGGCCACAATTCGGTTTCCATGATGATAAGCATCTTAGGTTGAGTTTGACGTAAAAAACGTTTCACCGCGTAGGAAAAATCTAACGGTAAATAACAATGTTGTACGCTATCACCAAAGGCTTTAATCACCTCATTCGAACCTGTTGGACTTGTGGTGGTAATGGTAAATAGATAATCAGGATAAGCCACCATCAGCTTTTTAATTAAAGGCACTGCGGCTAAGGTTTCACCCATTGATACACAATGAAAGATAACATCGGTTTTAGCCCATTTGCACAATCCGAAGCGTTCATTCCAGCGGCTACGATAATCCTGGCTCTTGTAGGCGCGCACGGCAAAATACATCACAACCAATGGAAACAGCAGATATAGAAAAATGGAATACAGAATTCGAGACATTAATTGGCTACTTTTGAGATTTTCACTTGTCAGATAAACACAATGTTAACATAATCATAATTCATAGGGATATGGACGCTCGATTATCATGTCGCTGAACGCGTAAATGACTTTTGTTAAATTTGGAAACTGCATGAAAACCCGCGATAAAATTGTTTTTGCAAGCCTTGAGCTGTTTAATGAGCACGGCGAACGTGCCACCACAACCAATCATATTGCAGCCCACTTAGGTATCAGCCCGGGTAATTTGTATTATCACTTTCGCAATAAAGAAGACATCATCAATTCCATATTTAGCTTATATGAAAGTCATTTAGAATCTGGCTTTAAACCCTATGATGATGTGCCCATTACTGTCGACTTGCTGATCGGTTACTTCGATGCCATGTTTTATACTTTATGGCAGTTCCGCTTTATGTATGCCAATTTAGCCGATATTCTTAGCCGAGATGAAGCCCTTAAAAAACGCTACCTTCATGCCCAACAGCAAGTATTAAATCGTTCAAGTGATGTGTTACGTAAACTGAAAAAAGACGGTATTTTAGACGTTGAGGATGAACGCATAGTCGACTTAGCTGACACGATTAAAATGATGGTCAGTTTTTGGATCAGTTATCAACTCACTCAAACCAGCATTGGTACGGTTACCAAAGCCACTCTTTACGATGGGTTATTACGTGTAATGATGATTTTTAAAGCGTATTCAACACCTTCGTCAATTGCCACTTTTGATAGATTAGAGCAACACTATCGTGATATGGCAAGTCAAGAGCGCGCTGTTGCTGCATAAATCAATATCCCCCAACCTTTTTACGTTAACCCGCTACACTTGTATGCGGGTTGCTGGCGTTATTTTCACAATTATTTCATAATATTCATTAGATTTTCTAACTTGAAAGCCGCGATTGCCCTAATCTTGTTCATGTTGCATTTGCGACTATAAAAAACACTGTGGGACAACAAAAATACAGGTTAGAATGCCATCAACTCCAACTTCCAGTCCCCCGTGTAGACAGGTTTTACCGTACGGATTGGATTAGCATAATAACCAATATCTAGGAGAAAACAGGTGGCCTCAACCTCTTTCTACGACCGCATTAATCAACAAATCGTCGATGTCAAAGCAGACGGTTTATATAAAAGTGAACGTATTATTGCCTCTGCGCAACAAACGGCCATTGAAGTTAACCACGCTAAAGTTATCAACTTTTGCGCCAACAACTATCTTGGGTTAGCTAACCACCCAGAGTTGATCAAAGCCGCCCAAGCAGGCTTAAATAGCCATGGCTTTGGCATGGCCTCTGTGCGTTTTATCTGTGGCACTCAAGATATTCATAAGCAACTTGAAGCAAGTCTTAGCGAATTTTTAGGCATGGAAGATACGATTTTGTATTCTTCTTGTTTTGACGCCAACGCGGGGTTATTCGAAACCTTATTAGATGCTGAAGACGCTATCGTTTCTGACGCGCTAAACCATGCTTCTATTATTGATGGGGTGCGTTTATGTAAAGCTAAGCGCTTCCGTTATGCCAATAACGACATGGCCGATTTAGAAATTCAGTTACAAGCCGCTAAAGATGCGGGTGCACGCAATATTTTGATTGCCACAGATGGCGTATTCTCTATGGATGGTGTCATTGCCAACCTTAAGGGCGTATGTGATTTAGCCGATAAATACGGTGCGTTAGTGATGGTTGATGATTCACACGCAGTTGGTTTTATTGGTCAAAACGGCCGTGGTACCCACGAGTATTGCGACGTGATGGATAGAGTCGACATTATCACAGGCACATTAGGCAAAGCTTTAGGTGGCGCATCTGGTGGATTTACTGCTGCTAAAAAAGAAGTCGTTGAATGGTTACGTCAACGCTCACGCCCTTATTTATTTTCAAACTCATTAGCACCTTCAATTGTGAGCGCATCGATTCGTGTGCTTGAAATGCTTAAAACGGGCCAGGCGCTTCGTGAAGCTGTATGGGAAAACAGCCGATACTTCCGTGAAGAAATGACCGAAGCAGGGTTTACATTGGGTGGTGCTGATCACGCAATTATTCCTGTCATGCTTGGCGATGCGAAGCTTGCCAGTGATTTTGCCAACAAGTTATTAGCAGAAAACATTTACGTGATTGGTTTCTCATTCCCGGTAGTACCTAAAGGACAAGCTCGTATTCGTACGCAAATGTCAGCGGCACATACCCGTGAACAGCTCGATCATGCTATCGGTGCCTTTACCCGTATAGGTAAAGAAATGGGTATTATTTGATCTTAGATCAAGTAAACCTAAGTTCGGCAACAATAGGTTATTAAGATGAAAGCATTAAGTAAGTTAAAGCCTGAAGAAGGTATCTGGATGGTGGATGCACCAAAACCAGAAGTCGGTCACAACGATTTATTAATCAAAATTCGTAAAACAGCAATTTGTGGCACAGACGTGCATATCTACAACTGGGATGAATGGGCACAAAAAACCATCCCTGTTCCTATGATTGCCGGACATGAATATGTCGGTGAAGTCGTCGGTATGGGGCAAGAAGTGCGTGGTTTTAGCATTGGCGATCGCGTTTCTGGCGAAGGGCATATTACCTGCGGTTATTGCCGCAATTGTCGTGGCGGTCGCACCCATTTATGCCGTAACACTTCAGGCGTAGGCGTTAACCGTGATGGTGCATTCGCAGAATATCTAGTGCTGCCAGCATTCAATGCTTTTAAAATTCCAGCTGACATTCCTGATGAATTAGCCGCCATTTTTGACCCCTTCGGTAACGCAGTGCATACCGCATTATCATTTGATTTAGTGGGTGAAGATGTATTAATCACTGGCGCAGGTCCAATCGGTATTATGGCAGCAGCAGTATGTAAGCACGTGGGCGCTCGCCATGTAGTGATTACCGACGTTAACGAATACCGCTTAGATTTGGCTCGCAAAATGGGCGTGTCTCGCGCAGTCAACGTTGCCAAAGAAAATTTAAAAGATGTCATGAAAGAGCTAGGCATGACCGAAGGTTTTGATGTCGGATTAGAAATGTCAGGCGTGCCTTCTGCATTCCACGCTATGCTAGATACTATGAATCACGGCGGTAAAATTGCCATGTTAGGTATTCCTGGTGGAGATATGGCTATCGATTGGAGCAAAGTCATTTTCAAAGGGTTAATCATCAAAGGTATTTATGGCCGTGAGATGTTTGAAACCTGGTACAAAATGGCCAGCTTAATTCAGTCAGGATTAGACTTATCACCCATCATTACCCATCATTTTAATGTTGACGAGTTTCAACAAGGATTTGATGCCATGCGCTCAGGTCAATCGGGTAAAGTGATTTTAACTTGGGATTAAGCAATTCCTAAGCGAATAACCATACCAATAAGGGGTTGTATCAATACAACCCCTTATTACATAATCAGCTTAACGCTTTTATCTATTATCTCTTTCTTTAAGGTGCTACATGTCAACTTTCAAGCATTTATCCGTCAACGAACTTATCCATATGACCACAGACTCAAATGAGGTACAGATTGTTGACATCCGTGATGGCGCCTCTTTCAGCACCGCTCACATTCAAGGCTCAACCAATTTAACCAATGAAAATATCGCCCAGTTTATCGCCAGTGCCGATATGGACAAACCGTTAGTGGTTGTCTGTTACCACGGTGTCAGTAGTCAAGGTGCTGCAAACTATCTTATCGAACAGGGCTTTGATGATGTTTATAGTTTAGATGGCGGTTATTCTGCATGGAGCCTGGCTAACGCATGATAGAAATTGGCCAACTACCTAACGCTCGTGCTGCACAAGCTTTTGTGGATTACCTAACAGGATTAGGTATTGAGAGCTATATTGAGTCTCTTCCTCAAGGCGTGGCCATTATGTTAGTTGGGCCACAACATGAAGATACTGCCCGTAGTGAGTTTGCGCAATTTGTGTTGCACCCTCACGATGAAAAATATCTACAAGCCTCATGGGATAATGGCAACACACAGACAAAATTTGATTATGGCTCAGGTACCCTAGGGCTCGTTCAGCAATTTATTACCGGTGCTGGCCCATTAACGTTAATCACCTTTTTTATCTGTGTCCTTGTGTACGCCTTAATGAATCTAGGCATGGGAAATACCCTCTTTAGCGCGTTATCTTTTGCAGGGGCTGTACCAGATAGTGATGTAGCTGAAATTTGGCGAGTATTTACGCCTTCATTAATGCACTTTTCTGCTATGCATATTATTTTTAATTTACTCTGGTGGTGGTACTTAGGCGGAAAAATAGAGACTCGTTTGGGTTCGCGGCCATTACTGTTTTTACTTTTGATGGCCGGTACATTACCCAATATTCTACAATTTTTTATTACTGGCCCTAATTTTGGTGGTCTGTCTGGCGTTGTTTATGCCGTTGTGGGCTACACCTGGCTAATGGGCGTGCGCAACCCTAATTGTGGCATTGGTTTGCCACCATCTTATATGGGCTTTATGATGGTGTGGTTAGTCCTTGGATTTACTGATTTGCTCGGAATGCCAATCGCGAATGGAGCGCATGTTGGTGGTTTACTGGTAGGTTTAGCCCAGGCGCTGTTTGATAGCCGCAAACCATCTCAAGTCTAAAAACGCCTTTAGGAAAAACCACCTTTTGGTGGTTTTTCATTTTTAGTCTTACTAACCGGGTTAGTGTTAGGTTAATCAATCATCGCAATAACCTTATTAACCAGCTTTTCAATGCCTTCATTTGCTTCTGCAATATTATTTGCCAACATATAAGCAGGTGTGGTGACCACTTTATTGACTTCATCAACCACAATATCAACAACACTGGCACTATGATGTTTGCCACCCATTTCATTGAATATATGACCTGTTTCGCTGTCCGTGCCTATTGTGCCTTTAGCATTTGGGTAAATAAGCGGCAACATCATTGGTGCGATACACATATAACCAACAGGTTTGTTTGCTAGCGCAAATTCGCGTAAAAAGGTTTCCACAATCGGCGAAATACTACAGTCACTGCCATTGGTAGCAAAGTTTGATAAATTTTTCGCGGCCCCAAATCCCCCAGGCACAATCAAAGCATCAAACTGGGTAATGTCCAAACTGATGGCATTTAACACTTCACCACGGGCAATTCTAGCGGACTCCACTAATACGTTCCGTTTTTCATCGTTAGCCACTTCGCCTGTCAAATGATTCACCACATGCATTTGCTCAATGTTAGGCGCGAAGCATTGGTATTTAACCCCAGCACGCGCTAAAGCCAGTAAGGTTAAAACGGCTTCATGCACTTCAGTACCATCAAATACCCCACAACCACTCAGTAATACTGCGATGCTTTTCATAGTCAGTTTTTCCATTAAAAAATTGATTAGAGTATTTTATAACAAATACTCAACAAAACACTTGATCTGATTAAAAAACGTGCTAACTTAGCTCATTGAAAAAATTACATCGCCAAATTTTCAGATCATTTACCCCACTAAATAAATGTATCTGATAGCGATAAAAACTTCAAAAATATCTTGACTGAACGGCTTGCCGTTAAAGGGACTAACTCAGTTAAATAAAAAAGTCCACATAATATGAGTAATTTATCAAACTTATAACTTGCTCACAAAAATTAAAATAAAAATTAAAAATCAACAAGTTACGTTTTTCAATTTTAGCCGTATTTAAAACTATCCTGTTATTTGAATAAAATGACTCACAGACTTATCCACAGGCTGTGACTATTTGTCATGGCAATTTTTTAAAACCACTAAGCCTGCGATAAGTTACTCATAACCTTCAAACATTCTCGCACCATTTCATGCTATATTCACATCCAGTATATTCTTCTCAACCCAGCAGAAACGAACTCATATTATGCCTAAAGTTGCTCATAATCCGCTTATTTTGGTCGATGGATCATCTTATCTTTACCGCGCTTACTATGCGCCTCCCCACTTAACTAACTCAAAGGGCGAAGCAACAGGAGCCGTTTACGGCGTAGTGAATATGCTGCGCAGTTTGCTTTCTCGATATGAACCTACCCACATTGCTGTAGTGTTTGATGCCAAGGGCAAAACATTTCGTAATGATATGTACAGTGAATACAAAGCCCAACGCCCACCTATGCCTGACGATTTACGCAGCCAAATTGAACCATTGCACCGTATTATTCGGGCACTAGGCTTGCCATTGATCAGTATTGAAGGTGTTGAAGCGGACGATGTAATTGGCACAATCTCTCGTCAAGCCAGTAAAGAAGGTCGGGCAACGTTAATCAGTACCGGTGATAAAGACATGGCCCAGCTAGTAGACGAGCATGTCACGCTAATCAATACCATGACAGACACCATAATGGGTCCCGAAGAAGTAAAAACCAAATTTGGAGTCGGTCCAGAATTAATTATCGACTTCTTAGCCCTCATGGGCGATAAAGCCGATAACATTCCCGGTTTACCGGGTGTTGGCGAAAAAACCGCTTTGGCAATGCTAACGGGGGTAGGTAGCGTTGAGAAATTACTTGCCGATCCCCACTCCGTTGTCGACGTTGGTTTTAGAGGCTCAAAAACGATGCCAGCTAAAATTATCGACAATGCCGAGATGCTCAAGCTGTCTTACGAACTCGCCACAATCAAAACCGATGTTGAGCTTGAACAGGATTGGCATCAACTTGATATTAAACCGCAAAACCGTGATGAATTAATTAGCTGTTATGGTGAAATGGAATTCAAGCGTTGGTTAGCTGAAATCTTAGATAACACATCTCCAGCCAGCTCTGCGACTTCAAGCATCGTCGAAACAGATGAAGAACCGATCAAGAATGAAGTGATTGAGACAGACTATCAAACCATTTTGACCCATGAACAACTTGACCAATGGATTAGCGCATTATCTCAAGCAGAATTAATTGCAGTGGACACCGAAACCACCAGTTTAAATTATATGGATGCTGAGTTAGTTGGAATTTCATTTGCTATCGAAGCGGGTAAAGCTGCTTATTTGCCGTTAAGCCATGATTACGTTGGCGCACCACAACAACTTGATAAAGCAGAGGCGTTAGAAAAACTGCGCCCTATCCTTGAAGGCGCAAAACCGCAAAAAGTAGGCCAAAATCTTAAATATGATATCAGTATTCTTGCCAATGCCGGCATTAAGCTACAAGGGGTACGTTACGACACTATGCTTGAATCATATGTGTTTAACTCGGTAGCATCCCGCCATGATATGGACGGCTTAGCGCTTAAGTATTTAGGGCATAAAAATATCAGTTTTGAAGAAATCGCCGGTAAAGGTGCCAAACAAATTACCTTTAACCAAATAGCACTCGAAACCGCCGCACCATATGCCGCTGAAGATGCTGATATCACCCTCAGGTTACATCAGCACTTATGGCCTAGAGTGGAAAAGGAAATGCAACTAGCCAGTGTATTTAACGAGCTAGAGTTACCGTTAATTCAAGTGTTATCTGATATCGAGCGCCAAGGTGTTTATATCGACTCTATGTTGTTGAGCCAACAAAGTGATGAATTAGCTCAAAAGCTCGATAAGCTTGAACAAGACGCCTACGTGATTGCAGAAGAAAAGTTCAATCTTGCATCGCCAAAACAGTTACAAACGATATTTTTCGAAAAATTAAAATATCCCGTAAAAAAGAAAACCCCAAAAGGGGCGCCTTCTACAGCAGAAGATGTCTTAGTGGAGTTGGCGCTAGATTACCCATTACCTAAAATCATTCTCCAGCACCGCAGTTTGGCAAAATTAAAAAGCACCTATACCGATAAACTGCCATTGATGGTGAACTCAACAACCGGACGTGTTCATACCAGCTATCATCAGGCCAATGCTGCAACGGGTCGTTTATCGTCAAGTGATCCTAACTTACAAAACATTCCTATCCGCACAGAAGAAGGACGTCGTATTCGTCAGGCCTTTATCGCCCCTGAAGGACGAAAAATACTCGCAGCCGATTACTCACAAATTGAGTTACGCATCATGGCACACCTTTCACAGGACAAAGGGCTATTAACCGCTTTTGCTGAAGGAAAGGATATTCACAGAGCAACGGCTGCAGAAGTATTTGGCGTCCACTTTGAAGAAGTGACCACCGAACAACGTCGACGCGCTAAAGCGGTAAACTTTGGTTTAATTTATGGCATGTCCGCGTTTGGCTTAGCCAAGCAGTTAGACATTCCACGGAATGAAGCTCAAACCTATATAGACACTTACTTTGCTCGCTACCCTGGCGTATTAAAATATATGGAAGACACCCGCGCAGATGCTGCCGAACAAGGCTATGTTTCTACGCTATATGGTCGCCGTTTATATTTACCCGAAATAAAAGATCGTAATGCAATGCGTCGTCAAGCCGCTGAGCGAGCCGCCATTAACGCTCCAATGCAAGGCACGGCTGCAGATATCATAAAAAAAGCAATGATTGCTGTAGCAAATTGGATTAAACAAGAGACTCAAGGTGAGATCACCATGATCATGCAAGTACACGATGAATTGGTCTTTGAGGTTGATGCTGATAAAGCTGACACTATGAAGCTAAAAATCTGTCAGCTCATGGCTGAGGCTGCAACAATAGATGTGCCATTACTGGCAGAAGCAGGTATTGGCGATAATTGGGATCAAGCGCATTAGGCCTTCAAACTTGTGATGGACAAGCCTTTATAGCTAATCCTAAAAGGCTTAATAGCACTATTGCTAAGTTTGAATTAAACGGCACTTGGCCAATAAGATGAATAATCGAGATTAAAAGCGTTAATACTTAAGTCGTTATTCTGAATAATTGAGTTTTGCAATGTACCACTTAGCCAACACCAAGACCCGATTTAGATAAAAAGCAGCCTTATGGCTGCTTTTTCATGTCACAACTAAAGGAAACCATCAAGACCTGCACCAGCAGATAATGGCAACCAACAAGCACCAAGTTCTATAAAGAGCTGAAGTTTGTTTCCGCATTTTAACCACGCCATATAAAGCGGCGCTTACTCATTGCTTTTTGCCGTCTAACCAGACCTATCTGCTGAGTCAATCTAGCATCTGCAGCTATTTTCAACCATAACTGCCTTGGATTGACTTGCAATAGATCATTGATTGACAGGTAAATTCGTCTTGTTTTCAAAAAATGACAGGTTTGCTACAAAATTAGCCAATAAGTGGAATTCAACTTATTGAGACCATCTATTAACCCAAGTTGGGGTTAAGTAATCAATATGATTAATGAGTTATGGAAATTATTAACCAAAGTTCAGCTTATCTAGGGCAAGACACTGAACCGCGAAGAAGGGTTATTAATGACTGAGCATCGCTAGACTGACAATTTACGTGTGCTCACCATCACATAATTGTCGTTTTTTATGAAAAACAGTTTTTCATTTTAAGGCTAATGATGTATTATTCTTGTCGTAGGGTACAGAGGTTAAGATGTTCAATCTTTCAAACCTTTATTTCACTAGCGATAGTGACTAGCCAAATTCGGCGCCTCAGCAATATTAATTGCTGGGGCTTTTTTTTGGATTTTTTTCAAGTAATAAGTCAAAAAGTAAGTCATTTAGGAAAGGTTTAAAATATTTAGAGTAAATACTTTAAATAAGATTAATATCGCGCTATGATACCCGTATTGAGAGTCATTAAATTGAGTTGATGACGCTTGAGTCTTGTTGAATTTAGCTTCTCCCCAAAAGAGCTAAAGAATTTTATACCGATAATCTTATGGTTATCGGTTTTTTTTGCTTATTTTATAGCGGTGCTATTTCAAACATTATCAGCTAACCAACAGGTAGTAAGATGTCGACGGTTTAGAATACTTCCGACTTATCATTCAGCATAAACACATAAATAAGAGACAATAAAAAAGCGTAATGCTCTACAGCATTACGCTTAAACGATTGATAAATTGTAAAATCTACATATTACTCTTGTTCACGCTGAGCTTGTTGCTCAAGCAGCCATTGTGGATTGCACCACTTATTTAAAATACTCAGCACTTTTGGCTTACCAGTCCCTTTCGTTGACGAAAATGGCTCAACTTGAACCCAATCGCCGAATTTAGCCAAATCTTTACGCACAGCATTGACCGTTTTCATCTTCACGTTTTGCGCAAGCTTGTCAGATTTAGTCAATAAAGCTAACACGGGAATTTCACTAAAAACTGCCCATTCAATCATTTGCATGTCTAAATCTTTAAGTGGATGACGAATATCCATCAATACCACCACACCACTTAAACAAGCACGTTTTTGCAAATACTCGCCTAATGCTTGCTGCCATTTATTTTTTAACGCTAATGGCACTTTGGCAAAACCATAACCAGGCAAATCAACAAGTCGACGGTCTGCATCTAAAGAAAAAACGTTGATAAGCTGTGTTCGACCAGGGGTTTTACTGGTTCTGGCTAAACTTTTTTGTTCGGTTAATGCGTTTAATGCACTGGATTTACCCGCATTAGAGCGACCCGCAAATGCAATTTCAACACCGACATCGCCAGGGAGATATTGATCTAAGTGTGCAATATCTGGTGCACTGATTAAAAACTTAGTTTGACGGAAGTCGATTTGAGATTCAGACACGGTTTACTCCAGAAAATGTTTACGTAACATCATATTTATGTTTCAAGTGCTGCCTTTTTCACGTTTTCGTGTAAAATATCAGCCAGATCACATTATAACCCCAAGCAAAGCTTCATGTTGTGATTAAAAATGCCCCAAAATGATTAAAAAATCTCATTTGTGGCCAAATTGTAGCTTGGAAAACTATTTTACCACGCTTGCGGGTCATCCTAGTAAGCTCAGGACAATAAATTAACAAGAAGTTGGAACGCCATGAAAAAGTTAGCTCTTGCGCTGTCTGTAGTAGCCGCTATGTCATCACCTGCTATGGCTGAAGGTAATGCTGAAGCAGGCAAAACTAAAGCACTCGTATGTTCTGCCTGTCACGGTGTTGACGGCAACAGTATGATTGATATGTACCCGAAATTAGCAGGTCAACACCCATCATACTTAGAGAAGCAATTAAAAGAATTCCGCTCAGCGATGCAAACGGGTGGAAAAGAAGGCCGTATGGACCCAATCATGGGTAGTATGGCTATCGGCTTAAGCGATCAAGATATTGCTGATCTCGCTGCATTTTACTCATCTCAAGCCTTAGTTGTTGCTGATGTAGCCGATGTTCCAGCTGCTGGCGAATCACTGTATAAAGGCGGTGATATGGCACGTGGTATTACATCATGTATTGCTTGTCACGGTCCAGATGCGAAAGGTATGGAAGCAGCAGGCTTCCCAGCATTAGGTGGTCAGCACGCAAATTATATCAAAATCCAGCTGACTAAGTTCCGCGATACAAATCGTAACAACGATTTAAATGGCATGATGCAAGATGTGGCTAAGAAATTATCTGATGCTGATATCGAAGCATTATCTAAATATATTTCAAGCATTAAGTAATTTTATACTATTTAAATGCGGGTAAAATAATGGGCATGATTAGCCCATTATTTTTAGCATCAAGTTGACGTTTACGTAAACTTTAACCAGCAATACTTGACACCCCTTACACTTTTAGGGTTAAATACCCCCCGTACCGAGATGAACCCAACTGTTTATTGCTAAAAATAATAATGTGAAAACAGATTTCGGACATTGTCATTTAAGATATAAGAATAAAGTTAATCCATAATAATAATACGCTTAAGACCGCTCCAAAATAATAACAAGAGTCGCGATTTCAATTTGAAATCCAGGTCAGAATTTGTAAGGAACAGACCTACTGGTCGCTACGCTATTTAGCACTCCCTTACGCAACAGAGATAAAAGCCAACAGGAAATAATTTGAATGATTCAAATTATGGCAAAGGAAGCTAACGCTTAGGATGCACATGCTGGAAGCTAGATATCACTGGAAGGTACTTGATACACGGATTGTATACTCACGTCACAGATGACGATTAGGAATATGATGAGTCATAGAAGACCATCTACGGAAGCTGAAGTCAGGAAGGCAACAGGATATTAAAAAAGTGTCATTGATGACCGATAACAATTAATCTGCATGGAAAGCTGAAAAAATAAGAAGGATCCGACCGGGAAGTCGCATAGCAAGTATGGAAACTTGGAATCAGAATAAGGTGCTTTTTGCACTGTTTCTAAGGTGGCAGTTTACTGCCACCTTTTTTCTTGCCTATTTTTCACAAAAATCCAAACAAACTTGAATATTTTCAATGGTAATAAATCACTATATACTACTAAACATGACTTTTAGGGACTTATATAGTTAATGATACCCTGCCCTTTGTGTACTCATCAGGTTCGGTTTTTCTTACAAGATAAAAAGCGCGCTTTTTATGCTTGCCCACATTGCGGCTTAGTCATCGCAGACCCTAAATCGCATTTGATGCCTAATGTCGAAAAACAGCGTTATGGCCGCGCACCTAAAAGTGCTAAACAGCGTCAACTTTCACAATTTATCATGCCTTTGTTATTGCAAATTAACCAACAACAAGCTGGTGCATTGTCTGGACTCAATTTTGGCCGACTGCTAGATCAACAATGTCTACAAACGATTAAAGAATCTGGCCACACTGTTAATCAATACGACCCCTTTTTTGCTGCGGATCACCGCGTGCTACAAAAAAGCTATGATTTTGTCTGTAGCTATAAAGTTTTTGAGCATTTTCGCAACCCAAATAAAGAGTGGCAGCTACTATCAAGATTGGTTAAACCTGGTGGTTGGTTAGCGATTAGCACACCACTGTTAACGGATTTAAGCCACTTTGATAAGTGGCATTACAAAAACAATCCGACCCATGTAAGCTTCTACCAACAGCAAACTTTCGAATATTTAGCCGAAAATAGCGAATTTACGCTATTATTTGCATCGCAGGCGCTCATTTTGATGCAAAAATCATCAGGATCTGATATAAAGCGCATCCTATTTTAATGCACGTGGGTTTGTCGCCGACGTGATCTGTTTTAAAAAGTAACTGAGATAATCATGGCGCGCAGTAAAAAAACTCGCAAGGGCGGAGAGAACGGCCCTAAATTTGCTCCTAGAGTCAAAAAAGCCGATCGTAAAAACCCTGAAGGTAAACGTGGCGAAACTGGCAAAAAGTCTGGTAGTCGTCATAACGAAACTTTGCTAAAGCAAAATGCACCTTCAAGTGCTGGCAAATCGACAGACCCTCGTCATGGAAGTAAAAAACCAGTGGCGTTAACTCCTGTTGTAAAAGCCCCTAAACCGGCTGAAAAAGATAAGCCGAAGCAACCTAAAATGACTGATGAGCAGAAACTGCTTAAGCTAGAAGATGACCCGCGCCTAAATAACTTACTTGATATGTTAGAAGAGGGTCGCGATTTATCTGCCGAAGATCAAAAATGGTTGGATTTACAATTAGACCAAATCGAACGCTTAATGGAAAGATTAGGGTTAAATGAAACTGAACCCGCTAAAAACACCAAAAAACCAGCTAAGTCAGATTCTGATGATGATTTATTAGCACGTTTTGAGTCAGGTGAAAATCTTCTGAACGATTACTTCTCTAAAGACTAATTCTTAAACTATCGACTGGCGCTTAATGCGCCAGTGTTTTATTTTTTCAAATTCAGTAAGGAGCCGAAGTGTCTACCGCTCTCATTATTATCGCCATTATTGTTATTATCGCCCTGAGTGCTTATGCCACCACGTTATTACTGAAACTCAAACGCCAAACAGCCAATAATCAACGCATTCTAGAAGAGCGTCAGGCCGTTGCTAATGAGCACCGCCAAAAAGTGCTCACCGACATTCGTTATATTGCTGCTGCCATGCTAGAAGACCGCTGTGAGCTTTCTGAAGGGGTTGTGCGTATCGGTAAGCTATTTGACGCCTTATCGATGACAGAACAAGTGACACCTTTGTTTCCCCAGCTATTTGCTCATTACCAGCTAATCGAATCACATCCGATAATGGAGGCACGTAAAGCCTTACCGAAACAGCAGCGAATGAAACTGGATTTTGCCAGAATGCGCTCTGAAGCCGATTTGGGTGATGCCATTTTGGAAGAAGCTAAAAAAATAGCCGAGTTTGAACACGCGCCCACTCATTAAGTATAAAACTAGCGCTTTTTATGCACCGAATAACTATCTATGCCGAGCCAACACTTTAGTTCATATCTCTCGCACTATCTGAGTCGGCTCAGTTGAAAAAGCCAACATTAAACCTGTTATTTTACCTTTGCCGCTCTCAATTACTTCATCCTATTTCATCAAAAGCATTAGCGCGGCTAACATAATGGTTTGCCAACAGAAACAGATTTGCTACCTTAAACCTCATAATAATAAGGCACCGATAACTAGCCATTGGGGCCAATAGAAGGATATTTATGTTAAATCGATTCTGTAGCTGGCTATTAGCTAAACTAGGTTGGCAGTTTGAGGGTGATATCTGCCCTGATAAATCCTGTATTATTAGCGTTGGCCCCCATACCAGTAACTGGGATTTTGTGATTGGCATTTTGGCCCGTGGCGCTCTGAATACCCCTATCCACTTTTTAGGTAAACACCAATTATTTATTCCCCCATGGGGATGGATTTTTCGCGCATTAGGCGGCAGTCCTGTCGACCGCCGTAAACATAATAATCTTGTCGATGCAGCAGTACAGCTATTTAAGCAGGACCCTACCTATAAATTGGCATTGGCACCAGAAGGGACTCGTAGTCCGGTGACACGCTGGAAAAGTGGTTTTTATCATATTGCTTTGCAAGCAGGCGTTGAAATAGTCCCTGTGGGATTAGACTTTAAAAAGAAGCAGATCATTATCACCAAAGCCATTAAGCCTACAGGTGATATAGAAGTAGAAATGAATCAACTTATGGACTTTTATCGCACGATTAAAGGGCGTCACCCAAAGGTCATTCCTGTTTATCACAAATCAAAATAACTCACTTGATGTGTTGGCTAACTCAGTCCATATACAACAAGGGCTGCACTGTACAGCCCTTAGCATCATCTACATTTAGCTATGAGATTGACGATTGATTGCACGCATATCAATACCTGTTGGATTTTGGAAGGCTTGTAAATCAAACTCGGGTAATACGGCAAAGACATGATCAAAAATATCGGCCTGGATCTCCTCGTAATAAGCCCAGCGAGTATCATTGGTAAAGATATAGATTTCTATTGGTAAGCCTTCCGTTGTCGGCGCCAGCTGACGCACCATCAAAGTCATATTTTTATGGATTTTAGGATGTTGGCGCAAAAACTCCTGCAGATAAATCCTGAAAGTACCAATATTGGTTAATCGTCTGCCGTTGACCGGCATGTCAAGATCGCTAATCAATTGGTTAGCGGCGGTGATCTCAGACAATTTTTGCGGCAAATACGCTTTTAGATAATTAACTTTGGATAAGCGAGTTTTTTCCTCATCACTGAGAAACTTAATACTGTTAACATCAATGTTAATTGAACGCTTGATCCGGCGGCCGCCAGATTCAGACATACCACGCCAGTTTTTAAACGCATCTGAAACGAGTGCATACGCTGGGATCATGGTGATAGTGTTATCCCAATTGCGCACTTTCACTGTGGTGAGTGTAACATCTTCAACGGCACCATCGGCACCGTATTTATCCATTTGGATCCAATCACCTTTACTGACCATGCGGTTTGCCGCTAATTGAATACCCGCCACAAAACCTAAAATAGTGTCACGGAACACTAGCATCACAAAACCAGTTGCAACCCCAAGACCACTGAAGAAATACACAGGTGATTGAGCCGTTAATACAGCAATGATAACAATCAGCCCAATAAAGAATAAAAACAACTTGGTTAACTGAACAAAACTTTTAACGGGTAAATTACGATTAATCTGTTTTACATCTGCAATTTCATTTATCGCGTTTAAACCTGCATAAATTGCTCGAATAATCAGCACAACCAGTATGGCGCTTAACGCGCGATCTAAAAATGCACTAAGCACATCATGCTCAGTTAAAATAATTGGCAATAAAAAGTCTAAGATCACCACGGGTACTAACATGGCAAGTCGTTCAAACATCTTAAAGCGGATAAAAATATCATCCCAAGTAACACTAGAACGCCTAATCACTTGGTTAATACCAGCAACAAAAAAACGACGGGTAATAAAATAGCCAATGCTTGCCAACACCACACATGCAAACAACAGCACAGAGGTTGATATACCATCGGTGGGCTGACTATTGATGCCCATTTCTGTTAGCCAAGAAGCTACTTCAACTCGCCAATTTGTATTCACGTTAAATCCTGTTCGTTTGATTGTGAAAATGCGGCCTGAATGTCAAACAATATGACTACACCCCATTAACTCTTAGTGTGTTGATTCACCAAAAAATGGCATCAAATAAGCTACAAGCAGCTATTTTTACAGTGATTTTAGCATCATCATTTGACCACTTACATGAAAGATTAAACAATATTCGCATTGTTTGATTGGAGAATGTCATGACACGTTTTTATCCACTAGGTTTACCTGCTTTTTTAGGGATGTCGGTATTATGCATATCGAATGTTGCAAGCAGTGCAGAGCATGACACTTTAACCCCCTCAGTTGCGCTACTTGTCGATTATGTAAGCACACCAGAAGGTATGTGGGGCGTGACGATAGTGCCAAAACACTTTGATGATGACTATACCCAATGGGGATATTACATCGGTTATGCTAAAGGCCAAAAAACCACCTTAGATGTTCCCAGTCCAAGTGAAGCAAATATGAAGGAATATATGTGGCGCTTTGGTTTAAGTTACAGCTTATCGCAAGATTTAAGCCTTTACTCAGGCGCTACCGCATACACTTTCGAAACCAATTACACCAATAACATTTCGCCAAGAGATGTTGACGGCAAACCCACTTGGGAGCGTAGCCGAGACAGAAATTGGGGCGCTGAAGTAGGACTAAGATACGATTTATTTAAAGGCGTTGTTATTGGCGCAGGTTATGATACCTATACTCAAGCGGCAATATTTAGCATTGGATTTACGATGTAAAACGGTTTTTAATCACAATACAAAAGACATTGCTGCCCTTTGTATTGTGAAGCAATACTTATCGACTCGGGATCATCCCCAGTGGTAAGTAAGTATTGAAGTTTGCTTGCAATAATAATTCAATGGCGTTTTCAATATCTGGCGCAAAGAAGCGGTCCTGATCATAAAAACTCACCACTTCCCTTAGTTCTGCTTTGGCTTTAGCTACGGCATCACTCGGTTGTAACGGTGATCTAAAATCAAGCCCCTGTGCGGCGGCTAACATCTCAATGGCCAACACACCGCGGGTATTTTCACTCATGTCACGTAAGCGACGTGCTGCAAATGTTGCCATCGACACATGGTCTTCTTGATTCGCAGATGTCGGCAAACTGTCTACCGATGCAGGATGCGCATAGGTTTTGTTTTCAGAAGCCAAAGCAGCTGCTGTTACCTGTGCAATCATAAAGCCCGAATTAACCCCGCCATTATTCACCAAAAATGGTGGTAATTTTGATAGGCTAGAGTCGATCAACAACGCCATACGACGCTCAGCTATCGACCCTAACTCAGCAATTGCGATGGCTAAGTTATCAGCGGCCATGGCAACGGGTTCAGCATGGAAATTACCACCGGATATAATATCGCCTGTGTCTTGGAAAACTAATGGATTATCTGTCACGCCGTTTGCTTCAACGCCTAATACTTCGGCAGCATGGCGGATCTGAGTTAAACAGGCCCCCAATACCTGTGGCTGACATCGTAACGAGTATGGGTCTTGCACTTTTTCACAGTTAGCGTGGCTTTGGCTAATCTCTGAATTTTCGCCTAATAAATGGCGGAAAATTGCAGCAGAATCAATTTGACCCTTTTGCCCACGCGCGGCATGAATACGTGCATCAAATGGACTACGGCTGCCCATCGCGGCTTCAATACTCATCGCACCAATCACTGAGCTTGCTGCAAACAAATCTTCAGCGTTGAATAAACCTTCTAACGCTAAGGCCGTTGAGGCTTGTGTGCCATTTAATAATGCTAAACCTTCTTTTGCGGCTAATTCTAGTGGCACTAATCCAGCAATTTCTAAACCTTCTTTGGCACTGATGAGCTCACCTTGAAAGCTCATTTCACCTTCGCCGAGTAATGGCAAACACATATGAGCCAATGGTGCTAAATCACCCGACGCGCCAACCGACCCCTTTTCTGGTACACAAGGATAAACGCCAGCATTAACCAACTGAATCAGGAAATTAATAACGTCGAGTCGAATACCTGAAAAACCACGACTTAATGAGTTAATTTTTAAAACCATCATTAAACGAACGGTCGCATCTTGCATATATTGTCCCATACCAGCGGCATGTGACAACACAATAGAGCGCTGCAGTAATTGCAAATCATCAGGCGCAATCTTGGTGTTCGCTAATAAGCCAAATCCAGTATTAATGCCATAAACCGTACGACCTTCACGTAATACTTGCTGGACAATCTCTGCACTTTGATTAATTTCTGCAATGGCACTATCGGCAAGCTTAAGCTCAACAGAGTTGCGGCTGATCTGACGCAATTCTGCAAGTGTTAACGTACCGGGTGTGAGTGTGAAAATATGCTTAGCCATTATTACGCCCCTGCCTTACTTTTTGAAACCATTGGTAAATCTAAACCCTGCTGGTTAGCACAGTCTTTCGCAATATCATATCCGGCATCAGCATGACGCATCACACCTGTTGCGGGGTCATTCCATAACACACGTTCAACCCGTTTAGCGGCTGCATCTGTACCATCACACACAATCACCACACCAGAATGTTGGCTAAAGCCCATTCCAACGCCACCACCATGGTGCAGTGACACCCAAGTTGCACCGCTAGCCGTATTTAACAAGGCATTTAATAAAGGCCAGTCTGATACGGCGTCCGAGCCATCCATCATTGACTCTGTTTCGCGATTTGGACTTGCCACCGAGCCAGAATCAAGATGATCACGGCCAATGACCACAGGTGCAGATAACTCTCCGGTTTTCACCATTTCATTAAATGCTGCGGCTAGACGGGCACGATCTTTTAAACCAACCCAACAAATACGCGCAGGCAATCCTTGAAAAGCAATGCGCTCACGCGCCATATCTAGCCAGTTATGCAGATGCTTATCATCAGGTATCAGCTCTTTCACTTTGGCATCGGTTTTATAAATATCTTCAGGGTCACCAGATAAAGCGACCCAACGGAAAGGACCAATACCTTCACAGAACAATGGACGAATATAAGCGGGCACAAATCCTGGGAAATCAAACGCATTTTTGACACCAACCTCAAATGCCATTTGGCGAATGTTGTTGCCATAATCTAAGGTTGCTGCACCTTTGTCTTGTAAGGTCAGCATAGCTTGAACTTGCACCGCCATAGACTCTTTAGCCGCTTTGACTACCGCCGCTTCATCGGTTTTACGCATTTGAGCGGCATACTCTAAAGTCCAGCCTTGCGGTAAATAGCCATTTAACGGATCATGTGCTGATGTTTGGTCAGTGACTACATCAGGGGTAATACCACGCTCAACAAGTTCACTAAATACATCCGCGGCATTACCAAGTAAGCCAACAGACACAGGTTTACCGGCTTTTTTAGCCTCTTCTAACATCGACAATGCTTCATCTAAGCTTTTAGCTTTCTTATCGACATAGCGAGTACGCAGACGAAAATCAATTCTTGTTTCATCAACTTCACAGGCTAACACCGAGAACCCCGCCATCGTTCCAGCTAATGGTTGAGCACCGCCCATGCCACCTAAACCACCAGTTAATACCCATTTGCCCTGAGCAACGCCATCAAAATGCTGCTTTGCCACAGAAACGAAAGTTTCATATGTCCCTTGGACAATGCCCTGGGTACCGATATAAATCCAAGAGCCGGCTGTCATTTGGCCGTACATTGCCAAGCCTTTTTTGTCTAACTCGTTAAAGTGCTCCCAGTTTGCCCAGTGCGGCACTAAGTTTGAATTGGCAATCAATACACGAGGCGCATCGGCATGGGTACGGAACACGCCAACAGGTTTGCCAGATTGCACTAATAAGGTTTCATCATCTTCTAGACGCTGCAATACCTCGATAATTTTGTCATAACTTTGCCAATCACGAGCTGCACGACCAATACCACCATAAACGACTAAATCTTCGGGTCTTTCGGCTACATCTGGGTGCAGATTATTCATTAACATGCGCATCGGCGCTTCAGTTAACCAACTTTTACAGCTTAGTGTGGTGCCATGGGGGGCTATAATGCGTCGGCTTGGGTCATGTCGTTTATCCATTTTTTCCTCTTCAACCTGTTAGGTTTGTTTTATTTTTGTGGTTTTTATTTGCTTGTTATTCAGCTGTCATTAACGTTTAAATGTTAAATGGCCGCCTAATCTGAATTTACTGCCGGGGTGCACTAAACGGGCAAAACTCACTACCCCTTTACGTGACCAGGTACGTCGAATAATTTGTAAACACGGCTCGGTTGCTGAAATTTCAAGGCGTTGTTGAATTTGCTCACTGGCAATAATGGCTTCAACAGTATGGCGCGCCTCGGTTAACGGAGCCACTTGGGACAAATATTCATGCGGCGTTTGCTGGGTAAAATTTTGCGATAAATACTCGGGAATTAAGTGCGGATTCACAAAGCGCTCTTCTAACTGCAAAGGTAAGCCTTGCTCACAATGAATCAACACAGAATAAAAAACTGAACTGCCCACCTCTAACCCCAATGCAATCGCAATGGGCGCAATGGCTTCTATTTGGGTTAGCTCAAGTTGCTTAACAGTATAGCCGTGTCCACGCTCTTTAATTTCATCGGCAATATTACGGATATTCAGTAACGATGATTGCGATTTTAGTCCAGCTACAAATGTCCCTAACCCTTGGGTTCGCTCTAAAATACCTGCGTCGACCAATTCTGTTAATGCCCGTCTGGCAGTCATTCGGCTACAATTAAACATCTCGGTTAGTTGATTTTCTGATGGCACTCGGGCGTTTTCTTCCCATTCACCCGCTTCAATACGGGCAAGGATAAATTGTTTTATTTCAGCAAATTTTGCCAACGCCATAAGATGTTCCAATGTCAATTAATGGAGATTTATTGCACTCATCCTAGCTTGTATATACAAGCTTAATCAAGTATTGTTTGATTAACAGTCAAAAAGAATTAATGAAGAGAAAAGGCTATGAACTGGGACCAAGTATGGATTGATGTCAATGTTGCCACTATGGATGCCTCATCATCCTTGCCATATGGCGCGATTGAAAATGCAGCCATTGCCGTGAAGGACGGTAAAGTGGCCTGGATAGGCCCTCGCGCAGATCTTCCTCAGTTTGATGCATTAGCTACGCCGATTTACCGCGGTAAAGGTAAATGGATCACCCCAGGTCTTATTGATGCCCATACCCATTTGGTTTTTGCTGGCAGCCGTGCCAATGAATTTGAAATGCGCTTACAAGGTGCTAGTTATGAAGACATTGCCCGCGCAGGCGGCGGTATTATTTCAACCGTTAAAGCTTGTCGAGAAGCCGATGAAGAGACCCTATTTGATCTTGGACGTAAACGTCTAAATACTTTAGCTAAAGAAGGTGTTACAACGGTTGAAATAAAATCAGGCTATGGCCTAGATACTGAAACCGAACTCAAGTTACTACGGGTAGCAAAGGCATTAGGACAACATCATCATATTGATGTGAAAACCACATTTTTAGGCGCCCATGCCATTCCTGCCGAATATAAAACTCAGCCCGATGCTTATGTAGACTTAGTCATAAACGATATGCTGCCGCAGGTAATACAACATAAGCTTGCCGATGCCGTGGATGTCTTTTGTGAAGGTATTGCGTTTAATCTTGAGCAAACAGAGCGCGTACTCATTGCAGCCAAAAATGCCGGCTTAGCAATCAAACTGCATGCCGAGCAATTATCGAATATTGGCGGCAGTGAACTTGCCGCCAGGTTAAATGCATTATCTGTCGATCATATTGAACATTTGGATGAGGCTGGAGTAAAAGCACTTAGCGAAAGCGGAACGTGCGCCGTATTACTGCCTGGGGCCTACTACTTTTTACGAGAAACAAAATTGCCTCCCATTGAGTTACTGCGCCAATATAAAGTGCCAATGGTAATCGCTAGCGATTTCAATCCTGGTTCATCGCCTATTTGCTCAACCAAGTTAATGCTGAATATGGCGTGCACATTATTCCGCCTAACGCCTGAAGAAGCCCTTAAAGGCATGACCCTCAATGCCGCGAAAGCATTGGGGATAGAAAAAAGTGTTGGTAGTTTAGTGGTAGGTAAACAAGCTGATTTTTGTTTGTGGGACATTAGTTCACCGGCAGAATTGGCTTATACCTTTGGGGTTAATCCGTGCGAACAAGTGATTAAAGCAGGCAAAATCATTCAACAATAATCCGCCTCTACATCGAATTAAATGTGCCTTTTTCAAAGCAGCTTTAAGGTGCTTTGCAATAAAATAAGAGCTTAAATCGACTATCGATTTAAGCTCTTTTAAAGATTAATACATGAGTATGGGGGTTACTTCACTGTATGACGCTTACCTTGCTTGTTTTTCATTGGGTCACCATCATAGCCTAACGCTTTCCAGTCTAAACGCTGACCTTTATTATGGCAGTCGTTACACTGCAGCGCTTGATCTTTAGGTGACACCATGTGGTTAATACGCCACCACATTTCAGTTTCAACAAAGTCATGCTGACCACTATAGCTTAAGCCTTTTTCCACCATAGTGGCATTGGCCTTCATGCCTAAGTCTGCAGCAAGATCCCAGTCATATTTATCCCAGTAGCCACCTTCACCATAGGTTTTAGGGGTAATAATAATATTGAGTTTTGTGTCATAAATTTGTTTACCTGTATGGACTTTAAATGGGTAAATTTTCGCCTTTGCATCACCGATATTGCCCAATGGATAGGTTAGTTTCACCACACCTTTAGGATCAATTTTATCTCCCGCCATGTAGGCATCCGCACTGCCGTTATACCAGGCATATTGTGGTGGCACATTTTTCTGCCACACAAAACTGCCTTTTTTATTCATGAAAGTACTTTTACCATATTCATCTTTGGTTTCTGGTCGTTTCTCTCCTGCTGTAGACCAATCCCACCGCATTTTAGTGGGCTCATTTTTAGCAAAAAATGGAATATGGCATGTCTGGCACGCTACCGCAGCGGTATGAGTATTGAGCTTTTTATTTTGATGTGGGGCACTGTCATGGCAATTTTCACAACCTATAGGGGTTTCGCCACCAGGTGATACGCCCATCGCATTGCCGGTAATTTGATGACTTTCAGTGGTATGGCAACTTTGGCACTGAAAATCGTTACCGTCGGTGTCCATATGTACATCGGTCGCTTTATCTGGATAAGACATGGATGAGTCTAAATCGCCATGCTTGACCGCATCGCCTCCGCCACCATAAAAGTGACACGTACCGCAGTTATCTCGCACAGGCTGGCCAACATTTTGTGCCACCCGCGTCAGATCAACTTTAGCCATAGGCTCGCCAGCTCCCGCAGGCTCTTTGACATATGTTCCCGTAGTATCGTGACACACCAAACAATCGACTTTTGTCATGTCAGAAAAATCGAAACTATTGTCTTTCCAACCATAGCCCGCATGACAACTGGTGCAGCGAGGCTCATTACCGCTTATCGATACACAGAAATTGTTAATGCTATTTTTCTTGCCGCGCATGACTGTTCTTCCTGGGAGTTCTTGCTTTAACTCCCAAGTCCAATGCGATGACTTCATAAACTCTTTGGCATGATCTTCGTGACACTCAATGCATTGGGATGTCACATCGGTACCTTGCGTAAATGGCCCTGTTAGCGCTTCTTTGTGGTCAAACTTTGCATAAGCTAACGAACTACTTAATGCAAACACCATAAATAATGTCATGGTTTTCATCGTACACTCCTTGCCCCAGCAAGCTGGGACACCATGATTAGAAATTAACGGTTAATGAGGCATTAACATCGTAAGCTGTATCAACCACAGGCAACATCGAGAATGCAGTGCCTGCCATTACATCATCAATTTTCTGAGGTGCGCCAACAGGCGTGCCGCTACCCGTGTATTCATAATCGTAATAAAGCCCTGCCAACTTAATAAACATACGAGGATTTATGTCAAAAATATAATAAGCCTCGGCCACATGCCCGCGCGTGGCTAGTTTGCTGCCGACCGGATCATCCTGTGCTTGAGTGAATGGCGTCCAATATTCTGAACCATAGTTGTACTCCAAACCAAATTTGCCAAATGGAGCAGGTATTTGCATACCAATATAAATGCCATAACCATCCTTAGTTGAACTGTCATCTGCATATTTAGGTACCATGATAATTTCAGTGCCAGTGCTATTCAGCTCAGCTTCAAATACCGCATCACTTAACATGCCGCCAAATAACCCGCTGTTGCCATTGGGTTCTGCACGTGTCCACCCAAGCGATCCAAACACTTTAATGTCGTCATCACTTTCATAGGCATAGCCGATACCACCTAAATACATGTCACCAATGACACCACTAGGTTGCACCCGGGTGACAAAGTTAAAGTTGTCGAACTTTTGCATATCTTGATACATGGTAGGGGCAAAAATACCCGCTAATTGTGTTGGAAATGCCATCGTGCCTTTAAAGCCATCATTGACATCTTTCGCACCAAAAAGGGTAAGTTGTAGGAAGTGGTTACCATCATTGACGACATCAATATTAAAGCCGCCTAAGTGAGTATCTTTGGTCACAATGTCGCCAAACATTTCGCCATTCCCCCACTGAGACTCAAAGCCCTGCCCATAACAAAAACGCACTACCTGACCATCAATACCGGTAATTTCCCCTAGGTTGTAACCTAAAGTTGCTCCGTCGAAGTTAAAGTTCACTAAATGCCCTGATGGTGTACCGCCGCGCATTTCATTTTCGCGATAATGGCTTGGTGGGCCGTAGGTTGATGGTCGACGGCCAATAGACAAATACGTTTCGCTGCCACCGATATTGCGCCAATCAAAATAAGCTCGTTCGACTCTTAACCAGTCGCCACTTGTGTTACCGCTGCTGGTACCGTCCATAGTGAATGATCGCCATGAGTCGAAAACCTGTGTACCGGTTGAGTCGCCCCAATTTTTATACATAGCTAAGCGACCAGAAAAACTGACGTTATCCCACACCTTGGCTTTTAAATCTAAACGTAAGCGCGTGGTATAAAACAAATCATTATCTATGTCTTGCATCGTTTTAGGCGCTAAAACATAGGGCATCACACCTTGTAATTGGCCACTTTGAAATGCTTGAGCCAAATCAGGATTAGCTATCATCATCTGCCCTAGGGGAGAGTTTGCATCGGTTGGCGATCCAAATGCGCCTGACATTGCCTTGCCACCAAAGTCAGAAAAATCGACTTTCATCGCAGGATTCCAGGTAACATTCTGGTAATGCAAAGAATGGACTTTGGTTCTAAAGTCACCGGTTATGCTAATTCTATCTAGCGCGGTATGCCTTTCGGTTTTATCAACTCGACTATTAATATCGTCAAGCTCATCGGTAATGTCCGCTAGTTGGCGTTGTAGTTCAGCAATTTTTTGTGCGTCATCGTTAACTTGTACCGTGTCCGCGGCAACAGCCATGCTGCTTATGGCTAATGCGTTTGCCACTAAAATTGATATTAAGGTTCGCATAATAGTGATTCCTTTTTTATGCTAACGTTGATAAATCCATCGCGTTAGCTAAATTTAGGGTGCAGAAGTCCATGAGGTTAATCCCCGTTTTTTCTGCATTTATTTGGGTTTGCTGATGGCCTGGTATTTAAAACTTAGCAATAACATCAGCTATGTAAGGGCTAGCCGCAGGTTTGAGGCTGATCAGAATCTGCTGCATGGTCATACAAAAACTGTTGAATATCTTTTAGTTCTTGTTCTGATAGCGCTTTAAAAACTTCAGGTTTTGATTTGTGTTGATCACGGGTGAAGAATCTATCCCATTGAGCCATTGTTTTTGCCATTGGCGTTAACTCTGGCCCTTCACTATTTGCACTGTGGCAGGCTTTACATTCTTTCTTGTAAAGGTGTTTTCCTTTTTTAGGGTTGCCGCCCTCTGCTGCCATGGCTGTACTGCCTAGGGTTAATATCACCGCAATTATTACGCCTAATTGTTGTATTGGTTTCATCATCTATCCCTCAAAAGTTGCTATTTTTATGCTGAAGCAAAATAAATCTTTATTTATCTGCCTTGTTAATGATGTTACCCAAAAGTGATAGATGATTATTTGATGTTGATCATATTCATGAGAAAAATCTAATTGATAAAAATATTGTTGAATAAAATCTAATAGATCTTTTTATAGCATTGCGACTTTTAAGAACAAATCAGTATTAGCGTTAGGCAATAAGGTGCGCTAGGAGGGGATGTTATATCTAAAGCAATAAGATAGAAGCGGTTAAACCAATTACATTGCACAATAAAAACAAGTTTAAAATGAAAAAAATCGCCCATATAGGCGATTTTTTTACCGTGAAATCAAAGTTTACTTTTCGTTCAGCTCATCAACTGGCAGCCAATTTACCTTAACACCCGCCTGTAAAAACATCTCTTGGCTGATTTTAATCTTATCCCCCCAACGAGATAGAAAGTCATCACTTTGTTCTGGGCAAAATACCCCTGTAATACCGGTTTGGATAATTTTAGCCGCGCAGTTAGGGCAAGGGAAATGCGTCACCCAAATATCACAGCCATCAAGGTCGCGCTTTGCGAACAAAATGGCATTTTCTTCAGCGTGCAGGGTTTTCAGTAATTTCATGTCCCGGTCGTCGGTTTCTGCACTATCAGAAATACCATGGGGATAGCCATTAAAACCCACTGATACAATGCGGTTATGTTTGGTGATCACCGCGCCCACTTGCGTGGAAGGATCTTTACTCCATGAGCCGACCAACTCAGCCATTTGAAAAAAACGTTTTGCCCACTTTGAAATCATAATGACTGCCTTCTACGTTAATTATTAAGCTAAGATGCTGATCTATCATACCTGATAAACTAAAGGAAATTTAGCACCTTATCAGGGTTATTTAGTTTGATATTCTTCAAGTAATTTACCCCAATGATGTAGATAAAAAGGATGCTTTGTCATCGTCAGTGCTAATTGCAATTCGGCTATCGCTTGTGGCATTTCATCTACTGCGGCAAACCCTAGCGCTAAACCATGGTGGGTATGGGCATTTTGCGGGTATTTTTCAACGGCAAACTGATAAACAAGCAAAGCATCTTCTAGCTTGGTTTTAGATTTTGCCAACGCAAGTAAAGAATCTACCGCGCTCACGTCAAAGCCATACTTATTTGATACTTGTTGAAAATACGTATATATCGCTTCTGGCCCAGCTTTACCAATAGTAGAATCTGGCTCAATAACGGTATGTACATCATTAAATATTTGCTCAATGGCATAAATCGTTGCCAATGCAGGCTGTGACATATAGTAAGAACCTTCAAACACCTTACTTTTCCATAATAAATTGCTGGGTGCTTGTTGCTTTAATGTCGTTACCAGCTTATCAAAATCGGCTATTTGTTTTTGCTCAAAATCACTATCGGCACGCGATAGAAATAGCATTCGTGGTTGTGCAAGCTTAGACAGAGCTGGAACCAAGTTTGGCGTGTCCTTCATGACTGAAAGATAATTTTCACTCAAAATAGGGCTAGCGACTATATAAGCATTAAATAGCTTCGGCCTTTGTATTAACGTAAACAACCCTAATGTAGCGTTCCCGGTAAATCCACTGAGTATTTTAAATCCATTGGTACGGTACTTCTTATCTATCGCAGCTAATAAGTCATCCTCAACATAGCTTAAAAATGCCTGCCCCTGCTCTGCATTAGTAAAGGTCTTCAGCTTACCTAAACCTGGATGGCCATCGGGCGCGGTAACAATAATGGTTTCTAACCACGGCCATCCACCGTTATGGCTCATCCAATGATGTAGCCCAGCTAAATAAGGTTGGCTTGCGGGATGAAAATCGATCAAAACGATATATTTTTTATCGGTATTTTCAGCATATTTATTGGGTAATGTGACCAAAAAATCTGCGCTGCCTTGATAACTTTTTGAAGTAACCTTTAAAGTATCAAGTGTTTGTTGCGCTATTGATTGAGGAGAGAATACCAGCAATAACAAGAGCAGCAGAGCCCATAAATACTGAGTTGGAGTTTGCTTCAACATATTAATCATGTTCGTTCCTTGAATGACTTACCTAGGGTCTGTTGATCTTTCAAGGTTGTTTTTGCAGCGAATTGTTGGCCATTTATACAAGGCAGAGGCTTTGCTGTGTAGTTATTCTACATAATAAGCCGATAACGAAGTAAAAATGGCCAACAAACGCTGTCCGAAGGATTCGGCTAAAAACGAATTACGCTTTGTTGAGTGAATTTTGCTTAGATTGCTAGGCTTCACTCCACTCGCCGCGCTTAATTCGTTTTTATCTCGAACAAAATTCCACCAGCAAAGATCAACAGCCCCTAGCACAGGTGATTATTTAATAGCTTATTCGCTTACAAACTAGCAGCTTATGAATAAGTTAACAAATATGAAAATCTAAGGGGTTTTGACTAGCCTTGCTACGCAATAAAGCATAGGATCTCATTACTAGCATCACCTTGGAGTCGCAAAGCATTATGAGTATTAGAGCTATCATCGTTGATACAGCGGGCACAACCACAGATCTTAACTTTATTCAGGATGTGTTATTTCCATATTCTAAAAAAGCCATGGCTGATTTTTTAACGCAAAACCAAGATAACGCCTTAGTGGATTATTGCATCAGCGATGTAAAAGATATTGCTTTAGAACCAGATGCATCGCTTGAACGTGTTACTGAAATTCTTAACCAATGGATTGAAGAAGACCGTAAAGTCACGCCATTAAAAACCTTACAAGGGCTAATTTGGAAGCAAGGCTATAATCGTTCTGAATTTAAAGGCCACATATACCCTGACTTTATTGACAACATTGAGCGTATTCTTGCAGCTAACATTCGTATTTACAGCTTTTCATCAGGGTCAGTTGATGCGCAAAAGTTGCTGTTCAGCCATACAGATGCGGGCGATTTAACCGCACATTTTAGTGGCCATTTTGATACCCGCACGGGTAATAAATTAGACAAACAAGCCTATAGCAATATTTGCAACACCATTAGTTTGAAGCCAAAACAAATGCTGTTTATCTCTGATATGGTTGAGGAGCTAAAAGCGGCTGACGCAGCAGGAATGCTAACCTGCCAAATGGTCAGAGAGCCTAATTCTCGTACTGCCAAGTTCAAAATCATCACCTCATTTGATGAGCTAGAATGCTAATTCACAGCAATAGTTAACCCATAACAAAACGACCTTAATGGTCGTTTTTTATCGGCAAAATTTTTATTTCCTCAGTAAGCCATCAAATACTAGTTATAAGATCATCTAACACAATAATCTTATTCATTAAATTTATGGTTAGTGATAACCAAGCGAACTTACACGTTAATGTGCGGTTATATAATAGTTTGATATTTTGTGGCGGTTTTGAGGAATAAATTGGTTAAGGGCTAACGTATTTCTGCCCCAAAGTTTGTTGTTCTTCGCCCATACTAGATTTAGCTCGTAAGTTTTCTTTAAGTATTTCCAAACTCCGTTTGGATTAACATCGCAGGATTCCATCCTGCACCGGCCAAAAGGGTATCAACAGCAATACCCTCTTGAATCACCCTGCCGCCCCAGACGAAAAATGCTGAAAAGCGCATAATTTTCGATGGGGATCGATCCAGCTTTAAACCTCATCTGTAATCGGCTTCGGCCATTGTCGAAAAGCCCTAACACTTCCGATGGGCCGTCCATGGTCAAATCGAAGAGGCGAAAATTACGGGTGTAAGCGCGGCGGTGACTACTGACCGCCATGGATGGTGGGTATAGTGGTCAAGTGAAATTGACCACTGATTTGTAGTTATCTATCACATGGCATCGAAAACGTTATCTGAAAGTTCAACATAGTACAAACTTGAAACTTGCTTTGTAGTTGCTTAGTTAGATTGGCCATAAATTTGTAGTAAACAGATAACTTTAAGATAGAAAAATCTATCTTAAAGTTTAGCATTGTCGGGACTTCTTAACTCGAAAATTCCCCAAAAATGATTTAGAGTTAATATTCATTTAGACCTTATTAATATGAAGCTCCCCTACTAAAAATCTTCAGTTTTCATGGTGCTTGTCACTTAAGTATTGGCTAATGTATATTATATGGACTTATTTTGATTCAACACACTCAGATGTATCCCATAATAACGATAATAGCCGATAATATTGCTGCCAATAAACAACAACTCCATCAGCACAGCGGTAGGAGAACCTGCAAGATAATTGTGTATTAGCCAGAGCAAAGTTCCGAAAATCATTAATTGACGTAAACGTTGATCACTTTGACAAAATGCAGCCGTGGTCTGAAATAGCGTTCCGCCAAAACTAAGCAAATTGATTAAGTCAACAAAGGTCATCACAGTGATCACTAGCGCAGAGATTAAAAATAGAAACATCAATCTTTTCGATGTGGTAAAAATACTAGTGAAATAGCGAACACTCGCGAGTAACATTAAGCTTGCAGCGGTCCATTGTTCTAGTAGAGCAAAGTGGGTGCTAATCAGGATGCCAGATATACATAAGCAACAGACAATTTTTTGTCTTTGTTTAAATTGAAATGACATCAGATCGAATACGATGGCGATTGCTATCAATACTTGGGACCAAAGAAATGCCGACATGCTTCCCTCCTACAAAATTTATGATAAATATGGAGGTGGGATTATGCGTATATATCCCAAAGTAGGAATTAACTAAAGTTAATGCCGACCTCTTATATTTAGCTTTTAATTCTGGCTTTCAATCGCGATAGGCTGACAGGACTGATACCGATATAGCTGGCTATCTGAATGTTATTAAGTTTGGTTAACCAATGTGGCCAATACTGCAGTAAGTGCCGATATCTTTGCTCAGGTGTGTGTAGTAATAGCAGGGCCTCTTTCTGCTCCTTGAATATTAACTGTTGTTGTAACAGTGCGACTTTGGCTTGTAAGAAAGAAGGCAATGCCAGTAAATTCAAGGGGATCCTTATCACTTCTGCTGCTGTAATAGTTTCAATTTGATATTGTGCAGGCATTCCCTGTAACCAACTTGAATAGAGGAAACATAGCTCACCGTTAAAATAAAACTCTTTGCATCGTTCAAGACCATTCTCACCGTAATGACAAGCTCTAAGTATCCCGGACATGATAAAATAGCCATAGTCCTGCTGAGATCCCTGTACGAGCAAAATATCTGATGGGTTCAATGAGAACAATCTAAACTGAGTTGACAGGGATTTAACCGTTTTAGGCGGAACACCCATCTCAGAGAAATAATCAGTCACCTTAGTGAATTTACCCAACATAAAAATAGGTTCCATAATTGCGTTATCTCGCCAAGATTAGCACATTTAATAACTAGAAATATCCAAGATGCTAATGATTATTGGTGTAATTCAGTGGTGAAGTGAAGATGGCCACTTGCTTTGACGTTTTCAGTACAAAACCGTATCTGAAAAAATATCAATAGAATAATTGTTCTAACAAGGTTTTGTCCAAAAGTGCGTTTAAAAATGCTCAGACATGATTATCAACAAATGACGTTCATACTCAGGTAAATTTATAACCACAGTAAAAGTTAGCTATTATTTATTCAATGGAAATGCCGCTGAAAAACATTTTTTAACCAAAAATGAGTAACCATATTGGCTTTGATTATCAGGCACAATTTCTAAAATCTCATAATCGTTTAGCTCAACAACATGAGCATCTTCCGCTTTGTCACAACGGGAAAAAGTATCGGCCTCAAAGGTAAAGGCAAAATACCCAATCGCTTTGCGAACCCCAAGATAATAATCTTGATGCACTTGCTTAAAATCAATCTCATCGGCGTTGATATCCACATGGACGTCAGCATCATCATTGGCCAAAGCCTTCTCATCTATAGCTGAATCAGCTTGCTCAAGCTGAGCTAACACCTCCTCCCTAACCTGCTCATCATCGTCAATCAACACCTGAGAGATATGGCTTTTAGGATCATCAATGTCATCTTCTAAATCTATTCCGATTAACATCCATAAATGATAAAGCACGATAACGGATAAAATCACCCTAATGATAAAGGTCATACGATGAAAAGCTTGATAAGCAACAAGCTTAGGAGAATGAATACCCAAGGGTTTTAGCAGCCACATCAACACAAAATACATCGGCGACATGATCTGCACGACAAACATGACGATACCGCTAATAATGATAAACCAGGCAGGAATGTATAGCAGAATGGCAAAGTTATGGGTGTAATTGAAATGCTGCGCAGGCACACCAACCACTTCATTCACGACGGCACTGGCATTCGCTAACGCAAAATTGGCGATTATGGCATAAAACAACAGTAATACCGCTTTCCCTGCCAGGCTATGCCAAACCTTTTCAAAAACAGGCCAAAACTCTAATAAGATTGCCAATAAGCTAATTGTGGCAACCCAAGCTAAAGGCTGTTTGAGCAACAATAGCAATATAGCCAGTAAATACAATTTTTGCGCCAGTGATAACTGATCTCTAATTGCAACAATTCGGCTAAAAAACTGTTGAAAGAACAACTTAGGCATTAAGGTAGGCTTAGGTAATTTAAACGATTTTATTCTTGCAAACATGGCTACCAGACTCATTTTTACCAACGCAGCCACCTTATTCACAAAGGTATTTGATGGGCCGCTAATCCATTTGATAACAAAACAATAGCATAATACTTGTTGTCAGTATCAATGGTTGCTAAATTGGTCTTAAGTTAAACAGTTGTTTGAAATTAACGTTTACCGTCAAATACAAGGACAAACCATGGAAGATTTTATTGCAACGCATCCGATACATATAAGAATACCCGTTGCCTGGGGAGAAATGGACGCCTTGCAACATGTGAATAACGCGGTGTATTTCAGATACTTTGAAACCGCAAGATTAGACTTTTTCAACCAAATTAATTTATTAGAAGATTTGCCTAAAACCGGAATTGGCCCTGTACTGAGTGAAGCCAACGCTCGTTATAAACGACCGGTTACATTTCCAGATACCTTAATCGTTGGCGTGACCATTAGCGATATAGCCGCGGATCGTTTTACCATGCACTACACAGCTTATAGTGAAGCACAACAGACCGTTACAACGATAGGCTGGGCAAAGGTTGTAATGTTTAACTTTAAAACAGGTAAAAAGGCTGAATTATCAGAGCCATTACTTGTTGCATTAAAACAGCACGCTAAAACTGAAGATTAAGGGAATGATATGAATACGCTATCCGTTATCCATCAACCTGAAATGCA